>NZ_CP046703.1:3452500-4652500 GCF_009873495.1 Nostoc sp. ATCC 53789 | reverse complement strand
GTAACTGATTGAGGGCAATACTCACGTTACCGCTAATGGTTCCTAAATTAGCAATAGAATTATTGCCAGCGATACCGCTAACATTACTGCTACCTTGAATATTGATGCCACTGATATCTGACATATTTGTATCTCCTTGTGTATAAAATTTGGGCTGCTTGAGAGCAGTATCTACCATATTTTCTAAACTAATAATGCGCTTATCTTTTTCTACCAGCAATAATTGCTGACTCTGCGATAAAGCTTTGAGTTGATTATAATCATCAAAATATTCTGCACTCAGTTGAGATTTATCGCTCCCTGCGGCGGTTTTGGCTCTGAGTAAGATTTTATCTTCGCCGCGTTTCTCCATTGCCACGATTTCTAACTCGGCTTCGGGATGGTTTTCGGCAAGGTTTTTGAAGGCTATGGCAACGGCGCGGGGGTCAACGCCTTGATTATGGTAAAGGTCGAGGGTGTCAAAAATTGGCTTGATAAAGTCGGCAAAATCCCCGTCTGCAAATACTTCTTGTTTATTATCAGGTTTGCGGAGAGGGTCAGGGTCTTGTTTGGTGGGTAAACGCATGAAGATATATTCACACCTCACCCCATGCAATTTAGTTGTATTTGTAATCCCCCAATCTTCAATGTACGCGCCTGTGAGAGTTGCACCAGTTAAATCTGTGCCGTCTAGTTGCGTTTGCTTCAGCTTTGCTCTTGAAAAATCGGCATCTTGCAAATTAGCTTCACTGAGATCAGCGTTAATAAAGCTTGCATCCACTAGGTTAGCTGCTTGTAGGTTGACACCTCGCAGTGATAGATCATCAAAATTTTTATTTTGTCCTTGTCCTGTAATTACTAGCTCGCGTACTTGGGGTTTTTCAAGATAAGTTGCATAAACACGAGCAAAATCAAGCTTTTGAGCTTGTAACCAGCAAGCATGAGTTACATTAGCAGATCCAAAATTAGTATTTTTCAGCATCGCCGCAGTAAAATTAGCATCTGTTAAATCAGCCATGCGAAAACTTGTACCACCCGTGTTGATTATGGCAGTCTTTAAACACTCGTCAGCGACTGCTATGGAAAAAGGAACTATACCAGCTTCAACCCTAGCTCTAGCTGTAGATATAATTGCGGCTCTAGAGCCAAATACAGCTATGTATATAAACCCCAAAAACGCTAAAACAATTGGCACACCACCAACTAAAACAACATTAAATATAGATACAGGACTAGCTACAACTGCTGAGATAATCAAAGCCAAAATCAAAGCTATAAAACCAGCTATAGTTAAAACCAGATTTGCAGTCAGAGCAACAGCCCAGTTATACCTAGAAGCAACCAGAGCTACGCTGATAACTACCAGTGAAGCTATTAGTAAAGCCACAATTACAGATTTTGATAGTGCGGATGAAACTAATAAGACTGTTACTATTGCTGCACTAATTGCCCAATGCCATTGCAGTCCAGCTTTAGCATGACTGAAGTTTGCCTTTCTCAAATTGACATTGGTAAAGTTTGCCCCTCGGATGTCGGCATAGCTAAAGTTAGCACCCACAAGGTCTTTTCTACCTTTGAAATTGCGTCCTCGGAGATTTTGACCGGAGAAGTCTAAAGCCATGTTCCACTTTACGGAGGTGAGCAAATTTTACTACACGCTCACCCCTGTAAATTTAAGAATGGTTAGATATTTTTCATGAATGGAGTTCAAAGGCTCGTTCACGAGTATAAAAGACTCGTTAACGGAGTTCAAAGCCTCGTTCACGAGTATAAAAGACTCGTTAACGGAGTTCAAAGACTCATTCACGAGTATAAAAGACTCGTTAACGGAGTTCAAAGGCTCGTTCACGAGTATCAAAGACTCATTAACGGAGTTCAAAGGCTCGTTCACGAGTATAAAAGACTCATTTACGAGTATAAAAGACTCATTAACGGAGTTCAAAGACTCATTCACGAGTATCAAAGCCTTGTTCACGAAGCCTTATACCATTTTCTAACCGCCCTTTTAACCTTAGTGGTTGTTTGAAAACTATTTCGCTGTGACTTTAAACACTTTTAGATCCTCTCTAACATCCTTTAAAAAGGCAGGAAACGAAATCAAAGTTTACCTTGATAAGGGGGATTTAGAGGTATCTAAAACTTTTGATACCAACAAAAAGACTTTTCAAACATCCTCTGAATTTGACTATACCCTTACCAAGATATTTGTATCATTATGACAGTTAAACGCTATTAGCAAATTCCATAATACTGTTGCTTAATAAATAGGGGGTAAAACCCCTCAAGCCTCAAGCTTTTACCTCTGCTAAAGCAAAAAAATACCCCAATTAGAAAATTTAAAAACCTGCCAAAATGGCAACCACATTCTAATTACCCAAGTTAAATTGTACGAAGATAAACGACTTCAAGGGTTTTTATCAGGGGCTACCACACAATTAAATTCATTTTGTAAAACACTATTTATTTACTAAATGATTTCCAAAAAACTATCTCTAATAAATTATTTGCAGAGTATCTATCTCAGCAGATAAATATCAATAATCAGGTTTAGCCTTTGCTGCAACAGGAATATTAAATATGTATGGACGTTGTTGTTGAGATACGCATTAGCCCCTAAATAACGGGCAACGTCTGTATACATTCCTGTTCACTTCAGCAGCAAATGGCAGAGTGGGAGTTTGAAAGCTGACTGATATGCTTCCTTCCACTCTTTTTTATTTATAAGACTAGCGCGTGTTTTCAAAGTATTAGAGGTTGTTTGAAAAGTGTTTCACTGTGAATTTAGCCACTTTTAGATCCCCCCTAACCCCCCTTAAAAAAGGGGGGAACCGGAGTCAAAGTCCCCCTTTTTAAGGGGGATTTAGGGGGATCTAATTATATGTTGACTTAGAAGTTGTAGCCAAGTCCTAATTGTAACCCTACATCAGTTTGATCCATAAAAGCAGCATTTACAGCGCCATTTAACGTAAATCTAGAACCGAGAGGAATGTCTACACCACCAGTTAGCAGTAATCCAAAATCAGTATCTAGATTAGCTTCGATCGCTACACCAGCACCTATATAAGGAGATATAAAGAAGGTTCGGTCGCCCACGTCAGCAGAGGCACGAGGGGTAAAATCTAAAGTCAAGGGAACCAAAAACACTGTATCATCCCCAAATAGCACTGATGGTCGCACTGAGATATTACGTGTCAGACCAATCTTACTAATTACTGCAAAGTTACCATCGCTCAAAGCTGTATCGTTGCCGCTTAAACCAATGTTACCAGCAACCCCGATATAGCTGGGGCCACCAAGAGTAGTTCTACCTGGTGTAACAGTAGGCGTTGTTCCGTCTGCATTTCCTGTTGGTGGTTGATTTAACTGACTGATGTTAACATCAGGCGGGACAAGAACTTGGTTAATTGCATGGATAACACCATTGCTAGCTTTAACATCCGCCTGGATAACTCTGGCATTATTCACTGAGATTTGATTGCTAGCGCGATCGATTTGAATATTTACAGGCTTTTCTTCAGCAGTTTGCAGTTCCCCAGCCGCGAGTTGACTAGAAGTGACTGCACCAGGAACCACGTGGTATGTCAAAATCTTAATCAATGCTTGTCTATTTTCTGGTTGCTGTAACTGCTGTAAGGTAGCAGCAGGTAAAGCAGCAAATGCTTGATCGGTGGGAGCGAAGACTGTATAAGGGCCTGGCTGTTGAAGAACATCTGTTAAGCCGGCTGCCTTTAATAAAGAAGTCAGTGTTGTAAGAGAACTACTGGATGAAGCAAGAGTCACAATATCGCTACCAGTTTGAGTCCCACCAACAATATACTGACTAGCTGGAAGATTGCTAGCAATGGGTTGTACTCGTCCCTGTTTAGCCAAAGCTTGATATAAGA
Source organism: Nostoc sp. ATCC 53789 (assembly GCF_009873495.1). Lineage (GTDB taxonomy): Bacteria > Cyanobacteriota > Cyanobacteriia > Cyanobacteriales > Nostocaceae > Nostoc > Nostoc muscorum_A. Next base: position 4,648,637 of record NZ_CP046703.1, on the reverse strand, counting down.
GTGCCGCAACTTCAGCACGAGTTAAAGGTTGTTGGGGATTGAGTTGTTTTACATCTGGGTAATTAACAACAATATTAGATTGTGTTGCACTAGTAACACTGGCAATGGCATACTGCGGGATACTTGAAGCGTCGGTGTAGTACGTGCTGAGGTCAGTACTGGCTCCGGTGTTACTAGCAGTTAAGCCTAAACCACTCGTTAAAGCAACGATCGCCTGTACCTTGGGTATTTGTTGATTTGGCGAAAACACGTTTCCAGGATAGCCTGCCAAAAATCCAGTTTCGTAGGCGTACTGAATTACAGAAGATGCCCAATAACCAGCAGGAACATCACGAAATCCACCTGCGGTTAATTGCCGAACTCGATTTTGGTTAGGGAAAGCTTTCTGAATCAGGGCGGCAAATTCAGCACGAGTCACGGCTTGATTTGGCCTGAAGCTGCCATCAGGAAAGCCAGCAATTACATTATTGTCAGCTAGGGCTTGAATGAAGGGACGCGCCCAATAATCTGAGGAAACATCAGATAAGTTAACTGTTGAAGTCGGAGATGGTGTTGCAGGAGATGGTGTCTCAGATGGAACGGTATTTTGAGATGAAGCTGGGGTAGAAATTACGATGGGAGTTATTGTAGCAGCTGTCATTCCCAGGACTAGTAAAGCAACCCTTGCTGATGGCCAACGAAAAAAACTAAACATAGAAATACCCTCTTTTGAAATTCTTGGATTGACTATTGGAAAATACTGGGTGCAAGGTTAAGTTAATACAAATATCCAGATGAGTGTTTGGTTTACATCGATTATGGATGGGAACCCCAAATACAACCGTTAACTCTGGAAAATCAAAATGTTGGACATTATGAGTAGCTGCTCTGACATCTCATCACATTTATCCAAATATTCATCACAAATAGTATTAGATCCTATTTGATTTTTAAAGAACCGCAGATAACACTAATAACGATAATCAGTGATTCTGTGGTAATATCCTACGTTGCAATAATAAATATCCTTAATGAAATTAGACGATTTTATCAGTTATAAAATCGCCGTCAAGCAGTAAGAAAATTGGCTTTTAATAGCCGTTTCTTTATAATTGCGGACGAGGGTTAATACCGTCAAGCTCAATGCATCACGATCTTTAACAAGGTTTAAGAAGTAGCAATGTATGTTGACGATATCATGTATTATTATCCTTTAATGGAGATTATACAACTAACTAATGGCTGGATTGCGATCAAAAACTTTCACTCTTTAGATAGTTGTCCTTGATATAAAAATTTCTAATACTAGACTGGAAATTAGCGATCGCAATCAAAGATTTGGGGCATGATTGCGCCAAGATTTTTACCTCGGAATTATTCTTTTGCAAAAGACAATTTTATGAAAATCAATCCAAGGATAAACTAGGATTTTTGATAAGAGTCACGCAAACCTACACGCATAGCGGTAATTGATGAATTGCCCCTACCTGAAAATAAAGGTTTCGGCTATTGTTTGCGTAAGTCCTATTTGAATTTCAGAGAAGTGCAACGTCTCTTCACATTTTGAGCCAGTCACAAGTGTTACTTATCTTTGACCTACCAAATCTGCAATTGAGGTTATTAATTCAGTTGGTTGTACTGGCTTGGCAATATGTTTCTGAAAACCAGATGCTAGAACTCGATCGCGATCGCTTTCTCCCGCATAAGCTGTAAGAGCGATCGCCGGAATTTCCCCTCCCTCTTCCTTTGGCATAGCCCTGAGTAGCTTAATTAGGCTGTAGCCATCCATCTCTGGCATTCCTAAATCACTGATTAATACATCAGGTATGGTCTTGACTATGACAGCGAGCGCCTCAGTTACCGATGCTGCAACAGTTGTTAGTACCCCATTCTGCTGTAGGAAGAAGTGCAAAAACTCCCGTGTATCAGCATCATCATCAACAATCAATATCCGCAGTCCAGCGATCGCTAACGAGTTAAATTTCTCTGTGCCTCCCCCAGTTTTCTCATCTCCCCTAATCTCTTTCATCACAGGCAGTCTCACAATAAAAATTGCTCCCTGTCCTTCTCCTGGACTAGCTGCTGTTATAGTTCCACCATGCAGCTCTACCAGGTTGCGAACTATTGCCAATCCCAACCCCAGCCCGCCAAATTTTCTGGTTGTACTGCTATCAGCTTGACGAAAATATTCAAATACGTGGGGGAGGAATTCAGGGGAAATCCCTTGTCCAGTGTCTTTAACTTGAATCAGTGCTGAGTGGGAAGTCAATTCCCTATTTAACGATAGGTTGACTTCCACAGAACCGTTAGGAGGAGTGAACTTGACAGCATTCGAGAGTAAATTCCCTACAACTTGCTGTAAGCGATAATAATCGCCAGACACTTTACCAACATTAGGGTCAAGCTGTATTTTTATTTGGATGGATTTGCTTTCTGCGATTAACCGGACTGTTTCTAATGCAGCATCAATTACAGATGCTAGGTTAACAGTGGCAAAAGTCAGGTTCAACTTACCGCGAATAATTCGGGATACATCCAGCAATTCATCAATTAATTGAATCTGCAATTGAGTATTTCTTTCGATGGTTTCTAAGGCCCGATTGGTAGTAGCTTCATCAAATTTGCGGCTTTTGAGTAGCGATGACCAGCCTAAAATTGGGTTGAGGGGCGATCGCAATTCGTGGGAGAGAATGGCGAGAAATTCGTCTTTGTTTCGGTTCGCCTGTTTGAGTTCCTCTGCTTGTTGTCTAAGTGTCTGTTCTAATTGCTTCCTTGGGGTTAAGTCCAGAATAAAACAGATCCAAGATGGCGGATCTTTTTCTACCAAAGCACCACCAATTAGTATGGGAATGCGCGAACCATCTTTGCGGATATATTCTTTTTCAAAAGGATTACATACTCCAACCGTTAAAAGTTGCTCTATCCCCTGCTCATCAAGAGCGTGATATTCCGGTGGAGTCATCTGTTTTCTGCGTACTTTACCTGCTAATAGTTCCTCTCGCGTATAACCCACCATTTCTAAAAAAGCCTCGTTCGCCTCAGTAATATGGTCAGGTGTAGCGAACATAATGCCAATAATATTGGAATCAACTAAGCGCCTTAATTGAGTTTCACGCTGGCGCAAATCATTTTCTATCTGTTTGCGCCCAGTAATATCCTGAGAAGTACCCATCATCCGAACTGGCTGATCGTCGGCTTCGTAAAAGACACGACCTTTAGCAGCAATCCAATGAATGCTACCATCAGACCAAAGACTGCGGTATTCAATGTCATACTCAACCTTTTCCTGAAAACAACGAGCGATCGCTTCATTGAGGCGTTGACGATCTTCTGGATGTATGCAGTTGAGGAAAAGCTCATAGCTCATTTCGACTTCTGGGGCTAGTCCAAATAGCTCCTTACATTTCTCTGTCCAAACTAACTCGTTGGTGGTAATATTCCAAAACCACATACCCAGTTCCGCAGCAGTCGTGGCTAACCGAATCCGTTCTTCACTCTCGCGCAGATTTGTTTCAATTTGCTGGCGATCACGCAGTATAGCTTGCTGTTCGGTAATATCAGTACTAGCACCAACAACCCTAACTACCTGACCATTTGCTTCCCGGACAGCAAAACCCTGGTCTTGCACCCATAAATAGCGACCATCTTTGTGACGGATTCGATACTCAATGCTATAACGGTTGCCATTGGCCATACTAGCCATGAACTGGTCATTAACTCTTTGTTGGTCATCGGGGTGGATAAGTTGTTGCCACCACTCGAAGGTAGGTTCAGCTTCTTGTTGTGTGTAGCCAAAAACCTGGGTTAAACCCTGAGTTCTTTCTACACTACTTCTGTGAATTTCCCAGTCATAGATTAGGCAATTAACCGCCGCAGCTGCTAGCTCAAACCTTTCGTTACTTTGCCGCAGCGAAATTTCTATATGTCGTCGCTCTGTGATATCGAAAGCAATGCCTAAAAGATATTTCGGGAATCCCTCAACAGTTCTGCTATATACAGTGTCATAGCTACAAAACCAACGCCATTCTCCATTCGCGTGTCGAATGCGGTATTCAAAACTGAGGACTTCGCCCTGACAGGTAGAATTAAATCTTTCAAAATAAGTAGGGAGTCGAGCCAAATCTTCAGGGTGTAGAAGTTGGGTAAATAAATCCTTTCCCATTGCCTGGATTTCTGCTGGTGTGTAGCCCCAACCTTGAGCAATTTCGTAATTAACATAAGAATTTCGCTGCTCAATCAGGTCGTATATGTAAAGTATCCCCGGAAGAGTACCAGCAATTTGTTGGAACAAACGTTGACTATCCCACAGTATCTGAGATTCATTTGCATCAACAAGAGAGGCAAGAGGAACACTACTCTCAGCTTCTGGCTGCAACCAACTTTCTTCTTCAACTTGTTGAGTATCTTCAGTACAGTTACATTTTTCCTCAAGTTGTGCGTGCTTAAATTCTGTAATATCCGAAAAAGTTGTGACGATCGCAAAAGGAGTGTTTACTCCTGCTTGGAACAGAGGTTTTGAAGACAACAATAGCCAGACTAGCTGACCATTTGGCTTATAAAAGCCACACACCACATTCAAGCAAGGTCTACCTGTTTTCTGAGCAGCGATCGCTGGGTGAGTTTCGCTAGTTAAAGGAGAGCCATCTTCATGAAGAAATTGCCACTTGGAATCGAGCAAATTCTGCCCTACAAGTTGTGCTGTGGTTAGTCCCAAAATGCGATCGCAAGCTGCACTGCAAGCCTGGATAGTACCATCCGCCAACTGAAGCACCATTCCCTCTTCTCCACTGGCTAAGAGCGAATAATTTGCTTTTTTACTAACTTGCCGATGCAGCAGCTTTTCATTAGCCAGCTGGTTTTGGGACTTTTCCGCGTCTGGCATTCTGTAAAGTTAAATAAATTTAAAGTTAATTTAATATTCAACGGCTTGTACTTACATAAATTTTAGCCTTATTTCTTCCTTTTTTAGGCAAAATATTACTATCTAATCAGCTTTCCCAGTTGCCGATAAGTCTAAATTTAGAAAGCTATCCAGGAAAGGGTATTAAGATTATGCCGAATCAACCTTAAGTATAAACAAAGCAAAGATTATTACACGATTAACATTATGTACTAATTTTTTAGTTAAAAATTTAAATTCCTTGTGATATATTTCTGTAATCTACAATACCCGTAATGTAGATAATATTGTCGGAGATTTTAAAATTTACTATTATGTCTAGTCAAGAGCCAAATTCTAATCAAGCATTTCAGCAAACACAGGCTACCGGAACAAAGAAGAAGAGATTACAACCTCCCCCAGACATCAAAAAACCAAAGAAAACCGAATAAAAGCGTTATAGTCCGTTGTAGAGACTTAATTTAAATTAAGTCTCTAAAATCAATTGTCATAAAAATAAATCAGCTTATACCAATTCTATGGGAAGCGGCACAAAATCAACCTTGATAAGCTAACGCGCCTACATATTGCAATATTTTCCGTGTAGACCGTCATTAGTCATTAGTCAAAAGTGTTTACCAAGGACAATTGACAAAGGACAACCTCACCAGTTGATGTGCAATCTTATTTGCGTAACAGCTTAAAACAAGGAGCTTAAGCCCCTTGCTCTGTGCAACGTCAAAAATAATCGGTATTATTTATTTTTCGCTTGAGTTTTTGCCTGTTCTAAAGCTATTTCTTTAATAGCCTGATATGAATTAACATTTGAAGTCCCTTCAATAGCTTTAACTGCCAAATCCTGAACTTGCTTGAGAGCAGATTCAAGTTGTTTAGAAAGATTTTGAATCCGCGTCTCTTGATTAGTAATAGTTTGTTCTAGAGATTGCAGCCTTTGTTCATAGAAACGCTTTTGCCCTTCCACTTCCTTAGAATATAAATCTGATTTTACTTTCGCCTGGTAATGGGCGATGCCTTTGCCTTCTTCTATAGCTTTTTTGATAGCTGCTTCTTTATCTTTCGGGAAAGCCTCTACCTTAGCTTTTAATTCTTCAAATTGTTTCTCTCTCTCAGAAATTGCTTTCTCTCGTTCAGCCCATTGTTTCTCTGTCTCTTGTAGTAATTCTTCTAGTTGTTTATATAGTGCTTTCTGCTCTTGTTCGTATTCGTCACTTTGCAATTGTCGTTGGAGTTCTAAATTATATTTATACTCTGATGCATCGCGTTGTCGAGTTTTCTTCAAGTTTTCATTCCGTTCTTTTATAGCCCGTTGCTGTTCTTCTTGTTCTTTTCCCCAAGTATTTCTTTGTTCTAGTATTTCTTGGAATAACACTTCAGAACGCTGGTTATATTCTTCCTGATAAGCTTTCGTATTATCTTCATAAGATTGGATGAGAGTATCCAAGATATCATCAGAAATTTCTAAATTGTGCAGCTGTGTTAATTGTTGTATTTCTTCTTCTAAATTTCGCCTGATTTCTTCCAACTTAGAGGCTTTTGTGGTTAGCTGTTCCGATAATTCATTAGCAGCACTGCCAAAACCTAATTGAATCTTTGCCAAGCTTTCAATTGTATTGTTCATCTTCTGTTGGACACTCGAAAGCTGATTCATATCTGTTTTTTGTTCTAATTTAGGCTGTTCTTTTGTTCCAGGCTGGCTTTCTTTGGCAACTTTTTCAAGTTCCGATTTCAGTGCTGCTTTTTCTTTAGCTAACTCTTCAAACGCCTGAAGAATTTCTACTTTAGTATTCTTATCAGTTGGCTTTTTCACCACCACAACAAACCTCCTCTTCAGGAATTAAAAATGGTTAAGATGCTACAAACTCGTAACTATTTAGGATTAGAACTACCAAAAGCCCTCATAGCTAAGTCTTGTGCTTGTTTTAATGCAGTTTGCAATTGAGCAGAGATACCTTCTATTTGCTCAGACTGTTTCTTAATTGTTTCTTCCAGAGATTGAATTTTTTGTTCATAACTCTGTTTGTTAGATTCCCATTCTCTCTCAAATAAATCAGCCTCAATTTTAGCTTTTTGGCTTGTTTCTTTAATTGCTTCTTCTCTAGCTTTCTTAACGGCTTCTTCCAGTTCGTTAGGAAATGTAGTTACCTTTTGTTCATAGTCTGCAAACAGTGGTTGGCGTTCAGCGAATATCTTTTCTCGTTGTGCCCAATCTTTATCTTTCTTTTGAGAATTTTCTTGTATTTCCCTTTGTTGTTGGCGTTTTACCGCTTCGTAGCTATCTGTATTGAGTTTACGAGTAGTTTCTAACTTATATTGAGATTCTTCTTGTTCTTGCTGGCGCTCTTTGACTAAGAAATCGTTATACTCTTGGAGTTTTTCTTCATACTCTGCTTGCTCTTTTTGCCATTCTTTCCGCCTAATTGTAATTTCTTTTTCTAGTGCTTCCCTTTTGCTGATAGTATCTTGCTCTAGGGTTTTTAATTTTTCTTGGTGTTCTTGACTTAAAATGTCTAGAGTATCCGCTACAACTCTGATTTGTTGAAGCTCTTGTAAGCGTTGAGTTTCAATTTCTATAGCTCGGTTCAATTCATCTAACTTAGAATTTTCCTGAGCTAGTTTTTCAGATAACGCATTGAGAATACTGCCAAACTCCAATTGTAAATCAGCTAAACCTTTGACGATACTATCAACCGTATATGCAGAAGCTGCTTGCAGAATTTCTTGACTTTTTGCCTTGTCTGCTTCCTCTTGTTTGGTTGCTATTTTAGATTCCAGCTTTTTTCTTTGGATAATAATTTGTTGAAATGCTTGCATTAGTTGTTGTTTGCTGTCCTTGACTCCAACTGTAGTCATCTTCCAACTCCCTTCAATAGGCAAATGATTTATTGGGTAGCAAGCCATACCAAGGACTACCCTATGCAGACATCAGAGTAGCCTTTAAATCAACATTTTTAACGCAGTGGAAATACTGAAATGATCGATATAGGACACTTATGTGGTACGAATTTTCCACAGTTATGTCCTGCTATTTTTCAGGTATAGTTTTCCCTTTGAGATTTGTTAGTACTTTTGTACTAAGATGAATATACCTAACCTCATCTCTTCTTGTCAAGATAATGCTTTATATAATTGCGCCACCCAACGAAGTATTAAAAGCTGGCAATCATGGTGATTTAAGAGAATGATGTTGAATATATTACTTTTTGTAAAGAAAATCTAAAAGAATTAACCCTAGCACAAGCGCCGTCGCACTAAGGCGAGATAATAAGTTTAATCATGCTAATTGATACAAGCACAGTCCCAGACTTTTGTGATATCAATGTATACCACTGAATCGACCAAATACTCTGCCAGAACGGAAATTGGACAAACCAGCCGTATTCTAGTAGTAGAAGATGAAGAATTAATCCAGGAAATGCTAGCTGTAGCCCTGGAAGAAGAAGGTTACGGGGTGATAACTGCACCCGATGGGCGATCTGCTATAGAGTATCTCAAAAGTTTTGAAACCAACTCAGGGGAAGTTCCCTTTGATTTGATCATTCTTGATTTGATGCTGCCGCAAATCAATGGGCTAGATATATGCCGTTTGCTGCGTCATCAAGGAAACCCAGTACCGATTTTAATGCTCAGTGCTAAGGGTAGTGAAACTGACCGCGTTCTGGGGTTAGAGGTGGGAGCAGATGACTACCTGACCAAACCTTTTAGTATGCGCGAGTTAGTGGCTCGTTGTCGCGCTTTACTCCGCCGCCAACGCCTAAGTAATTTACCACAACTACCAGTATTAAAATTCAAAGATGTTACCTTGAATCCTCAAGAATGTCGGGTGCTGGTTCGTGGCCAAGAAGTGAGCCTTTCACCTAAAGAGTTCCGCTTGCTGGAATTGTTTATGAGTTACGCCCGGAGGGTATGGTCGCGGGAACAATTACTAGATCAGGTTTGGGGGCCAGATTTCGTTGGTGATAGTAAAACCGTAGACGTTCATATTCGCTGGTTGCGCGAAAAATTAGAGCAAGACCCCAGTCATCCGGAATATATTGTGACTGTACGAGGTTTTGGCTATAGGTTTGGATAATTAGTTTAGATAGTTGTTAGTTTTTAGTAGTCACCAACAAACTAACAACTCAAATGCTTTTATTGGGATTTTTTCTGGGTTTAGCAGTAGGCATTGGGTTTTGGATTTGGCAACAGGTTCAACTTAACCGCTACCTGGGGCGCTTATTCCGACCGTTAACCTCGCATTCTGACAAGAAGGGACTGCTGCTGATTCCTGGGTTATGGCAGGAAATAGCGATGGTGAAACAGCAACGGCAAGATTTGCAGCAATCATTGCAAACTTACCAAGATTTGCTAGATTTTGCACCAGTGGGATATTTGCAAGTAGATGAGGAAAATCAGCTGCTGTGGTGTAATCGGCAGGCGCAGGAAATTTTGTATCTGCAAAGGTGGCAACCAGAAGAAGTACGCTTACTACTAGAATTGGTACGGTCTTACGAACTTGACCATTTAATTGAGCAAACTCGCGATCGCCAAAAACCACAGACGGGAGAATGGATTTTTCATCCATCTTTTGATGATGCGGCAGAAATGTCAACAATCAAATCTCTGGCTTTGCGGGCATCTAGTTTGCCTTTACCGAATGGACAAGTAGGAGTATTTTTAGAAAATCGTCAACCCCTATTAGACATAAATCAAGTACGCGATCGCTCTTTTTCTGATTTAGCCCACGAACTCAGAACGCCCTTGACTTCGATTCGCTTGGTGGTGGAAACTTTACAAATCCGCTTGGAACCACCTCTAAATCGCTGGGTTAACCGTTTGATGCAGGAAGTTGATCGGCTGATTAATCTAGTGCAAAGCTGGTTAGACTTGACCCAAATGGAAGCAAACCCAACCATGCAATTGCAAGCCAAAGCTGTAGAATTGCGATCGCTAATTACATCTGTTTGGGAAACACTAGAACCCTTAGCACAGCGCCAACATCTATCTATTTCTTATTCTGGCCCAGAAAATCTTTGGATTAAAGCAGATCAAGCCCGGATTTTTCAAGTTTTTCTCAACTTGCTAGACAACAGTATAAAATACAGCCCTCCTTCTACAAGTATTCGGGTTGAAGCGAAAATCTTATCAACAAAAGATCATGATGCTACTTCTCCAATTCTAGAAATAAATCTTATTGATTCTGGAGTCGGGTTTTCTGAGGCAGATTTACCCCACGTTTTTGAGCGATTTTATCGAGGAGATAAGGCACGAACCCATTCCCCACAAGATAGTAACTCCATCGGGGCGATCGTTGGCAATGGTTTAGGTTTAGCGATCGTTGAGCAAATTCTGATCGCCCACGGTGGCTCAATCAAAGCTATGAACCATCCAGAAACCGGTGGTGCGTGGATGCAACTTCAATTTCCTGAAGTTATGGCAAACTCCTTAAGCCAAGACTATAGTTAGTAATATCTTCACCTTTAAGACAACAAGTGTGAAAGCTGTCCATTATGGTTCCAATCCTCAAAGACCCGAACTAGCACGCGCCATTAGGCGCTTAGAACGGGACGTATTACGCATGGGTGCTTTGGTAGAACAATCGTTTCGCCTCAGCCACCAAGCGTTATTTGCTCGTAACTTAACAGCAGCAGAGCAACTTCCTCTATTAGATAAAAAGATTGATCGCTTTTATCGTCAAATCGAATCAGACTGTACGGCGATTATGACGCTGAAAGCGCCTACGGCTCAAGATTTGCGCTGCTTGAGTGCCTTTATGCAACTGGTGCGAGACTTAGAGCGCATTGGCGATTATGCTGAAGATTTAGCTGAGATTGCGATTAAAATTTTTCCTTATGCGCCTCATACGTGTTTATCTGAAATCGAAGCCATGTCCCTTCACGCACAGGCGATGCTAGCAACTAGCTTGAAGGCTTTGGGAGATTTCGATGAAGGCGGTGGTCGCCGTTTAAAGCACCTAGATGATACTGTAGACGATGCTTACGATCGCGTTTATCAAACTTTAGCCCAACAACGGGATGTACCTGGTGTAGTCGAGCCAATTGTGCTGCTAGCACTGGCAATTCGTTGTCTGGAACGGATGGCAGATCATGCAACTAATATCGGTCAGAGGGTAGCATATATTGTCACTGGTCAACGCTCTTAATTGACAGTTCATGAATCAACAGCCTAAAGTCACTACCTCTAGCTCTCCAATAAATGGGGTGGATCTTGATTTTAGCTCCCCTCTTTTTAAGACTATCCATTACCCGGATCTGTCTTAACATTTGCGATAGCGATCGCTTTTGTTTTTCTAACCCTGATTAGTTAGTCGTTAATTCTCAATAAAAAGGCAGTATTAGCAAGAATATTAAGCGTGAATTTGTCAAGTATGCCTAATCTCTAAGTCTCTCAGATGCTTATAAAAGAAGGATTAAAAGATTGTAAATAAACATGTGAGTAACGAGTGCAGGGCTATTTTAGCCTACAACGATTTGGCATAATAAGTAGTGAAGAACGATAAAATGTTGGGCTTTTATAGTTGGCAAATTATAGGCATTAAATAAATTTTAATTATTATTACCACAAAATTAGCGATTATAATTATAAATCTGTATGAGCAGGTAGAAAAACTATTTACTGTTTAATTATAAAAATGGTAGCTTTTTATTCAGTTTTTCAGTGGCTCTTTTAGAGCTTGGATATCACGTACAAGCCAAAATATAATTACTGCTAAGGTTGGTACAACCGTTAAAAAATCGTACAGTCGGATACCTCGTAATAGATAGTAAAAAACAGTACTGCTAAGACAGAAGACGATGCTAGTAATCACGAATCTTTTTGAATTAGAATCTATGTTTAAAGCTACGACTGCCAACAGAACAGAGGAATACCAAGAGCAATACCAAGGAGCAGCAAACAAAAATAATATTAAGGTAATCCATCCTATATTTGTACTAAAACTAGTTGTAGAATATGTTTTTTTCAAATATGGTTTTACCAGAATAATTAAATAAGAAATTACAAATATAGAAAAGATTATAGGTTTAAATCTTGAGAATACAGTTGCTTGTAAAGTTACAGGAAGGTTTAGTATTTTTATACTTAGTAAATTCTTAATCAAAGAATATAATGAACCACCTACTCTGTCTTTAACGCCAGGATTGAAAAGGCTTGTCCAAGCATCGACTGAAGGTAAAGCTATCAGAGAAGTTGCAAAAATTATAGCTACAGAGATAAAAATGCCACTAAATAAAATTTTCCAACGCTGTTGCTTAATCAAATAAACAAAAATTAGAGGTAACCAAACAATTGGTAATGTTTTAATTAGAAAACCAATCCAAGCTATAACAATCGCAGCTAGATAATTATAGTTTTTAAGAAATATTATTAGAATAATTAAAATGGTAGAAATTAAGACATCTATATGAGCATTTGTGACCTGCTCATACAAAAGTAATGGGCTAACTAAATATGCAGTTGTTACATTAACTTTATAAGGATAGTTTTTTAAATGCCCCCAAATTAAGTAACTATTTAATATATGGAATAAAAGACAGATTAATTTAAATACATAAATTCCTAAGCTAGGAGTAATTGCAACGAAAAAAGCAGAAAACATAAAAAATAGTTGAGATATAGGCCCATAAGTAGAAGTCTGTTTCCAAGCAAGAAATGGAGACAATTCTGAGGTAAATGTGCTTGCAGGATTCAGAAAAGGGTTAACTCCATTTAAATACATCAAACCATAATGTATATACAAATTGATATCAGTAGTTATTGGATAACTTGCAAAGGCAATTAACAGAAAAAATGAACTATTTTTTAAAATTTTTATAAAGGTTATATCTTTTTCCTTATTCTTGTTTATTATTAGCCACACAACATATATAATAGTTAAAAAAAGGAGTTCTATGCCTGTTCTTATTTGGTCAAAATGGTTGGGAAAATCAGGTAAATATCGACCTGTAGAATTACCTAAAGCATCAAGATAAAAAGAATAAGCTCTAATTGCTAATTCTCCACATAATATTAATGACAAAAATATGGCTAAACCTAATAATATTTGGTTTTTCTTACTGTTAGATAAATTGTTTGCATTTAGCATAAGCATAAATATAAATAATTAATCATTCATTAACAATATAGAATGGTTTAATACCAAGGCAAGCACATATTTTGAATGAGAAATCCCTAATCTAAATAGAGACCTAAGTAATCCCATTCAGTACCTCTTATTGCTAATAACTTAAGCCTTCGCTATTTAGTCTGTAGAACTCAACCAAACCATAAATTCCTATTCTATTTTGTCAATAAAATTTGAGATGTGCTTACCCTGAGTTTAATACAGATATTAAATCCAAAATTCAAATGAAGCTAGGTGTTGACCTTGCTAGTCTTAAACAGTTCAAGTTCCAATCCAATTTTGAAATTGAATAATTTTATACAATTGAATGTATCTTACGCAAGAGTACTATAAAGTTATTTAGGAAAACTGAACATCTTCAATTATTACTCGCTCGCAAAACTCAAAAAACAATATAGCAATTAATACAGCAATCCTAAATCATTCGTGAGATGTATAGTAATTTTAAACCATTTCTGATAAGATTCAATACTGAAAAAGCAACTAAAGTCATGTTTGCGACTAAGTACAGGGTATGTCATGTGGATAGAATCAATAACAAAGTTTATTGAAAACAGCCAAGATAATGGTGACATTAAACGAACAAATGCAGTTAATATGCCACTCTGTGGATACAGTCATGAAGCAATAATGCCAATACTATGTTTCATCAGTAAATGGAAAAAATCATTTTTTCAAAGGGTAACTGAAGGTTTAAAGCTTACACATAAAGGAAGTTATGGACTTCTGAATATATAAAACGTGCAGAGATAATAGACAAGGGTTTTAAACCCACCTCCGTTAAGAAAGCAGGAGGCAGATGTCAAACTTTTCAGAACATCTAAATGTAACAAAAAACTTTGGCTAACCAGGTTCAGTCAATAAAGCGCGCAGATGTTCGACTCTATTTCCTTTAGTCTTTACAGATAAATGTGAAATTATGAAGATAAACTCATCCAACTCGCTGTTAGCAGTACCAACAGGCCCACTAAAGATTTCAGAGTTGCCCCCTAATAATGTGGGTATAACTGGTGAATCTATCCATTTATCTCTAGTAATTCCTACTTATAAAGAGCGTGACAACATCCAGAATGTGGTCAGTATATTGAGTCAGTTACTGGATGAATCAATTCCAGGAAAATATGAACTAATTGTGGTAGACGATGATAGCCCAGACCGAACTTGGGAAATAGCACAATCTCTGACAACAGAATACCCTCAGTTGCGGGTGATGCGACGAGAACAAGAGCGGGGGCTATCTTCGGCAGTGATTCGTGGGTGGCAAGCAGCTACGGGAAATGTGTTAGGGGTAATTGATGGAGATTTGCAGCATCCGCCAGAGGTGCTAATGCAACTGTTGCGTAGTGTTGAGCAGGGAGCGGATTTGGCAGTAGCTAGTCGTCATGTTGAAGGAGGGGGTGTTAGTAGCTGGAGTGTTGTCAGACGTTTATTGTCTCGTGGCGCTCAATTATTAGGCTTGGTTATTTTGCCGGGAGTACTGGGCAGAGTTTCTGACCCGATGAGTGGTTATTTTATGGTGCGTCGAAGTGCGATCGCTAATGCAACACTCAATCCAGTGGGATACAAAATTCTCTTAGAAGTAATCGGACGCGGAAAGGTAGATGAAGTTGCCGAAGTTGGATATGTATTTTGTGAACGCAAAGAGGGTGAAAGCAAAGTTACATGGAAACAATACATAGATTACATTCACCATTTAGTAAGGTTACGGCTAACCGGAGGTAATAAAAAACAAAAACTTACTCAACAAACGGGTTTCCCCATTGGCCGATTTATCCGCTTTGGCTTAGTTGGACTGAGTGGGGTATTTGTGGATATGACAATTCTTTATTTACTCAGCGATCCCACTACCTTGGCTTGGCCCCTAACACGCAGCAAAATTATGGCTGGTGAAATTGCGATTTTAAATAATTTTTTGTGGAATGACGCTTGGACATTTGCTGATGTCAGCGCCAGACAGCAAGAATGGCATCAACGCCTAAAGCGGTTTTTGAAGTTCAACGCCATTTGCCTTGCTGGCTTAGTATTGAATGTACTGGTATTAAATTTGGTATTCAATTTTCTTATTCCTAACCGTTATATTGCCAACTTTATTGCGATCGCAGTTGCTACTATCTGGAATTTCTGGATTAATTTGAAACTTAGCTGGCGTGTCACCGAAGTAAAATAATCACAACGAGATTTTGATTTTTGCCTTTATAACGAACTTAAATCTCAGGATAGAGGTAAATAAATGTAGTAAAAAACGATACTTAGCAGCTAAAGTCATCCCTTTTTGGCTTGTTAAAAGGGGAAAATTGCACGCTTGTATATTGAAAGAGTGTAGTAGACCGAATTCACGCTGGTTCTAAGAAACTTGATGAGGGAGTTCCTTATTTTGTTTCCTATTCTTTGCACTGCATAGCCTAAACCCAAGCGTATTGGCTTATGAAAACGGGAAATTAGAAATCTTTTTCCCTCCCCAATACATACTTACGGTGTATACACAAGTCTTAAAGACTTAGGTTAATGTAGTTTCGCTCGTTCCCATACTCCGTATGGGAACGAACGAAACCCACCTTTTTCGGTTGAAAACTTGCTCAATAAAAATAATTTAACTAAATATTTTACTAAAAGCTTACCTATTCTTAAACTTGCACAACTAAAGTAACAGACAAACACCTGACAAAAATTAGTATCTATCTAACTCATAGATACCTAAAACAAGAAGTTGTTTCAATGAAAAGATTTTGAGTTAGTCTCTAGCCCTCACAAGTAAAAATACACATAATTTAGATACACAGGTGGATTTTGTTTTATACAAATCATTAGAGTTTCTTAATCATTTTAAATATCGAGATTGCCTGATAATTATGTAGTTACTGTTAATGATATATTCCACAACTCCTACTTCAAACTCTTCTGTCGTGTCAAATAGCTCTGCTTTCGGCGGACAATTACCCCAGCAGATATTTACCCGTAGGGAAGTAATTCCACTTCAAAATGACGTACTTTGGCGTATTGAATACGGTGCAGTTCGTACCTTAACGTGGAGTGAAGATGGAACATTCATCACTCTTGGTTATTGGGGATTAGGGGATCTGATTGGCTATCCTTTATCTAGGGTCAAGCCCTACCAAATTGAATGTCTCACAGGCGTGGAAGTAAGCATTGTACCGCCTCATTTATGGCATCAAGATATTAATGCTTTGTTGTCCCATATTCAACAGGCAGAGGATCTACTAAGTATTGTGCATCGAAAACCAATTTCGCTACGCTTATGGCAATTTTTGGTGTGGTTAAGTGAAAAATTTGGACGTGATGTAGATAAGGGAAAACTAATTGATTTAAATGTTACCCATCAAGATATTGCTGAAGTATTAAATACCACGCGAGTAACAGTTACCCGCCTCTTACAGCAATTGGAGGAAGAAGGAACAGTTCTACGTCACAAACGCCGCATTATTTTGCGTTTACCAAATAAACTAATTAAAAATTATGGTTCAGCAGTATGTTAGCTGAATTGCTTGTAAAATTCACAGAGTGTAATGTATAATCGTGTCTGTGATTAGTGTGTAGAATTCCCGAAAGTAAAGTGTTATAAGCGTTTTACAGTGGTCGGGTTATTTAGGTGTGAGTGAGAGTATAAACATGACAAAACGATTCTGGAATCTTTTTAAGGTTAGTCCAGTTATTGTAGCTGCGACATTTTTTGTTGCTAATAGCGCTCTAGCTGCTGAAGTCAACGAACAAGTAACAAATGCTGCCCAGTTATCTGAAGCTCAAGACTCTAATGGTATGAGTCAGGTAACATCAGTTTCGCAATTTTCAGATGTGCAACCCACAGATTGGGCATTCCAAGCTTTACAATCTCTAGTTGAGCGTTACGGCTGTATTGCAGGTTATCCCAACAGTACCTATCGTGGGAATCGTGCTTTGACCCGTTATGAATTTGCCGCAGGTTTGAATGCCTGTTTAGATCGGGTTAACGAACTGATTGCTACAGCTACTGCTGATTTAGTCAGCAAACAAGATTTAGCTACTTTACAGCGCTTACAAGAAGAATATTCTGCTGAATTAGCAACTCTGCGCGGTCGTGTGGATGGACTAGAAGCTCGCACTTCTGAGTTGGAAGCTAATCAGTTCTCTACTACCACCAAGCTGGTTGGAGAAGCAATTTTCGCAGTGTCTGATGTTTTTGGTGACACTAGAGCCGCTCGTGGTGGCAATCCTACTCAAGACTTGAATTCCAATACCACTTTTAGCGATCGCGTTCGTTTGAAATTGTACAGCAGTTTCACTGGTACAGACCAGTTGGAAACACGTCTAAATGCTGGCAATATCGTCTCCAATCGGGGTAATGATGCATTGGGTACTGGTACTGGTACCAACATGACCCGCTTGGGTTTTGATGGAGATACTGGCAACAGCGTTAGCATCGATAAACTCAACTATGCTTTCAACTTGACTGATGCAGTACGTGTCAAAATTGATGCTACTGGTGCTGAATTATACGAAAATGTCAATAACTTCAACTCTGACTTTGCAAGCTCTGGTAGAGGTGCGCTCTCACGCTATGGACGTTTCAGCCCCATATATCGCCAAGGTCAAGGTGGCAGTGGTATAACTGCTACCTTCAATTCTAAAGGCGCCATCAGTTTAAGCGGTGCTTATCTAGCTAGAACTGCTAATGACCCTACCCTTAATAATGGGTTGTTTGATGGTGATAACGCTATCTTTGGTCAGTTATCTTTCCAACCCACCAAAGCCTTTAATATTGGTCTAACTTACGCTCGTACTTATCAAACTAATCTTGTTAACAATACTGTTAACAATAACCTTTTCCAAAGTACAGGTAGTATTTTTGCTAACAATCCCTTTGGGAATAACACTCGTACTATATCCAACAACTACGGTGTAGAAGCTACCTTCCAATTTAGCCCGAACTTAGCTATTAGTGGTTGGGGAGGTTATACAACTGCTGATGCGATTACTGGTGCTAATGCAGGTACAGATGCAGACGTTTGGTATTGGGCTGGAGCGCTTGCTTTGAAAGACTTTGGTGGCGAAGGCAACGTTTTAGGTATCATCTTTGGTCAACCACCCAAAGTTACTGGTGGTAGCATCAAAAATGTCGCTGGTAATACTACCTTCGACGACAATACCTCTTATCACTTAGAGGGTCTTTACAAGTACAAGGTTTCCGATAATATTCAGGTAACACCTGGCTTGTTGGTAATCTTCAATCCAGAACACAACGACGCTAACGACACTGAATACGTAGCTACCCTGCGTACTACTTTCTCCTTCTAAAATTGGTGATGAAATATAAATCTCAGAATTAGATAAACAAAACCCCACCTAAAAGTGGGGTTTTGTTTAGAAAAAAATTAGCTATGTAGGATTATAATCTGGCTGATTGGATATATCTTTAGGGGGGCGATCGCTACTCCAAGCCCACCACACAGTACCACAGTGGCAATAATAGAACTCTTGCCATTTGCGACGACGGTCTTCTGTAAGTACAGGCGATCGCCGATTTAGCCAAACTTTTTCAGCTTCTCGGCTAGTTGAGTGGCAATTAGGACAGCAAAATTCATAAGCGTGTATTGCCTGATTCGTCCATTCAGGCGGGAGGGTAGCAAAAGCGTCCATATCGTTACAGTAATATCAATGGTCATCCAAAACTTTCAGGTTTTGAATTTGGGGGCAAACGGATACTATAAAATCCCGCCACACTATCAAACTGCTTTATCAATATTCTTATGGCTTTGTCTAAACTATTTACAAATCGCCATTTACAGAGATTTTTACTAATGGAATAACTATTTAGAAAGATTGCGAGAGCATCTCACAAATCAAAGGTTAACACAAATGGTAACTAAAATAATTACTATGCACATTATGGCTAATAATTAAATTTATGGAGCCAAATGTTGAAATTCGCCGTTTATTAGATGTAATGCCTGCTTCTGGCCGGATGACGACAAAAATCGTTAGTAAGCCGGAACAGGCAAAAGTGATTGATGCGTCCTTTCCTCAACCCTGGAATCAGACGCGACCAATATATATTAATTTCGATTTATGGCGTTACCTAGCCAAGCCGCAACGAGATTTGCTACTGTTGCAGATGGTTAGCTGGTTGACGGGGGTGAAGTGGTTTAAACCCAACATTTATCAAGGTGTCGTGCTAGTGGGGATGTTAGGTGGCTTATTAGAAGCATCACAGTCAGATGTGGTGGGTGTAGCCATAGCCGGGGGATTAAGTGCGATCGCTGCTTTTCGGATTTGGCGCACTAATAAATCTCAAGAGTCAGAGTTAAATGCCGATGCAGCAGCAATTCGCATCGCACAACGGCGCGGTTATTTAGAAGCTGAAGCAGCGCAGCACCTATTATTAGCAATTGAAGCAGTAGCAAAAATTGAAGGGCGTTCTGGTTTAAATTTTACTGAGTTGATTCGTTGTCAAAATCTCAGAGCGATCGCAGGCTTATCACCAGTGGGTATGCCAGAAAGTTATGATAAGTAGAATAAATGTCTCTGTTGCCTATTTGTAGCAATAAAGCTCGTCTACCTTGAGAACCGTAGTTTTGTCGCGACTGTCTTAAAAGTCAAGCGATCGTTAACAAAAAACTGGGACGGTGAACCTTGGCGCAACTGAGGAACACTGCGCTAGATTCGGCGGTGGCTGGTAGTAAGGATTTTAGCAGCCTGCACCAGGCACTCCGCTTCGCCGCCAAATCTTCCCTAGTTGCTGGATTTCGCATGTGGGCAAAAAAGACCATAAGAATGAGATCCCAATTGAGTGAGCGATCGCTAAAGAGAGAGACTAGTTAAATATATCTTTTAAAAAACTCTAGGTTTCAACATAGATGAAGTTTAGTTTCCGAGTCCGAGGGTCAGCTGGCTCCACTAACATAAACTCCGGCTGAGTGAAGGACTCGGAACTTTTGGTAGAGCGTTTAACACTGAAAACTTAGGCGTGAGGAGGGAAACAATCAGTCAACCTCAAAATTGGCTTGCAATTCTACCAGACCATAGCAATTACGTTGCTACTAGTAAATTGTTTATTCGATCTGGTTAGGGAGAAGACAGCAATTGACATCATTTAAGCAGACTTTGCCCCACTGTAAGGCCCAGCGGACAAGAGCTACTCGATTTTCAGTCTCGGTCTTGGTCAGAATATTGCTGATATGGTTATCAACTGTACGCTTGCTAATCTCCAGTTTACCTGCAATCTCTTGGTTAGTTAAGCCAGCGGCCACTAGGTCGATAATTTGCAGTTCTCTGTCTGACAGACTAACGGGGGTCTCAGACTTGCCACCAGCCATGACTATTTCTATCCTCCTTTGGTATATCTACTTAATCACTCTTTCTAATTCTAGAAGATTCTTTTGTTGGTAGGGGTTTCAAGTATTAGCAGTAACACTATTGTCAATATTTTCTTTGGATTTTAAGTTGGCAAGAATATAAATCATGACAATATACAAGTATTATACAACACTTATTTTTGTCTGTATTTTAGTATAAATATTTAGATAATTTCGATGGTAATTAGAAGCATATAGATGTTATGGAGTAGTAAAAAATGCTATTTAATTCTATGAAGAACTGGCGACAAATTAGCAACAATTGTTGTAGATTTTATACTGTAAATTCTTAATCCAAAATCGAAATCTCAAATC
This sequence comes from Nostoc sp. ATCC 53789, assembly GCF_009873495.1. Classification (GTDB taxonomy): domain Bacteria; phylum Cyanobacteriota; class Cyanobacteriia; order Cyanobacteriales; family Nostocaceae; genus Nostoc; species Nostoc muscorum_A. The sequence goes on along the minus strand of NZ_CP046703.1, from coordinate 4,627,978 downwards.
TAAAATGAAATGAGCAATTCCCGTGTTTTGTGCCTCGGTGAAATTTTGTTTGATTGTTTAGCCGATCAATTAGGGTTAAAGCTGGAAGAAGTTAAATCCTGGACTCCCTATCCAGGAGGGGCACCAGCTAACGTAGCCTGTGCTTTAGTCAAGCTGGGGACGACAGCAGGATTTATCGGAGCCGTTGGTGAAGATGAACCAGGAAATGCACTAGTCAAGCTATTACAAGATGTAGGTGTAGATACGACGGGAGTACAACGTCACCCCACAGCACCAACGCGGCAAGTTTATGTTACACGGGATCTGGCTGGCGATCGCACCTTCGCCGGATTTGGTCAGTATGACACCGCAGAATTTGCCGATACTCGCCTGCAAGCCAAACAATTGCCAGATGCGCTGTTTCAAGAGGCAGATTTTCTGGTTTTGGGTACTTTGGAATTAGCCTATCCTGAAAGTGAACAGGCAATTTACCGCGCCCTAGAGTTAGCAGAACATTACGATCTGAAGATTGTTCTAGATATCAATTGGCGGCCTGTATTTTGGGATGAGCCAAAAATCGCTCATCAAAAAATTCCAGAATTATTTAAGCGAGTAGATTTCCTCAAACTCTCCAAAGAAGAAGCTGAATGGCTATTTGAAACCGCAGATCCTGGAGCTATTACTTACCGCTTGGCTTCAATTGAAGGAGTATTAGTAACAGATGGCGAAAACGGTTGCACCTACTGTCTGGGTGAGAACGAAGGCAAATTACCTTCCTTTTCCATCCCCGTAGTTGATACCACTGGTGCAGGAGATAGCTTTCTGGCAGGATTCATCCACCAGTTGAGTCATTACGGCATCCACAGCTTGCGGGATGCTGAAACTGCAAAACGCATCGTCACTTATGCCAGTGCTGTTGGGGCACTGACTACCATTAAACCAGGTGCGATCGCTTCCCAACCAACAGATGCTGAAGTTGAAGCTTTTCTAGCCTCACATCAACTCTAGGAACTAACATAAGCCACTGGGATATCAGCCACTAAAGGCTGATACTCCCGACTAGAAAATGGACGAGAATTCTTATGCCAAACTTTATACTTTATAGCTGCATAAACAACGATGCTAATAGGTATAAGTGAATAAAAAATACAGATTAGTTTAAAGTATTGGTGAAGCATTATGAAAAACATCACAAAATGGCTTTTGGGTTTAGCGATTGTTCCTGCAAGTTTGGTATTGACATCTAGCCATACTAAAGCCAGTCAGCTTGCTGGTGAGTGGTTCTTTGGTCTCTGGGATTGTAATATTGACGGTAGACCAGCCCAAATGCAGTGGAAAGTAGTCGATGATCCACAAACTAGTTGTAGTGGTGATGTTTGTTCTACTACTTCTGCTGTCCGTCTCGTGGGGCAGTTTAGTGATAATGGTAGTGCGTGGGTTCCTCTAGGAAAACGTTTCTCCAGCACTAAAAGACAGGATTTAGGTATTCGTTATTTAGGTGTAGAACAAGATAACTGGTATCTCAAATACAACAGTCTTACTAAAATCGCGGATGGTTGGACGACATGGCGGGGTAAGCGCTACCCACTACAATGTCGTAATCGCAGATAAACATTTGCCAAATTATGTATCGCTAACTTTGAGAACTAAACACGCCAGCACCACATTTTATTAACTTAGATAGGCTAGTACTTTAGTTAGTCTTAGCCTGCTGCCACAGAGTATCAACAGTTACAAACTTATAACCTTGTTGTAGCAGTTGCGGAATGAGAATTTGGATTGTGGCAGCAACATCTTTTCCACCGCAAGCACCATCATGCAAGACAATCAGCGAACCATTTTTGACCTGCTGCATAATTCGCTCTACCACAGTGGTGATACCTGGTCTTACCCAATCTTCTGGTACAACGCTCCACATAACTGAGCGGTAATTCCACTGAGAAAACAATTTTAAAGTAGCAGGTGTAAATAAACCATTGGGGGGACGGACATCTCGTACTTGTTCAGGTTGTAGGTTGCAGGCATTGTAGATGGCAATTTGGGTTTTTTCTAAACTGCCCTTCAATTCATTCAGGGAAAGCATGGGAAAAGAACGATGATCGTAGCCATGCAATCCGATCCAGTGGCCGCGATCGCTAACAGCTTTGGCGATCGCTGGTGAACGGTTGACGCAAACACCCAACCAAAAAAAACTAGCTGTAATGTTGTAGCGATCCAATACTGCCAAAACTTCTGGTGTGTATTGCGGATGGGGCCCATCATCGAATGTGAGTGCGATCGCTTTAGTATAGGGATTTCCACCCCAAAGGCAATTGGGAAAACTCGGTTGGAGAATGCGATAGAAAATCGGGAATAGAGGAGCTAGCTGCATTTGCGTTTCTCTGCTGCTGACAACTTTTTGTAGGTGTTGCTTGCGAAACTGCGATAGGCGATCGCACCGCATACATACAATGTCTCAATATTCTAGCCAAATTATCAGAACACAAAACTTCGTGCTTAGAACTCGAAACCCTAAGCAATATCAAGCGATGGGCATGAACTTGCTAGTCGCTTTGTAACAAAATCTGTAACAGCATTACTATTTGAGCTAGCACTCGTCTAGATTGATGAGAAATCTACGCGTAATCCCGGAATCAAAGGATTAATGTTGCTCAAAGATATACGAGATTATCAAATTCTATTTCTCGGCTTGTTCCTAGTATTGGGAATCGGTACAAGAGATTGGACGCTGCGACCAGAGTTAATTGGGGTAGCGATCGCCACAAGTCTAGCAACCCAATGGATATTGTCATTACTTACTGGCAAAGAACAAATGGCAAATCTTCGCAGTGCTTTAATTACCTCTCTAGGACTGGGACTGCTATTGCGGGCTGATTGCTGGACGACAATGGCAATCGCCGCAGCAATTGCGATCGCAAGCAAATTTATCTTCAAAGTCGGCGATAAGCATTTCTTTAATCCCACCAATTTTGGCATCATATCTGCCTTAATTTTGACCCCCGATGCTTGGGTTTCGCCGGGACAATGGGGTGAAGAGTGGTGGTATGGGCTATTATTTGCCGGCACTGGCGGCATGATTTTGCAGCGCGTTGGTCGTTGGGACACCACAGCAGCTTTTTTGGGTTCCTACTCCTTACTAGAGGCGATTCGCAATCTCTGGCTGGGTTGGACTTGGGATGTTTACTGGCATCGATTGATGAGTGGGTCTTTGCTGCTGTTCGCCCTATTTATGATTACAGATCCGCGATCGATCCCCAATTCCCGAATTGGGCGGGTAGTTTGGGCAATCTGCATCGCCGGATTAACTTTTATCCTGCGGAATTATTTCTTTATTTCCACAGCAGTTTTCTGGGCACTGTTTGCCCTTGCACCATTGACCATCCTGTTAGATGTTTTGTGGTTAGCCCCAAGGTTTGCTTGGCAAGAGAAAGATGAGGAAGCAGGGGTAGAACTCCTAACTCCTAACTCCTAACTCTAGCCCCTTCAACGTCGATAACAACTGTTTAACAACAAATTCCTCTTTAAGCTCTTTACTCTGTGTTCTCTGCGTCTCTGTGGTTAGAAAAATTATTTTTAAACCGCAGAGGCACAGAGAAGCCAGTGCGTTGGGCGGGTTCCCCGACTTGTAGCAACTGGCGTAGCGCAGAGAGAAAAAAGAGATTTTACCAGTCACCTTGAAAGGGCTACTGCTAACTCCTAACTCAGCACTAAAAAAGATAGAGGTATAAAATAATGAAGTTTTTTCGAATTTTAACGCCATTATTGTTGGCAATCGTAGCTGTTTTCTGCTTTGCACCAGCAGCTTGGGCATTTTGTGGATTTTATGTAGCTAAAGCTGATACAAAACTGTATAACAAAGCTTCTCAGGTGGTGATAGCACGAGATGGCGATCGCACCGTCCTAACAATGGCAAACGATTTTCAAGGCGAAGTTAAAGATTTTGCAATGGTAGTACCGGTGCCAACAGTGCTGCAAAAAGAGCAAGTTCGCGTTACGGAACCCAAGATTATCGAACGCTTAGATGCTTTTAGTGCGCCGCGATTGGTTGAATATTTCGATCCAGATCCTTGTGCCCCAGTTTATCCCCAGAAGTTATCAGCAGCACCAGCGCCAGCAGCAAGAATGGAGGCGGGGAATGCAAGGGACGATGCTAGTTTGGGTGTAACAGTCGAAGCACGTTTCAACGTCGGCGAATACGACATCGTGATCCTTAGTGCTAAAGAATCTGGCGGACTAGAAACTTGGCTCCAACGCAGTGGCTACAAAATTCCTAGAGGTGCGAAACAGTTACTAAAACCCTATATCCGCTCCTCAATGAAATTCTTTGTTGCCAAAGTCAACTTAAATAAATTCGAGAAATCTGGCTACCAGTTCCTTCGTCCGCTACAAATTTCCTACCAGTCACCCAAGTTCATGCTGCCAATTCGTTTAGGCATGATCAATGCCACGACAGAGCAGGATTTGATTGTCTACATCCTCTCGCCCCAAGGACAGGCAGAAATCACTAACTACCGGACGGTGAAAATCCCCTCAGACACAAACGTTCCCTTATTTGTCAAAGATGAATTTGGTGATTTCTACAAATCAATGTTTCAAACTGCCTACACCAAAGAAAACAAGAAAGTTGGTTTTTTAGAATACGCTTGGAATATGGGTAGTTGCGATCCCTGTTCTGCCGAGCCTCTAACCCCAGATGAGCTTAAGCAAGCAGGCGTATTTTGGCTAGATAACAATTCTCCAAGTGATGTGCCAGTATCGCCAAGGTTTCGTCCTCCCTTTCCTAGAAGTGATGTCTTCATCTCCCGATTGCATGTCCGCTACACCCGCGACAAATTCCCTGAAGACTTGATATTCCAACAAACTGCTAACAGTGAATTTTTCCAAGGGCGTTATGTTTTACAACATCCGTTCCAAGGAGAACTCAAATGTCAGGCGGGTAGAGAGTATAAGCGGTCTTTGCCCAAGCGTTTTGAACAAGAGGCCCAAACTCTGGCTAAACTCACAAATTGGAAGATCCAAGACATTCGCAACAAGATGAAACTGAGTGTTGGTAATCTGACATATTCTTGGTGGGAAAATTTATTTTCTTGGCTGGGATTATATTGAGGCGACTGAGGTTTGGGGAAGAAGCAAGGGGGCAGGGGAGACAAGGGGACAAGGGGACAAGAGGTGAGAACTTGAAACCAGTCTTTCCCCTTGTCCCCAATTCTCCTTGTCCCCAAGTCCTCTTGCCAATTCCCAATTCCCAATATCTTGATGAAAGGTAATTTTTTGTGGCGTTGTTATACGCAATACTAAGATATTCTTGCTTTCTGCCTCAAGATTGTCATGGTTCAATTCGATGAACAGCTACGCCGCTTAGTTACCGAAGCCTGTGGACACCCACTTGGAAGTCCTCAGCGTCAGAAGCTGCTCACGCAAATTATTCGCTTGACAGCAAATAGACTCTGGAGGGAAGGTACTCCCTACTATCAAGATGCACTACAACAAACTTGGTTGTATTTCTGCCGCAATGTTTGTGATGGCTTGACTGGTCAAATCTATGACCCCAACTATGGGAGTATCATTACCTGGCTAAATGCTTACCTAAAACGTAGACTACAAGACTTTTACATTAACCAGAACCGGGAACAAGCCACCACAGTGCCTCTTCGGGTTCGTCAGTCTACATCGGGTGGAACAAGTGAAACAATCGATCCTGTAGATAATCTCCCCGCTAGCCCCCAAGCACCTCCCATTTTGGAAGACTTGGAAACATGGGCTCAGACCGATTCTGATGGAGAACTGCGCCGTACTTCTATTAAAGGACGACCAGATGTGAATTGTCAGGTGTTAATTCTTAAACGCCTGCCTCCTGAAGTTAGCTGGAAAGAATTATCTGAGGAGTTTAGCTTGTCAATTCCAACGTTAAGCAGTTTTTATCAGCGCCAGTGTATACCACGTTTGCGTAAATTCGCTGAATCGGAGGGATTGTTTTAAATAAGGAAAAAGGAGAGCCAGTTCCTTGCAAACTTTTCCAAAGATAAAAAGACCTCTCCCTGGTTTGACTAACCAAAATCTATCTTTCTCCAAGTCGGAGAGGGACAGACTTTAATCAAGTTCAAGACAGTGAGAGGTTAGTATTAATTGTTGATAGATAAAACCCAATCCCCTAAAAGTTGATTTACTCTATCGGGTACTTCATCATGAGGACAATGACCGGCTGTTAAAAAGTGTTCCCTGAGTTCAGGATAATATTGACGAAATTTTTGAGAACGTTCTCTAGCATTCATCCAAGGGTCAGCTTCTCCCCACAACATTAATAGAGGACAAGTTAATTGCTTTAGTAGCACATCAACTTTTTCCCCTTGAGGAGTGCTAAAGACTGAAACAAACACATCCAACGCACCAGGATCGTAAGCAGGGCGAGAAATTTCTTCTATTAGTTGGTCTGTAATGGCACTCTTGTCAAGATAAACTTTTTCTAGAGTTTGGCGAATTACCCAACGTTGTCGCACGTACTGAAATAACAAAAACTGGGCTAAAGGTTGTTGAAAAATCCACTTAGTGCCGTCACCAAGAAGTTTTTGCAAATTGGCCGATTGTTTGGGAGCCTGAATTTCTGATTGTAAAGCTTCAGGCTCAGATGTAGGCTGCCTTTCGCTAAAAGGCCCGGCGCTATTGAGCAAAACTAAACCAGCAGCACTGTCAGGACGTTGTGCTGCAACACACAAGCCAGCGTAGCCACCAAGGGAATTACCCGCTAATACTGCTTTTTGACCAATTACTTCACTGATAAAATCATGGAGTTGGTCGCGCCACAAGTCGCCACTGTACTGCAATTTTGGTTTTGCCGATCGCCCAAATCCTAAAAGATCGATCGCAAATACTTCAAAATCTTGACACAATCCGGTGATATTCTTGCGCCAGTGGTCTGTGGAAGCACCAAATCCATGTACCAAAAGCAACGGCGGACGTTGCGCTTGCTTCTCTCCCGCACGCACATAGTAAACGTTGTGCCCGCGCCACTGCCAATATTTACCAGAAATTGGGGTTGTAGAGGGGGCTGTAGTTGCCTGCATGATTCAAAGAATTGTTAAGTAGCTTTAATAATTGTAGTGTAGAGCAGAGGCTTAGCTTTTGACTTTTGACTCTTGAGCCTTCACCGAAGAAAAAAAAGGATACAAGTTACTAAAATTATTTATGGGGATTGTAATTTTGAAAGTGCTGCTACTATATGGCATAAATATATAAATCTAGCTATTCAAAAATAATAAATGCTTTCAAATTACTTCTTAAGAAAGATGATTTAAATTTCCAAATCTATCTTAAGGCAAATAGGATAAAACTCAAGTTAGACGATAAAATATCTGAACAAATAAAAATCACCTTACTAAAAGTAAATATATGTTAGGTATACTTTGGGGTATTGTTGTTGTACTGGTTGCTTTTTGGGCATTAGGATTAGTACTTCATATTGCTGGAAATTTAATTCATGCAGTATTACTTATAGCTATTGCGCTTGCCATTTACAATTTTTTCAAAGCCCGTGATGTGTGAGAATTGGGTAAATATGTAGTGATAATAAAGACTGGAATCCTTGCGTTATAAGAATTGAGCAGGGAAAAATCACTACTGATTTATTGACAAATGGCAAATGACAAATTGATTACGGGTAAAACCAAACTGCTAGGGGTAATTGGACATCCGGTGGAACATTCGCTGTCGCCAGCAATGCATAATGCTGCGTTAGCGCAGCTCGTCGTTGGCGAAGCCTCTCGTAGAGAAGACATCGCTAATTTAGGATTAGATTATGTTTATCTTCCCTTTCCCATAGCACCAGAGAATTTAGAAGTAGCGATCGCAGGCTTTGCCGCTATTGGTGTTGTCGGCTTTAGTGTTACAATCCCCCACAAACAGGCAATCATGCCCCTGCTCTCAGAAATTACCCCTCTAGCTCAAATGATAGGGGCTGTGAATACGGTTAGTCGCCAAAATAACCAATGGGTGGGGACAAACACAGATATAGAAGGATTTATCGCCCCTTTGCAGACAACCTACAAGCAAGATTGGAGTCAGAAGGTAGCGGTAATTTTAGGTAATGGTGGCGCAGCCAGGGCAGTTGTAGCAGGTTGTCACCAACTAGGTTTTGCGAAAATTCATGTTGTTGGACGGAATGTGCAGAGATTACAAGAATTCCGCGATAGTTGGAGCAATTCACCTATAAGTGAAAATTTGCAAGTTCACCAATGGGAAGAACTTTCAAAGCTAATTCCCCAAGCTAATCTGCTGGTAAACACAACCCCCATAGGGATGTATCCCAAAGTTGACGAGTCGCCTTTGAGTGGAGAAGAAATAGCGAATTTACCAACAGGTGCGATCGCTTACGATTTAATATATATCCCTAAACCGACGCAATTTCTAGAGCAAGCTGAAAAACAAGGTGCAATTGCGATCGATGGCTTAGAAATGCTAGTCCAGCAAGGGGTAGCAGCATTAAAAATTTGGTTGCAGCAGGAAAATATACCTGTAGAAGTGATGCGCCAAGCTTTGCAAAAGCATTTGGGCTTAGGTTGATGGAGAAATAATTTTCTTGAGCTAGATTGCTTTTAGCGATAACTTTTTAAAATGCGTAAGTAGCTCTTAAAGTGTGTCTATAAACCTTGTTTGTACGAGGTTTATAGACACACCAATAGGTGGTAAAAAATAAGTGGTTGTATAGTCCACGTCTGTGGGCTACCCTTTTCATGAGGGAGACGCTGCGCTAACGGTAACGCCAAGGGCGAATGTTTGTGTAGCCGCGATATTCCATTCGCCGGGGCTAATTTATTTGCTTTGCAGTCATTATTAACGCATTCCAATTTATGTTTCCCAAACCCCAAATAGTTTTATCATGGCTTGTATTCTTACTAAGTTTTGCAAGCCTATTTCTTAGTTCTTGGATTCTTCTTCCGGCTCCAAATATGTCTTTACTCACGCTAGCGGTGGGAGCGCCAGAAGTCAGTCCTTGGTTATTGTTATTAAATTTATTCTCTTTATTGCTTTCTTTTTTCTGCATCCGTCGCTATAAAATACGGCGTTTAGCTTCTATTTTCAATTCAATAGGATTGCTACTTTGTGCATGGGTGCTGGCGAATATCCCACTAACTCAAATGCAGATGGATAAAGCAATGAAACAAGGATTGGGAACGTACTATCTAGAGCAAATTCCAGTCCAAGTAAGGGCTAAAATGCAAACCCATCCCTTTGATTTAGTTAATTCCTTTCGGGGTATTGCATTAGGTAAAATCCGTTATCAAAAAGATATTCTTTTTGCTTCTCCTGCGGGAGTTCCTTTAAAAATGGAAGTTTACCAACCACCACAGGTAGGGAAATATCCAGCAGTGGTAGTAATTTATGGTGGAGCTTGGCAATATGGAAACCCTCATGCCAATTCTGAGTTTAATCAATATATCGCTCATCAAGGATATACAGTATTTGCGATCGACTATCGACACGCACCTAAATATCAGTTTCCATCTCAGTTAGATGATGTGCGTACAGCCTTAAATTTTATTCGCAAAAATGCAGCAAGTTATGAAGCCGATCCAGAACGTATGGTACTTATAGGACGTTCTGCGGGAGCGCACCTAGCAATGCTAGCGGCTTATCAGCCAGATGCACCGCCCATTCTTGCTGTAATTAACTATTACGGGCCTGTTAACTTGCCTGAAGGATACAAAACGCCACCAGTTCCCGATCCTATCAACACCCGCGCTGTTTTAAAAGCATTTCTCGGTGGTTCATTAGAAGAATTACCTAATCAGTATAAAATTGCTTCACCCATAAATTACTTGACGCACCCTTTACCACCAACTTTATTAATTTACGGCAGTCGTGACCATTTGGTGGAAGCGCGATTTGGCAGGCAGATGTACGAAAGTTTACATAACTCTGGTAATACTGCGGTTTTTCTACAAATTCCTTGGGCAGAACACGCTTTTGATGCAGTTTTCAACGGTGTGAGCAATCAATTAGCGTTGTATCATACCGAGAGGTTTTTGGCTTGGGCGTTGTTTAAGCAATAATTTTATTAACATAGAGCAGCAGTCAGAGCATAAAGACTCATTCACGAGTATCAAAGACTCATCAACAGAGTTCTGAGGTGGATGAACGAGTATTAAAGGTGGATGAATGGAGTTCTAAGCCTCATTAATGAAGTTCAAAGGCTCAATTAGGGACTTCCAAATTAAAAAACATTCAAAAATCTCATACAACAATCCTCTCTCTTCTCCATCTCTCTGTGCCCTCTGCGCCTCTGTGGTTCGTTTTCTTGGATAATTTATTTCTTGGAAATCCCTTAAATTTAATCAGTACTCAGCACCCTACTATTTTTGCGGCCAACGCCAGTTATAGCGATTCCATTCGTAGATTCCTTGAATTTCATACTCAGCGCCGTTGAAGAAGCGGACGACGCAGTTAGTAGAGGAATCATCACCGTTGCTAATTTCCTCGACCTTAATCACCATACAAGGAAACCATTCGCGCTTACAAGGCCCATCTTTTTGCACCCATTCCCATAGTGCATTGGAAACTTCAATGCGATCGCCTACTCTTAACTTTAGTGCATCCTCAAAATAAGAATACTTATCAAAATGGCATGACTCAACCCGATTCAGCCACTGCAAACCATAGCGTTCCCGGATAAATTGTACTGTTCCAGAGTCATTTTCTAGCAGCCAGTCATTAAGTAATTGCACTTTCCAAGTGCGGTTGCGCTGTTCTTCATCTTTAACAAACTGTAAAAATGCTTCTAACTCCTCTGGCGTAAGTTCGTCTAAAGGATTAGCAATATCTGATGCCCTAGAGATAGAATTTCCCTGAATTTGCTCGACCACTTGCAGTAAAATCTGTTTCTGCGTGTCAGTGAGAGGACAGCTTGCTGCATCACAATCATTAAAGGCTGCGAGCATAGATGCTTCAATCTCATCTGGTGTCATAAGTTAATCGCAATTGAGGGTTTATTTCCCTAATTATTACTTTTTCTAGAGTGTGTAGGGGAGTTTTGATAACTCCTATGCGGATATCACAAGAATCCTACCTCTGATAACAGTGGGTACAAAAGGTTAAATTAAAGTCTTCAATCCTGTTGTAGTTAAATTCAGGTAAGCTGAGGTTATAAGTTACATATTTTTGGATTAAGTAACGGGGTCTTGTATGCGGTTGCGGTCACTCACGGTCGTTTTTATTTCCTGTCTCATCGCCTTGCTATCGTGGGTGATTACTCCCCCTGCTATAGCCTTGACACAGATTAAATTATTTGATGTTTCTTATAAAGATTGTCCACCAGAACTGGCACAAGGGGCTGTTATCAGTAGTGGTAGCGCGGCTGCCAATTGTTTTATTGTCATTGGCAAAGCAGAAAATGGCACTAATAAAACAGTCTACGACGCAGATATTTTTGGACGCATCTATGATGCCAACAATGACTCAGTGATGCAAAACCGCACTCGATTAGGTTCTATTACTGAAGTACCGCCAGGGATTAGCGATTTTCAACTGAGAATTACTGTACCAGCAAATCAACCGACTCCGTTGAAGCTGAAGCAGTTTAAGGCTGCTGGATTTAGTGGTCAAGTGCGTAGGTAAGGCATTTAATTTGCATAACTAATCCCCACCCCACAAGAAATTTATTTTTGGCGAATACAAATTAAAAGATTTTTAGCTTACCAATTTTAGATTTGAGATTTTAGGAGACGATGCGTTAGTCCGCACAAGAAGAGGTTTTCCAGTCAGTATTTTAGACGCAATAAAAATTGTAGAGACGCAAATTTTAATTTGCGTCTCTACAAAAGTTTTTATTGGGGTAGCAATCAAAATCCTTGCGCGAATGGCAAACGAGCTAAGGTTCTCAGAAGATCGCCAGCTAAGTTGAGTGCTAAGAAAGCTAAGATCGGAGAAAAATCCATGCCGCCCAATGGGGGAATAATTGAGCGGAATAGATTCAAATAAGGATCGCTAATCTGGGCTAAAGCGGCAAATGGCTGGTTATACCAGTTGATTGTCGGGAACCAGGTCAACAAAACCCGGATAATTAGCAAATAGCTATAAAAGGTGACAAAGGTAACTAGTGTCGTAATCAGTAAACTCATAGATGGCTTGGTTTCCTACTAAGTGTCAAACGCGGTCTTGTCTTTCTAATTTTAATTTAGTCTATGTCATGGAGTTTGCAGATGTGCTACTCCACACCAGACATTTTCACCACGCCGGAACTAATTTCAGGAGTCTTTAGTGAGGGTGCGATCCTTGTTGGCTTGGGGTGAATCGCCATTTACATTTCCTAGCTGCTTTCGCACATCATCAATTGTGGCATTTAGCTGGGCAATTTTATCTTCTAGCGATCGCCTAGCTGTTTCTATGCCGATGCTCTCACTCTCTGAGGCTTTCATCTGACGGCGCTTTGCTGCTATTTTCTTCGCTTCAACTTGGCTATCCGTCAGTTCTACCTCGTCGTCTGCTAGCAATTCTGGATTGCGTCGAGAAGCAATCAGTGCGCCGATAACACCGCCAAATACGCCACCGACAAAGGCCCCTGCTAAAAAACCACTGCTAAAACCATCTCGTTGACTCATATCTTTACCGCCTTCAACAAACCTTGCAACTTTTACAGTAGTTATGCTATCTTTATCTGCCCTAGCTGCATACTAGCTTAAGTCCCAAATGTGCGATCGCCTGCATCTCCTAATCCCGGTACAATAAACCCCTTACTGTTGAGTTTTTCGTCAATAGTAGCGGTGTAAACAATTAAACCTGGATAAGCTTCACTCAGTTTTTGCAAAGCTGGTGGAGCCGCCACTACGCAAACAATCCGGGTCAGGGAAGGATCGGCACCCCGTTGTGTTAATTCTGCCATTGTAGCCATGATCGACCCTCCTGTTGCCAACATAGGATCGGTAATTAACACTCGTGTTTGGGGGTCAAATTTTTCTGGCAACTTGTTCAGATAACAATGAGGTTGCAGTGTTTCTTCATCTCGCGCCAAGCCAAGATGGTAAACCGATGCTAAAGGTAATAAAGTCTGCGCTCCTTCGAGTAATCCTAGTCCAGCTCGCAGAATCGGTACTACTGCTACTGGTATTTGCGGATCGATCACAGTTGCTGGACAGGTATCCAAAGGAGTCTGTACTGCTGTTTCTTGGGTCGGCAACCAGTCTCGCGCAGCTTCATAAGTCAGCCATCTTCCCAACTCAGTCATGGCGCTGCGAAATAATACTGAAGGCGTGCCTGCATCACGGGCGACTGCCAGCCAGTGTTTGATCAGGGGATGGGGTGGAACATAAACGCGCAATTGTAGCGTCATAGCCAGAAATAGGCGACTTTTTATTGTACAAGAACTGAAACACCATAATACTCTTTCCTGCATCCGGCTGACAGCTAAAATTAATACTCTCCAATTTATTGAGAAACTATTTCATTAGTAGTTGACATCTATTCTCAATCAAAGCTATATTATTATCCAGTGTTCTCCTCTCTTTTAAGGATCGGCAGACGGGATTAGCCAGCAGTAGCAGGCTCGTCCCTCTTTTTTTTGATTTGTCATTTGTCATTAGTCCTTGGTCATTAGTCATTAGTTAAATTAAATATTCATTGACTCTAGATAAAGGACAAATACTTCTCTACGAGAGGCTACGCGTTAGCGGAGCTTTCGCTTTAGCGATACGCTCAGTACAAATGACAAAGGACAAAGGACAAATGACAAATGACAAATGACGCAATCGTGATTGGGTCTGGTATTGGTGGGTTAGTAACAGCGACCCAACTAGCCGCTAAGGGGGCGAAAGTGTTGGTGCTGGAACGTTATTTGATTCCAGGCGGTAGCGCAGGTTATTTTGAACGCCAAGGCTATCGATTTGATGTTGGCGCATCGATGATTTTTGGGTTGGGACAAAACGGCACTACAAACTTGCTTACCCGCGCTTTGGCAGCTGTGAACGTTAGCCAAGATGCGATCGCAGATCCGGTGCAAATTCACTATCACCTACCCCAAGGCTTAGACCTGAAGGTTGACCGGGTTTATGAAAAATTTTTGCAAAATCTTATTGCTCATTTTCCCCATGAAGAAAAAGGGATTCGTCGCTTTTATGACGAATGCCAAAAAGTATTCAAGTGTCTCAACAGCATGGATTTACTGTCGTTGGAAGAACCCCGGTATTTACTGCGGGTATTTTTCCAGCATCCTTTGGCGTGTCTCGGTTTAGTTAAGTATCTGCCCCAAAATGCTGGGGATTTTGCCAGACGCTACATCAAAGATCCCGAACTACTAAAATTTATCGATATGGAATGTTATTGCTGGTCGGTGGTTCCGTCAGACATGACACCCATGATTAATGCTGGGATGGTCTTTTCTGACAGGCATTATGGCGGAGTTAACTATCCTAAAGGCGGAGTAGGACAAATTGCTCAAAAACTGGTGGAAGGTCTAGAGAAAGCTGGGGGTAAGATTCAGTACCAAGCTAGAGTCACGAAAATCCTCACAGAAAAGGGAAAAGCGGTAGGTGTGCAACTCGCGAATGGTAAAGCATATCGGGGTAAACGCATAGTTTCTAATGCCACACGCTGGGATACGTTTGAGCAACTACTACCAGCAGAAGAAATACCGCTTAATGAGAAAAAATGGCAGCAAAATTATCAAAAATCTCCCAGCTTCTTGAGTTTACATATAGGGGTAAAAGAGTCAGTTTTACCTGCGGGGACAGAGTGCCACCATATTTTGCTGGAAGGTTGGGAAAAGATGACAGCAGTGGAAGGGACAATTTTTGTTTCGATTCCCACATTGCTTGACCCAGATTTAGCGCCAAGTGGATATCACATCATTCATGCCTTCACGCCTCACTGGATTGATGATTGGCAAGAACTTTCTCCAAGCGAGTACGAAGCGAAGAAAGAAGAGGCGGCTGGGCGAATTATTGACCGCCTAGAGAAGATTTTTCCTGGCTTAGATGCTGGATTGGATTATCTAGAGGTAGGCACACCCCGCACCCATCGCCGCTTTTTGGGTCGTCAGGATGGCACTTATGGGCCAATTCCCAGGCGTAAGTTGCGGGGGTTATTGAAGATGCCCTTTAATCGCACAGCCATTCCAGGACTTTATTGTGTTGGGGATAGTACCTTTCCTGGTCAGGGATTGAATGCAGTAGCTTTTTCTGGGTTTGCTTGCGCGCACCGGATTGCTGTAGATTTAGGATTTTAATGCGATCGCAGCACCTGACTACTCAACTAAGAAAATTAAATATTAACCCAGACGAGTTAGTTTAATTATTTTGCTACCTACCTTTAGATAGATAGGGTTTACCCTATACGACTGCTCGTCAAAAATCGCTTGCTAGTCATGAAAAATAAAACTTTGATATCCGAAAAATCTAAGACGCATCTTTGATTTATTTTGTCAATATGTAATCTCTAGTATCAGCGAATAAATTAGCAAGGCCTTCTCAGGGCTTAATATATATTCATGCTTTCAGTAGATGCCGTTATGACTTGATAAATGTGACTATGTATATGTTCTCGAACAATAAATAGTTGCTTTGTTGTTAAGATAAAAAATCAAATTTTATCTGACTATAGTAACTTTGGTTTTTAGCCAATTGTTTGATGTTTTGAGAAGGTAACACAATGAATAAAATCCTAAAACGCACACTTCTACCCAGCCTCATGGCTGCAAGTTTAGCTGGTGTAACTTTGGTTCCTGCTAAACCGGCTGCTGCTGATGACCAAGTACTACGAGATGCAGGTATTGGGGCTGTTACCAATGTCGTCACCGGAGCCGTTAGGGGAAATGGTAGTGTATTAGGCAATGCTGTCAAAGGTGGTGTGACTGGTGCAGCTGTCAATGGTGCAAATGGTCTAAGAAACACTCGCAATCGCCATCACCGGAATATTGGTCAAGATGTTGGAGTCGGTGCAGGTGCTAGCGCAGTGACTGGCGTAGTTACTGGCGATAGCAGAGATACCCTTGGGAATGCTGTTGATGGTGCAGCTGTAGGTGCAGCAATCCATCTACTGACCAATGGCAAATAATTCGTAAATTCATCAGCGAAAATACTTCCCAATTGTTAACAGGTTTCACTTGTAAACACTACGAATTTATTCCTCCCCTAATTCTTCTCCTTTAAGGATGATCAAAGACAACCCCCTTTCCCTAGTAGGGAAAGGGGGTTGGTGGGTTAGATTGATATTTGGGATATACGCCACCGTAACATTTAGATGACGTTATACTTAATACTAAACTCTAGCCCTTCAACGCTTTTCTAAAGTTTCGACGATAGGATTGATTCGTAATAAACAAAGCTGGCCATAGCAAGGATAAACCAATGCGATTGCTCAAAGTTTGATTAAAATTAGTCCGTCCAAATCCATTCCAAAACTTCCAAACGCCACCTCCATAAACCCCTATCAAGCCAATAACAATTAAAGTACCCATTCCTATCAACTCCGTTAGTAACTGACAGAATTTAAGTTAAGTTTTACCACACTAGGTAAGCACTTCATCAGCAACGCCGAGAAGGTATGACAAAACTCCCCAGTTTTTACATCTAAGTCAGTTAAACACACCTTCTCTGATTCCAGTGTAGAATAGCCCCATGCCTTGCAGCTAGTTGGAAGCTTATGTCTTGCACTTCGTTAGAACCTTTGAGCTAAATGCACAAAGTCGTATTTGTGGCTAAAAGCTTGCTGTAGTGATAAAAAAGTATAAATTATAATGCTAAAAATTAAGCTTAGACAACACAAAAACCTCATCTAATTTTAGATGTTGTGGGAGCGATCGCTCCCACAAACCCATATAAACCTTATCTATGTTGAAACCTAGAGTTTTTTAAAAGATATCTTTATGTAGTAGTGCGGCAAGCCTAAAATATTGGGTTCAAACAATCTAGAAAATCCAACAACAAAAAAATATTCTCTGATGACTAAACCCAACAAATTAAGCTTGCCGCGCTAGTAGGTTAGGTGGAGTGAAACGCAACCCAACATTACCAGCTTATTTATGTTGGGTTACGCTATCGCTGTACCCAACCTTGTATCTTAGAAACAGTAGTAGACGGTCCCAACCTTGGTTAAATAAGACCGCTTTTAGCGCAGCGTTCCTCAGTTGCGCCAACGTTCACCGTCCCAGTTTTTTGTTAACGATCGCTTGACTTTTAAGACAGTCGCTACAAAACTACGGTTCTCAAGGTAGACGAGGTTTATAACAAAGAATTCCTTTCCACATTCAGCAGAACAGATGTAGGACTGGAGAAGAAGGGAGGGAGCAGGGAGCAAGGGAGCAGGGGGACTTGGGGACAAGGGGACAAGGGGACAAGAGGTGAGAACTTGAAACAAGTCTTTCCCCTTGTCCCCAATTCTCCTTGTCCCCTTGTCCTCTTGTCCTCTTGCCCATCCCCAATTCCCAATGCCCAATGCCCCATACTTGATACCCAAACTCAACAATTAACCACAAAAATTAGCAACAATTCAGTGGTGCAAGCGTTACATTTGAGAGAAATCTATATTGCTCCATCGGCTTGGAGAGTGGTGTTCCAATGAATACTTCTGCTTCTTTTCAGGGTGGCTCGTCTCCCTTTGATTTTTTTAACTTTGATCTTAGAGTACCTGTATCTGAGAAAGTTCCGAACCCAGAATACCGTCCCTTAGACTTTCCCCAACCCACACAAGATGCTGACTTACTCAGGCAGTTATCATTTATTCCAGGGTTGAAAGAAATTTTGATGATCCGACAGGTTCACGCCTTAGAACACGCCACTGTTTGGGTTCTTAGTGATTCACAAAGTGGCCAACCTGCTAAAGGAAAAGCTACTAACGTTCAGCCAGATAACGAACTATTAGGTGGTTTGTCTACTGAGCATGGATTTTACCTTTATGGTGAAGTAAATATTAGTGATTTGCGCCGTGCGGTAGCACTTGCTCGACATCGCCTCACCAATGGAGAATGGGATTTAGCTGTACATCCCCGTTGCGGCACAAATTTATCGGTAGCAATGCTCTTAACAGCTGGACTAGCTGTTGGTGTACATCTGTTACTACCATTTCGACCAATCGAGCAACTTATAGGTTTGGGGCTAGCAGCGACGACAGCAGCTGAACTCGCACCTGATTTAGGTTTTATGGCCCAGCGTTACTTAACAACTGCCATTCCTTTTAATCTAGCAATTGAAAATATTACCCGTACACGCGACGTTTGGGGACGTGATGCACATTTTGTTAAAGTGGGTTGGCAAGAATGAGAGGGAGCAGGGGAGCAGGGGACAAGGGGACAAGGGGACAAGAGGTGAGAACTTGAAACAAGTCTTTCCCCTTGTCCCCAATTCTCCTTGTCCCCAAGTCCTCTTCCCAATTCCCAATTCCCTAATAAAATTATGAGAAAACTTTACTTCTTACTCCCCGGTACAGATGGCAAATTTGCTTGTGGTGGTCTTTGGGCTGAGTTAAAAGCACTTAATCTGGCTCAGAATTTCTGTAGTGCTGATGTTGTAACTTACCGTCAGCGAGAAAAAGATAAGCTTTTTATTGATGATTTACTAAAAGAGAAAAATTTAAGTGATGTAATTTTTGTCATCAGTTGGGGATTTGATATAGCTCAACTCGTGGCTAAACTTAAGCAATACAATGTGGTTTATCATGCACATAGTCCAGGTTATCCATTTAGACTACCTGCGAGTATTCCGATTGTTACTGTTAGCCGCTATACAATGGGGTATTGGGGAGAAAAATCACCTAATTCTCTGATTTATTATTTACCCAACCAAATTTCTGATGAGTTTCAAAATTTAGGTCTAGAACGGGATATTGATGTTTTAGTCCAGGCTCGAAAATCTTCTGAGTATTTAATTAAAGAATTGATTCCAGCGTTGCAAAAACGTTGTAAAGTATTGGTTGTTGATTCATATATAGAGGATTTACCTGGACTATTTAACCGAGCTAAGGTTTACCTCTATGATTCGGCTGAGTACTGGGCACAACAGGGCGTTAGTGAAGGATTTGGTCTACAACCAATGGAAGCTCTTGCCTGTGGCTGTCAGGTATTTTCTAGTGTTAACGGAGGACTGGCAGATTACTTAGATCCTGGATTTAATTGCTATAAAATTGCTGGATATTCTCAAGAATATGATGTGCAACGTATTCTGAAAGTGATTGATTCTTCAGCAACTTTTAGTTTATCTGAAGATTTTTTCACTGAGCATCGGACTGAAAATATTATTAAGCGTTTCCAAGTTATTCTAGATGAGTTAAATGAGTTTTTTGATCACAAGATCCAACAGCCATCTAATATTAAGAGTTTGACGAGAATACGTATGGCAAAATTACTCGCTCAGAGGATATATGGGAAGCTGAGGAAGAAATATTTTAAGTAATAGAAACGCACCGCAGAGGCGCACAGATCACACAGAGAAGAGAGGAAATTGAATGAGTCGGCGGTTATTAGTTACTGGGGGTGCGGGGTTTATTGGGGCGAATTTTGTCCATCACTGGTGTCAGGTTTATCCAGATGACCGTGTGGTGGTGTTGGATGCGCTTACATACGCGGGGAATCGTCTGAATTTGGCGGCGGTTGAGGGAAGAGAGAATTTTCGGTTTGTGCAGGGGGATATTTGCGATCGCACCATCATAGACAACCTATTATCAACTGAAAATATAGATACTATCGCCCATTTTGCTGCTGAATCTCATGTTGATCGTTCGATTCTTGGGCCGGCGGCTTTTGTGCAAACTAATGTGGTGGGAACTTTCACGCTGCTGGAAGCTTTTCGCCAATATTGGGAGGCTAAAGCACAGCCATCTGATTATCGTTTCCTACACGTTTCGACTGATGAAGTCTACGGTAGTTTGGGTCCAGATGATGCGGCTTTTTCGGAAACTACACCTTACGCTCCTAATAGTCCCTATTCAGCTTCCAAAGCTGGTAGCGATCACTTAGTGCGTGCTTATTATCATACTTATAAGCTTCCTACCATTATCACAAATTGCTCTAATAACTACGGGCCTTATCAATTTCCCGAAAAGCTAATTCCCCTGATGTGTATCAACACTTTAATAGGTAAACCATTACCTGTTTATGGCGATGGTAAAAATGTGCGGGATTGGCTTTATGTGGTCGATCATTGTCGTGCTTTGGATGTGGTAATCAATCATGGTCAACCAGGGGAAACCTACAATATTGGTGGCAACAATGAGGTGGAAAATCTCAACCTGGTGCAGCTTTTGTGTGAAATGATGGATGAATTAGCACCTGATTTACCAATACGTCCAGCAAAGGATTTGATTACTTTTGTCAAGGATAGACAGGGACACGATCGGAGATATGCAATTAATGCGAACAAGATTAAAACTCAGCTTGGTTGGACACCTTCTGTAACAATTGCTGAGGGTTTACGTTTAACTGTTGAATGGTATCTCAATCATCGTGATTGGTGGGAACCTCTGCTGTCTGCGGAATATCAAGCTTACTATCGCAAAAATTATCTCATTCCCACAATTTCTCTAGATAATGACTATCCTTGAATATAAGGGAATCAGATCGGCGTAAACTGCCAGCAGGTGTAAGATGCTGCAACCAGAACAGATATTACAAGATCGTTATCAAATCCAACACCAACTTGGTAACAATGGAATTCGTCAAACTTGGCTTGCAAAGGATTTACAAGCCTCTGATGGCGAAAATTCGACCGTTGTGGTCAAACTTTTAGCCTTTGGCGGTACTATACAGTGGGATGATTTAAAACTTTTTGAGAGAGAAGCACAAATTCTTAAACAGCTAAATCATCCCCGCATTCCTAGATATATAGATTATTTTTGTATCGACGATCGCACTCTCTGGTTTGGCTTAATACAACAATATATTCCTGGTGAGTCGCTTAAAGAAAAACTTGCTCTTGGCAAAAGGTTTACTGAAAAGCGAGCGAGAAAAATCGCCGGTGAGATTTTAAATATTCTCATGTATTTACATGAGTTAAACCCAGGAGTGTTACATAGAGATATAAAACCGAGTAATTTAATCTGGGGCGAAGATAATCGGATTTATTTGGTTGATTTTGGCGCAGTACAAGATAAAGCGGCAAGAGAAGGCGTTACTTTCACCGTTGTGGGTACTTATGGTTATGCCCCAATGGAACAATTTGGTGGTCGAGCAGTTCCAGCTTCAGACCTCTATGCACTGGGTGCGACTCTGATTCATTTGCTCACTGGGATTTCCCCCTCTGATTTACCTCAGCAGGATTTGCGACTGCAATTTGCAGACCGAGTTAATCTCAGTCCTAGTTTTGCCAGTTGGCTACAAAAGTTAATAGAACCCGCTCCCGAACAACGATTTACTGATGCTCGCCAAGCGCTGAATGCTCTCAAATCTGGTCTGGCTGTGAAATCTGCAAACAGAAGTCAGCTTTTACCGTTAAGAGAAATAATTAACAATTCTGGATGCGGCATAAGTAATCAAAATGAAACAGTCCCAGAGGAAATTCTCGGTTGGAACTGGGGCGCATTTCTCATGCCTTGGTTGTGGATGTGGCCGAATCAGGTATGGTATGGGCTATTCTGTTTTGTACCACATGGTTGGTGGTTAATGGCGATCGCACTCGGTGCCAAAGGCAATGAATGGGCTTGGAAAAGTAGACAGTGGCGCAGTATTGAACAATTCAAAGCCCATCAAAGAGGCTGGGCGATCGCTGGTATTCTAATTGGAGCGCCTATTAGTATTATGCTCTGGGTTCGAGCGATCGCTTTGCTCAAAGCTGCATTTTAGTTGGGAATTGGGAATTGGGAATTGGGAATTGGGCATGGGCAAGAGGACTTGGGGACAAGGAGAATTGGGGACAAGGGGAAAGACTTGTCCCCAATTCTCACCCCTTGTCCCCTTGTCCCCTTGTCTCCCCTGCCCCCCTGCTCCCTTCCCCTCTGCTTCTTTCTAACCGCTCACTTGCGATTCAACTACACCCACGGGACAAGAAACATTTGTCCCTCCCAAACCACAATACCCATTAGGATTTTTAGCCAGATATTGCTGATGGTAAGCTTCTGCGTAATAGAATTCCGGTGCATCTAAGATTTCTGTAGTAATCTTGCCATAACCTGCATCGTTGAGAGCTTGCTGATAAGCTTCCCGTGATGCTTCTGCTAGCTGCTTTTGGCTTTCAGAATATACATAAATTCCTGAACGGTATTGAGTGCCAGCATCATTACCTTGGCGCATCCCTTGGGTAGGATTGTGGCTTTCCCAAAAGACTTTGAGTAGTTCAGAATAACTAATTATTTTGGGATCAAACACCACCAGCACCACTTCATTGTGACCGGTTCGCCCACTACATACCTCTTCATAAGTTGGGTTGGGTGTAAATCCAGCAGCGTAACCCACTGCGGTAGTGTAAACTCCTTTAAGTTGCCAGAATTTGCGTTCTGCACCCCAAAAACAGCCCAAGCCAAAGATTGCTTTCTCTAATCCATCGGGATAAGGAGCTTTTAAAGGATTATTGTTGACATAGTGAGCAGCAGGTACTGACATAGACTGCGCCCTTCCTGACAAAGCTTCTTCTGGTGTGGGCATAACTTGCTTTTTGCCAAATCCGAATAGTGCCATTGATTTTGACTCTGATATATATCTTTACCTTATTTTCTATTGTAAAGATTCTTGCGATCGCTTGGGGTTTTCTCAGAGTCCTCACTGGACTGTGTTGACCTTGTGGCGCTAGTTCATGCTATTCATCAATATGAATACTTTTCAAAAGTAAGTAGTCGTCAGAAGTACTCATGGATAAAATACCAAAAATTGATCGTCAAAGGGAGCATCAAGCGAACGAACGTACTTTTCTAGCTTGGCTACGTACTTCTATTTCATTGATTGGTTTTGGTTTTGCTATTGCGCGATTTGGTATATTTCTGCAACAGCTAAATATTGCTATTATTCAACAAGAAACTCCGGTAAATCCATTATCCAACTCGGAAAATTTGGGTGTTTCTTTGGTAGTTTTTGGAATTTTGGTTGTTGCATTAGCCGCATGGCGATACAACCAAGTTTTCTGGCAAATTGAACGAGCAGATTATAAACCAAATAGGATCATCGTTTGGATAATGACTGGAGTAGTAATTATTTTGGGACTTCTCAGTATTCCTTTGCTCTTAAGGCGTGATAAAGTCCTTCCTCGCTCTCCTTTTCCGACTCAACCACAGTCTCGAAATTTCCAAAGTTCAACCCCAAACTTCAATCTGAAAAAGGGGACAATTACTACTAAATACAAACAGATATATTACAACAAGATCCCTGAGTTCTTAAAGAAGTCGGTGATCTGAGCCTTACTTGGCAGTAGCCTCAGAAATAACTGTTACACAAGCATTCACCAAAGGTAACAGCGGCCCTAATTGTTCTTGTCCATTTACGGCTAAATCGCTGTGACACAAATAAACTCTCTCGGACACGCGAGATAGTAAATCTGTCAAAATCCTCCGCAGTCGTTCTTCTTCTGCCAATTTTTCATCTTCTGCTGTCCAAGGTTCACCTAACCTGTCTTGCAAGAAAAAGGGCGCACCAAATAACGTCGCTGCGCCACCTTTGGCCCAAAGAGGTGAACCAGCATCCAGCCAAAAATGCCAACGGTGCGATCGCCTGCTAGACCGATATTGAAATATAGTTGCTAAGGTGACGGCCTTTCTCGCTCCACCAATAGGGCGTACAGGATAAGGGTTGGCGGTGATTGTACCACGTCGCAGTAATTGAATGAATTCGATAATAGTTGTGTGAGGCGTTGTCTCAACTGGGGCAATTTGTCGTAACCTGGTGTCAATTTCCCAGTAGTGTTGGGCGGTTTCTAATAATTCCCGCAATGCTGCTAGTTGTTCGTAGGGGAGATTGCTACCATTCCACAAGAAGCGCTGAATTGCTCTGTCTAAGAGGGAAATGGGACTGGGAATTAACCGCAGTTCTTGTTGCGATCGCTGCTGTTCTAACCACTCCAATATCTCATTATAGGCTGTAGTAGCCGCATAGCCGATTCTATCCCAGCGCTCGAAGGCTGACACTGGTAGCAAGTTGGGGCGATCAGGATGAGGTACAAAGCAGTAATCTGCTATCAAACCAGCGCGTACCGGATCAATGTGAGTGCTGAGTTGTGAGTGCTGAGTTGTGAGTGCTGAGTGAGGAGTGAGGAGTGAGGAGTTTTCTGGTGGTTGTTGTTTCCTGCTCAATACAACTAGCATTTCTGCCACGGCATCCCGATCCACGAGGCGACCCAAGCCGGGATAAACTAGTGCCAGCATGGTGAGTAAGGCGCGAATGACGGGTGAACTAATTAGGGGACGTTGGTCATTGAGCGATTCTACCTGGATGTTTTGCTTGACGAGGATTTCTACTAGAGTATAACGAGCGATCGCATCTAAACCTGGTGCAATAATCGCTACTTCTTCTGCTTGTACTTGCTGCGATTGGATAGCTTCAGCAATTACCTCTGCTGTTTGGCGCAATAATTGAGCGCGGGAGGTAGTTTGAATGGAATGCACAATCTCAGGTAAACTCACCAACACCATTGGTTCTGTGACTAATTCCACCATCTGTTTAGCTTGCTCTCCCAGAGACTCTGGAGGCGGCTCGCTTAAGATTTCTACCCGACAACGCTTTGCTAACCCTTCTAGATATTTGGGATCTGCTCCCAATCCCAATCGCACTGCACCGTCAGGATTATAGCTAAACGCGCCGATCGCGCCTCGATCTAATAGCAATTCAAACAAAAGACGCGCTACGCTAGGATAATCGTCAACATCATCTGCCAATACTGCTTGATAGCGTTTAGTTAGGTGCTGTTGGTAGTTGCGATCGCTTAATAAATATTGACTATAGAGTTCGGTAATAATGCCATAAGTTAGTAACCCCCTCTCTAAACACCAGTTACGCCAATCAATGAGCAAAGATGCCAAAAATTCCGGCTCTAAAGTTGTAGTGTTTTCCCCCAGACCCCTTGTCAAAATCTGGGCAATATCTTCGCAATGTACACCACTGTAAGCAGCTAATTGCAATAAGTCTAAAATGCGACGCACCAAGCGCGACTCATTCACTCCCGCAACTCGTAAAATTTCTTCGTCTAGTTGGGAACGCCAAAGTTTGGTTGCTAACTCTTGTTCCGTTTCTGGTCGCAACCTTACCGGAAACTGGGCCTTCAGGTTCAATGAGTTAATTAGCAACGGCCAAAATAAAATAACTTCATCCTGGAAAAAGCCTAGCGGTGTCTTGGCACGTACCGGATATTTCCCTAATGTGGATGTAACAATGATATCCCCCAACTCTCGGCGATTATCATCATTAGCAGCTAAGACTAAAACTCCTGGCTCTGTTTGTTTAAGATATAAAAATTCAGGTATGCGAACGCCTTTTTTACGTGCTTCCTTATTAGTATAAAATAATTCGGTATGCTGCTTCTCAGGTTGTACCCAACTACAAAATTGCTCTACCAAGCGAGCCGTCTTCCCAGTGCGACTAGTGCCAACAATCCAAACCGAATGAGAAACCACAAACTTTCTCCTTGTAGATTTGCTAATATACCTCGTGGGTTAACTTAAGGTTAAGAATCACCAAATAATGCTGGATGATTGTTTCCAATGAAAAATTCTGTTTTTAGCCAAAAAATCTATTCTTTTTTACTTGCTGCTTATCGATGGTACTTACAGACTCCTGAACGTTCTTTACATGAAGCTTACGATGCAGCATTAAAGATTAAGGAAATAGAAGATAAGCATTTCAGTGGTAATAAAATAGACATTGGTTCAGCCACGTATAGTAACAGCGTGATGGATTATTTTGAGTCAGACCTCAACAAGCTTTTAAAAATTGCTAAGATGCGGCTGACAGAGTTTAGAGCAAGCCGTTGGTTTCTAAATGAAGAGAATCAAAAAGCTGCTCAGAAAGCAGGTATAGAACATCCCAGTCCTTCTTTGGTTTTGGAAAAGCTAAACTTTATCGATCAAGTTATATCTAAATACACCATAAGTTCCGATCAAATAACTTCTAATGCTTTAGCAGTCAAACCTCCAAATCTACCAATTAACTCTGCCATATCTGATGATAAATTGCTGCCCGTCAATACTCCAACGTTACCACCCAAAATACCAACTCAGGACTCGGATAAAAAACAAAAACCCAAGGGTAAAGTAGATACCACAGGCGTTCTACCCCGTTCTATTTTAAGTACTATCACTCGTCTGCAAGTTGAATTAGATCCTAATTCTGAAAAAGAAGTAATTCAGAATTTTCGTCAAACTCAAAGAAGAACAATAATATCTATCAGGTTTATTTTACTATTAATTATCATACCACTTTTGACGCATCAGATAGCAAAAGCTTTTGTCGTTGGGCCATCTGTTGAGCATTTTAGAAGTAGCGATCAGATGCAGATATTTATCAACTCAGAAATGGAAGAGGAAGCTCTTGAAAAATTAGAAAGATTTGAAGAAAAGCTCAAGTTTGAAAATCTCATTATAAATGCTCCTCCACTTTCGCC
This sequence comes from Nostoc sp. ATCC 53789, assembly GCF_009873495.1. Lineage (GTDB taxonomy): Bacteria > Cyanobacteriota > Cyanobacteriia > Cyanobacteriales > Nostocaceae > Nostoc > Nostoc muscorum_A. The sequence continues at coordinate 4,601,513 of NZ_CP046703.1, read as the reverse complement.
TGAACAGATGGAAGCTAAAATGACAGACAAGGCTGTAGAGCTTGCTGAAGAATTTCGTCACGAAAGCTCTAATGCGATCAAAAATGTTTTTGCAGATATGTTCTCGGTTGGTGCTTTTATCTGGCTTTTGCTTGTTAGCAAGTCTTCTATTGCTGTAGTCAAAGATTTCTTTGATAATATTGTCTATGGACTTAGTGATAGTGCCAAGGCATTTATCATCATTTTGTTTACTGATATATTTGTAGGTTTCCACTCTCCTCATGGTTGGGAAGTACTCCTAGAAGGTGTATCGCGTCATTGGGGATTACCAGCAAATCGAGATTTTATTTTCTTATTTATTGCTACATTCCCAGTGATTTTAGATACCATTTTTAAATATTGGATATTCCGATATTTAAACCGGATATCGCCTTCGGCAGTTGCGACTTATCGTAATATGAATGAATAAGGGATTGGGAATTGGGAATTGAAAATTGGGAATTGGAAATTGGGAACTAAATTATTTGGTTTTTGAATTTGAGCGAAGTGGGATAATCTCAAAAATTTTGAATTTTGATGAAAAAGACACTTGCTGAGTTAGGAAAGTTTAGCAAATTTATCGCTATTGGCTTACCTGTGGTTTTGTCGATTTTTCTAGTGCGGATTCAATCTTTGGCGCATCAAGAACTCAGTCCGTCAGAATGTCGGTTGAAAAAGTGGGATATACCAGTTTCCTTGACTGATGAAAACCAAAATGGACTTCCACAAAAGCAAAAAGCACCATTAATCCAAAGGCTACCAGTTACTTGTTGTCAAGGTGATACATCTTGCTTGGATGAACTTCTCTATGGAGAAATACCAGATAAAAAGGCGCTATTGAGTGCGATCGCTCGGAGTCTCCAATACTTGCAAACGGCTAACGCTGCGACTGCTTATCAGAACTACCAGGTAACTGGAATTACACGCGATCGCGTCTTCAAAAGCTTGAAAAGATTCCGCGAACTCGTCTTGACAACTAATTCTGCAACAGAATTACATCAAGCCATCGAGCGAGAATTTGTTCTTTACCAGTCAGTCGGTAAAGATAACCAAGGTTCTGTTTTATTCACCGCCTATTATGAACCGATTTACGCAGCCAGTCGCGTCCCCACTCCAGAATATCGCTATCCTGTTTATCGATTACCTCCTGATTTAAACTCTTGGCCTAAGCCGCATCCGACACGAGAGGAGTTAGAAGGAGCAGATGGTTTACAAGGCGCAAAAGGGAAATTACGAGGATTAGAGTTGTTTTGGTTTCGCGATCGCCTCGAACCCTATTTAGCTCAAATTCAAGGTTCAGCACGACTTCAGCTTCCCGATGGGACTCAGACAACAATCGGCTATGCTGGTAATAATGCTTATAACTACAAAAGCATTGGGCGAGAATTAGCGAATGATGGCAAATTACCGTTAGAAGGGATGACTATGCCAATCATTCTCGACTATTTTCAAAAGCATCCCCAAGAATTAAATATTTATATTCCGCGCGATCGCAGTTTTGTTTTTTTTCAAGAAAATCACGGTGAACCAGCTCAAGGTTCGATCAACGTACCCCTAACAGCAGAGCGTTCCATCGCTACAGATAAATCTCTCATGCCTCCTGGTGCTTTAGCGTTGATTCGCGCTTCTATTCCTTTCGCTAATCCTACCGGAAAACTGGAGGAGCGTATCATTAGCCGCTATGTTCTTGACCAAGATACTGGCGGCGCAATTAAAGGTGCAGGTAGGGTAGATTATTTTTTAGGTACTGGTAAATTAGCAGGCGATCGCGCAGGTGTGACAGTCAGTAATGGACAATTATTTTATTTACTACTCAAGTCCAAGAATTAAACCCACTCGCATTTTCATACTAAGAATCCCGACTTCTCTAAAAAAAGCCGGGATTCTTAGCCTTTCGGCATTAATGAAACGCTTGGGGTAATTACGAATTATGGATTACGCTTCTATATCCATATCACCATCATCATCGTCATGATCGTAAGGGATATCATCAAGGTCGATCATTTCTGAAATTTCTTCTACTTCATTTAGATACTCAGATTCTTGATGTTCACGCTCGATTAGACGACCAGTTGACTTTAGCCATTCCAAAAGAATAAATTCATTACTTGTACGAATTACAGGCGCTCGTTGGTTACGAGGTTCTTCACGCAAAGGACTGATAGGCATAAAAAAGACTCACTTTGAATTATGGATCGCTGTACAAAAACAAAAAAATTGTACATTTAAGGTTAAAAGGCTCGTTAGGCAAGACTTTTATGAACAAATAAAATATGAACTATTGAGTTTTTTATTCTCTTGTCCGTCTACTTACTTACCATTAAAATGTCTTTGCGTCCGCCTTAATCATAAATCTTAAAGCAGACACAATCTCACAAAGCATTTGGTAGCTTGCCGAGAGTTTCATACATATCAGAGGGTAATGCAGACAATCTGTTCGCTACAGCGACTGCATCAGCTAAATTGCTAAATTGACACCGGACAATCTCTTGTCCATTTCCTGAAGGAAATCGCTTTCTAGCTTTGTTAGATACAGCACAAATAATCGCTAAAGCTTTGGCAAACCCATCTTTTGTTAAGATTGTTTCTTGAGCGAACCCTTCAACAGGGATAAGACAAACCTCAAACCGATAGCCAGGTCTGGGAGAAACGGCTATATCGATATAAGGTTTATCTTCTTTTCTGATTCTGCGTAAATATTTGGCTGTGGAATTAGTATCGTGCAAATCAGTCCCAAGGGCGTAAGTAAAGAAACAATCTTCTGTGAGTGACTCAGGACGGGTAATTATATCCGTTGGCATAAGTTTAAGTACTATCCGTATGTTCTCTGGGTTTGTGACACACTAAACTTGTCCGTTCTTTTTAGCATATTTTTTGAAAGTGAGAGGTATTAGTTTCAGGCCAGGTATTGCAATACAGTTCTACTCACTAAAAATTTCAATTTTTGCAATCCTTAAAGACTCTCATCTTTAAATGATAAATTTGCAATATAAACTGACAAAAAACACCTCCAGAAGCAAAGTTTGTGGAGATTTAGATTCGGAGAGGTGTCTACATAGTCAGTTACATGACCGAAAATATTTCTCAACTATTTTATCATAACATAGTTAACGGTTGAACTTTTTTCAACTATGTCTGACCCATAGATGCAAGGTCAACAACAGCATTAAGTTGTATTCAATTCCGATTTTTAGATAATTGAAGACATAGAAGATGAATAGTTAGTGCGATCGCATCATCTCATCTAAAGAGGATGTTTGAAAAGTCCTCTTGTCGGTATCAAAAATTTTAGATCCCCCCAAATCCACGCCACTTGCTCTACTTGGGGAGACCCCAAGACCGCAGTGGCTCTCCTTCAAAAGGGGGACTTTGATTCCGGTTCCCCCTTTTTTAAGGGGGGTTAGGGGGGATCTAAAGTGCCTAAAGTCAGAGCGAAACACTTTTCAAACAACCTCTAAGAATCCGAATAAATTATTTACAGGACTGTTACTGAACCCATTGAGTGGGTTGGCAATAGCTGAGAAAATTAGTGGTATAACATAATCTGCAAAAGTATTTCCATCTTTTACCAGTGGGATACTGTAGCCACTACGTTGCAAACTTACTCAACTTGTAACAAGTATGTCGTAGATTGTACTATACAAGAAAAAGATAACACCTCACAAAACGGTTACTTGGAGGAATAAAATGTTTTCTATAGAACTTGTAACTACGCGTTCAAGTATTGGCTCGCGTTTCTACTGAATTCCCCAGCTTCTAATTGAGGCAAAAGCACTGAGATAGAAAGAGTTTAGGAGAACTATGGCAGTTATGGTTTAAAGCTTGAAACCTAGTTTCTCAAACCACGCATACTTACCTTATTAAACTAAAATTAATATTTTATTAATTTAAATTAATAATAGTTTGTATATAATGTAAGACTTTACTACGAACTTCATAATTTTATTACAAATGAATGTTCAATCATGTTAAGTTCTAAGTAAGCGTAAAATTTTAGACAACCAACACTCAAGTACACCATAGGAAAATTAGCAAATGTCTAGACAAAGTTCTCACAAGAGAAACTTTTTCAAAGCTTTAACTGGTAGCGCAGTCAAAGGATCTCATAAGTTAAGACTGGGACTGGAATCCAGCTTGATTATTTTGGTGGAATCTGTTCCTTTTTTGATTGCTTGTGCTGTACTTATAAGCGTTATCAGTCTAAAAAGTCCTATCCTGCTCTTTTGTTTACTCGTTGGTAGTTTAATTGCAGTCATCACCCAGCAAATTGGGCAGCAGGTAAATTTACCAAAGCGATCGCTAATATTATTGCAAATTCTAGCAGCAGCCGTCATCCTGAGTTTTTATTGGTTAGACTGTTTTGCCGGCCCCGCACAAGCACAGTTTTTCGGGGAAGCTGAAAAGTTTTTCAAAAAAACCTTAAGTGATGGTTCAACAACCAATAGTGGTGGTAGCAACACAGCTGTAAGTTTGATATTTAATGTGTTGCGGGCGATTTACTTACTATATATTGCAATCTCCCTGGTTGGTGTGATCAACGCAGTGCGTAAAGATGAAGATTGGCAAAGCATAGCCAGAACTCCCCTATTAGTCGTTGTTGCTGTTACTATTGCTGATGTACTCACACGCTTTGTAATTGGCGATAGCAGTAAATAATTCAGATATTTCAAATGTCTCAAGAGCGGGAACAAGAATTTCGTCCAGTTAATCAGGTTCTGGGAAGCCAACCTTCTCTAGGGCCCATCCCTGCCGATCAAATTCTTCCTTGGACGGTGATTGCCTTAGCCTCCTACTTTATTATCAATGGAATTTTTGGGGGTCTTTTCCAAGAAGAGTTTCAAAAATGGTTGTGGACAGTACTAATGACTGGTTGGGGAATAGGAACCTGGTGGATCTTAACTGGTGGTAGGAGTTGGAGTTTTTTAAGTAAATTTATTGGCGTTCCCGCTTGGACAAGAGGCTTTGCTCGTTATCAAAGCTTACTGGAAGTTAACCATGAAGCAAAAAATCGGAAAACAAAGCGTCGGCATAGCCGGAAACGAAAGTAGATTAACACCATTTGAAGATGCCTTACACTTGGCGACAATGCTACGTGTCGCCTTGAATGGACGCGATATTGGCGCGTACCTTTTGGCAAAAGGCACTCAAAAAGATCGGTTTTGCTTTGTTTTTGGTTTTGACTGTAAGGGAATTCATACTACTTTAAGACCCGAACAAATCGATACACTTTTTAATAACATTGAAGCTGGATTAAAAGATATCCCTAGCGGTGAAAGAATGACGCTGCATTTGGGATCTTTTAGTTCCGACAAAGATCGCCAAAAAGAATTAGCATCACTAATCAAAAATGCGCCATCACGAGATATCAAATACTTGTTGATGGCAGAAAGAGCCAGAGTCAAAGAACTGACTGTTTCTGGTGTTAGAAAGCCAAAATTTTTGCGGATTTATGTCACTTACACCATTGAATCTAACTCACAACATGCAGATGATTGGATAGAGAAGCTTTTAATCAAAGCTGAATCATGGTGGTTGAAATTCAAAGGTGAACTCTCAGAAGTAGAAAATCAACGCATCGAAACCCTAATCACAAATGCTTACAAGCAGGGTTTTCTGCGTTGGGAACAGATTTTATCTAATCAAATGGGATTGGATATCAAACCTTTGACAGCAGATGAACTCTGGAAAGAGGTCTGGAAAAGGTTTAATGATACAGAGGCAATAGAGATTCCTCAGTTGATGACATTAGATGAACAAGGACTGCATGAGCAAGCTAATTCAGATTTAGCTAGTACTAAATTGCTGATAGACAATATCCACGGCACAACTTTGCTGATGGAGTCTAGCGTACCTTGTGCCGATCGCCGTTGGGTTAATGTTAACAATCGTTATATTGGCGCACTGTCATTTCTCGAAAAACCCGGAGGTTGGCCAAATAAATCTTCCCAACTGCGATATTTATGGGAACTGTTGGCTAGAGAACGAGTAGTAGATACAGAGATTTTTTGTGAGTTGACTGCCGCAAATCCAGCAATGGTAAAAACGACTTTGCAACGAGTCCTGAAGCAGTCAAACATGACGACAATCATGGCTCAAGAAAAAAGTAAAACCATTGATGTAAACGCTCAATTGAAGCTGAAGAAATCGGTAGCGGCGCAAGAACAATTATTTGAAGGTGCAGTTCCGATTTATACGAGTATCGCTATTTTGGTACATCGTCCAACTGTTGAAAAATTAGATGAGGCAACAAGGTATATTGAAAACTGTTTTCAACGTCCAGCAAGGGTAATTAGGGAAACTGAATATGCCTGGAAAATTTGGCTGCAAACTCTACCGATAGTTTGGGAAGGTTTATTAGCAACACCCTTTAACCGTCGTCAGCTATATTTAACCAGTGAAGTTCCCGGATTAATGCCTTTAGTTTTAACTAAACGGGGTGACAAAGAAGGCTTTGAATTGATTGCCGAAGAAGGTGGAACACCCGTACATTTAGATTTGTTTAATCAACACAAAAATTTAGCTTTGTTTGCGACAACTCGTGCTGGTAAATCTGTATTAGTATCAGGGATTTTAACTCAAGCTTTGGCGCATGGCATTCCTGTAGTGGCGTTAGATTTCCCTAAACCTGATGGCACATCAACTTTCACAGACTATACAGAGTTTATGGAGGGGAATGGAGCCTATTTTGATATCTCCAAACAATCAAATAACTTATTTGAACAGCCAGATTTGCGATCGCTAGAACCAGAACAACAGCGCGATCGCTTTAACGATTATACCGCCTTCCTAGAATCAGCTTTAATGACAATGGTTTTAGGATCTTCCACTGAAAGTCAAATTTTATCGCAAACAGTGCGATCGCTGCTCAACCTAGCTTTAGAAGCCTTCTTTACAGATGAGGGCATCAAAGAGCGATATCGACAGGCGATGATGGGAGGATTCGGCACTCTGGCTTGGCAGAAAACCCCTACCTTGAAAGATTTTCTCTATTTTTGCTCACCAGAATACTTGCAGCTAGATTCTTTAAGTGGCAGAGTAGAAGACGCTCTGAGTCAAATTCAGTTACGCTTGCGATTTTGGCTCTCTAGTCGGGTGGGACAAGCTATTTCTGCACCATCTAGCTTTCCTACTGATGCACAACTGTTAGTTTTTGCTCTCAGAAACTTATCAGATAGTGAAGATGCAGCCGTACTATCCTTGAGTGCATATTCAGCAGCATTACGACGCGCATTAAGTAGTCCAGCTTCTATATTCTTTATTGACGAAGCACCAATTTTATTTGAATTCGAGCAAATCTCTGACTTAGTTGGCAGAATTTGTGCGAACGGTGCTAAAGCCGGTATCAGAGTCATCTTATCGGGACAAGATCCTGATACCATTGCCAAATCTAAAGCTGCATCTAAAATTTTGCAAAACTTGACAACACGATTGATTGGCCGGATTCAGCCAGTTGCAGTGGATAGTTTTGCAGATATCTTAAAATATCCTCGCAACATTATTTCTCGTAATGCTTCAGAAAGCTTTTTTCCCCGCAAAGAAGGTGTCTATAGCCAATGGCTATTAGATGATAACGGTATTTATACATTCTGTCGTTATTATCCAGGTTATGAACAATTGGCAGCAGTTGCTAATAACCCCTCTGAACAAACTGCCCGGAGTAAAATGATGCAACTCCACAACAATAAATATGAAGCAATTTCTGCATTTGCACGTCAGTTAGTGGCTACTTTACGTAGTAGTTAATCGTGGAGTTTATCATGGACATCTCGGTCGCCCGTAAGCAAAGGCAGACAAGACACAAATATGTAGTTTCACATTTAACTTAGTTAGGGCGCTCATATTGCCTAACCCACAATAATTTAATTTTGTTTTGCAACTTTCTTGTAAATCTCTAAATCATACTTACAGCAAACTTAATTGCATCTACCTTTTTGAGGTACAGAAATATGAGAAAAACTACCATTTTTACTTTGACATTGCTATCTTTGGCAATCCTACCAGCAATGGCACAAATTCAGACGGGCGCATTAGGCCAGGTTTGGACTGATTTTCAATCATATTCCACAGATTTGCAAAACTACCTTCAATATAATCTGAGCGACAACTTAAAGCCTGTAGAAGTACAGAGTCAAAATGCTCTGAGTAATGCCAGAGGAGAATTGAATATACCTAACCCTGTTATCGCTGGGCAAAGAGTTCGTGATAATTTGATTCTCTACTCTTCTAATTCCGACTCAAGAGCGGGTCGCTTTGAGAATAATTCAGCAGTGCGGGGAAATTTAATTAGTAATGAACTCAATCGTGTAATTACCCGTGGAGTAGCGGTAGGTATTCTTGGTGAAAAGGGACAAATTCGGACAAAATCAAAGTTAGAAAATACAGAGAGAAGTCTGCAAGATATTGCCGGGTCAAATGATGCCGATAATCAGATTAATAGCTTTAAGAATAAATTAGAGAGTACTGGTATTGATACAGCTGCTAAACAGGTTATAAGTATTGCCGATAACTTACTAGGTCAGGGCTTATTAGCATTGTTAACTACCAACCAAGAAACCATTAAAATCCAACAGGAACAATCGAAAATTGTAGCTGAAACATTTGCTCAGACATTACAAAATAATCAGTCTTTGCAATACTCAAATTTAAACTTGGCAAATATTTCTCAGCAGTCAGAAGAAGCAAATCGCGCTCGGAGAGTAGAAACTTCTACAGAAGCCGCACGACTTTTGCGAGCAACTTCTCAACTAGATTTGTTTGGCAGAAAGCTTAATAATTGAAATTTAAAATTGAGAAATCTCAATTCTTCTGATTCTAGAAAATACTTTTTTTAAAAGACAGTTAGTTAACTGAACATGCAACTTGCTATTCAACAAATTTTTGCCCAAGTAGGCATTGATGAGATTCTTGATAATGGTGCCGCAACCTCTCAAAGTATTGCCGAAGGTTGGGATAAGCAATGGCTAGATTTATTACAAAATAACACCAGTAATAACTTGTATGGAGCGCTGACAAATCTGGGTATTTTTTTTGCGGTAGGAACCCTGTTGTTTTTCATGATACAATTCCTCAAAGACTTACTATCCTATGAATATACCCGTCCCATATCAGCTTTAATTTGGCCTTTTATTGTGGTGATTCTCTTAAGTAATTCAGCCAATGGAAGTATTCTTTCTAATCTGACACTAGGAGTGCGGAATTTTCTGAACACTGTGAATCAGCAAGTCGTGGTATCAGCAGATGCAGACAAAATGTACCAGCAAGCACTGAATATGAGTGTTGCCGAAGAAGTAGCTGGTTCTTTGCTGCGTCCATGTCAATCACTGACTGGCGAACAACAAAGTCAATGCTTTGTCAAAGCTGCCGAAAAAGTTAACATTCTTTGGCAAAAATATAGAGATATATATGGAAATAAAAATTGGATAATTAGACTACAAACGAAGGTAGATAATATTAGATATGGCACTGGCATTGTATCAGAAACCTCATTTAATTCTTTATTAGGTTCTACAGTCCAAACGAGTATCAAAAACTTTTTAGTCTCGTTACAATATGCCTTTCAAAATTTGATAGAAGCTACGATGTTGCTGATAGCAGCATTAGGCCCAATAGCTGTAGGTGGGTCTTTACTACCTGTAGCGGGGAAACCAATCTTCGCATGGCTGACTGGATTTTTATCTATTGGAATCGCCAAGATTTCATTCAATATTATTGCGGTACTGACTGCCACAGTTATTGTCAATGGGCCAGGTCAAGATGCTAATGTTGATCCAGATTTAATGTGGTTCATTATTTTTCTAGGAATTTTAGCACCACTTTTATCGTTACTTGTAGCTGCGGCTGGCGGTTTTGCAGTCTTCAGTGCTATTAGCAATACGGCTTCTTTAGTGAAGGAGAGGATATAAGTAACTCAAAATTTCCAAAGAATAATCTATTATAAATATTGGCTATTTTCCTGACTGCCGACTATACGCAAATCATCATATATAATGGCTGAAGTTTTTTGCAGGAGGAGATGAATAAATGGTGCGTCTACTAGAAAAAAGACAAAGAACGGGAAGTGTTTTAACAATTTTTGCGATCGCGTCCTTCAGTTTACATGTATTAGTTTTACTTTTATTCATATTCCAAGGGCTAAATATTCGCCAACTTAGTCTGAGAAAACCTCCCAACTTTGTGCAATTAATAGATGGTAAACCAGTAGGCAATATTGATGATTTAGCAAGAGAACCAGAAGCAATTCGCCGATTCATCAGCAAAACGATGATATCAATGTTTACCTGGTCGGGAACCTTACCACCACAAAATATCGAAGAAGTTGCAAATCCTAAATCAGATTTAGGAATTCTAATTAGAACACCCCAAGGTAGTAGCCAAAAAATTAGTACTAGCACTTGGATAGCAAGTTTTGCCTTATCAGAAGACTTTCGCAAAGGTTTCTTAAGCACAGTTGCAGAAATGACCCCGCCAGAAGTTTTCTCGGAAAATCCTAACCAAGTTATGACATCACAATTAATTATTAAGCGAGTGTATCCACCAAAACAAATTGCACCAGGTAAGTGGCGAGTGGGGATGGTAGCCGACTTAATTCAAAAGAATCGAGTTGGTGGTGAAAAAATCGTCACTCCTTTTAACAAAGATTTACTTGTCCGTGCAGTAGATTATTTTGGTAATCCCCAAGCCAACAACGTCACAGACTTGCAAAAAGCAATTTATAGTGTCCGCACTGATAAACTAGAAATTTATGAAATTCGTAATTTATGTTTGCTAGATGGGTATAACAACCTTAATGAAGATAATTTAAAGCAATGCAGGGCTGGATAAACCTCTGATAGCTTTATAAAATAAGAAATTTTTAATTCACCGACTCATAGTTCAATTTATATAATCAATTATTAATGCAATTACTTAAACCAGAAAATAAGAGAAATAGCCCATTACCACTCTTGGCAGTAGGAACATTTGGTTTACATGTATTAACCTTGCTTTTACTAATATTTCATGGGTCTATGTTACAACAGTTAAGTCGGCAACTTACACCTCAAAGTTTGGTACAACTTGTTGATGGCCGCACTATAACAGTAGACGCTCAACCAAATTTAGAGCGACAGCCAGAGGCTATTCGGCGCTTTGTGGCTGAAACGATGAGCTTAATGCTTAACTGGTCACAACAACAGCCACCTACACAGGTCTGGGAAATTACTTCTCAACTGGTAGCTGATGATTTTAAACAAAAACTTAAATCAGAAATTACTAATTTAAATCCAGATAGTCAATTTGAAAATGTTAGTAGAGGAAGTGAGAATGTATTAGTAATCCAAAAAATTTCTCAACCAACAGAAATCAGTAAGGGAAACTGGAAAGTAGAGATGTTTGCCAATCAATTAATTTTTAGCGGTTATGATAGGTTGGGAAAATCAGTTTCGTTTAATAAACAAATTTTAGTTAGAGCAATAGATGAACCAGCAACTTCACTACCAAATGCGCCACTACCGACGCACTTCGCAGCTTACCGCCTTGGTGAAGCCAGATTAGAAATTTATAATGTCTGTGAAATCCAAGATAAAAATTGTTCTGGAAATCCCAACCAAGCTTTACCATGACTCGATACTCAATTCCTGCCCAAACGCCTCCTCAAAATGGATTTGCTCTAACTACCGACGATCGCCAACCAGAAGTAGAATCTTTTGATTGGGAATCACGGATCTCAAAGTTGGTTGGCTTAGAAGAAGAATCTTTTTCTGGAGATCCTCAAACATCGGAAGACTCTGTAATCCCGCAAGAGTCTCCTTATCAACCACAAGAAGTCCAGACTAAGCAACCCCTCTCATCTAATCCCTTTGCAAAATTAGGCTTGGTAGGGGCTGCTACTTTAGCGATCGTTTTGGTGGGTGGTGTGTTTTTGTCCCAGTTGATGGGTACTAGCAATCAGAAGCCAAAAAATATTGTTTCCCCACCGGTGCGTGAGCAACCAATTAATGAATCGACCTCTCAACAGCTAGCAATCGAAGTAGATACTCTGAAAACGAAATTAGCCCTGACTGAACAAGCACAGTTGGTAAGAGCCGCCCAACAACAACTCAGAATTGCCAAATCAACGCCTAAAGTAGCCTTACGAGAACCATCAATTTCTTCTAGAGGTACACAGAAAGTGATCCCAACACCCCCACCAATAGCTTACGCACCTCGAACAGTGACAGTTGAGCGCATTGTTAAAGTACCTGCTTCTCAACTGCCAGTTGTGAAGCCAAATACTCAACCCGTAGTTAATATCACTCCACCAGCTCCACCAAACCCATTTGAAGAGTGGACAAAATTATCAAAGTTAGGTAGCTACGGTCAAGTAAATGCCAACGATCAACCTAATAACACGGTAGCTGCTTCTGAACCTCCAAACAATCCACAGCCGCAGCAACAAACACCAAACCCCAATCCTGAGCAAACTCCACAACAGCAAACTCCTGCTCCTCTAGTCAGTCAAGCGCAACAGCAGGGACAAAAATCTGTAGCAGTAGGAAGTAGTGCCAAAGCTGTGTTGGCGACGGCAATATTTGGGGAAACTACCAAGTCAAACGGTGGCGGTGGTGATACAGGTGAACAGAAAAACGTATTTGTGATCCGATTAAAAGAACCCCTAAAATCTACCGATGGTGCGATCGCTCTACCTGCAAATACCGAATTCCTAGCTGAAATTAGCTCCCTCTCCGAACAAGGTCTTTTGCAGATGAACGTAGTCAAAGTTGTCTCGCAAAATGATGGCAATCCGATAGAACGAAGCTTACCTAACAATGCAATTATTATTCGCGCTACCCAAGGTAAACCTTTAATCGCAAATAAATTTCCCAGTCAAGGTTCGTCCATAGCATCGATGGATTTAGGACTATTCGTTTTGGGAGGTATTGGGAAAGCAGCAGAGTTAATAAATCGTAGTGATACTGAACTCCAACCACTTACTTCACAAACTACCGTTGACGGCAATACCAGTAGTAGCACTACTCTTACTACTGTCACTAAAAACAGACGCGATATTGCAGCCGGGGTTGTGGAAGGTGGTTTGAACTCTGTAGTCCCCCAAATTGCCCAACGTAATCAACAGGCGATCGCCCAAATGTCCCAGCAAACGAATATTTGGTTTTTGCCAGCTGGTACAAATATTGAAATATACGTTAATCAAGTAACCCAGTTTTAAGAGGTAGGATTGATACCAATTTTAAATTTGCATTGGGTAATGGTAATTAAGTAATTAGTTTTCTTGCCATCTTCCCTATTTTTACCTGTTCTATCAATCTCCTAATTTGCAACCATGAAAAAGAATACTAACTTGTCAGGAAATAGCTCACATAATTCTTATTTCCTACCTCTAGCTTCCTTAATTTTCTCGGTTGCTATGTTATTGTTGGTAGGACGTGCTGGTGCTAATAATGCTGTTCTGCGTTCCATCTTTTCCTGTCAAGCGCAGGGTTTAGGTGGACTAATACCTACAATCAAGATTTGGTATCAACAAGGAACAAACTTAAGTTTTCTTCCATCTGGAGAAGTAATTAAAAAAGTTTGGTTAAACGATCCATCACAGGTAACTCTAGATTTTGATGGCCCTGTATGTATGCAGTTTGGTCAACAAGCTAATACTAATATAGGAGATTGTAAAAACTCCGCAGCAAATGTAATTCAACTCAGACGAATTAAAAAGCTGAACATTCCTGGACTTCCTCTTACTAAAAACACACTTTTAACAGTTGTTACCGAAGCGCAAGGTAGAAATAAGTTATATACTTTCCGAGTGATATATGGAACAGATAATCCTGAATATCACACTTTAGCAATTTTTTCCGATCCTTCTGGTCAAGAAGGAGCTTGTGCGAAAGTTCCACGATAAACTTCAAAAGTACCACTCAACAACGACTGAAGTTTAGCTTTGACAAAAAGTGCTGATGCTTACGGATATCTGCATTGTGGCTTTCTAAAATTCTTGCTTTAATAGACATCTCCGAAAAATAGAGACGTAGCATTGCTACGTCTCTACAAGGTTTCTGGGTAACGCATATTTAATTTCTGGAGATGCTAATAGCAACTCTAAAAAAAGAGAGGCTACAAGGGTTCCATACAATTGAGAACCGCTATACACCAACATTAGGGTAAAGAATCATGAATGAGAAGGGTTGTATTTCAATCAATCGAAAAACGCCATAACTTAACCATATTGGCTTAAGCAAGTTGTCACAATAAAATCAAACTATGTAAATAAAAATGAACTAGGCTAAAACCCTTATACATATTGCCTTTTACCTTTTGCCTATTGCCTTATCCCAACGACAATTATTTACGCCCAACTTACTTACTCAAGCATTTTAAGCCGACATCTTTATAATTCTTCAGATAAAAATCAAGCACAAATTAAAAATCTGTGTAATTATAAAGAAAAGCTTAAGAGGTTACAGACTCATGGTAACAGCGAAAATGATGCAACAGCTTTGGGCTGTAATCGAGTCTACCCAGGTCAACACCCTGCTCCATTTTGACGATGCTGCTTTAGTACAATTACTCCTCCAGCAGTTAAAAGCGAAGCAGGTTCTTGATGCCCAGGCAGATAGCAGCCTCAATACTTATATAAAATCTAAACTGCCTCTCATTCGTGATACGGCTGAAGGTCGGTTATCCTTCGGGCAAGGCGGCAATCATTAGCGCGAGAAATCGATTGCTTAATGCCAAGCATACGCTCAGAGTTGAAACAGTTGAATATTATGAATCACTGGCTAGTAATCGCCCTAGTAGCTTATCTAATTGGAGCCGCAATTGAAGGGGTGAGTACAGCCAGCCAGCTATCTCGTTCAGTGCCAGAACTAGCTAAAAGTACACAACAAGCTCACCCTTCAGAGTCTGCCACTGGAACCAATTCGACTTGGCGAGTTGTGGCCGCGATCGCTTCAGTAAGTATCTGTGGAGCTTTTTTCTGGCCTTGCCGCCTCATCCACCGTTTAATGAAAGGGAACGTTAACTCATAAACTTAAGCCCGGCTGAAGCTGGGGACAAAATATATCTATTTGCGGTTGGTAAATTATACAGTTTGTTCTGGTGTCGCTACCTTTTGCCCAATTTTTGGCTCAGTACCAGCAAACAGTCGTTCAATATTAGTGCGATGGCGCAAAATTACATATAATCCACCGGCAATCCCAAACAGAATATAGGGTAACGGTTGATGCAAAATTACCATGAAAATGGAAACAGCGATCGCACCTACAATTGAACTCAAAGAGACAATCCGTGATATCGCCACAACAACGGCAAACACACCGGCTGTTGCTAAACCTACCTGCCAACTCATGGCCAATAAAATCCCCAAGCTGATAGCAACAGATTTACCACCAGTAAAGCCTAAAAAAATCGATTTACTATGTCCCAGAATTGCAGCTAACCCAGCTAAGGTTACTACCCACGGTTGCCACAGTTGTGCATCTATCGTTGGGGGAATAAAATTTTGACTAGAGGCAAACTTGAATAACCAGTAAACTAGAGCGATCGCTAATACTCCCTTTAAGGCATCAAGTACTAAAACGAATGCTCCTGGCCCTTTCCCCAAGGTTCTTAGCACATTAGTTGCGCCGGTAGAACCTGAACCAACTTCCCGAATATCAATACCTTTTAACTGCTTCACAGCAATATACCCAGTGGGAAAAGAACCCAGCAGGTAAGCTATAAGCACTATTACGCCGCACAGACTTAACCAGATAGCCATAATAAAGTTTAAAAATCTAGAGAAATATCTCTTAATACCATTCTTGAAAGAAGATGCACCTATAGCAATTACACAGAACTAGATACTAGAGAGGCAATTCATTAATTGCCCCTACGTAAATAAAGTTCGGTCTCACATAGAATTGGTATGCCCAATGACCAATGACCAATGACCAATGACTAATGACTAATTAAAAGTCATCATCATAGTTTCTCACGGTTTTGGGGTCAGGAGCAAAGGCTAACCACAGAGGAAATTGCAGCAGTGACAAACTGATTTGCTCTTCTGAATCGTCAATGATAATAAAGGGCAGTTGATTGGCTTTCGTCAATCGGTCTGCTTTTTGAGCGAGAGCATCAGAAGCCTCAAATAATACTACACCCCGGTCTGGGCCAAAATCTGGGCGACCGATTCCCAGACAGTCTTGTAAGCCGCGCCGCCATTCACCTAATCGCTCTGGTGTATTAGCTAAGACTAAAGTACGAATGCGATCGCCATACAGCTTGTGTAATATCGAAATTGCAGCTGAGGCAATCAGAATATTCTGTAAGCGGCTACCCATTGTCCGCAAACCACCCCGTCCCCCTTGGGTAAAAAACCAATTCGAGACTCGCTCTGCATGGATTGGTTCAAAGGTTCGGCGTAGTTGCCATGCTGGGCCGTAATAATCTGGTTTATTGCGGTATTGGTCAATTAGGCGGCGAATTTGCTTTGTAGTATCTTGAAACTGCTGTTGGGCAAATTGAGGTATTCCAGGTTGCGATTCAACAGGTTTAGCCTCTTTTACAGCTGGTTTTTCTCGTTCCACCACTGTTGGCGTTAGTTGCAACTGTTCGGCAGCAACGGCTAAATCCTGTAAGCTACCCGTGAGATAGTCTTTAAAACCCTGCACCCGAATTGCCAAGTCTTGGGATGTACCAGCAAAAGTGGTTCGCATCTCGTTGCGGATACGTTCTTGACGGCGTTCTAGTTGTTCTACAGAAATTTGTAGGGTTTGTTTGCGTTGTTCTAACTGTACCAACGACTCTTGCACAATTCGTCCCAGTGAGGTTTGAGTTTCGCTCACTTGTGTCTGAAGGGTTTTATAAGAAGCTTGCAGCTTAACTATTTCTTCCTTGAGGGCTGCTTCAGCGTTTTGCAACTCTGCTACTCGCTGCTCTGTTTCTGCATATAATGAATGATTTTCTGATTCTATTTCTGACCCCAGTGCGGTATTTTCTGGTTCCGACTGCGCTACAAACTCGCCATTTGAATTTTCTGTTAGCTCTACTGTAGTATCTACCACTTCTGCATTGGAGATGAGTGGCTCAAAAGTTGCGTAGTTTTCTGATGAGCTAACGCCTCCTGTTTCTCCCACTGACTCAACAGATGGATTGACTGGATGTTCAACTGCATTGTTTTGCTCTTCTTTTTCTGCCAACCGCTCATCAATTGGTTCTGGGGTTTGAGATGCCTCTGGGTTCATAAACAATAGTGTAATTCCTATGACGCGAATAAATAGCTTTCAGAAATATTACAATTAACCTGCCATAAAAGTCCTGAGTCACAAGGGCTGAGTTATCAGTTGAGAGCAAAATGACTCAGCACTTGTGGCACTCAGCACTAAATACGCGGACAACGTTGTTCTAAACAAGTTCTCAAGGTGTTGGGGTCAAATAAAATCGGCAAAAAGTGAATACTTTTAATTTCTTTAAAGTAAAACAAAATGGGGACTCCATTCCAGAATATCCGCCAGTTTTGCCATTCTTGGTAGGGAAAGCGCCGAATCAATTTTTCACTTCTGTAAATATCTAAGTCGGTGACGGTAAATTGCAAACGCAGCGTTAACGCCTGGAACATGAGAAATAAGCCAAACAGTGTGAAAACAGCGCCTATCCACGGTTGTACCAACAGTAGTGGAATAGCGGTAATCACCAATACTATAGGTATATTGTAACTAGGCTTGAGTTCCACAGTTGATGTGGAGTTAGGAGCAAATGAACTGGTCACAGTTTTAAATCCTGCTTTATTAGTAAACATATCTCTTATTTTAGAAGTCAGAAGTAGAGACGCGATTAATCGTATCTCTACAGGAATGAAGAGTTTTAACTCATCACTCCTAACTCCTAAATACTCACTTCTCACTTTTATAAGCCTTTCAAAAATGCACTGCCAAGTCCTTGGAACATTAACCAAGAAAGAAAGAAGTTGCTAACAAATATGATTAGCAAGGCAGTCACAACAGCAGTTGTGGTTGACTGTCCTACTCCTTTGGCTCCTCCTGTTGTCGTCAATCCCCAGCTGCAACCAATTACGGCGATTAAAATCCCAAAGCAACAAGCCTTAAGCATGGCGCTAATAATATCCCAGATCCCAAGAAAGTTACGGGCTGAGTCTAGAAATACCGTATCAGATAGGTTGTAGACATTTGTCGCAATTATGAATCCTCCGAACATCCCTGTTATCAAAGACAGGAGGGTTAAAATTGGTAGCATTAAACAGCAAGCAATAACGCGGGGAATAACCAGATAATCGATTGGATCTGTTTTTAACATCAACATGGCATCGATTTGTTCTGTGACGCGCATGGTACCGATTTCGGCTGCAAAGGCAGAACCGACTCGCCCTGCCAAAACCACTGCTGTTAACACGGGAGAGAGTTCTCGTGTCAACGCTATAGAAAGCACCCCCCCGATAATGTTTCCTGCACCAAAGTTGATAAATTCCCGCGCCACTTGAATGGTAAACACCGCGCCGACGAAAATAGCCGTCAATAGGGCAATAAATAGGGAATCTGGCCCAACTGCTGCCATTTGTTCTAAGGTGTTGCGCCGATGGATTTTGCCCCTCAATAGGTGAACTAGTACTTGCCCACCCAGAAAAATCGCTGCCAGCAATCGCTGACTCCATTCTCCTAAACTGGATTTGGATGTAGTCTGGTTCAATGTTCTGTAGCTAACTCGGTAACTGCCTTAAGAATAGCGGAAGTCGTTGGGATAGGGAATGGGGGATTGGGAATTGGGAATGGGAAATGGGGAATGGGGAATGGTAATTTCTAACTCATTTCTCTTATGCCCCTGACTCCCAAGGGGGTTGAATATTAACTTAGATTAATGATGCTCTCAGAAAAAAAGCTATTATTAAACGTGCTGCAAACCAATGAATGGATGCTAATCTTAACCACAAGCTTGATTATGCAAGGGTTTGATTGATTTAAATAATTTTGGAAAGCCCCAGCACGGGTTGTAACTGGTAGCCATTTCTTTTAATGAAAACTTAAGATTTTTGACAGATTGTCTGCTTGGGAGCGATCGCACGTATTGTAGAAAATGACAAACCGCTATCTAGCTATTGTCATCTCTACTCACGGAGTTTGTCCTAAATGACTATTTTCATTAACTTTCTCCGCTCCTTAGTACTTACGATCATATTTAGTTTTGTCGCTCCCATCTTCTTTGTTGGCGGTGGACTGCTCCTTTTATCCCTTATCGGTTCTTTTCCGGGTTTACAAGAGTTAACTGAGGCGATCGCCACTGAGATTATACGTTTTCTCGCCACCTTTGGCAGTGGGACTCCCCTGCGTGGATTATTTGTAATTAGCTTGACCTGTAGTTTCGTCGGGTCACTGTTTGATACTTATGTTTACTATCGGTATCAAATTTTACGAATAGACTCTTAAATGATGTGAATAGTCTTCGTCAGGTATTCATGGGCTGTACAAGAGAGGAAAAATTGATCCTTACCAAAGTGAAAGTAATTCTGGTCTTAACCTAAATAGGGATTAGTGTTGACTGAATGAATTTTTATTAATTAAATTGAGTATCGAAATTATTAATTAAATACTTATTGTTAATTAGTTATTAGTTATTAATTACTGATAAATGTTCCGTATGCCCGACTGTAGTAAAGAAATCCGAAAACAGTCAAAAAGCTAGTAGAATAAGGGCTTTGAAACTTTGAATTATGCAAAATAGCTAAAATAGTCTGTGCTAAACCACCGCATTGAACGCTAAACTAGAGTTTGGCATTTTGTGTTGGCTGCAATCTTTAAGGAATTTATTAGCATTCATCGAGAATATCAAATAAAACTCACTGCAAAATATAAAAATTTCCTTAAAATCTGATAAACATAATGCCTGCTCATGTTTCTTAACAGAGCAAAGAAGGTCGTCTGACCTCTAGGGATCTTATATTGAGTTTATTACGAGGAATGTTTACAGCTCATGGTTTGGCCGTTTAAGCCCAAGTTTAGAAAACAAATTGCGCGGATTGAAATTACTGGTGCGATCGCCGGTGCGACTCGCAAACGCGTCCTAGAAGCACTGAAAACTGTAGAAGAAAAAAAATTTCCGGCATTATTGCTGCGTATCGATAGCCCTGGCGGTACAGTCGGAGATTCTCAAGAAATTTACAGCGCCCTGAAGCGTTTGCGCGAAAAAATTAAAATCGTCGCTAGCTTTGGCAATATTTCGGCTTCTGGAGGTGTCTACATCGGTATGGGAGCAGAACACATCGTATCTAACCCAGGTACAATTACGGGTAGTATTGGTGTGATTTTGCGTGGCAATAACTTGGAACGCTTGCTAGAAAAAATCGGTGTTTCCTTTCAGGTAATTAAGTCTGGCCCTTATAAAGACATTTTGGCTTTTGATCGGCAGCTGACTCAACCAGAAGAAAGCATCTTGCAAGAGTTGATTGACACAAGTTATCAGCAGTTTGTCCAAACGGTAGCTGATGGCCGTTCTTTAACAGTAGAAGCTGTAAAAAGTTTCGCCGATGGTCGGATTTTTACTGGACAGCAAGCCCTAGAATTGGGTGTTGTAGATCGCCTGGGTACTGAAGAAGATGCCCGTCGCTGGACAGCAGAACTGGTCGGACTTGATCCAGAAAAAACTCTCTGCTATACCCTAGAAGAACGTAAACCCCTATTGAGCCGACTTCTACCAGGAAGTCGTCAGGTTTCATCAGGAATTCGATCTGGAATTGATTGGCTTGAATTTGAAATGTCTACTAGTGGTTTACCGTTGTGGTTATATCGTCCCTAGCTTGAGTTAGGAGTTAGGAGTGAGAAGTTGAGAGTTTGAACTCCTAACTTCTAACTCCTAACTTCTAACTCCTAACTTTTATGTTTTTAGGAGGATTTTGGCGTGGAGTGGCAAATGCGGGCTATTCGTGGAGCAACAACTGCTTCAGAAAATACTGTTGAGGCAATCCGAGAGGTAGTGACAGAACTACTAGATGAATTGGAAAATCGGAATCAATTTCAGCCGACAGACATGATTAGTGTGACTTTCTCAGTGACACGCGATTTGGATGTGGTTTTTCCAGCTGCGATCGCTAGAGCGCGTCCAGGTTGGGATAATGTGGCCATGTTGGATGTGCAGCAAATGCACGTTGAAGGTAGCTTACAACGCTGCATTCGGTTCTTAATCCACGCCTATCTGCCAGCCTCCGCCTCAATTCATCATATCTATTTACGCAACGCCGCCAGTTTACGTCCCGACTGGAGTTTGCCCCAAACTTTACAAGCATCACAGCCAGCAGTTAAATCAAAAGTGTAAATTGAATTATAAAGAGTACATTCCGCTTCTCTTACGAGACGCTACCGCGTTAAGCGAAGCTATGCCATTCGCGTAGCGTGTCGCAGACAAGCCTCTCGTTCGCATTAGGGTCTCTGAAAGAGAAGAGAAGACTCTACGCTTCATACCTTCGGGAACGCCAGAGGCGAACGCAATGACGACTCATTATCTTAGTAGATTTGTTTGCATTGGGATGCTCCCAATTTGTATGTTTCAAAAAAGGATTAATCACTTTTCTGAGACTGCTTTAGAAGCAAATAGTAATCTTGTCATAAAATCAATTAGATAAATTCATAAAATCAGAACTTTTTTCATTCAATTTTAAAAAAATTACCTATTAATTTGAATTTGAACAGATAGTTAATTTAGTTGAATATTTGCTCGGCAATGATTACAAAATATCAAATGTTCTATGTTTGAACTACTTAAATATGCTGGTATTTTTATCATTACGGCCTGTTTGCTATTTGCTTGTCAGAGGGCACCAATCGAATTCAAACGCCCTCCCTTGAAAATACCAGTTGGATATTTTGTTGGGGAGTATCCAGGCATCATTGCTCAAGAAAAAGGATTCTTCAAAGCCCAAGGGGTAGATGTGGAACTAATTATTCATAAACGATACATCCAATTGGAACAAGGAAATTTTAGTGCGGGTAAGTATGATGGTGCTATGTATTCTTTGGGAAGTTTTATCATCTTGAGCGCCACAAATCCAGATATACAAGGCGTGATGGTTGTAGATGAATCAACAGGAGCAGATGTAGTAGTCGCCCAATCACAAATTAAAACCGTTGCTGACTTGAAAGCGAAAAAGCTGGGTGCAAATCTAGGCGGTTTTAGCGAAGTTTTTGTAACTGAGATGTTGAAAACTGCCAACTTAACCAGCGATGATGTGAACTTAGTAAAATCAGAGGCTTCAGAAGTTCCTCAACGTCTGAAAAATAATACTATTCAAGCCGGACACACTTGGGAACCCCATCTTTCTGAAGCGAGAAAATTAGGGGGACATATCCTATTTACCAGCAAACAAACCCCTGGCTTGATTTTAGATATGATTGTCTTTCGCGGTGAGATAATCCGCGATCGCCCTGAAGATGTTCGTGCATTCGTGCGAGGATGGCTGCAAGCAGTAAACTACTGGAAAGCAAATATTCAGGAAGGAAACGCTATCATCAGCAAAGTCTTAAAAATTCCTAGCAATACAATCTCTCTGGAGGGAGTAAACCTAATTGATTTAGGTGAAAACCAAAAATTATTTCAATCTAGCAGCCCTAACTCCATCTACAAAACTGCCAAGATATATGCAGACTTTTTTATTCGCTCTGGAAACGTGACGCGCATTCCTGAGCTAAAAACTTTGTTCAATTCTTCATTATTGAAGCCTCCCTCCTAGTTTAAAGCCATGAAGCAATCTCTTTTGGGCGGCATCCGTACAAAGTTGATCACTTCGTTTCTGATTGTTGCTTTGATTCCGTTGCTGTTATTGTCATTTATCAACAAACAGACAACTGAAAAAGCACTAACTGACAACGCGAAACAAGCCCTATCTGCGGCGGCTAACGAAACTGCTAACAGAATAGATGCCTTTATTGATGGAAATCTCAATGCCGTGCGTGTAGAGGCGATTTTACCAGGTTTGGCACGCTACCTCAGCCTAACTCCAAAACAGCGAGATGACAGTCCCGAAATGAAATTGGCGACAGAAACATTAATTCGTCTCAGTCGCAAAGATATGCTCAATATTATCTCATACTCTTTGCTCGACTTAAACGGGAAAAATGTATTGGATACATATACAACACCGAATATTGGCAAAGATGAATCAGTTGAAGATTATTTTAAAAAACCGCTAGAAACTGGGTTATCCTTTGTTTCTAGCATGAAGCGATCGCCGACAATTCCT
The DNA here is from genome assembly GCF_009873495.1 of Nostoc sp. ATCC 53789. Classification (GTDB taxonomy): domain Bacteria; phylum Cyanobacteriota; class Cyanobacteriia; order Cyanobacteriales; family Nostocaceae; genus Nostoc; species Nostoc muscorum_A. The sequence continues at coordinate 4,578,304 of NZ_CP046703.1, read as the reverse complement.
GACCTTATTACCCTGTTTTTTAGCAGTCCAGTTCGCAATGCCAAGGGAGATATATTGGGTGTATTGCGTGTTTCATACAATGCGACTGTTGTTCAGCAGTTAGTAACTAGAGAAACTGAACGAGCTGGGGCAAAATCATTTGCTATTCTTTTAGATGAAAATAATATTTATCTGGCACATAGCACTGCACCAAATCTACTTTTTAAATCAATTGTGCCTCTGCCTTTGGATGTTGTAATTAAACTGCAACAAGAAAGACGTTTACCTAATTATCCTGTCAAAGAATTGGCCACTAATGAGTCAAAACTTAAGCAAGCATTGGATAATAAACAGTCGGATTTAATTACATCTTTGTCAGCAACAGGTAATCAGGTTAATCTGATTGTGATCGCTCGTTTAAAATATAAACCTTGGTCTGTGTTGTTCGCACAACCCCTTGCTGTTGCCCTAGCACCTGTAGAAAAGCAAATTCGTGACGCAATGTTTCTATTTGCAATTATCGCTTCAGTAGTGACAATCATTGCTTTTGCCATTGGGCAAGTGCTAACAAAGCCAATAATTTCCCTTACCAATATAGTTTTCCAATTTACCGCAGGTAACTTAGATATCCGCGCCAAAATTAGCTCAAAAGATGAAATAGGTCAACTGGCAAAATCATTTAACAACATGGCACTTCAGTTACAAACATCTTTGGAAACTTTGGAACAACAGGTACAGGAGAGAACAGCAGAGTTACTAATTGCTAAAGAAAAAGCAGAAGATGTAAATCAGAAACTAGAACAACTGGTAAATCTAGATGGTTTGACTCAGGTGGCTAACCGTCGCTGCTTTGATGGACGACTACAAGCAGAATGGAAACGCCTTGCACAAGAACAACAACCCCTGTCACTGATTTTATTGGATGTTGATAAATTCAAATCTTATAACGACTACTATGGTCATCTTGGAGGCGATCATTGTCTAATCATAATAGCGCAAACAGTGCAACAGACAGTTCATCGTCCTGCCGATCTAGTAGCGCGTTACGGAGGAGAAGAATTTTCGGTACTCCTTCCCAATACTGACTTAGTAGGAGCGATCAAAGTAGCAGAAAGTATTCAACAAGCAATTCACGATCAGGCCATTCCTCATGCAAAGTCTGATGTCAAGGATATCGTCACACTTAGTTTAGGTATTAGTTCTGTCATACCCACTTGGGACATCAAGCCAGATATACTCATCGCCTCAGCCGATCAAGCAATGTACAATGCCAAACAAAAGGGGCGCGATCGCTATTCTACGGCTGATTTCCTTCCAATTAATACCCAGTGTTAGCAGGTTCTAGCAGCGATCGCTCCAAATGTGGTTATATGAAATCAAAGATTTTTGACCCGTTGGTGCAGCCCAACCTAGGCATCCCTTCATACAACAACTCTATTCTTTGTTAGGACTGACGCAAAATATTTCTCAAACTCTGATTTCTCCGTGTCCGGTTATTGAGCGAAGTCGAAATACTGCGCCTCTGCGGTTCGTTATTCCCTAAGTGTAGGAATAGTAGCAATTAAAGGTGCGATCGCTTCCAGAGGTTATTTTTATGGCTGTTGAAAAATCTTGTTAGTTTAATTGAGCGTAATATTCTTCGCAACACCGTTGCTATGTTCAAGCTTGTTTTGACTTAGCGGTAAAGACTCTTGAGAAAGGGATTCTAAAAATTTAACTGCTTTTAGTAAAGATTCTCCCGATAATTCTTCCAGCAGTGTTATTGCTTTTGAGCGAATTTCTTCAGGTGGAGTCATGGGCAAGTTGACCTCATTTACATCTAGGTTCAACTGTAATCCAAGTTTTTTGTCCTCCTCTCTGCCTAAAGTCTTATCCTTGCAGGTTTCTCGCTGTTGTAACTCTGAGCTAGTTATGAGCAGGGGAATCGTGGCGACATCATAATCATCCGGCTCTAATAATATTTTGAATGCCTGAAAACATCGAGTGAGAGAGTACCGATCAACTTTGTTGCTACAGCTAAAAATCTTACACAGGGTATGAGAGTCTAAACCTGTTTGATCACTCAGATCATCAAGAGTAAATCGCTTGTTACCGTTTTCATTAAATTCTGCTTGTTGTTTTGCATCCTGAAGTTTATGCAATCCTTTTGGTGTAAGAATTGCACCACGTCTGCGTTGTTTTGTAGGCACGATGAAAACGTTGGATTTAATTTAATTTACACAAGCTGTAGGCAAACAAGGGAACTAGTTAGCCTAGAGGTTGCCTCATGCTTTTATATCGTTTAAATTCAGGGATATTATGCAGTAGTATATATTCGTTAGTGAGAGCATATAGACATCAGATTGAGATTTAGCAGAGTAAGCACATTAATGTATCTGATTATAAGTTAATTCAAGAGATTATAAATTTATTTATGAGATTATAAGCACGCTACTTTGTGAACATCGCGGAGTTGTAACACACTGCAATAATTTTGGGTGTTGCAGATTTTTGTTCCGCGCATATTGCAAATAGCACTTTCAGAGTAGGTGCGAAAAGTCAATATTTCACTGTGCTTTGCGCGAAACTCGCAACTCATCCCGCATTTATGCAAGGCTGGATTTTGCAATCTGATTTGCTCAATTTCTCAGTTGTTCTAGAAATTACTACTGGGATTTACAGAGACGTTTGTAATAATTCTTTAAGTTCCCTGTGCTTAAGTTGGCAAACTTCCATTGCTTTAGAGGGATTGCAAAGTGTATTCTTCTCGTGCAATTAAAATTTGCAGTTCAAAGGAATGGGTGTATGACAAATGACAAAACAGTTGAGTCATCCTTAAACGAATTTGGCAATTTATGGCTAGTTGCGTTTATATCGCTATTGTCTTTTATATTTTTTGGTGGATTTCTTGGATTAGATCAAATACTGGAATTTTATCGAGTATTTATTTTAAATATAAATGACGAAAAATTCGCCTTGAGAGAGATAGTTTTATCTGTAGTCATATGTCTGTTTATTATCGTAATATCATGTTTATGTTTATTTTTAGCGCAACGGTTCTTAAAAATACCTAAAAATCCTTGTAAGGTTTCTTTGACCCAATTTGGTTTTTTCAGTCAAATTTTGAATTATTTACTACAATCTTTTGAAGTAGGATTTTTTAGTTCTGTACCGTTATTAAGTATAGCCATTGGTTTTTTCAGGTCTGATTCTGGGTTTGAAGATAAATATCTATGGTTAAGTCCTAAGTGTGCAGGGATTTTCTTCTTGATTGGTTTTCTTGTATGGCTTTTTATTGCTGCTCCAGTGCTTTGGAAAATGGCAACGAACCACCAAAAACCCAAAGTAAATTCAGATAGTTCTTGCGAAATGCCTACACATCAAAATAACCAAGAAAGAGAACATCCTTACGGATGGATATCATGTCTTCCGATTTTAGGGATTATTATTATATCTGTCTTCTCTAATTTTCGTAGTGATACTCAGATTATTGAGCCGATTAAATACTATCTGCCTTTAGGAATTTATTTGGTGTTTTATTTAGTGGTTTTATATCTGATATATCATCTAAAAGATACACCTAGGAAATTGAAAGACGAATTCAACACTATCGTAATTATTGTTTCTGTTAGCTTAGTTGTAATTGTAATTTCACTTTTTTCTATAGATTATTTTCTGCTAAGTATAGCCGTAAAATCAAATCCTTACTTCTTCCAATCGTTATGCCAAACTGTTGGCTCAATCACGCTAATTGCTTTATTTCTTGTGACCATTCTGACACTTGTATATCCTTTTTATTATTTTGGGTTTAATAAAAATATTCAGGTCACTGCTTTTGCAGTAATTATAATTCCTGTAATACTTGCTTTTGTCTTTAGCGGATTGGATCTGAATGACAATCATCAAATCAGACTCATCACTGCGACTACTGCTACCCCTGCTACCACTATTAGTAAAAATGAATCAAAAGGAACATCAGATCCAAAGTTTGAAAAATGGATAAAAGAAGAAACATTAGATTCAAAGTTTAAAAATTGGCTAGGAAAACGTCAAGAAGAGATTAAGAAGACTAAACAGAAAACTCCATACCCTATATACATTATTTCGGCGCAGGGAGGTGGAATTTTTGCTGCATATCATGCGGCATCAACGCTATCCCGATTACAAGATTTATGCCCTGCCTTTGCTCATCATGTTTTTGCCATTAGCGGTGTCTCTGGTGGTAGCCTTGGTGCTGCGGCATTTTCTAGCTTGGTTAAAAATACTGCACCTCCACCTTCTTTAAACGCAAAGGACTGTTTGCTAGATTATAAGAAGCCTCTAGAGAAACAAGATGATGGTAGAGGTCCACTAGAAAAAAAAGCACATGAACTGTTAGATAAAGACTTGCTATCTCCCTTGCTTGGAGCAGGATTATTTTCTGATTTTGTCCAACGTTTTATTCCTATTCCTATTGAGAGTTTAGACAGAGCCAGGGGTCTAGAGTATGCGTTTGAAGGCGGGTGGAAAAGCGAATGGGGTAAGAATAATCCCCTTGCGGATTCTTATTACAAACATTGGAATCCAGATAAAGATGATGCTCCTGCTCTTGTCTTAAATACGACAGTAGTAGGGACTGGAGAGCGTTTATTGTTAAGTCCGTTCAACTTCAATTCTCCTGATTCAAAATTTCCCCCTCTTAATGATATTCGCACCGTTGCTTGTAGTGTTAATGGAGCTAATATTGACTTTCCTCTCAGTACGGCTGCTGTCCTCAGTGCTAGGTTTCCATTAGTCACTCCAGTTGGTTGGTTTAAAAAATGCAACGATGCGAATGGTAATCAGGAACTAACTTATAAGAACGGTCTGAAAACTCGTTTAGCAGACGGAGGCTACTTTGAAAACTCCGGTTTCACAACTGCACGAGATATAGGTCAAAGGTTAGAAAAAATTTTAGAAAAAGAGATAAAAGATAAAACTTTCAAAGTTGTATATCTAGCCATCACTAATAACGATTTCTTAGAACCATCAAAAGTCCAAGGACTAAACGAACTGTTGTCACCAATTCTAGCTTTTTTGAACTCAAGAGAAGCCAGAGGACGTAGTGTTGTTAAGCAGGGTGAATACGAACTAGACGGAAAAATTGATAAAGATAGTGATTTGAAGGATCATCGGTTTAGGCAATTCTATTTAACTCATGTAGACGGTGGAACTCCAGTAAAGAACAATGACGGTAAAACTCCAGTAAAAGAAAAAGGGCCTAAATTACCATTAGGATGGTATTTGTCAAAAATTTCTCAAGACTCGATCAGGGATAAAGTTGGAAATCCAGAAAAAATAGATTGTTCGCCTGGGAAGAGGAAGAAAGAGGATAATAATAACTGTGTAATGGAATCTATCATAGATGAAATAAATTCGAGCCAATAGAGAAACAGCAGGACAGTCATTAAGTTTAGCGATCGCTGTTAAGCTCTCCTTTTGCAGGTGAGAATTCCAGTTATAGGTTTAAAGATGACATCAGGGGCAATATCCAAGCGATCGCACTCTTTTACCGATTGAATTAAGCAAAGGCCGCAAGCTCACGCAGGGTGTCTACAAGGAGTAAGTCAGAAAAAATCATTCTTTTGATTTTTAGCAAATGCGATCGCACAAAATTGTGCCGCAATAGAACTTTTGGATTTTTTTAGGATAGTAGTATTATTAAATTGTATATACAACTTTATTTTTTCCCAAGTATTGAGTAGCTAACGATAGAATCGTGCTTTGTCGGTGATAAAATTACACAGCTTTTTTATTTGCCTACACGTTTAAACGCTACTACAAGCCAATGTGCAATTACTCATGATTTTTTGAGTACTACCTCAAAAAAACCTTTATTTAAAAGTTGCGCGATGACACAGACAACTACAGAGCGTCTATACTCTTTTGAAGAATATCTCGCTTATAACGATGGTACTGATAGCCGTTATGAACTGGTGGATGGAAAACTAGAACGCATGAATCCACCAACTTTTAGACATTTACTACTTGCTAAATTCCTTGAACAGACATTTGACACAGAAATCAATCGCTTGAGTTTACCTTGGTTATGTTTTAGAGAGGCAGGTGTAAGAACGGGATGGCGAAAGTCAAGATTGCCTGATGTTTATGTTGTCACGGCTGAACAGGTAATGGAATTCCTTGATGAGTCTGCTGTTTGTCAGTCTGCGCCGATATTAGTAGTGGAAGTTGTCAGTCCTGATTCAGTAAAACGCGATTATCGGTATAAACGTTCTGAATATGCAGCGTTAGAGATTGCTGAATATTGGATTGTAGATCCAATAGAGTCAAAAATTACGATTTTATTGTTGTCAGAAGGATTGTACGAGGAGAAGGAGTTTAGCGGGAGTCAGCAAATTGTGTCTGCAACTTTCTCGGAAATTGCACTTACAGTTGAACAAGTGTTGTCTGCAGGTAATGTTGGTTAAAAAATAGACCATGCCTTCTGCTAGTTATGACAAGACCGTAAAACTCTGGGTTTACTTAAATAACCTAGAGGATTTAATTCGATACAGTTGTGCTAAGTTACGTGGTTATTTATAGTCACCCAATGTAAGCGATCGCACTTTCGGGAAACTTTCGAGGCGATCGCTTTCAGAGGTTATTTTTATATAGCGATCCGATTTCATTTATGAAATTATTTGCGTAGTCAGGCAATAGTCAAGAAGTCTCTTTGAGTTATACTAAATTTTTTAAACAGTCAAATATGAGTCCTATAGATTAAAATTTATATAGGAGGTAAGCTATATATTAAAAACAATTCAAGGAATTTATAAAAACGGCAAAATTGAATTAGCTGAAACACCAGAAGGTATCAGTGAAAGTTTAGTGTTTGTCACCTTCTTAGAAACTAAACCCAGCCAATGGCCAGAAATAATCATGCAATATTCAGGTATAAAAGAAAGTATTATTTTTGAATCATATCGAGAGGAACTGATACCACCGAACGAAATAGAACTTTAATTATGTATGGGTTATTTACTGGATACTTGCGTCATTAGTGATTTTGTCAAAGGAGAAGAAAACACCCTCAAGCGAATAAAGTTAATCTCCCCTACTGAAATTTTTGTTTCATCTCTAACAGTTATGGAGGTGAAATATGGATTAGCTATAAACACACAACGCGCTGTTAAAATCCAATCAACTATTGAAATATTATTAGATTCAATTACAATTTTACCTTTTGATTCAAAAGAAGCAGAACAAGCAGCCCAGATCAGAAGCTTTCTTAAATTAGCTATATTTTGGTGACATCTAATGTCCGAGAATTTCAAAGAGTACCTAACTTGCAAATCGAAAATTGGCGTTCTGTGTGAGTTTAATTACTGCGATCGCAGCGTAGCTTGCTTCCTGTAGCCTAGAACAACGATGAGGCGATCGCAAAGGTTTTTATAATGCACCGTGACAAGATGGCGATGGGCTACGCCCTGTCGGAAACGATCGCAAACATCCACAGAACTAGATAATTTGAGGTATTGTTGCTACATTCCATAACAATCTTTAGGGTAAGGGAAAATTTTTTGCTATGATATCTAAGCTCATCAAAGAATGTGAATGTAGATATTTAATACAAGCAATGAAAAAGGTTACACTAACGGAATTAAGTAATAATATTGAGCGTCTACTAGATGAGGTGCTAGAAACAGGTATTCCACTAGAAATTAACAAAAATGGTAAGTTATTAAAAATTGTTCCTATAGAAAAAAAAGATAAAATTAAAAACTTAACATTTAAATCTGATGCTATTCAAGGAAATCCAGATGATTTAGTTAATATCAGTTGGGAACAGGAGATTAATATTGATTTATCTTGACACTCATGTTGTAGCGTGGCTCTATGCTGGCTTGACAGATAAATTAACTGATATTGCTAAAACATTAATTAATGATAATGACGTTTATATCTCGCCAATTGTGAGATTAGAGTTACAGTATTTATATGAAATAAAACGTCTTAAAGATAAACCGGATGTGATTATTCCTAACCTGTCCGAGGAAATTGGTTTAAAAATATGTAATCAAAACTTTAATGATATTATCAGTACTAGCTTAACTATTACTTGGACTCGCGATCCTTTTGATCGGATTATTACGGCGAATGCTTTATTAAATAATAATATATTACTGAGCAAAGATGAAAATATTCTGAATAATTACCTGTATGCAAAATGGCGTGATTGATGGAATATATGCTGAGATTTCCAAGACGATGAGAGTTAGGATCAAAACCTAGTCTGTCGCACACAAGTAACTATATGACATCCACATCGCGTGTTGTTCATAGTGGCCCCGATATATTGGGGGAAACTCCTGTTTTTGTTGGTACTCGTGTGCCGCTAAAAACCTTGCTTGATTATCTAGAAGCGGGTGACTCACTGGATAAGTTTTCAGATCACTTTTCTAGCGTCAGCCGTGAGCAAGCCATCCCCGCTCTAGAATTAGCAAAGGAAATGCTGCAACAACTCTATTCTTTTTGATGATGAAAACGAATTCCTAAAAAGATGTCATAAACAAACTCAAAAAAGTCCTTTTTCTGCAACAATCCTGAAGTTTGATAACATCCTTTTTCATCTAAGAGGGGCTTCATGACATAGTAAGCAGGCTGGTAATTGTACCAAGGAATAGATGGCCACAGATGATGAATTAAGTGGTAATTCTGTCCCATAATCAGGATATTGAGAACTTGGTTTGGGTAGACGCGAGCATTTTTCCAGCGATCGCGCTCTGCAAAGGGACGATGCGGTAAATAGTCGAAAAATAATCCCAGTGCTATCCCCACTACAAAAGCTGGTATAAACCAAAAATTGAGAATGTAACCCAAAAAGTGGTATTGCACTGATATATAAACAATTACACCGACAATTAAACGGCTGATGAACCATTCCAATAGCTCATATTTCCGCCACAGTCGCCGTTGAAAGAAAAACACCTCATGGTACAAAAACCGCACCGCAATCAGCCACAGTGGGCCACCCGTAGAGACATAATGATCTGGGTCGTCTTTGGGATGGTTGACATGGCCATGATGCTGTAAATGCACCCGCGTAAATACTGGAAAGGCAAAAGCTAGCATCAACGCACTGCCATGTCCTAACATCGCATTCATCACTCGGTTACGATGGGCTGATTGGTGACAAGCGTCGTGAATAACCGTCCCAGCACAATGCAACGCAATAGTGTTAACGCTAAAGCAGAGCCAGTGGGGCCATTCCCAAAGCCAGTAACCAAAGTTAGATAACACCAGCATTGCTACAGCTACCAAAAACAGCAATAGCGTGGGATTAAAATCACCAGGAGGCGCTAAAAATTCCTTTGGCGGGATTGTCAGTGGCTTTCGTGCCTCCGATGCGATCATTTCTAACATTGACTCCTTCTTAATCAAACATTACGAATATACGATAAATATTAGTGAAGAATAAAGTTTTGTAACCTTTTGTATAGCAATATTTATCCACAGCTTTGCATATCAGTAGATGAATAACGCTATGATTCCAGACAAGAACTAATCTTTACTGATAAGTGGGGTATGGCAATTGTCAAAAAGTTGATGGGATAAACTCTTTCGTTGGGAGGATGGATACAAGATTGATGTACTATATCTAGTCTATCCCACAGCCCTCACTCTCCCATAAAACCTCTCTAACTGCTTATATCTATTGGTATAGCAGTGACTGAAAAGGAGATGCAACTTAAGTTACGATGACTTCCCAGATAGCTCCCTCACTTCAGCCCCTATGCAATTAAGAGATTCTCTGCGCCGGACAAAAATTGTCGCTACTATTGGCCCCGCCACTAGCAGTCCTGAAATGCTCAAGGCGATTATTGAAGCGGGAGCCACGACGCTGCGGCTAAACTTCTCCCACGGAACTCATGCCGACCATCAGCGTAGTATTCGCTTAATTCGGCAAACCGCTTTTGAATTAAATCAGCCAGTGGCCATTCTCCAAGACTTGCAGGGCCCAAAAATTCGCTTGGGGAAGTTTGACAACGGGTCTATAGTTTTGGCAAAAGGCGATCGCTTCACCTTGACAAACCGTCCGGTGGTAGGCACGCAGGAAATTAGCTGCGTCACCTACGATTATTTAGCCGAAGAAGTACCTGTTGGTGCAAAAATCCTCCTTGATGATGGACGAGTAGAAATGGTCGTGGAGGAGATTAACCGAGACAAAGGTGATTTGCATTGTCGCATCACCGTGCCTGGTAAACTTTCTAACAACAAAGGCGTAAACTTCCCCGGCGTTTACCTCTCAATTAAGGCAATGACCGACAAAGACCGAGAGGATCTGATGTTTGGTCTAGATCAAGGTGTAGATTGGGTGGCACTTTCCTTTGTCCGCAATCCGCAGGACATGATTGAAATTAAAGAACTAATTTCTAGTACAGGCAAGCAAGTGCCGGTGGTTGCCAAAATTGAAAAACATGAAGCCATTGAACAAATGGAGGCGATTCTGGCTTTGTGTGATGGCGTGATGGTTGCCAGGGGCGATTTAGGCGTAGAATTGCCGGCAGAAGATGTTCCGGTACTCCAAAAGCGGCTAATTGCTACAGCAAATCGCTTAGGGATTCCCATCATCACCGCCACCCAGATGTTAGACAGCATGGTGAGCAATCCTCGTCCCACTCGCGCGGAAGTGTCGGATGTGGCAAACGCCATTTTAGACGGCACTGATGCGGTGATGCTCTCCAATGAAACTGCTGTGGGTAGCTTTCCTGTAGAAGCAGTGGCGACGATGGCGCGGATTGCCGAGCGGATGGAGCAGGAGGAAGCCCAACACTTAAACTTGCGTTCCGTGAGAGATGCTCGGCGCTCCATTCCTAATGCGATTAGTCAAGCTGTAGGTCAAATTGCCGAACAATTAGGTGCAGCGGCAATTATGACCTTAACGCAAACTGGGGCAACTGCTCGCAATGTCTCTAAGTTCCGTCCCAATACACCGATTTTGGCTGTTACCCCCCATGTGAATGTAGCGCGGCAGCTACAAATGGTGTGGGGAGTAAAACCGCTATTGGTGCTAGGATTACCTTCCACTGGTCAAACATTCCAAGCTGCGATTAATGTGGCTCAGGAGTTGAAGTTACTGTCGGAGGGAGATTTAGTAGTAATGACTGCTGGCACACTCCAGGGAATTTCCGGCTCCACAGATTTGATTAAGGTTGAGGTGGTGACGGCGGTACTAGGTCACGGAATTGGATTAGGACAAGGTTTAGTGAGTGGTCGCGCACGGGTAGCGAATACTGGCATGGATGTTAGTAACTTTAATCCTGGAGACATATTAGTTGCACCGCGCACTAGTGCCGATTTTGTTGAAGCTATTCGCAAATCTGCCGGGATTATTACGGAAGAGGAAAGTCTCACAAGTCATGCGGCGGTGATTGGCTTACGTCTCGGTGTGCCAGTGATTGTTGGCGTGAAGCAGGCAACACAGGTGATTCGCGATGGGGCGATTATAACGCTCGATCTGCAACGGGGTTTGATTTACTCTGGGGCAGTGAGAACGCCTTAGAAGTGGGGAATGGGGAAGAAGCAGGGGGGCAGGGGAGCAGGGGAGCCGGGGAGCAGGGGAGCAGGGGAGGCAGAGGAAGAATTAATAACCAATACCCCATGCCCAATGCCCAATGCCCAATGCCCCATCCCTTTATCAAACAGTTGCGATCGCAACCCCAAGCCATCCAGCAAAGTTTTTCTGCTGTGTGGAGTCAGGATGATCAACAGGTTTTAGCTGATATCGAGTGGGATGCGGTGATGCGAGGGTAATGGAATAAGTACGGAGTTCGTCTTGATGGAAAACTGTGACTTGGATGGTATCGTTTGCTTGGTAATCTTTCAGGCGATCGCTTAAACTACTCGCTGTTACCTTAATCCCGTCAATTGCTAACAACTCATCACCTGCATCAATTCCCCCTACTTGTGCAGGTGAATCAGTTTCCACAAACTTAATCATCTCCCGCCCATTCTCTGTATTTATTCTCACACCCAGGTAAGGTTCTTCCTGCTGTTCAGCTACCAAATGCAAGCCAAAGGGTTCTAGATACTGATTAAAAGGTAAATCATCAGTACTATCAATGTAGCGTTTAAAGAAATCAGTCAAATCGATTCCGGCGACAGATTCTATAACTTCCTGCAACTGTTCTGGAGTATAGCCAATTTCATCTTTCCCGAATTGCTGCCACATTTTCAGCATCACGTCATCGAGGGAGCGCTGATTGTCGTGAGTAGAACGAATCAGTAAATCCAGCAACAACGATACCATTTCTCCCTTTAAATAGTAAGAAATTTGAGAATTACCGCTATTGGCATCGGGGCGATAGAGTTTAATCCAGGCATCAAAACTCGACTCGGAAACGGGTTGTACCTTGCGCCCCGGTGTCGTTTCATATCTGGTAATTTCTTTGCTCAAGTTATTCAAATACGACTTAACATCATAAATTTCTGCCCGCAAAGGAATTAACAAGTCATAGTAACTAGTAGTACCTTCACAAAACCATAATGATGGTGTGTAGTTTTCCTGGTCATAATCAAAAACTTCTAATGCTTTTGGGCGAATTCGTTTGACATTCCACAAGTGAAAGAATTCGTGTGCAACTAATTGGATAAAGCGATCGTATTTTTCCTGAGCGCGAAACCCAAAACGCTGGTAAATTAACGAGCAAGAGTCTTTATGCTCCAAACCGCCAAAAGCTTGGCTAAATAAATGTAGCAGAAACACATATCGTTCATAAGGCAAACCGCCGAACATCTGCGCTTCTACCTGAATAATTTTTTGGATATCAGCAATCAACTGCTGAACTTGGTAATTACCTTTCCCCCAAATTGCCAGTTCATGGGGTTTTCCTAAGACCTCAAATTTATATAATTGATGGCTACCAATTTCAAAGGGAGTATCCACCAAAGTATCAAAATCGCTCGCCCAGAAAGTATTTGTTTCCTCACCTACGGGAGGTAGAGCAGTTGTTACCTGCCATTCTGGGTATGGTGGTACGATGGTAACGCGAATGGGTTGCTTATCCCAGCCCGGTAGTCTAAAAAATAATGCTGCACCATTGAAATAACCGTGGGTTGCATCCAAGTGATTTGTCCGTACCGATAGCTCATTGGCAAAAATTCGGTAACGTATAGTTAATTCTGAAACACCTGTTTTGTCTACCTGCCAGTGATTTTTACTGATTTTCCGCCAAGGTAAAGGCTTATCCTCTGCAAAAGCTACAAAATCCTGTAAATTCTTGGCATATTCTCGAACTAAGTAGGAACCGGGTGTCCATACCGGCAATTTTAAATCGAGAATCGGCGAGGGGTAATCGACAATGCGTAAAGTCACCTCAAACAGATGGGTTTCTGGTTGAGACATTGCTACTAAGTAATGAATCGTTGGGCCAGTTTCCTGGATATATGCGTTGGGACGAGTTGCTGTTGCTTCAGTCATCTTGGTGCTGAGTTAATAATCGATAGGTAATTTCTCTCATGATGACAAATTTGCATGTTAAGTTTCGCCTTTTATTGGCTGCGGTAGTCAAAACCTAGTTTATTTCTCACTTTGCAGGCGATCGCCTGCTGCCAAAGGGATCTTTGCAACTTCCAAAATATTTGTATTAATTTTCACACAGTTCAGTTAAGGCTAAGATTCTTTATCAAAGTCAAATTTTTAACGAACCGCAGAGGCGCAGAGAAAACAGAGAGAAGAGAAGAAATGCTTAACCCAAGCTTATTGGGCAGTCGTTTATTGAATTCGGGCGGTTGTTTATTGAATTTGGGCGATCGCTTAACTCACGCTGAATATGATAAGGATAAATGACTTGTACTTTTAGGCTACGCAAATAATCTTCTGTGGGTGGAGAATATTTAAAGAGCGATCGCTCGGTGTTGAACCGGAAGTTTAATATTTTTGGACTATGGGTTAAAAGCGGCTTGTCGTTAGACACTGCTTTGACTTTAACAGAGGTGATCGCGCCAATTTTAAATTTAGCGGGGATTGCACCACTTAATTCGGTAGTAAGCTAATCGGCATTTAAGTTGCATAAAACCAGAGATGAAGCCCTTACTACGAGCGAATCATTCTGGAAAAATGAATGACGATTAGCTTAGTCCAGTAAATAAGTGATCATATTTTTACTAAAGCAGCTTGTGTACTCTGGCTGCTTTGGTATTTATAGGTGTTAAGAGTACGATCATTTATGTTGATTACAACTGCTAATGCTAGAAGGTAGTACGATTAAGGTAAGTCATCCAGATAAACTATCAATTACTAGTAACTAGTTTTTCAGACTAAGGAGTATGTGCCATGACAAATATGAACCACCTTAACTCTCAATTATTTAAAGAAGAAACAAAAATAGATGATGATATGACAACAGAAGACGACGTAGAAGAAGATGATATTGCAATAGAAGAAGAAGAAGAGATAAGTGAACCATTTAATCCTACTAAAATTAGGGTTGAAACTAGACAGATTAGTATTGACTACTTAATGGTTAGAATTAAGAATAATGAAATTGAATTATCTCCTGAATTTCAACGAAAATTCGTTTGGAATAAAATTGCTCAAAGTAGGCTTATTGAGTCAATTTTACTTCGTATTCCTATACCAGCATTCTATATTGATGCAACTAATGAAGAAAAATGGTTAGTGATAGATGGTTTACAAAGGCTTACCACTTTAAAAGAGTTTGTGATAGATAAAAAACTTAAGTTAACTGGACTAGAATCATTTACTCTATTTAACGGCAAGATATATGACGAAATTCCACATAATTATCAACGTCGTATAGAAGAAACTCTTGTTACAGTTATTTTTCTTGAACCGGGTACAGATAGTGAATTTAAACAGGCTATTTTTGAGCGGATTAATACCAGTGCTTTATCTCTATCAACTCAGGAAATTCGTCATGCTTTAAATCAAGGCAAAGCAACGAAGTTATTAGGAGATTTAGCTGTAGCATCTGAATTTAAGAAAGCTATTGATACTGACAAAGGAATAAAATCAGATAGAATGGCTGATCGAGAGTGCATACTTAGAGTTTTAGTATTTATGATAAAAAATCAAGAATTATTTCAAAAAAATACAAGCTTTAAAAAAATATTAGATCAAGCTATGGCATATATAAATATCATGTCAGACGAAGAAATAAAAATAATAACTAATGATTTTATAAGTTTAATGAATTTGGCATTTGAGGTATTTGGTAAAGATGCTTTTCGGAAAATGAAAAAAGGAGCAAAACGTTATCCCATCAATAAGGCATTGTTTGAAGCCTGGTCAGTTAATTTATATAAACTTAATGCTCAAGAAATTGAGATTCTTAAAGAAAGAAAAGAAATTATAAAACAAAAAATAATAGATTTGACTAATGAGGGAAAATTTAATACTACTATCTACAGGAGTACGGGAACCCTTAAGACTGTATTACACAGATTGAATGAGATAGAACAAGTTATAAAATCAGTATTATCATGATACACTCACTACATATAAAGAATTTTAAACCCTTTGAAAATCAGTTACTAGAGTTTAGATCACTAACTCTATTATCTGGTCTTAATGGTATGGGTAAATCTTCAGTATTACAGTCATTACTTCTATTACGCCAGTCTTATCAACAGAGGCTTTTGCAAACAAAAGGTCTAGCTCTAAATGGTGATTTAGTGCGTATTGGTACGGCTAAAGATGCTTTATTTGAGGGAGCGATAAAACCAGAAATTATTAGTTTTGAACTCGTAGTAGATGATCAAGAAAGAAAAACATGGACATGGCGCTTTAGATATGATAATCAAGCAGATGTTCTCCGTAGCGATACTGCACCAATAACGAAAGAAATACATGAATTTAGTCTGTTTGGAGATTACTTTCACTATCTGCAAGCAGAACGGCTTGGCCCTCGTAATGTCTTTGAAATGTCAGAGGATTTAGTACATCAACATTTTCAAATTGGTACTAGAGGTGAATATACAGCACATTTCCTTACCGTTTTTGGTAAATCGAACATAAATACAGTTGGACTTAAGCAAATAGGTTCACAAACAGTTGCTAAAGCTTTTGAACGCCCCAAACAAGGTGAAGTAAGCAAATTAAGTCATCCAAAAGCAGAGTCGCTATCTTTGAAGGATCAAGTGGAGGCATGGATGGGAGAAATCAGCCCTGGTACAAGAATTCATGTCAACCCAATTCCAGGTGTTGATTTAATGAGTTTGCAATACTCATTTGAAATGGGAAAAGATGTAAGTAGCAGATACCGTAATACTAATGTTGGATTTGGAATTACTTACACCTTGCCAATTATTGTAGCTGTACTTGCATCCCCTCCGGGTACACTAATTATAATTGAAAATCCAGAGGCACATCTACATCCTAAAGGACAAGTCAAGATGGGTGAATTATTATCCCTTGCAGCTAGTTGTGGAATTCAAATAGTAATAGAAACTCATAGTGATCATGTTTTAAATGGTATTCGTCTTGCTGTTCATGGAGGCAAAATTAAGCCGTATGATGTTCAGCTACATTATTTTCAGCGACAAGAAAAAGAAGGACAAACTGTTACAGAAGTAGTATCTCCACATATTGATCGCAATGGAAGAATTGATAAATGGCCTGATGGTTTCTTCGATGAATGGGAAAAAAGTTTAGATGTTTTACTTGAGCCTGCGGGAGAGTAAAAGGTGGATTTTGACTTAATATTAAATGAGTTATCTTTGCGAAATCCGGCTCCGAATGAACAAGTAGCACAGCAAAGAATGTCTGAGCTAATTAAGACCATAAAGGCAGTCAAAGCTCAAGGGGTAAAGGTAAGCCTCCGCACTAAAGAAGATTTCCATACAATAATACTTGCACCTAACTATCCTCTTCGTCACTGGCTTAATGACGCGGATCAAGTTGAACGACTTTTTATCAAAACTCTTGCAACTAAAGCACCTTTCTCAACTAATATAGCAAATTCCGAAATCCAAGAGATTGAAAACAATGTTAGCTTGTCTGAATTTCGTCATCAAGGAGAAATAGCTATTGGGCTTGGTATTGCTTATGTACTTAATACAATCACAATTAATACGATTGCAATCAGCTTACTCTCTCAGGAATGCTGGGATTGTAACCATGTAAAACTTGAATTTCGATGTTTGGATGAGTATGGAGAGATAATCAGCGAAATTGTAGAAATTATCCATGCTAGCCGTAGCAGCCATGTACAAGAACACATTAGTCTGATTCAACAACACCAAGAGCGCATTTATCAAAATGTTAGCGATGGGTTAGAAGTTTGGAATCGCAGAGAGGAATTATTTCCTAACCTAGAATTCTGCGATGTTGTTAGAAAGCAGTTAGAAGATATCCGTACTGGACAGTTGGAATTACAGCCTGTTGTAAGCATATTATTTGAGCTTCACAAATGCTGTAAAGACTGGAATAATGGCTATTTCAATCTCGACGGGTATCCTGTTGAAGAATCGGGGGAAAGTAAACCAACGCTTGATAAATATTTTAAAGAAAGAACTTTTCGTTGTCCTGATGGTAAAGATCGCTTATTTGAACGACACGTTAAATTGAGGTTCTGTAACTGGCGAATCTATTTTTTAGCAGAACAACCAGGAATAGTGATTATTGGCTATATTGGTCGCCATCTTCCTACAGTAAAGTATAGAACTTAATAGAAATATTGCGATCGCTCCATCTCCTCTTCCATTGCTAAACTAAAAAACAACCCTTACTTCTGCAAAGGTAGTCTTATGACCTCTGCAACCGATCCATCCACCGCCCTCACACCGTTCCCAGACCATACGCAGCTTCCTGAGTCTGATGGTACATTCGTGAAAAACTTTCAGGAACATCCCCAAAGCATTCTCCTAACGGACTCTATTAAGCCGATATTGCAAAAACGTCATCCTGATGGACAGTACTGTATTGGTCAAGATAGCGGTATCTACTGGCGGATAACTGACCCCCCAGAAAAAGGCGCAGAAGCACCAGACTGGTTCTATGTAGGGAATGTACCCCCTACTCTGGATGGACAAACGCGCAGGTCTTATGTATTATGGCGAGAGTTTATTGCCCCATTGATTGCATTGGAATTTGTCTCTGGGGATGGTAGTGAGGAGCGAGATAAAACTCCTTGGAAGGGGAAATTTTGGATTTATGAGCAGGTGATTCGTCCTCCTTTCTACGGCATTTATGAAGTGAATAAAGCCAGCGTAGAAGTTTATGAATTAATTGGTGGACAATATCAGTTATTAACAGCAAATGAACGCGGACATTATCCCATACATCCTTTAGGAGTTGAGTTAGGGATTTGGCAGGGACAATATTACAATATGGAATTACCTTGGCTACGTTGGTGGGATTTGCAAGGTAATTTGTTATTGACTGGTGAAGAAAGAGCCGATCGCTTAACTGCTCAATTGCGATCGCTCGGCGTAGAACCAGAAGCCTAATGTGACAAGAGTTCCTGATAGATTCCAATCACTTAAACAAGTTTGTCGGAGCTTTACTGTTTAACATTTTCTGCTGGCCCCACATTGGCGATTTCATAGCCAGTGGGATAGCTGGGGATAGGAGAGTCAATATAAAAATTAGGCTGATTCCGAGGCGGAAATAACCGGATTAATTTGGCTCGGATTTTTAGTAGACTTACCATAGCCGATCGCAGCAATGGCGAAGGATAGGGAAAACCAAAGGCATCGAGCATTGGCTCATCCAGTAAAGCATAGATACCTGGTTTGATCGAAGAACGCATCCACGAAGGAAACCAACTCAAAAATAAATCGCGTGTAGCTTCCCCAACCCGACGATTTGTATCTGAATAACGAAAGTTTTGGCGTTCGTAGTCAAGGTTATAGCGCTCGAATTCTTCGTAGGTTTCAGGGATATTCTGAATCTGCATTTGCTTACCTACTTCTCGCCAGAAGTAAAAAGACGCTAATTTTTCTTGTTCGCACATCAGCCGCCAACCAAAATGCACATTCCAGCGGATAGGCTCAAAAACGAAGGTTGAAAGTACATACAGGAAATCACCGTTGTCAATCTTGAAGCGTCCGTGGAGTGCATTCATGCGTTGCAGGGCTTCTTTGCCGCGATCGCTATCATAGCCCCACTTAATCATCTCTCCAACAATTATTGACGTATCATCGTAGCGTTTTTGCGGACAATGGGTAAATTCTCCTGTCTGATTTAGCAATTTAGAAATACTAGGAACGCAATAAGTTCGCATCAAAGCAACTTCGAGCGATCGCGTCATATCCCAGGGAAACTCATAGCCATTCATTAAGTGATAAATCCGGCAATGATCTTGCACTGGATCAAGTTGCTGAATTAGGTGAAGATTTTTATAGCGATTGAGAAGCATCTAAAATTTCTCTGTATTCAATTCAGTTATTTATTGACATCTAGCAACCGCGAAGTTTCTAAACGACTCATCCACTTCTCTAAATAAACTCGATTACCTTTTTCCTCATTTGGATCTTTAGTATCCAAAGGATAAGGCATCAGTCCCAAAATCGTTGCTGTTGTCACGCAAAACATCGATTTTTGGAAACTCATACAAATTTGTACCCGCAAATCATCTTCACCCCGAAGACTGCGACGATAAATTTCGTGCAAATACTCTGGAAGATAATGACGCATATCTTGCATCAACAAGGTGGGAGGAATACCCGCGCCGCCGATGGGTAAAGGATCGGCATATAATGCGCCATATTGAAATCGCGTTTGATCTGGGGGGATTTGATAACCTTGGGCGTTGTATGAAACTGTACCGTGGAAAGGAGTTCCCCGGAAGAATACCGCCTCTACATAAGGTATTGCTGTATCTGCTAAGAAGGTCAAACCAACGCTTTTAGGAATGATTTCATAGACTTCACTCCGTATTTTGACGGCGTAGGTAATTGGGTTTGATGCATTTGCCACCAACCCTGCTTTGATATGTTCTACAACTTCGGAAATCGATTTTATTTTGCCTTGGTCGTAAAGGTCTGATAAGCTGAGGAAAATATCAGCCATGACTCGCCAAAATTGACCTAAACCTGTGTAGTAAGCAGAGACACGCAATTGTTCTGTTAAGAAATCTGGAAACAGTTGGTTAACACCCAAAATTAAGGGATTATTTTTAAATTTTGCGGCAATAACGGCTTGCGCTCTTTCTTTAAATTCTGTTGTATCTAAATATGTATCTAGTCCGCCGCCACCATGCCACATCATGGCTTTCATACAATATTCGGCATACTCAAAATTAATTCGATTATGCCACCAGTGCCGGAGTAATTTCTCAACAGAAACCTCTCCATTAAAGTATTTAAAAAAGGGGAAAAATATTAAAAACTGATACTCGGCAATATAGTTAAGATTTTTTGAGTAGGCATCTAAAACTACACCATAGCTTTTAAGAATACCAACTACTTCTAATACATTTTCTGGACTATTTGGGAGTAATGCTTCTCCTTTTTGCAGCCGTTCAATATACTCAGCTAAGGGATTGTGAGCCGCTTTCTTTTTAATAGTTACCATTGCTATCTCTCCAAAAAGTATAGGGATTGGGGCATTGGGAATTGGAAATTGGGCATTGGGAAGAGGACTTGGGGACAAGGAGAATTAGGGACAAGGGGAAAGACTTGTTTCAAGTTCTCACCTCTTGTCCCCTTGTCCCCTTGTCCCCATTCCTTATTCCCCATTCCCCATTGCTTTCTCCAAGGACACTGCTACTACTACATTTTGGCTATTCACCATTGCTGTAATTGTTGGTTCAGTCCAGCGTGCTAACCAAGCGGGTTGAATGCCGAAAATCACAATCAGCACAGCTAAAATTGCAGCTGGGGCGCGATCGCTCCAATACACACGTGGTAAGTTAGTAACTTGTGCAGACAAGCGGCCAAAAAAGGCGCGGTCGAGGAGTATAAGGAAGTAAACCGCAGTTAAGCCAGTACCAAGCATTGATAGTAAAGTTTGCACTGGAAAAACTGCGAAACTGCCCCGAAAAATGATGAATTCGGAAATAAACCCTACCATTCCTGGTATCCCAGCACTGGCCATAACTCCCAAAACCATTAAGCTACCAATTACAGGCATACCCCGTTCTGGGTTCAGCAATCCTTGGATAACATCTAAATCTCGGCTTCCGGCTTTTTTATACACAACTCCTACCAGCAAAAACAGCATGGCAGAAATTAAGCCGTGGCTAATCATCTGCATTACAGCACCTAACACGCTTAATGGTGTAGCCGCCGCCGTCGCCAACAGCACATAGCCCATGTGTCCAATGGAACTGTATGCTACCATTTTTTTCATATCGGTTTGAGCGATCGCGCAGGATGCACCATACAATACACTCACCACTGCCCAAGTCGCTAACCAAGGAGCTAAATAAGCCCAAGCTTCTGGTAACAAGTTCATACCAAACCGCAGTAAGCCGTAAGTTCCCAACTTCAACAATACCCCAGCCAATAGCACCGAAATTGGTGTGGAAGCTTCAACGTGAGCATCTGGTAACCAAGTATGAAAGGGAACTAAGGGAATTTTAATCCCGAAACCGATCAAAATCCCCGCTAGCAGTAAAAGCTGTGTGGCTAAGGGTAAAGTCGTAGCGTTTAAGGTTGCTAGTGCAAAGCTAGAGGAACCACTCAGCCAAACCATGCCGAGGAAACTTGCCAAAATCAAGATTCCTGAAACGGCGGTATAAATAAGAAATTTTGTAGCCGCATAACCCCGCTTTGCCCCACCCCAAATAGCTATCAACAGATATAGCGGAATTAGTTCTAATTCGTAAAACAGGAAAAATAATAGTAAATCCTGTGCCAGAAATGCTCCAGTCACCCCAGCGCTCAATAATAGTATCAAAGAGTAATAAAATTTCGGGCGCTGTAGAGATTCATCGCTACTGTAGATGGCAATAGAAGTTAACAGTCCATTCAAACCCAGCAGTGGCAAAGATAAACCATCAATTCCCAGGTTATAGTTTAAGCCTAAGACATCTATCCAAGGTACAGACTCAGCAAACTGTTGAGTGATTTCCCCTGGATGGAACTGAATTGCTAGTACGATTGTCCACAAGAAAGCGATAATGGCAAAGACCAAAGCCACCCCACGGGCAAATTTCCCATTGATACCAGAGGGCGAGAAACCAATTAAAGCTGCACCGATTAACGGCACTAGAATTAAAACACTAAGCATAAGCAGATATGGAATTGGGAATGGGGAATTGGGAATGGGGAATTGGGAATGGGAAAAAACTCTTACCCAATCACAAATGACAAATGACCAATGACAATATCTTTAAAAAGGCAATTTATCTAGTAAACCAGATGACCAACCAATGAAGAAAACCAGGACGCTGACAACTGCGAGGATGGTCAACATATAGCCCTGAGATTGCCCAGAAATGCTGTACTTTAAAGTTTGTCCGCCAAAAATTGTCGCAAACCCAACTAAGTTTACTAGACCATCGACTAAATAGCGATCGCTCCAAGCAGAAATTCTAGATAGCAGTGCGACTGCACTCACTACCGTTACGCGATAAACTCGGTCAATATAAAAATCATAACCTAATAAGTCTTGCACAAATCTCCACGCCAAAAATCTCGATCTTGACCAAGCTTTGTGCAGATAAACTGTAGAACCTATAACTACTCCCAGCACAGTAGAAGCAAATAACGCTAATGCTACATACCAATTAATACTTTCCCAATCTGGTAGTAAGTACCATTGCTGTAACATCAAGGGTAAAAGCAGAGTTAAGATTGTGAGAGTCACCATCGGGAAGGCCATTTGCCAACCAACTTCTGGCGTGCGTCGAGTCTTTTGTTGCGGTTTTCCCCAGAAGACTAATCTGAATACTCTAGTTAAGTTCAATGCTGTCAAGCCATTGACTAATAATAAAACCCCAATCACCCAAGGGCTAATATTCACGAAACCGTCCGCCCATCCTAGCATTGCCCAAAAGCTTCCCAATGGTAGAAGCGTTACCATACCTGCCGAACCGACAATAAAAGCGGTGGTGGTGGCTGGCATCCGTGACCAAAGTCCGCCCATTTCGGTTAAGTCTTGGCTTTGGGTAGTTAAGATAACTGAACCAGAACTCATAAATAATAATGCTTTAGCGATCGCATGAGTTAACAGCAACATCAGTGCTACACCACCTTGCTGTAACCCCACCGCTAAAAACACTAACCCCATGTATGCACTGGTGGAATGAGATAGCGATCGCTTAATGTCAATTTGAGCTATAGATACTAATGTCGCCCCAATTGCTGTCACCGTACCCATGATTACCAAAGCATTCAAGGCAATTGGCGACAGTGCTAACAATGGTTGAAATTTATACAGTAAATAAGCGCCACCGGCGACTACCAGTGAGTTTCGCATTACCGAAGCAGGATTGGGCCCTTCCATCGCCTCATCTAACCACAGGTGCAATGGAAATTGGGCACATTTTCCAGCCGGCCCAGCAATTAACGCCAACCCCAGCAATGTTGATGTCACTGGGCTTAAATTAGCTGTTTGCGCCCACTCATATAAATCCGAAAAGTTCAAACTACCGGCTAAGTTGGAAAGTGTCACCACAGCCATCAGCAGCAACAAGTCTCCTACCCGTTTAGTCCAAAACGCATCTCGCGCCGCCGTCACTACTAGCGGTTGAGCATACCAGAATCCCACTAGCAAGTAAGTCGAAAGTGTCAGAACTTCTAAAAGGGCATAGCTGAGAAACAAAGAATCGCTGATTGCTAGACCACTCAACGCTGCTTCAAAAAATCCTAGCAGCGCAAAAAAACGTGCTAGCGACCAGTCCTTTTCCATGTAACCCAGAGCGTAAACTTGTGCCAGTAAGCTTAAACCTGTAATTAAAACTGTTGCCCCAATACTGACTGGTGAGAGTTCCAAGCTAAAAGATAAGTCTAAATCAGCAGCTTTAAACCACGGCACCAGTAAATTTTCTGGTTCTCTATCCCAGATATTTTTAAATACAAATAGACTATGGACAAAAGCCACAACAGTTGTCAACAAGTTGATGTATGCCGCAGGTCTTGGCCCTGTTCGCTGAATTATTCCTATTCCCCAGGGCAACGTCAAAATTGCGCCTAATAAGCTATATAAAGGCACAAACCAACTTGTTGAAAATAGAAATTGATCCATTTAAATTTACCTTTATGACTCAGCCTTTATTTTAAAAAATCTTTCAGACAATTATTTATTTAAAAAACTAAATTTAGTAAAATATCAACATTTTTTTACTATTGTTTAAACTAAATTATCCAAAGTATTTTTACTTTCCTTTGCCCTACTAAACTTTGATAAAATATAACTTTACATACGCAAAAGCATTTACTTGCCTTAACCTCACCTCTGTTTTTACAATAGTATTTCTACTTTGAGCAGAGTAATTTATACGATATATTTGAAAAGATTATATACTTTTCACCTAGTCGTTGTACATCCAGCAAAATTCGAGGAAAGATAGATACAGTAAAAGATACAGCCGCCGCTCTTCCCTCACCAGATAGAATTAGCCTTGGTTATGAATATCGTTTTGTAAATGTGATAAAGAAATTATAAAGCATAAGTGGCTGCTCAAGTAATTCAGTAAACTTTAATTGCTCAAAAGCCTAGATAAATATTTGTTAAGTTTTTTAAAACTTTCTTATCATAAACTATTATAGTAATTTATATTGCCAGGAACGCCAAGCTTTCCTATGCTTAAATTGGAAGTGTTTTCTTAGCTATAAGATCAGGCTCTCCCCGTCAAAAAATTCAAACGACAGTACAGATTGCATTAATTTTGTAGGAGTTCTGCGATGCCAATTGCAGTTGGAATGATTGAAACGAAAGGCTTTCCAGCAGTTGTGGAAGCTGCTGATGCGATGGTGAAAGCCGCCCGTGTCACCTTAGTAGGGTATGAAAAAATTGGTAGCGCTCGCGTCACCGTGATAGTTCGGGGAGATGTATCGGAAGTGCAAGCTTCTGTAGCTGCTGGGGTTGAAGCGGCGAAAAGAGTCTTTGGTGGTGAAGTGTTGTCCACTCACATCATTGCTCGTCCTCATGAGAACCTGGAATACGTCTTGCCGATTCGTTACACAGAAGCTGTAGAACAGTTCCGTACCTAAAAGCTGTTTAAAAAAAGTAATTAACGCTCTTTGCTTTTTTGAGCATCACTTTTGTCCAAAGCTAAAAACTTTAAATAGGGATTAAAACTAATGTCAATTGCAGTGGGAATGGTTGAAACTCTGGGCTTTCCAGCAGTTGTGGAAGCTGCTGATGCGATGGTGAAAGCTGCTCGTGTGACTCTAGTCGGCTATGAAAAAATCGGCAGTGGTCGAGTTACCGTAATTGTTCGGGGAGATGTATCGGAAGTACAAGCTTCCGTAGCCGCAGGTGTTGAATCAGTGAAGCGAGTCAACGGTGGACAAGTGCTGTCTACTCACATCATTGCTCGTCCTCACGAAAACTTGGAATACGTCCTACCAATTCGTTATACAGAAGACGTAGAACAATTCCGGGAAAATGTGAACGCAATTCGTCCTTTCGGTAGAAGACCGTAATTTTTAATGCAAGTCGCTAAAGTTCGCGGCACAGTAGTTAGCACCCAAAAAGATCCAAGTCTTAGAGGTGTGAAACTACTGTTGTTACAATTTGTAGATGAAGACGGAAACATCCTCCCACAATATGAGGTAGCAGCAGATAGTGTGGGAGCAGGTGTAGATGAGTGGGTACTTGTCAGTCGTGGTAGTGTTGCTCGTCAAGTTATTGGCAACGAACAGCGACCACTAGATGCAGTGGTAGTGGCGATCATAGATACAATTTATGTTGAAGATCGCATGATTTACAGCAAAAAAGATCAATATCGATAGTCATTTAGTCATTGGTCATTGGTCATTGGTCATTAGTGAATAACAAAGGACAAATGACAACGGACAGATGACAAATGACAATATAGGAGGAATCTCGCAATGGCAGTCCGCAGCACGGCAGCACCCCCAACTCCGTGGTCAAGGAATTTAGCTGAACCCAAAATCCATCAAACTGCTTTTGTACATTCATTCTCCAATCTGATTGGGGATGTAAGAATAGGTGCAAATGTAATCGTTGCTCCGGGGACTACGATTAGAGCGGATGAAGGCACACCTTTTTATCTTGGTGAAAACACTAATATTCAAGATGGTGTGGTCATTCATGGGTTAGAGCAAGGTCGAGTAATTGGCGATGACCAAGAGAAATACTCGGTATGGGTAGGTAAAAATGCTTGCATTACCCACATGGCTCTAATTCACGGGCCAGCTTATGTAGGCGATAATTCCTTCATTGGCTTTCGCTCTACAGTGTTTAATGCCAGAGTAGGTGCAGGTTGCATCGTGATGATGCACGCTTTGATTCAAGACGTAGAAATTCCCCCAGGTAAATATGTACCTTCGGGAGCGGTAATTACTAGCCAGCAGCAAGCTGACCGCTTGCCAGATGTGCAAGAGCAGGATAAGGAATTTGCTCATCATGTGGTTGGGATTAATCAGGCGCTACGAGCTGGTTATCTTTGTGCTGCGGATAGCAAATGTATAGCACCCATTCGGGATGAGAACGCTAAATCTTATACAGGTAATGGTATTACTGTTTTAGAGTTGGAAAGGAGTAGTGAAGTGGCGAGCAATAGCTTGGGTGCAGAAACAATAGAGCAGTTGCGCTATCTATTGGAACAAGGGTATAAGATTGGTACAGAACACGTAGACCAGAGACGGTTCCGCACGGGTTCTTGGACTAGTTGCCAACCAATTGAACCGAGATCCATTGGTGAAGCGATCGCAGCATTAGAAAGCTGTGTAAGTGACCATAGCGGCGAATATGTCCGCCTGTTTGGTATTGACAAAGATAGACGGCGTGTGTTAGAGAGCATCATCCAACGCCCGGATGGTGATTTTAAACCAGCTACCAATTTTAAGGCTCCGGCTAGTAGTCATAGCAATGGCAGCTACAGCAGTAATGGTAATGGTAACGGTAACGGCTCTAGCAGTGGCAAAGTCAATGGCGAAACTGTAGAGCAAATCCGCCAACTTTTGGCAGGTGGTTACAAAATTGGCATGGAACACGTAGACGAGCGCCGTTTCCGTACTGGTTCCTGGACTAGCTGCAAGCCAATTGAAGCAACTTCCATAAATCAAGTAATTTCCGGCTTGGAAGAATGTATACAAAGCCATCAAGGCGAGTATGTGCGTTTAATCGGCATTGATACCAAAGCCAAACGGCGGGTATTAGAAACGATTATCCAACGTCCAAATGGTCAAGTAGCCTCCTCTGGTAGTCAAAAATCATCATTTACTAGCAGTGGAAGTGCTACGGCAACAGCTACCAGCAACCATTTGAGTACTGAAGTAGTAGACCAACTCCGGCAATTATTGGCTGGTGGGTATAAGATTAGCCTTGAACACGTAGACGAACGACGGTTCCGTACAGGTTCCTGGACGAGTACCGGTCAAATTCAAGCCTCCTCAGAAAGAGAAGCGATCGCAGCTATAGAAGGACACCTTGGCGAATACCAAGGTGAATATGTACGCTTAATTGGTATTGATGCCAAAGCCAAGCGTCGGGTATTAGAAACAATTATCCAACGTCCTAATGGTCAAGTAGCCTCCTCTGGCAGTCAGAAATCATTTACTAGCAGTGCGCCTTCTGCTACAGCAACAGCAACAGCTACCAGTACCCGCTTGAGTGCTGAAGTTGTAGGCCAACTCCGACAATTATTGGCTGGCGGCTCTAAAATTAGCCTTGAACACGTAGACCAACGGCGGTTCCGTACAGGTTCCTGGACGAGTACTGGTCAAATTCAAGCCTCCTCAGAAAGAGAAGCGATCGCAGCCGTAGAAGGACACCTTGGCGAATACCAAGGGGAATATGTACGCTTAATTGGTATTGACCCCAAAGCCAAGCGTCGGGTATTAGAAACGATTATCCAAAGACCATAGTAGGTAGTAGGTAGTGGGGAATTGGGAATTGGGAATTGGGTATGGGCAAGAGGACAAGGGGACAAGGAGAATTAAAGACTTGTTTCAAGTTCTCACCTCTGTCCCCTTGTCTCCCCTGCCTCCCTTGCCCCCTGCCCCCCCGCTCCCCTGCCTCCCCTACTCCTCATCCCCACTCCGGCTTCCGAGGTTAAAATTTCCATGTCTGTGCTGTCACTGCGCCTCAGCAATAATTTTGATTCTTACATTAGTGGTGAGGTGACTATTCATCCAAGCGCAGTACTTGCACCTGGGGTAATCCTCCAAGCGGCTGAAAACAGCAAGATCATCATTGGCCCAGGGGTCTGTATTGGCATGGGAGCAATTCTCCAAGTCCATGAAGGAACCCTAGAGGTAGAAGTAGGGGCAAACTTGGGAGCCGGTTTTTTGATGGTTGGCAAGGGCAAAATTGGAGCAAATGCTTGCATTGGTTCAGCAACAACAGTTTTTAACTATTCAGTTGAACCTGGACAAGTAGTTCCACCTGGATCGATTTTAGGAGACACCAGTCGGCAAATTGCTCAAACAAAGCAGCCGGAACCATCCACGAATAACCCTACAGCTACAAGTGCGCCACCGCAGAAGGAAGAAGAAAATGGCTCAGGTGAAGTTAAGGAAAAGGTAGTTTCCTCAACTAACTTCTCAGCCGCCGCTTTTGTGGATTTCAAACAAAATAAGTCGATTTCTTACTTTAAATCTCCCGCCACTCCTGAAAGCCAGCCTCCTCCCGTAGAGGAACCAGCCAAGGATATTGAACCCCCCTTGCAAGAACCCGCCCAAGAGCCTATAAAACCTGACTCAGACCCCAATCAGCTAACTACAGAATCCCCTAACGGTTTCGGGAATCAGATTTATGGACAAGGGAGCATAAGCAGACTGTTGACTACATTGTTTCCTCATAGACAATCCTTAAGCAACCCAAACTCTGACGATTAGTCTGAGTAAGTGTTAATTGTAAGTTGTCGGCTTTGTGATTATCTGGGAAAGTTCAAATGGAAACATCTAATCAACGGTCTATGAAAGCCATCGAAGGAACGAGTCATCGAGACACCTTCCAAGATACTGCTTTAGGTTTAGTTTCTACCCGCAGCTTTCCCGCAATAGTTGGGACGGCGGATATGATGCTGAAATCAGCAGGAGTTCACCTAGTTGGGTATGAAAAAATAGGTGGCGGATATTGTACTGCGATCGTCCGGGGTGGAATTGCTGACGTGCGTCTGGCTGTAGAATCGGGTGTGCAAACAGCTGAACAGTTTGGTCAGTTAGTTTCTAGCTTAGTGATTCCTCGACCTTATCCCAACCTAGATATAGTACTTCCCATCACAACCCGTTTTACTAAATTGATGGAGGAGGGTAATTCTAGCCGTCTGAGTAATCAAGCAATTGGTTTGGTAGAAACGCGAGGATTTCCAGCGATGGTAGGCGCGTGTGATGCCATGCTCAAAGCTGCTGATGTTCATTTAGCAGCCTACGAAAAAATTGGTGGGGGTTTGTGTACAGCCATTATTCGTGGTTCCGTAGCAAATGTGGCGGTAGCAGTGGAAGCGGGAATGTTTGAAGCAGAACGCATTGGAGAATTAAATGCAGTGATGGTAATTCCCCGACCACTAGACGAAATGGAACAAACCTTACCATTAGCAAGTTGCTGGATAGAAACACAGCAGCCTTTAAACTTGCCAGTGAACATTAAAGAACAAGTTGCCGAAATAGAAGTGCTAAGATTACCAGATTTAACTAAGCTACCTACAAAAATTGCAGAAGTTGTAGAAGAATTATGGAATGATGAATGATGATAGATGAATTTGGGAAAATCATCATTCATCGGGAAGTGGAAGGGATCTTACGCTTTTCTTGTTGTTTTGATCATAGCTTCTTCAATCTATAAATAAAATACCTTTATTTTAATAGAAGTAATAGAGTTTTATCTATAATAAAACTCGTAAATTTCTATTGGTATTGCTATACCATTTGCAACTGTTCAGTTAATACTAGTTTTATATCGATGAATAACTATATAGAGGAGAACCACCTTTGAAACAAGCGACGCTGCACCAGTTAAAGGTATTCGAGGCTGCGGCACGGCACAGTAGCTTTACGCGGGCTGCTGAGGAATTGTTTCTCACCCAACCTACCGTTTCTATGCAGATTAAGCAACTCACAAAATCGGTAGGGTTGCCATTATTTGAGCAAGTAGGAAAGCGGTTGTATCTCACCGAGGCAGGAAGAGAATTATTTGCCACTTGTCGGCAGATTTTTGAAAATATAGCCCAATATGAAATGAAGGTGGCAGATTTAAAAGGGCTAAAACAGGGACAATTACGCTTGGCAGTGATTACAACAGCAAAATATTTTATCCCACGTTTGTTAGGGCCGTTTTGCGAACTTTATCCAGGGATTGATATCTCTCTGCAAGTAACAAATCACGAACAAATTTTGGAACGAATGAGCCAGAACCTCGACGACTTATATATTATGAGTCAAGTTCCAGACAATATGGATGTGACTTGTGAGGCATTTTTAGAAAATCCTTTGATAGTCTTTGCACCACTTAATCATCCGTTATCCAAAGAAAAAAACATTCCGATCCAACGCCTATCTAACGAACCTTTTATTATGCGAGAACCAGGTTCAGGAACTCGTCGTGCCGTCCAAAGCCTATTTGAAGAACAAGGGGTGACAGTAAAAGTCAAACTTGAATTGGGAAGTAACGAAGCAATTAAACAAGCGATCGCAGGTGGTTTAGGAATTTCGGTTTTATCTCGTCATACTTTACTATTAGACGCTTCAGATTTTAGCATTTTAGATGTCCAACACTTTCCCATTCAGCGACATTGGTACATGGTTTACCCCGCAGGCAAGCAGCTATCTATCGTCGCTCGTGCCTATTATGACTATCTCCTGGCTGCGGCAAGGAATTTTGTAGATAAAAACACTGATACTACTTCTAGTACCCTTGAACCAACTCACGGTTAATTCATAATTACGTTGGCGCAGCTTTAGCGAGTCCGCGAGCGTCATTACGAATTACGAATTACCCAAAGGGGTTGACTCTTAGACCGGCAACCATTGACAATTAACCAGCAGAATCAATTAAAAATGGGGGAAAACTGGCAATGGTTAACCCGGAAATACCATCTTGGCGCAAAACAGTACAAAGCGAGATTGTAGCTGTTACAGTTTATGCTGACAGAGCATTGGTTACACGGCGGGGTGTAGTTAATTTAATAGGAATTGAACAGGAATTAGTAATTACCTCAGTGCCAGAGACTCTAGAAACTGAGTCTATCAGGGTTAGCGGTACAGGGACAGTGGCAGTGCGTTTGATGGGAGTGAGTAGCGATCGCATCTACACCACTGAACCAGTGGCAGAGCGAGTTGCCCATTTAACAAGGCAAATTGAGCAGTTAGAAGCAGAAAAACGCCACCTCCAAGCCCAAGTAGATGCTTTAGTATTACAGTCTAGTTTTATCGCCGGGTTACGTGAAAAAACAGAAGAACCCTTTGCACAAAGTTTGTCTCGGAAAAATCTTAGCCTGAGCGAAACTTTGGATTTTTTGAACTTTCTCGGAAGCCAGTATAGTGAATATGCGATCGCATCTGGAGAGTGCAAAACCCAACAGCAGGAATTAGACAAAGAACTGCAAGCACTCCGCGCCTCATTGCAAAAAATTCAAACGCCCCATCCCAAAGAGAGTTTGAGCATAGTTGTAGGAGTTGAAGTTGCAGGTGAAGGCGAATTTGAATTAGAGGTGTCTTACATAGTAAATCGCGCCAGTTGGACTCCGCTTTATGACTTGCGCTTTAGCACTACCAGCGATATTGTGCATCTGGGCTATCTTGCAGAAATTACTCAAAGTAGTGGCGAAGATTGGATTGGTGCAAATCTCACCCTTTCTACCGCTAAACCGGGATTAGGTACACTCCCGCCTAAACTTGAACCCTGGTATATTGATGCGCCACGTCCACAAATGTTACGACAACGACGATTTGCTGCCCAGCCGCCACTGCTGCCTAGCATAGCAGAACCGCCTGCTTCTGCTGCTAGAGCAGATTGGCAAGAAGAAGACGAAGGTGCAGATGATGTTCTTATCCAAGCAGAAAGTGTGACAGCAGAAGTATCCAAAGAAGGTAGTGTAGTTACCTTTAAATTGAATGGTGGCGGTAACATTCCCAGTGATGGCGTACCCCATAAAACGACAATTTTTAATGACGATTATCCTTGTAACTTTGATTATGTAGCAATGCCGCGTTTGGTAAGTTTTGCTTATCTGCAAGCAAATGTGAAAAATAATCCTAATGGTGCGACTTTGTTACCAGGGAAAGCGAATATTTTCCGCAACAATGTTTTTATTGGGACAACTAAGTTAGAGAATATTGCACCAGGACAAGAATTCAAACTGAATTTAGGGATTGATGAAGGTTTGAAAATTGAGCGCGAATTAGTTGAACGTCTGGTAGATAAAAGATTGATTAGCAACCAGCGCCGGATTACTTATAGTTATCGGTTGATAATTACTAACTTACTCGACAAAGAAGTAAATCTGAAAGTAACTGAACAGTTACCAGTTAGTCGCAACGAGCAAATTAAAGTGCGCCTTAGCCGTAGTAACCCACAAATTCAACTTGGTGAAATGGGTATTTTAGAATGGCAGTTAACTCTTCCAGCACAGGAAAAAAGAGATATATATTACCAGTTCAACGTTGAACATCCGCCTGAGCTAATGGTTGTTGGGTTAGATATTTAGAATTGAGATAAGCGTTGAGCAGAATGCAATAACTCTGGTTTGGGAACTCAGGAGTCAGAATATTCTGACTCCTGAGTTCTTTGTAAGTGTATTTCATTCATCTGAGAATCGCTCTATTGTTGATTTAAACATTGATTCTCATTAGCGGCTATTTATAAAGTAAATCTTAAGTAGAAGTGTAAATATTTTTTACTTGTGCTGTATTTAATAATTACTATTTGCAAAGTAGCTTTTGATATCTAAAACTACTTATTAACTCTTTCTTAATGTTTTCTTAAAAGCCAAATTTTACTATTAGGTCTCTGAAGTTTTGCTGACAGTATATTAATGAAATTATCAAGACGTAACTTCTTTACATTGGCTGGTGCGAGTGCTGTCGGTGTTACAATGCTTTCTCCTCTGGAAGCCTTATATGCAAGACGTGCTAACGGCCAAGTTGTAGGACTAACTGCTGGTTACGGCCCAATAGCACCAAAGATGCCAGAAAATGCAGATGAACTTGTTGGACTAGTTCGTGGTGGAATTAACTTAGGCACTACTCCTCTGCTAGAACTTCCTCCCGGTTTTAACTACACTGCAATATCGATTACTGGGCAACCTATGGATGATGGAAGGATAGTGCCAAGTAATCATGATGGTATGGCTGCCTTTGATGGTCCTAAGAACACTACAATTCTGGTGCGAAATCACGAGCTAAGTCCTAGTTCTACTGGAATCAATGTGTTCCCCCGATATGACCAGATTGGAGGAGGTACAACGACGATTGTTGTTGGCCCTAACCGTCGAGTGAAAAAGCAATTTGTTTCTCTAGGGGGGACTATACGCAATTGTGCTGGAGGTCAGACTCCTTGGGATTCCTGGATTAGCTGTGAAGAGAATCTGACTCTTCCTGCACCGGGTGGAGCTACGAAAAAGCATGGATATAACTTTGAAGTTCCAGCAACAGCCGACATTCAGGTTGCCAATCCGGTTCCCCTTGTGGCAATGGGCCGCTTTAACCATGAAGCTGTCGCAGTTGATCCGGAAAGTGGATGGATCTATGAAACTGAAGATGACGGAGCTAGCTGCTTCTATCGCTTCCGTGCTGATGTCCGTCCTACTAAATATGGCGACCTTCAGACTCGTGGTGATGGAGTGCTTGAGGCCCTGGTTATTGAAGGGGCTCCTCAAGATACTCGCAAGAATTTTATTCAGTATAAAAATAAACCATTATCAGTTAAGTGGGTAAAGATTGATAATGTTGATCCTTCTACCAATGCCCTTGTCACTTCCGTGCGGCAGCAGGGGCAAAATAAGGGTGCAGCTATCTTCGCACGTGGTGAAGGTGCTTGGTATGGCAATGGCGGCTTGATCTACTTTACCTGTACCAGTGGTGGCGATTTAGGGCAAGGGCAGGTTTTTGCTTATAAACCCAATAATAATGACCCCAACAGTGGTACTATCACCCTGGTTGTAGAGTCTCCTGCTGAGAATATACTGAATTTCCCCGATAATATTACCGTGGCTCCCTTTGGAGACCTCTTCCTATGCGAAGACGGTAGCAATACTGAATTCGTGATCGGCGTTACCCCGGAGGGCGATCTCTATCGGTTTGCAGCAAATGCTATTAACGGCAGTGAATTCGCAGGTGCTTGCTTCTCACCAGATGGCAAGACAATGTTTGTCAATATCCAAGACCCTGGAATTACCTGTGCGATTTGGGGCCCTTGGAGCAGAAACCGAGCATAAGGTTAGTTATATCTAAGTGATTTGATAGCTTGCAGGGGTACTCCAGTTTATTCTTGGGGTACCTGTGTTTTTAGCAGATTTTGGGTGAGATTGCAGGAATACAGATCAGACAATATATGGACGAGATCATCATCGAACAGTTTTTATAGACAGCATCTAGGCTAGTCACTGCTAGGCTAAACTTATAGCACTGAGAGACTTGCTGCGATGTCTGTAGACGTTTTTTACTCCTGGTGCAGAAGTAATTTCGACACCACAAGAAGTTGCACAATAAGAGAAACAATACAGCGATCGCTTGGCGGCAAAACTGCGAGAATTAAATATAGATCCAGATACTATTTAAGCTCCTCGCTGTCTTGCTTGTGCCTATTAACATCAGTGTTATGGATCTTCAGGAAAAACCCATTTTGGCGGTTCCGTCATTTTTTTCCGCAGACGTTCTTGTGCCAATTCCAACATTTTGTCTAGGGGAGTATCTTCAATAAATTTTGCGGCCGCCTCTCTATACTCGATGTTGGGGCATTTATCCCCTAAAACACACCCATTAACACAGGCTACAGCGCAGTTAATCTTTTGCTCCACAGTAAATTCCTCTCTCTAAAACTTATAAGTTATAAAGTTGTGAGTTCTAATATTCACCCCTAACTCTTTACTATCAGGCATTAACCTCTAAGTAAATTTTACCTTGCCAGTTGCTATCCTATTAGTCTAAACACCTACCATTTAGAAAGTTATCAGTTATGAGTTATGATTTTGACTCCTAACTTTTCATTCTTATGAAGGGCACTCATGTCAGAAGTTTTTGCTACTACTGGAACTATCGCTGCGATCGCAACTGCTGTTGTCCCCCAACAGGGTAGTGTGGGTATTGTGCGGGTGTCTGGTTCTGAAGCAATGGCTCTAGCCCAAACTCTTTTTCACACACCAGGGCGGCAAGTTTGGGAAAGTCACCGGATTCTCTACGGTTATATTCGTCATCCCCAAACCCAACAACTGGTAGATGAAGCCCTATTGCTGATTATGAAAGCACCCCGTTCTTACACCCGTGAAGATGTGGTGGAATTCCATTGCCACGGGGGGATAATGGCAGTGCAGCAGGTATTACAACTGTGTTTAGAAAATGGCGCAAGACTAGCCCAACCCGGAGAATTTACCCTCCGCGCCTTTTTGAATGGGCGATTGGATCTAACTCAAGCCGAAGGTATTGCTGATTTAGTGGGAGCTAAATCACCTCAAGCTGCCCAAACTGCCTTAGCTGGTTTACAGGGAAAATTAGCTCATCCGATCCGGCAGTTACGCGCTAACTGTTTAGATATTTTGGCAGAAATCGAAGCTCGAATCGATTTTGAGGAAGACTTACCGCCGTTGGATGATACAGCAATAATATCAGAAATCGAGAAAATTGCCGCCGAAATAACGAGGTTATTGGCAACCAAAGACAAAGGTGAGTTACTACGCACAGGTTTAAAAGTGGCAATTGTGGGGCGACCAAACGTGGGTAAGTCGAGCTTATTGAACGCTTGGAGCCGGAGCGATCGCGCCATTGTTACAGACTTACCCGGTACAACCCGCGATGTAGTTGAATCCCAGCTAGTTGTCGGGGGAATTCCCGTACAAGTGCTAGATACAGCCGGGATTCGGGAAACAACAGATCAAGTGGAAAAAATTGGTGTGGAGCGATCGCGCCGTGCTGCAAATGCAGCTGATTTAGTTTTGCTTACCATCGATGCTTCAGCAGGTTGGACAGAAGGCGATCGAGAAATTTACGAGCAAGTACAACACCGTCCATTAATTCTAGTGATTAACAAAATCGACTTAGTAGAAGAAAGCGAAAGAAAAACTCTTCAATCTCAAATACCAAATCCAAAATCTAAAATTGTCACAGCAGCAGCACAAAATCAAGGTATTGATGCTTTAGAAACAGCAATTTTAGAGCTAGTCAAAGCAGACAATATCCAAGCTGCTGATATGGATTTAGCCATTAATCAAAGGCAAGCAGCAGCTTTAACTCAAGCTAAAATATCTTTGGAACAAGTACAAACAACAATTGTCCAGCAGCTCCCTCTAGATTTTTGGACAATTGACTTACGCGGTGCAATTCAAGCACTGGGAGAGATTACTGGGGAGGAAGTAACAGAATCAGTTTTGGATAGGATTTTTAGCAAGTTTTGCATTGGTAAATAAACCAAAATGTTCTATTTTTGCTAATCTAGGTAGTTTAGATGAAGCGAATAAAAAACCAATATTTATCTTAATTATTGGCAAGTTTAAATATTATTAAACACTAAATTTTTATGTCTTTAAATGATGAAATTAATTCTGTAAACGCATTGATTGTGGGAGCCAGCCAAGGTATTGGTTTTGGTTTTGTAAAAAAATTACTACAGGATGATAAAATAGCTAAAGTTTATACAACTTCTCGTCAGCTAGAATTAGCCCCCGATTTAATAGCTCTTGTAGACGAGCATTCTGAGCGATTAATTTGTTTAGAGATGGATATTACTGACGAGTTGCAGATTGTTGAAACTATGCAAAAAATACATAACCAAGTTGACAAACTGCATTTGGTAGTCAACTGTGTAGGACTGTTGCATGAAGATACTTTGCAACCTGAAAAAAGCTTAAGACAGATAAATTCAGAAAACTTGCTGCGCTACTTTCAGATAAATAGTATTGGTGCTGTCTTGCTAGCTAAACATCTATTGCCTCTGTTGCGTCATGGAGAACGCAGTGTGTTCGCTAGTATTTCTGCTAAATTGGGCAGTATTGGCGATAACAAACTTGGTGGATGGTATGGCTATCGCGCTTCTAAAGCAGCACTCAATATGTTGATGCGAACTGCAACAATTGAGTATAAAAGAAGTTGTCCTAAAGCATTAATAGTCACATTGCACCCTGGTACAACTGATACGCGCCTTTCCCGTCCTTTCCAGAAAAATGTACCTGCGGAAAAATTATTTTCAGTGGAACGCACCGTTACCCAATTATTGGCTGTGATTGAACAGCTTCAAGAAGGCGATAGTGGGCAGTTTTTCTCGTGGGATGGAAGCAGATTGCCTTGGTAACTGCGTTACGCTGATGCTAGTGAAACTCACATTATTTGTAACTAAAGCCTATGAAGTTTTTTGTGCCAGCAGCCAAGGATGATATCAAAGCAGAGCAAGTGTATATTGCTTTTGCTCGGTCTGTCAAAGCACCAATAACCGAAAAGCGTATTTGGAAGTTACAGTGGCGCGATCGCGAAATTGATATGGAATGCGAGGTAGGTAAACCCTTACCATCCTCTTATCAAACGGGGAAAGAGCTAGTTATGGCAATCTTTGAGTGCGAAAACCTTTATAAAATTTGTACTCTTACCCGTGGAGGAGTAAAGGGAGAACCTATCTTGGTTAGCAAAAACTCTCTATCCTCAGCAACATATTTTTCAGATAATGTACATAACTGACTCTTTAATCTGCGATCGCTTATTTGATAAAAGTAGATGCGATCGCAGAATACGCTTGGGTTAAGCATTTCTTTCTTCTCTCGGTGTCCTCTGTGGTTCGTTAAAAAAATTGAATTTGACAAAGGATTTTAGCCTTAACTGAACTGTATTGGTTTATAGGCATAAAAAGTGGTTATGCAGCTAAAAACTAGGAAACTCTAACTCACCACTTCCCCTTCCTAAGTGCGCTGTTTTAGGTGCTAGATGTCCCTCCAACCAATTCTCCAAATCAGCCATTACCTCTCGATAATTGAGGTCACGCTGAATTTCGTGATAAGCTTCTGGATACTCAATTCTCAGCTTATCTGTATACTTTACCCGTTGATAAAAGATGTCGCTTCCCGCAGGTAAAGCCACTCGGTCTGCACCACCGTGGAGAATCAACAATGGTAATTGCCAATCACCTGCGTGAGCATTAATCCAATCAACTGTTGCAAAAAATTCTGTAGCTAGACGGGCAGTACCAAGGGTATGTCGCAGTGTATCCTGAGCGATCGCAGCTAAAACCTGCGGATCTCTTGAACCAGCACTGATGTCAATGCCTGTATTCAGGGTGAAACGTGGCCACACCCGTGAGAGCAGTTTTCCTAAAAGCACCCGAATCGGTGAAATCCCAACTTTTCCCAAGGTTGGCGCGAGAGCGATCGCACCTTGCAAAACTGATGCTTGTTGGGGATAGCGCAGAATATAATCTAAGACAATCACCCCGCCTAAGCTATGACCCAAAAGAAAAATTGGGCAGCCAGGATTCTGAGTCTGAATTAACTGTAAAAAGGCTCCCAAATCTTCTCGAAACTCACTCCAAGCGTTGATATAGCCTCGCTGACCTGGTGAGCGTCCATGACCACGTAAGTCTAAGGCATAGATAGCATATTGTTTGGGTATCAAATGCTGAATTACATTACTGTAGCGATCGCTGTGGGCTCCGAGTCCATGCACAATGGCTAATATTCCCCGGACTTTACCCTCTGGATGCCAACTTTGATAATACAGGTCAAGTCCTCCAACACCTTGGAATGTGCCTTCTTTACGAGACGCGATGCGATCGCTATGGTCAATCATCTGGTTAATTTTTTAGGTATCTTCTCAGCAAGTTACTAATATGTCAACACTGATTGTATAAAAATAGCTTCTGGCTATTGCGATAATTACAGCTAATTTATTTAAAATCTTGATAAGAGCATTCCACAATTTCTAACCGTGGGTTGGTTAATAATATAACCTCAAGAATTATGATTTATTTATGAATTCAAGGAGATTTTTATCAAAAATTCTTCTAAGGTATCTGTTCAGGAAGACCAAGCTGATGGGGTAATTTCCGAAGTTCATACCGATTCGAAATCTAGCCATCAGCAGGAAGATAGTACACAATTAGAAACTTTAACTGCTGCAAGTATAAAGCGGGTAAAAGAGGGTGTAGATGCGGCTGGCGATCGCGCTGTTCGCCAGATTATCGAAAAAACCCTCAATCGCTTGGAAGGTGGTAATCAGGGGCATTTAGAACCTAGAGCCAACTCTGGGCTGCGTCGTTTTGTGATGCGATCGCTCATCCATGCCTTT
This sequence comes from Nostoc sp. ATCC 53789, assembly GCF_009873495.1. GTDB lineage: Bacteria > Cyanobacteriota > Cyanobacteriia > Cyanobacteriales > Nostocaceae > Nostoc > Nostoc muscorum_A. The sequence continues at coordinate 4,538,866 of NZ_CP046703.1, read as the reverse complement.
TTCAAGGTACGGGTCGAACATCTCGAAAGAATACCTCAGAAACCTGCAATTCTAGCTGTCAACCATCTCCACCATATAGATCCCTTACTCCTGTTAGCCGAACTCCCTACCCAACCCCACTATTACATCCTGGGCGATGCTCGTACTCTTTATAACAAGTGGTGGAAGCGCTTCATCCTGGGTTTTGCGGGGGGCGTGATTCCTTTGGAACGGGTGTGGAAAGAAGAAGTTGCTGTGATGGAAGCGGCTAAAGCAGGAAGGCAAGATTTAGTTGAGCTAGCTACAGCAATTAAACAGACAGTACCGACAGGGGAAGATATACACACACTCCGACAGATAGACCGGATTATCCTGGCAATTTTGGCTCGTGGAGATGGGATGATTCTCTTCCCCGAAGGACGACTCGGAACTGCTGAGGGTAAGTTGCATCTCCCTTTAAAACGCGGGACTGTGATTTATGCTTTGCGGGCTGGTGTACCGATTATTCCAGTTGCACTGATTGGGACTCATGACCTCTATTTAAGAAAAGAGTTAACAATTCGAGTCGGTGAACCGTTACACTTTGCCCAAACAACCAGACCAAAGCGCCAGGAAGTAGAAGTAGCTTTGGAGACGTTACAGAATGCGATGCTGGCTATGTTGCCAACTAACTATCAAGAACCAACCGGAACCAAGCTGTTACGTTATTTCCTAAATCACATGTTGTGGTGAAGAGTTTATTGCTCTAAAAAGATTAGGAATTACTATTATTTTCCCTGCCACATCTGCCGTAATGACTGAAAAATCTTTACAAATCTCTCTTCTAGCCAGAGCATAGCATAATCAACCCATTCCAGAAGTTGCTCTAAGGGATGTTTCTCATAGCCTGTTGAAGTTGCTTTGGTTTCTATCCAGTCTGGCTGTGCCTCAATTTGACTACTTTGATGAAACTGCTCTTGCAAAATTTCCCCTTTCCGAATCTCGCGTTTAGTTAGGGAAGTATGGGCTTGAATTTGTTTTGCAGAGGAAACTTTTCCAGATATTTTTTGGCTTGAGGCAAGATTACTAGTTGCTTGTTTCCTTTGCACCAAACCAGATCCGATTTTAGGTTGTTTTACAGTTAAATTCTTTTGGGGAAAATGCCCTACTGATAAACTTGCAGCTAAAGCAGGATTTTGAACTTGGGAACTTTGCACTGATTTCTCAGCAACGGTTTCAGTCTCTCCAAATAAATCATTCCATGTTAGCCAAGGATCAACAGCTAAATCCTGGTTCTCCAGCATAGGGCTTTTAGCCAAGGCTTTTCTAAAGCGTGATGAGAATAGTTTACTTGGCAATTGCTCATCACTAGTTGTTGAATCAAGTGTTTTTCTATTACCAACACCAAAAAAGTAATTAAGCGCCGCCTCAATCAAAGCGTGAATGTTCAGTGTATGAGTTTCCAAACCATCAGTAGTGGTTGCAATTTCTCCCCTAGCAGCTAATTGTTCTTTGCCATAAAGAAATATGTTTAACTGAGTTTGGGCAACTTGAACAATTTCCTGGCTACGTTCTTGTACAGGTACTAAAGCATTTGACTCCAACTTAGCAACAGCTATATCTAGAAATGCTAGTAATCTTTCAGTATTAAGTAAATCTTTTGATATGCCCTCAGCTAAAGCTGGAATTTTGGTTGTATTTCCATCAGTGAGTTTTGCTAATAAACGGTCAATTTGTGGTAATAGCTCCGTTTCTTTTTTGGCTATAATCAACCGCCAAGACTGCCAGTAATTAGCAACTTCGTTAATAATTCGATCTTCTAACTTTGCCTGCTGCTGGGGTGTCAGAATATCTAGAATTTCATTTTCGGTAGTAACAAGTACTAAACTCCGATTCATCAAATTTGTGGCAATTCCCTGCACTGCTGGTAAATGCTGTTTTAGAGGGTTATCTAACTGTAAATTGATAATCTCTGCTTTATTCTCTCTAATACTTGAAGATTCTATATAACTTACGTTATTTGTCGAGTTTTTATCAACAAAATTTAGGCGAAAAATTTCCAATAAAGCCAAGGGATTGAAAGTTTCAGATGTTTTTGTAGGTCTAGAGACGGCTTCATCTGACAATACGTAATTGACTGCTTCTAGTACTTGTTGAATAGGACTATCAGCATTTGGAATTTCGGGCTGGAAATCGGTATCATTTGGTTGTAACTTTAGTCTAGTTTGTGGTTCTTTGGTCTGTAGCGTTTTCCCAGATGATTCAGATGACTGCAACAGTAGATACACTGGGTAAAGTAGTACCTCCACACCCCACTTAGTGGCAACTTGCAAATGCCGGAAGGTGTGTTCCCACTGTTCTGTCACCCGCCGAGATTGCTGGTGGACAAAGTTAAATAGTCTGCTTTGATAACGACCAGAGGAACCAGAAGACATAGTAGTAATTTTTTAGTTCAAGTCTTGTTAAGTTGTGAGACTCGCGCCAAACAATAAAAATAACCAACACCTCATCTTAGCGAATATATGACCCCGACTGTCTCTCAATCTCATACCAAAATCATCTCACAAGCAATTGAGCAACTGCGCTCTTTTTGCCAAGTTAATCTTCAGTCTAGCTGGCTATACCAGGAATCTGACCTGAATATTACTGATGTTGTCGCTGCTGATTTGTCTCATTGGCAACCTGTTCAGTTGAATGCTAAAGAACATATCGCTTGGACAGGTGGGAAAAAAGTACTATGGCTAGTGCAAAGGTTGGTAGTGCCCCAAGATTTACAGGGTTATCCTTTAGCTGGGTTATCTTTGCGGCTGGCGCTGCTTTGGTGGGCAGATTCTGCTGAGATTTATGTGAATGGGGAGTTAGTACTGGAGGGTGATTTATTTGATTGTTCGCCGAGAGTGCTTCTCAGTCAGGGGGTAACACCAGGCGAAGAGTTTATTGTGGCTTTACGGTTAGTGAGTCCGGGACATTGTGATGGTGCTTTAGTGCGATCGCTCCTAGTTTATGAGTCTATTGTTGATAATAATCCCGATCCGGGTTTTGTGGCTGATGAATTAGCTGTGGTGCAGCTTTATTTGGAAAGGTTTGCGCCGGAGAAGTTGGATGCTTTGGTAGAGGTGGTGGAGGAGGTTACGAACCGCAGAGGCGCAGAGGGCACAGAGAAGGGAGAGTTAGCAAAATCGTTTTTGTCTCTACGCCGAAACCTAATTCAATCCGACATCTTAGCCCCCCTTTTTAAGGGGGGTTGGGGGGATCAAAAATCTAAAATTTTCTTATTGGGTCATGCTCACTTAGATTTAGCATGGTTATGGCCTGTGAGTGAAACTTGGAATGCGGCGCAAAATACTTTTGAGTCGGTTCTGAAGTTGCAAGCAGATTTCCCTGAGTTAATTTTCTGTCATTCGACTCCCGCACTTTACGCTTGGATTGAGGAACATCGCCCGGATTTGTTTCAGGCGATTCAAGCACAGGTGGCCGCTGGACGTTGGGAAGTTGTCGGCGGAATGTGGGTGGAACCGGAACTCAATCTCATTGCTGGTGAATCAATAGTCCGTCAGCTATTGTATGGTCAACGCTACATCCAGGAGAAATTTGGCAAGCTTTCAACTATGGAGTGGGTTCCAGATTCTTTTGGTTTCTGTGCAACTTTACCCCAGTTTTTCGCTAATGCCGGAATTGAGTATTTTGTCACCCAGAAGTTGCGGTGGAATGATACTACTAAATTTGATTATGGGGCTTTTTGGTGGCGATCGCTTGACGGTAGCGAAGTCTTTAGTTTGATGTCTGCACCTATCGGTGAAAACATTGACCCGGTTAAAATGGCATCCTACGCTCTGGAATGGCAATCCCAAACTGGTTTATCAGAATCCCTCTGGCTTCCCGGTGTTGGCGACCACGGCGGCGGCCCCACTCGTGATATGTTAGAAATCGCCCAACGCTGGCAAAAGTCACCTTTCTTTCCAGACTTAGAATTCACGACGGCTGAAAAGTATTTACAGCAAATCAAATCAGGAGTCAGAATTCAGGAGTCAGAATTCAGGAGTTATGATTCTCCCCCTGCTTCCCCTGCCTTTCCCATCTGGGATGACGAACTATACCTCGAATTCCATCGCGGTTGCTACACTACCCACGCAGACCAAAAACGCTGGAATCGTCGTTGTGAAAATTTATTGTATGAAGCTGAACTATTTGCTACCTTAGCAACCATAAACTGTGGTGTGACATATCCGAAAGCAGAAATTGAAGCAGCTTGGAAGCAGGTTTTATTTCAACAGTTTCACGATATTTTACCTGGTTCTTCAATTACTCAAGTTTACACAGATGCGTTACCGCAGTGGCAGCAAGTGGAACAAGTCGGAACGAAGATATTACAAGACTCACTTTTAGCGATCGCATCTCACATTACCCTATCAGAACCACCAAAACCCAATAGTTTACCTATTTTCGTTTTCAATTCTCTCAATTGGCAGCGTTCTGAGGTAGTCTCTGTAGGCTTACCCACATCACAGGAATGGCAGATTTACGATACTTCTGGAAAGCAGGTTGTCTCCCAATTATCTGAACCATCAACGCTACTATTTCTCGCCACCGAAATTCCACCCGTTGGCTATCGCATATTTTGGCTTTCCCCTTCATCTCCAACTCTGCGGGAAGCTAAAGCTACATCCCCCTCATCTCCACTCCTCCCAGACTGGATTTTAGAAAATGAATTCTTACGAGTTGTTATCGATCCTGATACTGGAGATTTATCAAGTGTTTTTGATAAAACTTATCAACGAGAACTTTTGAGTGGTGCAGGAAATCAACTACAAGCTTTTAAAGATAGCGGTCAATATTGGGATGCTTGGAATATAGACCCCAATTATGCCCAACATCCCTTACCATCAACAAATCTTCAATCTATTCAGTGGTTAGAACAAGGGCCAGTCCAAAGTCGTGTGCGCGTGGTGCGTCAGTTGGGCGAATCGGAATTTTGCCAAGACTATATTTTGCAAGCTGGTTCACCTCTACTGAAGATAGCTACTACCGTCAATTGGCAAGAAAATCATGTATTGGTGAAAGCTGCTTTTCCTTTGAATATCGAAGCAGACTTTGCTACTTATGAAATTCCCTGTGGCGCGATTCGCCGGACAACTAAACCGCAAACCCCCGCAGAAGAGGCAAAATGGGAAGTCCCCGCTTTGCGTTGGGCTGATTTAACAGGAGAAACACAGGAGGGTATTCACGGAGTTAGTTTGCTCAATGATTGTAAATACGGTTACGACAGCAAACCCAATCAACTTCGCCTAACACTGCTACGTAGCCCTAATTGGCCAGACTCAGAGGCTGATAAAGGTTTTCATGAGTTTACATATACCTTGTATCCTCATGCTGGTAGCTGGGAATCAGCCCATACGGTACGGCGTGGTTATGAATTGAATATACCGTTACAAGTGATATTAAATCCTCCTAATGAAAATCCTTCCCTTTCTACTGGTAAAGATGGGTTGGGGATGAGTTTTCTAGATTTATCAGCTGAAAATTTAATCTTGATGGCCTTGAAGCCATCTGAAGATAACCCACAGCAGCTAATTCTGCGGTGTTATGAATGTCACGGAGAAACAGCCGAGTTATCTTTGCAAAGTAATTTAGGGTTAAATCTAGGAGATAGAGTAGATTTGTTAGAGCGTTCCTCTACTACTGAATTCTCATCTGGGCAACAAATTTTAACAATACAGCCTTGGAAAATCGCCAGTTTCAAGGTAATACCAGCGATAAATTCCAGACTGGCGTAAGCCACTATTGCTGTGTCAGTGGCCAATTGTGGTTTTCCACAGACCACCAACCAATGACAAATGACTCTTTTAATCTTCGTGATCGTCAAACGGATCGTTCAATTCCTTGCTAGGAGGGCCAAAAGAGGTATAAATTGAAATTCCGGTGATGGCAACCACCACGGCGGCCATAGAAATGCTAAGAACTATTGCGGGTTCCATAATTGAGGGATAGATGATGAGTGCTATTCTTATAGAATATTACAGAAGATTAAAAAAAGCTTTGGCAAGTAATATTAGGTGAACTATGGCACAAAGGACTAGGTTGGGAGATATCCTGAAACCACTTAACTCTGAGTATGGAAAAGTGGCTCCAGGTTGGGGTACTACCCCTGTGATGGCTGTTTTTATGGCGCTATTTTTTGTATTTTTGCTGATTATTCTGCAACTTTACAATAGATCACTCTTAGTTCAGGATGTAAATGTCGATTGGCGGAGTTTAGGACGCTAACAGATATACCGCTATCAAGTTTGGATAACAAGTTAAATTACACCCGGTTCTTCCGGGTTTTTTTGTGAATGGTCAGTGCATACTAACTATTGAGTAGACTACATAATATATGAGTTTCTGTAGTGGTTCTATAGTTGACAGGAGACAAAAATGAATATATTTGGTATCGGTCTGCCGGAAATGGGTGTAATTATGGTAGTGGCGCTGTTAATCTTTGGGCCAAAGAAGCTACCAGAAATTGGTCGGAGTGTGGGTAAAACAATCCGTAGTTTCCAAGAAGCTTCTAAGGAGTTTCAAAGCGAGTTTCAAAAAGAAGCAGAACAGTTAGAAGAAGCTGTCAAGACTACTGCTGAATTGGAACCTAAGCAAATCTACCCTGCTAAATCAGAGCAGGATACTACCACTAGTTCTTCTCAACCTAGCTAGTAGTTTGTCTCATTAGTTACCAAGGGTGAACAAGTTCGTAGTAAGGACTTTAGTCCTGGATTTTAAGCACTGAAGTGCTTACTACAAACCCTCAAAACTAGCTTAGACATTGTACTAGTTGAGTGATTGATATCAATTGACTATAGGCAAAATGACAGAAGCTGTTACGCAACCAGCTTTGGTGATTCCACAACTAATTGTTGGTTTGGGGAATCCAGAAAGCAAGTACGACCAAACACGCCATAATATCGGCTTTGCTGCTGTAGAAGCCCTCTGCCGTTCTTGGCGCATTTCTTTAGCAGAAAACCGCAAGTTTCAAGGTGAGTATGGCGAAGGTATGGCCCCAGGTGGAGGTAAGATTCGCTTGCTAAAGCCGTTAACTTATATGAATCGCTCAGGACAGTCAATTCAAGCGGTGACGAGTTGGTATAAATTGCCGCCTGAGTCAGTGCTGATAATTTACGACGATATGGATTTGCCTTTGGGAAAAACTCGGCTGCGCCTATCTGGTTCAGCTGGGGGACATAACGGGATGAAAAGTGCGATCGCACATCTGAGTACCCAAAATTTTCCCCGTTTGCGAATCGGTATTGGTAAACCCAAAGGTGCAGCTAATAACGATGATTCTAATACTGTCTCCCATGTGCTGGGACGATTCTCCTCTGCCGAAAATCAGCAAATGTCTCTTGTACTTCAATTCGTGGTTGAGTGTATTGAACTAAGTCTCAAGCAGGGAGTAGAAAAGGCGATGAATGTTTGTAATAGCCGCACCATTAATAATTCTGAGTCTTAGGGGCCAGTTTGTTTGCTAAAGGCGTTTATTTTGGTTGATGGGCAGCGATTTTAGCTTGCTTTACCCAACCGAAATAAAGCCTTTAACGCGCTCTACACCCTAATTGAAGTGCGGCATAGTTTGCTTAATTTTTGTAAGAATAATGGCGATGTCTAAGAAGGGCTACGCCTAAACCCTATTGCCTGTTTTAGGTCATAACCTCAAGCAACGCCAGTATTACACCAAATAGGTTTATTTAAAAGTTCTTTTGCGTCTAGCTGCCACTGCCTTACGTTTGCGTTTTTCAATGGGTGTTTCAAAGTGCCGATGATATTTCACATCAGCTAATATCCCAGCTTTGGAAACCTGACGTTTAAACCGACGCAAAGCTGAGTCTATTGCTTCATTTTCTCCAAGAATCACTTGGGTCATTCTTGCTTGTTCCTCATAATCAACATTTTCCATTGTAATAGTAGCCTCAACCTTAGTAAAACCCCCCGTTCTAAAGTCATTATTAAGAGGCTATCTATCCAGATGACACGGATTATGTGTGCCTGTCGAACCTCAAATTGGCACTTAACTAAAAGTTAATTTAAGCGCTCTAATGCACTCTCAGCAATAGTAGAGCAGATAGAGAAATTATAATGTCAAATTTTCCTGACTGTAATATGAACTGGCGACAAGTGTAGTTTTTACTACCATCACAATCGTAAGTTATTCGTGAGACAGAAAATCCCCAACTTCTGGGAAAAGTTGGGGAACTGTGACTTTCAATTCTCATTAATCAAATAAGATTGCTATCGCAACTATGAGAAAATTTGATTATATTTAAAAATTTTAAAAGTTGATTCTGCCCTCATTCAATAATTTATATCCGGCTGCTAATGCGCCGAAAGCAACAAATAGATTCCATAAGCTAGTTGATCTGAAAATTACTCCACCACTCAAGAAAACTAGTACTATCCCAATACCTAACAAAATCCATCCAAGCTGACTAGCTTCTCTGCGATAAAACACCAATGTAAACACACCTGCCATAATCGCTAATACGGAAACTGTCGCTGGTAATCTGCTGGAAAAAGGTATGTAGTAACCGCTAACAAATATAATATTTTGACCAAAAAAGTATAACCCTGTGAAAAATAAAATTAAACCTATAAGTTTTATTAACAATCTGCCCATAATATTTTTATATTTTTAATGTCTGAAGCCAATTTTAACCCGATTTGTAGTGGAGTTGTTAAATTGCTACTAAATTTTACGTAAAATTGATTAAATTTAAGTGAATATACTGTATGTCAATCCAGGCTGGCTAAAGATGTCAGTACAAGTAATGTTGATTACATGAAGTAGTCCTTGCCAGGGTGCGATCGAGGTGCTTTAATAGCGATGTCTGACGACAAGAAGTAAAGCTTCTACGCATTCCGCAAAATAGTTTTACTTACAAAAGTATGTACAAGACGCGCAGTGACTCGACATCGCTGCTGGTGTTCATAAAATTACAGACTCAAAACATTAAACTCTAAAGATATGACAAGCTAGTAGCATATCTTTGACACTAAATTCTCCCAAAAGCCGAATAGGAGCATACATGGAGCCAATTATTGCTATAGTTTTAGCCCTTATAGGTTATGCGTTAGGTTCTGCAAAACTGATTAATCAAGGAAATGAAGCCCTAGTCGAACGTTTGGGGCGGTATCATCGGAAACTTAAACCGGGGCTGAACTTTATTGTTCCCTTGGTCGATCAGATTGTGATGGAAGATACTACACGAGAGCAGTTTACAGACATCAAACCTCAGAATGTGATCACTCAAGATAATATTTACGTAGAAGTGGATGCTATTGTATACTGGCGCATTCGAGATATTGAGAGAAGCTTTTACGCTATTGAGGATCTGCAAGGTGCATTAACACAGATAACTACAACTACGCTCCGAGAAATCATTGCCCAAAATACCCTAGAGCAGACCAACGTCTCCAGAGCAGAGATGGACTCAGCTATATTAGATCAATTGAATAATGTAACGGCAGATTGGGGAGTTGAGATTCTCCGGTTAGATATTCAGAGAATTACCTTACCTGAAAGTGTGCGAAAGTCTAGGGAAGAAGAGCAAGCCGCCGTCATCAAAAAACGGGCGCTAATTACCGAAGCAGAAGGGGAAAAAGAAGCTGCTATTAAGAAAGCAGAAGGAACTATGGCTTCAGTGCAAATCATTTCTCAAGCTCTCCGTTCCAATCCAGATAGTAGGGATATTTTGCGGTATCTCGTGGCTCAAGATTACGTAGATGCTAGCCAAAAACTTGGTGAGAGCAATAATGCCAAAATTGTCTTTGTAGACCCAGCTAACTCAAGTGAAATGTTTCAGGAGTTGATAGCTGAGTCAGTAACACAAGAAGGTAACGGCAAAAAAACCGAAGAACGGTAATACCTAGCAATCATGTTCTATGGGTTGTCTCAATAGGGCATCAGCTACTAGTGAAACATCGTGCATTTCTTGAACATCGTGAACTCGGAGGATATCAGCACCATTAAAAATAGCAGCACAACAAGCTGCTGCCGTTCCCCAAACTCGTGCTTTGGGATCTGGTTGATTTAAAATGCGACCAATGAAACTTTTACGGGATGCTCCTACCAAGATAGGACAATTGAGTGTTGTTAGCGATCGCAAGCCGCGAAAAATTTCTAAATTTTGCTCATAGTTCTTAGCAAAACCAATACCAGGATCGATAATAATTTTATCCAGGCCGATGCCCGCAGCAGTCGCTACCTCAATTTGCCGAGCCAAAAAACTATAAATCTCACCGAGCAAATCTTGATAATCAGTTTGTTGTTGCATCGTCTGTGGTGTCCCACGAATATGCATTAAAATAATCGGCACACTCAACTCTGCAACTGTCGCCAACATTTCTGAGTCAAAAGTGCCGCCAGAAATATCATTAATAATATCCGCTCCAGCTTCTACCGATGCCTTGGCTACAGCCGCACGGGTTGTATCTACAGAAATCGGGACTGAAATTTCTGGTCTTAGCACCTGTAACACCGATAAAACCCGGTCAAGTTCCTCCGCCAGAGTTATTTGCTTTGCCCCTGGCCGAGTTGATTGACCGCCCACATCGATTATGTCAGCACCACCCGCTACGAGTGCTTGCGCCTGTATTAAAGCCGCAGAGGTAGTGTTAAAGTCACCCCCATCACTAAAGCTATCAGGCGTTACATTCAAAATGCCCATCAAATAAGTTCGCTGTCCCCAATCGAAACAGCGTCCTCGAATTATTAAGTTGCTTGGCATAAAACAGGAGTCAGAATTCAGTAGTCAGAATTCAGAATACTCCACCCGTGAAGGGATGGAGTATCAACTCTTGAAAAATATTTTAATTTTATTTCGCCCACAAAGAGCAATGTTTTCAAGCAATATTCATTACCTAGTCGTACAAAATTCAATTCTGAATTCTTCATATCTACATTAGGCATTCCCATGCAGAGCATGGGAACGAAAATAAGGCATATTACACTAAGTGAAAATTCACAATCCGAGCGAAACTCTCAGGTTCTAAACTTGCTCCTCCCACTAAAACGCCATCGATTTCTGGTTGAGCCATGATTTCATCAATATTATTTGGCTTCACTGAGCCACCATATTGAATTGATACATTTGGATTACTCAACTGGCTCCGAATTAAGCCAATGATTCGATTAGCTTCCACTGCTTCACAAGTTTCACCAGTGCCAATTGCCCAAATTGGCTCGTAGGCAATCACCAAATTATTCTGATCGATATCTACCAAACCTTTGTCGAGTTGGAGAGAAATCAGTGCTTCAGTTTCTCCTGCATCTCGTTGTTGTTTAGTTTCACCAACACAGAGAATTGGAGTCAAACCAAACCTTTGAGCAGTTCGGAGGCGCAGATTAACGGTTGCGTCCGTTTCACCAAAGTATTGCCGTCGTTCGCTATGACCGACAATAACAAAGCGTACACCACTTTCTGTCAGCATTGGGCCAGAAATCTCACCCGTATAGGCTCCATATTCTTCCCAATGGATATTTTGTGCCCCTAGTTGGATGAGGCTACCGTGCAAGGTCTTAGACAAAACACTTAAATCAGTGAACGGAGGACACAATATCACTTCTCGCCCTTGGGGGGTTTCCTCTAAGTGGGGCAGAAATCCTTGTAAAAACTCCTGGGTCTCTGCCTGGGTTTTGAACATTTTCCAGTTGCCGGCAATAACGATTTTCCGCACAGGTAATTTAGTCAAGATCCTAACGCGCTATTTAGATGCATTTTTCAGTTTATGACTTTTTGTTAGCCATTAGTCATTAGTCATTGGTCATTGGTCAAGAGTTATTCTTTTATGCACCACTGTCCCCCTACTCCCCAAACCCTTGTTAAAAATAACTAGGATAAGAGACAGGGGTAATTTAAAAATCCCAAAATTTCAAACCTCATATTGATATGACTTCGACATTACCTGTGCCTGAACCTGATCAAAGCGATTCTGCTAACACTGAAGCAAATTCTCTCAGTTGGGAGGAAGAATTGGATAGCGCTATTTTCAGTTTTGAAGACATTCAGACAGAACTGAACTATAAACAAGCACAAACCGCGCTGCGAAACTTAGTAGCCAATCTCGACCTCACCCCCCAAGAAAAAACCGGATTGGAAACGGAAATTGCTGATTTGGAAACTATGCTGGGGAAGTTAGACCGCATGGTGGTGCAGATTGCGGCTTTTGGCATGGTAGGGCGTGGTAAGTCTTCGCTACTAAATTCTTTGGTGGGACAAACAGTATTTGAAACAGGGCCTCTGCACGGTGTCACTCGGACTGCACAAACAGTTAATTGGAGTATTAGTGAAGAAGCGATTGGAAAAACTGAACGGGCTTTGCGAGTTACTCTCCCTGGTGTAGGTCAATCGCAGGTGGAATTAATTGATACTCCTGGGTTAGACGAAGTAGATGGTGCAACCCGTGCTGTGTTAGCCGAACAGATTGCGAAACAAGCAGATTTGATTCTGTTTGTAATCTCTGGCGATATGACGAAGCTAGAATATGCTGCCCTTTCTCAGTTGCGGGAAGCAGGTAAACCGATCATTCTGGTGTTTAACAAAGTAGACCAGTATCCAGAAGCAGACCGGATGGCAATTTATCACAAAATTCGGGATGAAAGGGTGCGGGAATTACTCACGCCTTTAGAGATTGTTATGGCTGCGGCATCGCCATTGGTGAAGACGGCGATTCGTCGCCCTGATGGTACTAGGGGCATACAGTTGCGTACAGGGAATGCCCAAGTTGAAGAACTGAAGCTGAAAATCTTGGAGATTTTACATCGTGAGGGTAAAGCCTTGGTTGCTCTTAATACCATGCTTTATGCCGACGTTGTAAATGAGCAGTTAATCGAACGAAAACTGATGATTCGGGAACAGAATGCCAATCAGTTGATTTGGAAGGCTGTGATGACTAAAGCATTAGCGATCGCACTTAATCCCGTAACTGTGGTAGATATTCTGAGTAGTGTGGTCATTGATATTGCTCTGATTTTGGGTTTATCTAAGCTCTATGGCTTCTCTATGACCGAATCTGGTGCTGTACAACTGCTACAAAAAATCGCCCTGAGTATGGGCGGAATTGGTGCTAGTGAATTGTTGGCGAACTTGGGTTTGAGTGGATTGAAAACTTTACTTGGTATCTCTGCAACAGCTACAGCAGGTATTGCCCTTGGCCCTTATATATCAGTGGCACTTACGCAAGGGGGAGTAGCTGGTGTTTCTTCTTATGGTATTGGGCAAGTTACCAAAGTTTATTTAGCCAACGGCGCGACTTGGGGGCCTGATGGACCAAAAGCAGTAATTAATCGGATTCTGGCAAATCTAGATGAAACCTCAATTCTCAACCGAATTAAAGATGAATTACTCCATAAGGTAAAACTCAGAAAGTGATGTATAGATTTATTTCAACTGCTGGTATTTTCCTCAAGCCAAGCGACTAAATCAGACACATTTGAAAAGTCTAAAAATTCTTCTTCTAATTGTTCAGTAGATAAGACTCGAATTCTCTTGAATATTGATGAATCTATATAACGGTGAAATTGTCGACAAAATTGGGCGGGGGCTAAATTTACTTGTGGGTATTGCTAATACTGATACTGATACGGAAAATAACTGGGTGACTTTAATACCAGATGAAGAGGTAATTTAAGTATATACACTAAAGAAGAATAACAGAAGCCTATAGACAGTGGAGTTCTAATTGATGAGAGAATATTAAATTAACCATCACAAAAGTTTAAATTCATTCATCATGGCGAAAATCCAGTTTTCTAAAGGTCTTGACGAAGTAGTAATTCCAGAAGTGCGGCTGACGCGATCGCGCACTGGTGACAGTGGTACAGCCACGTTTATTTTTACGAATCCGAAAATTTTAGATCAAGGTAGCACCGAAGATATTACCGGGATGTACTTGAGTGACGAAGAAGGCGAAATAATTACCCGTGAAGTGAAGGCTAAATTTATCAACGGGAAACCGGAAGCATTAGAAGCACTTTACGTGATGAAATCTGCCCAAGAATGGGAACGCTTTATGCGCTTCATGGAACGGTATGCTGAAGAAAACGATCTTGGACTCAGCAAAGCTGAAAAATAGTGTGTAGGGTGAATGGCGAATGGCTTATGTTGTTTTTTCATGTCCAATACGCCATTCTCCGTTCCCAATTGCCCATTATCAAAAGTTAAAACCCTTAATCCATGACACAACAACCACATCCAGATTCGCTTGGGATTACGGTAACTTGCGCTGTGGTTACTGTCAGCGATACACGCACACCCGAAACAGACAAAAGTGGTCAGCTAATTCAGCAGTTACTTCTTGGTGCTAACTATGCTGTTGGAGCCTACACGATTATCAAAGATGAACCAACACAGATTCAAGAGCAGATAGAAAATTTGGGTAAAAGCTCAAATTTGGATGCTGTAATTTTTAATGGTGGCACAGGTATTGCGCCAAGAGATACTACTTATGATGCCATTGAGAAGTTATTGGAGAAAACTTTGCCGGGATTTGGTGAGTTATTCCGTTTTTTAAGTTATCAAGAAATTGGTTCGCGAGCGATCGCTTCTCGCGCTGTTGCTGGTGTGTATCAAAATAAATTAATCTTTTCGCTTCCTGGTTCTAGTAATGCTGTGCGCCTGGCGCTGGAAAAACTGATTGTGCCTGAACTCACTCACTTGGTAAGTCAGCTTTGTAAGGGAGTGAAATGAGCAGCCTTTCAGGGGGGCTGCAATAAAACTAAGCTATGAGGCACTTAAATCATCCTTTCTACGCTTACATCTTGAGACTACCCAGAATTATAGTTAAACGGATGAAATATTCATACCACATAAGCAATGCAGCCTATTTACTGGAATTGCATAATTGCTCACGGCATCACTGCATTTTCATACTTTGGCATACCTATATTAACAGGGGTGTTCTTTGCCAAAACTAAGGCAACTATCCCTTCTAAGTTTTGGCTAGCCTTTTTATTATCAGGTGGATTCCTACTACTTTGCGGATTTCATCACTTTTTGGCGATTTTTGAAACACATTCGTCAATATCGCTATTGCACTTAGTCGTGCTTGATGTAATGGCGTTTGTTTCCTTGTCTGCCTTACTCTACCTAATGCCAACCGCCTATCAAATTGTAGAGGCGATCGCCAAATATGAAGAAGATAGCCGCGAACTTCAACGCAGCCAGCAGATGCAACGGCTATTTCTAGATCAGGGCCCATTTGGGGCCTATATCAAAGATGAGCAATCTAGAGTGCTTTATTACAACCAGGAGCTACAGTCTAGATTTTCAGTAGATTCACAAGAATGGTTAGGAAAAACGGATAGTGAATTCTTGCCAGATCCCGAAGAAGGGCAGAGAGTAATGGAAAACGATCAAGTCGTTTTGAAGACTCTACGCCCCTTAAAGCTGATTGAAGAGGTAAAGGTACCTGGCAATAATCAGCCGTGCTACTGGCTATCGTTTAAGTTTCCGTTTAGCGATTACGCAACGGGTGCTTACCGCATCGGTGGGATCAGTATCGATATTACAGAATCAATAGAAGCACAGCGATCGCTCACCGATCTAAATCGGCAGCTAGAAGAAAAAACGCTGAAATTAAAGGCAAAAAAACGGGAACTTATATATCTCTCAGATATGGCAGATATGCTTTATTGCTGCGAATCTGAAGATGAGGTATATCAAGTAGTCGCTTTAACCTGTTCCAAGCTATTTCCTAATATGAGTGGTTGTATATATATAATTGCTAATTCCAAGAATTATGTTCAGATGAATAGTTTTTGGGGAGATAAAAGAACCAGTAAAGAAGTATTTTCACTGTCTGAATGTTGGGCATTGCGGAGAGGCAAATTCAACCTTTTATCGTCTAGTAACTCAGGACTGATGTGCAACCATTTAATACAGCCTATTAGCGGCATACATTTGTGTGTTCCATTGTTTGGACAAGGCGAAGTAGTTGGGATTTTACATATCTATGCCCTTGAAGAAATCAGTCCAGAAGATCAACAAATTACTGAGATTATTGCTAGAACTTTAGGCTTTGCACTAAATAATCTATCGGTAAAACAACGTCTTACCCATGATAATTTGCGGGATGGGATGACCCAACTATTTAATCAAAGCTATATGGAAACTATACTGGAACAAAGGCTAGCGGAGGCTGAAAGGTCGGGACAACCTCTTAGTGTTATTTTTCTGGATATCGATAACTTCAAATCTTATAACTCGCGCTATGGGCATGTGACTGCCAATATTGTTATTCAGGGATTAGGAAAACTGCTGTTAAAATCTATTCGCTCTTTTGATATTCCTTGCAGATGGGGTGGTGAAGAATTTGTGATTGTCATGCCTAATATGACGCTGGAAGCGCTCAGGAAGCGAGTAGAACAATTAAGGGTAGATGTTGAACAAATGCAATTGAAGGATGGCGATCAGATCCTTCAAGGGATCACCGCCTCTTTTGGAATAGCTGTATCAGAACCAGGGATTACAGTTAAGGATTTTTTGAATCGGGCAAATCAAGCAATGCTTGAAGCAAAGCGAACAGGGAAGAATCGGGTTATGGAGTATGTAAATAGGTACGATTGAAATAATTCGTAATGACGCTCGATGACTCGCTAACGCTGCGCTAACGTAATTCTGTAAGCGGTGGAATAGAGTGTAGAGAAGCTCAGTGCAATTTCGCGTTTCTATGAGGCTTTTAGATAAAGCATTTTCCCGGATAAAAAAACAACTCCCTGAAGATGTGGGAGTTGTTTTTTATCTTTTACTATTTTCTCAAAACATGATTCAGAATGGAGCGATGCCTGGGTTGGGCTGCGCCTACGCCAAGCAGATGGCAGCCAAAATAGCCGCGATGACATAAAATACTCCAACCACTTGCAATTCTGACCAGCCAGTGAGTTCTAAATGATGGTGTAAGGGTGCCATTTTAAAGAGGCGCTTGCCTTTGCCATCAGGGCCCTTGGTGGCTTTGTAATAACTTACCTGTGCCATCACCGAAAGGGTTTCTACGAAGAAGATACCACTGAGAATGAACAGTGCTACTAAGGTGTTTGTTAATAACGCTACAGCAGCTAATGCTCCTCCCAGTGCGAGGGAACCGGTATCTCCCATGAAAACGCGGGCTGGGTTACGATTATGGGCTAAGAAACCTAAACAACCACCACTTAAAGCCGCACAAAAAACCATTAACCCTGGTGCTGTAGGTGCAATTAAGGCTCCTAATGCCAAAAGTGCGATCGCTACTGTTCCGGCTGCCAAGCCATCAATACCATCTGTTAAATTAGTCGCGTTACTTTCTGCAACTAGTACAAAACCTGCCAAAGGCCAAAATAGAAATCCTAATGGTAGTGTGAAGCTGACCCAAGGTAAAGCAATATTTGTAATATTAGAAGGTTGATTAAACATTAGCCAGAGGCAAAATACTGCCGCAAAACCCACTTGCAAAGCAAGTTTTGTTCGGGGAGATATACCTTTATTTGATTTCCGGCGCAGAATTTGCCAATCGTCAAGCCAGCCAATCAATCCATAGCTGGTTGTCAATGCCGAAACTGCAAGGACATCTGTAGCAAAATTAGACAATATGCAGGCAATAATTACACCTACAGGGATAAAGAATATACCTCCCATTGTGGGAGTGCCTGCTTTTTTTAGATGAGCTTGGGGCCCATCTTCGCGGATTATTTGTCCAGTTTTGAGTGCTTGGAGTAAAGGTATTACCCAAAAGCCAACCACACCTGAACCCATAGCACACAACAGCAGTGGCAGGGTTAGCGACATACTTTGCCAGGGTAGCCTGTTGGCCATCGAATCTAAGAAAAATGCTGTTGTACCTAACCCAACGGCTAATAAAGAGGCTAGTGCAATTCCAGAAATATTTAATCCTTGCTCAGGAGATAATTTAGCGTCCACAGAAGTTTCCCTTCACTCCACACTTATTAAAATTGAATATCAGTAGCTAGGGATACTACCAAGTCCCTAGCCTGAAAAGGCTAATCCTCGGCGATTCCTATATCGTCATCATCATCAAGGTCGTAGCCAATTCCATCTTCTACACCCATTAGGGAGTCTATTTCTTCTTCCCCATCTTGAAAATCCGGGTCTTGAACGTCACGTGTTATGATCCGACCTTTATTTTCCAACCAATCCAACATAGAGGACTCTGGCTTGAGGGGGATGACATGGGCTCGCTGGTTACGGGGTTCTTCACGTAATGGAGAGTTCAACATATCAAAGAAGACAAGAAAAGGTTTACGTAAGTTGACATTTAGAGTCTATCACTTGACACGGATTTATTTAGTTATCTTTTCAACCCTTTAGTGAATAAATCCGCATTCAGATAGAAATTTTTTATTTAATAGGCATAAGGCTTAAGTCAAGCAATTCTTAGTAAGTTTTATGGTTCTCCATATATGTGATGAATATCTTGTTTATGCTGATGGAAACTGACTGATTTTAGAGGTGACAGGCGATGATGGGAAAAGCGGCTCTCATGGATGCGATCGCTGGTACAAATCGCGGTTTACTAGCGACTGAAGCACAGAAACAAGCTATCTTAGCTGCGATCGCCAATTTAGAAGACTTTAATCCTACACCCCGCCCGGTAGAAGCTGGTAATTTGCTAGATGGCAATTGGCGATTACTATACACCACTAGCAAGGCTCTTTTAAATTTAGATCGTCTACCTTTTTGTAAACTGGGTCAAATCTATCAGTGTATCCGGGTAGAGACTACCAGTGTTTACAACATAGCTGAGATTTATGGCTTACCTTATTTAGAAGGATTAGTCAGCATTGCTGCTAAATTTGAGCCAGTTTCAGGTCGGCGTGTCCAAGTGAAATTTGAGCGGTCTATTATCGGCTTACAACGTTTAATAGAATACAATTCTCCGGGAACTTTTATCCAACAAATTCAAGAAGGTAGAAAATTTCCGGCGATTGATGTTGCCATAAACAGTGATAAACAGCAAGGCTGGTTAGATATCACTTATATAGATAACGATCTGCGGATTGGCAGAGGTAACGAGGGGAGTGTGTTCATATTGAGTAAAACATAAAGTTTGTACAAAAATACTATTTGCGAATGAAGGTACGCTATAACGTCTACCTTGTCAAGTAGGGTCTGATACCTTTTTAAATTTTGGGTGGGGGGGCAGGGGACAAGAGGTGAGAACTTGAAACAAGTCTTTCCCCTTGTCCCCAATTCTCCTTGTCCCCAAGTCCTCTTCCCAATGCCCAATTCCCAATGCCCAATGCCCAATTCAGACAAATAACTTAACAAAGACTCTAGCAGCGACCTTCAGGTTGTAGAGTGAAATCAATTAGCCCTCTAGATTGGCGATTGATAACTAAAAGGGAAAATAATCATGGTTCAACGTGGTTCTAAAGTACGTATTCTCCGCCCTGAATCCTACTGGTTTCAGGATCTAGGAACTGTGGCTTCCATTGACCAAAGCGGCATCAAATACCCTGTAATT
This sequence comes from Nostoc sp. ATCC 53789, assembly GCF_009873495.1. Taxonomy (GTDB): domain Bacteria; phylum Cyanobacteriota; class Cyanobacteriia; order Cyanobacteriales; family Nostocaceae; genus Nostoc; species Nostoc muscorum_A. The sequence continues at coordinate 4,519,426 of NZ_CP046703.1, read as the reverse complement.
GTCCGTTTTGAAAAGGTCAATTACTCTGGTATCAATACCAACAACTTTGCCCAGGATGAATTGGTAGAAGTTGAAGCACCAAAGGCTAAAGCAGCTAAAAAATAGCAGCAAAGCTACAAGGGGATTGTTTGATGCGATGATGAAGGGTAGTCTTAAGTCTGAAGTATGAAATCTGAAAATTTCAGTTCATTCATTCTTCACCCTAGCCTACCCTAATCTATGAGAGCCGCCCTGCGGGTATTTACGGTTTCTCTTGGGTAATAATACGAGCCATCTACGGATGTGTAAGTTTCTACCCCATCTCTTCTTTCTTAAATCCCCAAGTACATCAAAATTTTCTGCTTAATCAGCTTGAATGCCAGAACTGCCTGAAGTTGAAACAGTCCGAAAGGGTCTAAATCAATTGACTCTTAACCAAGAAATTACGGGTGGAGATGTGTTGCTCAATCGCACCATCGCCTACCCGTTTTCTGTTGGTGAGTTTGTTGATAGAATTGAAAAAAATGCGATCGCTACTTGGCATCGTCGCGGTAAATATCTCCTGGCCGAACTCTCTTCCCCTTCCTCAACCAGTTGGCTAGGGGTTCATCTGCGAATGACCGGTCAATTACTATGGCTGCATCGAGATGAACCATTACATAAGCACACGCGGGTTAGATTATTCTTTGGGGATCAGCAGGAATTACGTTTTGTCGATCAGCGCACCTTCGGTAAAATTTGGTGGGTTCCGCCTGGTGTTGCTGTAGAAAGTATTATCACTGGTTTGGCAAAACTGGCAGCAGATCCATTTTCGCCAGAATTCACTGTCGAATATCTAGCAAGTAAACTCAAAAACCGCCGCCGTCCGATTAAAACTGCGCTACTCGATCAGTCTGTGGTGGCGGGATTAGGCAACATTTATGCCGATGAAGCCCTGTTTAAGAGTGGAATTTTACCTGAAACTTTGTGTATAGATTTACAGCTAAAGCAAATTGAGCTTTTGCGAACAGCCATCATTCAAGTTTTAGAAACCAGCATTGAAGCTGGTGGTACGACATTTAGTAATTTCCTAAATGTCAAAGGTACTAACGGTAACTATGGTGGTGTTGCCTGGGTTTATAATCGCGCTGGAGAACCCTGTCGAGTTTGTGGTATGCCAATTCAACGGATTAGGCTAGCTGGGCGATCTAGTCATTTTTGCTCCGAATGTCAAACGCCAGGGGGAATTAGGAGACGCGATTAATCGCGTTTTTACAGAAATTGTTACTTCTAATTCGGAAGTCTCCTAAAATGCAGATAAAACAATCTAGAAATTTGAGAGGGGAATTCATGGCGGTTAAAAAGGGAGATATGGTTCGCGCTATCCGCGAGAAACTGGAAAACAGTCTGGAAGCAAAAGCCAGTGATACTCGCTTTCCTTCTTATTTGTTTGAAACCAAGGGTGAAATAGTAGATGTTAAAGGTGATTACGCCCTGATTAAGTTTGGGAAAGTGCCAACACCCAACGTTTGGTTACGCGTAGATCAACTAGAAGAGTTTAAATAAGCAAAAAGAATTCAGAAGTCAGAATTCAGCATTTATTCTGACTCCTGAATTCTTTTTGATAAAAATCGCACTTTAATAATTATGTCTTTTTCTCCTAACTCTCCAATTGTGTGTAATTTACCCCGTGTCACCATCGTGGGTGCGGGTAGGGTTGGTAGCACTTTAGCTCAACGCATTGCAGAGAAAAACCTTGCAGATGTAGTTTTACTAGATATTATCGCGGGAATGCCCCAAGGCTTGGCGCTGGATTTGATGGAAGCCAGGGGAATTGAAATACATAATCGCCAGATTATCGGCACAAATAATTATGCTGACACATCTGGTTCTCAAATTGTGGTGATTACCGCAGGACTTCCCCGCAAACCAGGAATGAGTCGGGATGATTTGCTGAAAACCAATGCCAAGATTGTGGTGGAAGCGGCAAAAAATGCGATCGCTCATTCTCCCAATGCTATTTTTATTGTCGTCACCAATCCGTTGGATGTGATGACTTATTTAGCTTGGCAAGCTACAGGTTTACCACGCGATCGCATTATGGGTATGGCTGGCGTGTTAGATTCCGCCCGTTTTGAAACCTTTATTGCCCTAGAATTGGGCGTTTTACCCGCCGATGTCAAAGCGATGGTATTGGGTAGCCACGGCGATTTAATGGTTCCCTTGTCTCGTTATGCTACCGTTAACGGCATTCCTATCACTGAATTGCTGGATGCAGCCACAATTGAACGCTTGGTAGAAAGAACCCGCAACGGTGGCGCAGAAATTGTGGAATTGATGCAGACGGGTGGTGCTTTTTTTGCTCCAGCATCGGCTACTAGCGTGATGGTAGAATCGATTTTATTAAATCAGTCGCGGTTGTTGCCTGTAGCGGCATATCTGCAAGGTGAATACGGTTTAGAAGATGTTGTAATTGGTGTTCCCTGTCGTTTGGGATGCGGTGGAATTGAGAGTGTATTGGAATTGACACTCAGCGATGAAGAAAGAGAGGGTTTGCATACTTCGGCTCAATCTGTGCGTCAAAATATTGAGCGATCGCAGGAAATTTTGGCTAACAAAAATAATTCCTAATTCGTAATTCAACATGTCATATAGTGCAATACGGTTCGGTTAAAGTAAGAGACGCGATAAATCGCCGTCTCTACAAAGGACTGATTATTGTAAAGACGGCGATTTATCGTGTCTTTGTGGATAATTTATTTTTTGCAATTCCCTTACTACATAAAACAGTCCCTCTCCGAGTCGGAGAGGGACAGACTTGAACTTTAGTTCAAGGCAGGGAGAGGTTTGTCAAACTCACCAGAATATTTGTGCCGTTCGCGTTAACGACGGTAATCCTCATCTGCGGGGTCGCCGTAGGGGTCTTCGCTAGCTGGGCGGACATCACCAAACTCCCCTGTGTCTGCGGGGTCGCCGTAAGGATCTTCACTAGCTGGGCGAACGTTGCCGTAAGACGATATATCTGCGGGGTCGCCGTAGGGGTCTTGACTGGCTGGAATAACGTTGCCGTAAGACGCTGGGTCTGCGGGATCGCCGTAGGGGTCTTCGCTGGCTGGGCGGACATTGCGATCGCGGAATTCAGCATTTTGATCAGCTTGATCGCTGTTCGATCCCAAGAGTAAATCTTTCGCCTTTCGGAAAAATTCATTTACCATAATCTAGTCTCCTGATTTAAGTTCGTGTTTCCGACGTGCGCGATGGCGTTATCCTCCGGGAAACCCGCTTTATATTTACACACGCTTCGCGGATCTAGAGTGCTGGTGCTGCGGATGAAGTTATACCAGTTAGATCGCGACCTGTGGCACTCCGGTTATAGCCCTGGAATTCCCGATACTTTTGTGCTTCAGATTCGGGTACTCGGATTCCTTCTGCTGGTGGCGTTACCCAGTGAGCGCGATGTTCAGCATCGCGGTAGTATACGCGCCCGTTCTTGGAAAGATAGTACTTACCTTGCGCTCCTTCTTGGGGAGCATTCTTATGCTGGTTGTACATGTAGTAAAGTGCCGCAGCCCCCGCCAAAAGTGCCACTTTTTGACCTGTACCCAATCCTTTCTTAACTTCGGTTTGGTTTGTGCGATCGCTGACTGTTCTACCAACGGTATCATCAACAGGTGGTGGTACTGAAGCTTTTTGGGAACCGCCTCCGCAGCTACTCAGCAAGGGTACCATTAGCAATGCCGAAAGTAGCACTGCAAATAGACGCGACACTATTTTACGTTCTTTAAATATTGTGTTCATTGGATTTCTTCATCACCTGTATTTGCTAAAAGCCTCGCTGTTGCAAAAACCAAGTTGGAAATCCTGTTATTTCACCTGGGATTGAAAAAACATATTTCACTTAATTTGTAACTGCACAGCTACAGCGTTTCACTTTTATGATGATTGGTTTTCTCAAGTCTTCCATCCTGCCTTTGAGAGAAATTGCATTCATCCCAAAGAAATATATTATTGATTTTTGATTAATCTATTTAGCTGAAACGCCGAAATATTCAGCAATTTCTCGGTTATTTTTTCTAGGTAAATAAATTATAAATATACAGCTACTATGATGATCTTTGCCAAAAAATAGATTAAATATGACATCAAAAAATATTGCCCAAACTAGAACTCGTCTGCTTTTGGCTTTGTGGGATTTGGGAGGAACGCAGCAGGAAGTTAAAAAGGGTCAACTTAGCAAGCGAATTGTATCTAAAAGCCAGAAGGTAGCTGATTATCAGGTTTCATTTGAAGAATTGCAGAATCAGGGTGCGATCGCAATTTCCAAAGGCGATTTTAAATTTGAAGGGACGATTGTCGGTACTTGGGCGGCGGATGCGTTGTTGAATATGTAAAAATACTAACTTACTACAACAAATTTCAGACAGTTAGTAATTTCAAGCTAACTCTACACATTAGCTCCTAATATGACACAAGAGATTAAATTCATCAAAGAAGAAACTTTCCACTATCAAGAGGGACAATATGTTGAATTTAAAGAGATAAAATCTGAAAAACCTCTTAACAAAATTGTAGATCATGCAGAACAATACATAATAGGATTTATCAATGCCTTGGGAGAAGGAGATATCTATCTAGGGATAGATGATGCTGGCAAAATATTAGGAATTAATCTTAGTCGAAGTTTAATAGATGAAATGCAAAAAAGAATAACTGATAAATTAACGAATGTACAGCCAGCTCTTCCCCCATCTTGTTATACTGTTTATCCCCATCCTGTTTATGACACCGAGGACAAGAAAATTAACGATTTATATATTGTACAAATACATACTTCAAAAATAGAAGAAGATTATCTTTTCAGAACATCAAATGGTTCACATTGGTTATATCAAACAGGAGGAGAAAGCCATTATCTTAAAAAGGAATCAAGCTGCATAAAGCTTGAAGGTGAAAGATTTGCACAAGAAATTAAATTTCGTCACCAAAGGTATTTAAGAAAAGAATTAGAAAAAATTAATAGGAGTTTAGAAAAAGATGCTGATAATATTAGCCTTTTAAAGAAAAAAGCTGAGATAGCAAAATTTATGGGTGATATAGAAACAATGGAGGAAACGTATGAGAAACTTATAATCTTAAATCCTAGTAATTCTAAAACAAGATTTGCTTATGCGTCTGCACGAAAAAGTATTGGTGATTTAGAAGGTGCATTGTCAACTATTCACGATGCTTTACAGTTTGACAAAAATGATTTTGATCTTTTAAAAGCACAAGGAGAGATACTTTTTATTGCAAATAGAACAGATGAAGCACTTAAATCTTATCAAGATGCATTAAAGCTTAATCAAGATGATTATACTATTCTGACTCAGATTGGTATTACATTTAGGGAGTTAGGTAAATACAAAGAGTCTATTAAGTTTTTTAATTATGCTCTTTTAAAATCTCCAAATTATAGGGCTGCAAAATATGAAAAGAAAAAGACATATTCCAAGATGTTTCAAGGAGGTATAAGAATTAATACAATTTCCTAAAAATAACTCAAAATTTAAATTTTCTTGTTTTATCAGTTTTTTAGAGCCAACTTAAGACTATTGCTTATCAGCCTTGTCAGACTATGTACCATATTCAAGATTGGGTACTATCTGATTACCTGATTGAGTAACAAATAAACCACTTTGTTTTTATAACCTCTGTGGAAATTCTATATATATTATGTTATAACTATCACATTACCTGCTTATGGGCATTTATTTCCGTTGACGATACTGCAACGGTGTATTCTCATGTTAGCCTTACGCCACGTGACGATTTATTGTGTGTTACGTAATGCATTAAGCGTGAATGTCCATAGTAGGTATTTTTTTAGCGAAGCTAGTAAGCAGTTGTGAGCAAAGATACTTCCCATTCTTTATTACTATATGATAGCTGTAAAGAACTATCAGAAAAATTTAAAAAATTAGAATCTCCACAAGATGTTGCACAACTTCTAGAAGTGCCGTACAAAAACTTAATTTATTACATTTACCGAAAGTCTGAAGATTCACGATATAACACTTTTATAGTACCTAAAAAATCTGGTGGATCTAGAACTATTCATTCTCCCAATAAATCCTTAGCAATTATTCAGAGGAAATTGAGCCAAGTTTTATATACTATTTATCGTCCTAGAGCATCTGTTCATGGTTTTGCTGCTAAACGAAGTATAGTTACTAATGCTAAAGCCCATATTAAGAAGAAATTTATTTTAAATCTTGATCTCAAGGATTTTTTTGATTCAATTAATTTTGGTCGAGTTAGAGGTGTTTTTATTGCAAAGCCTTACGAAGTAAACGAAAAAGTTGCCACTATATTAGCTCAGATTTGCTGTTTTAATAATAAGCTACCTCAAGGAGCGCCAAGCTCACCAATTATCTCAAATCTTATTTGTGCAAAAATGGATAGCGAATTACAAAGATTCGCTGAAGAATATGGTTTATTTTACACCCGATATGCTGATGACATAACATTTTCAATCAACCGAGATGAGTTACCGTCTGCGTTAGTTGATAGTTATAAGAAAGGATTACCTCATGTGGTTTTAGGAAAAGAGTTGAAGTCAATTATAGAGAAAAATGGATTTCAGATAAATGATGCAAAGGTTAGACTAGCTTATAAAACACAGAGGCAGGCAGTTACTGGTTTAATTGTTAATAAATCTGTTAATGTTAATCGCAAATATATACGTAATCTTTATGGCGCTCTTCATGCTTGGGAAAAATATGGTTTGGAACAAGCAGTAGAGACTTACATATCTAAATACGCAAAAAAACCAATTTTGCCAGAGAAGGATATACCAGCTTTTCTTGATTCATTGCGGGGAAAAATCGAATTTATAGGAAGTGTCAGAGGTAAAGATGATGATCTATATCAAAAATTACTCAATATTTTTAATGGGCTAAGAAGGAAAGAAGCTGATAAAGAAAGTATTGCAGTTGAATAGCAATCGCTTTATCGCTTTTACTTCCTCCGCAATTTACCTATTAACTAAAAATAGCAAAATATATCTCTTTTCTTACCTTCGCGCTCTTTGCGCCCTTTGCGGTTCGTTTAAAAGTACTGAAGTGCAAGCTATTTTGTGGTTAATTCATTTATGAATAATTAATACTATCTATTGACTTAATTTGATTTTATGAGAAGTAATAACGAGCGATCGCACAACCCACTACAGCGATCGTTATCTTCATCTTTTCCTCAGTATTTTTCATTTATAGTGACAAACTTTACATAAACTTTATACTTAGCTACTGTGTAATTTCATTTACATGATACAAGAGATTTAGTACTGTCGAAGAAACACATTATACTTACTACACTGGTGTTCATTGATAACCAACCTGTACCAAGTTTAAGACTTAGGTGAGATGACCCATGTATTATCAAATTTGGAATTTCTTTCTTAAAGAAGATAAATACATTTATTGGCAAGAAAAAATAAAATTTAACAAAAGCTATGACAAAGTTACATGGCAAAAGGTTATTGATTTTTTGTCGTTAGTAGAGCAAACATTCCAATTGAAAAGTCAACTAGCAGAAACCGATAGCCTTGAGCCATTTCTTAAGTTAGCAAAAGACAATGGTCATAATTTGACGGCAGAAGAACTTGCGTGGTTTCTAGTTACAAGAAGACAGATTTGGGATCTTTTTGATTTTGCACAAAAAACGCCATCTCTCAAAGAAGAATTGCTCATTGCGAAAAATCCGCAGCAGTTTGTCAACATAGCTGCTGATAATGGCTATAGCTTTTCTGTAGAAGAGTTAGCTTGGCTGTTAATTGAAATCAAATCATCGGCAGAAATAGTATCTATCAACAACAGTGTTGGGGAGATTCTCACAGGTTCAAACTATGGCAGAATTGACATAGGATACTGGATTTGGCTAGCAGAAGATTGGGGAATTGTGCCACCATTCTGTCATCGAGAGAAGCAGGGTAATTTATTATTTGGAGATACCAATAATCCTTTTTTACTCGATCGCTGTTTTCTACCCAAGAGCTATTTTAATCAACGCCTTTTGGTAAGTATTAATTCGTAATGATGTATATAGCAATCCGTGCAGGAGTTACGAACAAAAAGATGCCCTACTTTTATAAAAAACCGGGCATCTGAGCCTCTCGATATAGCTGCGTCAAAATTCAAAAAATTAAATTTATAAAACTTAATTAAAAATTACAAATTATACAGTGAAGCATCCTAGACGAAAGATAAAACTTTTATCTAGGATGCTTCACAACCAAAAACTGTTGCTGATACAACAATTAGGGACAAAATGTGATATTTAAACTAGAGCTATCAGCTAGCAGAAACGGTTAAACTGCCGGGTTTCTGAAGATCACCTTGCAAAACCACACCTCGCTGATTGGCATGGATATGACGCAAAATCTTGTAAATTGCCTCAACTTGGTCTGATGCGCCAGCTTTCTCGGCGAGTTCGTCAAGAGAAATGGGAGTTTTTTCTTTTTGCAGCACTGCTACCACTCGTGTTTGCAAATCGAGAATGGAGGCAGCAGCTTTTTTGCCAGCTTCTACCCCTGGCTGATGGTAGGCGTTGACGTTAACCAAGCTAGCGTATAAACCAACAGCACGTTCATACAAAGCTATTAATGCCCCTACAGTTCGGGGGTTAACTTGGGGAATGGTAACTGTAATCGAATCGCGGTGATTTTCATAAAGCGCTTGTCGGGTTCCTTGGAGAAAACCGGAAAGATAATCGCCTGATGTAACTCCCGGATCTATTTCAGTGGATGGGCCCTGACGATCTTCCAACACTTCAACGAAGGTAGCAAAGAAATTCGCTACACCCTCACGCAACTGCTGGACGTAAGCGTGTTGATCTGTTGAGCCTTTATTGCCATAAACGGCGATGCCTTGATGGACAACGTTACCGTCTAAGTCTTTTTCCTTGCCCAAAGATTCCATCACCAGCTGTTGCAAATAGCGACTGAATAAAAACAAGCTGTCCTTGTAAGGTAAGACAACCATATCTTTTTCGCCCTTTCCATTACCAGCAAAGTACCAAGACAAAGCTAGCAAGGCTGCTGGGTTATTTTTCACATCTGGGACGCGGGTAGCGTCATCCATTTCTTTTGCACCATCTAGGATGGCGCGAACATCAATGCCCTGTAATGCGGCTGGTACTAGCCCCACAGCAGACATTTCTGATGTGCGTCCTCCCACCCAGTCATACATGGGAAATCTGGCCAGCCAACCTTCATCTTTGGCTAGTTTATCGAGGTTGCTGTCAACGCTGGTAATTGCTACCGCATATTGAGCAAATTCCAAATTATGTCCAGCGTAAGCTTTTTTAACCTCAATCATGCCGTTGCGAGGTTCCGGTGTTCCCCCAGATTTGGAGATTACCAATACCAAAGTGCTGGCGAGGCTATTTCGTAGATGATTGATAACGCGATCGATACCTGCCGGATCGTTGTTATCGATAAAGTGAAGTTTCAGAGGTGGGAAATCAGGAGCAAGAGCTTCTGCGACGAATTGGGGCCCGAGTGCGGAACCACCAATGCCAATGGAGATAATATCCGTGAAGCGGCTTGCTCTGGGAGGATGAATAGCACCTGTTTGGACTTTTTCCGCAAAAGCTTCGATTTGTTCTAGGGTTTGGACTATTTCTTGTGTAAGTTCTGGAGTTGGCGCTAAATCAGGATTTCGCAGCCAGTAGTGTCCAACCATGCGGTTCTCGTCGGGATTTGCGATCGCACCCTTCTCCAGTTCCGCCATATCCGCAAACGCCTTGTCAAACTTCGGCTGCAACGAATCCACAAAGGCATCATCGAACCGCATTCGACTTATGTCTAAGTACAGTCCCAATCCCTCGTGGAAATATAACCAGTTTTGGTATCGTTGCCAAAGTGCCCTAGCATCCATAGGGAAATCTCAAATAAAGTGTTTTTCAAAAACCAGTTTAATGTAAGGTTATAGCGATCCCTGCCTAGCCTTATACAGTTTACAGTTTTAAGTGTTCCCTTAACTCTTCACTTTAAACATCTGGCATAGGAATGACACGCAGAAATTTCACAATTTCACCCCTGATTTCTATACCAATCAGGTAATTATCCAGTGTGAAACGGTGAAAAATGCCTTCACCATCAAGCTGTCGTAGTTCTTTTAGATCGCTCAGTTGCCACTTTTGGGCTAACTCAACAAAGACAAAATCATGCACCCGCTCGTAAGCAGCAGGTTCTAAATTTTTCAGGTCTAGCAAAAAAGACCTTGCATAGCGCATTTCTAGACTCACTAGGCTTTACCTTAACCAAAACTTGAGGGGCCACTGGCACAAGAAAAGAAAGCGCTGCTGAATCAGAAAAACATCAACAGTCGTACCGCTTCTTCATGGGTTAAGATATCCCACGGTTGCTGCGCTCGCTTAACTTGTTGTATCGCTTTGAGCATATAAAAGTCATAATATAAACCTTCCAGAACGTTCCAAATGTCTTGCAAATCGTCATCACCTAATTGCTCGATTAAGTGATGCATTCTCAGCCTCAGCAAATTCATAGGCCAATTTTTACCTACAACCCAACACCAACAGTAAATATTATTCCCACAAAATTAGCAAAGGTTAACGGCAATGTAGCACTATGCTCAAGCTACGCTAAAATTTATTCGCCCAGTTAAGGGGCAGGGGGCAGAGGGGCAGGGGAGGCAGGGGGGACAAGGGGACAAGGGGACAAGGTGATTTGAGTGAGAACCTTTCAACAAGTCTTTCCCAATTCCCAATTCCCAATTCCCAATTCTCAATTCCCAATGCCCAATTCCCAATTCCCAATTCCCAATTTCCAATTCCCAATTTCCAATTCCCAATTCCCAATTTCCAATTCCCAATGCCAATTCCCAATTCCCAATTCCCAATGCCAAAATAACTATTTAATATGGTTGACTATCTTATTTTCTTAGCAATTTCTACAGCACTTTTTGCTTTATTCGGACTGGGACTCAATTTACAGTGGGGCTTTACAGGGTTAATTAACTTTGGTCATATTGCTTTCATGACCCTTGGAGCGTATACAACGGTATTGTTAAGTTTAAAGGGCGTGCCCCTATTTATATCGGCAGTAGCTGGGGCAATTGTCGCCGCATTGTTGGGTTTGATAATTGGTTTTGCAACTCTACGCTTACGGGAAGATTATTTAGGAATTGTCACCATTGGTACGGGCGAATTAATTCGTTTGGTGGTAAATAATCAGGATTTACCTGTGGGTGATACCTGGGTTTCTGGGGCGTTTGGTGTGCAAAGTTATTCCATACCCCTATCCACAGAGCCGAATTTGTTTGTCAGATTAGTGATGATTGGGTTGTTAACGCTACTAGCTGCTGTAACTTTTTTTACGTTATGGCAATGGATTCGTACCACCCAAATATCTCGGACTACTGATTTAGGCAAAAGGACAACTAGCAAGCAAGAATTTTTGTCGCGCTTGGTTGTGGGAATTATATTAGCAGTTTTGGCAACAGCAATTTATATTTCTGGGGTAATTGGACTGTATAATTACAACCCAAAAGCGGGTTTAATGCTGGTGTTGCTGTTGGTTTTAGCACTTGTATACTGGCGCTTAGAAATTTTGGTGCGATCGCCTTGGGGTAGAATTCTCAAAGCCATCCGTGAAGATGAAGAAATTCCCAAGGCGCTGGGAAAAAATGTCTTTTGGTATAAATTACAATCTCTCATGTTAGGGGGTGCGATCGCGGGTATAGCTGGTGCTTTCTTTGCTTGGCAACTCAGCGCCATTTACCCTGATAATTTTCAACCGCAGATCACCTTTGACACTTGGATCATGGTGATCTTAGGCGGTTCTGGAAATAACGTTGGCACAATCTTAGGTGCGGTAATTTTCTTTGCTTACGATGCGCTAACACGAGAAGTCTTACCTAGAATCGTCCCCCTTGATGAAGCCCGTTTGGGTGCATTTCGCATTATGGTAATCGGACTAATTTTGATGATACTGATGATTTGGCGACCTCAAGGTATTCTAGGGAAAAAGGAGGAACTCACCCTTGGTAAATAACCAGTCATCGCCCCTTCCCCTTTTGGTAGCCACTGGACTTTCTAAAAGCTTTGGTGGTGTCAAAGCAGTTAATGAGGCGAGAATCGAAGTTGCTAAAGGCAGCATTACGGGCTTGATTGGCCCCAATGGTGCTGGTAAAACCACTTTATTTAACTTACTCTCAAACTTCATCCGTCCAGATAAGGGACGAGTAATTTTTGACGGCGAACCCATTCACAACTTGCAACCATACCAAATCGCTCAGCAGGGAGTAATCCGCACTTTTCAGGTTGCGCGGACTCTCTCGCGGTTGTCGGTGTTAGAAAATATGCTGCTGGCGGCGCAAAAACAAACGGGTGAAAATTTTTGGCAGGTACAGTTGCAACCGCACGTTGTCGCTAAGGAAGAAAAGCAACTCCAAGAACGGGCAATGTTCTTGTTAGAATCGGTAGGCTTGGCAAAAAAAGCACACGATTATGCTGGTTGCTTGTCTGGTGGACAACGTAAGCTGCTGGAAATGGGACGAGCGCTGATGACTAATCCCAAGTTAATTTTGTTGGATGAACCGGCTGCTGGGGTGAATCCGAAACTGATTGATGATATTTGCGATCGCATTATCACTTGGAATCGCCAAGACGGAATGACCTTTTTGATTATTGAACACAATATGGATGTGATTATGTCCTTGTGCGATCGCGTTTGGGTGCTTGCTGAAGGACAAAATTTAGCTGACGGTACACCCGCAGAAATTCAAACTAATCCCAAAGTTTTAGAAGCTTATCTGGGAAAATAATTTATCAAATGTTTTGGACAATAAATTCCTCTTTACGGATTTGTTATATGTTCTTTTCGCCTCTGTGGTTAAATAAATTAATTTTTTAAACCGCAGAGGCACAGAGAACGCTGAGAAAAAATAAGAGATTTTACAAGTTGCCCTGAAAGGGGTAGTCTTACATATTTTATTATGAAAGCCATAGATACCCGACTTCTCAAATCAGTGGGGTATCTTCCTGGTCGCAGTTATATTTTAGGATTATTCGGGAATATTAAGCTATGAGAGCTTAAACACAATATTAAGTTTTGGATATTTGGAGATGTATTTATGAAAAAGATTGCTGAGTCAACGATCATCGCTATCATCCTGCTTGGACTTTGCAGTTGCAACTCAGTTAAAACAACGGAACTGAAAGATTCTAATCCAGTTACCAGCCAAACTGATTCTCAAGACCAAAAGCTCATCAAAATTGGTGGTTCTAGTTCAACGGTAACTGTTTTAAAACTTTTAGCAAAAGGCTATGAATCCCAAAATAAAACTGTCAAAATTGAATTTATCTCCAATAGCCAATCGGAAGGTGTGATCGCAGCCCTAAAAAACAATATTATTGATATCGCTGGTAGTAGTCACAAACTCAAACCAGAAGAAGACAACGGTAAAATTCAATATCGTGAATTTGCACAAGATTTGTTACTTATCGCCACCCATAACAGTGTTAAAGGTGTTAATAATCTCTCAACCAAGCAATTAAAAGCAATTTATAAAGGGGAGATAAAAAATTGGCGAGAGTTAGGCGGCCCTGATGCAAATATTGTAGTGTTGGATAGGCCCGAAGACGAATCAGCAAAAAAGTTATTGCGAAAATATTATTTGGGAGAAGATAAGACTACAACTAAAGCCGTGATTTTAAACAAAGAGGGCGAATTGATCGAAACCTTACAAAGTACTCCTAATTCCATCGGCGCTTTTTCTTTGGCTTATTCCCTAATCAATCAATTACCTGTCAATCATCTCAGCCTCAATGGTGTTGCTCCCAAATCGCAAAACTTTAGCAGTGGGCAATATAAAATGGTGCGTCGTATAGGTATTCTCTGGAACAAAACACCTTCAGCAGCTACTCAGAATTTTATTGATTTTATCTTGAGTAAAGAAGGTGAAAAACTACTACAAAATAATGGCTTTGTTCCTACCAAATAAATTGAACGTGCCATGCAGAAATTTTTCAGGGGGCTGAGACTCAGCCAAAAAATTGTTCTACCGATACTTGCAGTTTGTCTCAGCGTATTCCTATTTGGCTTAGTAGTGCTAGGAAATTGGTTTACCGATAGTTTGGAGCAAAATTTTCGCGAAGAGGTCGAAAGTTTTTCTGAACGAGTTTATCAGGATTTCCAGTATGAACAGCAAACTCTAGAAACTGAAATAGAACTGATTGCTAATCGAGATATGCTGAGTCAGGCTGTAAAACAGCGCGATCAAAGTTTGCTTTTGCAAATATTACTACCACTTAAATCTATTTTAAAATTGGATTGGATTAAGGTAATTGATACTCAAGGTAATGTCCTCGTAGATTTACGAAATAATTCCTTGAGTCAAGCCAAATTCTCAGATAAGGTAGTTACCAATACTGCAATTAAAGGAGCGAATTTATACGATTTGGTAGATGTAAAAGGTGAAGGTGAGCAACAAGTTCTCGAAGTAGTCACAAATGGAATCAAATCATCAGCAGGACTCTTGGGAGGAATCATTATTGGCAACTTACTAGACGACACTCTACTACAAAAAATTGCTGCTGGTTCCTCTAAACATCTGATTATCCACAGACAAAATCGTGTATTTGCTGCAACCTTGTTGATTGCAAGCAGGGAGGTAAATTGGCAATTTCCTGCTCTTGATTTGTCTCCTAAACAAATCGCTATTGATAACAAAAACTATTTAGCTAAAACTATCATATTTCCAGGAGTAAGTCAGTCTTTAAAAGCCACAATTTTGTATCCTATCTCACTGCTAGAGGTTGAACAACAAAAGTTATGGAAATATTTAGGATTGTTGTTTTTGCTGGGAAGCAGTATTGTAGCGGTTATTGGGTTTTTAATTGCGCGAACAATTACTCGTCACCTAAAAGCTGTGACACAGGTAGCACAACGAGTTACTCAAGAATCTAATTTTGATCTCCAAGCTCCCGTAAATACTGAAGATGAAGTTGGGATTTTAGCCATTTCTTTTAACCAATTAATTCAACAGGTAAAGCGACTATTAGCAGAACAAAATGAAGCAAATCAAAAGCTAGAGTCTTACAGCCAAACATTAGAAGAAAAAATAGAAGAACGAACGCAAGCAATGCGACAAAAAAATATCGTTCTCAAGGAAACTTTACAGGAACTTAGGCTTACCCAGTCCCAATTAATCCAGAACGAAAAAATGTATTCTTTGGGACAATTAGTTGCTGGTATTGCTCATGAAATCAACAATCCAGTTAACTTCATCTACGGCAATCTAAAGTACACTGATGATTATACTCAGCAGTTGTTGTGGTTACTTCAACTTTATCAAAAACATTACCCCTATCCAGAACCAGAAATTCAAAATGCTAAAGAAGAAGCTGATATTGAATATTTAACAGAAGATTTGCCTAAAATGTTGGCTTCTATGAAGATTGGAGCCAGTCGCATTCGAGAAATTGTTCTCAGTTTACGAATCTTCTCTCGTTTGGATGAAGCCGAGTTTAAAAGTGCTGATATTCATGAAGGGATTGACAGCACACTGTTGATTTTACAACACCGAATCAAATCGCAAAACGCTCGTCCTCAAATTACAGTGATCAAAGAGTATGGTGATATCCCTAAAATTCAATGCTTTGCAGGACAATTAAATCAGGTATTTATGAATATCTTGGCAAATAGCATTGATGCTTTAGAAGAGGCTTTTGAAAAGGGGCTTTGTCAAGAACCGATAATTCGTATTTCTTCAATCCAGGTGAATGAAAATGTAGTTGTTAATATTGCTGATAATGGCACAGGGATTCCAGAAGCAATCCAGTCTCGTCTATTTGACCCCTTTTTCACGACAAAAGCAGTTGGCAAAGGTACTGGTATGGGATTGTCAATTAGCTACCAGATAATTACTGACAAACACGGTGGCTCGTTAAAGTGTATTTCATCACCGGGAGGAGGTACAGAGTTCGTAATTACAATCCCAGTTCGATAGATAATTTAGCACAATACAGCAGCTTTCTTTTGCATGAGGCACAAAGTCACTGGTTTTGAGGCAGGAGGCAGAAGGCAGGAGGCAGGAGGGAGAAGAATAATTTGATTTGTGAATCCTTGGTTCCGTACCTCATTTAGTTGCAAAGTGCTGTATTTCTATAAAGATTTAAATTGCTCTGGTTGCATAACTAACTTCTAATTAGATAGATATCTAATTGAAAAGTTCAAATCCCCAACTTCTCCAAGAACTTGGGGATTTTGTTGTTAAATTTAACTAAACTGCTCCCCTGCATCCAGGTTGAACAGCATTTGCAGGGTTTGCATACAGCGCCGTCTAGCTTCAACATCTTGCTGCGATCGCAACTGTACCATCGGGTCATGTAAAATTTTATTGACAATTCCCCGTGTTAATGCTTCAATCACCTCTTGATGTTTTTCAGCGAATTCCGAACCCAATCTTGATAAAGCTTTTTCTAACTCTTGTTCGCGGATGGTTTCAACTTTATTTCGCAGACAGCTAATAGTGGTAACAGTTTCTAAACTGCGCCACCAAATATCAAAAGCTTCCACTTCTTCTTCTAAAAGTCGCTCGGCTTCCTGTGCAATCTTCCGACGGCTTTCGTAGTTTTGCGCCACTACAGCCTTTAAATCATCCACATTAAACGCCTGCACATTTTCCAGTTCATTGACATCCGCATGAACATTACGCGGCACAGAAATATCAAATAACATCAATGAACGCTGAACTTCTAAAACCATTTCCAACTTGGCGCGGTCAAGTATCGGCTCTGTTGCCGAAGTACTTGTAAACACCAAATCACTTTCGGCAATCACTGCCATCATTTCCGATAACGGATGAATTTGGATCGGTTGTCCAGGGAACTGCTTCGCCAATTCTTCAGCACGTTCACGAGAGCGATTTACAATACTAATTTGCACAGCACCTTTAGAAAGTAGGTGTTGCACCAGCAGGCGTGACATTTTACCAGCGCCCAAAATTACCACTCGGCAAGCTGCTAAATTTGCCACTTTTATCTGTGCTAATTCCACAGCTGCCGAACTAATAGAAACAGCGCCAGTACCAATACTAGTTTCAGTCCGAACCCGCTTACCAGCTGTCAGCGCTTGTTTAAATAATCGATTCAAAATGGTTTTTATACCGTTATATTGCTGTCCCAGTTTGTGAGTAGTTTTCACCTGAGCCAGAATTTGACCTTCTCCGAGTACCAGACTATCTAAACCACCTGCTACTCGCATGACGTGCATCACTGCATCATCATGTAGCAACATAAATAGGTGCTGTCGCAGAGAAAGAACGGGCAATTTACTATATTCGGCAAGAAACTGAGTTATCTCTCGGATACCTTGGTCTGCTTCACTGGTAACAATGTAGATTTCCAGGCGATTACAAGTGCTAAGAATTGCAACTTCATCAATATGAGGATAGCTGGCCAGTTGAGCGATCGCACTTTCAATTTGTGGTTCTGGAATGCTCAGTTTTTCCCGGACTTCTACTGGGGCTGTTTTATGGCTTAACCCCACCACTGCTATATTCATTTGCTAAATCGTAGTTACTAGTTGGTAGTTGAGAATAGGGCATTGAGTCAGAATAGGGAATGGGGAATTTTGTTTATTGGTTGGTAGTTTTTCCCAGCAACAAACAACTATTAATCACTAACTACTAACTACTAACTACTGCAAGGGTGAAGCATTTGGGTGACTATTTTTCAGTTTGATCGAAAGATTTCTTTCCAAATGCTTCGCCCATACTTTTATTTCCCCATTCCCTAAAAATTAGTTCAGTTGGAGAGTCTTGGGTTCACCAAACATGTGAATTGTATCAACAAATCGAGCAGTTTTTGACTGGTTGGAAATTACCAAGCTTTGAGTTCTGGCTCCGCCGTTGAAGAAACGTACACCATTCATCAGATTACCACTGGTAATGCCGCTAGCAGCGAACAGAACAGTTTCACCAGATGCTAGTTCGTGAGCATCATAGACCTTATCGGGGTCATTGATATTCATCGACTTTAAACGATCAATGTTAGCTTCTCTGCTTTCTCCAATCAGACCTGTTTTGACTACTGCCGGATCATAAATCAGTTGACCTTGGAAGTGTCCACCTAAAGCACGCATTGCAGCTGCCGAGATTACACCTTCAGGAGCCGCACCAATACCCATCAGAGCGTGGATATTAGTTCCAGCAAAACCGCAGCTTATAGCTGCACCCACATCACCGTCTGAAATTAGTGAGACTCTCGCTCCAGCCTCACGGATTTCTTTAATTAAATCGTTGTGGCGTTCGCGCTTCATGACCACAATCACAAGTTCTTCAATATTCCGATCTAGGCACTCAGCGAGAATCTTCAGGTTTTCTGTTGCTGACTTGTTGATGTCTACCTTGCCCTTAGCCGCAGGAGGTGCTGCTAACTTCTTCATGTAAAAGTCAGGAGCTGCAAATAATCCACCCTTTTCAGAAATTGCCAACACAGCCATCGAACCAGGTTGTCCATAAGCTACCAGGTTCGTACCTTCACAGGGGTCAACGGCGATATCAATTTCAATTAGTTCATCAGGGTTACAGAAATTTGCAGCATCTGGTTGGGTACAGATACCAACTTCTTCCCCGATGTATAGCATCGGTGCGTCATCGCGTTCACCTTCTCCGATAACGATGCGACCGCGCATGTGGATTTTATTCATCCGCTCCCGCATAGCTTCCACAGCTACCTGGTCAGCGATATTTTTTTCGCCTTTGCCCATCCATTTCGAGGAAGCGATCGCGGCTTGCTCTACTACTTCAATAATCTCTAACCCAAGTGTATTTTCCACAGAGTCTGCCCTCTCAACTGCTTGAATTTCCGCCGCTTTATCTGGCTATTTCAGTCTTCAAGTCTACCAAAGGGCGGATACACGTGGAAGAAAGTTAAGTTTTACTGCTAACTGGTTAGAAAAGTACCATCTAGCACATCCTTATTTTTCACTCATCCAACTCCAGTATAAAACCTGTTTAAAAGTAACTAAGTTAAAAACTGCACAAATTATTTAGCAGTAAATATTTTAGAATATTGCTGTTCTTCAGTGTTTATATTCAGGTATAAAATAATAAAGAAAAAAGTTAGTAAATTCACTAAAAACTGAAAAACGAAGCGCAGAGTAAATAGCTTGTCAAATTGAGAGGTCAATAGTGTTTATCGACTACATCACACTCATGTTGATCAATATGGTAGCTGGGCTATTTCTACTGGCTGACTATGTGTATCGTGGTATAGATAGTTCTAATCAGAGACAGTGGATTCCCGGTTTTGGAATTACGGGTGCGATCGCACTAACAACTGGTTTACACATGAGCTTCACCTGGCCAGTTATTGGTAGCTTTAATATTGCCTTCGGTGAGACAAGTGTCCTATTTGGAATCTTGTTTGTTGCGGCTGCGATCGCACTTGCTCAAGGTTGGGATTTATCGACAATAGCAATTTACGGCTTCTTTGCTGGCCTAGTTGCGATCGTAGTGGGTTTCCGCATCATCAACTTGAACATGACTAAGCAACCGCTTCTATCAGGAATCGGCTTTATTTTAACTGGCTTAGGTGGTATTTTTGCAGCGCCAACTCTCTACTGGAAAACCAACCGAACCTGGCGGCTAATTGGCGTAGCAGTGCTAATAGTAGCTGCTCTAATTTGGGCATTAACTGGATATTTGGCTTACTGGAATCATTTAGAGGGTTTCCAAAAGTGGGTTCCAGCGCCGATGCGGTAAGCAATGATCTAGGCTAGAGACATAGTTAAAATCTTGCTTAAGAAAATATGCTGGACTTTCTTAATCCCCTCTTAAATCGCCATCCAGAGCGAGTTAAAGCCAACGTCGAGCTTTACACCTGGCAAACTTGCCCTTACTGCATTCGTGCCAAAATACTGCTGTGGTGGAAAGGTGTAAATTTTACTGAATATAAAATTGACGGTGATGAAGCAGCCAGAGCTAAAATGGCAGAACGCGCTAACGGAAGACGTACCGTACCGCAAATTTTCATTAATAACCAGCACATTGGTGGCTGCGATGACCTCTATCAGCTAGACACACAAAGCCAACTCGATCCCCTTTTAGCTCAAGTTGCTATTTAGCTTGAACCGACAGAAGTCCCACGCCTGAACCGCTCTTGGCAGCGTGGGATAAATATTAAGGTTTTTTAACCCACGGAGGTGGGTTTTATTTGTTTAGACGCGGTTTCTAAGCGCCCATTTCTTGTTAAATTATCTTGCCCGTCCAAAGGCGAGTATAATTTTAAAATTTTTATATTGATAAGAATATGCTAACTAAATACACAGAATATCTTATACATCAACAATGGATGAATTGTGCCTTAGAATTAGCAAAAGCAGCCGGTGATGCAGGTGAGGTTCCCGTAGGTGCTGTTATCATTGATTCAACAGGCAAATTGCTGGCACAAGGAGAAAACAGAAAAGAACGCGACAAAGACCCTACCGCCCATGCGGAAATTCTCGCTCTGAAGACAGCTGCAACAACTTTACAAAATTGGCATCTTAATGAATGTACCCTCTACGTAACTCTTGAACCGTGTCCGATGTGTGCAGGTGCTATTTTGCAAGCGCGTGTCGGACAACTTGTATATGGAGTAGACGATACAAAAACTGGCGCAATACGTACAGCTATTAACATACCCGATAGTGCTGCTTCTAATCACCGTCTCCAAGTCATTGGAGGCATTCTAGAGTCAGCTTGTCGTCAACAATTACAGGCTTGGTTTGCTACTAGGCGGCGTAAGGTAAACTAACGGACAGAGGTAAAACTGTCCATCTAGTACGACACAAGTCACGCAAGAGAATCTACGGTGTAACTAATCAGGCTTTTCGTTAAATTTTTACCCGTCAATCAGCTGCATCCGTCATGATGGAATTTTACTCTTCATCCGATCCCTGCCAGCGCCCATCAGCTAATCATCAGGTAGCTGGTACTACTTCAAGGGTTTCTCCTTGGTTAAGTCCTCTGGCATATTTATTAGGCCGTCACTGCCTATTACCATTATTCTTTGGGCAAATTAGAATAACCGGACAAAAAAATATCCCTACAACTGGGCCTATTATCCTCGCGCCTACTCATCGGGCACGTTGGGATGCATTACTTGTACCCTATGCGACTGCTGATTGTCGCAGAGAACAAGACCTGCGGTTTATGGTGACAATTGACGAATGCCAGGGTTTACAAGGCTGGTTTGTCAAACGTTTGGGGGGGTTTCCGGTAAATTCTAAGCATCCGTCAATCCGCACACTGCGACATGGAGTTGAGCTACTTCAGCAGAAAAAAACCCTGGTCATTTTTCCAGAAGGTAATATTTTTCGTGATGGCCAAGTTCACCAGTTGAAGCCGGGAATTGCTCGTCTTGCTTTGAGTGCTGAATCTAGTCATTCTGGGCTGGGAGTGAAAATTATACCCATAGGTATTAATTACAGCCAACCTTATCCAAATTGGGGTACAGATGTCAGTATTGATATTGGCTCCCCAATCAGAGTAGCGGAATACATGAGTGGTTGTATAAAATACGATGCCAAAAGCATCACAACTGATTTAGGAAAGGCACTGCAACAATTAAGTCATCAAGAAACAAAAATTACTAATCACGCATTTGCAGAAATTACTAACTCTTGATCTTGTCAAAAGGCAAAAGTTACAATACTGCCTCTTAACCCCTGACCGTGCATGATTAAGAAACTGCACATTTTCAATGTTTGACACTAATTGCTAACTAGCTATATCCATCCTGAATTAAGTCACTAAAGATTTAGTGCTATTTTGCAAGCTTTGAGGATGTATACATATATAGATTACTCCCTATTGACAGGATATTTAGCCAAATTGACATTTTTTTGAGTAAATAGCTAATAATTGTCTGCAAACTACTGAATTGCTTTAGAAGAAACATTTTTGCTACTTCAGTTAGATAGTTACAAGGTGGTTGCGAGTAAACCGATGATTGGAAAATCAGAGTAATTAACGTGTTAACCCAGCCCACCGTAGTATCGCTCATCACGAAGATTTAAGTTAGTTACTATACAAGGGCAATGGGAACTCTATTAAAGCGATTTTCAGTCCTAAATCAGAGATACTTAGGATGTAACTTTGCTTTGTCCAAAACCAAAACAGAGTTAAGATACCCGAAGTTTCCATAACTTTTTATATAGTTGTCGCACTAATTGATCCCATGAACACTGCTGCCGCTGTTACCTTGATGCACCGTACCCTTTTATCAGTCATAGCAGTCCTCAGCCTGCTATCACCTGTGAATGCTCAGGTATCACAGTCACCAGGCACTAATAGCCCACAACCCATTGACCCCAACGATCCTAATAATCTGCGCCCCATAACCCAAAGTAACAGCCTTTTGAGCATTGAAGGTGGCGATCGCTTAGTAAAAGATGCAGAACAAGCTGTTTCTGCTCAAAACTACACCTTAGCTGCTAAAAAGCTACAAGAAGCACGTCAGGTTTATAATCAGCTATCTAATTTTTATCAAGAGTTAAATTCTAGCTTTTCGGGAATTGACAATAGAGTTTCTGATTCTCAGCGTCAAAAAGCTCTATTAACAGCCCAAAAGCGAGATGAAGCCACCTTTCAGCTAGCATTGGTACATCGCGCCCAAAATCAGCCAGAATTAGCTGTGCCGTTGTTGGTTCAAATAATTAAGAGTCAAAACCCGACACGAGATTTAGGCAAGAAAGCTTATAAACAGTTGTTTGAGTTGGGTTTTGTTGATTCTCCCTATCCCAGAGAAGGTGGTACTTCATCTTCCTCATCCCCAAAAAAATAAATTAAATTTTTGTTGCCTCTTTTTCCCATCTCCCTTATCTCCCTAATTAGTCGCTTGAGAATGCCCCAGTGCTAGGATAGAGCTATCCGCCATTGCCAAAACCTGAGCGTTCTCAAAAATACACCTCAGAGGCGGGTTTATCTACAGCCTTGCCAAAACCTGAAGTTGGCACGGGCATTTACTCCATATCTGTTAATAATAGAAAAGTAAGTTTTTTCAGGAATTGCGATGATTAGTCCGCAGCAGGTTGAGGCAATGATCAAGGCGGAACTGCCAGACGCACAGGTTCAGGTGCAAGACTTGACTGGTGGCGGCGACCACTATCAAGTGACAGTAGTTTCATCGCACTTTGCAGGTAAAGGACTAGTGCAACAGCACCAGTTAGTTTATGGTGCGTTGGGTCAAGCTATGTCAACTGAAGCGATTCATGCCTTGGCGGTAAAAACATACACTCCCGAAGCTTGGCAAGCTACAGCAAGTTCCTAAAGTTAGGAGTATAGGAGTTAGGAGTTATAAAATTTTTAACTCCTCAGTCATCATCGTTGAATGCAACATAGGAAATACAAATACCATGACACCAGAAATCAAAGAGAAAATTGATAACTTGCTAGAACAGAACAAAATTCTAGTTTTTATGAAGGGAAACAAGTTAATGCCCCAATGTGGTTTCTCCAACAACGTTGTGCAGATTCTCAATACCTTGGGAGTTCCCTTCGAGACGGTTGATGTTCTCTCAGACTCTGAAATCCGTCAAGGAATTAAAGAATACTCTAACTGGCCAACAATTCCCCAAGTGTATATCAATGGTGAATTTGTTGGCGGTTCTGATATCTTGATTGAACTTTACCAAAAAGGTGAATTGCAACAAAAGGTAGAAGTAGCACTAGCTTCCTAATGTCTCTCTAAGTAAAGTAGAGGGAATACGCTCAATTTGCGCTTCTTTATCAAGGCAATGTGCCATTTTTAATGCCCTTGAAAGGAGAGACACTATTTATCTCCCCTTTCAAGGCTTTTTAATAGGTTTTAGTCAACAATCCCCTCAGTCACATTGGCAAAACCAATATAAGGCTGAGGGGATGCGTTTAATCAATACAATATCTCCAAAATCTCACACCACGGCAACCCGTTGACCAATACAGATAATATGCTATAATCATCTGCGGTAATTAACGGTTACTATTAATGACCAACTAAATGGTACTTAGTAGTAATCTGGTTGTGGCTGTGGTTGCGGCACTGCAAAATTTGACCCATCGTACAAGAAGCGGCTGGCCTCCTCTTCTAGACGATGAATCAGATAAGGTTCAATGACGTTACTTTGTCGCAATGCGGCTAGATATCCATCCAAATACATCCGCATATCATCCGTGCGATAACCGCGATTCCATAACTCGGCGAAGGCGTCGGTGAGTCTTTGGTAATAGCGGATGGTTTGTGTGTCTTGGAGCATAACTGCTGTATTAATCTCTTGGAATGAGAATTGTAAATGATTCACGCTCAAATGTGAAGTGTAATTTTACTTTGACATCAACTCAAAGTCTACACATCTACTTTGGGTAGTACCCTCATAGCAGCTACACGCTACTTTAATCCTATTCCAGAAAACACCGATTCTAGTTATCTGCTCAGTTATTTGTCTGATTTTCATATTCAATGACCCAATTGTATTGGTGTTATATTCCTGGATAAGGGCAGTAATTTTGCTGAGAAATCTACTTTTACTATCAGGTTGAAAAGCTGTTGTATTAACGTTTTGCTGATTGGTTATAGATATTCCCACATTACACCCATAAAAAGCAGAATGTTAAGCTACAAGAATTTTTGATACGTCTAACAACACTGCTGAGAAATTTAATAAAAATTTAATAATATTTCTAATCCCCTATCGCCAAGGCATAAATTAAAGATTTTGCCACGTTTTTTATGAGGAAATGTAAAGCTAATAGCAGTTGAAGTAACAAAGGCTACAAAACCTTAGAGATGGGCTTGTTACTTTGAAAGTCATCAGACGCTAAGGGGTCTTGCCGCCGTGGGTTCGGTTTGTATAGAAATCATTGAGGGGAATCCCCATCTGAGGTCGTTGTTGGGTTGGCACTTGCAACAGCTGGAATACCGTGTGCATCAAGCTGCCAGTATTTATCAAGCAAGGGAAGTATTTTTAAGCCATCAACCAACACTGGTAGTATTGGATGCAGACCTGCCTGATGGTGATGGCATTGAGTTTTGTCGTTGGTTGCATCGTCAGCAGCAGCCTCTAATCTTAATGCTATCTGCTCGTAATAGTGAAGGTGATATCGTCGCAGGTTTAAAGGCGGGTGCAGATGATTACCTGAGTAAACCTTTTGGGATGCAAGAGTTTTTGGCACGGGTAGAGGCACTGATTCGCCGGAAACGCACACCTACTGCACCAGCTTATTTGGATTATGGCACTTTGCAAATAGATTTAGTCCAGCGCCGTGTCCGCTTCCAGGGAGAGTTTATCGACTTAACGCCCCAAGAATTCAGTTTATTGTACGTTTTGGCACAAGCTGGGGGAGTACCTCTGAGTAGGTCGGAATTACTGCGTCGTGCTTGGCCTGACGCTATTGATAACCCTCGTACCATTGATACTCACGTTTTATCGCTGCGGAAAAAGGTTGAACTTGATCCTCGCCAACCAAACTTGATTCAAACTATCCGCAATGTAGGATACCGTTTTAACATGGAAATTTTGAATACCAATATTTCACAATCACAAACAACAAAGTTAGCTAGAGAGAGATTTAATAATCAACGTTCAACACTTACTAGTAGTCAAGTTTGATAAAGAGTTGGGAATTGGGAATTGGGAAGGTTAGATAACGACTCTTGATTTCTGTCTCCTGACCCGTTCAAAATCCAAAATCGTCTTGAGCTTCTGCTTGAATTAAGGTTTCTCGTAATTCAAGCCAGTCTATCTCAGAGACTGTTTGATTTGTGGATAAATGACCTTGTTTTAGGTGTAATAATCGAGTACAAAACATTTGGGCAAGTTCCAGTTGGTGATTTACCATCAGAATCGTGGTTTGATGAGTTTGACTCAACTGGTTTAAGACTTGCATGAGATGGGAAGCTGTACCAGCATCAAGGGCAGAGGTTGGCTCGTCTAATAATAATATTTTAGGCTGGATGAGTAAGGCACGAGCGATCGCTACTAGTTGTCGTTGTCCAGCAGAAAGTTGTACCTCAGTTCGCCCTAACCATTCATTGGGAATGTGCAGTTGTTCTGTCCAATAACTGACTTGTTGCTGAATTGTCTGTTTGGGCAAACCACGCAAAACTAAAGGATAAGCCAAGGTTTGCTGAACTGTCATCCCTAACAGCTTTGACTCTTGCAATACAAGTACAACCATCTGGCGTAGCTGGATGACAGGAATTTGGCGATATTCTTGATTTTCTAGATAGATTTTGCCACTGGTGGGTTCAATTAGGCGGTTGATGAGGCGTAATAACGAAGTTTTACCAGCGCCTACTGACCCTACAATTGCAATACGTTCGCCCTGAAATACTTCCAAGTCAATATCTCGCAATATGGGATACCCTTGCTGATTGCCTGGAAGTTGGGTTTTCAGCTTTGTAAACAGATTAACTTGCTCTAGCCTGAGTGTTACCTTATTCAAGGGGAGTGGGGAGATATGGAGATGGGGAAGCAGGGGAAGCAGGGGAAGAAGAACTATTGATTGATTCTTGACCCATGCCCAATGCCCTATGCCAATTTTAAGTTAATTGTGCAGTAGTTAAAGCTGTAGCGATCGCCCAGCCATCGACTAATAGTAACAGCAGCGTGAATCCTAGTAAAATCAGGTACATCCACGGCTGTGCTAAAGGGCGAACATCTGTAGTATCAATGCCTGTCTTTGCTTGGACAATTTGCACAAAACGGGCAAATCCAGCTACACGCATTGGTAGTAAATAAGCTTTCCCATCATGGCTGAGGAAGTAATAAACTAGCCCTCCTTGACCAGTGGTGCGGGGTTTTAACTCTTTCACCTCTGACCAAGGTAAAAACCAGCCTTTACGAAAAAATCGAGGCACCCAGGCGGGGTAAGTAACCTGAATTCCCTGGTCATCTACCACTACTTGTTCAGTCAATACAGCGTACAAGGCAACTAAACCGATGCTAATCCCTATCCACAAAAATTCTGGAGGTACGGGTGCGGCTGTTACCTGCGATAAAAAGGGTAATGGGACTGTGAGTGCTATGTATAGACTCAGCAGCGTTATCCGAATTAAAGGAGACAGACGAAAAATAGAAACTGAGATATTGGCTGAGTTTGCTGTCACGGCTTAATTACAATGCTTTTCTTCATTGTAGGGTAGGTCTATGTCTTAGCTGGACTGTTGAAATAAGGTATGCCACTTTAATAATTCGTAATTCGTAATTACTAATTCTTTAAGGTAAATACTTTTGCACTACAATCCAACCAGTCAGGGATACCCAGGCAAATCCTATAAACAGAATAATATTTACGCC
This sequence comes from Nostoc sp. ATCC 53789, assembly GCF_009873495.1. Classification (GTDB taxonomy): domain Bacteria; phylum Cyanobacteriota; class Cyanobacteriia; order Cyanobacteriales; family Nostocaceae; genus Nostoc; species Nostoc muscorum_A. The sequence continues at coordinate 4,492,143 of NZ_CP046703.1, read as the reverse complement.
GATATGTAAGGGTCTAGCCCAAGACCGTCTGGCACTAATTTGCGTGGCGCTGAAAGCAGACAGTAAAACTAATGCTACCACTATCAATCCCGCAACTAAATGTGAGGAGTGACCTAAAGAACCAAAGTGCCCTAAAGTGCCAACAATACCGATAGCCAGCAATAGTAGCACTAAGCTTACCATGCTGATACCCATTGTATAGTGGAGCGATCGCACCCCTTTATTTCCGCCCATAAATGGCGTAATAAAAGGAAATTGCTGCGAAGTTCTCGCTCGAAACATTAAAACGCCGGTGATTGCTAACATCAGATATGCTAGTAGGGACAAACCCATCGACCAGGCCGCTATTTTCCACAACCAAAGAAATGAAGGCAGATTCATAAGAATGATTGTAGATGAGAGTGGGCAGTGGGGAAATCAGGAGATAAGGTGAGAAATTGCAACAAGTCTTTTACCTTGTCTCCAACTCTCCTTGTTTCCATGTCCCATGCCCAATATAAAAAGGGCTGCCGAATTCAGCAACCCTAAAATTGAGTCAAATTGTTTTTTTTAATTAACAGCTGCTAAAGAGCGACTTGTAAGGGTTTTATACTATCTCCAGTGTTTGTATTAATTTGCTGCACCAATGATTTGGTATTAATAGGGTCTTTTCCAGATAATGAGTCTGTATCAAACTCATGAGTACTGGTTTCTTCGAGCATCAGGCGATCGCACGGAATCTTATCGGATAAAATTGCACTTGCCATCATCCCTGTATGAATCTCCAATTGACCTTTTCGTGGAGCTTCAAAAACTAAACGTTGTCCAGGGAAAACAACCCTTTCAAAGTACCAGTTGGGAATATTGCAGATGCGAGCCACCTGTATTTTGCTCGTGGCATTAATGTAGCAGCAGAGAATTTTTCCCGATTGCTCAGGTGGTAGAGGATCTAATATTTGAGCCATAACTGCTGAGGAGCTTTACGCCACAATTTTACATTACACTGGGCAAGCCTAGCACTCACTGATCCCCAGTTGCTGTAACTGTGAATACCAACTGTGTCTTTGGAGATTATTTCTTCCTAAAGATATATTTTTAGTTATAAAAACTTTGTAATTATTTGTAGCTTTTTCGGAATTATACACTATATACAAAAGTTTTTAAGATTTTATCCTGGTATCAAAGCTTTAATTCTCCTAGGGCAGATAAGACCACGATCCCCTTGCTTTTCGCCTAGCGAGTAAGGGAGTTTTGCCGTTTCATCTATCCCAGGATTAATAGGCTGGGATCATCGCTTAATGAATAAACTCAATGTTATGGTAAAGCTATATGAAAAATATCTTCATAAAGCCTATCTATAAATTCTATGTATGTTTTATGCATAGCAATTTTAGCGTTTCCTGCAATTGCTAATATTAGTTTTCTCATTACCAGCAATGAAGTGAAATGTCAAGGGCGATTGTGATAATTAAAACCTAATAAAACAAGCACATACTTTAAAACTGGATGTTTTTCTCGCTTTCTCCAAAGATTGGCAAGATGGAAGTCAAAACACAAATGATGGAAAATCGAATTCTTTACGTTCGCCTTCCTTGTAACCCCATCTTTCCTATTGGGGTTGTCTACTTGAGCGATCATGTCCATAAGCAGTTTCCTAATATTGCACAGCGCATCTTCGATTTAGGAACGGTGCCACCTTTAGACTACAATTCTGCTTTGGATCGCTGTATCGATGAATTTAAACCGACACTGCTAGTATTTTCTTGGCGGGATATTCAAATTTATGCCCCAGTTGGTGGGCGTGGTGGCAACCCACTGCAAAACGCCTTTGAATTTTACTACGCGAAGAATCCTCTATTAAAACTACGTGGCGGATTGGGCGGTTTACGAATCTTCATCGCTTACTATGTAGAGTTATGGCGAAACCAGGGCTTAATCAAACGCGGTTTAAAGCGTGCCCAAAAATATAATTCTAATGCCCGTGTCGTTGTCGGTGGTGGTGCAGTTAGCGTATTTTACGAACAATTGGGTAAAAGCTTACCCCAAGGGACAATTATTTCTGTGGGCGAAGGCGAAACTCTGCTGGAAAAACTTTTAAGTGGCAAAGATTTTCGAGATGAACGCTGTTACGTTGCGGGAGAAACGCAACCACGAAAACGACTGATTCACGAACAACCTACCCCACTAGAAAAAACAGCTTGTAACTACGACTATATCGAAACCATCTGGCCGGAATTTAACTTTTACCTGCAAGAAGAAGACTTTTATATAGGTGTACAAACTAAGCGTGGTTGTCCCCACAACTGTTGTTATTGCGTCTATACGGTTGTCGAAGGCAAACAAGTACGCATCAACCCAGCAGATGAAGTAGTTGCTGAGATGCGCCAATTATACGATCGCGGCATTCGCAACTTTTGGTTTACCGATGCCCAATTTATCCCAGCACGAAAATTTATCGACGATGCCATAGAACTCTTGCAAAAAATCGTCGATTCTGGTATGACAGATATCCACTGGGCAGCATATATCAGAGCCGACAATTTGACACCCGAATTGTGCGACTTGATGGCGAAAACCGGGATGAATTACTTTGAAATCGGGATTACCAGTGGTTCTCAAGAACTCGTGCGGAAAATGCGGATGGGGTACAACCTGCGAACCGTCTTGCAAAACTGCCGTGACTTAAAAGCAGCTGGTTTCAATGACTTAGTTTCCGTCAACTACTCCTTTAACGTTATTGACGAACGTCCCGAAACCATCCGCCAAACCATCGCCTACCACCGCGAACTAGAACGAATTTTTGGTGCTGATAAAGTTGAACCTGCTATCTTTTTTATTGGGCTGCAACCTCATACCCATTTAGAAGAATACGCTTTCAAAGAAGGCATCCTCAAACCAGGGTATGATCCAATGAGTTTGATGCCGTGGACAGCCAAAAAACTTCTCTGGAATCCCGAACCCCTTGGTTCATTCTTCGGCGAAGTCTGCTTGCAAGCTTGGCAACAAAACCCCAACGATTTCGGACGCGAAGTCATGAAAATCTTAGAAGAAAAACTGGGTTGTGCCGACTTAGAAGCAGCACTTTCCGCACCAATAGAAACGAAAGAAAAACAGTTAGCGGGTATATCCTAGAAAACACGAATTCTGAATTTCTCCCCTCTCTTCCTCTGTGCCTCTGCGGTTATTTTTACCAAATCCCATGTTAGAAGGTTCAATCTTACAAAAGCTAGAAACAGCCCATCGCCATACCACCAGGCCAATTCGATTCGGTGTTTACTACAAAAATACCCTAGTTGCCCTGTGCCACGCTTTAGAAGATCATATCTTAACAGATGACGGTACACCCCTAGTGATCACAGCCTTTCAACAGGGGAAATGGTATCTACAAGAAGCTGAACGATATGCAGACATCGCCCATCGTAGCCGCCAAATTGCCATTATGGCCGCCTCTGAATCTGGCTTTGCTGAACATCCTACCAGCCAGCTACCCAATGTAGACTTAGTAGGCTTAGATGCAGGCGATCCAGTTGAACAGGAGTGGCACTTAATTATTTTATCGCCTAAATACACAGCAATGGTAATTTGTCAAGAATTATCAGAAGCTGATTATGGCAGCGCTGGAGTACCGACATCGGACTTAGAGCGCAAATTCTATGGTTTGTGGACATTTGAGCCGGAGTTAGTCCAAGAGACAGCAGAAATAGCGATCGCTCACATCAAAAAATACAACCCAGAACTGGCCCAAAAACTCACAGCCGACAAACAACAAATTGTCCCGTCAATGGACAGATCCCAAAATTTAGGTGCAGTTGTCTCCCGTGTAGTAGATTACCTCCAGACTGGGCAAGATAATTTATCCATCCCAACAGCGTCTCACCAACAAACGCTAGATCGCAACTTGGTTTCTAACGAAATCCAAGCCTTTTTGCGAATGGCGCAACTGATGGATATGGCAGATGTGAACAATCCAATGGCAGCTGCGGAAGTAGTAGTTCTTGCTGAAGCGATCGGCCAGCTTTTGGATCTTCCCGCCTGGCAGATTAAAAGATTGCGCTTGGCGGCTTTGTTACATCGCATAGATCCGTTACAAAAAGCAGAAAGCGTTCTCACAGATGGTATATCCACACGCTACCAAGAAGATGCTCCCAGTTGTCCTTTAACTTGTCCCTTAGTACCAGGGGCACAAGTATTGCGAACTATGCCAAGATTACGAGCCGTTGCCCAAATTATTACTCACCAAAGCGAGTGGTGGAATGGCACAGGGGAACCAGCAGGTTTAGCTGGAGATGAAATTCCCCTAGAGTCGAGGATTTTGGCATTATTGGCAGACTTTCAGTGGCGAGTTAATCAGCTAAAATCGTCAAATCAAAGCCGGGAACAGATATTTACTCAAGCATTAGATGAGTGCAAACAGCAACAATCTAACCGCTTTGACCCTAAACTTGTAGATACCCTAACTTTATTAGTTATGGGTTTACAACAGGGACTCGACTTACCCATCATGACACCCAAATTTAGCGCCGGTATCTGGATACTTGATTCCCAATGGGATAGCCACAGCAAGATCAGTGAAGAGATTGGTAGTTACTTTACATGAATATTGAAGCCATTAGATTAGGAAAACTCAAACAACTTCCAGGGGCAAATTTAGAAGACGAGGAACTCTCCCGACTGGATTTAAGCCGGATTAATCTTGCTGGTGCTACCCTTGTCGGCACTAATTTCGCTGCTTCCAAACTCGAAGGTGGGCATTTAGAAGGGGCGAACCTCATGGGAGCGAACCTCCAAGAAACTGACTTGCGGGCGAATTTGATGGGAGCAAACCTGATGCAAGCAGATTTAACGGGTGCTGACTTGCGGGGTAGTAATTTGCGTGGCGCTAACTTGATGGGAGCAAGACTCAGTGATGTGTCATTGGTGGGTGCTTTCTTGAGTGGTGCTAATTTGATGAACGTCAACTTACAAGGCGTTGATTTGCGCGGTGCTGACTTGCGCGGTGCAAACCTGACTGGGGCAAATCTCAAAGGTGCAGATTTGAGTCGCGCCGATTTGCAAGGGGCTTTATTGAGTGAAGCAAACCTGGAAGAAGCTGATTTACGGGGGGCGAATTTGGCAGGGGCGAATTTGACAGGAGCTAATTTACTTTGTGCAGAGTTAGAAGGTGCAAATTTGAGCGGCGTTAATTTGAATAAAGCTTGTGTGGTGGGTACTGTGGTTGAGACTCTTGCGTAAAGATTGCACCAAAAAGCCCAGTATTATTGGCTATTGTTAAAATTTTTGCAGATGAAGCAGGTGAAAATTTGTGAGCTTAAAAGAAGTTATCAGACTAGCAAAGCAGCTTTCAACTGTGGACAAAGTACGTTTGATCCAACAAATTGCTCCTGATATAGAACGCGAGTTAACAGATAAGGGACTTGCAATAAAATAAGATACCAATCAAACTGGGACAATCGTGATATCCCATTTGGGTAATGTTTCAGAACGTTGCCAGAAAGGTTGATATTGTTCTAACTCTTGTGAAAGAACCTTAATTCCTTTTTCATAGGTGGTTTCAACCAGATGTACAATGGGTGCAATACCTTTCCAAGTCATATTAGAAGCCCAATGTAGTGCGGTTTCAACAGAATCTAAAATCGCGCCATTCCAATAGTTTTCTAAAGTAGCCCAACACCGTTCTATCGGATTGTACTTGCTATGGTAGGGAGGATAGTAAATCAGTCGGATTCTTAAATTAATCGCATCAGACAGTTCAACCATGCGTTTGATAAATTGTGTGCGGTCACTGCGAGTCGCCGCACCGCCATCGAGATCAATCACCCATTCATCAAGCTCAAGGTAATTGTGTTGATTCTCATGCCACCAAGCGGTTAAACAATCGACAATAAAATCACTAGTTTCAGCCGACTGACCGAAGTAAATTGATAGCTGCTGGCTGTGTGTGTTGAGAATACCAAATGGAACTAAGACTTCTTGCCACTGTGTATCGTGGTCATCAGCGGCTTTTGCCTCCAGTGTCCGGGCTTTACCACCTCTAGAAAGGTTCCCAATCTTCACTTTGGCTTTAGTATCAATAGACACTCTCAACGATTTGTGATTCTCATCTGATGCCTGATTCTCCCGGAACACATTCTCAAATATGGCATCTGTTTGGGGAATCTTTTTCAAGGGCTTGGTTTTTTGTGTTTTTTTAGGCGATACCCCAAGCCATTAAGAATCGTCCCTAGGGTTTGGCGAGACGGTAATTCGCTCTGGTCGTATCCCTTTTCACCTAACAATGCCTCTCTTACTGCTCTGGCACTAATGCGCGCATACAGAAAAGTTGATTGAAATTTTGGGTCGGTTTGAGCTTTAGCATCTACCAATGAACGAATATCCGATTCTAAATTGGGCAGAATCTCAATACTCTTGTGTCTTCCTCTTGCCTGATAGTTATCTACACAGACTATCCCCGTCCGCCGTTCATCCAAGCCAAGTTGTACACTCTGGCGATTCCACCCCAACACTGTTTCTGCTTTGCGGGCTGAACTATCGAAGTAATCTTCGGTGACTTTTGCCATGAAGTCTCTTTTGCGACTGCCAGTTAGTTTTTTGGCTGCATCTTTAAAGGTAGATTTGATGGTGTCAGTCAGCATGACTTGAGGGATTTTCATTCTAGAGATTTAGTGGGGGTTAGTAGATCCGCGCTTCCTAAATATTCTAGAATGGCTGGTACTTTATTTTTTCGCAAGTCCCTAAACTGTCTATCCATCCCCGCCAATCCTTGTGGGGACTATGTGCTGATTTAGGAAACGCGCCTTCCACAGAGGAAATTGATGTAGCCCGTACTGAAGAATGGGCTAGCTTTCCACGAGAGGATATTTGATGCTGTGTGCTGTAGCTGACACTCATCTGCTATGCCGAACTCTCACAACTCTCTAGAACAACTTGACCGTTTTCAGGATCTATTTTGATGATATTTGCCTTTAAATGGTGATTAATTTTGAAGAATTGGTTTGGATGGTCAACAGATGGATGGAACATTTTTGAGGTCGGTAACAAGGCATATAAATCTCCAATATCAACAAACACACCATAGTCTTTAATACGCCGTATAGTGCCGCTAACAAGCTGACCAACCTGCAACTGTCTGAGTCTAATTGAAACAGAGCGATTTAGTAGTACTACATGATTACAGTCCTCTCTCACTTTTATAATATTGAGTGGAAATTCCTCCCCTACTATCAATTCCTCCCTATGCTTATCAACATAAGTAAGAACTGTCCCACGCAAACCCTCAATTTTCACTAATGCACCCCTCGAAGTCTTTTTAAGGATTTTTCCATATACTGTTACGTCCTCAGTCTGCAATTGCCGTACCCGTTCCCATGCTTTTCGCATCTCTAGTTTACGAATTGAAAAATAAACCGTTGGTGGATGCTCTTGAGAACACAAGAACCACTGAATAGTTGCTGATACTCCGCTTCCGTGAACATCACGAATTTTGGTGTGTACGATCAGGTCTTCTCTACTTATGGAATGACCACATTTTTTAGAAGCCAGATCCAATGTAACCTCGTACAAGCGATCGCTATCTTTCAGTGTCTCAGATGAACAATGCGAGAAGAAAATATCGTGTTCGCCATCGTAATTTCCTACAACTAGAAATTCTCGGATTTCATTAAGTTGCACAGCTTCTTCTGGGGACTGAATCTCATTGAGTGATAGCTCTAGGAGTGGAACATAAGCTAGTTGGTGTGTATAAAAATCAACTAAAACACCTGTAGGCTCGATCTTAATGATTTTTCCAGTAATTATATCGCCGAGTTGAAAGCTCTCTAAACTAAAGCTCATAGGATAGTGGGCTTAACATAACCCATTATAGAAACAATTTAGTAAGCGTGTAATCACAACAATAACAGCTAAACTTTAGCTATTGTTCGTGTTGTTGCATACTCAGGAAACAGTCGGCATAACAATAGTTTTAGTATTCATCAAAACGTTACGTAGGTTTTTCCATTTTTAATTTTTCACTGTTCGCCCTCGTATCCCCAAAGCTAGTACACTCATTAACAACACTCCCATCAATCCTTGCAGGGGATTATTATTCACACCAGTTACCAAATCAGGAACTTGACCAGAATATTTGACTAATTCCCCAACATTAATAATGTAGTAACCCCAAACTAAACCACCATGTAACCCAATTGGAAAACCCAAGCGTCCCCTCCGCCAACGCTTTCCCCATACTTGCGTTAACCCCAGCAGTACTAAAGCTGGAAATTGCGGCAGTGTATGAATAATTGCCTCCAAGGGTTTAATAAAGTGCAATGTAGCAAAGGCAGTTGCATCTGTCCACAGTGCGACACGAGGACTGTAATCTCGTTGTAGTTCATCTAGCAACCAGCCTCGGAATAACAATTCCTCAGCAAATCCAACACCTAAGCCAACAAGTAAACCCTCTAAAACAACTTTCACAAAAAAAACTTTCGGTTGTTGCCACACCAACCAACCCAACAAACTTTCTACCCCAAAAAGTATCAGAATATTAATTATCCCTAGAGCCAAGCCACGCAGCAAATCCACACCGTTTTGTCGCGTGAATTCTAAGCCATAATGCCGTAGAATTTGGGGCTGTTGGTAGACATATTTACCCCATAGTCTCAGGAGGAAAATAAATATTCCATATAACAATACCAATGTCAATATACTTTCTAAGTTTGAATCATCCACTAGTAAGTATATTGGTGCAGCTAATGGCAACCATAGCAACAATAAAGTCAAAATAAAACAACCCAGCCTAATAGGGGCAGGGTGTTCAGCTAAACGGACAAGGTTTTTTTTCATACCAATGTTAAGTCACCAGCCAATACTCTATATTTCGACAAATGACCAATGACCAATGACCAATGACTATTCGTCAGGTTCAATCGTGCTACTTAAACCGTGACTTATCAATGTTTCGCAATAGAACTCAGCGTGTTCCAGAGCGCAAGTAATGACTAAAGCTAGCCCGTTAGTATGGGCTTCCATCATGATGCTAACAGCCTGGGGTTGGGTAAGGCTTGGTACAGTGGCGATTAGTGACTGCACAACATGCTCCATAGAGTTATAGTCATCGTTATGGAGCAAAACGCGATACCGAGGCGCTAGCTTACGAATTGTGGAAGGCTTTTCAATAGTTTCAACTGACACGGCTCTTTGCTCTTTTCTTGTTGATTCACTACTACAAAGTGTCTGTGTAGCGATCGCTTAACAGTTATTTACCTATTCTATAGTATCTCTGTTCAGATACTATGCTAGAAAAACCGCTCTACTTAGTTTTGCGTAGCCACTTGTGAAGCAGATGTCTGAGACATAGTTGCCGTGAGAGTGCTACCCTAATCTTACAGAAGCTTCCTTAAACCTAGCGCATTTTCATTTTTAAAATTAAGGAAATTGCAAAATAATCCTTGCCCCTGCCCAAACTCCATAATCATGGACATTAGCCTAGATTTTCTTCAACCAGGACAAATTGTGTCTTTAGAGCATGGCGACAGAAATCTGTATGCAGAAGTCATTCAATTTGTAGTTTCCCGCCAGTTGTGCTGGGTGCGTCCTTTACTAATGGTTACTTTGATTCAAGAATCGCCGCTAATTACCGATTTGCGAGATGCGTCTGACTTGCTTTGGCCTGCAAATTTATTTCGACCAGCATTAGACACCGAAGTAATTACCTTCTTGAGTCAAGTTTTAGCAAAAGAACCAAAAACTGAGCCTGACTCAGCCGCCAAGCAGCAACTTAATCAATTTATTCACCAACTATGGTCAGCATATCAATAGGCATAGGGCAAAGGATATGACTAGAAGTTAGTTTATCTGGAGCGCCAACAGCCATACTGATGATATCAACTCCCTTCGCAACGAGTTCATTCTGCTTGTGGACAATTTCAGCAAACAGAAAGGGAGGAATTTTTTCTCGGCGTTTAGCGAACTACATAGCGATTTACTCCGGATGCACAATAATGTAGAGGGTTATTAGCACGGTTTACGCCATTCTAGTTATTGAAATAATCAACCTCAGAGAAAAATACAAACAATAATATCGCTCTTATTATCCTACCTACCTTTACTAAAACTTGTTTTACTAACTCGGAATTTTGATTACTTCAGTATTCATCAAATTTACTTGATATACCTCTATACATAAGCAGTTAGGAATAGCCGAAGCTAGGAACCAACTTAATTCTACCAGCATCCATCTCCGACATTAATAATTCCAGAGCTTCATAATCAACGTCAGAAATATAACCAAGTTCTGTCAGTTCTGAGTTGATTTCATTTTCTATCTCAGGAGTTAGCTTTTTAATGTCAAGAGCTTTTTCTACCAATTTACGAATAGCGTACTTAGTTCTCATAAGTAATACATCCAACTGTAATATGATACTAATTATCCCAGAAAAGTCTCAGTATAAAGAGCGATCTAAATCCTAATTTATTTGTGATATAGATCACATTTAATTAGTTAGATAGATAATTTGCTATGACTCTGGCGTATGCCATCAGCAACGCTAAAGTGGGAGATTTAACTTTCCGTTAAGACTTGGCTAAATTAGCTTTAGTTATAGACTAAGCAAGTTTTATCAGCATAGTTACTGATTATTTGTTTGCTCTATGGCTGTCTATGTTGATTGTTTTTGAACTGAGATAAAAAAAAAGTATATATAAACACATTTTAACCTGGAATTATAACAATCTTTAAACAGAGATACTAAAGAAATAAAGATTCAGCAAAGAGAGCTAAGACGTATGGTCGATGCAACAGAATAGAGTTTATGTTCAAATAATCCTTAGCGTGACGCTTCAATAATTCTCAATAGGATGTAACTATGCAAGCAGTGCTTAACTATCCCAAAATTGCAGTCATTCGCCCCCAAGGGTATTTGAATGCTACAAACGCCTTGGAATTTGAACGAGATATGACCACAGCGTTGACACAAAATGTTATTTCCATCTTGGTAGTAGACCTCGCAGCAGTAGAATCGTTAGACAGCGCGGGGTTGATGGCATTGTTATCTATACACAAGCTGGCTCTTAGTTTAGGAAGGGGTTTTCAACTTTGTGCTGTTGCTCCGTCAATTAGAATTATTTTTGAACTAACGCAACTCGATAGAGTGTTTGAAATATTGGATGGTGAAGTTGAATTAGCCCCAACATAAACCAGTTAAAACGCGGACTTTATGTAAAGGAGTTATAAGTTACAACGATAAATTATGTTAGAAGACCTAATTCAATGCTAAAGTTTGGTTTGGGTAGCTGTAATTAAGGTAGCTAGAAGATAGCACAGTGACTGTTGCAGTTGAGAAATTAATAACATCGGATATTTTAAAACCAGGGCGTTACCTTGGTAATGAGCGTTTAGCAGTACACAAAGCTTGGGATAAGACAGCAATACGCTGGGTCTTAACCTACCCGGAAGTATATGAAGTCGGTGCATCTAATTTAGGGCACATTATCCTATACAACATCTTGAATGCCCAACCGCGTCAATTGTGCGATCGCGCCTACCTCCCAGGAAAAGACCTGGCAGCCAAACTACGCGAAACTAATACGCCATTGTTTGCGGTAGAGTCAAAGCGATCGCTCACAGAATTTGACATTTTAGGCTTTAGCCTCAGTTACGAACTGGGTGCAACTAATATCTTAGAAATGTTGGATCTGGCTGGAATTCCATTGACGTGGAGAGAAAGGCAAAAAGCTGTGGAAGCAGGGGGAGAATTTACGAATCTCCAATCTCAGTTTCCGTTGATTTTTGCTGGTGGGCAAACAGCAACATCGAATCCTGAGCCTTACGCTGACTTTTTCGACTTTATCGCCCTTGGGGATGGAGAGGAACTGCTCCCAGAAATTGGTTTGGTATTGGAAGAAGGTAAACAAGCAGGATTAAGTCGGGAAAATCTGTTACTGGATTTGGCACAGATACCAGGCGTATATGTGCCTCAGTTTTACGACATGGCAGAAGATGGCTCAGTTCATCCTCGTCGCTCTGACGTACCAAAACGAATTTTGCGACGGGTGGCAACCCCCATACCAGCATATTCCATTGGGTTAGTTCCTTATGTAGAAACGGTGCATGACCGTTTGACAATTGAGATTCGGCGTGGTTGCACTCGTGGCTGTCGCTTCTGTCAACCAGGAATGCTGACTCGGCCAGCACGGGATGTAGAACCCGATAAGGTTGTAGAAGCAATTGAACAGGGAATGCGGGCAACTGGTTACAATGAGTTTTCCCTATTATCTCTGAGTTGTTCTGATTATTTATCCCTACCAGCAGTAGGGATGGAAATCAAGAATCGCTTAAAAAATGAAAATATTTCTCTGACTCTACCAAGCCAACGGGTAGACAGATTTGATGAGAATATTGCCAACATCCTTGGAGGTACACGGCAAGGTGGACTAACTTTTGCTCCAGAAGCTGGAACTCAGCGGATGCGAGACATCGTAAATAAAGGTTTGACGAATGAAGAATTGTTGCGGGGAGTAAAAACCGCTTGGGAGCAAGGCTGGGATAAAATCAAGTTGTATTTTATGATTGGCTTGCCAGGTGAGACGGATGTTGATGTTTTGGGCATAGCGGAAACAGTCAGCTGGCTACAGCGAGAATGCCGAGGCAAAGGTAGAAAACCCCTGAACTTTAACCTGACAATTTCTAACTTTACGCCCAAGCCCCATACACCATTCCAGTGGCACTCAGTTTCTACCACCGAATTTAAGCGCAAACAAAACCTGTTGCGGCAAGAATTCCGCCGGATGAAGGGAATGAAGGTAAATTTTACCGATGTCCGCATTTCGGCAATGGAAGATTTTGTGGGACGAGGCGATCGCAATTTGAGCAAAGTAGTCCGCCGCGCCTGGGAATTGGGTGCAGGGATGGATTCCTGGTATGAAAATTTAGATCAGGCTTTTAGCGCTTGGGGAGATGCCATCGCCGGGGCCGATCTAGATTGGAAATACCGCCAAGTAGAAAATGGCGAATGGAATTTGTTTCACGCACAAGAGCAGAACAAATCGCCAGATGCGGAAAATGCCCAATTCCTCAATCCTCACTCCCTAGATACTCCCCTACCTTGGGATCATATTGATACCGGAATTGATAAAAACTGGCTCAAAGAAGACTTGCAACGTGCCTTAGCAGCCGCAATTGTACCCGACTGCTCTTTTGAAGGTTGTTCTCACTGTGGCGTATGTGGAACCGATTTTGGCCATAACGTCGTGATTGAATCACCTGTTATCCCACAATTCGCTGGCGATTTTGTTCCCAACACAACCAAGGCACAACGACTCCGAGTTTGGTTTGGAAAACAGGGTAATATGGCTTTGGTAAGCCACCTAGATTTAATCCGTCTGTTTGACCGAGTTGTGCGGCGAGCAGGCTTGCCTATTGCTTTCACTGGTGGGTTTCATCCAATGCCACGAATTTCTGTAGCAACCGCTTTGGCTCTAGGTGCTACTAGTAGCGGTGAAATTGCGGATTTTGAGTTAACTGTACCAGTGGACATCGATACTTTTCGAGAAGAATTGGTTCGGGAAATGCCCACAGACATACCTATATATAATGTGGAGCAGATAGATTTAAAAACTCCAGCAGCTACTCAACTGCTAGAAACCGCAGAATATTTAATTACCGTAGCAGCACTTGAAGAAACAACACCTATACAATGGCAAAACTGGATTGATACCATCAAAGCAAAAGATGAGCTTTGGTACGAGCATACAACAAAGTCAGGCAAGAGCCAGTTAATAAATCTGCGCGATCGCTTATTTGAACTGGAATTAGTAGAAACCCACAAAGGCATTGCAGAATCTATATCTGTTATCCGTTATGTAGGTAGCTATCGCCAAGATGGTTTTCTATTGCGTCCTGAACAAATCCTGTTTATGCTAGGGATAGTGGGGAGTGGAGAATTTCAACTCCTGCACATCCACCGCAATCGGCTAATTTTAGCGGTATAATCCCTGTAGGACAGCTTGCTAGTAGTTGTCCTAATATGGCACATCGTCGGAATTGATTTTTAGCAAGGTTGCGTTAGAATGGGGTGAAGAGAATTTTTCTGGCGCTGCATTGAATTAGCTGGTTCACTACCCTGGTGTTCAGGGGGCGAAAGCGAAGATATTAGAGTGCAACTTCTAGGATTTTATCCCAGACAAACTGAGGCGGATTAAAGAACACACTCTCTCTTTATAGCTAACTTGTGAATCAGTAACTAACAGCAGACTCGGTTAGCTTCTCTAAATCCATACTTTTCCAACAACTGCTGAATGTCTAATCCACAGTATTGCCCAAGAGCTAGTGCGTTACTCTTCTAGAGTTGTTCGCCCTTGGTGTTACCGTAGGGTAAACAACTGCTGTAGGTTAAGCCGATTTGCAGACGTTCACCAGACGCGCTTTGCGCGGCTTAAAAGTAGGGTAGCAGCTGGCGTTGCTGAGTATAACCCTAAGAATAAATCCAGGGAATGGAAAATAGAAATAGTTTCTTTTTCTTAACGACTTCAGTAGGTTACTCTCAAAAAAAGCTTCCTGAGTTAAAAACTCACTCAGGATTCAGAACTTTCAACTCAGAACTCTCTTCATTGAGAGTATTGCATTGCAAATCAACCATAGATGGTTGATTTAATTGCTTAAACATGCAGCCGTTCTGGAATAATCCGCCGTGAAAACGCTCTTAAGAGCGCCAATAGCTATTTAACTTAGAACATCAGTTTGCGATTTTTATCATCAGTAGCGCCTTTTGAGGGTTGCAAGGGCAACAAAGGTATAACAAACCTCCAGACCTATTGGTGCTGCCAATTTTTGAGGAAATTGAATGCCAAAACAAATTATCATCGCGGAGCAGCACCAAATTGCTGCTGTCTTTTCCGAAGATCAAATACAGGAACTCGTTGTTGCTACCGGTCATCATCAAATAGGTGATATCTACTTAGGAGTAGTAGAAAACGTATTGCCTGGGATAGATGCCGCTTTTGTGAATATTGGCGACCCAGAGCGCAACGGTTTTATTCACGTCACCGACTTGGGCCCATTGAAACTCAAGCGTACCGCAGCAGCCATTACAGAACTATTAGCACCACAGCAGAAAGTTTTGGTGCAAGTAATGAAGGAGCCAACGGGAACAAAAGGGCCCAGGCTCACGGGTAATATCACCTTACCCGGACGCTACGTAGTACTAATGCCTTATGGTAGGGGCGTAAATTTATCCCGACGAATTAAAAGTGAAAGTGAGCGCAACCGCTTACGGGCACTAGCGATTTTGGTTAAACCGGCGGGAATGGGTTTGCTCGTGCGTACAGAAGCCGAAGGCAAACCAGAAGAAGCGATTATGGAAGATTTGGAGTTGCTGCAAAAGCAATGGGAGGCGATTCAGCAGGAAGCGCATTCTACCCGTGCCCCAGCACTGCTCAACCGAGACGATGATTTCATTCAGCGCGTATTGCGGGATATGTACGGCGCGGATGTCAATCGGATTGTCGTAGATTCCAGTACTGGTTTGAAGCGCGTGAAGCAGTACTTGCAGAATTGGAGTGGCGGTCAAACACCGCAAGGATTGTTGATTGACCATCACCGCGATCGCTCCCCAATTTTAGAGTATTTCCGGATCAGTGCTGCCATTCGAGAAGCCCTAAAACCAAGAGTAGACCTACCTTCTGGAGGCTACATCATCATCGAGCCGACTGAGGCATTAACCGTAATTGATGTTAACTCAGGTTCCTTCACGCGATCGGCAACAGCCAGAGAAACAGTTTTATGGACAAACTGCGAAGCTGCAACAGAAATTGCTCGCCAGTTGCGTCTGCGGAATATTGCCGGAGTGATTGTCGTTGATTTCATTGATATGGAATCCCGACGTGACCAACTGCAAGTTCTCGAACACTTTAATAAAGGACTCAAAGCAGACAAAGCTCGTCCCCAGATTGCTCAACTTACGGAACTGGGTTTAGTAGAACTGACCCGCAAACGTCAGGGTCAAAATATTTACGAATTATTTGGTGAAACTTGTCCCACTTGTGGCGGTTTAGGGCATACTGTGCGTCTGCCTGGAGAACTTGAAAATCGATTACCAATACCAGCAGAAACACCAGAACGTGAGCGTTTTGTATCTCTACCTCACCGAGAACCACGCCAGCCATCTGCCCGCGTCCCGGAACCACGAGAAACTTATGACGGGTTTGGGGAAGCATTTGACGGCGACTCGGAATCGACTAACCTAAATCTGATTAATCATCCTAGTTATCAAGAACTTAATGATAATAAGCGTCGTACCCGCACTCGCCGCAGTCGAATTGGCATCAATGGGTTAAACGGGAAAGATGAATCTCGGGTTATTGCCAATCCATTAGCTTTTGTCAACGAACCAGATTTAGACCTTGATGTAGAACCAGAATTAGGAGTTACACCAGAAATTCCCTCACCCACACTTGGTAAACCAGGTTGGAATGAAAGAGTAGAGCGCACTGTAGAGCGCGCTAAAGTTATCAAGGCAGAACCAGTTAAACCAGTGGTAGAACCACCGGAGATTAGAACTGTAGAAATGAGTCTCCAGGAACAGGATATGTTTGCCTTGATGGGAATATCTCCCTTGGTGAAGTTAGAGCAAGAGGTTAAAAATACCAAATCTGTGATTATTAACGTGATTCAGCCCGGTCAAGTGCGAACGAATCCAACTGAATCCATCTCAGAATCACCTATTGCCCAAAAAGTAATACCGGAAGTAGTTGCAACCAAGTCACCAATACCAAAAGTTATTGAGCCAGAACAAAAATCTTTGATAGAAGAGACAGCTGAACCAGCTGAGTTGACTGCCAATCCTTCGGAAAGCTTGTCTGCAAAAGCCTCCGTCAAAGCGATCGCAGATGAAAGTGATTCAAGCAGCGCTGCCAACGCGATCGCAGATGAAAGTGATGCAAACAGCGCCGCCACTGCTAGCCGCCGTCGCCGCCGTCGTTCCTCAGCTATCGAGGATAATTAATTTGCTTTATGGTAGAAACATCACCAACGCCCTTGGAACAATCCAATTGGCTGGAGTTTTCTACCTTGTCAGGGATTCCAGGATTGGTTGCAGGTGTGGATGAAGTAGGGCGAGGCGCTCTATTTGGCCCGGTGGTGGCGGCAGCAGTGATCCTACCAGATCATGCTTTGCCAATACTGATGGCAGCTAAAATTAAAGACAGTAAAAAGTTGTCTAGTTCTCGGAGAACTCAGCTAGCACAGCAAATTTGTGGGCTGGCTATAGACTGGAAAATTGGGTTTGCTTCTACTGCCGAAATTGACAAGATAAATATTTTGCAAGCGACACTATTAGCAATGAAGCGGGCTGTACTGAAGTTAAAGGTACAGCCTGCAATCTGCTTGGTTGATGGCAATCAGTCAATCAAAGACTTGCTATTGCCACAACAAACAATAATTAAGGGAGATGAGCGATCGCTCGCTATTGCCTCTGCTAGTATTGTTGCCAAGGTTTGGCGTGATGATTTGGTACTGCGTCTAGCATTGAAATACCCTATGTACAACCTAGAGCGTAACAAGGGCTATGGTAGTCAACGTCATTTGCTGGCTCTGCAACAATATGGGCCATCGCCCCTACATCGTCAGTCTTTTCGTCCTTGCCAAATCAAAGTACTGAACGCTGAGTGATTAAATGATTACTCAGCATTCAAGATTGGCAATTCGGTACTGTCACTGTCAAGTCTTCTATCTTTAGTTTGTGATATCACCCAGTAGCGATAATCAGTCAAAAGTTGATTTAATAACCTTTGCTTAACCGACAACAGCACGCTTTTGAGCAAACCATTACCAGTAGCTTCTAAAATTGGCTTAGGAGTAAAGGAAAATGGCGGTGGTAAATCCACCAGCACTTCTAAATCAGCCCTTCCTTGCAGACGAGTGCCAGTGCTAAACTCTTTGGGAGACAAATGCCCTTTTAAATTAAGGGCAAAGCGCTGGTTAATATACTCGAAACCCAGGATTTCACAGCCTAGCGATCGCAAATAAATTATTCCATTTGATTCTGCCCAAACTCTCATGTCTACAGTCGGTTGAATGCTTAATGACATAAAAGTGAGCGGACGCATTTTCAAGCGAAATACTTCCTCAGAAAGCTGCTGAGTTCGGGTGTTGTCAGCCAAAGCCTTAACCAGACGTTGAGGCTGACGCAAGTAGTGCTGAATGTGAATAGGCTGCTCTGGAACAGCGATTTCAACCGATTGGGAGGCAGTAAACCGGGTAGCCATGAGCGGATAAAAATATCTGTCTCTTAATTTTAATATTTTTTAACAACTTAAATTTGATTATTAGAAAAGTACAAAATTATCGTTGCTTATCAGCTATACAGCATTAGCAAAAATTTGGTACGCTCATTACTATCTTTAGTTCAAGAAATATAGATTAGGATTAGCCCTTTCAAGGTGGGTAAAAATTTTGGTCAATAAATTCCTCTTTAAACTCTGGACTCTGTGCCATCTGCGTCGCTCTGGTTAAAAAAAATACTTTCCAACCGCAGAGGCACAGAGAAGCCAGTGCGTTGGGCGGGTTCCCCGACTTGTAGCAACTGGCGCAGCGCTGAGAAAAAATAAGAGATTTTACGAGTTACCTTGAAAGGGCTAAAATTAGGATTTAACTCTTGACACAAAGTAAAGAATGTGAATTTTTATTTGGTGAAAAACTAACATAATTGCTCTGAAGATTTCAGAGCAATTTCGCCAAAAAAACTGCCAGAAAATCTATCTGGTAGAAGGCTAGTTTTCATAATTTGTTTTCCTAAATACATATTTAGGACTATTCGTTTAGTGGGTAAATTTTATAAATAACAGTTTTTACTAATAGTAAATATTGAATATATTTGCCGAATCCAAAATATCATAATCTCTGTTTACATATTAAACTCACAACTCAAGGCTAAAGGCATGACTCTATCGATCGCACATTTAGGGCCTCCCGGCACTTACGCAGAACAAGCAGCTGTTCTGTATGTCAACTGGTTGACTAAAAGTACGGGAGATAAAGCTACCTTATCTCCCTATCCCACCATCTCACAGTCACTGCACGCCGTTGCTGATGGTCAAGCTCACCTGGCTGTTGTGCCAGTAGAAAATTCTATTGAAGGGAGTGTTACCACAACACTGGATACACTGTGGCAGTTAGACAGCTTGCGAATTCAGTTGGCTTTGGTATTACCCATTGTCCATACCTTAATTTCCTGCGCCTCTGGCTTAGATAAGATTAAAACTGTTTACTCTCACCCGCAAGCTTTGGCACAATGTCAGGGATGGTTAGAGCGGTTTCTCCCGACTGTACAGATTATTCCCAGGAATTCTACAACCGAAGCACTACAGCGATTGGAGCAAGAGACAACAACAGCAGCGATCGCTTCTAGTAGAGCAGCTCAACTCTACAACCTGCCGATACTTGCCACTGGTATTAACGACTATCCAGAAAACTGTACTCGTTTTTGGGTAGTAAGTCAGGGTGAAGCAGATGCTGGATACCAGACATCAAAAGTTCCTACTAGTCACACATCGCTAGCTTTTAGTATGCCTGCTAACACACCTGGAGCATTAGTCAAACCTTTGCAAATCTTTGCTCAACTAGGAATTAACCTCAGCCGGATTGAATCTCGTCCGACGAAGCGATCGCTAGGCGAATATTTGTTTTTCATGGATTTAGAAGCAGATGTCAAGGAAGCACAAATGCAATCTGCTTTAGCAGAATTAACTATTCACACAGAGATTTTAAAAATTATTGGCGCTTACAATGTTTTGCCGATCGGCGCTTTTACTTGAGAAGTTAGGAGTTATCAGTTAGGGAATATAAAATAAGTTGTCGATCTTGTATTTTTTGCTATTTTTCCTAACTCCTAAACTCCTCACTCCTCACTTTTCATTAAAGGTGTCTTTGAGAACAGCACGAGCTGCCAAATGATTACGAGTAGAAGTTAAAATTTCTGCTTCTCGCTCTAGACGAGTTGCAGTATCTTGCATTTCTAGCAATAACTGTTGCTCTGCGGCGACACCGTAAAGATTACTGGCTACCCAATAAGATAGTTCTGTTGGTAGATCGGGCAAATCTTCTGGCAATTCGATATTTTGTTCGGTTAATTTACCTGATAGACGCACAACATCTCGCAGTAGTTGTTCTACCTCAGTTGACAAAGGATGTAAATCTTTAGTTGGTGGTTGGTCTTCAATCCACTCAACTAAGCCAACGCGATATGGCTTTTCACGAACATACTCTAATACACGAAATCTTTGCTGCCCTAATGTCAACATCTTGATTCGATCATCTGGCAGCCGTTGGTGATGAACAATTTCTGCACAACAACCAGTGTTTGCAATTGTACCTTTGACTGGATCGAACATCAAAACACCGAATCTGCGATCGCTCTCCAAAATCGTGTTCATCATGATTCGGTAGCGAAATTCAAAGATGTGTAAAGGTAATGGTCTAGTAGGAAACAGAACTACTTCGGGTAACGGGAACAGAGGTAGTTCACGAACTGCAATTTTAGAAGATGATGTCATTGTTACCTTGGTATAAACTTAATCTTTAAAATTTCTTTTTCTCTGCTTTTCCCGTATTTTGTCTATATTCTATCATTTGTTTCCTAGCTAAATAAAAGCCCTGAGATATATTTCTTCAGGGCTATGTAAAAATTAATACTAATATCATTTGTCATTTGTCCTTTGCTAATGACAAATGACCAATGACTAATGACTAAATTAAAGTTTTACTTCAATATCCACACCCGATGGTAGATCCAATTTCATCAGGGCATCTATAGTCTTAGAAGAGGGCTGGTAAATGTCAATAATCCGGCGATGGGTACGGGTTTCAAAGTGTTCCCGTGAATCTTTATCTACGTGAGGCGATCGCAGCACACAATAGATCCGGCGTTTTGTGGGTAAAGGAATTGGGCCTATGGCTGTAGCGTTGGTGCGGTTAGCTGTATCTACAATCTTCTCGCAAGATGTATCTAATAAGCGTCGGTCAAAAGCCTGTAAGCGAATTCTAATTTTCTGCTGCTGTAGAGTTGCCATCTTTAATTTTCCAGGTTCTGCGTAATTAGGGGATTATTTACAGGTTAAAGGTTACAGGGTAAAGGTTACAGAAAACTATTACTTGTCCCCTGTAACCTATTACCTTATTTATAGAGGGAAGAGAAAGGAGCAGAGATGAATCATACCATCTCTGCTCCTTTGTTATGAGCAAAAAGGTGCTACTTGATGATTTTGGAGACGACACCAGCACCGATGGTACGTCCACCTTCGCGGATAGCGAAGCGCATTCCTTGTTCAATCGCGATCGCGTTGATCAATTCTACTGTCATCTTGATGCGATCGCCTGGCATCACCATTTCTACTTCTTTGCCTTCATCGGAGGTGTAGGCTTTGATGGTACCAGTTACATCAGTTGTCCGCACGTAGAACTGTGGACGGTAGCCAGCGAAAAATGGAGTCTTACGACCACCTTCTTTTTCTGTTAAGACATACACCTCACCTTCAAATTCATTGTGAGGTTTAATCGAACCAGGTTTGGCGATGACCATACCCCGTTCAATATCAGCCTTCTGGATACCCCGGAGTAGTACACCAGCGTTATCCCCAGCCATACCTTGGTCGAGACTCTTCTTGAACATCTCAATCCCAGTTACGGTAGTGGCGCGAGTATCTCTGATACCCACTAGTTCAACGTTATCGCCAACTTTGACTACACCCCGCTCAATCCGACCGGTGGCGACAGTACCACGACCTGTAATTGAGAACACGTCTTCTACAGCCATCAGGAAGGGTTTATCAACATCCCGCTCAGGAGTGGGGATGTAAGAATCTACAGCATCCATCAATTCGTAGATTTTGTCTACCCAAGGATTTTCACCGCGTTGGGTCTTAGGATTTTTGGTCATTGCTTCTAGAGCTTGCAGACCAGATCCTTTGATAATGGGGATGTCGTCACCAGGGAAATCGTAGCTGGAAAGCAGTTCTCTCAGTTCTAGTTCTACTAGTTCCAAGAGTTCTGGGTCATCCATCAAATCTTCTTTGTTCAAGAAGACAACTAGACTGGGAACGCCTACCTGTTTTGCTAACAGGATGTGTTCGCGGGTTTGGGGCATAGGGCCATCGGTAGCAGCAACTACGAGGATACCTCCGTCCATTTGGGCAGCACCGGTGATCATGTTCTTCACATAGTCAGCGTGTCCTGGACAGTCTACGTGAGCATAGTGCCGACTTGCAGTCTCATACTCTACGTGAGCGGTATTAATGGTAATACCCCGTGCCTTTTCTTCTGGGGCATTATCAATTTGGTCGTAGCCCTTAGCTACAGCCTGACCCATAGCTGCCAAGGTCATGGTAATGGCTGCTGTCAAGGTAGTTTTACCGTGGTCAACGTGGCCAACTGTACCGATATTGATGTGGGGCTTATTTCTTTCAAACTTTGCGCGTGCCATGAATGCTCATTTCCTTATTTTAACTAAGCGTTCCCTTTGCTTTTTGCAATGATAGTTTCAGCTACGCTGCGAGGCACCTCTTCGTAGTGGCTGAACTCCATCGTGAAGGTACCCCGACCTTGCGTTTTTGACCGGATATCAGTGGCGTAGCCAAACATACTCGCCAGTGGAACTTTGGATGTTACCTTAGCGAGTCCCTTTTCGGTGCTTTGGCTTTCAATCTGCCCTCGGCGGGTGTTGAGGTCGCCAATCACGTTCCCCATATAGTCTTCAGGAACTTCAACTTCAACTTTCATCATAGGTTCTAAGATGACAGGTGAAGCTTTCAGCACAGCCTCTTTCATCGCCATTGAGCCAGCGATTTTGAAAGCCATTTCTGAAGAGTCTACATCATGGTATGACCCATCAATTAGTGTCGCTTTAACGTCAATCAAAGGATATCCAGCTAGAACACCGGATTCACAGCTTTCTTTCATCCCTTGTTCTGCGGGGCCAACGTACTCTTTAGGTACTGTACCGCCAGCAATTTTGGAAACGAATTCAAAGCCAGTACCGGGTTCTCCAGGCTCCAAATTGATCACAACGTGACCATATTGACCTTTACCACCACTTTGGCGGATGAATTTGCCCTCAACTTTGTTCACAGCTTTCCGAATTGTTTCTCGGTAAGCTACTTGTGGCGCACCTACATTCGCTTCCACCTTGAATTCTCGTAACATCCGGTCTACTAGAATTTCTAGGTGTAGCTCTCCCATTCCTGCGATCACGGTCTGATTTGTTTCGGGATCGACGCGAACACGGAAGGTGGGGTCTTCTTCTGAGAGAGATTGCAGAGCTTTGGACAATTTGTCCATATCGTTCTTGGTTTTGGGTTCAACCGCCACCGAGATCACAGGCTCAGGAATGAATAGGGATTCCAGAATTACTGGCGATCCATCATCACAGAGCGTGTCACCTGTTAAGGTGTCTTTCAAACCCAGAGCTGCTCCCAAATCACCTGCTCGCAGTTCATCGACATCTTGCCGATCGTCTGCCTTCATGAGGACTAAGCGGGAAATCCGTTCTTTTTTATTCTTACTAGCGTTGAGAACGTAGCTGCCCTTTTTTAGGACACCAGAATAAACGCGAACAAATGTCAGGCGACCGTAAGGGTCAGCCATAATCTTGAATGCCAGAGCTGCTAAGGGTTCGTTGTCATCAGCCCGCCGCTCAATAGTATCGCCATTGGGCAGTAAGCCTTGAATTGGCGGTACTTCACTTGGCGCTGGCAGGTAATCTACAACGGCATCCAGCATCAACTGCACGCCTTTGTTTTTGAATGCTGAACCGCAAAGTACTGGTACAATTGTCCCCGCAATTGTGCCTTTACGCAGAGCAGTCCTAATTTCCTGTTCTGTAAGTTCTTCGCCCTCGAAGTACTTAGCCATCAGAGCATCATCGGTTTCTGCCGCAGCTTCTATGAGCTTAGTGCGGAATTCGTCTACCTGCGCTTGCAATTCTTCCGGGATATCGGTTTCCTGGATATCGGTTCCTTGGTCGTTGGCGTAAATATACGCACGTTGCCGTACTAGGTCAACGATACCTTGGAAGTCATTTTCACTACCAATTGGTAGTTGAATGGCGATCGCATTTGCCCGCAGGCGATCGCGGATTTGCTCGTGAACTTTATAAAAGTTCGCTCCGGTGCGATCCATCTTGTTGATAAAGGCTATCCGAGGAACTTTGTAGCGTTCTGCTTGTCGCCACACTGTCTCAGACTGCGGTTGCACGCCGCCCACAGAACAAAATACTGCGATTACACCATCCAACACGCGCATGGAACGCTCAACTTCAATTGTGAAGTCTACGTGACCTGGAGTATCGATAATGTTAATTTGATGATCTTTCCAACTGGTACTAATAGCAGCAGCAGTAATGGTAATTCCCCGTTCCCGCTCTTGCTCCATCCAGTCTGTGACGGCAGTTCCTTCATGAACTTCGCCAATTTTATGAATTATCCCAGAGTAAAATAATATTCTCTCTGTTGTTGTTGTTTTGCCCGCATCTATATGCGCCGCAATACCAATGTTGCGTACTTTCTCTAGCGGGATCGTGCGTGCCACAGCTACCTCCTATAGTTTTTGCCTCATGATATCTTGTATATTACTCTTTGTTAAGATTCTATACTTTTACGGAAAACCGTCTTCTTTTTGTAAATCCACGATATACCGCTTCGGCAAGGCGATATATCGCTTTTCTACTTAATAACGATAGTGGGCAAATGCTTTGTTAGCTTCCGCCATCCGGTGCGTTTCTTCGCGTTTCCGAATCGCATTGCCAGTTTCGTTAGCAGCATCCATTAACTCATTTGCCAATTTGCTTGCCATTGTCCGGCCTGGTCTAGACCGGGAATATTGCACTAACCAACGCAGTGCTAAGGTAGTGCCCCGTTCTGAACGCACTTCCATTGGTACTTGGTAGGTTGCTCCACCTACTCGTCTAGCTTTCACCTCTACTAAAGGTGTGGCATTTCGCACTGCTCTTTCAAAGGTTTCTAAAGCACCATTTCCAGTGCGTTCCTCAATAGTTTTCAATGCTTCATAAACAATTCGTGCGGCAAGTGATTTCTTGCCATGACGCATGATCCGCCTGATAATCATGCTCACAAGGCGACTGTTATATACAGAGTCAGACGGAACTGGGCGCCTTTGAATAACACCACGACGAGACATACTTCACCTTTAATTCGGAATTGGCAACGAAATTATATGCTATCAGACACCGGAAACTAAAAGCTGTGGAACCCAACCCTCAGACTTTTTCAATTTTGTTTTCGACTGTTGCAGCAAGGCTGACCTATTGACTGCCAATTTTGGATTAGAGTTTTTGGTAGACGTTCCGACCACAAGGATTGGAAAAAATCAAAAGTCTGTAAGCCTCATCCCCTTGTGGGTTCGACCAATCCAAAATTGCAAATCTAAAATCTAAAATTCATTGACTTGCTACCTGCAATTAAATACTTAAGGTGACAAGATTCTAAACCTTAATGTCCAGATTAGAATTCTGCTGTGGGTTACAGCATTCTCCTCAGAACTTCTACACTTGCTCGCTTAGTGTAGGTGTAGCTTGCTTGATTTTTTTTTAACAGACTGAGCAGCTTTCATAACTGCTCTTAGAACACATACCCTGATAGTTTTTTGTCCTTGGGCGCTTCGTAAGATAGACGATTAACCGTGTTGGGTGCGATTAATCGCCTAATCCTATTTTTTCGCTTCTTTCGGACGCTTGGTTCCATACTTGGAACGCCCTTGTTTACGGTCTTTAACTCCGGCTGTATCTAGGGTGCCACGGATAATGTGGTATCTCACGCCTGGTAGATCCTTAACCCGACCACCACGAATCATCACAACTGAGTGTTCTTGTAAGTTGTGACCAATACCTGGAATGTAAGCTGTAACTTCAAATCCAGATGTCAGTCTGACTCTTGCTACTTTGCGTAGAGCTGAGTTAGGCTTCTTGGGTGTGGTCGTGTATACTCTGGTACAAACTCCCCGACGTTGAGGGCATTGTTTCAGAGCCGGGGACTTGGTTTTCTGACGCGCTTGCTCGCGCTCATTACGTATTAGCTGCTGTATTGTTGGCATGAGTTACAGCGCGTAAAGCTGCTTATATGTCTAAGTTTTAACAAATCCTGATTATATCGTTTTTTAGTGTTTTATGTCAATTGTAATTTTTCCTTTGTTATTAGCAAATGATCGCTAATTAAGGACTATTGATTGCTTGTCAAAAAAGAATTGCCACAGCCACAGGTTGCGATCGCTTGGGGATTGTGGAAGCGAAAACCACCACCCATTAAGTCTTCTGAATAATCTACCCTCAAACCGTTGAGGTAATTTAAGCTTGTAGCATCTATGACTACTTGAATTTCGTCCAAGTTGAAAACCTGGTCGCCAACTTTTATAGTTTCATCGAAGGACATATCATAAAATAACCCAGAACAGCCACCTGGTTTTACTGCCAATCGAAACAAGACATTTGGCTGCTGCTTGGACTTTATTCGCCCAATTTCACTCGCGGCTGCTTGACTCAGATGAATCATGGAAGTCGTTTTTTGCAATTGAATACCCCATCTTCATTTTACAGACAGATGGGTTAACTCTCGCTTCCCGAAAATTCCAAATTATCGAAGCCATGAGCGCGATCGCTATTACTACATTTATAGCACAACAAACTTCAGTCCCCACCTTAACTAGGTAGGGACTTCTGGGGTGCAGTGGTTCGCAAAGACGATTGGCACAAAAATATATTCAGTTTTTAGATTAGAACTTTAGTCCTTAGTTCGGGCATAGTCATCTTGGTAGCGGATAATGTCATCCTCTCCCAAGTATTCGCCATTTTGCACTTCAATTAACACTAAGGTAATCACGCCAGGATTTTCTAAACGATGAGATGTACATTGAGGTACATAAGTTGACTCATTATTGCTCAGTAATACTTCTTTCTCGCCACAAGTTACCCTAGCTGTACCTGAGACGACAATCCAGTGTTCGCTGCGGTGGTGGTGCATCTGTAAACTGAGGCGGTGTCCGGGCTTAACTTCGATGCGCTTGATTTTGTATCCGCGCCCTTCTTCCAAAACTGTAAAAGCACCCCAAGGACGTAACTCAGTTGCAGCAATGCCTCTGGAAGTGATAGTTGAAGGTAGGTGTAGAGTGTCAGTCTGTGTAGTTTCTTGATATCGAGCCATAATTACCTCATTTGAAGACATAACAAACCGTCTGTACTCTTAACTATTGATAAAAAATCTGGCGCTATGTTCCAACGTTGAAAATCAGCAATTTTTTCGCACCTTGATAAACATAACAAAATCAAACCTGATGGTGTAAACCATCACTATTAAAACTCTTAGGTTTACACTAAGTCTTCATTAAGCAAAGCGGCAGCTTGTTCTAAACTTTAAAAAAAGATGGGGAATTGGGCATTGGGCAAAACAGTTCCGAGTGCTGAGTGAGGAGTGCTGAGTGAAGAGTTAGGAGTTACGAATTCTCCCCCTTGCTCCCTACTCCTTAATCCCTGATTAACGAGGTTTCAGGAAAATACCAATTCCATTATGAACACGAGCAGCAGTACTAGGCGATCGGTCAAGTAGTTGCCCTCCTAAATAAAGGCTGGTAGAACTACCGCCGTCCAGATTTAAGGCATCCACACAGCCCATCTGTTGCATTAATTGGGCATGTTCTGCCAATGTAGGGCCATAACCGCCAGCACGATTATGGACGGCAGCAATCATCAGTGTGCCTGTTGCAGTTGTACAAATACCGCTACGAATAGCCTTTTCTGCAATAAAGGCATTGCTGAATTTTTCTGCTTTGGCATCAAGGACAATTTGACGATTTTGGATTAATAGCGGCCCGGCTCCGATAATGTGGGGATAACGACTAAAATCAGTGGGAGTAGTGCTGCTAGAAATACGTACTGCGCTTCCAATCGGTAACTGTGAGGCAGCGCTAACGCTGTTAGCGCGTAAAGTTAGTAGGTAGCCATCCTGGGGAATGGGAACGGCCGTCCCACCAACTTTGCCGCCTGGTAGTTGCTGAGTAATTTGGTCTTTTTGTACCACTAGGATAATTTCGTTATCCGTTAAGGGTGTGTAAGTTGCTCCCCAAACTGGGGTGTAACGAGCAATGCCACTCTGGACGTAGCCACTATTAAGAAACAAAATTGGTAAGCGCTGGTTATTTGCAGTAATTAAAGTTTCTTCTAAGGTGAGACGACCGAAGTAAAATTGACCTGAATCATTCCAAGCGATCGCACCCCGGTTAAGAATGGGGCCTGATAACCACTGACTATCCCGACGAATCGCACCCAATGGTAATCTATTATTGCGGTTAAAATAACCACCGTTAATTCCAGCTACTGCTAAGTAACGTTGTGCTGTTTGAATTAAGGGAGCAGTACCCCCAAGCCCATCAGGACTAGCCCACATAGGTTTCAGCGTTAGCCCAAATTTACGGGGATTAACTTCTAACCAAACCACCGGAAAACGTTCTGTGCCTAAGTTGACATAATGCTGTCGCCAGCGTAATCCTGGGGCCCAAGTAATATCTCGTTCTTCTAGAGGATCGGGTCGAATATCGATAATCAGGCGATTGGGGTTAGCGATAGTCTTAACTTGAGGCGATAGACCAAAGGGAACGCTCAGACTAATAATCGTTTGGTTTTTCACCACCTGCACTTGTCGGATAAGTGGTTCAGGGGCTGTTGGTATTGGTTGTGTTGGTGTAACTGGTAATAATTGTTTGAGCAGGTTTGGCAGTAATGTTGGCGCTGCTGCTGGTGGCTGGGGGGTATAGCGTTCTATCAAAACGGGATCGGCTATTCCATCCAGGGTAATTGTCCACTCTCGATTTGGCGGTGTAGTGGGTTTTGGGGTTGGTGTGTCTGGATCGGAAGATGGAGTTTGCGGTTTTGCGATCGCTGATCCTTGTGCAACTTGCCAGGGAGTCGCCCGATCTAGATTTACAAGTATGCGACTTTGTTGCAAAGGGGCACTTGCCTCTGGAGGTTCCTGGCTCTGAACAATATTCGTAATTTGTGCTTTTGGGGTAGCAATCACCAAGGTGTTCCCATTGGCTTGGATTTGCCATCCAGATGTTTGGGCAAAATTAGTGATATCCAGATAGCGATATGCTCCTACTAGCCTGGTGGCTAAAACCAGTGGTGTTGTCACCGACGAAAACCACTGTATTGGTTGTTTCGCTGAACTACTACTGTTTAAGAAATTTACTCCAATTAATTGCCTAAATACCCCGTCACTGAGATGAGTTGTCACCTGACCAGATTTTCCCGGCCGTTGCAACCAAGTTCCTGGTAAAGTACGACCATTGATGGAAATTTGATTCCCAGAGGATACCATCCCTGTTAGAGGAGGTGCAGGTGACTGGGAGATCAGTGATTTGTTGTTTTTTGGCAACTCTTGGGCGTTGCTAGCACCAGTAGTGGTTAAACACAATAATGTTAAAAGTATTGGTGACACAGTAGCCCGGAAGAATCTGCGTTCGCTAATCCCTGATTGGCAACAACTCGGCATTTTTACCATAATTTACTAGGTACTTTTGAAAACTATCACCCCAAGGTATAAACTAACTAATTATTTGAAAATATTAAAAAAACATGACTTTATTTCTGAAAAAAGATGCTATTATATATATTGGCTAATTGTCTCTTTTAGACAAAAATAAATTTAGACGCTAGAGCCATTGCAAAGAAGTGTTTTAACTAGCACTAATCCTAACCACACTATACACGGTAGTCTTGGTTATCAAAACTGGATTAAGATAGTCAATCCTGAGTGGATGTTGCTACTTCAGTGAGGTCTAGTTAATAGTAAGCAGCTGGTAAGCAGCAAAACTCCAGACAACAACAAAAATATTTGGGAATTGTCAAATGGGTATATATTGTAATACGCTGATTTTATTGCCGGATCGGGATGAGTTTGGCTTTAAAACATAAGACAGCATTGACTTTGGTTTCAGGTGAGCCTAAATAGGCTCCGTGGGTAGCTACCGTGCATCTGGAAAAAGGGAATTGAAAAAATACTTAGCTTCAGAATATAAAAAAGAAACTGTCAGGACAATAATCATGTCTTGGCGGAGGTAAATTGTCTGACACCGCATAAATACATAAAAAATACGCAACTATTTTAACACGGGTAAGCTAAGAAAGTAAAACCGAAGTTAAAATTTTTTTTCCCTAAATTTCGGTGCTTATATATTTCTCCATCGTGGAATTTAGAAATTTTTCCCGTAAGTAGTGGCAAAATTGGTAACTCAATACTTCAGGAACAGGGTATGAATAATCAACCGATGAATCAAGAGCAGAAAATCACAGCAAATATCAACTCAAGAGATACCTATCAGGGGCAAAAGTGGTTAGTAGAAGAACGAGATGCCTGTGGTGTCGGTTTTATTGCTCATCGTCAAAATCATACCAGCCACGAAATTGTCGAAAAAGCCTTAGCTGCTCTAACCTGCTTAGAACATCGGGGAGGTTGTAGCGCCGATCAAGACTCTGGTGATGGGGCTGGAGTATTGACAGCTATCCCTTGGGATTTGTTCCAACAAGACTTTGCCCAAAGAGGGAAGGAATTTCCATCCACCAATAATATAGCTGTGGGGATGATATTTCTCCCACAAGACCAGGAAGCAGCACAAAAAGCTAGGGCGGCAGTTGAGCAAGTAGCTACTGAAGAAAAATTAATTGTACTGGGTTGGCGAGTAGTGCCAGTGCAATCTGATTTATTGGGTGTACAAGCAAGAGAAAATCAACCCCAGATCGAACAAGTTTTGTTAGCTTCTGTTGACAAAAGCGGCGATGAATTGGAACGACAGGTGTACATTACCCGCCGCCGAATTAGTAAAATTGCAACCAATATCTCAGAAGAATTTTATATCTGCTCGTTGTCAAATCGCACAATTGTCTACAAAGGCATGGTGCGTTCTGCCGTATTGGGAGAATTTTATCAAGATTTAAAAAATCCAGCTTACAAAAGCGCCTTTGCTGTCTATCATCGCCGCTTTAGTACCAACACGATGCCCAAGTGGCCCCTAGCTCAACCGATGCGGCTTTTGGGTCACAACGGCGAAATTAATACCTTATTGGGTAACATCAACTGGATGATGGCACGAGAAGCTAGCCTGAATCATCCTGTATGGGGCGATCGCATCAAGGAACTCAAGCCATTAGTTCATATTGATAACAGCGACTCAGCTACCCTAGATAACGTACTGGAATTACTGGTGTGTTCTGGACGCACCCCCTTGGAAGCTTTAATGATTATGGTTCCAGAAGCTTACCAAAATCAGCCTTCTTTGCGTGAATCTCCAGAAATTGTTGATTTCTACGAATATTACAGTGGTTTGCAAGAAGCATGGGACGGGCCAGCACTTTTAGTCTTCAGCGATGGCAAAAAAGTTGGTGCAACATTAGATCGTAATGGCTTAAGACCTGCTCGTTACCTAATCACCAAAGATGACTACATTGTTGTAGCTTCTGAAGCTGGTGTAGTGGACTTTCCAGAAGCCGATATTGTCGAGAAAGGTAGACTCGGCCCTGGGCAAATGATTGCCGTGGATTTAGTTAACCATGAAGTGCTAAAGAATTGGGAGATTAAGCAGCGCATTGCCAAGCAGCACCCTTATGGAGAATGGCTGCAACAGTACCGTCAAGAATTAAAGTCATTAGTCATTAGTCATCCGTCATTAGCAAATGGCAATGGCAAAGGACAAATGACAAATGACCAAGGACAAGTGACAATTGACAAGCAAACCTTGCTTCAACTTCAAACCGCCTTTGGCTACACCACAGAAGATGTGGAAATGGTGATTCAGCAAATGGCGATCGCAGGTTCAGAGCCGACTTTCTGTATGGGGGATGATATTCCTTTAGCAGTGCTGTCAACGAAGCCCCACCTGCTTTATGACTATTTCAAACAGCGCTTTGCTCAGGTGACGAACCCGGCAATTGATCCCCTGCGGGAAAAGCTAGTGATGTCTTTGAAAGTCGAATTGGGTGAACGAGGTAACTTATTAGAACCCAAAGCAGAATATGCTCGGAGATTGAAACTTGAGTCGCCAGTGTTAACGGATGCTGAATTAGAGGCGATTAAGCTGTCGGGATTTGCCACAGCCGAGTTGTCAACACTATTTGCGATCGCCAACGGTCCTGAAGGATTGAAAGCCGCAGTCGAATCTTTACAAGCACAAGCAGCTGAATCAGTCCGGGCAGGTGCAAAGATTTTAATCTTAACCGATAAGGTAAATGATGGTATCACCACAGAATATACCTACATCCCTCCCCTGTTAGCAGTCGGTGCTGTACATCATCACCTGATTCGGGAAGGGTTGCGGATGAAAACATCCCTAATTGTTAATACTGCCCAATGCTGGAGTACTCATCACTTTGCTTGTCTTATTGGCTATGGCGCTGGTGCAGTCTGCCCGTATATGGCTTTAGATACGGTGCGTGATTGGTGCATTGATCCCAGAACCCAAAAGTTAATGGGGGTGCAAAAAATTCCCACCCTTACCGTAGAACAAGCTTTAGGAAACTATCGCAAAGCGGTAGAGTCAGGTTTGCTCAAAATCCTCTCCAAGATGGGAATTTCTCTGCTCTCCAGCTATCAAGCAGCCCAAATCTTTGAAGCTATTGGCATTGGTGGGGATTTAATCGAACTAGGATTTCGTGGTACGACTTCCCGGATCGGTGGTTTGAGTGTTAGCGAACTCGCTGATGAAGTACTTTCCTTTCACGTCAAGGCTTTCCCAGAACTAACGACCAAGAAGTTAGAAAACCTGGGGTTTGTGCAGTATCGTCCTGGCGGCGAGTACCACATGAATAGCCCCGAAATGGTCAAGGCGCTGCATAAAGCTCTAGATGGCAAAAACTATGACCACTACGAAGTTTACAAAAAACACCTCCAAGGCAGACCAGTAACGGCATTGCGAGACTTGCTAGATTTCCAAGGTGAGCGTACCCCAATTTCTCTAGAAGAAGTAGAGTCGGTAGCTGAGATTGTCAAACGTTTCTGTACGGGCGGCATGTCTTTAGGCGCTTTGTCAAGAGAAGCCCATGAAACTTTAGCGATCGCCATGAATCGCATTGGCGGTAAATCTAACTCTGGAGAAGGCGGCGAAGATCCAGTGCGCTATAAAGTTTTAGATGATGTCGACGAGTCTGGTAACTCGCCAACCCTACCTCATTTAAAAGGATTGCGGAATGGTGATAAAGCCTATAGTGCTATTAAGCAAGTCGCATCGGGACGCTTTGGTGTCACACCAGAGTACTTAGTCAACGCCAAACAAATTGAAATCAAAATTGCCCAAGGTGCCAAGCCCGGCGAAGGTGGACAACTACCAGGGCCCAAGGTTAGCCAATACATTGCGATGTTAAGGCGTTCTAAGCCAGGTGTAACGCTGATTTCGCCACCACCGCATCACGATATATATTCAATTGAAGACCTAGCGCAACTGATTTTTGATCTGCACCAAATTAACCCCAAAGCAAAGGTGTCGGTGAAGCTAGTGTCAGAAGTTGGCATTGGCACGATCGCTGCTGGTGTAGCCAAGGCAAACGCTGATATCATCCAAATTTCTGGTCATGATGGTGGTACAGGTGCATCGCCACTTAGTTCGATTAAACACGCTGGTTCGCCGTGGGAATTGGGTTTAAGTGAAGTGCATCGGGTTTTGATGGAAAATAGCCTGCGCGATCGCGTGGTTTTACGTGTAGATGGCGGTCTGAAGAGTGGCTGGGACGTGGTAATAGGTGCATTGATGGGTGCTGAAGAATTTGGTTTCGGTTCCATCGCCATGATTGCTGAAGGCTGCATCATGGCGCGGATCTGCCACACAAATAATTGCCCTGTGGGTGTCGCGTCCCAGAAAGAAGAACTCCGCAAGCGGTTTACGGGGATACCGGAACAGGTTGTCAACTTCTTCTACTTCATTGCCGAAGAAGTGCGTAGTTTGTTAGCACGACTTGGCTACCGTTCTTTGTCAGAAATCATTGGACGTGCAGATTTGTTGAAACTGCGCCAAGAGGCAAAAATTACCAAAACACAATCACTAAATCTTGATTGTTTACTTAAGCTGCCAGATACCAGAGACAATCGTAGCTGGTTAGTGCATGAAGAAGTCCACAGCAACGGCGTGGTTTTAGATGACAAGTTCCTTGCCGATCCCGACATTCAGGCTGCTATTAGGGATCAGTCTACTGTCACCAAGACTTACCCAATTATCAATACTGACAGAACAGTGGGTACAAGATTAGCGGGTGCGATCGCTTCTCAATATGGTGACAGTGATTTTGAAGGACAAATTAATCTCAACTTCATAGGTAGTGTTGGACAAAGCTTTGGTGCTTTTAACCTCCCCGGCATAAGTTTATCCTTAGAAGGAGAAGCAAACGACTACGTAGGTAAAGGGATGCATGGTGGTGAAATCATCATCAAACCTCCAACTGATGCTACCTATAACGCATCACAAAATGTCATAGTTGGTAATACGTGCCTCTATGGTGCTACTGGTGGCATGTTATTTGCCAATGGACTAGCAGGAGAGCGCTTTGCGGTGAGAAACTCCAAAGGCATCGCAGTGATTGAAGGCGCTGGGGATCACTGCTGTGAATACATGACTGGTGGTGTGATTGTCGTCCTCGGTAAAGTAGGGCGCAACGTCGCTGCTGGAATGACTGGCGGACTAGCATACTTCTTAGATGAAGACGACGCATTCCGTGAGTTAGTCAACCCGGAAATAGTCAAAATCCAACGGGTGATTACGGAAGTAGGTGCAAAACAACTGCAAGAGTTAATCCAAACTCATGCGGAACGCACTGGTTCACCAAAGGCCAAGAAAATTTTGCAAAACTGGCAAGAATTTTTGCCGAAGTTCTGGCAGTTGGTTCCACCTTCTGAAGCTGATAGTCCCGAAGCTAATCCTGAAAAAACAACTGAGTTTAGTTTAGTAACTAGTCATTAATAACTTCAGCAAAAATCTCTTTGGATTGCTAAAGTAGCCACCTGAACTTACTTCTGAGAATAGAGTAGAGATATAAAAAGATTCCCCTTGATAAGGGGAATCTTTTTTTAAGTGATTCAAAAATAATGTATTTTAAACAAAAAATATAATTTTAGTTTTTAGCCAATTATTATTGACCAATTAACCATAATTAATAATTATTGCTTTTTATTAGCAAGCAACTTTTGACCTGTATCTTCTATTTCTAAAAGTTCTGGAATAGTCACAAAGCGATAGCCTTGCTTTCTAAAGTTGCTAATAATTTCTGGTAAGGCTTGTACAGTTCGAGAACGGTTCCCACCACCATCATGCATTAGCACAATACCACCAGGTTTTGAATCTTTAATTACGTTATCTATCAACTTTGGTACAGTCGGTAATTTGTAGTCTGTTGAGTCAGCCGACCACATGATCACAGCATACTTCTGTCCTCTAGCATAAGCAGACAATCCATTGTGCAGATTCCCACCAGGTGGTCGGAAGAGATTTGTTTTAGCGCCTGTGATTTGATAGATTAGGTCTGTTGTGCGATCAATTTCAAAAGCTGCTGCTTGTTGATTAAAGAAGTGATACCAATGATGCCAAGTATGGTTAGCAATGACATGACCTTCAGTTACAATTTTCTTTCCTATTTCTGGATAATTTTTTAGGTTCTGCCCAACAACAAAAAACGTTCCTTTGATATTATTTGATTTCAGAATATCTAGCACTTGCTCTGTAGTATCAGGCCAAGGGCCATCATCAAAGGTGAGAGCAATCACTTTTTCACCCTGAGTTAGTTTTGCCTCTTCAATTATTGCTCCTTGAAAACGTGATGGCAAAGCGTAAGATAGCCCTTTTGTTTGTGCTTCTTGCTGCCAACTTGTAAACATCGCCGCCTTTAATTTCTCAATGCGCTGCTGAGTTCCTACATTTGCAGCTACATCCTTGATATCGATATTTTGTCTACTTTGAGCCTCTGAGGCATTTGGTCTGAGAAGCATCATGAAAGCAAGGCTAAAAACACCACCTAAAGCAAGCAGTGCAATTAATATTCCTTCTGGCCACAGAAACGACTTATTGTTTTCCACCTCATAGCTCCTTCAAAGATCGAACCATCAACCACGGTTATGACGGTACGTTATAGCACATTTTTTTAGATATCTTAAAATACCAGCTAGTTACTGGTAATTCTGAAAATTGGAATTTGGGCTAACGAAGATTCACAATAGACTATATGGCTTTAACTGAACCTACATACTTGAGATTTCAATGAGAATCAATGCTTACACAATACTTGGTACCGTGTAATGTCAACCCATTCATAAAAGGCAAGGTCTGCATTTCCACATTCTTACCTCTAGCTCTAAGAAGGAGTACAATTAGATAATTAGCCACGCCCCAAAATCCTCTTAATAGGAGTTCTGAATTAGTTTCTGTCTTTCACTTCACAGCGAAGGCAGCATTATCATTTCAAGTTTTATAGCTTTACAAATAAGATGAGCTAGACTGTCGCGTATACAATTTGCAGTTTTCGCGGACTGAAGTTTTTATCTTCAGACACTGTGACACTAAAGTTGTAAATTATACAACTTAGCGAATTATGTGATTAACATACAAAACTACTTACGAGGGGCGGGGTATCTTTCAAAAATGAGTCTAGCAAACTGTTAGTTCTATTGTTGATAAGATATATTCTACTGCCTGCTGCTATTGCTTCTTTTTTAAGAAAAAGTTAAATTTTCAACTGACAGAATATTACCTTGTAATTTCTAGGAAATAGACCAGACGAAAATTGATTCAATATAGTTTCTCATTGCCAAGGGGCACTTATTCGTTAATCTAGATACTTTTGACCAATTTAGCAAAAATAATTTTATCGGCAGTTTAATTCTATTTTTAATGCTGATACTTTAGGCTAAATTGCTAATGGCTTTTGTCGGTTAATGTTTTTCTCGATAATGATGGAGATTTATATCTTATTAATAGTACACTTTAATATGTACTGTCACCGTGTAATTACGGAAAAATTCGCATATATCTAGGCTAAGTTGTTAAAATCATCATAATATTAGGAATTCGCTTCGATTTCTGAGATTTCTGAATCTAAGTGCATAGGTAGACAATAGTCAATAGGAAAGAAGGCTTTGTCAGTTGTACTGAGTTTTTTCAAAAATCAAATATGAGTTCTATATAACATTTATACTATTGAATTCTACATTTAAATGTAATATTTTTTACTGCTATCAATTGTTATGGCTGTAATTCTGTGTTTAAAATTACATTGCAATAGTAGTTTATTTTATGTAATATCACTTAATAATACATATCAAATATATTTGATTTTAACTCAACTACCAACACTGACCTCGGCTTTTTTTCAGTGAAGTGAAGCAGATACTGTTATATATGTCGTAAGCAGTTTTGCTACTTAACGACCAATTTTCTGCTCAAATAAAAACCCACTGTATGTATTGCTTTATCAATCGGTAACTAGCTTTTTTAGCAGAACGCAGTAAAACTGAAAATTATCTAATAACTTGCCTTATATTATAATTGCAACAATTAGAATTAGAATTCTTAACTTCTCAAGGAATCTTAATCATTAGCTTATATTCCCTTAAAGAGGTCATCGTTTATTTACAGTACTTTTACTTATGTTTGGTAGACGTAATAACTGTATTGTTTAATATATGTATGGGTTTATGCAGAACCTAGATTGTTTATTAGTATACCTTTTGAGTCAAAATAATCAAGGTATTTGTCCCACTTCTGAAACTGGCTACAAATTTTTATGATTCCTCACGAAAGTGATGCAAAAGAAGAACGTGCGTCGTCAAAAGTATTGCGTAGTTGGCAAGAAAATCTGATTTTAATTGCGATCGCATTATGTTTAGCATTTCTGATCAGAACTTTTATCGCCGAACCCCGCTATATCCCTTCGGATTCGATGCTGCCAACCTTACATACTGGCGATCGCTTGGTAGTTGAAAAAATATCCTACCATTTTCACCCTCCCATAACTGGGGATATTATTGTTTTTCAGCCACCCGCAGAACTACAACGTCGGGGATATCCTAAAGACCAAGCTTTCATCAAGCGGGTTATTGGCCAGCCTGGTGAGGTAATTAGTGTTGATTCTGGCAAAGTCTATCTCAACGGTCAACCCTTGACAGAAGACTACATTGCTGAACCACCAAATCAGCCATACCAAGCAGTGAAAGTCCCAGAAGACGAATTTTTTGTCATGGGAGATAATCGGAACGATAGTAATGACTCTCGCTATTGGGGCTTTTTACCCAGAGAAAACGTCATTGGTCGGGCAACGTTTCGTTTTTGGCCTCTTGATCGCATTGGGTTCATTTAATCAATTTTGGATTTTGGATTTTTCCTTCAATCCAAGTTGCGCTGTAAGCGCACCAAAGGTTCGACTCAAAATCTAAAATTAGCAGAGTTAGAAGTTTTAAAATAACTTCTAACTTAAAACCTTAAATAATACATCAGTTGAGCGATCGCATCACCAGGTAACTCCAGCCGTCGTTGGAAATCAGCTAGGTTACGGTAAGGCCCAGAGGATTGCCGATTTTGAACCACTGCTTGGGCTAAAGATAAATCTATAAATGGAATTTGTGCTAACTTTTCGACTGTTGCTGTATTCGGATTGACTAAATGCGTAGCACTTTCTAAAGATTCGTGGTCATAGTAAATAAAATTCAGCAGAGGCTTTAATGGCTCCAGACGCGGCGCTGGTATAGCCAAAGCCGCAGCAATGTCTTCAATACAGTAAAATTTAACACCAGAATGGGAAAGTTCTACAAGCGATCGCGCTTGGTGAATTGATAAACCTGGTAGGCGTAACCAATCATCTACAGTGGCTTGATTAGCATCAATGCGAATACCTAATTTGGCCGCTATCTGAATTTCTTCCCCAGATTGTAGGCGATAGTAGGGATCGTTGATGAGCTTGGCGCGGAGTTTTTGCAACCTGGGGTTCAAAGGTAGCCAGTTATTCATGATTGTCGCTTACCTCAAGAAATCTGGTCTAGCAATTGGCGGCGCTTTTGCTCAAACTCATACTCTGAAATCAGTCCATCCTGACGCAAAGCATCTAATTCTCGCATTGCGTCAGCCATCGCTCCTACCTGATTACTTACCTTTTGTGAGTTCCTTGTTGCTGACTTGCCTAGATTAAAATTACGATCAAAAGCTTCTTCGTCTTGGGCTAAATACCAAACTCCCTCAATGGCACTAGCTACCTTGGGGATAGGTGTCCAGGAAAGTAATACATACAAAACACCCCACAGAGGCTGTCCCAGATAGAATTTATGTAATCCTGAAATTGTCAGCGTGCCAGAAAAAGCTAAAACAGCAGCAACGCTTCTACTTTTGCGCTTAGTCAACATATTTCTAATAAATCTACCAATACCACAGTTCCTACAATCAAACAGTCAACTACCCTGGCTTGCTCTCCAGACTTTCGAAAGTTCCCACACAATTTAGTATTTGAAGAAATTTGAGTAAGTTTCACATGACTGTGCATTGAGCTTTGATGCTAATTTTAAGTTTTTAACAGCTTTATTACTACTATGTCACAGACCTTACTACCGCCAGGATGGGTTGAAAAGCTTTGTGATCCTTACGCTGTGCTAGGAATTTCTGTAATTGCTGACGATCGCCAGATTTTCAAACGCTATCACACTTTAGCGAAGCTGCTACATCCCGATCGCCATGCCAAAAACTGCAATCCAGACCAAAAATTAGCAACGGCAATATTTAGCCATTTAATCAACCCAGCTTATCAACAACTGAAACATCGACAGAAGCGCTTGATTGCGATCGCTATGCTGCGATCGGATGCAAGAGTTTTAGAGCAGAAGCCTTTGTCTTCTCAAAGTGCCATAGCTCAGGAAATTATGAAAATGTCTACACCCGAAGCAGAATTGTTTTATGAAGAAGCGATCGCCTGTTATGCAGAAGCTCAATACAAATCACTAGATCAGTTTTATCAGGTGACGCAACAAATTACTATACTGAATTTAGTATACCTACGGTTGCATAAACCAGACCTCTTCTTACCACAAAAAACTGTTCCCATAATCTCTGAAGTAGAAGTCAACCCAGTTGAATTGACATTAACTGATGTCAAACCAGTTTTGACAAACTACTCTCAACGTCACTACCAGCGAGCTATTGAGTATGTCAGGCTAGGGAAATGGACTATAGCTGTTCAAGAACTGCGCGATGCCATAAAATTAGAGCCGAATAACAGCGACTATTATGCCTTATTAGGTTTGGTGCATCTCAAACAAAAATTTATGGGGATGGCTAGGGTTTACATCTGTCAAGCATTAAAACTTAACCCAAAAAATTCACTAGCCTTAAAATACGCTCCCGAACTGAAAATTCAACTGGGTGAAAACACCAATCCTAAATCAATGGCTAAAGCTATGAGTATTGCGGCTTTATTAAGTCGCTTTACACAGCGAAAAGGTTCTCAAGTCAAGTGTTGAAATTTCGGTAACAAACCGTACTAAAACCGAAGCTTCGTCACTAGATTACTCACCTAGACTAAAATAATAAATAGAAGTAAAACTATTAAGCTACTGAGTCTGGGCGCTCAGTTTAATATAAGCAATATGGGATTCTTCGATTCTGAGATAGTTCAGCAAGAAGCAAAACAACTGTTTGAAGATTATCAAGCGCTAATCAAGCTTGGTAACAACTACGGCAAATTTGACCGAGATGGCAAAAAGCTGTTTATTGAGCAAATGGAAGCCATGATGGATCGGTATCGCATCTTTATGAAGCGCTTCGAGCTATCAGAAGATTTTATGGCACAAATGACTGTAGAACAGCTGAAAACGCAATTAGGTCAATTCGGTGTCACCCCGCAACAAATGTTTGACCAAATGCACCTGACTTTAGAACGGATGAAAGCCGAGCTAGAAAAGCAGGCTTAGTTAATTTTAGATTTTGGATTAATTGCCAATTCAAAATCCAAAATCCAAAATCTAAGATCCAAAGTTATTGTGACTTGGGGCGAGAAAACTGGGAAGGTGGCTTAAAGTTTTCCACTGGTACATTCTTAAGTGCCTTCTCCATAAAATCTTTCCAGATGGGAGCAACCATACCGCCACCCGTCGCCCGGCTAGCTAATTGTCTGTTGTCGTCCCTTCCCACCCAGACAGCAGTTGTTAGTTGTGGCACAGTGCCAACAAACCAGATATCCTTTTCTGAGGAAGTTGTACCCGTCTTACCAGCACTTGGACGAGCTATTGCAGCACCTTTACCTGTACCACTAGTAACTACCGTTCGCATCACATCGATAATGGCTGCCGATGCCCAAGGGTCTAAAACTAGCTGGGGTTTAGGGGTATTATCTAATAACACGTTACCACTACTATCGGTGACACGCGCAATTACAGTGGGTGGGGACTGCCAACCATAATTAGCAAAGGTAGCATAGGCACTAGCCATTTCTAGGGGAGTGACACCAATTGCACCAAGAGGCAGAGAGGTAACAGGTTCCATCGGACTCATGATCCCCAAGGTGCGGCAAGTTTCGATCACTCGATTCATGCCCACAGCCTTACCAATCTTGATCACAGGAATGTTGCGCGATTGGGCTAAAGCTGTGCGGATTGGCATAGCTCCGCTAAACCCCCCATCATAATTTCTGGGAAAATACCAACCGTTACCATCTCGATAGCTGACTGGGGAATCTACCACCGT
The DNA here is from genome assembly GCF_009873495.1 of Nostoc sp. ATCC 53789. Classification (GTDB taxonomy): domain Bacteria; phylum Cyanobacteriota; class Cyanobacteriia; order Cyanobacteriales; family Nostocaceae; genus Nostoc; species Nostoc muscorum_A. The sequence goes on along the minus strand of NZ_CP046703.1, from coordinate 4,450,448 downwards.
TGAGTCTGGTCCATACTTACCAGTAGCAAAAGCAGTATAATATACAAACGGTTTAAAGGAAGATCCGGGCTGGCGTTGAGCTTGAGTTGCACGATTGAATTCACTGATCTTAGGATCTACACCACCGACTAGTGCTTTGATAAAATGCGTGCGCGGATCAATTGCTACCAAGGCAATTTGATTCTTAGATAGTCCCTGCCCAAGTAGTGATTTATGCCACTTAGTGACAGTTTCCTCTGCCATGATTTGGAACTTGGCATCGACTGTAGTTTGCACTCGCATCCCACCCTTGAGTAGTGTCTCACGCCCAAACTTCTTAGCCAATTCCTGCGCTACGGTGTTGGTTACATAAGGTAGGGCACTACCTTGAAAAGATTTGATTCTACCAAGTTTTATTTCCTGCTTGAGGGCATCGTCATACTCAGACTGGTTGATCCAGCTTAATTCCAGCATCCGCCCCAGCACTTCTTTTTGTTTCTGTTTTGCCAGCTTCATGCTCACAAAGGGGCTGAATTCTTCTGGTGCTTGGATCAAACCCGCCATCATTGCTGACTCACCCAAGCTTAAATATTCTGACGACTTATTAAAGTAACTGCGGGCTGCCGTTTGTACACCATAATTGTTATGACCCCAATAAACTTGATTGAGGTACATTTCTAAAATTTGGTCTTTGGTGAGAATTTGCTCTAACCTGATTGCCAGCACGGCCTCCGCCAACTTGCGGGTAAAGGCACGCTTTTGAGACAAAAACAGGTTTTTGACCAATTGCATAGTAACAGTAGAGCCACCCTCTTTGACTCCACCTGCTACAGCGTTAACTACTATAGCCCGGCCAACACCAGTGGGGTTAATACCGTGGTGATCATAGAAGTGACTATCTTCACTTGCTAATACCGCCCGTTTTAAGTTCGGAGAAATTCTATCCAGGGGTACGACTTCGCGGTTGGCTTCCCCATGAATACTCGTTAAAAGTTTACCCTTAACGTCATAGATGTAAGTTGTTTCTGAGGGAAAGAAGTTACGTAGCTGTCTTACATCTGGCAAATTACGGAAACTAATGGCTAAACCAACCAGTCCTCCGGCTACAATGGAACTTGCCAACATGGTAATTGAGAGCAGAGTACCCCCAGTTACCTGACCAACTCCTTTCAAAAACTCAAAACCTGATGAAGCCCGACGTTGTGGCTGTTTATCTTCAAAAGTCCTAGAAGACGACACGGCGATTTCACTTCCTCACTTATAAATTTAACTGTAATTGATTGGATGAAGCAAGGCGGTTAATTTTTTGCAATTATAGTAGTTTGGCAGATGAGAAAGTGGATAAATTGCAAGTGTTTATAACCAACTTAACTTCTAGTGGGCAAAACATAGCTAACAGTGGATTTTCTAGTATGACGCAAGATTTTGCTTGGCTGCGTCGTGGTGTTGTAGAAGTTTTTCCACAACCAGTAGATGTTAACAGTGAAAGTCTAGAAAAGCTTTTGGCAACTACAAACAAACCTTTAAGGATCAAGTTGGGGATTGACCCAACTGGTACTGATATTCATTTAGGTCATAGCATACCAGTACGAAAACTGCGAGCGTTTCAAGATGCAGGCCATATAGCAGTTCTAATTATTGGCGATTTTACAGCACGCATTGGCGATCCGACTGGTAAATCTGAGGTGCGCCGCCAGCTTACAGAAGCAGATGTCGCCCAAAATGCCCAGACTTATCTTGACCAAGTACGTCCTATCTTGGATTTTGACACACCAGGAAGGTTAGAGGTGCGCTATAACTCCGAATGGCTCTCTAAGCTCAACTTAGAGAAAATTTTGGAGTTACTTTCCACGATGACGGTGGGGCAGATGTTGGCTAAGGAAGGATTTGCCGATCGCTATAGAAAAGAGAATCCGATTTTTATCCATGAGTTCCTATACCCGTTAATGCAAGGTTTCGATTCCGTTGCCGTGGAAGCAGATGTGGAATTAGGAGGGACTGATCAGAAATTTAACATCGCTGTGGGCAGAGATTTACAGCGTCATTTTGGTCAAAAGCCCCAGTTTGGGATGCTGCTGCCAATTTTAATTGGCACGGATGGGGTGCAAAAAATGTCCAAGTCTTTAGGTAATTATATTGGGTTGTCAGAACATCCGGGGCAAAAATATCAGAAGTTGCAAGGGGTTCCAGATAATCTGCTGTCACAATATTTTGAACTGCTGACGGATTTACCTTTGGATAATCTGCCAGAAAATCCCCGCGATCGCCAAACACTCCTCGCATGGGAAGTTGTTAAACAGTACCACGGCGAAACAGCCGCCCAAAAAGCCAAAGAAGCAGCCCAAAGTGGCGGAAAGGAAGGTGCAGTTCCCGAATTTTCTCTAGCTGAGATATCGTATCCCGCTAAATTAGCCTATATTCTCAATGTCACTGGTTTATGCAAAAGTACAGGGGAAGGTAAGCGGAAAATTCAAGAAGGTGGAGTGCGTATAGATGGCGATCGCATTACCGATGTTGATACTACTTTTGCTGATTCTGCCCAGTTACAAGGTAAGGTTTTACAAGTTGGGAAAAATAAGTTTGTGCGCCTAGTACCTTAGATGGGGACTAGAGACTGGGAAGTACTTAGCAAGAAACCACGTATGAATGCAGAAGAAAAAATTATTGTCGCTTTGGATGTACCAGATGAGCAAGCTGCGATCGCTCTTATAGATCAACTCCCGCAAGTCGGTTTTTGGAAAGTCGGCTTAGAGTTGTTTACCAGCACTGGCCCCAAAATTCTGGAAGTCCTAAAGTCTAAGGAAAAGCGCATTTTCTTAGATTTAAAGTTTGATGATATCCCCAACACCGTTGCTGGTGCTTGCCGGAGCGCAGCTAGATACGGAGTGGATTTGCTGACAATTCATGCTACTGCTGGTAGAGATGCTCTAAAAGCCGCAATTGAAGCAGCACACGAAGGGGCAGCCCAAGCGGGTGTACAACCACCAAAGTTAATTGCTATTACCCTGCTGACGAGCATTTCTGCTAGGCAGTTGGCATTTGATTTAAAAATACCTCTGGAATTGCCAGAATATGCTCTAGAAATGGCCCTGCTGGCTCAAGAATGTGGTTTGGATGGGGTAGTTTGTTCGCCTCAAGAGGTGGCACAGCTACGAGAGACTTGTGGAGACCGCTTTTTGCTAGTTTGTCCCGGCGTTAGACCAACTTGGGCAGATAAAGGCGATCAAAAGCGATCGCTCACTCCTGCACAAGCCATGAAAGCTGGTGCAGATTATTTAGTAATTGGCCGTCCCATTACTACTGCTACTGAGCCAGAGTTAGCCTGGAAGAGGATTTCTGAGGAGTTAACCACAGTGGCATGAAGCTAAGAGTCAGTGAGAAACTGGGAAACAGAGTGCAGGGTGTAGGGGAGAAAAATCTTGCCTCTTCACTCAAGAAGAAAAATTATAGTTGGCTTGTAGCTTGTGGCTTTTGGATTTTAGTATCAAATAGCTTTACTTACCCAGCGTTCTCGAAAATCCTCACCCCTAACTCCTCGGCGCTAGCAGAAAGAGAAAATATCAACGACGGGGCGAAGTCTTTCTGTTCTGAGCAAAATTTAGAAACATTAACTATAGAGCTACTCCAAGATTTACCTAGTTATACTAATCGCGCCAGTCAACGCGCCCGTCGCCTCAGCAGAAGTAGTGATATTTACAGTTATATGTTAGTGGCAGGAAGACCTGAGTTTACTCCTCTGCCCCTTAACCTTGAAGAATATAGTGCAGATCCGTCTAAAAGCTCTGCATCAGGAGTTGAGCAAGTTTTCTTTACTACCTTGGAGCGCCAGTACATAGGAAAGAAAGCGATCGAATTGCAAGAGTTCCACTGGCTGTTGTTGACTAAAACTACAACTGGTTGGCGTTTAGTGATGATGTTTTCTCAAACTGGTTCCAATTCAGCACAGCAGCCATTATCCCCGCCACGCGATAGTAGTAATGGCACTGTTGCCCAAGCGGTGAATACTTGGTTACGCGATTGCCAAGCTGGAAGTGTCCGACGGATGCGTGCTGTGAATGGTGGACAATAATCCCGCGCAAAACTGAAGTTATGAGCTGATAGCCAAAGTCCACTCAAGTGGACTGAATCTATCTGATCACTTATAGGACTTACGCACAACTTACGGGATAACGAAATAACCTAGACGCGTAGCGGCTTCCCGCAGGCTAACGCAGAGAAGCCAGTGCGTTAGTGGGCTTCGCGACTTCTACCCCTGTGGGGATGAAAACGCAGTACGAGATTTACAAGATATGGCTGCGGTATTACTTGTATTTACACTGTAGCCTTTTAGTAGAGAGAGCAGAGTTTATTGCATACAAACGAAAAGCACTAAAAGTAGCTTTTGCAAGAGGGAGAAAGAGGTTTTTATTACCCTTTTCCCTTTTCCCTACTTCTGCAAACAGTCGATTTTGCTCTCATTAATTTAGGAACTAGATACTTGTTTCAAACAAAATAAATGTACATCATCCAACTAGCTTGTATCAGTGTAATTGCGCCTATGCCTTTGGGAAGATTTTCAGCAAGTTTAGCCAATAAACAGCGAAAAAAAGCAGACATTATTTAAAAACAAAGGCTGGCTTGAATTTATGCGTTGTAACTCCCGTTTTTTGGCGATAACATAGAAATAGGTTTATTTCCAGCTTCTCAAACCGCCTTTGGCGTGAGTTTTTTTTATGGAGATTCAATTAATCAACATCGGCTTTGGTAACATTGTGTCTGCTAACCGAGTAGTTGCAATTGTCAGTCCAGAGTCTGCCCCGATTAAGCGGATTATTACCGATGCGCGGGACAGAGGTCAACTGATTGATGCAACTTACGGTCGTCGGACTAGGGCTGTAATTATCACCGATTCCAGCCACGTAATTCTGTCAGCAATTCAGCCGGAAACGGTAGCGAATCGCTTTGTAATTTCTCGCGATCATCAAACTGTAGATAATTAACACTAGATTATTCCTACTCCTCTTTGTACCGTATCAGCAGTACGATGTGAATTAGATAAGTTTTCTGTCACCCTTGCTACAAATTCCTTAGTCACTAGTGGACTTGGCCGGGAACACAAGACTAATGAATAATATCTATTGATTGATTCACAGGTTGAGGGGATAATGCCAGTTTTACCCATACAGAGTAGTGCTACCACAGAAGAATGCTTAGATTTAGGCAAGTTGATTGTTTTGACTGGCCCTAGTGGGGTTGGTAAAGGCACTTTAATGCGATCGCTCCTACAACGTCATCCAGAACTTTATTTTTCCGTATCCGCAACGACTCGTTCTGCCCGTCCAGGAGAAATCGATGGCAAAAATTATTACTTTGTCAGCCGTAGTAAATTTGAACAATTAGTGGCTGAAGGTGAGTTTTTAGAATGGGCAGAATTTGCTGGTAACTATTACGGCACTCCCCGTGAAGCTGTACTTAACCAAATTCAATCTGGCAAGTTGGTAGTGCTGGAAATTGAGTTAGAAGGCGCAAGACAAATTCGTGCTTCCTTCCCCAGTGCCCTGAGCATTTTTATCTTACCGCCTTCTTTTGATGAACTGGAGAAACGGATACGCTCTCGTGCCCAAGACTCTGAAGAAGCGATCGCCCGTCGTTTACTCCGCGCCCAAGAAGAAATTCAAGCCGCAGATGAATTTGATATTAAAATCGTTAATGACGATTTTGAAACTGCTTTAAATGACATTGAAACAGTTTTGTTTAAATAAGTTTGGAGAGACGCGATTAATCGCGTCTGTACAGGAGTTAGAAGTTATGAATTTTAACTCCCAACTCCTAACTCCTAACTCTTCATCTCTAAATTAACCAAATAAACCTTGAATTACCCCTAGATTGCTAGTCAAAAAGTAAGCAACTACTGCACCACCAATACCACCAATTAAGAAAGAACTGGCAAAGTTGTTCCAGCTTTCTTTAGAGTTAAAAGCATCTACCGGGGGATTGGGTACGGTAACGCTAGGAAGTGCTTTGGGTGGATTGCTATTAGCATACAAGGATAGACAAGCGGTGAGCAAAACCACCAAGCCGATGGCTCCCAGTAACCCAGCCAAATTAGCGTTAGCTGTATCCCGCAGTGGGCCCAATTTGGCGAAGGGGCCAAATAGCAAGTAACCATGAGCCTGTCCAACTTCTAAACCGCGTCTAGCAGGAGACAGACCTGGGCGATAGGCAGGTAAGTTATTAATGAACCACTTGCTCAAGGGAGAAGCATTAACCGGGGTTTCTAGGTTTCCCAGTTGGGGATCGCGAAATGCAGGGAAAACAACTTCCCGATTTCTTGGATCGCTGGGGAGATTTTTTGATGCGTCTACAGCTTGTGCCATATTTTATGTTCGCCTCTAAATTTAAAATGGTGGCATTTTTATATTAATAATAATTGTAGCTAAAGATGTCTTTTGGCTAAGAAGTTTAGAAAAATTAATTTAGCTACTTTTAAAAGTATGAAACTCGCGATCTGTAAACAGGATCACGAGTTTCAAAAAACTCTTTGTGCTGCCTATTTTGGTGATAATTCTGCTTAACTAAGCTGAATACATCAACTACATAATTTTAGGAAAAACACAAGAAATTCAACTGTGCTAAATTCCATTTTCTACCTATGGCAGTGGGTGGAAAAGTAAGTCGGGGAAAAAGCGGTTGAATTCAATCAAGATACCTGCTGTGATTGTCAGCCAGATGGTAGCTGCCACAGGCGCTGTGGAAATAAACTTAATCAAATATGATGATTGATCGCCTTTGTCTGCCATGAATTTATTCTCCAAAACGAATGAATTAGTTAAGCTGATTTAGCGTGGGGAAACAGTGATTTCTGAATCTTTGGCTGCTAATTTTCCAGAGAGAAACTCTTGCAGTGCTGCTACTGGCCAAGTAAAGCCTGACGCAATTATAGGGAGTGCCAAACCAAGATCGATTTGGATTTCTTTGAGTTCAGTGTCAGATTCCTTTTTGATTGCTTGCAGATAGGTACGACCTACCCAGCCAATCCAACCAGCAATATATAGAAACAGAATGCTGGGGATCAAAAAGTCACCAGCCCGATCTAGGCGACCATCAACAATTAAGTGGGGGTAGCCTTCAGGGCCGCACAGCGCCTGAGAATAACGCTCAAACCGCTTTTTCCCTGATTGGGGATCGGCGGTGGTATTACGGGCATTAGCTGCTAGCTCTTGAAAAGCGGGATTGTCCTTGCAGGGTGTCAAATTAGCCCCTAAAGCTTGTGCTGGGGAGGCAAAATTGAACCAAAGACAAATCGCTAACATCAAAGCAAACAATCGTCGCATAGAGTTGTTTCCTTTTATTACAAAACAAGAAGTTCTTTGTACAAAACGAAGCGGCTTGTACAGCTGTTTATTTGCATAACTAGGAAGTCATCATACTCTTGGGTGGGAACCGAGTAAAGTTTAAGTAAATAAAAGTTAAAGCTTCTCAACCAAAATAGAGTCTGAAGTCTTGAGTGCTGAGTATAAGAATTGTTGTTGTAGGGTAGTAAAGAAGCAAGATTTTCTCTTGATTACTCTGGACTCCAGACTCAGCACTCATTACTTTAAATGACAACCGTTTTAGCAATAGAAACCAGTTGTGATGAAACTGCCGTCGCAATTGTTAACAATCGTAAAGTTTGTAGCAGTATTGTCGCCTCGCAAATTCCAGTCCATCAGCAGTATGGCGGGGTAGTGCCGGAAGTCGCATCTCGCCAGCACTTGGAAACGATAAATGTTGCGATCGCACAAGCCTTAGAGCAAGCCCAGCTAGACTGGGGACAAATTGACGCAATTGCCGCCACTTGTGCCCCTGGACTCGTAGGAGCGCTCTTGGTGGGGTTAACTGCTGCCAAAACCCTAGCAATGGTACACAACAAGCCATTTTTGGGAGTTCATCACCTCGAAGGTCACATTTATGCAACTTACTTGAGCGAATCAAGTTTAAATCCCCCTTTCTTGAGTTTATTAGTTTCTGGCGGACATACAAGCTTGATTTTCGTCAAAGATTGTGGTAAATACGAAACACTGGGGCAAACCCGTGATGATGCTGCGGGTGAAGCCTTTGATAAAGTGGCGCGATTATTAAAGCTAGGTTATCCCGGTGGGCCAGTAATTGACAAGTTGGCACAACAAGGAAATCCCCAAGCCTTTCCTCTCCCAGAAGGAAAAGTTTCTTTACCTGGTGGGGGGTTTCATCGTTATGATGCGAGTTTTAGTGGGTTAAAAACGGCTGTATTGCGTTTAGTGCAGCAACTAGAAAAAGATGGTGGACAAGTTCCAGTGGCAGATGTAGCAGCTAGCTTTCAGGAAACCGTAGCGCGATCGCTAACCAAAAGAGCGATCGCCTGTGCCCTAGACTATGGTCTAGATACAATTGCCATTGGTGGCGGTGTAGCAGCTAATAGTGGGTTGAGAAAAAACCTCCAAGCTGCCGCCATTAAACATAACCTCCGCGTCCTATTCCCACCTCTGAAGTTTTGTACCGATAACGCCGCCATGATCGGCTGTGCCGCCGCCGATCATCTATCTCATGGTCATACGTCTCCTCTTACACTAGGCGTTGAGTCTAGGTTAGCGCTGACCCAAGTGATGAAGTTATATCACCCTCTTGAGTAGTCATTTGTCCTTTGTCCTTTGTTAGTTGTAACCACCAATGACCAATGACCAATGACTAATGACTAATGACTATCGACCGAATGCGATCGGCTACTTCATCCGGCTGTTCCAACATAGCCAGGTGTCCGCAATTAGGAATTTCCAAAACATTGTCACCACAGTATTGGAACAGTCTGTGAAAGCTAGCTAAATGGCGTACATACTTGGGTTCCATAACCTTATCCTCAGCACCAGCCAAAAAATAAACTGGCTGCTTCAGTTGGGATACTAGCTCAGGTAAACGATTGATTTCTTCCTCCGTTGTGGAATCTAACAGAGTTCCTAACGCTGCTTCTGGGTCAGCCACAACGAAATCAATCAGTCTTTGACGTGCCCAATGGCGGTCTAAAGGACGCACTACACTGGCTCTCGTAAACAGCAAATCAATCAAAGGCACTTGGGAGAGCCAACGCGGGCGGACTTGCAAAAATTTCTGACCCGCCGAGCGAAACTGCTCAAAGGCTTCTTTCAGGTAAATACCACCGCCAGCATTAATACAGATAACTCCCTTGATACATTCAGGTATTTGATCTGCTCCCCAAAGAGCGATCGTACCTCCCAAGGAGTGACCAATTAGCCAAGCACTAGTAATATTCAGCTGTTTTAGGAGAATGGCTAAATCCTGAGCATAAGCAACAGGAGTATAAAGAGAATCGATTGGTGAACCAAGCGCACTATTCGAGATGGGCATCAGACTTAGAGACGCTTGTGCCCGACTAAAATCGGTTTGTACCTGGGACTGGGATTCACCAAAACCCCGCAAATCATAGGAAAGGCACTGCAAATCATCTGATAGGCGGGAAATCACAGGTTGCCAATATCCACGGCTATTGAGCCAACCGTGGATAAATACTAAAGCGTGGGGGCAGGAAGTGGGAGCCGTTAGCTCGTATGCGTGTGGAACGCCCAAGATTTCGATAGTTGCCATGTTTATATCGTACCCCGAAGGGCGGGTGCGACTAAATACGGAATAGTAAGAGAGACGTGATTAATCTCGTCTGGACAGGAGTTAAGAGTTAGGAATTGTTAATTTTTAATTACGAATTACCTTAGCGTAGCGGGGCGTTCGCTTTTAGCGTCTCGCAGAGAAGCCCATTACGAATTATTTAACTCATAACTCCTCACTTTTCTCATTTCCCCAGCAACCTCTGTCGCACTCCTTCGGCAATTTTGTGACCGAGATATTCAGGAATAAGGCTTTCATTTGGCCCCAATAAGTAGAGAATTAGCCGTGTACGTCCACGCCAAACCAATAAATTGGCATTGACTACCAGCAGGTCTTCCTGCCAGATGGCGTACATCACTTTGTAGAATAATCCTGGTTGATTATCGGCTTCAATCACCAAGGCAGGGAGATGAAAGACCGGATCGACATAGAACTCAGTTTGTACCTGCTCTAAGCCAGTATCAAGATTAAATTCTACAGCCAGCATCTCTTCTACCTCAAACCGACCTCCTAAAGCCTCGCGGATGGCACGACAGACATTTTCTGCGGTTTTCTCGGTCAAGGCTTTACTACCACGAGATACCAACAATTTGATAAAAACTAACATTGGCGGACGAATCTGACCGTATAGGCTCAGACCGTGAATAGTCAACCCATAAGCTGCTAGTACACCAAAAATATCGCTGAGGAGAAAAGACTGGTTACGGTAAGCAAAATGCAAAGCACTTTTACTACCTTCCGGTTTCAGTTCAATCACAGCGCGTCTAGTTTTATACAGACGGTAGGCTAGGCGCAAATTTTGCAGTTGAATCTCACTGCTGACGAATTGCTCATAAAACTGGGGAAACGCTCGGTTAAAGCGCTTTAGAAGTTCCAGTGTTGAAGATTTTAAACCAGAAGCCATTGTTAAGGGTAAGACTCGCTTGCTTTCATCACCTGGGGACTAGGGGCTGGATGTTGGGGACTAGGGAAGAATTTTCCCAAATACTCAATCTCTTGTATACAATTCACTCCTAAGCTAACCTGCATTTAAGCTCTATACGAGCAATTATCAGGATTTGGTTTTCCATATTAAATTTTGCATTCTAAGCAGAGACTTCTGACCATCATAACTTCGGTCTCCAATTCCTTTAGCCAACAAGAGGATGAGTGAATAGGGAGTGATTTTGAATTTTGAATTAGTTTATATCCTTACTTTTGGGGAATTTCTCCTAGCCTTTACAACAAAATGCTAAAGTTGAAAATGATTGGTGTGAAACACGCTCTAAATAGCTGTTACCATTGCAAATCCCGAAAACAACCGAAAAATTTTGAGTGTAAGGGGTAGCAAATGGAGGTAGCTATGTTAAACGTGAATCAACACTCCTGAGAGTGGAAACCAATTTAGTTATACTACCCGAACCACGTTGGCATGGGTTTTTGGAAAACTTGGTTTAGTACTCCTGAATCTGTAGCGACAACTAGGACAAACCCTTTTGAAGAACGTGTGGATGCTGCGGGCAACTCCAACCCCAGCAGCATTAGCGAAGCTTCTTCAAAGGAAACTCGCATCGTCTTCAGTACGGAGCGAGATATTGACCTGTATGAGCTAGAAGAACTCTGTGATGCAGTTGGTTGGTCGCGTCGTCCTCTAAGAAAAGTGAAAAAAGCTATTGAGCATAGTTTTCTTGTCGCCTCAATGTGGCAGGTGAGAGGAAACCAAAAGCGGCTCATTGGTTTTGCCCGCGCTACCTCAGATCACGCGTTTAATGCCACTATTTGGGATGTCGTGGTTCACCCAGACTTTCAAAGTCAAGGACTGGGTAAAGCACTGATGAAATACGTTCTCAAAAAACTGAGAAGTGAAGAAATTAGTAATGTCACTCTCTTTGCAGATCCCCATGTTGTAGATTTCTACCGGACTATGGGGTTTATGGCTGATCCAGAAGGCATTAAAGGCATGTTCTGGTATCCTCACTAGCGCTCAATCAAAATAAAACCCGATTTGCATAAGAAAATCTATTATTTTGATGTAATTTTGAAAGGTTCAGCCGACAAGGGCGCAAGTATATATCTTGTAGAACTAAGTCGGCAAAAAACCTTTATCGGTGTAAAAATCTAAAATCTAATCTATCTTGTTCTTAGCAAAGGAAAAAAGATTAGGCATAAGCCGTATGATGTGATATAGTGACCTTAATGCTTTTGGTAAAGCGCGATCGCTTTGATGGGAAACTAAAACCAAATTTCCAAAAGTAGATGAGTATAACCGGGATGTAGCGCAGCTTGGTAGCGCGCCTGCTTTGGGAGCAGGATGCCGCAGGTTCAAATCCTGTCATCCCGATTTAAGTGATATGTTTAGCAGCTAAAGTAAATTGGAAAAGTTTACTTTCTAGGCAATGCAATTAAATTGGAAATTTTTACGGATAATAGCAATTTGCCTGTTATAGTTTTGGATTAACTGTTGAAGCCTAACAAGCAAATTTCACCCTAAAGCAGTAAGATATTCCTGATACTGAGCTTTGTATCGATTTGAGAAGATATTAAAGCAAGCGCGATGGAACGATTGATTAAGTAATAGCGTCACCCGATATTACAGAAAGCCGATAGAATGGCATTTATCATATCCAAGGTCGAGAGACTAAGAAACTTTTCACCGTTTGAGAAGACATATAGTAGGCATCTACAGCATTTCGTGGTGAATAGCAAAGCGAAATCGAGAAGAACACAACTTTAGTACTGTCAATTTGTGAAAACGATACTATAGCAACCCTCAATAGCTGGGGAATATTGGATTTTGACCGTTGATGCTTAACACTAAACCTCAACGCGCACAATGAATTTTTCCCAACTGAAATAGATTGCTATATAACTAAAGCTAGTTGGTGCTGTGCAAATCCAACCATTTGTTTAATTTAATTAGATTATTGATGCGAGGAGCAATCATGAAATCATTTATTCGCTTAGGCGCAACATTGGGTATAGCTGGCAGTGTATTTTTAGCGGGACTTTCAGGAATAGGCAATCTACCGGGAATAGGCAATCTAGAGGCAGTAGCGTTGCCACAAGATCAGATAGTGAAAAAGCTCCAAGAAGTACCTGTATTCACCCTTACTAATCCTAAAGGCGAATTTGTAGTTCTTTCGAGGAAAAACAACGCGTCCAAGCCGATCTCACAAGTAGGATTTTTTATTAGCAAGCAAGATGCTCAAAAATTCCTTGATAATCGGCTCAAAAAAGAAAATCCCCAATTGGCAAGCACTTTACAGGTGAGACCTTTATCCCTGGCAGACTACTATAAAATAGTCCAAGAAAGCAAAAAGAAATCAGACTCTGTAATTTATACTTTAGTGCCGACGCAAGCACAGGTAGCTTCAGCAACAAGTATGCTGAATCAAAATGGTAAAAAAGGGGAGCAATTTAATGGGATTCCCTTATTTGTACCCAAATTTAAGAAAGATAATAGCTATTTGACCATTCCCCTGGCAAAAGGCAACGAGCGATTCATCCCATTTTTCTTTGAAAAAGAGCAAGCAGTGGCTCTGTTAGACCAATTCAAAAAAGCCGTGCCCAAGGAAGCAGAGAACACTGAAATTCAGGTAGTAGATTTGTACGGTGTTATGGAGGCTCTCAATAGCAGCAGCGACCCTAGTATCAATAAAATTGTTCTGTATCCATCACGAGAGTCCATCAATTTTATTCGCTCACTTGCGCCGAATCAATCGCCAGCTGCTGCGCCCGCTCCGAAAAAATAACGGTTATGTACTCCAAGGTTGAGGCATGGGGGAGAAGCATCTGATAGTTTCTGGTTTAAAACTTTGGCAGTGGCGAAATGCAGCCCTTAAAGCAGCGATCGCCACTGATGTCCCAACAATGGAGGTAGATTGGCTACTCTTAGAAGTTGCTGGGTTAGACCGCTTGGCACTGCGTTTGGAGTCTTTTAAAAACTGGCCGCAAATTCAGCTGCAATTACCTCTAGAAAAGTTAGACCAGCTATGGCAGAGGCGATTAAACGATCGCTTACCAGTGCAGTATATTGCCGGAGTGACACCTTGGCGTAACTTTCAAATCGCGGTGTCAAGTGCCGTTTTGATTCCTAGACCAGAGACAGAGAGCTTAATTGATTTAGCTTTAGCAGCAAGCGGTGTCTCAGGGCATTGGGCAGATTTAGGTACTGGGAGTGGAGCGATCGCCATCGGATTAGCAGATGTCTTGCCAAAAGCAACAATTCATGCAGTTGATTACAGTTTAGAAGCTCTAGCGATCGCCCGAACCAACGCTGCTAATTTGGGTTTTGCTGACCGGATTAAATTTTATCAAGGTTCTTGGTGGGAACCACTAGCATTTCTCAAAGGTCAGTTTAGTGGTATGGTGTCGAATCCTCCTTACATACCCACCAGCACCTTAGCTACATTGCAACCAGAAGTAGTTAACCATGAACCACATCTAGCTTTGGATGGTGGCGGTGATGGTTTAGATTGCATTCGCCATTTGATAGAAATTTCTCCCAGTTATTTACAATCTGGCGGTGTATGGTTAATTGAGATGATGGCAGGACAGGCGGATGTAGTGCGAAAACTTTTGCAAAATCAAGGTAGCTATTGTAAGATTCAAATTCACGCTGATTTAGCTGGAATTGAACGCTTTGCCCTTGCCTACAAAAGTTAGGAAATAGGGTATGGAGCATGGGGCATAGCGCATAGGGAAAATGCTCCATACTCTATACCTGTACCCATAAAAATGACACAAGTTTCTTTAACAAATCTCATAGCTGGCGCACGGGCTGGTCTTTTGGTAAGCTTTCCTACTGATACTGTTCCTGCACTTGCGGCGATACCAGAAAAAGCCGGGTTAATTTTTACGGCGAAGCAACGCAGTCAAGACAAACCTTTGATTTTGATGGCTGCTAGTGCTGAAGATTTGTGGCTCTATGTTAAAGGTAGTAAAAACGAGTATAAAGTTTGGCAAGAACTAGTTAAGAAACATTGGCCAGGAGGGCTGACATTAGTTTTGCCAGCAAGTGAACGATTGCCAAAAGTCATGAACCCTGTCGATCCAACGACAATTGGTATTCGAGTCCCGAACAGTGCGATCGCTCAAACTATTTTGGCGCAAACAGGCCCCCTTGCTACCACTAGCGCTAATTTTTCCGGTCAGCCACCTTTGCAAACGATGGCAGAAATTGAGACTCAGTTTCCCCAGGTTTTGACTCTAGAATGTCAGGGTGAAAAAGCAGCAATGGGAATACCTTCCACCGTTGCTAAATGGACAGGCATAAATTGGCAGATTTTACGACAAGGTGCGATAAAGTTAGATTTTTCGAGTGATAAATAAATATAGGTAGTTATAATGTTGTTTTCCTGATTTTCACAACAGATAAATCTGGAACTTTAGTTTGCGCTGTTGTGGTCAATTAACAAGTTAATAATTGCCTAATTATGAATTGGAGCAACTGGATATATCTAGGAGCAGGACTCGCACTAGGTATGATTTTCTATCGGTTATTTGTGCTATGGTTACGCCCGCCGCAGGCATCAGCAAATTTTTCACCTAGCTCATCCCTAATAGCGCCATTAGATCAAGAGGAGATGCCACTGATATCACAACAGCTACAGCAAACGCAGCTGGCATACTTTATGGCAAGGGAAATGAGCCAGTTTAAAGCTGGTTTTTTGGCACGAACTACCCATGAATTGCGATCGCCTCTCAATGGTTTGATTGGCTTGCATCAATTAATTTTGTCAGATTTATGTGAAGATCCGGCTGAAGAAAGAGAATTTATTGGCCAAGCTCACGAACGAACGCTGAAGCTACTCAAGCTGATAGATGAAATTCTCACCGTTGCGAGAACGGAACACGGTACTAATAAATTAGATATTCAGCCCCGACCGTTAGCGCAAATTTTGGAAGAGGTTCATAAATTAACTTATATGCTGGCGGCTAATCGCAATTTTCCCTTGCAATTGTTACCCGCCGATCCAGAAATTTATGTTTTAGCAGATTATCTCTGGCTCCGCCAAATATTGATCAGTTTAATAGACACTGCCATTACTCAAATGGAGGAAGGCAGTATTTGTATTTCTAGTAATACCCTACCTACAAATAACTTTGTAACCATTTGGCTGGATATTCCAACTCATGCTGTACCTTTGAGCGAGCCGATTGATTTGCTCAAATCTGATGAGCAGCAGATCCAGATTGATCAAAAGGCTGCTCTTTCCCCAGGAATGAGACTATTAATCAATCAGACTTTAGTGGAAGTTATGGGAGGAAAGTTAGAAATCCTGCCTTCGACCATTGCCAAGGAACCACATCAGGAGATTACCAGACTACAAATCTCTATCCCCCTAGTGATTCCTGAAGCTGAACTTCTGTAGCAGAAACAAAAACACGGTTAGCTAGATTATGTAGCACCATTGTAGTGGTGGTGTTGGTTTGAAAACCCATCTTTTCGTAGAAGCCCTGCCGGTGAGTAGTCATCAGATAAACGCGCTCAACCCACCTCATGCGGGGATGACACAAAACGGTTTCTACTAACTTGCTTCCCAACCCACTACTTTGATACTCTGGATGAATGACAACATCCCAAATTGTGGCGCGATATATGCCATCAGATGTTGCTCTAGCAAAGCCAATGAGTCGATCGCTATCCGAGACATAAATCACTGGTTCACTATTGGCAACAGCTATACCTAAATCTTCAATACTGCGTCCCTTTGCCCAGAAAGCTGAAACGTTTAACAGTTCTTGGAGTTGGTAAAGGTCAATTTCAGATTTGCGTTCGCTAAATTGAATCTGAGACTCGTTCATTTATGGCATCCACTTTTGGCAATACTTTGTATATTTAAGTCATATTTTGCTAAAAATTGCTGTACGTGTATATGTATATGCAACGAGAAAGAAAAATTAATGACAAACCCACTTCCACAGAGGATGACTTGGCCCCTGCTGACGTATCCGATAAACTTGTTTTTCTAAACGTTGTTTTTCCGGCTTTGGGAGTCCAAATAAGATATTCCGACTTTGCCAAACTAAAACAGCAGCAGTCATCCCAATACAAAAGGCTAAACCGAAGGTAGACAGTGGATGGTAGAAGAGTCCATATCGCACCGCTACCCAGGTAAAATATTGTTGCCACAGAGAAATTTCTGAACGTAGACCCCACAAGCTAACAGGCGCAATGGTGAGCCACAAACAGCCGACAAACAGCCATCTACCGTATAATGTCAGCTTGTGTAGCCTTTGCACTTGTTGAATAAAGGATGCGTCAGAGTTCTCAAATTCTGGATTAGGGATTAATGGTTCTTCAGGTTGATCCATAGAAGAATAAAATTCCAAAGCACGAGTGAGCAATTTAAAATGCTTTAACCCAATTGTGAAATGCACACAAGTTTAACTATCCTGAGAACTGGCGGATGTATCAATCGGCTCTACGCTTTCTACAACTTGGGATTGATCCCTTTCTCGCCACCAAGTGAGGAGAGTACTGGCGATGAAAATACTTGAATAAGCTCCCATCGTGAACCCAATAATCAAAGCTAGAGCGAAATATCTCAGTGTTTCTCCACCAAATAGAAAGATGGAAGTTAATGTCAGCAACACGGTTAAGGTCGTGTTGATTGATCTTGTCAGAGTTTGGTTAACCGCATCATCGACAATTTCGGCAATTGGGCGTTCAGGATTGATTTTAATGGTTTCTCGAATGCGATCATAAATCACCACTGTGTCGTTGACTGAGAAACC
This sequence comes from Nostoc sp. ATCC 53789, assembly GCF_009873495.1. GTDB lineage: Bacteria > Cyanobacteriota > Cyanobacteriia > Cyanobacteriales > Nostocaceae > Nostoc > Nostoc muscorum_A. The sequence goes on along the minus strand of NZ_CP046703.1, from coordinate 4,433,135 downwards.
TGTGATGGTCAGTAAGGCGACGATAAAAAGGCTATCTACCTCGATGCCCGCTACCAAACCCAAAAGTGAAAAAGCCCCAACTGTGATTAAGATATCGTGAAAGAGGGCAACGATCGCAAACACGGCATAATCTAACTGGAAGCGGAAGCTCATATAGATAGTAATACCGATGAAGGAAACTATCAGAGCTAATAGCCCAGACCTCAACAGTTCTTTTCCCAGCGTAGGGCCAACAGAGTCAATTTGATTTTTTTGCGGATCAAAAACCCCAATTTCTTCGCTTAAAGAATTTTGCAACTTGGTGCGCTGATCTACAGTCAAATCTTTTGTCCGAATTAGTACACCATTTTCTGCACCATTTTCGGAGATCAGTTGGATGCTGCTATCACCCAGTCCCTGCGCTTTTGCTACTTCCCGAACAGCATTGATATCAATTGGTTTGTCACAATTGCCTGGTTTGGTGCAATCTCGGACAAACTGTAACCGTGTACCACCGATAAAATCTAAACCGGGGCGTAAGGGTGCGTGAATATTGGGTTGTTGCCAAGAAATCACCATTGAGATAATACCGGCAATAATAATCGCAGCAGAAATAGTCCACCAAAGCGATCGCGATTTGTTAATACTCAGTTTCATGGAGTCACCTCTGCCTTATTCGATGTTGGCAGGTTTGGACAGAAAAGTTCTGTCTTCCGCAAAGAGGGAATTGAAATTGCCAAAAACAGCAATGTCCGACTACAAGTAATTGCGGTAAACATACTCACAGCCACCCCCAAAGCTAAGGTAAGAGCAAAACCTTTGACTAAACCAGACCCCAGCCAAAACAGGGCAGCACAAGCAATCCATGTAGTGACATTGCTATCTAAAATACTAGAAAATGCTCGGTAAAAACCAGATTCTACTGAACGATACAGAGATTTACCTGCTCGTAATTCTTCCCGTGTCCGTTCAAAAATTAGGACATTGGCATCAACTGCCATCCCAATACTGAGGATAAAACCGGCAATTCCCGGCAAAGTTAGGGTGACACCCAATAAAGCAAAGGTTGCCCAAGTTAAAAGGGAATAAATCACTAGTGATACATCCGCAATCAGTCCTGGTAATCGATAGTAAAACACCATGAAGATTAATACTAAAGTCAGACCACCAACCCCAGCATAAATACTGCTTTGAATACTATCTTTACCTAATGTTGCCCCTACTGTCCGCCTTTCTGCGATTTCTACTGGTACGGGTAATGCGCCACCACGTAGTTGTACACCCAAGTCATTAGCTTCTTGTGCAGTAAACCGTCCTGTAATTATGGCAGAGCCACCAGTAATACCTGCGGCAGCAAATTCTATACCCACACTAGGAGCGCTGATTAGTTCATTGTCTAGAAAAACACCAATAGCCCGCCCAGTACCAGCAAGATTTTTCGTCAAATTGGCAAACAGTTCACCACCCTTTTGGTCGAAACGAATGGTAACATGCCAGTTTTTACCTTGAGTGGGTTCACCGTATGCATCCTTGAGGTATTTGCCACTTAGTGGTGGATTGGTGCTTTCAAACAATTCTGCGATCGCTTGATTATTTTTTTGTAAATCTTCTTGATTCTTAGCTATTGCTGCTTTGTCAGTACTCTTTCTCAACTCTTCTTGCTTGGCTTTCAATTCGGCTCTAGATGCTTGGAAAGCAAGCAGTTGAGTTTCTGTATTTGGCTTTTGGGTACGAAATTCTAACTGTGCTGTACCCCCTAGCACTCGTTCGGCTTGCTCTGGATCGTTGACCCCTGGCAATTGTACCAATATTTTATCTGTGCCAACTGTTTGGATTACTGGCTCAGAAACACCTAGACCATTAATCCGACCTTCAACCACTCTCTTCACACCTTCCAATTCTCGTTCGGTGATTTTGGGAATTTCTGCTGATGGTTTCACCTGAATTGTTAGCTGTGAGCCTCCCCGCAAGTCCAGTCCCAGGGGTATCGGAATTGTCGCAATCACCGTAAAAGCGGCGATTATCAGGACTAAAATCAAAATTAATAGCGATCGCTGTCTTTGCATACCATAACTCGCAACTGACAAACGCTATAATAGCGCTCTTTTGAGGAGTTATGAATGGGAAATAGGGAGTGGGAAGTTGGGAGTAGGAAGTCGGGGTTGAATTTATTCCCTATTCCCTATTCCCTATTCCCTATTCCCTATTCCCTATTCCCTAAACCCGCAACGCCACCATTTTTTCCACAGCTTCTACGATTTGCTCTGGTTGGATGATTGTTAGTCGTTCTAGATTGCCGTTGTAAGGCGTGGGGATATCTTGAGAAGAAAGCCGCAGTACTGGCGCATCTAATTCATCAAATAAGCGATCGTTGATTGAGGCGATGACTTCTGCTCCAATACCCGCAGTTCGCATGGATTCTTCCACAACAATGACTTTATGGGTTTTACGTACTGATGCACCAATTGTATCAAAATCTAATGGCTTGAGAGATATTAAATCAATAACTTCTGGATCGTAACCTTGTTTTTCAAGTGTTTTTACTGCTTGCAGCACATGATGCCGCATCCGAGAATAAGTGATAATTGTGACATCCTTTCCTTGACGCACAACTTCGGCTTTATCTAAGGGTAGTAAATATTCTTCTTCTGGTAAATCTTCTTTCAAGTTGTAAAGCAAAACGTGTTCAAAGAACAACACCGGGTTATCATCGCGGATTGCCGATTTTAGTAGTCCTTTGGCGTTTCTTGGTGTGGAGCAGGCAACAATCTTCAAGCCTGGCACAGCTTGGAAGTAAGTTTCTAATCGTTGCGAATGTTCTGCACCTAGCTGCCTTCCAACACCCCCAGGGCCGCGAATTACCATCGGAATTTTAAAGTTACCGCCAGAAGTATAGCGCAGCATCCCAGCGTTGTTGGATATTTGGTTGAAGGCGAGCAATAAAAAGCCCATATTCATGCCTTCGATGATGGGACGTAAGCCAGTCATGGCTGCCCCTACTGCCATACCAGTGAAGCTATTTTCGGCGATGGGGGTGTCTAGAATGCGGAGTTCGCCATATTTTTGGTACAGGTCTTTGGTAACTTTGTAGGAACCGCCGTAGTGTCCTACGTCTTCACCGAGAACGAATACGCTGGAGTCACGGGCCATTTCTTCATCAATGGCTTCGCGTAAGGCGTTGAAGAATAGTGTTTCTGCCATTTAGACCTTTTAGTACGATTATGGTTTTAGAATTTTATCGTGCTGCTGTCGCAAATACGGTGAGCGATCGCACTAGTTAGAGATTGGGTTTTTTAAACGAACTGCCCCAAACATAGAGCGAGTAATTGCCATAACTATATCAAAGCTATTTAATTTAGATTTTAGATGTTTTATGAGCGATCGCCTCTCACTCTGGCAAATCTGTTGATTTATTTATGTAATAAAACTTAGAGTAAATGTATAAAATACATTTATAAGCTTCCTGATTGAAAAATACCAATTTAACGTCAGGTTTTTTAGAAGATAAATATCAGCAGCAAAGCACGCTATCAAATTAACTAAAAGATGTCAATAGAATTTTAGAAATTTTAGCTAGTGGTGTCCGATGAAAAAACTATAATCAAGTAGCGATCGCATCCCCATAACACTGCTTGAAAAGTGAATTTGCATAGTCTTAACCCGCCGCAGGCATCGCAAAAGCCATAAACAAAGAATCTCACGCCTAAACACTAAAACCCAACTCTGCGTCTTTGCGCCTCTGCGTGAGATTTTCTCAATTATTATCATTCAATCGCACACCTTACTTTAACCATCGCGCCGCATCTTTGGCATGGTAGGTCAAAATCAAGTCTGCACCAGCCCGTTTAAACCCAGTTAAAGTTTCCATAACCACGCGCTCTTCATCAATCCAACCGTTGAGAGCCGCAGCTTTCACCATCGCATACTCACCAGAAACATTGTAAGCCGCAACTGGTAAGTTACTCGCTTCTTTCACCCGCCAGATAATATCCATGTATGCCAAGGCTGGCTTAACCATGAGCATATCAGCACCTTCGGCGATATCCAATTCAATCTCTTTAATTGCTTCGCGGGCGTTACCAGGGTCCATTTGGTAAGTTCTTCTGTCGCCAAATTGCGGTGTTGAGTCTGCGGCATCGCGAAATGGGCCATAATAACCCGAAGCATACTTAGCAGCATAAGACAAAATCGGCGTGTCTTGAAATCCTGCTTCATCCAAACCCTGACGAATTGCTTGCACAAACCCATCCATCATCCCCGAAGGCGCGATGATATCGGCACCGGCTTTGGCTTGAGAAACTGCTGTTTTCTTCAACAATTCCAGAGTTGGGTCATTTAAAACTCGTCCTGTTAAATCACCAACTTGTAGATAACCACAATGACCGTGGCTGGTGTACTCACACAAACAAGTATCAGCAATTACAATCAAATCTGGCACTGCTGCTTTTACCGCCGTCGCTGCTTTTTGGACGATACCGCAATCATGCCAAGCACCAGTTGCATCTACATCTTTATCAGATGGAATACCAAATAAAATAATAGAAGGAATTCCTAAGTCGTAAACTTCTTTTGCTTCTTCAACAATTTTATCTACCGAAAGTTGGTAGACTCCGGGCATGGATTTCACCTCATTAGCGATTCCCTCACCTGGTACGGCAAATAATGGGTAAATTAAATCGCTTGTTGTTAAAACAGTTTCACGAACCATCCGGCGCAGTTGAGGATGGGTACGCAGACGACGGGGGCGGTGTGTAGGAAACATAAAATTTTATGAAGAAAAACAACGCAAATGGACACAAAATAAAGCGTCACAAAAGCAGGCTAAAATTTTCCTGCCGTCAGACAGACTACAAACAGTGCTTAACTGTCATTTGCCCTACTCTTAATCAAGTTGTGGGGCAATTTTGTATTCTACAGCTTGGTTGCACCTATCCAACGGACTGGGAAAAAAACGACATAATAAGCAATTCAAAATTCAAAATCGTCAGACCTTCTATTGGCAAAATCCTGGCGATTGGTTGTGTGCATCAAGGCACAACAGCTTAATAAAAATAACTAACAATTCCCAATGCCCAATGATAATTTCTTCTAAAGAAATCGGAAAATGTAGGGATAACGGAAGGGTATATCAGGATTGCTGAAAACTCCGATGAGCGCCCAAATTGTTAATCCCCAGTGTAATAGATATCCCAGACCAGCTAGTGGCCCCAGTAATAATAGAGGTAACACTAACCAGCCGAATAGAAAAAACAGCGCTCCCAGAATTGCACCATAAAACCAGACGTTAAAGTGGAAATTGATGGATTCTTTGGCGTTTTCTTTAACAACAGGATCGTCAGATACAAGCAGTATGGCGATAGGTACACCGACAGATACCAATGTTGTGCTGAAAAAAATGGCTCCATGCGACAAGGCTGATAGAAGCTTTCGCTTGTCTGTGTCGTACATTGCTTTCTCCTCTTTAGTTAGATTGTTGGTTATACTACGACCCTATCACGAGCATCGTTGTCTTAAGATTAAAAGACTTGCCAGAGTCAAAAAAAATTAAGCTAGCTAACAAACAAATACAATTATGTCTACTGAACTTCAGTCTGAACTTATTCAAGCGGTTGAACTGCGCCGCAACTTTGCGATTATATCTCACCCCGATGCGGGTAAAACGACACTAACAGAAAAGCTACTCCTGTACGGGGGTGCAATTCACGAAGCTGGGGCGGTTAAGGCGCGACGGGCACAGCGTAAGGCTACCTCTGACTGGATGGCGATGGAGCAACAACGGGGTATTTCTATTACCTCCACAGTGTTGCAATTTGAATACCAAAAGTGTCAAATAAATTTATTAGACACTCCCGGACACCAAGATTTCAGTGAAGATACTTATCGCACTCTCGCCGCCGCCGATAATGCGGTGATGTTAATTGATGCGGCAAAAGGTTTGGAACCCCAAACGCGTAAATTGTTTGAAGTGTGTAAGTTGCGGGGTATCCCGATTTTTACATTTATCAACAAGCTCGATCGCCCCGGAAGGGAACCTCTGGAACTGTTGGATGAAATTGAGCAAGAATTAGGATTGCAAACCTATGCAGTCAACTGGCCGATTGGTATGGGCGATCGCTTTAAAGGTGTTTTTGACCGACACAAACAACAAATACACCTGTTTGAACGCAGTGCCCACGGTAGCCGAGAAGCCCGTGATACCATAGTCGAATTAGGCGATCCGAGAATAGAAGAGAAGCTAGAACAAAGTCTGTACTACCAACTGAAAAATGATTTAGAACTGCTAGATGGAGTTGGGCCAGAACTAGATTTACAGTTGGTACACGAAGGCAAAATGACACCTGTGTTTTTTGGTAGTGCCATGACCAACTTTGGGGTAGAGTTATTCCTCAAGTATTTCCTCGAATATGCCCTCAAACCCGGTTCTCACTACAGCAGTGTAGGTGAAGTTGCCCCTACATACCCGGAATTTTCAGGATTTGTCTTTAAACTACAAGCAAATATGGACCCGAAACACCGCGATCGCGTCGCATTTATCCGGGTCTGTACTGGTAAGTTTGAAAAAGATATGATGGTGAATCACGCCCGCATTGGTAAACTCATCCGTCTGTCTCGCCCGCAAAAACTCTTTGCTCAAGAGCGGGAATCGATTGATGTGGCTTATCCTGGCGATGTGATCGGTTTGAACAATCCCGGTGTTTTTGCGATCGGGGATACAATTTACACAGGACAAAAGCTCGAATATGAGGGAATTCCGTATTTTTCGCCGGAACTGTTCGCATCTCTGAGGAATCCCAACCCCTCGAAGTCTAAACAATTCCAAAAAGGCGTTGCGGAATTGCGAGAAGAAGGTGCTGTGCAAATTATGTATTCAACTGATGAAGCCAAGCGCGATCCAATTTTGGCGGCGGTGGGTCAGTTGCAATTTGAAGTAGTGCAGTTTCGCTTACAAAACGAGTATGGTGTAGAAACCATATTAGATTTATTGCCCTACAGTGTCGCCCGTTGGGTTGAGGGTGGTTGGGAAGCATTAGAAAAGGTGGGAAGAATATTCAATACCACTACAGTTAAAGACAGCATGGGACGGCCAGTGTTGCTATTCCGCAATGAATGGAATTGTCAACAGTTACTGGGCGACCATCCAGAGTTAAAATTAAGCGCGATCGCTCCAGTATTTTCTAGTCAACAACCAGTGGAGGAATGAAGAAGAATACAGAATTCAGAATCCAGAATTCAGATCAAAACTCAACTGAATTCTGACTCCTGACTCCTGAATTCAATCTTTATCATTCACTTGACAAGCAAAACTCGGGCGCGGTTGAGTTCCACGGCATCCGAGGTTCGCGCTTTTGTACAAACGTGGATCACCTAGAAGAGATTGGAGTGCCAGAATTTGTATGCCTTCACATGCCAAACCGTCTTTGGAGGCTGGTTTAATTGCCCTCAAGCAGGGAAATTACCAAACAGCGATCGCTCAACTAGAACCTATTGCTAGCAGCCAAAATAATGGTACTGCTAGCTTACAAGCCCAGGTTGGTTTAGTGATGGCTTATGCTCGCACTGGCGAAGTTCCCAAAGCGATCGCTATTTCCCAGAATCTCATTGAGAGTAACAATCCGCAAGTTCAAGAGTGGGCAAAACGCGCTCTCGAACACCTGACAAAGCGTAAGAAACGCGATCAAGAATCAAAAAATGTCGAAACTGGATTTGTAGCGTTTGATAACTCAACTCCAGATCCTCCTCCAGATTCTCCCCCAGTTACCCCCCCGGTAAACCCTACATTAGAAGAAAAGCCAAAAGACCAAGTAATAGAAACCAAGAGCGACGACACCCCGTCGATGGTGCCACTACCTAGACTCAAAGCTACGGTGGCTACACCATTACCACCACCGGCTGCACCTTTAAACGGTTTCATGGGTTCTGTTACCCGCACCCAAGCTAAATTATTTGGTGTTATTTATTGGCGACAAGCACAACGCGCCAAAGCATGGCAACCTCTACGTAAACCAAAATTAATTCCCTTACGATTGCTAACAGCAGGAACATTCATTGCCTTATTTTGGGTGATGCGAGAAATCCTTAAGTTCGTAATGGGATTCATCAACCTGACTCTAGTCAAACTACCTTATCTGGAGCCGTTGCAGCTTTTATACAGCAACCCTACTAAATTGTTGCTAATAGTATTGGTGATTTTGATCGGAGTATCACCTTGGTTACTGGATCTGCTACTGGCTAACTTATATGGTCAGCGAGAATTTCCCAAAGATGTATTGAATGCCCATAGCCGCGAAGCTGTGCGGGTGCTACAACGTTGTTGTCAACAGCGCCACTGGCCGTTACCCAAACTGCGGATTTTACCAATGGCTGCACCAATTATCCTGACCTACGGTAGTTTACCACGTAATGCCAGGATTGTTGTGAGTCAAGGGCTATTAGAGCAACTGGCAGATGATGAAATCGCGATTATTTACGCCACGCAGCTAGGGCACATTGCTCACTGGGATTTCTCTGTGATGTCTTTGTTGCTGCTGGTGACACTACCAATTTATAAGCTTTATCAGCAAATATCAGAGTTGGGAGACAAAATATCAGGGATTTGGCGCTGGCCGGTGACAATTGTGGCTAGTCTTGTTTATGGACTTTGGGGTTTGCTAACTGGGACTGGATTGTGGTTGTCGCGGTTGCGGCTTTATTATAGCGATCGCGTCGCATCTGAAATCACCGGTAATCCCAACGCCCTGATTCGCGCTTTACTCAAAATTTCCATTGGCATTGCAGCTGATATTCAAAAAGAAGAACAGACCAGTTGGCAACTAGAAAGCTTAAATCTCTTGACACCAGTCAGCCACCAACAGAGCCTTTCTTTGGGCACTATTGCCAGCAATTTATCTTTTGAATCATTTTTGAAGTGGGATACTGCCAATCCATACCGCCAATGGTTTACGATTAATAACAGTCATTCTTTGATGGGCGATCGCATCGAACGCCTCTGCAAAATAGCCCGTCACTGGCATCTAGACACCGAACTACATTTTGCTAGCGAACCATCAAGGGTTAAGCGTCAGTCTTTCTTATTGCAAATCGCTCCCTGGCTGGGAATTCCTTTAGGGTTTCTGTTTGCAGCTTTGGTCTGGCTAACCTGGCAACTAGCATTCGTACTCAAGTTTTTAAATCTAAAGTGGATATATGAAGATTGGTCTTTCATTACAGGCTGCCTTCTAATTGGCTTTAGCATCGGTACAGTAATGCGGATTAATTCTTTTTTCCCTGACATCAAATCCGCTACTGTGCAAACTGATGACTACCTACCCAACCTATTAGCTGACCCTTCTGCCTTACCTATTGATAGCGTCAGTGTGCGTCTGGTGGGTAAACTATTAGGTCGTCAAGGTACTAGCAACTCTCTAGCACAAGATTTAATCCTCCAATCCAGCACAGGCTTGGTGAAATTACACCACATTTCTTGGCTAGGACAGTCAGTGAATCACCAGGATCTCATCGGTCGGCAAATTATCGTCACAGGTTGGTTCCGGCGAGGAGCAACACCTTGGATCGATGTCCACACCTTAGAAACTCAAAGTGGTAAAACTATTCATAGCCCTCATCCCATCTGGTCTACTTTTTTGGCAGTTGCAGCACAGGCTTTGGGCGCATACGTTTTTCTGACTGGTTAGTCATTGGTCATTGGTCATTGGTCATTGGTTGTTTGCAAAGGACAACTGACAAATGACAAATCGGAATGTAAACAAAAGTTGCAGATTTTCTTTCAAAGTGTTACATTTATTTACACAAACAATAGCAGCCGACATAACTCAGCACTACAGCTTAGTCATGAATTCGGATGCTTTTCCCCCCTCCATACCTTTTTATCCTCCCAACACAGCAGGAAATCAACCAGCCACCGGCTGGTTTTTGTTTCAAATTATGCTCCCTTGAATAAAAAAATGTGTTTTATGTTACGATACAGTAATACTAACGTTAGAAATGTATGCGCTAAACTAGCTACGTAGAAAATACCGTGGTAATGTAAGGAATGGTATTTGATTCTGCGAAAAAGGCATGGAAGAAAGCGTGTACTTTAGCAGGCAATAGGCTATTAAATTTACAATTCTTAGAATTAAGGTGTTATTAGCTCACCATTGTGTGGGCCTTTGGATTAAACAAGCTTGATCCCGACGAAAAACTGTATTGTATAGGTTGACAGTTTCGAGCAAAAAATTGGTTGATGGCAGTCTTGGTCAATAGCATCTATTTAAATTAAAAGCCAAAGCCAAGTGATTGTTTTCTCGCCTTGCCATGTTCATTTAACTCTGGAGGTATAGTTCATGTCCGTTCGCCTATATATAGGTAATTTGCCTAAAGAAGAAATCGATCGTCAAGATTTGCAAGCAGTTTTTGCAGCAGAAGGTGAAGCTGTAACTACTAAATTAATTAAAGACCGCAAAACTGGCAAATGCCGTGGTTTCGGTTTTCTTACCGTCAACAATGACGAACAAGCTGACGAAATCATTGAAAAGTATAATGGTCAGATGTTTAAAGACACCGCCATTAAGCTAGAAAAGGCATTACCTCGGACAAAGGGTGAAGAGGGCGACGAACAAGCTCCTAAACCAGTTACTCTGGCTGGTAGTAGTACGCCCACTCCTAGCGTTAATAGAGAAGGTAGAGAAGGTAGCCGTCGGGAGAAAAGCTCTAAAAAGCCCCGTCGTGGCGGCGGTGGCGGCGGTTCTCGCGACAACAGCACCACAACAACTACCGATTCAGACGCTATTCGTCCAGATCCTCGTTGGGCTTCGGAATTAGAAAAGCTGAAGCAGATGCTAGCTGCACAAACTACGAACTAATCCTTAAGGGAGAGAAATTAAAAATTAAAAGTCAGAATTTTTTTGATTTTTAATTTTTAATTGTTGATTATCATCTGGCTGCTTAGTTACAAGCTACTTGCAGCTATTTTTGTAAGTGCATATCGATACAACTTATCTTGTATAGAGTTGCTGTTAAAGCCTGCTAATAAAAAAAATTAAGTTTTTGCGATTAGACGCATTAAAAAGGTAACTGAAGATAAGTGCGATGCCTACGGCGGGCTGCGCCCACGCAGGAATTATCTTGATTTGACAAGTTATAGTCGGTAATGGCTAGCTTCATAATGCCAAGAGAACCAGAGGCGCTATCGCTCTCCAGATAATCTACACTCAAGGTAAGACCGATCATTTGCAGCTTCTGTTATGTCCTCAACTCTAGATTCTTTGCCACCTGCGCTTGCTAAAATTGTCCAGCGCTTTCAACGCGCTTCCGAACCGAAGCGGCGCTACGAACAGCTAATCTGGTATGCTCAGAAGCTCAATGAGTTCCCAGAAGCTGAGAAATTACCTGAAAATAAAGTTCCTGGTTGCGTGTCTCAAGTTTATATCACAGCAACTTTGAATGACGGTAAGGTTGTGTTTCAGGGCGAGTCTGATTCCCAGTTAACCAAAGGTTTAGTAGGGCTGCTAGTTGAAGGATTACAGGGACTAACGCCAACTGAAATTGTCCAACTTACCCCAGATTTTATTCAAGAAACAGGCTTAAACGTTAGTCTGACACCTTCCCGCGCTAATGGATTTTACAACATTTTTAAAACCATGCAAAAAAAAGCGTTGGAATGTAAGTTAGATTTGCCTAGCTAAACTTGGTCATTGGTCATTAGTCATTAGTCATTGGTCATTTGCAAAGGACAAAGGACAACTGACAAATAACGTACAACTACCAAAATTTAGTCTTATGTCAACCAATCTATTGTCTACCTCTATTGCTACTGGCTTTGGTGGAGTAGTTCAAGAATATTTCTGGAACTGGGAAAATCAGCAATTGCGAGTTGTTTATGAAACCCTTGGTAAAGGTTCACCGCTATTGCTACTACCATCTTTCAGCAGTGTTTCTACACGTTTGGAAGTCGGCGAACTTGCCAAGTTACTCGCTCCAAATTTTCAAGTTGTAGCCATAGATTGGCCTGGATTTGGTGAATCTTCTCGCCCTAGCTTGAATTACCGACCGGAAATATATCAGCAATTTCTGGAAGATTTTGTCAAAGCTGTTTTTAATACTCCCATTACTGTGGTGGCGGCTGGCCATGCTGCTAGTTACGTTTTACAATTAGCTGTGAAATCGACTGCTTTCTCAAAGATTGTATTGTTGGCTCCTACTTGGCGTGGGCCTTTGCCGACAATGGGGGCAAGTCAGCAAATAGCTGGCATTGTGAGAGGATTGGTGCGATCGCCTATACTTGGTCAAGCTCTCTACAAACTCAACACTACCCAATCTTTTTTAAGTTTGATGTACCGCCGTCATGTCTTTACTGACGCGGCTAAAATTACACCCAGTTTCATTGAGAAGAAGTGGCACACAACTCAACAACCAGGAGCGCGATTTGCATCTGCTGCCTTTGTAACTGGTAATCTTGATGCTGTACACGAACAATCTGATTTTTTGGAGCTTGTACAGTCTTTAACCGTACCGCTCATGGTAGTAATTGGGGAATCTAGCCCCCCAAAATCACGAGAAGAAATGAACGCTTTGGTAGTCTTACCAGGAGTGAGAAGTGTTGTTATCTCTGGTTCTCTGGGATTGCATGAAGAATACCCAGCAGTTGTTTTAGAAGCAGTTCAAGATTTTTTGTTCTCTTCAGAAAATTAAATCTTTACATTGCACCTTGGTGCGAGACTAGGATTATAGAACTAGCCCTTTTAAGATGGGTAAAAATATTAGTCAATAAATTCTTTTAAACCGCAGAGGCGCAGAGGACACAGAGAGAGAAGCAAATACAGTTCTCGCACTTTTTCTCTCTGCGCTCTCTGCACCTCTGTGGTTCGTTAAAAAAATGACTTTGACAAAGAGAAATAACAGCAAGTTCGCACAAAAATATAAAAAGATTTATCATGGGCGATAATGATTATCCATAAGGTGAGACAAGAGGAATTTAGAGTATGGTGGCTGACGTAATCGACAATTCAGTTCCCGTTACTGTTCTTACAGGCTACTTGGGAGCAGGTAAAACGACTCTACTCAATCACATCCTCACCTACGAACACGGCAAAAAAGTTGCTGTGATTGTCAATGAATTTGGGGAAGTGGGTATTGATAATCAATTGATTATCGATGCAGATGAAGAAATATTTGAAATGAATAATGGCTGTATCTGTTGTACAGTGCGCGGCGATTTAATTCGCATCATTGGCAATTTGATGAAGCGGCGCGATAAATTTGACCATTTAGTAATTGAAACAACTGGATTGGCCGATCCAGCACCAGTGATTCAGACATTTTTTGTTGATGAAGATTTACAAAGCCAACTGTCTCTAGATGCGGTGGTGACGGTGGTAGATGCCAAGCATATTTGGCAGCACTGGGATGCAGACGAAGCCCAAGAACAGATTGCCTTTGCTGATGTAATTTTACTTAATAAAACAGATTTGGTAGCGCCAGAAGAGTTAGATGAATTAGAAAAACGGATTCGGGCGATGAATGCGATCGCAAAAATCTACCGCACCCAAAATTCTGAACTAGGAATGGATGCTTTGTTGGGTGTAAAAGCCTTTGATTTAGAACGCGCATTAGAAATTGATCCAGATTTCTTAGGCGAAGATGCCCATGTACACGATGAAACTGTCTATTCTGTGGCTTTAGTAGAAGCTGGTGCAGTTGATGGAGAAAAATTAAACACTTGGCTTTCAGAGTTACTGCGTACCCAAGGCCCCGATATTTTTCGGATGAAAGGCATTTTAAATATTGCTGGAGAAGATAATCGATTTGTATTCCAAGGGGTACACATGATATTTGATGGCAAACCCGATCGCCCCTGGAAACCCAGCGAAACTCCCAAAAATGAACTAGTCTTCATCGGTCGCAACCTTGATGCAGCAAAACTCAAGCAAGATTTTCTCGCTTGTCTAGCATAAGTTAGGGAGTGGAAAGTAGGGAATTTACCATTCCCCATTCCCCATTCCCCATTCCCCACTCCACCTTTACAAATATGAACACCACAACCAAATCAAAGGAATTTGAACAACACTATTCAGGAACACTTTCAGATTATGTAACTGCGATCGCTTGGTCGCCACAAGGTAAAACTTTAGCAGCAACTTCCGCCGCCGGTGAAGTCGTTCTGTGGAATGATGGCGAACTCACAACTTTACAAGCTGGTAACGGTAAATCAGTAGACTGTCTCGCCTTTTCCCCGGATGGAAAATTTTTAGCTGTTGGCGGACAGGATGGACAAGTAAAAATTTGGCAGAATACTGAATTAATCGCCACCTTGGAAAATGCCCCTGCATGGGTTGACAAGCTAGCTTGGAATTACACCAGCAATCAACTGGCTTTTAGTTTGGGGCGTTACGTCCAAGTTTGGGATGCAGATACTCGTGAAATTGTCGTGACGCTGAATTTTGACAACTCTTCCGTATTGGGTATAGATTGGCGCATTGACGGACAATACTTAGCCATTAGTGGTTATAAGGGAGTGAAGATTTGGCATAGTCAAAACTGGGATGAAGAACCATACAATCTAGATATGACTACTGTCAGCGTAGCTATGGCTTGGTCGCCTGATGGCAAATTCCTGGCTTCTGGCAACATGGATCGTAGTGTCACCGTTTTGGAATGGAACAACCCCGACCCTTGGGTAATGCGTGGCTTCCCTGGTAAGATTCGCCAATTGGCATGGTCAGAAGCTATGACCAAAGTAGGTGCGCCAATACTGGCATCTTCTAGCGTTGAAGGTATTGTGGTGTGGGAGAAACTAGAGGATGATACTTTAGGTTGGGAAGCACGAGTATTAACTAATCATGTAGGTGTGATTAATGCGATCGCCTTTGCACCAAAAAGTTTCCTTCTCGCTTCTGCTGCGGCTGACGGCTGGTTGTGTTTGTGGAACCAAGCCAAGGAAGTATCTCAAATTATCACAGGTGTCTCAGGAGGTTTTTCGACCTTAGCTTGGCATCCCCAAGGTAAGTTACTGGCCGCAGGCGGTGAGCAAGGCGAATTGGTTATTTGGTCAAAGGTTTTACGAGGTCAAGGATTTGGGCGCAGTTAAATAATACTCAGTAATTAAAGTTGAACCTCGGCAATTTATTGGTTATGCTGTATCACCAAAGGTATTTTTGTGTAAATTATGAACATAGTGAAACTGATTTTACTTGCTTTTCCCGCATTTCTGCTATCCATGCTGCTGATAGTTAATCCAGTAAACGCATCCAGCCTCAAATCTCTATATGCTACACAAGTTGTTACTGTAGCATCTACACATCAAATTCCTGATCTGGCAACCCCGAACTTGATTCAAACATCCAATCCGATTATTGATCAAGTTGGTTGCAATTGTGCAAACTGTGTTCAGTCTAAATTTCAATCGCTACAAGGCAAGCTGCCATCAGTCGGTTTTTAATAAAGTTAAAAGTTATGAATCTTGTAGGGGCACAGCAATCCTGTGCCCTTATTAATTGGTGTGTAACTTTCTCTTAGACCTAACCCCCAACCCCTTCCCTACAAGGGAAGGGGAGCAAGAATCAAAGCCTCTCTCCCTGTGGGGGAGAGGAATGGAAGTGGGGTTCCAAGGATAAGTTGCACATCGCGTTAATTATTAATTAGCTTTTTGTACATAGCGATCGCAACTGCGGCATCATTATTTAATTAAGGTCATACCTTAAAAACCAAGTAGGAAAGTATTTAGGTGAATCCCTAACTACTGAGAAACCTGCTGGTAAGCTAGTGAAGTTGGTGCGAACGCGAACAGTATGCCGTAGGCGATCGCAATCTGCACCCAAGCTGTTAAGCTCTTGTTCAAAGAGCTAGTCCGGGGATTAGAAAACTTGCTAGAGTGAACAGAGTTAGCCTTAATGTCTAATCGCCAAAACCTATACATCTCATGGATTTTGCTAATATTGCATCCCAGTTGAATGCTGGAACGATTTTGCCAGAGGGGATTGTTATTCTCACCCTCTTGGGGGTTTTGATTGTTGATTTGATTTTGGGGCGTACATCCGCGCGCTGGATTGGATATCTAGCGATCGCAGGTTTATTTGCTTCCATTGTCGCCCTATATTTTCAATGGGACAATCCTAATCCCATCTCTTTTACCGGTGGCTTTAATGGTGATGACCTGAGTATCGTCTTTCGCGGCATCATTGCCTTGTCTGCGGCTGTGACTATACTGATGTCAATTCGCTACGTCGATCAAAGCGGCACTCCTTTAGCCGAATTCATCGCTATTTTGCTGAGTGCTACTTTAGGAGGGATGTTTTTATCCGGGGCTAGTGAGTTGGTGATGATTTTCATCTCCCTAGAAACCCTGAGTATTTCCTCTTACTTACTGACAGGTTATACCAAGCGTGACCCCCGATCCAATGAAGCGGCGCTGAAATACTTGTTAATTGGAGCTTCCAGTACAGCAGTATTTTTGTACGGTGTATCGCTGCTGTATGGATTATCTGGAGGACAAACTGAATTAAGTGCGATCGCTAATGGCATTGCCACAGCGAAACTGGGACAATCTTTAGGTTTAGTGATTGCCCTGGTTTTTGCGATCGCAGGTATTGGCTTTAAAATCTCCGCTGCACCCTTCCACCAGTGGACACCAGACGTTTACGAAGGCGCTCCCACCCCAGTCATCGCCTTTTTATCTGTTGGTTCCAAAGCAGCTGGGTTTGCCCTAGCCATCCGCTTGCTGACAACAGCCTTCCCTCTTGTTGCAGACGAGTGGAGATTTGTCTTCACTGCTTTAGCCGTTCTCAGCATGATTTTGGGTAACGTAGTCGCCCTAGCCCAAACCAGCATGAAACGAATGCTAGCTTATTCATCCATTGCCCAAGCTGGGTTTGTGATGATTGGCTTGATTGCTGGTACACAAGCTGGGTATGCCAGTATGATATTTTACCTACTGGTTTACTTGTTCATGAACCTGTGCGGCTTTACCTGCATCATCCTGTTCTCACTGCGGACAGGAACTGACCAGATTGCCGAATACTCCGGCTTATATCAAAAAGACCCACTCCTAACATTGGGGTTGAGTATTGCCCTGCTTTCCTTGGGTGGTATTCCACCATTAGCTGGGTTTTTCGGCAAGATTTACTTATTCTGGGCTGGTTGGCAAGCAGGACTTTATTGGTTAGTCTTACTGGGCTTAGTTACCACCGTCGTCTCCATCTACTACTACATTCGCGTAGTTAAGATGATGGTAGTCAAAGAACCCCATGAAATGTCCGACGCGGTAAAGAATTATCCGCAAGTACGTTGGGATTTGCCTGGACTAAGACCTTTGCAAGTCGGGTTGGTAATAACATTAATTGCCACTTCCCTAGCAGGGATTTTGTCAAATCCACTGTTTACATTGGCTAACAATTCCATCTCCAATACCCCATTTTTGCAAGCAACAATCAACAGTAATGTAGAAGCACAAAATCTACTGCTTTTGCCAAAGTTAGATTCGGTTAGTCAGTCTCAACCCTCAGTTGATTCTATCGCTAAGATTTAACCGATTCTCAATATAACTTTGTACTCTAAGACACGCCTGTTTGCTAATTAGCAGACAGGCATTTTTCGTATCTATTAATACTAATTCCGCATGAAGATATATCTATAGGACTTATGCAAAAGAATGTCACTAGAAGTGTTTTATGTAAGTCCTAAAATTTTATGAGACTTAGTTAACAGGTATCTTGATAACAAATTCTGCACCTTTTCCTGGAACAGAAAAACAGCTCAGTTGTCCGCCATGTTTTTCAACTATAATTTGATAGCTTACAGATAGCCCTAGTCCTGTGCCTTTACCCACGGTTTTAGTAGTGAAAAACGGATCGAACACCTTTGAGTGAACTTGTTCATCTATTCCTAAACCATTATCAGCAATACTAACCGCAATCCATTTTTCATTGATTACCTCAGTTTTGATTTGAATTTGGGGATTATTATTTGTCAGCTTTTGATTGTCCGTTGTTTGTGAATTGACCGCTAGCGCCTCAAGTGCATCGATCGCATTAGCAAGAATATTCATAAACACTTGATTAAGTTGACCAGGATAGCAAGTTACATGAGGTAGCTGACTATATTTTTTAATGACTTTGATTTCTGGGTACTCATGCCTAGCTTGCAGTCGATGCTCCAAAATCATTAAAGCACTATCAATTCCTTCGTGAATATCAACTGTTTTAAGTTCTGCTTCATCTAGTCTCGAAAAATTACGTAGTGATTTAACAATTTGCTGAATTCTCTCTGTTCCCACTGTCATTGACTGGAAGAGTTTAGTTATATCTTTAATCAGAAAATTTAAGTCTATTTCTTCTAGTTTCTGTTGAATTTCTGGAGGAGTATTTGGACAAACTTGTTGATAAATTTGCACCAATTTTAGTAAATCATCAGTATACTGATGAGCATGGTGGAGGTTCCCATGAATAAAACTAACTGGGTTATTAATTTCATGGGCAATACCAGCGACCATCTGACCTAAACTAGACATTTTCTCAGCTTGGATAAGTTGAGTTTGGGTCAGTTGTAGTTCCTTTAATGTTTCTTGTAAAGCAGTTGTCCGTTCCTCAACCCGAATTTCTAACTCTTGATTAGCTTTCCAGAGCGCTTCTTCTGCTTGTTTACGTCTCTGAACTTCTTTTGCTAACTCATCGATTTTCTGGTTTAGAAGAACAAAATTACTGCTAGCTAAAGTTCTATTTTCTAAGCGTAAGAGAATTAAACTTGAAGATTCAGGAGACCAAGGTTGAATAACAGCTCCTTGGCTACGACATATTAACGTTTGTCCATCATTCTTTCGTAAAGTCAAGGAGCCAATAACCATTGCTCTACTACTTGAACAAGCTTGCAGGTACTTTATAACATCGTCAGTAGCTTGAGTTACAAGTTCAATAAGCATTTTTCCCCGCAGTTCTTGACGACGTAACCCCAGCATATCTGCTACTGGTTGATTAGTCGCTAACAACTGACCTTCTCCACTGACCAGGAGTAAAGGTTCTGGTAAAACTCTGGCAAATTCAAGAAATTGTTCAGGAGTCATGGGGCTTCCAATTTCAGGGTTCGATTCTAATTTACATATCTGCACTCAAGCTTGTATCCTATGGTTAGGTTAATGATGAAGAGTTTATACAGATTCTAGTCCCCTAAAGTATTCTCGACCTTCTGCATCTTCTGCCTCTTCTGTAAATTTTAAGTAAACAATAACTTTGCATCCAGAAGCACCCTGTGCTATTGTTTCTTGCAATTCTACTTTCGCATATCCCAGATTATTCGCTGCGATCGTCCCAAAGACGTTTGAAGTCATCATACACATGGCAGGGCGATTAAGCACTTTTTCCCCAAATGGGCAGACGCGGTTGCCAAAGACAATTTTTTCATCATCCTGCTCAACAACATAAAAATCGCCCTGAATGCGTTTTTTTAAATCAATCAAGACATCAGCGACCTGCTTACGAGAGAGTTTGGAGACTTCCAGAGCAGATTTGTAATCTTGGTCAAGCTGCGTAGCCATCCTTTCACCAACTACGCTAATAAATCCAGAAGCTTCTTCTAAGCCAACTACATCCTGCAAAGTGCCAGATAATTCTCTGATGAGTGTACGTAAAAATATATCGCGTTCTAAAGAAAGATTAAGCGTAGCTATGGAATGATTAAGTGCATTGGTCATAAATTTTAAGCATACAATTTGGGAACTACAGTTATAGAGTTCCCCAAAATGACCATAAAGTAACTGCTTGATAACTTTCTTTAGAAGATTTGGTGCTTGCTTGTGTTTATAATAAATTGTGATAGCGATCACAATTTATTCGGTCACGATCACCTGATTCTACATTGAACATTTATTTTAACTAATATTAATTTGAATAATTGATAGACTCCTCCAAGGGAACTAACACATTGCTGAAGAACTTCTTCAACTGCTGATAGAGAATCTGGATTGTTACCGTGACCTACTACTGTTTTAAACATAAAGGTTCCGATAATAGCACTTAGTATGATTAGGAAACGGGAAGTTTAATAATAAATTCTGAACCGTTTCCTAGTCCTGAATTTACCTCCAGGGTTCCTCCATGTTTTTCGACAACAATATGGCGAGCAATTGATAATCCTAATCCTGTACCTTGACCCACAGACTTAGTGGTGAATAAATGGTCAAAGATTTTTTCCTGGACATCAGCCGACATCCCTACCCCATTATCTTTAATCCGAATTAAAATATAATTATTGTCTTCGGTAAGAGTAGTCTGAATCAGAATTTCATTAGGATTTGCTTCAATTTCAATATAAGTTCGTCCTATATTAGACTCCTCTAAAGCATCAATAGCATTAGCTAATAAATTCATAAATACCTGATTTAACTGTCCGATAAAGCATTCTAAATCTGGCAAAATATCGTAACTTTTAACTATTTTAATATCGGGTCGAGCCTCGGATGCTTTTAAGCGGTGTTTGAGAATCATGATTGTGCTGTCAATGCCATCATGAATGTTGCAAGAAACTTTGCGATCGCTATCTGCACGAGAAAAAATTCTCAGACTAGTACTAATATTACGAATGCGCTGCACACCCTCTTTCATTGAAGAAATTAAGCTAGGTAGATCAGAAAGTATATACTTCAAATCTACCCCTGCAATTTCCTCTTGAATTTCTGGTACTGGATTGGGATAGTACTGCTGATAGAGGTTAATAATATTAGCCATATCTTGGAAATATACTGAAGCGTGTCCGAGATTGCCATGAATAAAACCAACTGGATTATTAATTTCATGAGCAACTCCTGCTACTAATTGACCAAGAGCAGACATTTTTTCTGTCTGTACAAGCTGAAGTTGAGACTCTTGTAGGTCTTTTAATGCTCTAGACAAAGCTGCTGTCCTTTCTGCAACTCGTTTCTCTAAAGTTTTTGTGAGATTTCGTAATTGTAGATGGGTTTTAATTCTAGCGAGTAACTCTTCTTCATGAAAGGGTTTAGTAATATAATCAACTGCGCCTATACTTAGACCCTTCACTTTACTATTAGTATCAGAGTTAGCTGTCATGAAAATTACTGGAATATCACAAGTAACTGAATTTTCTTTCAGCTTTTGACAGGTTTCAAATCCATCTATTCCTGGCATCATTACATCTAAGAGAATTAAGTCAGGCAGTATATCTTCAGCCTGTTGAACTGCCCTCTTTCCATTGTTTTCTGTAACAACTTTAAAGCCGACATTCGTTAATATACCGAAGACAATTTCTAAGTTTGTAGTGGTATCATCCACCACTAAAATTAAACTATCTTCTGGGAGATTAAGCATTTGTAGATATGGCTTGTAATTCATGTATTTAAATTAAGTTAACTCCTTGTTTATTGTTTACTATTACCTGCGATCGCAGCTAAGTCACCTCTATTTTGCAGACTGACTGGCAAATTTATCCTCTGACAACCATATAGTTCCCAAAAACTCTGATAACAGCAACATTCTCACGCCAAATTGCTCTATGCAACTACAGGAGCGATCGCTCCAACATGGACATCAACTACAAATCTGCACTTTCACTAGAGTCGAAACTCCTCTTTCATGAAGGCGATCGCTCTAAAATTAGTCATTATTACCCTTGCCTTTTTATAAAATTGTGCTATTCCAGAACAATTTAGTTGATGCAATAAGTTATTTTTTTCAGTTAGTCAACAGTATTTATTGTGAATAGACTCTGATATTGCTATTTTTATAAGAAAAAATATAATTACGTGTAATTACTGTTATCTTCTTTCAAAGAAAGTTTAACAATACTGCTTAAGTTTTGAAATATTCAGATAGATTTACGCACCACTCAAAGCAACGTAAATATCATTTCCATACTGTGGAGCGTATGGTCTTAAAGTGAATTATTTTCAAAAAGATTTTCATAGGTTCTCTATGAGTCTGTTAATCTTCTTCTTTTGTAATTTATGTTCGTTAATTCTAACCAATCTATTTTTTATGAATCAATTACTTTCCCATAATTTATACTGCCCATTTCCATCCCAGACTAATAAGTATGTTGATATTCTAGAAGATTACTCTCTTGAATGGGTACTTCGCTTCAATCTACTTTCCAATGAATCAACTTATAAGCGTTTTTGCAAGTCTAAATTCTTTTTATTAGCTGCATCTGCTTATCCTTACAGCAATATTGAAGAATTGAAGATTGCACATGACTGGCTGAGTTGGGTGTTTATTTGGGATGATCAATGCGATCTATCAGATTTAGGAAAAAAACCTGAAGTTCTAAAACTTTTTCATCAGAGATTTCTGGAAATATTAAACGGAGCAGAAGTTACAAACCAAGATATAGCCTTGACTTTTGCCTTAAGTAACCTAAGAGAGAGGACGCTTGCGAAAGGTAGCTTAACATGGTTCAATCATTTCATCTCTAGCCTTGAGAAATGGTTACAGGGATGTGTTGAAGAAGCAACCATCCGCACACAGGGAATCGTACCAGACCTTGACACTTATATGATGATACGTAAATCAAGTGTAGGTGTCGATGCTTTTCTAGCAATAACTGAGTTTTGCCATAATTTGAGGATTCCTAATTTTTTACGAAAAGATGAAAAAATTCTCCAAATGCAATTTCTTACAGGACATATTATTGCTTGTTGTAATGATATTTTTTCTGCATCTAGAGAAATTTCAAATGGCGATGTTAATAATTTAGTATTGGTACTGCATAAACAATTTAAAATTCCTCTAAACGAGGCATTTGATCGTGTAGCAGAGATTCACAATACAGCCGTACAAAAAATGATGGATTTAGAAACATCTATTCCAAATTTTCGAGAAGAAGCAGATCCTGATGCTGCAAAATTTATATTAGGAATGCACTACTGGATACGTAGTAACCATGATTGGTATTCTCAGACCGGTCGTTATCAGAGTCTAGAAGGACTGGAACTAACACAAAATTAGATGTGTTGCTGATTGTGAGTATGATTTTTTTAAAGGCAATTTATGAATTGCCTTTACAGAAAAATTTATGAATTAAATGATTGCAGATTCATACTTAATTTTATTAATGCTAAATCACAATATGGTGAATTTATAAGCTCAACTCGATCAAATTATAAAAAATAAAATGCCATTACCCAATCTTATCAAAACTCCCTCTTTAGTACAAAAGCTTCATTGGGTTAGTGACCCTGTGGGATATATGGAAAATGCAGCCCAGCAATATCCTGATATTTTCACTGCCAAGATAATTGGTTTTGGGGATACTGTAGTTTTTGTGAACCATCCCCAGGCAATCCAGGAAATTTTAACTAATGATAGAAAGAAATTTGTTGCTGTTGGTGAGACGAACAGAATTACACAACCTCTTATCGGAGAGTATTCAGTTGTCATACTAGAGGGCAATAGCCATAAACGGCAGCGACAACTGCTCATGCCATCCTTTCATGGAGAACGTATCCAAGCTTACAGTCGGCTAATTTGTAATCTGACTGAACAAGTCTTTAGTCAGTTACCCCAAGATAAGCCCTTCTTAGCTCGTAATTTAACACAGGAAATATCCCTACGAGTCATATTGAAGACTGTCTTTGGTTTATGTGAGGGAGAAAGATTTCAACAATTTAAGCATCTGCTACCGTTGCTGATGGATGTTTTTCGCTCACCTTTGACTTCTATCTCATTTTTTTTCTCATCCTTGCAAAAAGATTTAGGAGTTTGGAGTCCTTGGGGAAAATTTCTGCACGTTCGGCAAGCAATTGATGAATTGCTCTACTCTGAAATCGCCGAACGCCGACAAAAACTAGATCCAGAATGCATGGATATCCTCTCCTTGCTGATATCATATCGAGATGAAGTGGGCGAACAAATGACCGATCAGGAGTTGCGCGATCAATTAATAACCCTAATACTTACTGGTTATGAAACTACGGCATCGGCAATGGCTTGGGGATTGTACTGCATTCACCAAAAGCCTCTAGTCCGTGAAAAACTGCTGCAAGAACTGGACACTCTAGGTGATTCCCCAGACCCTATGAGCATTTGCCGACTCCCATATCTCACAGCTATTTGCAATGAAACCTTGCGAATTTACCCTGTTGTAATGTTCTCTTTTCCCAGGGTAGTGCAAGAACCCGTTGAATTATTGGGACATTCTTTAGAGCCTGGAACTGTACTGCTTCCCAGTATTTATCTTACTCATCATCGAGAGGATTTATATCCTCAGTCCAAAGATTTTCAACCAGAGCGCTTTATTGAACGTCAATTTTCTCCCTATGAATTTCTGCCCTTTGGTGGCGGTGTCCGTCGTTGTATTGGCGAGGCTTTGGCTATGTTTCAAATGAAGCTAGTATTAGCAACCGTCTTGTCACACTATCACTTAGCGTTAGTTGATCGTCGGCCAGAGCAGCCTCAGCGCCGAGGTTTTACCCTTGCGCCAGCCAGTGGAGTCAAGATGGTAATTACAGGGCGACGTGTGCGGCAAGAGTCTTTAATAAACATGACAACTAAACCAATAAGCTAGTACTTTGTCAAGATAGTTTTTAGGGTTTGTAGTAAGCACTTTAGTGCTTACTACAAATCTTTAATTATCAGACCTACTTAGTATAGATATCTGACTGTTGCATAGGGATCTCAATCACGAACTCACTTCCCTCTCCTGGCGTAGAATCACAGGTTAAACTACCCTTGTGTTTGTCCACAATAATCTGATAACTAATCGACAACCCCAAACCCGTACCATTTCCTACTGGCTTGGTTGTAAAAAATGGGTCAAAAATTTTCTGCTGCACCGCTTTTGTCATACCAGAACCGTTATCGGCAATCCGAATTATCGCCGTATTAGAATCTGTTAGCTCAGTAAAGATGTGAATTTGTCTTACCATATCAGAAGTCACTGATGCGTTTATGTTCTTTGTTATTTGTTCTTTACCATTTATCAATGATGGATGACCAATGATAAATGACTCTTCTAAAGCATCAATTGCATTACTAAGAATATTCATAAATACCTGATTGAGTTGACCAGGATAACAAATAACTTCTGGTAATTTTCCGTATTCTTTAATGACTTCAATTTCAGGAAAATTGCTATTTTCTTTAAGTCGGTGTTGCAAAATCATTAAGCTGTTGTCTATTCCCTCATGAACATCTACAGGCTTCATCTCAGATTCATCTAGACGAGAAAAGTTGCGTAAGCCCAAAACAATATTTCGGATACGCGAACTCCCCATTTTCATTGAATCTAAAATTTTTGGCAAGTCTTCTGCTAGGAAATCTATATCAATCTCCTCATGTTTTTCCTTAACTAAAGGTGAAGAATGGGGATATTCCTGCTGATAAACAACTAGCAAATCAAGCAAGTCTTGGACATACTCACCCGCATGATTAATATTGCCATGAATAAAGTTAATAGGGTTATTTATTTCATGAGCAATACCAGCAACCATTTGTCCTAGAGAAGACATTTTTTCACTTTGAATCAATTGAATTTGGGTACGCTGTAATTCCTGTAGAGTCTCTTGTAAACAGTTATTTTTGTCGTTGAGTTCCTGCGTTCTTTCCTGGACTTTTTCTTCTAAGTTATGGTTGTATTCCTCCAAGCTTTCTTTTGCTTGGGCCAAATTTTTGTAGAGGATAGCATTCTCTAAGCATATTGCTGCTTGAGTGGTGAGGAGTTTGAGTACTTCTACGCGATCGCGTGTAAATGCTCCTGTTGTCAGATTATTTTCCAGATAAATAATCCCAATCAATTTACCTTGATTTAGAAGAGGTATAGACAACAAACTCTTAGGCTCTTCGCTAATAATGTAATTATCACTTGCTAGAAAAGAAACAGCCCTTGCATCATCTATAACAAATATTTCTCTAGAGCGTTTAACGTAGTTAATCAGAGTAATGGGAACATCGTAGCTTGACTCAAGCGAAGTTGATGGAAACTCAGTGTAGGTTTGCTCAAAGTTAGAACTTGAACAAACCGCCGTGACAGTTAATGCTAAGTTATCACCTTCGCTCAAAATTAAAGCGCATTTAGAAGCTCCTGCATTCTCCATCACAACTTCCATCAACGTAGAAAGTAGTCGCTCAAGCTCGATTTCCCCAGAGAGTGCTTGAGATGCTTTAATGAATGCGGCTAAATCCAAAGAGTCAGAAATACTTGTCTTCGAGCCAATAACAGTTTGATGATTACTCAGAGTAGATAGAGATGATATAGATGTGTTATTGAAAGAGGTGTTTTCCTCACTAGACTTGATACTTACTTTTTCTTGCTGAAATATAGAAGCCAGTAATTGAGGATAGCGTTTTGCCAAATCATCAACTTTGGCTAATGCTCCCCAGCGAACGTAGCTATAATAAGCATCTGTTAGATAGGTTTGGGCTATCTTATGTTTACCCCATTCTAAATAAAATTTGGCGGTAAGTTCTTGAGCGATGGCTTCTTCATTAATATACTCATGTTCTTTGGCAAGGAGAATAGCGCGATCGTAGAATTCCATTGCTTCAAGATATTGACCACCAATCCGATACTGTTCAGCCTCTACAAGATAATATTTGTGTAAATAATTCATCGGAGCATGATACGCCCAATGCTCCATTTTTTGCTGATTCGCTTGAACTTTATTCAGAATACACTTTTGCTCAGAATCTGATACATCAGCGTATACAGCTAGTCGTGCTAATGAATCATACAAGTAGAAAATAGGAGTCACTTGCTGTCCGATTCCACCCAGTAAATATTTTTCTGCTAAAGTAGCATTTTCCAAAGCCGAAGGATATTCATGAAATAAGTAACAGAGATGTAGTTTACTTACATATAAATAGAAAACTCCCATGACATCATTGGCATCAAGGTAAAGCGGTAGCATTTTTACTTCGTCATAAGCTTCACCAATTAAATGACAGGGATTTTCTACATTTCCTAGTAAATTTAAGACAGACTGTCTGTGGATATTAATCCAGTTAAAGATTGTTTTTTGGTTAATCTGTCTGATGATATGGCTGTAAGTTGCAATCTCACATTCTAGCCCTGAGAGTTCTTTACCAATGAAATATGAAGAGTAGGAATAAGCATTAAGATAATAGGCTGTATATTCTAAATCTCCTATTTCTATTCCAGCAGAGTAAGCCTCCAATAAAGGTTTTAATATTAGTCTAGTGTGTTGCTTCCAATGCCAGATGCTTGTATAAAATACAAGCATTATCTTAGCTTTAACTTCTTTAGCATTGAACTTATCCACCAAAGTTGCAGCCAGTTTCCCAAATTGATAGCTAGACTCAATATCTCCTACTAAACCACTCAGTATTAAGCCGTAATTACTATAACCAAAGGCAGATAAGGGTGCATTCCCATATTTGAGCGATAATTCGATTTGTTTCAGAACAATGAGCGGAAACAATTCAGGTGCAACTGCATAAGTGACAGAGATTGCAGTAGATATTATACGCATTATTGCTAGAGCCTGAGTTTCTATCATTTCCGGTAGATTAATTAAGTCCTCAATGGGCCTACCATTTAGATTTAATGTTAATTCTGCCATTGCTAACTGAACATCAGACTGACTTGGATGTTCAGGAAACTCCACTCCCAAAAATTTCAAAAAGGTTAGGGCAGTATTTACAGCCTCTAGTGCTTGGTTCTGTGCCCCATAAGCCTGAATTTTGACTTCATAAACTTTTACTTTTTCTAGTAGTGTTTCACGGAGCAATACCACTTCTGCTAATTGTTCCATCTGTTCAAAGTTGCCAGCTAGATATGCTGCCTCTGTCGCAGTCTCATATAAAGCTAGGGTAAGATGATGTTTAGTATCCCAACTATCACCTGTGAGCAGTTGGATACCAGTAGTTAAATACTTAAGGGCAGCAGGATAAGCTGTTGATGCTAAAGCTTTACGTCCAGCAGTTAGATTCATCTGGGCTAGTTCATCTCGTTTTGTTTGAGGAGAGATGAATTCCACTGCGATATTTAACTGATTGACAAGCTCAAAAATCTTTTCTTCCTGTTCTGCAACAGAAATATTGTTCAATAACAGTAGTCCAATTTTTAAGTGAATTGGCTTTTTTTGTTCTTCAGGAATCAAAGAATAAGCTGCTTGCTGCACCCGATCATGTACGAATTTATATTTAGGTAGCTGTAAATTAGAACTAGAAAATTCTATGGATTCTATTCCATGAACAATGAATTCTTGATTAGTATTTTCTTTCGCAAAGATGTTGTAATTTTCAGTCTGTGGTAAGATTAGTCCCTCAAGTAATGCTTGCCACAAATCTGATGCTGTATCTACTACAGATTTTTCGTTGACGATCGCTAGACTATTTAATTCAAATTGATTACCAATACAGGCAGCTAGTTTCAAAACCTTTTGGGTATATATTGGCAATTTCTCTATTTGTAGGGCAATAAATTCTACTACATCATCTGTGAGAGCCAATTCTTTGATTTTTGAAACATCATACTGCCAATGACCAACATCAAAGTTTAATACAATTAGCCCATCATCATGTAAAGACTTGAGGAATTGGACTGAAAAAAATGGGTTGCCTTTCGTTTTGGCAAATACCATCTGGGTAAGAGGGACTGCGACTACTTCAGCGCAATGCAGAGTATCAGCAATGAAATGATTTAAATCACCCTGATTTAAAGGCGCTAAGGTGATTGTATTAATAGCTGCTCCGGCTTTTTCAATTTCCTGTAGTGTCAAATAAAGCGGGTCTACTTTGAAAACTTCATTGTCTCGATAAGAACCAATTAACAACAAACCTCCCTGATTCTCATGTGTGTCTTCTGCATTCCTTGCCAAAGAAGATGAAATACTTTCACACATTAGTAACTGAATTATTTTTAAAGATGCTGTATCTGCCCATTGCAAGTCATCAAGAAAGATAACTAGGGGATGTTCTTTAGTTGTGAAGATTTGAATGAATTTTTGAAACAATAAATTGAAACGATTTTGGGCAGCACTGCCAGAGAGTTCTGTAACCGGAGGTTGCTTACCAACAATTTGTTCGAGTTCAGGGATTACATCGATAATTACCTGAGTTTGTGTACCCAATTCCCGCAGAATTTTGACTTTCCATTGTTGAATTTGGGCATCAGTTTCTGAAAGTAGTTGCCCGATTAAATCTCTAAAAGCTTGTACCAATCCTGATAAGGGAATGTCACGTTGAAACTGGTCAAACTTTCCTTTGATGAAGTAACTACGCTGTCGCACAATCGGTTTGTGGACTTCATTGACCACAGCAGTTTTGCCAATACCAGAGAAACCCGCGACTAATATCATTTCTGTTGCCCCTTCTGTTACACGCTTAAAAGCAGCGAGTAGGGTTTCAACTTCACCTTGGCGACCATAGAGTTTTTCAGGGATTACGAAACGGTCTGAGATGTCCCTCATGCCTACTTCAAAGGGTGCAATATTTCCTGTTTCTTGCCACTGCTTTTGGCACACCTCCAAGTCATGCTTTAACCCCAAAGCACTCTGATAGCGATCTTCGGCATTTTTCGCCATTAGTTTACCGATCATTTCAGACAAAATTGCCGGAATCTTAGAATTAATTCGGCTGGCTTTTAGCGGTTGTTTAGCGATATGAGAGTAAACTAACTCCATCGGATCTTTAGTCGTGAAGGGTAACTGTCCAGTGAGGAGTTGAAAGAAGGTAATACCAAGGGAATAAAAATCAGTCCGGTAGTCGATACCCCGGTTCATCCTTCCAGTTTGTTCTGGAGAAATGTAAGCCAGAGTACCTTCTAAGATGTTGGGATTCGTGAGAAATTGAATTTCTCTTGGTAGGAGGGTGGCAATGCTAAAGTCGATGATTTTTACTTCATCGGTGGTAGGGTTTATTAGGATATTGGCAGGCTTGATGTCTTTGTGAATGATGCGATCGCGATGTAGTCCCTCAAGGGTAGAAGCAATTTTAATCGCAATGTTGAAAAACTCATTGAGAGAAAGACAGTTTTCCTTCTTTTCCTTGTTCTCTATTCGCCAGTCTTGCAGGGAAATGCCACCAAAATCTTCCATCACTAAGATGTAGCTGTTACGGTAGCTTTCTAGGCTATAGGTTTTGAGTATGCCAGGAATATCGAGGTTTTTGGTGATGATATACTGATTGCGGAACTGGGCGATTTCCGCGAACGTAGGATATTCATTCCGCATTAATTTGAGAACGACTGGTTTTTGGTCTTGTTCTCTAATGCCCCGATAAACTAGAGTTTTACTACCTGAGTATATTTGCTCGGTGATGTGATAGCCAGGAAACGCATATAATGTATCTAATACTACTAACATTGCGGAATATGCTCATAATTCTTGTTTCTATGTCTTAGTATTCCCGTGCGAAGGCTATCATTATCATGAAATAATAATTTCATTTGTTTAATTTGTATTAATAAAAATAATTTTTGAAGAAATATCTTCTCTGGAATTATGTGATTTTCAAGAAACTAATTTGCGTATAAAAACATAAGCTAGTAAAAATATTTTTACTAGCTTTATCTGGCAAATGTTCCGTATTACTGGTTTCTATCTGTAGGTTATTTATCAAGTTCTGAAGCAGATTGTATATGAGAGACTAAGCAATAAAAAGCCTGCCGTTTTTCTTAGATTAAGAACAAACTACGGCAGGTTTAGTTGGTCTAGAACTGTTTCAGTAGACTAACAACTGATACTATAGGACTCATATTTGATTATTGAAAAAAATCAGTATAGCTCAAAGAGCCTTCTTGACTATTGCCTGCCTCTCGCGCTTGCGCTGCGCTTCTCTGCGAGAGGCTTGTCTGCGACACGCTCCGCGAACGCGCACCACGCAAATAATTATAGCTACGCCACGCTGCGCGAACAGAAATCAAATCGGATTGCTATATTTATTTTTGAAAATGCACCTATAAAACTTACACAAAATTAAATATAGAGGTAATTCATGAATTACCCCTATATGTAGTTTTTTCCTATTTTTGAATTTTGTTGTCAACGATGGTTTGTCAAGATAAGTATTTTTGAATTAACTATTTTTACCCGCTTTTAATCTGACACCCAGTATGATGAACCGGGTATTTCGGCTGCGATAATAATAATGAACACAAATGCTACTTTATTTTTTGTTTAATAAAGGTAACAACTTGAGTTAGCTGTTTCTTCAAGCCATCGATTTCAGCTTGCATTTTGACAATTTTCTCGTTCAACGCATTAATTTCTGCCTCAGAGACTCCTTTGGCAGTAGGGGTTGCGTTGCTTGCCGCCGTAGGCATCGCACTATTGGCAACAGTAGGAGTTGCTACCGTAGCAGTATTTGCGACGCTAGGGGCTGCTACCGTAGCAGTTGCAACACTAGAAGT
Organism: Nostoc sp. ATCC 53789; assembly: GCF_009873495.1. Classification (GTDB taxonomy): domain Bacteria; phylum Cyanobacteriota; class Cyanobacteriia; order Cyanobacteriales; family Nostocaceae; genus Nostoc; species Nostoc muscorum_A. Next base: position 4,401,872 of record NZ_CP046703.1, on the reverse strand, counting down.
TGCAACTGTGCTATTTTTAACAGCAACCCCTGCTCCGACTGCTACTAATTCTGGGCGCGGCAGTTTCGCCTTAGTCATAGCTAACTTAATTGCGTTAATTAGTTGCTTCTGATCGAAAGGCTTACCCAGAAATTCAAAGTATTCAAAGGGTTCTGTGATTTTCTCGGTTACTTCTTCCTTGCGACCAGACATGATCACCAAAGGAATTTTCCTTAATTCCGGATCGGCTTGAACTTTCTGGAAAACCTCCCAGCCACTCATTTTAGGCAACAGAAAATCCAGCATAATCAGGCTGAGTTTTTCCTGAAGAATGAAATTTAGTCCTTCTAAACCGTCTTTTGCTTCCAGTACCTCAAAATTGCCCGGAGGCAACATTTCTCGTACTTTTACCCTGACAACTGTAGTGTCATCGATAACTAAAATCTTGTTGCTTGCCACGACTGTTTGCTCTAACAGAAACTTTAAGTGTAAATAGCGGCTTTGCCGATTGTCCTTGAGAATCCTCCCACTATATACAAAATTTCTAGCAATTGGGGGATAGTATATTTCGGTATAAATGACATTGCTAGAGGTGTTTTGTAAAACTTTTGCTGGCGCTCTTTTCGATTTATGTCATGGTGATATTTAAGGCTTTAGCTTTGTTCTAAGGCATAAAGCATATAAGGACACGGAGACACGGAGATATTAAGACCGTTTTCTGCGTCTATTCTTGTCTATCATTTGTCCATTGAAAGACCACTACTTTATATCCGTATCTTGCTTGGATGTCTATGATTTCGTCACAACAAGCCGAACTAAAGTCTGAAATTGCGGCAATGCCTAGCTGGTTACGTCGCCCTATCGGTAAAGCCAGTGAAATCTCTACCGTACAACGCATTATTAAGCAGCGCCAAATCCACACAATTTGCGAAGAAGGCCGCTGTCCCAACCGGGGAGAGTGCTATGCCCAAAAAACTGCAACTTTCTTGCTAATGGGGCCTACTTGCACACGCTCTTGTGCTTTTTGTCAAGTAGATAAAGGTCATGCACCGATGCCTCTTGATTTAGAGGAACCCCAAAAGGTTGCACAGGCAGTACAGCTTTTAGGATTGCGTTATGTAGTGCTGACTTCTGTCGCCCGTGATGACTTGCCCGACCAGGGCGCAGGTCACTTTGTAGAGACGATCGCTACTATCCGTCAGTTAAACCCAGAGACTCAAATTGAAGTGCTGACCCCAGATTTTTGGGGCGGTGCAGGTGTTGGAGAATCAGGTCAACGCCAACGCATAGCGATGATTGTAGAAGCCAAACCAGCTTGTTTCAATCACAATATCGAGACAGTGCGGCGGTTAACTGGACCAGTGCGCCGGGGAGCCAAATACGATCGCTCGCTTTTGGTACTTGCTATGGTTAAAGAAATCGATTCGACAATTCCTACCAAATCAGGTTTGATGCTGGGACATGGCGAAACACTTGATGAAGTTGTCGAAGCAATGGCTGATTTAAGGGCTGTGGGGTGCGATCGCTTGACTATTGGGCAGTATATGCGTCCAACTCTTGAACATCTCCCAGTCCAAAAATATTGGACTCCAGAGGAATTCGCTCAACTTGGCAGATTAGCATGGGAAATGGGATTCAACCATGTCCGTTCTGGGCCTCTGGTTCGCAGTTCCTATCATGCTGGAGAGGAGTGAAGAAGGGAATAGGGTACAGGGTACAGGGTACAGATTATTCCCTGTCACCTGTCACCTGTCACCTCTCCCCCTAATCCAATTTCCAAATTCACACAAATATTCTTAAAGAATTTGGGTATTTGGTACGCCAGTTTGGTATTTCTTAAAAAGTCATGACAATTAGGAGAATCGCATTATGACTGCTAAAACAACGAAGAATCCTGCAAATTCCGCAGTTGCCGACAGTGGAGCAAAACCTCCCTACGCCTATCGCACAGGCTGGGCAATATTCTTGCTAGCTATCAATTTCTTGGTAGCGGCGTACTATTTCCACATTATTGAGTAGTTAGAAGTGGAATGGTGCTGCTCAAATCGTTCCTTTGAATAAACCTTTGGGACGAATGAGCAGCACCAAAATCATGATTAATAGTGCTACACCCTGTTTATACTGTGAACCCAGCCAGGGGGTGCTAATTTCTTGGACAATGCCAATGATAAAAGCTGCTGCGATCGCACCATAAGGGTTGCCAATCCCCCCAAGAATCACTGAGGCAAATAACGGTAAAATTAAGAACCACCCCATATTAGGACGCACGGCTGTAATCAACCCATACATACTGCCTCCCAATGACGTAAGAGTGCCAGCAATTAGCCAAGTCCAGAAAATTACTCGGTCAACATTAATACCTGAAACCCTGGCTAAGTCCAGATCGTCAGCAACTGCTCGCATCGCTTTACCAATTTTGGTATTTTGCAGCAGGTAATGCAGCGCGAAAATTGCTAGTATCGCTAACCCCAATACCAATAATTGATTTTGCGGTACTTTTAAACCAAAAATATCTAAAGCTGTGGTGACAGGTAAATTATAGTTTTGGTTCTTGCCACCCCAGATAAAAATAATCCCATTGCGAAGAAATAAGGCAAGCCCGATAGAAATAATAATCAGCGTAGTGGAAGTAGCACGGATAGAGCGCATCTTTGACCACAATAACTTTTCCGATAACAGCATTGCTGCTACTGTTCCCGCCGCCGCCAGGATCATTGACAGCCAAATATTAACTCCAATACTATTGATTAGCCAGGTGAGATAGGCTCCTAAAGTTAAAAAGTCACCATGAGCAAAGTTAGATAACCGTAAAATTCCATAAGTAAGAGTCAGTCCGACTGCGGCTAGAGCAATAATGCTCCCTACCGCAATCCCATTGACGATTAGTTGGGCGAATTGTGTATCCATAAGTCTTAAGTTGCTTTAACAAATTTTAGGTCAGTGGTTCAGATAATAATTTTTTTGGACTAGCTGCTAAATTCGACATCATAAGTTATGGTTTATAACAACATAAGTTATGGTTTATAAATAAAAAAGAATTGTCCGCTAATATACATAAAATCCTTTTTGGATTTTTATGTGAAGCTAAATTTGTTAAGCGGTCTAGTTGACCATGCAGCAGTACTCAAGCTTACCAGACCAAAACTCACAGATAGATGCAACGCCAAAACTTTTGACAACAATTCAGCAACTTCGCGCCAAGTTGTGGCTGGAGAGCAGCTTGAACCAGTTGCAAAGTCGCCTAAATCATTATCTGCTTTCTGCTTGTAACAATGTCCTACAGGCAGAAGTCGCAGAATCAGAAGTTCTCCAAGCTGTGGTTAACGAGATTAACAGTGTAATGAACAGCACTAATCTGGCACTTACAGATTATGCCGTCGGCATTGCTATGTTTCAACCACAAGAAAATGTAGCCACAGTTTGCTATGTTTCTCGTTCTCCATCTCAAAACTCACAACCTTTATTTGTAGATGTGCTGACAGCAGAAAAAAAGCTGCTGTTGCGATTGCAAGAGGTTATAGAATTCAAAGATTTACAGCAACTTGAGAATCAACAGCCACCAAGCGCTTGGCGGTTAGCTGATGATTCTGGCAGCATTATGGGTTGGCTAATTATCGCCGCAGCGCCCCTAAGTTGCGATCGTGAGTCGCTCATAGAATCAAAAGCCCAACTCAGATCGCAATTGATGTCCAGGTCTGCCAACTACTGTACAACAGCTTTGGTACAACTGAGACACATCCTATCTTGGCAGCAACAATATCAACAGTTAAGTAACTCCAATCAAGAATTGGAGCGCACCAATCAGCTGAAAAACCAGTTTCTGGCAAACACCAGCCACGAAATTCGCACACCGCTTAGTTCTATTATTGGGTTTACCCATCTGCTTTTAGCTCCAGGGTACGAACCAACTATAGAACGTCAACGGGAGTATTTAAATATCATTCAGTCTAGCGGCAAGCATTTGCTAGCTCTGATTAATGATATTTTGGATCTTTCAAAAATTGAAGCAAACCAGCTAGAGGTGCAGTGGGAAAGTGTAGATGTACCACTGCTATGTAGCAATGTTTTGGCACTGGTGAAAGAGAAAGCCGCTAATAAGGGTTTAAGACTGTGCCTAGAAATTGACCCCGATATCACAAGCCTAGTAGCCGACTCTTTGCGACTCAAGCAAATGCTGTTGAATTTACTCTTCAATGCCTTAAAGTTCACCAGCAAAGGAAGTGTTGGCTTACAGGTTGTTCCCAAAGGTGGATCTGTACATTTTACAGTTTGGGATACTGGCAGTGGCATCTCTCAAGAAGACCAGACTCAATTATTTGAACCCTATTTCCAAATTGCTAAGGCTGTCGCTGGTGGTGCTGAGGGGACTGGTTTGGGTTTAGCAGTGACTCGCAAACTCGCCCAAATTCATGGTGGTTCTGTGAAAGTGGAGTCTGAAGTAGATGGCGGCTCCCGTTTTACCCTTTTACTTCCCCTTAAGCAAGAGGTGGGAGTGGGGGGAGATGAGGAAGCAGGGGAGGCAGGGGGAGCAGGGGAGGCAAAGTACTCCTTATCTCATTTGCCTTTCACCCCTAATTCTTCTGTAGATATTTTGCTGGTAGAAAATGACTTACCCAACGCTGATTTGATGCAAATTTATCTACAGAAATTAGGATATCAGGTGACTTGGGTTAAGAATGCTGCTGAGATGTGGGAAGCTCTAACACAGCTAGATCCAGCAGTGATTTTAATGGATGTTTATCTGGCAGATGGAAATGGTCTTAACTTGGTACGACAACTGCGAGAACATGAGCAATATCAGACGATTCCGGTAATTGTTCAAACAGCAATGGCGATGAAAGGCGATCGCGAAACCTGTCTAGCAGCTGGAGTAAATGACTATATTTCTAAACCAATTGATTTACCACTTTTAGCTAGTCTGGTAGCCAAGTATAGCAAACCGCCAATATGAGGCAGGGGGCAGGGGCAGGAAGAAGGGGGCAGGGAGCGAGGGAGAAGAGGAGTGTGGGGAGTGTGGGGAGTAAGACTTCTTTCCCATCCTCCCACACCTCCCACACTTCCCACACCCCTTGGATTTCTCACTTGTGATAAATCCAGGCTAATGCCCAATGCCCCATAACATAACAAATGACTACAATAAAAATGGTTGGGTGCTATAGGGTTTGAGTAGGATTGGGAAATGATGCTGACAGAAAAATTTGAGCAATTAAAAGCCTTATTTGAAGAGATGGATCAGGCATTGATTGCCTACTCTGGGGGCGTTGATAGCACTTTGGTTGCGAAAATTGCTTATGATGCCTTGGGCGATCGCGCTCTGGCTGTCACGGCTGTTTCTCCTTCGCTGTTACCAGAAGAGTTGGAAGATGCCAAAATTCAAGCCGCAACTATTGGGATTGCTCATAAAATAGTCCAGACTCACGAGATGGAAAATCCCAATTACACTTCTAACCCGGTTAATCGCTGTTATTTTTGTAAAAGTGAGTTGCACGACACTCTCAAACCTTTAGCTTTGCAGTTGGGTTATCCCTACGTAGTGGATGGGGTAAATGCCGATGATTTGCATGATTATCGCCCAGGAATTCAAGCAGCTAAAGAAAGAGGGGCGCGATCGCCTTTAGCTGAAGTAGGTGTCACCAAAGTTGAAGTTCGCCAACTTTCGCAAGAACTCGGTTTACCTTGGTGGGATAAACCCGCTCAACCTTGCCTAAGTTCCCGGTTTCCTTATGGTGAAGAGATTACTGTTGCTAAGTTACAACGAGTTGGTAGAGCAGAAATTTTCTTAAGAAAGCTGGGTTGGCAGAATTTGCGCGTGCGATCGGAAGGTGATACAGCACGCATTGAATTATCACCAGAACAAATTAAAGAGTTTGTGTTAACGACAGATTTGCAAAAAGTAGTTTCTGTATTTCAGGATTTTGGATTTCTTTACGTAACTCTGGATTTGGAAGGTTATCGCAGTGGTAAGTTGAATCAAATTTTGAATCGAGAAGTCTTGGGCGTTAAATTATAAAATTTTGGTTTTATAGAGATCCAGTTTATATTTCTTTACCTTCTACAGAAACTAGAAAGCAGCCGTTAATCCTCCAGGCATTATCCGGCTGTTTTTCCATAAGATATAAAGCTCTCAAGGGAACTCCATCAGGAGCAAGTAGTAGCACTGGCTGAGTTATGTTTTTTTGGATGGTTGTTATCTTCTCAAAAAAGACAGAGCGAGGACGGTATACTGCTGGGTAACTTATCTTCACCATCTGCATAAAATTTTCTGGGGTACCAAATTGCGCCTGAATTCCTGGACTGGCGAAGGCAAAAGCGCCTTGGGCATCATCCTTTTTAAAGGCTACCAATTGGTTTTCAATTAGAGAACGTATGGTGATGGCATCGTTGTCGGTAATTTCCATAAATCTAAAATTGCATAGGCGCAGCCCGTCGTAGACATCGCTTTAAGGGTCGAGCGATCGCTCAATCTTCACGCTGAGTTACCTTGTATTCTATCTGTTGTAATGCCGAGCGCCATACATCATAACCCTCTTGTGACAGGTGCAAACCATCTGTGGTCAACTCTGGACGCATATTACCTTCCATATCGGTAAACCAGCTATAAATATTTAGATAATTAGCGCCTTCTTGTTTAGCAATTTGGGTTAGTTGGGTGTTGATGTGACGAATGCGGCTATTAGAAAGTTTTGCTAGGCGAGTAGGCAGAATTGATTGGACAATGATTTGAGCTTTTGGGTGAGAATCCCGTAAACGACGCACAATCCGGCGATAATTACGCAAAATTGTGTCATCACTCGCGCCTTTTCGTAAGTCGTTAATCCCAGCCATGACATAAATTACATCCGGCCGGGTTGCCGAAAATGCCCCCAACCTTTTTAAAACCCCACTGGAAGTATCTCCAGAGATGCCTTGATTGAGCCACAATTTCCCCGTAGGCAGTTTTTCTCTAGGAAACCACATGCTCAAAGAATCACCCACTAAGATGCTTAGATGATTTGCACCTTGACCTTGAGCGATCGCTCTAGCTTCTAAAGCTAATAAACTTTTCCAGTCGTCATAAGTTAGTTGACGCTTCCTGATCGACTCCCACAAAGATTGCAAATTATCACTATCTACGCGCGTATAAATCTGACCTGTTTTCAGAGCCGCCAATCTTTGGTAGTAAAGTTGATTACCAGATGTCAATGAAATACCAGCTGCTTGGGCACTGGGTTTGACTAATGATTCTGTTGAGGCTGGTAATCCTTCACTACTGAGTTCGGGTACGCTAGAGACGTTTTTCTCGTCTACCGTCGGCTGCGAATTTTTTAGGGGTTGGAACGCTTGCCCACTGAGTTCTGGTAAGGAGAGATCAACGCTGGGGATGATTTGTCTACTTACTATTGTCTGCGAGCCTTGTTTTAAATCCCACAGGAATCTAGAACTTTCTGGCAGGACAATCGACAAATGTGGAAGAGCCGATGCTGGTATTGCTAATCCTGTTAACAAGCCTGCTGCCAACAGATAAGGGTCCCTCATCGCTTTCTCTCTCCTCTACTCACTGCTTTTCCCTATCACATCATTAATTGCCTGTATTCAGGAAAATTTTACTTCGGTTAAGTTATTATTCTTATTTACACTGTATAGTTCTGTAAAGCGTGTTGAGTAGATTATCTTAGACAATTTACGATCTCTTTAAAGTACGGTTTTTTCGGTGGTGTACAAGTCTGATTTGCGAAAATACTGGTACTTAAAGGATTATTTTCACAAAACAACCATTTTTTATAACTCAGTGTCCACAAATATTGTAAGTGTATATAAGTTTGCGATTAGTTGATATCATACGATGATCTGCTGTTTTTGAGCAAGAAAAAGGTTATTATTGTTGATGTTTAAGAACTTGCTCTTAAAAAGTTAGGCGCTCAAACTGGTTTGGGATAATTCTAAAGTCATCTATAGTGAAGTCAAAAAATATACAGATTGCGTTGATCTAACAAAAGTTAAATTTATTTTCATCCAAAAGTTGCCTCTTAGGTTTAATGGGATGATTTAGGGTTTGATACAGATTGCTTAGTATTAGAGCAATTCTCTGTACTTCTTTTGTAGTTATGTATATATAATTTCAAGTTTATGTTTGCCTGTAGAAGTATGAGTTGAAACACCTTTAAATTAAGTTTTAACTATAGAAAATAACTTCATTGGAAGTGCTAAGATTTAGGCTTAATCATTAGTGTTTGTTCTTCTGTGGCTAGAGCTAGTACAGCGATTGGTGTCAGTCCAATTATTAAGGAGATTGTGCAAAAACAGGCACATTCGACACGTTTAACACTGAAAGAAGTGATTCTGATGGGAATGTTAGCTATTGATAAACTAGACGATCAAGGTCGTCAGGAGCTAGCCGATCAAGTTCACCAAATGCAGGTGAATGGAGAAATTTAAGTGAGTAGTTATGAGTTAGGGGTTATAAATTTTAACTCCTCATTCGTGACTCTTTACTTAATTTGATTATTGGCTAAAACAATAACAACTTCCCATTACATAATTTCGTTAATTTCAAAAGATATTCATTGGCGTTGCAAAGTTTCAGCAACAAACCCAGTTGTATTAGAACCTGCAAATGGATCTAACACCATATCAGCTTCATCAGTTAAGAATTTGATGAAAACTTAGCAAACCCTTGAGGATAACGGGCTGATAGGGTCTAATTTTGGCTTCTTTGCAGTGTCGTAAATAAACATAGAGAAAATTAATGACATGTAAGGCTACAAAGGGGCGGGCAAGATGCCCACCCCACAAGAAATGTGATGATTGAGATTATTCAGGGAGTTGCCAAAAGAAGGGGTAATTTTCTGGGCTTGATGACAGCCCTGCTTTTACAGGATTTTGTCTGATATATTCCCAATATTGTTGAAACTCTTCATCGTTCCTAACAATACGGTCATATCTTTCGTCTTGCCAAACTGTTCCTATATGTTTCATCACTTTGGGAATTTGTTTAGCACTATAACCTTTAATACTTTTCATAATGCTACTCAATGACCAAAACTCATTTTCCGACTTGATTAATGGCTGAATAAGCAGATGCACATGATTTGTCATAACTACAAAGACAAATATTTGATATCTGTTTTTATCAAAAAACAAGCAAGAATTAAAAACTATTTCTCTAGCTTCTAGGCTAAGTTCTAACTTTTCCCAAGTATTAAAAGTAATGAAATAAACTGCCCCACCTAACTCCCAATGAGGTAATCTTCTCCGAAAAATTTTCAACTTTGGCTTTTGCATTCAGAATACAAAACTATTTGTAATTTTTATTGTGGGGTGGGCATCTTGCCCGCCCCCTTCTTTATTTTTCCCATCCTCCCTACCCAAAACCCACAAAAAAATCCCCCACCTTGCGGCAGGGGATTTTTATTACTTATCTACAAAACTAGCAGCCGAATTAACCGAACTTACCAGCAGTAGAAGCAATCAAGAACGCGGCGTAAGTCACGATGTAGCCAACAGTGAAGTGAGCTAGACCAACTACACGAGCTTGAACAATAGACAGAGCAACGGGCTTGTCTTTCCAGCGAACTAGGTTAGCCAGAGGAGTGCGTTCGTGTGCCCAGACAAGGGTTTCAATCAACTCTTGCCAGTAACCTCTCCAGGAGATTAAGAACATGAAGCCAGTAGCCCAAACTAGGTGTCCAAATAGGAACATCCAAGCCCAGACAGACAGGTTATTCACGCCGTAAGGGTTATAACCGTTAATCAACTGAGCAGAGTTAGCCCAGAGGTAATCGCGGAACCAGCCCATGAGGTATGTAGAGTTCTCATTGAACTGAGCTACGTTGCCTTGCCAAACACCGAGATGTTTCCAATGCCAGTAGAAGGTCAACCAACCAATGGTGTTGAGCATCCAGAATGTAGCGAGGTAGAAGGAATCCCATGCTGAGATATCGCAAGTACCGCCACGACCGGGGCCGTCGCAAGGGAAGGCATAGCCGAAGTCCTTTTTATCGGGCATCAGCTTAGAACCACGGGCATCCAAAGCACCTTTGACCAAGATCAAGGTGGTGGTGTGCAGACCTAGAGCGATCGCATGGTGAACCAAGAAGTCGCCAGGGCCAATTGTCAAGAACAGGGAGTTAGTACCAGCATTAATGGCATCTAACCAACCTGGCAACCAAACGTTAGCGTAGTTAGGCCATGCTGTGTAAGCAATACTATCTGGGTTAGATAGCAAAGTATCTAAACCGTACAGTACTTTACCGTTCGCAGCTTGGACGAATTGAGCAAATACTGGCTCAATCAAGATTTGCTTTTCAGGAGTACCGAAAGCAACTACTACGTCGTTGTGTACGTACAAACCAAGGGTGTGGAAGCCCAAGAAAAGGGATACCCAGCTAAGGTGGGAAATAATCGCTTCTTTGTGCTTCAATACGCGGTCAAGTACGTTGCCTTTATTTTGTTCTGGGTCGTAGTCACGTACCCAGAAGATTGCTCCGTGAGCAAAAGCACCAAGCATCAGGAATCCAGCAATATACTGGTGATGCGTATACAACGCTGCCTGGGTTGTGTAGTCCTTCGCAATAAATGCGTAGGAAGGCATGGAGTACATGTGCTGCGCTACCAGGGAAGTAACAACACCTAGCGCTGCTAAGTGCCAACCCAATTGGAAGTGCAGGGAGTTGTTGTAGGTGTCGTAGATACCTTGGTGAGGTAGGTTGAACGGGCCTTCAACAGGAATGCCGAAGAAACTCTTGGCATTTAATGCTTCTTTGAGACTGTGACCAATCCCAAAGTTTGTCCGGTACATGTGACCAGCAACAATGAATAAAACTGCGATCGCTAAGTGGTGATGAGCTATGTCAGTCAGCCACAAAGCTTCTGTCTGGGGATGGAAACCACCCAAGAAACTCAGAATTGCAGTTCCTGCACCTTGTGATGTCCCGAAGATATGTCCAGGGGTGTCAGGGTTTTGAGAGTAAACACCCCAGTTGCCTGTAAAGAATGGTGTCAAACCAGCTGGGTGGGGTGGGGTATTCAGGAAGTTATCCCAACCTACGTGCTGACCGCGAGCTTCGGGGACAGCAACGTGAATTAAGTGACCAGCCCAAGCCAATGAACTAACACCAAACAAACCTGCTAAGTGGTGGTTTAGGCGATGTTCAGCGCTCTTAAACCATGCCAAGCTAGGACGGTACTTGGGTTGCAAGTGCAGCCAACCAGCAAACAGTAATACAGCAGCGAATAATAGCAAGAACACTGAACCGTTGTACAGTTCGCCGTTATTCCGCATACCGATGGTATACCACCAATGGTAGAGACCAGAGTAGGTAATGTTTACCGGATTGCTAGCGCCCGCTTGGGTAAAAGCTTCGATCGCTGGTTTACCAAAGTGGGGGTCCCAAATCGCATGGGCGATGGGACGGATGTGAAGGGGATCTTTAATCCACTGTTCAAAGTTACCTTGCCAGGCCACGTGGAACAGGAGGCTGGATGCCCACAGGAAGATGATTGCCAAGTGACCGAAGTGAGTTGCGAAAATCTTTTGGTAAAGATTTTCTTCCGTCATGCCATCATGGGTTTCAAAATCGTTGCCTGTAGCGATCGCATACCATATCCGACGAGTCGTCGGGTCCTGTGCGAGATCCTGGCTAAATTTCGGAAATTTTGTCGCCATAGGTTTAATAAATCCTCTGACCTTTAGCCATCAAATATCAGCGTCTAGAGTCCTGAGTTCTGAGTCCTGAGTTCTGAGTTTTGACTCAGCACTCAGTACTCAGCACTCAATAACTGATTGCTACCCTACTGAAAGGATGTGTGCATGGAAGAATGCCCAAGTTGTGGCAATTCCTCCCAAGAGGTAGTGAGCTACCCCTACAGCCCGACCCTGAATAATACTCAGAGCACGAGGCTGAATTGCTGGTGCTACCTTCAGTTTGTTATGCGCCCAAACAATGGACTCAATCAGTTCTTGCCAGTAGCCGCGACCACTGAACAGGAACATCAAGCTGAATGCCCAGACAAAGTGAGCGCCTAAGAAGAGTAGACCATAGGCAGATAGCGCGCTGCCATAGGAATTGATGACTTGTGTAGCTTGTGCCCACAAGAAGTCCCGTAACCAACCGTTGATGGTAATAGCACTTTGGGCAAAGTTGCCACCAGTGATGTGAGTCACAGTACCATCTGCATCTACGGTTCCCCAAACATCTGATTGCATCTTCCAACTGAAGTGGAAAATTACAATAGACAGGGAGTTGTACATCCAGAATAGTCCGAGGAATACGTGATCCCAACCAGACACTTGGCAAGTACCGCCACGACCAGGCCCGTCGCAGGGGAAGCGGAAGCCCAGGTTTGCTTTGTCTGGAATCAGACGAGAGCTACGGGCATACAGCACACCTTTGAGCAGAATTAGGACGGTGACGTGAATGGTGAAAGCGTGAATGTGGTGAATTAGGAAGTCGGCTGTGCCCAAAGCAATGGGTGCAGCTGCCACTTTACCGCCAACAGCCAAAATACCGCCGCCAAAGACATAGCTAACTGGTTCTAGGGCATTAGGTGCAGTTGTACCAGGAGCCAAGGCGTGGATATTTTGTATCCACTGGGCAAATACTGGCTGCAATTGAATCCCTGTATCAGAGAACAAGTCTTGAGGACGACCCAATGCACGCATTGTGTCGTTGTGGATGTAAAGTCCAAAGCTATGGAAGCCTAAGAAAATACATACCCAGTTCAGGTGAGAAATAATCGCATCACGGTGACGAATTACCCGATCCAATACGTTGTTTTGATTCACAACTGGATCGTAATCCCGCACCATGAAGATCGCAGCGTGAGCTGCTCCACCAACAATCAAGAAGCCACCGATCCAAATATGGTGAGTGAATATGCACAACTGTGTAGCGTAATCAGTTGCCAAATATGGATAGGGGGGCATCGCGTACATGTGATGCGCGATGATGATGGTCAGCGAACCCAAGAAGGCCAGGTTAGTAGCCAACTGAGCGTGCCAAGATGTGGTCAGGTTTTCGTAGAGACCTTTGTGACCTTCACCAGTGAAAGGACCTTTGTGGTTTTCTAGGATCTCTTTAATGCTGTGACCAATACCCCAGTTGGTACGGTATTGATGACCAGCAACGATAAAGAGAACTGCGATCGCTAAGTGGTGATGAGCGATGTCAGTCATCCACAAGCCGCCTGTTACTGGGTTCAGACCGCCCTTGAAGGTTAGGAAGTCAGCATACTGACCCCAGTTCAAGGTGAAGAAAGGTGCTAAACCAGCAGCAAAGCTGGGATACAACTCGGTCAACAAGTCTTTGTTCAAGATGAACTCGTGGGGCAAGGGGATGTCTTTGAGAGCAACACCTGCATCCAAAAGCTTGTTGGTCGGTGCGGACACGTGGATTAAGTGACCTGCCCATCCCAAGGAACCACAACCTAGCAATACTTGCAAGTGGTGATTCAGCATCGACTCCACATTCTGGAACCATTCCAGTTTGGGAGCGCGTTTGTGGTAGTGGAACCAGCCGGCAAATAAGAATAAGCCTGCTAATACCAAGCCACCGATCGCAGTTACATAAAGCTGGAAGGAGTTTGTAATCCCCCAACCACGCCATACTTGGAACAAACCGGAGGTGATTTGAATACCGTGGAAACCACCGCCAACATCACCGTTTAAAATGTCTTGTCCAACAATGGGCCAAACGACTTGAGCGCTAGGCTTAACGTTCAACGGGTCACTTAGCCAAGCTTCGTAGTTAGAAAACTTCGCGCCGTGGAAAATCATCCCGCTCAACCAAACCATCACTACGGCTAGGTGGCCGAAGTGGGCTGAGAATATCTTGCGGGATATGTCTTCTAAATCGCTTGTATGTGTATCAAAATCATGGGCGAGTGCGTGCAGGTTCCAAATCCATGTGGTGGTTTTGGGACCTCTGGCTAAGGATCTGTCAAAGTGTCCAGGTTGCGCCCATCTCTCGAATGAGGTTGGAACTGGATCGTTATCGACGATTACTCTTGCCTTCTTTTCCTCTCGCTCCGGAGGACTTATTGTCATTTGACCTCCTCTCTTGATAAGGAATGAGGAATCATGAATACCACAAAGTGAACCATTACCGCATACTCAGAATTTTACTGAAGCCGCGATGAAGACCCTATGTGGAGAGTTGTTTCTCGTTGAATTATAGAGTCTTCACCTGCACTTTGTTGGAGATATTTTAACAATAATTCAAACTTGGTGGAAAATTGCTGAAATTACCGTCTTATCTGCCTTTTAACTTCAAACTATTTGTCTAAAAGTCAATAGATTAACCATTTTAATTTACAAAGAATAACAATTCGTAAGTTTTATGATTTTGCTGTATACACTCGAATTCCAGCTTTTACTGCTATTACTCATGAACATTTGTGTCATATTTCCATTGTTGTAAGTAAAAAGCTGTAAAAAGTATGACTTGTTTTAAAATTTACTGAAATAGACATAGGAGAACTTAGGGAATGTGAGGTAGATTTCACCTTTTGGGCTATAGTGCCAGATGGACAGTTTGAGCGAAAATAATCTGTCAATTGTCGAAGACTATCACTGGGTGCAACGCATGAACTCGTGGCAGAAAAGGGTGTTAGAGAAGCTCCTTCCTAAGAAGTTCCCGATTCTCAGATGGATAATGACATTGGTGCTGGTATTAAGCTTGACCAGTTGCGGTGAGAAAGCCGATAGCCGGGAAGTATCTACTGGTTATAGAGAAAACCCTCCACAGATTTCTCAAATTTCAAAGCAATTTTCGGAAGTTTCCCCACCATCTGTTATCCAAGCACTGCGTCCAAGTTTGGAAGTTTATCAGCCACAAGTCGCAATTCTGACTCCAAGGCCTGATGAAGTTTTCCAAGCTAATAAAGTTACAGCCAGTTTTCAGGTTAAGGATCTACCAATATTTAAAGACCAACAATTACAACTGGGGCCACATCTCCACGTAATTCTGGATAATCAACCTTATATTCCTGTTTACGACCTGAATCAACCCTTGGTTTTGCCAGAGTTGTCCCCAGGTACTCATACCCTGCGTGTCTTTGCCTCTCGTCCTTGGCATGAAAGCTTTAAGAATGAAGGTGCTTATGCTCAGACAACATTTCATGTTTTTACCAAAACAGACGACAACAACCCAGATGCCAAATTACCTCTGCTAACTTACAGCCGTCCCCAAAGTAGCTACGGGGCAGAGCCAATCTTACTAGACTTTTATCTCACTAACGCTCCCCTGCACCTCGTTGACAAGGAAAACACTAACGAAGGATTTAGTGATTGGCGCATCCGCGTCACAATTAATGGTGAAAGCTTTGTTTTCGATCGCTGGCAGGCAGTTTATCTTAAAGGCTTCCAAACTGGTAAAAACTGGATAAAGCTAGAATTTCTCGATAATCAGGGAAATCCTCTCAAAAATGTCTTCAATACCACAGTGCGAGTCATTGACTTCCAGCCAAAGGGTAAAGATACTTTGTCGAAAATTGTGAGGGGAGAACTCACAGCAGATGAGGTACGTGGCATTGTAGACCCGAATTATAAACTTACACCTACGCCTTCTGTTGAAAAAACACCTCAAATCCAACCGAAGCTAGAAAAGCAGCCTCTTCCTGAAACTGAAGCTCCGAAAGAATCTAAAACACAGCCAGAAGAACCAAAATTGGAAGTTCCAACGGTTGTACCATCTCCTACCTTATCCCCGACACCATCAGAAGCACAGCCAACGGTAACGCCGACTCCAGAATCAACGCCGCTACCTGAAAAAGTTGCGCCCCAGCCAACTAAACCTAAAGTTGACGGATTTTTTAACCGTCGGGCGGGTAAGACACCTACTCCAGAAGTAACAGTTGAGCCATCTCCTAGTTTGCCACCTGCATTGCCAGAGATTATTGAGTCTCCAGCACCAGAAATAATTACGCCAACACCAGAACCACAGCCAGAGGTAACACCAACTCCTGAATCAACACCGTCAGAAAAAGTTGTGCCTCAGCCAACAAAATCTAGATTTAGCGGATATTTTAAGCGCCGAACGAGCAAGACACCTACTCCAGAAGTAACAGTTGCGCCATCTCCTAATTTGCCACCTGCACTGCCAGAGATTATTGAGTCTCCTGTAGCAGAACCACAGCCAGAGGTAATACCAACCCCTGAATCAACGCCGTTACCTAAAATAAGCGCTCCCGAAGCAGAAAAACCGGAATCAAGCAAAGACACTCAACTGTAAATCTTGCGCTAAAGCCTCAACAAATGCGATCGCACCTACAGGATTTCCTATATCATCCAACCCAGGACTGTAGCAAGCGATCGCTCCCTCACCTGGGACTATTGCGGCAAGTCCACCACCAATCCCTGATTTCATCGGTACACCAATCCTCACTGCAAAATCGGCAGAAGCTTCATAAAGTCCACAAGTTAACATCACAGCATTGACAATCCGGCGATTCTGTGATTTCACTAACCCACTTTCACAAGCTAGAAGTTTTCCTAACAGAGCTAAATCTTCAACTCGCCCAGAAATACAACATATTTGCTCATAAGTGTCAAGTGCTATTTCAAGATTTTCTAAATAACCTGTTTCGCTAAGATAGTTTGCGATCGCTTCATTGGCTGTTGAACGGGTTAATCGCACTGAAGCCAGCATTACTTCATCTAAACTGAGTTGGCAACCTGCTAATTGGTTAAGCCATTGGCAAAATAAGAGAGTGCGTTGGGTAGCATCCTTTCCTGGTAACTTATCAGCAAGGGTGATTGCCCCACTATTAATCATCGGGTTACGGGGGCGGCCGCGATCGCTAACTAATTGTTCTAAAGAATTGAAGGGTGCATCCGATGGTTCAACTCCAACCCAGCCAAAAACTGTTTCTGCACCAAAATGTTCCAGCAGATAAAGTAAAGAGAATGTCTTAATAACGCTCATTAGCGGGAACACACAACCTGTATCCCCAAAGCTGATATTTTTCCCCGATTCACAGCAGACGTGAACTGCAAACCAACCAGGATCGGCTAAAGCTAATTGCGGAATGCGATCGATAACTCGTCCCTGTTTAGCCTGAATTTTAGCTTGTTCTATCCAAGCTGATAACTCCGTAGTAGTTAATTTTTCAAGTCCTTTCACAACAGATACACCCAGATTCAATTATTAATTACGAACTACGAATTACGAATTACGAACTACTATGCTTCCCCGTGTTAGAGCGCCAGAATTACCACAAAATTACTCTTGGCTGAATACCGACAAACCTTTGTCTCTTAAACAACTCAAGGGTAGAGTCATAATTTTAGATTTTTGGACATACTGCTGTATAAATTGTCTGCATATTCTGCCAAACCTGAAATATTTAGAACAGAAATATAAAGATAGCCTTACCATTATTGGTGTCCATTCTGCCAAATTTGACAATGAAAAAGAAACAGAAAATATTCGCCAAGCTATCCTGCGCTACGACGTTGAACACCCAGTTATAGTTGACAGCAATTTTCGACTTTGGGAAGAATATGCTGTACGTGCTTGGCCTACATTAATAATTATTGATCCAGAAGGTTACGTGATTGGTCAGATTTCTGGAGAAGGAAACCGTGACACTTTAGACGAATTAATTCAAAAGTTAATTCAGCAACACCAGGATAAAGGCACGATTAATTTTCAAGAACTTAGTTTGATATTAGAAAAACAGCGCCAGCCATTAATTACTCCCCTAGCTTTTCCTGGTAAAGTCTTAGCTACCCAAGCGGGTTTGTTCATCGCTGATTCTGGACATCATCGCCTGATTATGAGTAGCTTCGACGGCAAAATTCTGCATTTGATTGGTACTGGAAAATCTGGTTTAACGGATGGTGCTTTTAACGAAGCGCAGTTTTATGCACCACAGGGAATGGCTTATGATGCAGAAAATCAAATTCTTTATGTTGCTGATACAGAAAATCATACCCTGCGGCGAGTTGACTTGAAGCGTCAAGTTGTAAGTGCGATCGCAGGAACTGGTGAACAAAGCCGGAATATTCATCCTCATGGCGGTGTTGGTTTAGAAACTGCGCTGAATTCCCCTTGGGATTTAGTCAAGGTGGGAAATACCTTGTTTATTGCAATGGCTGGGCCACATCAAATCTGGGAAATGGATTTAGAAACTAGCATGATTAAAACTTATGCTGGTACTGGTGCAGAAGCTTGCGTTGATGGTTCACTTACCGAATCTGCCTTTGCTCAACCCAGTGGTATTAGCACCGATGGAAAAGAATTATATATCGCTGACAGTGAAGT
Source organism: Nostoc sp. ATCC 53789 (assembly GCF_009873495.1). GTDB lineage: Bacteria > Cyanobacteriota > Cyanobacteriia > Cyanobacteriales > Nostocaceae > Nostoc > Nostoc muscorum_A. The sequence goes on along the minus strand of NZ_CP046703.1, from coordinate 4,383,651 downwards.
TAGTTCAATTCGTGGTGTTGGAATCGTAGAACCGTATCAAGTGCGAACCGTTTGCGGTAGTGGGGGTTTATTTGGTTTTGGTGACGTTGATGGACAAGGTGAAGATGTCCGTTTACAACACTGTTTAGGAGTGGAATTTGCTCAGAATTTTATATGGGTAGCAGATACCTACAATCACAAAATTAAATTAGTTAGTCCTAGTGGTAATTGTCAAACAATTTTGGGAGATGGTATTGCTGGTTTACAAGATGGACAAGGTAAGAATACTCGTTTTTTTGAACCTTCGGGATTGACTGCTAGTGGTTCATATCTATATATTGCTGATACTAATAACCACTCTATTCGTCGCGTAGATTTGAATACCTTTGAGGTGACAACGCTGAATTTTACTACTTTGTGTGCGCCAGATGTTTGTATTCCTCTGAATTTATAAGATGATAACCCCATGCAAAAGTGCGAATAGTCAAAAGACTTTGCGCCTAGGTATGATACTTCCAGTAAGAATTTTTTAGAAAAAGCGCGTAATATTTGTCCTAGTTTCCTATTCAGTATTTCTACTAGAGTTGCACCAAAAAATTTACATTATAATCTGATGCTGAGTATAAACTAAAAAGCAACTACTACGAATCTGAATTGACAGCATAAGCATGATATGAAAAATAAGTTTATTCTTTTAGAGTGTGAAGATGATGTCATTTCTTTGGAGAAAGATACTTTTAAAGTCAGTAAACTAAGAGAGTTAGTTATACGAGAAATTGTGAGTAAATGGCGGCAGGAAATTTGCACATATAAAACTAAAATTAATAATGATTTAATTGGTAGTTTGTTTGGCAGTATCTCTGCCAGAGATGAGTTCATACCCTTTAGTGAAATTAAACTAAATGCTGTCAAAGATTGTCAGGTTCTTAAAATCGATGGGAAAGGTTGGCAGAAAGGCAAATTAGAAATTCTGGTATTTATATATCCTAATAGCCATCAACCAAATAATGTATGTTTTGAATTTTATCCAGATGAACCTATTAAGATAGAATAACATCAATACAAGCAACATGAATACTATCCTCCATATAACCAAAAGCCAACAATGGGAAGATGCGAAAATACTCGGTAGCTATCACGCTGATTCGTTAGACAGTGAAGGTTTTATACATTGTTCAAAATCAACGCAAATACTCAAAGTTGCAAAGAGATTTTTTAATTATCAAAAAGAATTAGTACTACTTTTTATTGATTCTGAGAAAGTGCAAGCTGAAATTCGTTATGAAGAGGCTGAAATCGGCGAATTATTTCCTCACATTTATGGTGAGTTAAATATTGATGCTGTGTATCGGGTGGTTGATTTTGAAGCTAGGAAAGATGGTTTGTTTAAGTTGCCGCAAGAAGTTATAGATTTAAAAGAATAACGAACCGCTAAGGACGCAAAGGGCGCAAAGAAGGAAGATGAAAAATCAAAGGTTTGAGGTGTGGAGTAAAAATGAAATCATTATTTAACAACTAACATCCTATGGTTACTCTTCAACTAAAACAAATTCGAGTTCCAGCAGGGCAAAGAATAATCCTGGAAGATGTAAGTTGGCAAGTATTTGAAGCAATTCTCAACGAGTTAGGAGAGCATCGTGCCAGTAGAGTAGCATACAGCCAAGGAACACTAGAAATTATGGCTCCATTACCAGAACATGAGCGAACGAAGGTAATTATCGGAGACTTAGTAAAAGCCTTGCTAGATGAACTCAATCTGAATTGGGAATCTTTAGGTTCAACCACCTTTAAGCGAAAAGATACAAGTGTAGGTATTGAACCTGATGATTGTTTTTATATTCAAAACTATCAGCTAATGATTGGCAAGGATAAGATCGACTTAACAGTTGATCCTCCTCCTGATTTAGCGATTGAAATTGATGTCACCTCTAAAACCCAAATTAGTGCATATCAGGCGTTAAAAGTACCTGAAATTTGGCGATATGAAAGTAAAAATTTAGAAATTAACTTATTACAAGGTGAACAATATATAAAGTCTCTCACAAGCGCCATATTTCCTGCTTTTCCTGTCAATGAAATAATTCCTCGGTTTGTGGAAATGGCACGAACCACAGGAACAAGTTTAGCACTTAGGGACTTCCAAGAAATAAATTATCCAAATAAACGAACCACAGAGACACAGAGAACACAGAGAGAAGAGAAATAGAGAGGGTTCTTTCGTCAGTTTTGGGACATTTTTTTATTTGGAAGTCCCTTAGATCATTTCGACAATGGTTAAGAGAACAAATACAAGACAGCTAGGGTGAATAGAATTTACCCCTATACAGACAAAATTTAAGTCCAAATTAAGGTTTTAAAACCCACCTCTGTCGGTTTTGCTTGTGTAGACTAAGTTTCTAACCACCCAAATAAAGAGATTCCGCGCTTTACTTAAAGAACGGGGAATTAATAATCCAGAGCAATTGTGACCGAATTTAATTTACAAATCCAAGAAAATAGCGATGGCTGCGCCAACGCCAAGGGCGAACGCTTGTCTTCTTATATAGAGGATGCAGCACCTAGCTTACTTCCCTCCAGTAATACGATACACTGCACCGACACTAAAGGCGATCGCATTGACCGTTTCCTTTCGCAAGAATTACCAGATTTATCCCGTTCGCGCATCCAGCAGTTAATCGAACAGGGTAATGTCCAACTTAATGATAAAGTTTGCACTTCTAAGAAAATCAATGTCAAGCTAGGCGATCGCATCACTCTGGAAATACCAGAAGCACAACCCCTAGAATTGCTAGCAGAAGATATCCCTTTAGATATCCTCTACGAAGATGACCAATTACTTATTCTCAACAAACCCGCAGGCTTAGTTGTCCACCCCGCACCCGGTCATCCAGATGGCACACTGGTAAATGCTTTGTTGGCTCACTGTCCTAATTTACCAGGAATTGGCGGAGTCCAACGTCCGGGAATCGTCCATCGATTGGATAAGGATACTACGGGAGCGATCGCGATCGCAAAAACAGAAGTTGCCCATCATCACCTACAAGCTCAACTCAAAGCTAAAACCGCACGCAGAGAATACTTGGGCGTGGTTTACGGTGCGCCAAAAGTTGAGAGTGGCACAATTGACTTACCCATTGGTCGCCATCCACAAGACCGCAAAAAAATGGCTATTATGCCTATTGAACAAGGCGGACGATCTGCCGTCACTCATTGGCAAGTACTAGAACGCCTCGGTAATTTCACTTTAATCCGCTTCCAATTAGAAACAGGACGCACCCATCAAATACGTGTCCATAGCGCCAAAATGGGTAATCCCATTGTCGGCGACCCAGTTTATAGTTCTGGTCATTCAGTGGGCGTAAATTTGTCCGGTCAAGCACTACACGCTTGGCGGCTAAGATTACAGCATCCCCTATCCGGCGAGATGATTGAGGTGACAGCTACCCCTCCCACCCAATTTACAAAACTTTTGGAGATGCTAAAAAGACGAACTACACTTTAGCTCATCTCAGGCATACAAATCACTGTATTTTACAGACATAGGGCATTAAAAAAAACCATTCCCAATGCCCATTCCCAATTCCCAATTCCCATTAACAACTAGCGTGCATCAGACATGGGATAGAGTCTGTTTCACTAGTTATACCTAAATGAAACTCCTACATAACCCAAGACTCATGCACGCTATAAAATGATCAAAGCGATGTACTAGACAGCCGCCGACCAAAAATTGTTACTTAATTCCAGCTAACTGGCGATAAGGTACAGACTTTTCGATATCGATGTTGAATGACGAGATTCTTTGTGGCGTATTGCCAGTTGCATTGACACTTTGTGCCATAGTCAAGAACAGAGCTGGATCGCCAGCTTTTGGCTTTTGCTCTTGTGGAAGGAATCTGCGTACTTCGACCTGCCAAATGATTTGGGGGAAACCCAGTTTGGCACGGTGGTAATCTTCGTATCGCGGAGATTTGATGTTAAATGGTAACTCGCCTGTAGATTGAGATGGCAGTATCCGACGGCGCTGATAGGGCACTGTGGAATATCCAAAATTGCTCAGGTACTCTTCAGTGTTGAGAACTTCATCAACAAAGCCTACAATACCCTTGGTAGCGACCACAATTGACCAAGCGATTTTTTCGCGCTCGTTGTATGGGTCACGTCCTAGAACGCGCTGAATTACTTGCTCAACAAAGCGGTAATTATTGTTGAGGTCGTAAAAGCTTTTTTTAAAGGTATTGGAAAGAACCAATCCACGAACAAAGTCTCGTACTGTAATTTGTCCATTACGGAGTTGAGACTCTAAATATGTTTCGCGATCGGCAGCAAAAGCATAAAAGAAAAGTTGACGATATGCTGCTTCGATCAGATCGCCTAAATCTGATGGAGACAGGATATTGTCTGTAGTAAAAATCCTGGGCTGTTCATCACCCGGTACTTCATATCCAGCAACACGCTGGTTTTGACTTGAAGGTTCATATTCTAACAGAGGAATTGCCATTCTAAAGCCTCCATGTTCTTAATTAAAGTTAACAACTTTAAATCACATATTAAGGGAGTAGTTGTATCAGAACCTCAGATTCTGATAAAATTTCACGAAACTTAACTAAGGGTGATTTTAAGTATTGGTATGAAAAACGATTAGCACACTGGATTTAACCCATAGCTAATCAATAAAAAAAGTAGTGCAACTTCCAGCTTAATAGTTACTGTAAATGACTAAAAAATTTTATTCACATATTTCAGATTAGAAGATTGAGTTTCACTTTTTTTAACTGGAGCAATAAAATTTAACATTCAGCAAAAGAAATTAATGGAAGATTGGGAATTGGGAAGAGGACTTGGGGACAAGGAGAATTGGGGACAAGGGGAAAGACTTGTTTCAAGTTCTCACCTATTGTCCCCTGCTCCCCTGCTCCCTGCCCCCTCAACGACCTATCCAAAATTCCAGAGGATCTATGGTTGACTTACAGTAAGGCCAGCTACGCAAAGTTGCTTCCATTCCTTCCTCCCAGTAGGGTGGTTCTAATCCCAGCCCTAAACATAGATGCGAGAGGATGCTAGCAAACTGCTGATTGTGACCAAAGTCTCCTAGATGGGCATGGGCGTATTCATGGACGACTACACCAAACCAGTCTTTAGGTGCAACTCGACCAACATCTACCAAAATAGTGATTGGATTTGTGAGAATATTGCACAGCCCGTCTATGCCAAAAGATTGAGCTATGGGGACTGCAAAAATTTGGATGTGGCGACGCTCTTGCGGATGAAAGCACTCATGACAAACTTCTAAGTAGGCGTTGATCTGAGCGTTTACGGTGTTAATATTTTCGCCAATCCAAGTACAAATGGGGATGCGATCGCGCAGGTTATCGAACACATCCACCATCCCCGGCTCTAGGGCAAGTCTCTGCACCCGATGCAGATAATCTTGCCCACGAGTAAAAGCATCACTTTGCTTGAGATAATTCACCAACCCAGAACTGAATAAAATTGTCTTTTTTCTACATCTTGCACTTGTGCGGATGTCACCTGTTCTGTGCCGGAAACCTCAACAGAACTTTCGATGCGGCTTTCAGTACAAAACGATGCCGTACTGAAGCCACCAAACCGTTTTACTGTACTGGTTCGCAGTCGCATATTTGGGCTGGCAAACCAGAACCTCTCAATGGAACTCATTGTTTCATATTCGGTTGTCAACACTAGTCCATCTTCATCATCCATGTGAAAAAGACCGACTACAGGCACAATTTCGGCATAGCCTCTTTCGCGCAGTAATTTGCCAGCCCTTGGGTTATCCTCATCAGGCACGATCGCAAATATAGTTTTCCCCTGATGGTTCTCTTCGTTCTCTCTATCCCAAGCCATTGTGCCTAGCCAACGCACACGTGACCCTCCTACTGAAAGGCTGGGGTCAATTTCATGATACTGGCACAGTTCAATAATTTCTGGATGATTGGCTTCCAGAGTTTCTACTTGTATATCCGATTCTCCCGTCTCTGAGCGCTTGAACGCCAGATGATGAGTTGCTCGTTGCGATCGCCACTTACCAGCACTTAGCTGAAAAAATTCCATTGCGTCTATCAATCTTCTGACTCCTACTTATGACTCCTGCGGATGATGTTATACGTGTTTTTTCTTTTTACAGTTATTGGTATATAAACATTCTAAACATTACAGCGATTAGCGATCAGCTTCAACAAACTCCCTACAAACGCAGGGTGAGATAGAGATGTTGTTACCAAATTGTAAATTTTTATGAGGGTGGTTATTTATAGCTTGACAATGTGGACACTTTAATATCTCAGTGCTAAAATAGTTTAAAGCGATCGTCTTCACATTACTAGTAACAACCGATACCTTCGATTCAGTCAATCAGAGGAGTGTAATGATGGATTTTCCAGTCGAATTAACATTAGAGCAACAGTTTCGCTTACAAAATTTGAAAGACCAGGTAAAGAATTTGAGTCAACAAGAAGCTCAAGAATTTTTGTTAGAAGTTTTACGGCAGATGATGGTAAAAGATAATTTGGTCAAACACCTGCTAAAACAAGCTTGATAGAGTAAAAAAAGAATATCCTTTCCTTAAGACTTACGCAGTGGCAGAGTTCCGTTGAAATGCGTAAGTCTTAATTTTTTAGGCATTGGAAGAGACAGGGGGCAGGGAGCAGGGGACAAGGGGACAAGAGGTGAGAACTTGAAACAAGTCTTTCCCCTTGTCCCCAATTCTCCTTGTCCCCAAGTCCTCTTCCCAATTCCCAAATTAAATATTACAGATTATTACTTTGTCTCTCATAGTAAAGACTAGGGCACTATTGATCCCCTATGTTTTTGTTTGGCTACTCACAGTTAATTCTGATCGAGAACACGCCAGAAATAATATCCGCCATTTGTGAATATTAAGGAGAACTCATGGTTCTTGATGCTTTTTCCAGAGCTGTAATTGCGGCTGATGCCAAAACCGCTCCTATCGGTGGTGCTGACTTAGCAGCCCTTAAGTCTTTCATTGCTGAAGGCAACAAGCGCCTTGATGCTGTGAATGCGATCGCCAGCAACGCTAGCTGTGCAGTTTCTGATGCCATTGCTGGTATTGCTTGTGAAAACACAGGTTTGCTTCAAGCTGGTGGTAACTTGTACCCCACTCGCCGGATGGCTGCTTGCCTACGTGATGCTGAAATCGTTCTGCGCTATGTAACTTATGCGTTATTGGCTGGCGATTCTTCTGTATTAGATGATCGCGCTTTGAACGGTCTGAAAGAAACCTACACAGCTTTGGGCGTACCTACTGGATCTTCTGTACGTGCTTTCCAAATCCTGAAGGCTATCAGCGTCGCTCACATCACCAACACCAACACTGAAGCTAACGCTGGCAAAAAATTCCGCAAGATTGACACTCCTCAAGGCGACTGCTCTGCTCTAGCTGCTGAAGCTGCTAGCTACTTCGATCGCGTTATTTCTGCTCTGAGCTAATTGCTAATCGCTAATGTCTTAAGCCTATTAGTCAAGCCAACTGAAATACAAAACCCGATCACATCTAATCTGGAGTATAAAAAGCAATGAAATCAGTTATCACTACGGTTATTGGATCTGCTGATGCAGCAGGTCGTTTTCCAACCACCTCTGATCTAGAATCCGTTCAAGGTAGCATTCAACGTGCTAGCGCTCGTTTAGAAGCTGCTGAAAAGTTGGCTGCTGGTATTGATGCAGTCGCTAAAGAAGCTTATGATGCTGCTTTTAAGAAATATCCTTACCTGACCCAAGAAGGTGAAGCTGGCGACACTCAAGTTAAGAAAGACAAGTGCTTCCGCGACATCAAGCACTATCTACGCTTGATCAACTACAGCTTAGTTGTGGGCGGTACTGGCCCTCTGGATGAGTGGGGTATTGCAGGCGCTCGTGAAGTTTACCGCTCTTTGGGTCTGCCTACTGCTCCCTACGTTACCGCGTTGACCTACACTCGCGATCGCGCTTGTTCTCCTCGTGACTTGTCTCCTCAAGCATTAGGTGAGTTCCGCGCTCTTCTCGACTACGTAATCAACTCCCTTTCATAAGTAATAGGATTTGACTAGACGTAGACGAGCGATCGTTATACTCTAAAACTCAGGGACTCTCAGTCTGTTGCTTTGCCTGTATCTGGTTGAGTGATTGATCAAGAGTCCCTCAGTTGTTACTAATTCTTAATTCGTAATTCGTAATTCGTAATTAATGATTGAACCTGGGGGATTTAAACAGGGAAATTTTCTTTTATGACAATAGATTCATTATTTGAACAGTTGAAACACCCTAACCCAAATCTGCGGGAACGAGCCATGTGGGAACTGGCTGATGTTCGTGATGAAAATACGATTTCTCGCTTAATGGGTATTTTGGATGAAGAAGATGTGACTTACCGTCGTGCTGCTGTTAAGGCACTGGGTGCTATTGGTACAGATGCTGTCCCATCATTGGTAGATTCATTAATAAATAGCGAGAATGCAACCATTCGGGGTAGTTGTGCTAAGGCTCTGGCACAGGTTGCTGCTAACCATCCCGATGTTCCTTTCCCAGATGAGGGCTTACAGGGATTAAAAACAGCGCTCAATGACCCAAATGCCGTTGTCTATATTGCATCAGTAATGGCACTGGGTGAAATTGGTTCTCCTGCCTTTGAAATTTTGGCTGAGGCTCTGAAAACAATAGATAATGTTGCCCTGGCTGTAGCGATTGTTAATGCACTGGGTTCGATGGGTGATATGCGGGGAGTAGAAGTGTTGACAGCATTAACTGATGATGAATCTGCCGATCCCTATGTTCGTGAATCAGCAGTGAGTGCTTTGCCCCGATTAGATCAGGTGATTAATTATAAAAGAGGATAGCGATCGCTATCCTCTTTTATACAACTACTTTTATCAATTCTAATAGAGCGGATACACTAGATGAACAAACTGGGTGTCACCTTGAAGTAATCTGCAAGTGCCTTAGCTTGTGCCTTACTAATCGACCGCTTACCGTTCACAACCTCAGACACAACGCCACTCGATCCGATGATGCCCACTAAGTCAGCTTGACGAGTATCACTAGCTTCCATAATGTGTTGGAGAACTTCATGCGGTGCAGATTCATCCATTGGATAGTTCTGTGCCTCATACACTTCAATCAGCGTTACTATCAGCTTATGCAGAGCTTGTTCTTCTGGAGTCCGATTCTTGCAAAATGTTAGGCGCTCTGCCACAGCTAGGGCGCGATCATACTCTTCTTCTGTCTCAATCACCTTGGGAGCAACTTCAGATAGCAGAATACTATAAGCAGCTTGGTCAAAAGTAAGGGTCATTTTTCCATTTACCTTTGTCGTATTCAGCGTGAGTTAGAAAGTATTTGTAATAAACCGTTTGGTTTTCGTAATCAATACCGACAATCAGGCGATAGTCATTCCCTTTGATATTAAATACAGTAAAATTTCCAACCGCTTCCGCATCCCGATAAATCTGGCGAACGTCCTCCAAGTTCCGCCATTCCACTTTTTTGACGGTTGCGTACCAGTCGTCAATTTGCTTTTTGACATCTGGGTACTGGGCAGCATCAATGCGGAGGTTACGAATCGCAATCAGATGCATTTGTCTTTAGGTTTTTTGTCTATATTTATTAATCAACAAAAAACTAATTGTCAATTAAATACTCTCAAAAAGAGAGGAAAATGTCAAGATGTGAACATACATGCCCTATTACCAAGAATCTTCCTCTAACTGTCTCTCAATTTGAGAAATCGCCAACTTGATCACCGCCTGAACTCCTGCTTCCTGTTCTTGGGTTAATGCGGCTTGTAGAGGTTCTAAGGCAGTGCGATCGCCAATTTTCATTAATGCTAGAGCCGCCGCTTTTCGGGTTTCCCAATCGGGATGATGCAGTAACTCAACTAGATTAGGAATCGCGGGTTGATAAGCCAGACTGCCCAAAGCAGATGCTGCTTCACAACGCACCATTAGAGATGAATCAGTGAGAGCGTTCACTAGAATGTGAAATGCTCCTTCTTCAGTACCTTCTTCAGCAATTTTAGCGATCGCACCCACCACCGCAGCGCGAACATCAGCCGAGTCTGAGTTAATTTCTCGATATAAATGCTCCTTCGCTTCTGCTCCAATAAATCCCAGCGCCCACACAGCATGTCCTTTAGCACTTTCTGGATACTCAGTTGACGCTAAGATTTTCAGCAATGCTGGCACAGCTGCCTCACCGATTTTGGCAAGTCCCCCCACCGCCGAGGTTTTGACCACTGTATCTTCATCATTTAGGAGGGCATTAACCAAGGTGGGAACTGCGATCGGATCGGCAATCAGTGTCAGGGTTTTGGCGCTGGCTCTGCGTACAACTGGGTTGGGGTGATTTGCCACAGCTTCCATTAATAAAGGGGTCGCTGGTTTACCGACTTTACCCAGCGCCTCTGCAAAACTCAACCTAACCATCCCCCGTGAGTCTCCCATACTCTCAATCATCTGCTTGAGTAGCTCTTGATCGTCAGAGTTGAAGGATTTTAAGCCTAATTGCTCATTCACTGTTGCAAGTAAAGCATCGGTTTCTGCCTGGGAAAGATGTAACGAATCTTCCCCGGATTGAGTTTTGGAGTCGAGCATTATGACTTATAGCTAAATTATCAAGATGATTACTAGTTATTGACGCTCAGAGCAGCTTGCTGATTACGTAGTTCTTGGAGGGCAGAATCAATTTTGGCAAGTTCAGGCTCCAGTTGTGCCATAACATTTACCCTCATCAATTTCGCCCGTTTTGCTGTTTCTGTAGTTTCTTGAACTAGACGTTCCCGATATAGCTCAAGTTCTGCAATCACTTCGGCGACATCTTGAGGAGTTATGTTATCGGTTGTTGTGAATTCTGAATTTTCATCCATAACTTTTGTTTCCTAAATGCGTGTTTATATGAATGATGTGTAGTCAGTGTTCGACTATCGTTTGTATGTGGTTACTCGCTAAAGAGCGGCACTTAGCAAATTCATAAAATTGAACTATTGGCAAGAGGTAACTAACAAGTCGCTGACAAACGCATATATTCCGATCTTCTCAGATAGCGTTACCACTGGTAAAGCTTTTTGATATAAATCTTCAAAAGTCACACCCAGCTACAGCCTTTAATCTTACTTAGGGTAAGTCTTCTAGGCTTTTTTATGTTGAAGTGCGTAGGCTTAGATCGTTGTAATTACTATTTTTTGGCGATCGCAAAAATTTTCGGTCTACTGAATGTATATAAATACTTAATTCAATTTCTTTTTCTTTAGCCGAAAGCTCTTGGTCCTATTTGGGTCAGTAGAAATATTTATTGTCTCTGTTAGCACTTCGTACCCTTTTTTGCTTAATACAATATCAACATCATCTCTAGAAGGGATTTCAATCTGAGCATAACCATTACTTTTTGTAAATGCTGTTGACGGAGCACCTTGACTGATAAATTGAATTTCTACATCTGATATTGGTGCACTATCTTCTGTTTGTACGATAAGTTGTACCTTAATCATTTCCTTTTGTTTGTTTTCAGTTCCTGTGTTATTCCCTTCTAGAAAGGGTAATTTATCGGATTGTACTACTCCAATTAAGACAAGCCCAATCAAGCCAAAGCCAACAAAAATCTTAACAGGGGTAGGTAAGCTATTCAAAAATTCTTTCATGTTAGCTAGAAGTAAAAATAATTGATTGTTTAACTTATGCTTAACTCTCGGAAGTTTCTTAAAGATTAACTTTTCATCTTCAGATATCTCGATTTCATGACCTGTTTTACGGGCAAATTCACGCCAGATAATATTCCTTAAATAGAAAACAAGTTGCGGATCTTCAAGAACTAGCATTCCAGATCTCTCGTCATAAAAGAGTAGTTTAGCTAGACGTACATTATTGTCAAAGCAAGTTTGTAGCTCACCATTTACTAATCTATCAAAACTTTGGCCTAACTCTGGATATTGATGTCTTGCTTCATTCATATAAATGAAGCCAACACCCTCACGACGAAGAAGCCATAAAAGTACAAGACCAGCGCCCTTTAATGGGCTGCTAGCATCCACACTTGCCAATATGTCCAATTCATTTCGGTATTTGAACGCAAACTGGTCAAGCACCTGACTCATTACATCAGTTGGTCCATACTCAATTATCTTATATTCTTTCTGTGTACCAGTCACGCCAGCCTTTGTAGCTAAATAGAGACAAAGATGTTGTGCTGTAAAAAAACTTCCATCCGAAGCTTCTACAATTTGTGCACGGTTATGAAATTTAATATTTGCTGCTCGCTCACCTTTCTCAATCATTGCCTGAACTTTTTCATCAGGCTGTTTGTTCATAGAAATTATTCCAACCCTCCCAGCCAGTTCTGGAAAACCCTCCATCAACATATGCCTAACTCGATTAATTCCAATAACTATAATTTTTGACTTGGGGGTATCTTGTTCCGATTGGAATTTAATAGCTTTCGCAACACGATCTTTGTATTCATCCGAGAGGTGATGGAAATCATCTATGATCAAGTAGCCATCAAATCCCTGGTTCAAGCTCTGCTCTATTTCTTTATGAGAGTTATTGGAAATAGAGGAAATCCATTTTGTGGGTAATGCTGGTTGAATACTGCTAATTACTCTACGCATTGTTGAAGTTTTACCTATTCCAGATGGTCCTTCAACAGCTAGTCCTTTTCCTAAAGTTTGCAACTCAACTTTGAAGTTTTCGAATTCCTGGGGTTCCTCGTAGTTAAGTTCAGGTGTACCTGCGGTGCGAAAGATATAACCAATTTGGTAAACTGACTTTTCTACAATTTCAGTAAAGTTAGGAGACGGTTTATCTGAAGATTCAATCTCCTCCTTATGAAAATTTCGAATCACATTTTGAAGACCACGCATTACATCAATCCAAGCTTCATTGCGATCTACCCAACTGCTCACTGGTTTGCCATCGCGTGGTAAAGACTGCATCTTATATAAAGGACTTTCGGGAGGTAGGTTTGTTGGGCTTAAGATGATGGGAATTATGCGAACCTGACCAGAATTATGCCTCACCAATGCCTTCTCAAGTTCAATTATCGTCCAATTTGATGACAAGTATGCAGAGCTTATAAGAACCAAAATTATGTCAGATATATTAAAGTTTTGATCAATTTCATTTGCCCAGTCAGCACCAGGTAAAATCATTCTATCTGTCCAAACATCGATTTCTCCCTGCCTTTGAAGTATTTGCAAATGTGCTGTCAATTCATACAACATATCATCATCTTTATTGGAGAATGAGATGAAGATTTTTGGTTTTTCAAAGCCTCCCAATTTATTGGAGTCGGAAGATAAATCAACAGAATCACTGTAATAAGCTTCAACAATTCTTCGGATTTCCTCTACGATTTCGCTGAACGCTTTATCACGATCAGCCCAACTTGTCAAAGGTTGTGCATTTCTAGGTAATACCTGAAGTTTGCTAAATGGGGTTATCATCCAATCTACTGGACGTAGAATCAAAGGAATTACGCGTGCCTCTCCATCTGCATGGCGCTCCAGTGCCCTAAGCATCTCATTATGGCAGTAATCTGACGCTAGATAGGAAGAACTAACGAGCAGTAAAATTATCTGCGCTCGTTCCAAATTTTGGTCACTTTGTACTGTCCAGTCTTGTGCGGCTGTTATGTCAATGTCACGATCACACCAAACCGAAATAAGCCCTTGCCGCTGCAAAGGCTTCAGATGTTCTGCCAATTCATCTCGCAAACCTTCATCTTTATGTGAATAAGAAATAAAAATTTCGACTGGCTTATTTGATATCATGGGTGTCGTGGTGAACAAGATATAAACCTATTTAGTTTCAGTATGTTATATTCTTGAACAAAAATAATTATACAAATTGCCTATGAAAATTCACACAATAAAACACTTGAAATTCTGTGCTGGGAGTTATTTTATGCAGTCTCACATAGATTTGGTATCAAGTTGATAGATGAGGTGAAGTAACAAAATTATTAACTCCTTTCTGCTCTTTGCGTGTCCGCGTCTGTGGGTGAGTAAATCCTCTTATTAACACGGAGATAAAACAGTGTTCAATCTTTCACATCCCAAGTGATCGCTAACTTGCACCCCTAATATACACTGCTGGCACAATCAGTAGACCGAAAAGTTTTGCGATCTCCAAAAAATAGTGGTGTATGATACCGCTTTTTGGGAAATGTATAAAAGCTGATTGCCTTGGATAAATTATAAGAGTCTACTGACTGTACAAAAACCACTTAAAAAGTTTCCTCTAGTGGGAAAATATCTCCTCGCAAGTAGGATTCAAAATTTTTCTTAAAGTATTGAATGCTCGTCACATTCGGTTCGTCACTTTCTGTTGGCGTGAATTCATAAATTGGTACTTTTTCTCTCACCAACTCGACCAACCTAGGATGAAGCTGCTCAAAAGAATCTACTCTAAATATTGTTGTTTCAAATCTTAATTTAGCTGGATGAGCATATCCTAATTTCATCCAGGGCAACCAAGGACAGTCTCTCGCCCATTTTGCAGGAGGAACTTCAGTTGCATCAGGTCGGCAAGTATTTGATATAAAGTACTCAACTCCCTTAAACTTTTCTCCAGGGCAATAATCTAAATATTTACTATCTCCTGCTAAAGGATGTGGGTATTCTAAAGGAATTTCCATAACCGAGGTAATGTATCCCTTGCCTTTGGGTATAACAGATTTCTTTGGTTTGACTGAGCCTTGGACAATGCGGTTAGCAATGTGAACTACTGGTACTGGTTGACTTGCTGTTGGTGACTGCCAAAAGTGCAGAATTTCTTGAGTATCTGGATCGCAAAATAAACCCAACTCTCTATTGATGCGATACCCAACCTCGCCATGTTCAGGATCGGGTTTGAGAAATACTTTGGTAGCATTCATCCCAATAATAGAGAACAATTTTTCTTTTGGCTTGTCTGGCGTTTCTTGCCACCATATTTCTCCAGACCAGTTGTAATAAAGCTGTAACCCATGATTTTTTCTGTAAAAATCAAGGTTATTAAATTCGTAGTCATCTAAATAATCATTCATATATAGGCATTCGCTTTTATTTGTGATGTACTTTGGCTTAAAAGGCAATAGCAAGGGGGAAAAAGGCAATAGGAAAGAAAGCTTTTTTTGTTGTACCTAGGGAAAAATTAAATATGAGTCTTATAGGACTCTTATCATTTTAAAATGACTACTAAGATGCAAAGCGGTTTGTCGCTAGACATAGCAACGTTCATCTAACAGAGCTTACATAAAAAAATTTTGCAGTCCCCAGTCCCTAGTACGATAGTAAACATGAACTCTGAGCAATTATCCACGAGCCATTTATAGATCAATGGATAAACGTTTTTTTAAAATGTTTGGGCTAACAGAAGAACAAGCGATCGCAATTATCGATACACCATTAGAACAACTCGAAGACGCTTCTGATAAGTATATTGCTGTTTCCCATCTGATTAATTATCCCACTGAACAGTCGATCGCGGCTTTGGTACGAGCGATTGAAACTAGTAACCCTGATGAGTTAGACCATCGCATTGTTCGACGCAAGGCTGTGGAAAGCTTGGGACGATTGCAGGCGGAATCAGCTTTACCTGTAATTCGGCAGTGCCTTAAAGATGATGATATTTATACTGTCGAAAATACCGTGTGGGCGATCGGGGAAATCGGGACTAAAGATCCAGATATTCTTGAAGAAGTGGCGCAACTACTGGATAAACCAGGTCAAATTTATCGAGTTATTATTCACACTTTAGCTAATGCTGACTATCAGCCGTCTTTGGAACGTGTAAATAAATTTACTCAAGCTGAAGATGAACCTACGCGTAGTGCTGCGATCGCTACAGTTTGTCGTTTTAGCGGTGACTACTCCCAAATCACTGAGGTGATGGCGCTGCTGCAAAGTTCTAGCGTCAATGCACGGCGGGGTTGCATTCAAGACTTGATTGATGCACGCTACTACAAAGCCATCCCAGAAATTGCCCGTTGTCCTGTATCTCTGGTGTTTCGCCTGCGAGGTTTGCGAATGCTTTTGGATGCAGGCGTTCCCAGTGGTGAAATTACCTTTACAGAAATTCAACCTTACTTAGAAAAAGTACTTTACGATCATCCTAACGACCTTGATTTAGTACATGAGTATGACGCGACCCCTGTATTAGATTTTGTCATTAACGAACTCTACGAAACCGATTTTGGACGCTGCTATTTGGCGACAAAAACCTTACTAGATATCTATCCCCAAGAAGCACCCCAAGCACTTTTAACAACTTATGGGGATAAAGCATATAACGATTATGGCGCTCATTATCATGTAATGAAACTTTTCGGCTGGCTGAAATATGCTCCCGCCTACGATTTGTTAATAGAAAACCTGCACAACCGCGAACCTCAGTTTCAGAAATCTCGTGCGGCGTGTGCGATCGCTCTTGGTGAATTGGGTGATTCACGAGCAATTTCTGAAATCAAAATTTGCCTCAATACGCCAATTTGGGATTTGAAATATGCTTGTTTATTGGCGCTAGACCGCTTAGGAGATTCCTCTGGTCGGCAAATTTGCACTAAAGATGCTGATTGGTTAATTAGGGCGAAAGCAACAAGTACTAAATAGTTAGGAGTTAGAAGTTTGGAGTTAAAAGGCAATACGGTTCAATTAAGCATTTTTTCCGTCTCTCTGTGCCGCGCCAGTTGCTTTAAGTCGGGGAACCCGCCCAACGCACTGGCTTCTCTGCGCCTCTGTGGTAGCCTGCGGCAAGCCGAAACGTCTACGTTAAAAAAATTGACTGTGACAAAGAGTTTTAACCTTACCTGAACTGTATTGAGTTAAAAGGGCGGTTAGAAACCGCGTCTACACAAACAAAACCCGCCTACGCGGGTTAAAAACAATAGACTTAAGCCCATCATTAATTTTCTATTAGCCCACGGAGGTGGGCTTTGTCTGTGTAGCCGCGAATTCCATTCGCTAGGTTTAAGTTGTGCGTCCTGACAATTTAGGACTTGCTACTCTTAACTGCTTCGTTTAACACTAACTCTGGTTCTGGTGTCTTTTCTTCTTCTTCTGGCAAACCATAAATTGACCTGTACAACTTGACGTACTCTTTAGCAGATTTATACCAACTAAAATCTTCATTCATGCCCCGTTTTTGTAGTTCTTGCCATTGCGGTTTGAAACGGAAGCCTTCCCAAGCTCGGATCATACAAGTGAAAAGGTCTAGCGGTTCATAGCGGTCAAAGCAATAACCAGTACCTGCGGCATTTTCGGGGTCGTGATGGCTTACGGTGTCAACTAATCCACCTGTGCGGCGAACAATAGGTACTGAACCGTAACGCAAAGACATCATTTGACTGATACCGCATGGTTCAAAACGACTAGGCATCAAGAAGGCATCAGTACCAGCATAAATGCGGCGAGACAGGGCATCGTTATACAGTAAGTAAGTTGCCATGCGTCCCGGAAAGCGGGATGCTAATTGCCACATCTGAGTTTCATAGTAGCGATCGCCTGTTCCCAACAAAACAAACTGTGCATCTGTATAAGATAGGAAGCGATCGAGGATTTGCAAGATCAAATCAATGCCTTTTTGTTCTACTAATCGGGTAACAATCCCAATTAAAAAGGCTTTAGAATTGACTTCTAATCCTACTTCTTCTTGCAAAGCAATTTTGTTAGCCTTGCGTTTATCTAAAGTCTCAGTAGTGAAGGTTTGAGCAATATATTTGTCATCTTCGGGATTATAAACTTCAGTATCAATCCCATTGATAATCCCCGATAACTTACCGCTAATAAAAGACAGCAAACCTTCTAATGTTTCACCATAAGCAGGTGTCTTGATTTGCTCGGCGTATGTAGGCGAAACTGTATTTACCTTATTGGCAAATTGCACTGCTGCTGCCATTGTGTTGTGTCCTTGCATATACCAAGGACACCAAGTAATTTTTTCTAAATACCAACGCCACGGCCCTTGATAAGCCAGGTTATGAATGGTAAACACTGTGGTGATATCTGGATCTTGGTGCATCCACACCGGAATCATCCCCGTATGCCAGTCATGACAATGGATAATGTCTGGTTTCCAGTAATTCCAGGCAAACTCGGCTGCACCATTGGAAAAGAAAGTGAACCGCCAGTCTTCATCATCTCCAGAATAAATGCGGCGAGGTAGGAAGACGGGATGTCCAAATAAGTACAAGGGAACATCAGTACCAGGCAGAACGCTTTCATAAACAGCAAATTCCTGGAACATGGCAGACCCCCGCCAGATGGGTTCTTTGGGAATTTCCATTTTGTCTGGCAGGAAGCCATAGTAAGGCAAGAATATCCGCACATCATGCCCCATTTCTCTCAGAAATTTGGGTAATGCCCCAACAACATCACCCATTCCTCCTACTTTCGCAATGGGTGCTGCTTCTGCTGCAACAAATAGAATCCGCATGGTAATTTTTGCTTCCCCGATTCTGTCTATAATTGTCAAATTAACTTGATGATCGCGACCAACGCAATTTGTCGCGTCTTTGGTACAACGACGATCAATTCTTATCTAATCACATCGGCTTGCCCAATTGCTTAGGAACCGCGTTGAATGACCGCAAAAATTTCTGATAAAATTTCTTGCGCTCCCTGTTGCCGTAATAACTCTGCTAGTTCAATACCTAGCGCTTCGGCATTGTTGGCAATTCCAGTGACGGTATCTTTTACCAACTTTTGACCATCTATACTGGCAACTATGCCTGTTAAGGTCAAATTCTCACCAGAGATTTCTGTATTTACACCAATAGGTACTTGACATCCGCCTTCTAAAGAGCGTAGAAAAGAACGTTCGGCGAGACAGCGATCGCGTGTTGCAGGATGTTCGATTGCTTTGAGTAGAGTTAGCAATTCACTATCATCAGCACGGCATTCTATCCCTAAAGCACCTTGTCCAACGGCGTGGAGGGAAATTTCTTTGGGGATAATTTGATGAACGCGATCGCTCATTTCCAATCTTTCTAATCCGGCGGCTGCCAAAATTAAGGCATCGTATTCGCCTGCATCCAGTTTTGCCAATCGTGTAATCAAATTTCCCCGCACATCTTTAAAAGTAAAGTGGGGGAAGTGGTGGCGTAACTGTGCTAACCGCCGCAGTGAAGATGTCCCAATTACTGCACCTTCGGGTAAAGTATCGATTTGTTTATCTTTGTGCTTTTCATGCACAACTAAGGCATCGGCTGGATTTTCCCGTTCAGTAATTGCTGCCAGTGTCAATCCTTCTGGTAAGTTAGTCGGCAAATCCTTGAGGGAATGAACCGCAAAGTCAATCTCTTGATTGAGCATTCCCACTTCAAGTTCTTTAGTAAAAAGTCCTTTATCGCCAATCTTAGCTAATGCTACATCAAGGATTTTGTCGCCTTGGGTAGACATGGTGTGGACTTCAAAAGTGATATCAGGAAAGCTTTTCTGGAGTTGCGCTTGTACCCAATAGGTTTGAACCAAAGCAAGTTGGCTTTTGCGTGAACCGATCCGAATAGTGCGTGGGGGACTAGAAACAACTGAAGTCATAAAACTATATATCAAAGGAGGCGATAAATTCACTCTCATCTAGACTACCGTAGTCAGGGACTCATACTAATTTTGGGGTTTGGATTTTGGATTTTGGATTACAATTCTTTACCAAAAGCTGGTTTTGGGAATCTTGAACAATGCTAGTTAGTACAGCATTTGATTAGTTTGTAGCGAATTTAATTTAACAATACCCTGCAATGTTAATGCGTCAGTTAACAATGCCAATGCATCGGTTAATAATGCCAATGTGTTGCCTTGCATTAAAAACACTACGCTTTTAGCAAGCCAAATAATGAAAAAACGTAGACATAGAGCAGTTTGCACAGGCTAACGCATTCGCGTAAGTCTGTCTGCAACAGGCTGCATGAACGTAGAGAAGGGCACAAAGAATAAGAGTTTGAGAGAGTTATTGCGTAAATCCTACTTTATAGTAATGGCAGAGCGATCGCACAAGTTGTACCAATTCCTACTTCAGTGGTGATGTTAATACAACCTTGGTGTAAGTCCACGCACTTTTTCACCACTACTAACCCTAAGCCTGTACCAGGAATGCTCCTGACATTTTTGCCACGATGAAACGGCTCAAACAGCTGCTTTTGATCTGCTAGCGGAATCCCAATACCCTGATCTTGAACCTGGAGAATCACCGTATCTGATTGAAACTCCAGACTAAGATGAACATTCCCTCCTTGAGGAGAATATTTAATCGCATTCAGCAGCAAATTAGACAAAATCGAACGCAACAACCTTTCATCCACCCAGCATGGAACAGCTTTCCCTTGGCAAACAAAGCTAAGTGTGTGTCTCTCATCTGTACTTAGGCGCATTTCTTCGACAAAATCACCGCAAAATTCTTCTAAATCTAGAAGTTTAGGATTAAATTCTAGTTTTCCGGTTTCGGCTCGGTTGATGGTTAAAATATCGTCTAACATCTGAACCATATTTTTGACAGAGAGTTGAATTCTCTGCAAGTTCCTCAGTCGCTTAGAAGAGTTATCCCATTCATCCTGACAATTTTCTAGCAATTGGGCAGCTGCTAAAGCAGTACTTAGAGGTGTGCGAAACTCGTGAGATGCCATTGAGAAAAAACGTGTTTTTAGCACACTAAGTTCTCTCTCTCGCTCTAGCGCCATCCGAATTTCATCTAACCGCTTGCGCCCTGTAATGTCACGTTGTACTGATATCCAGTGGGTATACCAGCCAGTTTGATCGGCTACGGGGACAATGCTGAATTCATTCCAGAATTCCGAGCCGTCTTTGCGGTAGTTAATTACCTGAACGGTAACTGTTTCCCAACGAGAAAGAGCAGTCCAAACTTTATCCAGTTCCGCCCGACTTGTTTTTGCTCCTTGCAAAATACGGGGCGTTTTACCTAACACTTCTTCCAGGCTGTAACCTGTGATTCGGGTGAATGCTTCATTAACATAAATGATGTGCGGTCCAGGTTCGCCAATTGGTTGTGCTTCGGTGATAACTACCGCATCGTTAGTATTTACAACCACAGATTGCAGCAACCTTACCTGTTCTTCCTGCTGCTTTTGGTGTGTGATATCGGCAATTACTGCCACCATACCGTTGATACTATCGTCACTATCATGCAAGGGAGCAGCAGAGAAAACTATATCGATCGCAGTGCCATCTTTTTTAAAACGGCGCAATTCCACTCTGGTATAAGTTGTTCCTTGTAATATACTTTCTTGCAGAGTGTTGTATTCTTCTAATTGATCGTCTAAAAAGATTGGGTTAGGATGGTCAATCGCTTCCGCCTCCGTCCAGCCAAACATCCGTTCAGCAGCCGGATTCCAGATTTTCACATTCCCTTCTAAATCAAGTGTGAAAATAGCGCGAGGAGAGGCAGTAATCAAAGCTTGCAATGCTGCTTGCGTGCGTTGACGTTCAGCTATTTCTGCTCTTAGAGAGACATTAGCTTTAGCTAACTCTTGAGTTCGTTGTTGGACACGATGTTCTAATTCAGCGTTGAGTGTTTGTAGCTGCTTGTAAAGTTCTGATTGTTGAATAGCGATCGCTACCTGGGTTGCAAGTTGCTTCATCAATTCAATTTCCCAAGATTCCCATACACGGGTGCGATCGCACTGATGAGCAATTAATAAGCCCCAAAGATAAGGTGTAGAAGCAGGAGTTTTGCGATCGCGTTGTTTATCTGCTTCCCGATTTTCTTGGAGAATTGGCACTACTAACTTAGCTTTAACACCAAACTGTTTCACAAAGTCTGCTAAACATGGTTCGACATCAGCTTGTTCAACATTAGCGATCGCACGGGTTTTCCCCAATGAATAAGCTTGGTGATATTCTTTCGGAAACACTTCTTCTGGAAAAGTTTCTCCTAAAATTTTTGTATATTCAGGTAAAACTGTTTCAGTGATTGCGCTACCTGTCCCATCTTCCCAAAGGCGATAAATTAACACCCGATCTGCTTGAAGAAACTCGCGCACTTCTGCAACGGTAGTAGTCAGAACCTCATCTAACTCCAAAGACTCACGGATATGTTGAGCAATTTGGTTTACCAACCGTTCCCGCTCAGTTTGTTGCCGCAGAATCACTTCTGCCCGTTGCCGTCTAGTTACTTCAAGGTTGAGAAAATAGTAAATTATCCCTAATGCAATAATGCTAAAGCCAACACCGATTGGAGCGAGATTGATAATACTAAAATCGGGCATGGATAAGAAAAATTACAGGCATCTGATTTAGTTTACTGTTTTCTGCTCATCCATTAGTTCCGAACGTTGATAAACTGGATGTAGGACTTTCGGAGTGGCAGAAATCATGAGTGTTGCAAAATCTGCATCCCTAACCCTAGAAGAATTTCTGAAGTTACCAGAAACAAAGCCTGCAAGTATTTATATTGATGGTGAGATTATCCAGAAACCAATGCCGAAAACCCGCCACTCCCGACTTCAGGGTAAGTTGATTAATGGGATTAATGAAGTCACAGAGAAAAAGCAAATCGCTTATGCTTTTCCAGAGTTGCGTTGTACTTTTGGTGGTCGCTCAATTGTTCCAGATGTGGCGGTTATTCGTTGGCAACAAATTGAGTTTGACGATAACGGAGAACCTGTAGATGATGTGTTAATTGCTCCAAACTGGACAATTGAAATTCTTTCTCCAGATCAAAGTTCTAATCGAGTTACCAATAATATTTTACACTGCCTAAAATATGGTTGTCAGCTAGGATGGTTAATCGATCCTGATGATCGCTCAGTTCTCATATTTAAACCACATCAACAACCAGAATTTTGCCATAGAGAAGATAGATTGACTGTTCTAGATGGTGTTGATTTAGAGTTGACAGTAGAACAAGTATTTGGATGGTTAAAGATGAAACCAGAGTGAGAAGATATATTAAAATTACCTCTAAATAATCGGTTTCTAGTTCTAAATACTCACAATGAAATTTACTGATATAGCTAAATTTGGAAATGCTTGTGGGTAAATCGTGCCTCCAGATAATGTGCTTTTTGAAGCATATTCTCCATCTTGAGGATCTCTAAATACTATAAGTTGTCGCTTTCTAAGATTAACTACCCAATATTCAGGAATTTCTACTTCAGCATAGACTTTAGCTTTTATTTGTAAGTCCTTATCTAAGCTGGAATCTGCATATTCGATCAACCAAAAGATATTTTCAGGATAGGGATGATGTTCTAAATATTCACGTCCCAATCTTTGTACAACAGCAATATCAGGCTCAGGTTCAGAGTTGTTAGGAAGGGTAATCGGTTTACTAGGGCGAACTGTGGCACGATTGCCTAAAAGTTGAATCAGATACTCTCCAGCTTCACTGCTGAAGTAGGCATGAGCTTCTCCTTCCGGTCGCATTTCTACTATTTCTCCCTTTAGTAGTTCTATACGCCGATTATCTAGTATACCTGCCGCAATCATGTGGTGATATTCATCTATTGTCCACTTAGCTGTAGTTACGGTCATAGAGACAATTTTTATTACCTAATAACATACATATTAACGCAATTATATAAGTCGCTATAAATCAAAACAAATTAACAATTTTTATCAAATCTAGTGTACAAACCACCATACTTAAACCAGTATTGCCTTAACTGATGACAAGGTGTAAACAAACTGGCTTTGACACGATAAAGAAGAACCTGTCGATGGTCGCCCATCCAAATTTTGTCAATCGGCTCAACAGAAATTAATGTTCCTCCTAGAGCGGCTATACAGTCAGTAAATCTATCAACGCAAGAATAGTCTATAGTTTCAAATATAAAAAAGTGACCGGAACATATTAAATGACGGCTTCTTATCCAACATTGGAGCTTTTTATGTGCTTGTGGCGGCAACATTGTTTTGCTTCAAATAATTTGAGATGAATGCAATAGTTACATCGATTTTTGGATAAATAAATTTCTTGCATAAAGCATTTTTTTAGCTCGCACAAAGGCGTAAATAAACGCTTAATCGTCTATTCAGCCTTTTTCAGTTAAGTGGAGCGCGACCAAGCAAATGCCTAAAGCTCAACTCAATTGCCCGATAACGAGGACAATTGCTGAAAAACCGGGAACTATATAACTCTGACTTTGCTACCAGACGGATAAATTCGCGGACGTTGATTTCGCTCCGCTTAAACTGCGACTCAGGCAAAGTAAGCCGTTCGCTTTCCATCACATACGTATTTCCTAAAACCTGTCTATATATAAGCCTGATAATAACCTCAAGTTCTTCTGGTGAATAACCAGGTACTCCTCCGATTGAGTGAGTGTCTTCAAACAGACTCACACCTAAATGTGAACTTTGCCCAAAAGCCATTTGCTGAAAATCTCCTGGCTAAACATAGAGTTCTTTTGGAACGTCTAAAGGAGGTTATTAAAAACCTACATAGGATAGAAAATTACATATAAAAAGTAAGGAAATCACTCATGAAATGGTAAAGAAATCGGAAAGAAGCAACGAAAACTAGAAATTGTTACTTTTTGCAATATTTCTCAATGGGAGTCCACAGATAGTTTTAAACATAAGTTGTATGGTTTAAAAAAAATTTATGCGGATTCTCTTAGTTGAAGATGATGTACGCCTTGCCGAGACTTTAGCAGAAGCCCTTACAGACCAGCGTTATATGGTTGATGTGGTGACAGATGGTGAGGCTGGATGGAATCAAGCCAAAATGCTGGACTATGATTTGCTGCTGTTGGATGTGATGTTGCCAGAACTCGATGGAATTAGTTTATGTCATCGATTGCGATCGCACAGCTACAGTATGCCTGTTCTCATGCTTACTGCGCGTGATACCGTTAGCGATAAAATCACCGGACTCGATGCGGGAGCTGATGATTATGTCGTTAAACCAGTGGATTTGCAAGAACTATTTGCCCGAATTCGCGCCTTGCTTCGTCGGGGTAACGTTTCATCGCCACCGATTTTGGAATGGGGCAATCTGCACCTCAATCCCAGCACTTATGAAGTGAGTTATGGGAAAAATATGCTACATTTAACCCCAAAAGAGTACGGCATATTAGAGTTATTGCTACGAAATGGTCGTCGTGTCCTTAGTCGCAGCGTAATTATTGAACATATTTGGTCGCTAGAGTCACCTCCAGAAGAACATGCTGTGAAAGTTCATCTCAGAAGCCTGCGTCAGAAGCTCAAAGCAGCCGGAGCTTTTGAAGATTTTATTGAAACAGTTCATGGTATTGGCTATCGTCTTAAACAACTCGAATAAAATGTTGTATTATATAGACCACTTGAGAAGATTTCAGCTATTAGCAAAAACTCTACTTTGTTTGCTTTGACTCTGAGTTTAAAAATATTATTTTTTTCAACGCACAGTAGCACAGAGGCTCGCAGAGGTTTCAGTTTTTTTCGCTACTAATTTGTGAAATACTCTATTTAAAGTACTTAAGGGTCAGATTTAAGATATTCTTGTAATTCTTGGGTACGCAGTTTTGTGAGATTTTCTAGACACCCAGCATAAATACTAGGGGCAATACTCCCTCCCTCATATTTACTTCTTTCAAACTCACAATTGGTATCTCGAAACTTTACCCATGCAAGTTGTGCAGCAATCAATTTCTGCTTCCTAGATTTTTCTAAGGTAGGTAGCAATTGTTGATAAGCTCGGTTCAGTCTTTTATCTGCATTCTGATAAGATAACTTCGCGCATTCATTAATTGCTGCTTGAGTTTGAGGATTATTGCAGTTAAATTTTTGAGCTAGGCGAATCTGGGGTAAATCAGGCGTTGTGCCTGCCATTGTCATCGAAGGGGTATCTAAACTGCTAAGAGTTAGCATACTTGCCAAAACTAGTAATAATTGACGCATGACAAAAATTTTATTGTTTAGGCAAGTATAGACAAAAGATACCAGAATGTGCAGTATTGATATGTT
This sequence comes from Nostoc sp. ATCC 53789, assembly GCF_009873495.1. GTDB lineage: Bacteria > Cyanobacteriota > Cyanobacteriia > Cyanobacteriales > Nostocaceae > Nostoc > Nostoc muscorum_A. The sequence continues at coordinate 4,357,787 of NZ_CP046703.1, read as the reverse complement.
TCAACGCCGAAGACTTATAAACTTGTTACAAAAGATAAACCAGCCGTCGGAAGGAAGGCAAAATTTCACAAGAATGCTAGAAAGAATTTGGTATTTTAGTGATCTAAATAAAGTTTAGCTTTTATATTTTATGAATCGTTCCGCCTGTCTTATTTTTAATCCAGTTGCGGGTCAGGGAGACCCAGATATAGAACTGGCAGAAATTCGAGCAATATTAGAGCCAGATATTGATCTAGATATTCATCTCACAACTCAAGAAATTGATGCAGATCAACTAGCTTATGCAGCCGTAGAGCGAGGGGTGGATACAATCATTGCTTCGGGGGGAGATGGGACTCTCTCAGCAGCGGCAGCGGCTTTAGTAGGTACTGATATTTCATTTGGCATCATTTCCAGAGGAACAGCAAACGCTTTTGCCACAGCTTTGGGAATTCCTGACACGATCGCAGGTGCGTGTGAAACAATTTTGCAGGGAGGAACCCGTCATGTAGACGTAGCCTATTGCAACGATCGCCCAATGGTACTCTTGGCAGGTATTGGCTTTGAAGCTGAAACTGTAGAATTGGCAGACCGAGATGCCAAAAATCGCTTTGGAATGATGGCCTACGTTTTCGCTGGAATTCAGCAACTGAGAAATTTACGTAAATTTGATGTTGAAATTGAAACAGAAGACAGAATAATTAAAACTAGTGCCTGTGCAGTCACAGTCGCAAATGCCGCGCCTCCCACTTCCGTTTTAGCTCAGGGGCCAGCAGGTTTGGTTTATGATGATGGCTTACTAGATTTAACGATTGTAGCTCCAGCCAACAAAGCAGGAGCGATCGCTGCTACATTCCATCTATTCCAAACGGCTTCTACAGGTAACGCCGTAGAACGCGATGATATTGGCTTTCTGCGAGCCAAACAATTCAAAATTACAACTGAGCCACCGCAAAAGGTTGTTCTAGATGGTGAAATAGTCGGCACAACACCAGTAGAAATTAAGTGCATACCAGGTGGGTTGAAGATTTTTGTGCCATTAGTAGAAGAAGTTGAGCCTACCGAAAAACTAGAAGGACTCCCTAATTTGACTATTGAGATGAAAGATACGGTAGAAGAGTAAGGGAATTGGGAATTGGGAATTGGGAATTGGGAATTGGGCATGGAAAAGAGGACTTGGGGACAAGGAGAATTGGGGACAAGGGGAAAGACTTGTTGTAAGTTCTAAACTTTTGTCACCTTGTCCTCTTGTCCCTCTGCTCCCCTGCTCCCCTGCCCCCTGCCTCCTACTCCCTACCCCCTTCTCCCTGCAATTCAAGATTCAGGAGTATGTTGCATTGAAACTTGTATCAGATCCAGCGATCGCTAACAAAATTCGTAAAATGAATCAGCGAGTCAGATGGCAAGATCCGTTAATTGTGGAACGGAACATTGACCAAACTCGCCTGGTGTTGGAGGATGGTCAAGAAGATAATCCTGAGTTTTCATTTTTAGTTGTGGGTGATAGTGGTTCTGGTAAGCATCGGGGACACAATCCCCAACGACAGATAGCTGAACTGATGTTGCCCCATCACGATGAATCCCGTTTTATGCTGCATACCGGGGATGTGATTTATTTAGTGGGTTCGAGTGAATACTACCAGCAAAACTTCATTCAGCCTTACCGAGAGTTTATCTTGGGCGGAGAGCATCCGAAGCGGATTGCTTATGACCAGATGACTTTTAAGCTCCCCATTTTACCAGTACCGGGAAATCACGATTATTATAACTTGCCCATTTTATTGAGCTTGGCCTCTCTCACAACATTACCTCTTCGTCGCCTGTTGCGATCGCGGTTAGACCTAGATGTGGGTTTGCATGGCTCAGGAACCGGTGAAGCCTACGCACACGCATTTATAGACTATCTGAAGGCGTTGCAGCTTCCAGGAGAGTTAAGCAGCCATTTAGATCAGCACTACACAGGTAAGACAGATACAGGTCTTTGTCTTAAGTATGAACCTGGGCATTTTACCCGCCTTCCCAATCGTTACTACACTTTTCGCTATGGCGGAATTGATTTCTTCGCCTTGGATTCTAATACATTTAACGATCCACCACCTCTACCTAAAACAAAAAAAGGTGATGCCGATCGCAAAATCTTAGAAAAGCGCCGTGAAGATTTAGAACAAGAAAAGCAGTACATTATTGAAACCTCAGCCAAACTTCGACCCGAAAACCCCAGCGAAGCCGACCAATTAGACGATTACCACGCCAAGCTATCGCAAATTGAAGAAATTATTGTTGATATCGAGAAACAACTAGCTGCTAATAAAACAATTAAGACTGATATTGAACAACTAGACTGGCTCAAAAAGAGATTAATTGAATCTTGGAATAATTCAGAAGTTCGGGGAAGAGTGATTTATTTCCATCATCCTCCTTATGTAACTGAGGCGACAAAGTGGCAACAAGCACAAACTTTGATCATTCGCGATCGCTTCCGTGGGGTGCTGGATGCAGTAGCGAAAGAAATAGGTTCTCTAAATCAGGGTCGTCCTTTGGTTGATTTGGTATTAAACGGTCACGCCCACTGCTTAGAACATCTGGAGACAATGGATACAGGACACGCTGATTCTGGTATCCACTGGCTTGTTTGTGGTGGTAGCGGGTTTAGTTTACGCCGCCAAAGGATTGAGGGAGCAGATTTAATGGAGGAAAATAAATTAGTAGCGCGATCGCATCTGTTCATTGGTCGCAACGGTCAAGGTTCTCAAAAGCGACGACCTTATTCAGGTCTACGCATTGACGTTAAAGGCGATGGACAGCCTAAGTTTATTGTCCGTCCTTTGGTTGCCGAATGGCATCAGCGACAATGGCATAATCGGGAACTTGAGCCACTGATCATCTAAAGTCGAAGAAGAGGAGTGTGGGGAGAGAGGGGAGTGTGGGGGGTAAGACTTCTTTCTTCCCCATCCTCCCACACCTCCCGCACCTCCCACACCTCCCACACCCTTGTTTTCCCCTTCTTGGTAAAATATCCTTGAGCGATCGCCATTCAACTTTCACATCACGTTATCATCGGATATTGTGGAATTTCCGTGCGTAACTCGATAGCATCTATGACCGCCTCTCACTCTGAAACTCCATCTACCAAACCCGACGCAAGTACTTTTATTTCTGACCATCTACAGGTGGATCGCAGTAAGCTAAGTCAAATGTACTTGCATTATGTCGAGACGAAGGATAAATATCCTCACGCGGTATTGTTGTATCGGGTAGGAGATTTCTTTGAATGCTATTTCCAAGATGCTGTAAAACTAGCACAGGAATTAGAATTAGTCCTCACTAGCAAACAAGCTGGCGAACAAGGAAGAGTGGCGATGTCTGGTGTTCCACATCACGCTTGGGAACGCTACGCGACGATTCTAGTAGAAAAAGGTTATGCAGTCGTAATTTGCGACCAAGTAGAAGATGCTTCGGAAGCTGCTGGTAGATTGGTGCGGCGAGAAGTAACGCGCATTCTTACCCCAGGCACTTTGCTGGAAGAAGGAATGCTGAAATCCAGTCGCAATAATTACCTTGCAGCAGTGGTAATTGCCGCAAATCATTGGGGTTTAGCTTATGCAGACATCTCCACAGGGGAATTTCTGACAACTCAAGGTAGTGATTTAGAACATTTGACACAGGAATTAATGCGCTTGCAACCTTCAGAGGTGCTAGTTCCAACAAATGCGCCTGATTTGGGTAGTTTACTGCGTCCGGGAGAAACTTCCCCTCATTTACCGGAGTGTTTGCCACCATCATTTTGCTATAGTTTGCGATCGCAAGTTCCATTTTCTCAAGGCGAAGCTAGACCTAGATTATTGCAGAAATTTAAGGTGCGATCACTCGAAGGACTCGGTTGCGATCATCTTCCCCTCGCTGTTCGTGCGGCTGGTGGCCTTTTAGAATACCTGGAAGATACCCAAAAAGAAAACCCAGTTCCCCTGCAAAGACTCCGCACCTACACTGTCACCGACTACTTAATTGTTGATAGTCAAACCCGCCGTAACCTGGAAATTACCCAAACCGTCCGGGATGGCACTTTTCACGGTTCCCTACTCTGGTCATTGGATAGAACTAGTACAGCGATGGGTGGGCGGGCTTTACGGCGGTGGTTATTGCAACCACTACTTGATATTAAAGGCATTCGGGCGCGGCAAGAGACCATCCAAGAATTGATGGAAAATACGCCTCTGCGTCAAGATTTACGGCAGTTATTACGCCAAATTTATGACCTAGAACGCCTCACCGGAAGGGCTGGTTCTGGTACAGCTAATGCTAGAGATTTAGTAGCTTTGGCAGATTCTCTCTCACGTTTACCAGAATTATCTCATTTAGTAACTGAATCACATTCTCCATTCCTCAAAGCTTTGCAGAAAGTCCCAAGTGTGTTAGAAGAATTAGCACAAAAGTTACACGCGCACCTTGTGGAGTCGCCACCCATATTAATTAAAGAAGGCGGATTAATTCGCCCTAGCGTAAATCCTCTTTTGGATGAAAGAAAAGCGACTGTAGAAGCAGACCAGCAATGGATTGCTAACTTAGAAGTTGAGGAGAGGGCTAAGACGGGAATTTCGACATTGAAGGTAGGATTTAATAAAACTTTTGGTTATTACATCAGTATTTCCCGCACCAAAGCTGACCAAGTACCTGCTAATTACATCCGCAAGCAAACCCTGACCAATGAGGAACGTTATATCACCCCAGATTTGAAGGAACGAGAAGCCCGAATTCTCTCGGCGCGGGATGATTTAAATCAGTTGGAATATGAGATTTTTACGGCGTTACGGGAAGAGGTAGCACAAGAGGCGGAGGTAATTCGCAATCTATCTCGTGCAGTCGCGGCGGCAGATGTATTGTGTGGTTTGGCTGAGTTGGCAGTGCATCAAGGTTATTGTCGTCCAGAAATGTTGTCGGGAAGGGAGATAAACATTATTGATGGTCGTCATCCGGTGGTGGAACAATCTTTACCTGCGGGTTTCTTTGTGCCGAATTCGACGCAATTAGGTCAAGAGTCATTAGTCAGTAGTCATCTGTCATTAGCAGATAATCAAGAACAAATAACAAATGACCAAGGACAAATGACAAATGACAATCCCGATTTGATTATCCTCACCGGGCCAAATGCTAGCGGCAAAAGTTGTTATTTGCGTCAGGTGGGATTGATTCAGTTAATGGCGCAGATTGGTAGTTTTGTACCAGCTAGGTTGGCTAAATTGGGAATATGCGATCGCATTTTCACCCGTGTAGGGGCAGTAGATGATTTAGCAACTGGTCAATCTACCTTCATGGTGGAAATGAATGAAACGGCGAATATTCTCAACCATGCCACATCTAGGTCGCTGGTATTATTAGATGAAATTGGTCGGGGAACAGCAACATTTGATGGTCTTTCCATCGCTTGGGCCGTGGCGGAATATATCGCAGTAGATATTCGGGCACGAACGATTTTTGCGACTCATTACCATGAATTGAATGAACTAGCTAGCATTGTACCGAATGTGGCTAATTATCAAGTGACAGTGAAAGAATTACCCGACCAAATTATCTTTTTACACCAAGTCCAACCGGGAGGCGCTGATAAGTCTTACGGTATTGAAGCAGGAAGATTGGCGGGTTTACCAGCAGTGGTGATTCAACGAGCCAAACAAGTGATGGGGCAAATTGAGAAACATAGTAAGATTGCGATGGGGCTGCAAAATCTGGATTGATATCTTACTGCATTGCCTTAACAATTCGACTGACGGCATTGCATGATAAATGACGAGAATGTAAGTACATCATGTAGATACGCTTGAAGATGAGCAACTCTTACAACATTCGTAGTACCAAAATTGGTAACAGTGCAGGGTTTAGACTACCTGTTGAATTTTATCTGGAACATCCTCAGTTTGCCAATGCAGATGGTTGGATAGAGGTATTGTCGCCGGATACTGCAATTTTGCGGATTGTAGCTCAATCTGGTGATGATGAAGATGCAGAAGATTCAGTAATGATGCGGCTGTTTCTCGATTTTGCTATGACAGAAACGCTTAAAAATAACACGCTGCAACCTTATACAACTGAAATGTCTGAGGTTGCCCACGAACTAATTGCGGGTGTGGAATTAGACGATGAATTATTAGAAGATACCTAGTATTGCTACCAAGTGTTTACTAAGATGGTTGAACGAGGGACATTTCCAGACAGTTTAGATGAGTTGTTGACAGATTGTGAGGTAACGGAGGATTAAAAGAGGAAGAGAGTTGCCAACTAGTTGAAATCTTGTTGACCTTTATGCTTAAAATTGCACAAGAGGTTTTTTTAGCATCTACTAAAAGCTAAAGTTGACCCTTTGCAGGACTCCCATAAGCAATGCTGACTGAAATTTTACCTTTTTCCTTTGAGTTAGACACGATCGCGATCGCCGGAGCGAGTTTGTGGTCATTGGCGCTATATCTAGGTTTTTCCCCTGTCAATCAATGGGTAATCGAACAACTCAATCGCTGGTTTAACTTTGCCGAGCGATCGCTTTATACTAGCCAAACAGAGTTTGAAAAGACTCGCAAAGGCAGAGAAGCCCAAAATGCTTTCTACGCCTCATTATTTAGCATCGCGCCTTTTCTGGTAGTTGGTGCTTTATGTAACTGGGGTCTGGAAATTAGTCTAGGTGAGAGTTGGGGAATTAGTACAGGAATATTAGCTTGTATGGGTGCCGGCATTTATGAACTTGGGCGCAGGGATGGAGAATCTTCCGATTAAGTAGAGAGAAGAACAGGAAAAACTGACTGCAACTTCTCCTCCTACTTCTCAATTTCCTCGCAAACAATCTGTGCTATTTTCAGGGCTGCACCGCTTTCGCCACGAATATTACGGAGTTTAGCGCGGATATCATCCAATTTTTCTGGATGGGCTAATAAGTCTAGAAGCATTTCCCCAATTTCTGCCGGTTGAATTTTACCCATAAGTTCTGGTACTATCTCTTCCTTTGCCCAGATATTTGGCCATGCTAATAAACCTTTGCGTCTTACGAATCTTAGGAATAACCAATTGATTACGTTAGCAAAAAGTGTACCTACTCCTGGCAGATTTGCTAACAACCCAGGTAAACCATCCCAAGCACGCATGGCATCAAGTTGCTGGGTTGGCAGTAAAACAATCATTGGCACTGCTAAAGCACCGAGTTCGGCGGTGTTTGCCCCCACTGTCGTCAAGCAGATGCAGCACTGGGATAATAACTGATATGCGGGGTTTTCTTGCCACAGTTCCACAGTTACGCCCGTTGCTGTTTTGAGCAATGGTTTGCCTCTATTGTCCTCTGGGACAATTAAGGAAGCACCACCAAAGCCAAAGATTTCAGCAATAGAGTTCCTTTGAGGATCGGCAAAACTAGCTAAAGTTTGTAAATCCAAAGTTGGGGCTACAGGAACTACAAATTTAGTTTGCGGTCTTTTCGCGTGAACATATTCGGCAATACTTAAAATTAATGGTACTCCTTGGGCTAATTTTGCTGCTTTTGATCCAGGGAGTAGACCAATCAATTCAGTCTTTTGTCCTACGCTGTGGGAAGTCGCTGACGCGTCTATGTCATTAGTCATTTGTCCTTTGTCATTTGCTAAAGACAAATGACCAATGACTAATGACGAATGACTACTAGCTTCTACCATCAAATCACCTACAACGGTAAATTTGTGAGCATATTTTTGGGGGACGCGGGCCGCAACTTCAGGTTTCATCACGCCAAAACGATCAATCCAGTTATGCCACCTGGCTGACCATTCGGCGTAAACTACTGTGCGATATCCGAGCTTTTTACCTATAACTACAGGGAAAATTTGATCGCCACCGAGAAAAACAACTACACCGCGACTTCTCCAGTCCCAATTATCAAAAGTTTTACCCCAGAGCAAAAATTGCCAAAAATGCTCTGCGGCCTGTACTCTATCTACTTCTGGATAAGAAAGTGCGATCGCAGCTTCTTTACCACTAGCATTTGAGCAAGGTGATAAGATTACACTGATCCTCACTTGATTTCGGTCATCGCCGAATTTTTGCCGCAATGCCCTTACTACTGGGCGCACCCAGGTTGTTACCTCACCAGGGCCATTTGATAGGATGAGAATATCTACTTGAGTCATTAGTTAATGGTCAAAAGTTAGGGATCATTACTCAAGAGGCAAATATTAATTAATTCGTTCCTAAGTTATCAGCGATAGTATCATTTGTAAGTAGGATTTAATACATGTATCCAAAGTACAGTAAAAATAGAGCATAGGCGTAGCTCGTTGTAAATATTACCTGGACCTTGTGAGATCCAAACTCAAAATTTGAGGTTAAAAGGCTCAACCTTCACCCTCAGAGGCTCAAATGAAGATTACTAACCATAAGCCGCTGCTTTGAAATCTTTCTATGTAAATAGGATTTCCACCCCCAAGGGAGGAGATTTCCCAATGGAGACGAAGTAGAATCTAAAATAAACTTGACAAACTGTTTATGCAATGGGCTAATTTTCTAGCCAACGAAGCTGCTACCCATAGCTTATCCCTACAGCAAACAGCAGCTTTTGTAGAGTATTTTCAGACTGAACACTTAGGTAAAAGTGAAGCGAAACTTGCTAGCGAATTAAACGTTGATATTGCTGTTTTCAAAAAGTTGCTAGATGAAGTATATAAAAAGTTTGTCCAAAACTATCCTGAGTTAACAATTTCCAACAGTCGGGATAAACTACAAAAGTTACAATCTTACCTGACAGCAAAATATAATAGCGAATTGAATATCCTCAAACCATTAGCGGCGATGAAATTATTAAAAACGCTAGTGGCTCGGGAAAGACTGCAAAAAGAACCTTGGATTGCGAGAAGAATTTGTAAATTTTTAGGATATTTACCTTTAGCGCTAGAGTTAGTAGGGCAATATCTGGATAAGATGCCAGGTTTGTCTCTGGAAACACTACTGAAGCGGCTAGAGAAAAAGCGAGTGGAACATGAAAACGTGGTCAATGAGAACTCATTGATGCCTGATAAAGACGGTGTAGCTGAAGCTTTTGAGTTGAGTTGGGAACAGTTGGATGAAAATGCAAAAAGCTTTGGCTGTTTACTAAGTTTGTGTGCCTTAGCTGACATTCCATTATCTATTGGGACGGTAAAAGATGACAAAAAACAAGAACTTTGGGAGAAAGCTATAGCCGACTTACTGGAATTACATTTACTACAACAAAAAAGTCAAGGAATTTATCATCTAAATCCAACGATTCGGCAACTTTTCCAAATGAAGTTGGAGGAGTCAGGTGAGGCAGATGAAGCAAAAACTAAATTTGCAGCGATGATGTTAGAGGTAGCAAAGCTAATTCCGCAACAGCTTACCCCTGAAGATATTGTCAATTTCACTCCACATATCCCGCACATAACAGAAGTTGCAACCCACTTATCCCAGTATGTGAGCGATGAAAATCTCATCACTCTATTTACCAAATTAGCCTGGTTTTATCAAGGTCAAGGACTTTATCAGCAAGCAGAACCTTGGTTGCAGCAATGTGTAGAACTAACTAAAAATCGTCTTGGTTTAGAACATCTCGATGTCGCCACTAGCCTGAACAATTTAGCGCAACTTTACGATTTTACAGGACGTTACAGCGAAGCTGAACCACTTTATCAGCAAGCTTTAGAGCTGAGAAAACGCCTGTTGGGAGAGGAACATACCGATGTTGCCACTACCTTGAGCTATTTAGCATTACTCTATGAATCTACAGGACGCTACAAAGAAGCTGAACCACTTTATCAGCAAGCTTTAAAACTGTGGAAACGCCTAGTGGGAGAAGAACATCCCCATGTTGCCACTACCCTGAACAATTTAGCAGCCTTGTACTGTTACACAGGACGCTATAGCAAAGCCGAACCTTTGCTGAAGAAATCCTTAGAACTGAGAAAACGCCTGCTAGGAGACAACCATCTTGATGTCGCCACTAGCCTGAATAATTTAGCGCAACTCTACGAATCGACAAGACGCTACAGTAAAGCCGAACCTTTGTATAAGCAAGCTTTAGAACTGAGTAAACGCCTACTGGGAGAGGAACATCCCGATGTTGCCATTAGCCTGAATAATATCGCATCACTCTACCGTCAGACAAGACGCTACAAGAAAGCCAAACCCTTATTTGAGCAAGCTTTGAAAATTTGCGAACGAACTTTAGGTGTAGGTCATCCTACTACTATGACGATTCGGGCAAATTATGCCAGCTTTTTAAGAGAAGCATATCGCTAGCGTAGACGCATTAGCGAAGCGGTAGCGACGTTCGCGTAGCGTCTCGCAGAGAAGGAGCGTCAGAGGCTTGTCGTTAGACATCGCTGCGCCTAATTCGTAATTCGTAATTAAAGACTGTTTCAGACTTTTATTTAGACCACGATACTTCCTTAGTCTGTCCTACCCCTATTAGTTAAAATCTAACCCCTCTCCACCAGCGAAGAAGAGGGGTGAGATTTTACTTACATCCTAAAGACTGGCGAGTATCTACACCAGTTTTAGAATTTACCCCACTTGCTTTAACACAAAGCTTTTTCACTTGCGTTCCATCTAAAATTGCATTCGTAAAATCAGCACCTGTGACATTTACATCATCAAAAGTAGAACGCAGCATCATTGCATCGGTCAACACAGCATCACTTAAATCAGCATCTTTAAACCTTGTGAGATAAGCTATGCCTTCACTAAAATCAGCACCATGCAGATTTGCTCCCTCCAATAGGGTACCGTTAAACACGCCACCACGTAAGTCAGCATTGCTAAAATTAGCATTTTCTAATTTGAGATTGGTAAACTCAGTACCAACTAAACTTTGACCAGAGTAATCCTTACCCTTGAGTTCATCATTACCCACAGAACGGGTAATACTAGAAGAACTTGCAGCTTCCGCCGATAGGGGAAACAAAAAAAGAACCATAGCTAAGACAAAGCTAGCTAACAGCCGCCAATATTTCATAATCTCTTCTTAATAAATCTCAACACTTTTACTATTAACTATTAAACCTCACAGAAGGGAATAGGGTGCAGGTTACAGGTTACAGGGTACAGATTATTTCCTATTACCTGTCACTTGTCACCTGTCCCCTGTCCCCTGTCTCCTGTCCCCTGTCACCTCTTCCCTAATCTCTCGTAGGATGATAGATGTTGAGGTGCGATGCCTAACGGCAAGTTGCTCCGCATCTACGCAATAATTACCTGTGGCTAATCAAGAAGACAACGCCCAATCTCTGGCACGAACCCCTTTATATCAAGTGGGTGTAGAACTCAAAGCCCGCTTTACTAGTTTTGGTGGCTGGGAAATGCCCGTGCAATTTAGTGGCATTAGCCGCGAACACGAGGCTGTAAGAAATACAGCCGGAATGTTCGATATTTCCCACATGGGTAAATTTACCCTCCAAGGTAAAAATCTCATTTCCCAACTCCAGCCTCTAGTGCCTTCAGACTTGAGTCGATTGCAACCCGGTCAAGCACAATACACCGTATTGTTAAATCCCCAAGCGGGAATTATTGACGACATCATTGTTTATTACCAAGGTGAAGACACCACTGGTATACAAAAGGTATTTATCATCGTCAATGCAGCAACCTCTGGTAAAGATAAAGCATGGATTTTGCAACATCTTGACCTGGATAAAGTGCAATTCCAAGACCTTTCACCAGATAAAGTCTTAATTGCCGTGCAAGGGCCAAAAGCGATTAAATATCTTCAGCCTTTAGTGCAAGAAGACTTACAACCAATCAAAGCCTTCGGACATTTAGAAGCAACCTTACTAGGTAAATCTGCCTTCCTAGCCCGCACAGGTTACACCGGAGAAGATGGCTTTGAGGTGATGGTAGACCCAGATGTGGGAGTAGAATTGTGGCGAAGTCTCCATAAAAGTGGTGTTATCCCCTGTGGACTTGGTGCGAGAGACACTCTGCGCCTAGAAGCAGCGATGGCACTTTACGGACAAGATATTGATGACACCACCACACCCTTAGAAGCGGGTTTGGGGTGGCTAGTCCACTTAGATACCAAAGGTGATTTTATTGGAAGAGAAGTTTTAGCAGAGCAAAAATCCAAGGGAGTGAAGCGTCGATTGGTGGGTTTACAAACTCAAGGACGCAACATTGCCCGTCATGGCTACCAAGTGTTATCCACAGGTAAAGTTGTGGGAGAAGTTTCTAGTGGCACTTTGTCACCTACACTGGGTTATCCCATTGCTTTAGCTTACGTTCCTACCCAATTAGCAACCGTTGGTCAACAGCTAGAAGTCGAAATTCGCGGCAAAGCTTACCCAGCAGTTTTAGTTAAACGTCCTTTTTATCGGTCAAAAAATCGTGCTGCTAACTAACAAGCGCCAAGGTTTTTGAGGAATAATGTGTTGTGAGTTACTCAATCTACAGTAAGGTTCATTACCATATATGGCTTGGATGACTGTTGGGGCAATAATTTTTTTGATAAGGGAGAGGAAGTGATATGTCTTTTGAATATCCTCAAGATTTCAGATACTTGGATTCTCATGAATACGTGCGAATAGATGGCGAAATTGCCACCATTGGCATTACTGAGTTTGCCGTACATGAATTGGGTGATATCGTCTTTTTGGAACTGCCAGAAATTGGCGACGCTCTTACCAGGGGAGAAAACTTTGGCACAATTGAATCAGTGAAAGCCGTTGAAGAGCTTAATTCACCAGTCACCGGTACTGTTATAGAACGCAATGAAGCCTTAATTAATTCTCCTGAAGAAGTGTCAGAAGACCCCTACGGAGAAGGGTGGTTTTTGAAAGTGCGCGTCAATGACCCTGGTGAAGTTGAAGATGCTTTGACAGCAGATGAATATCGAGCGCAAGTAGAAGGAGAGTAAAGAGTGGGAGATGAGAGGACAAGGAGGACAGGTAAAAATTTCCTCCCCATCTCCCTTGTCTCCCGCATCTCTCCTATCTGCCATTCCACTCGAAAATAAGTCATGAAATTTAGATAAATTGAAAAGTTACACCTACTTCTCATCAGTATTTATTGCAAAATATGAAATAGTACCATCTGGAGAGTAATTTGTGGTATTGAACGCCCCTATTCTCAAGTCTAATGAGCAGCAAGTGCTGGACGAAAAAAGTCAAAAGTTGAGTAGTTTTGTGCCAAGACATATTGGCCCTAACTCCGACGACATCCAGCTTATGCTTAAGGTTTTGGGATTTCCCAGCCTGGATGCCCTAATTGACCAAACAGTTCCCCAGACAATCAGGCTGAAGCAACCCCTAAAGTTACCAGAAGCCGAAAGTGAGTATGCAGCACTGACATCTTTAAAAAAAGTTGCTGCAAAAAATGAGGTTTTCCGTTCATACATCGGTATGGGATATTACGACACTATTACCCCACCTGTAATTGGGCGTAACATCCTAGAAAATCCCGGTTGGTATACTGCCTACACTCCTTATCAGCCAGAAATTGCCCAAGGGCGACTTGAAGCGCTGCTAAATTTCCAAACCCTGATTATCGACCTCACAGGTTTGGAAATCGCCAATGCTTCGTTACTGGATGAAGCCACAGCCGCAGCTGAAGCAATGAGTCTAAGCTATGGTGTTTGTAAAAATCAGGCAAATGCTTATTTCGTCTCTGGTGACTGCCATCCCCAAACTATCGACGTGTTGCAAACACGGGCTAAACCATTAGGGATTAAGATTATTGTCGGCGATCATCAAACATTTGATTTTGGTCAACCAATTTTTGGGGCTGTTCTACAATACCCCGCTAGTGATGGCACCATTTACGACTACCGCGCTTTTATAGAAAAAGCCCATGCTAAGGGTGCATTGGTGACGGTAGCAGCAGATCCTTTAAGTTTAACTTTGCTCACCCCTCCTGGGGAATTTGGCGCTGATATTGCTGTCGGTAGCACCCAGCGCTTTGGTATTCCGTTGGGGTTTGGGGGGCCTCATGCGGCATACTTTGCGACGAAGGAAGAGTATAAGCGGCTGGTTCCAGGGCGAATTGTGGGAGTATCAAAAGATGCTCAAGGTAAACCTGCATTGCGTCTCGCCTTACAAACCCGCGAACAGCACATCCGCCGCGAGAAAGCTACTAGTAATATTTGTACTGCACAGGTGCTACTGGCGGTGATGGCGAGTATGTACGCTGTCTATCATGGGCCAGATGGACTTAAGACAATAGCTCAAAGGATACATTCCCTGACTTTGGTTTTGGCAGAGTGGTTGCAGCGACTAGGTTATAGCATCAGTTCTAAACCTTTCTTTGATACGCTACAGGTGGAGTTAGGAACTAAACCTCTGCAAGAAATTCTACAAGCTGCTGAAGCTCGTCAAATTAATCTACGTATTTTTGATACATCTACTGTTGGTATTTCGCTTGATGAGACTACCACATTGGATGATGTGCGAGATATATGCCAGATTTTTGCGGGGACAGATGAGCTACGGTTTGTTTTGAATGTGCAAGAGATGGAATGGATAATTCAGCAATCAGGTTTAAGCGGTGAACCATTTAGCCGTCAAAGCACCTATCTCACTCACCCAGTTTTTAACCGCTATCACTCAGAAACTGAGTTGTTGCGTTATCTGCACAAGCTAGAAGCTAAGGACTTGTCGCTAACTACATCGATGATTCCTTTGGGTTCTTGCACAATGAAGTTGAATGCAACTGCTGAGATGATTCCGGTAAGTTGGGAGGAATTTGGCAAGATTCATCCATTTGCCCCCGCGTCCCAAACCCAAGGTTATCAAATCCTATTCCAGCAACTTGAGGCATGGTTAGCTGAAATTACTGGTTTTGCTGGAATTTCTCTACAACCAAATGCTGGTTCTCAGGGCGAGTATGCTGGACTTTTAGTAATTCGTCAATATCACGAAAATCGGGGTGAAGCACACCGCAACGTCTGTTTGATTCCCACCTCGGCACACGGGACAAATCCAGCAAGTGCAGTGATGTGTGGAATGAAGGTGGTGGCTGTTGCCTGTGACTCACAAGGTAATATTGACGTTGATGACTTGAAGGCGAAGGCAGAAAAACACAGCAATGAACTCGCCGCCTTAATGGTGACATATCCCTCAACTCACGGTGTTTTTGAGGAACCAATTCAGGAAATCTGCGCTGTTGTCCATAGTCATGGTGGACAAGTTTATATGGATGGGGCAAATATGAATGCCCAAGTGGGAATTTGCCGTCCTGGAGATATTGGCGCGGATGTCTGCCATTTAAACTTGCACAAAACCTTCTGTATTCCTCATGGTGGCGGTGGCCCTGGTATGGGGCCTATCGGAGTAGCGTCTCATCTCGTGCCTTTTCTCCCTGGGCATCCTGTTGTCACTATCGATAAGTCAACTCAGCACTCACATATTGGTGCTGTGGCGGCTGCACCTTGGGGTAGTGCAAGTATCTTGGTGATTTCTTGGATGTACATCGCCATGATGGGTGCAGATGGTTTAACCCAAGCAACTAAGGTGGCGATTCTCAACGCTAACTACATTGCCAAGAAACTGGAATCGTACTATCCGGTTTTGTATCAGGGAAAAAATGGTCTAGTTGCCCATGAATGTATTTTAGATTTGCGATCGCTAAAAAAATCAGCTGCGATCGAAATCGATGATGTCGCCAAGCGTCTGATAGATTATGGTTTCCATGCGCCGACTGTCTCCTGGCCTGTAGGAGGTACAATCATGGTGGAACCTACAGAAAGTGAATCTAAGCAAGAGTTGGATCGTTTCTGTGATGCCTTGATTGCTATTCGCCAAGAAATCGCCGAAATAGAAGTTGGCAAGGTGGATATCCAAGATAATGTTTTGAAGAACGCACCCCACACTGCCGAAAGTCTTATCACCGGAGAATGGCAGCATCCTTATTCTCGTGAACAAGCTGCCTACCCTGCACCTTGGACTCGTGAGTATAAATTCTGGCCTGCTGTCGGTCGCATTGATGCAGCCTTTGGCGATAGGAATTTTGTTTGTTCTTGTCTGCCAATGGATGCTTATTCCTCATAAAACCATACAGTTTAGTTAAAACTTGCTCCCCCTAACTCTCGTTTACAGAAAGTTGGGGGGATTTTTTTAGAATAAACTCTCTCTCTGCGTAAGATAGAAATATTTATAGTTCAATACAGTTCAGATAAGACCAAAACCCTTGTAGAGACGGCGATTTATCGCGTCTCGAAAACCCAAAATTTTCGCCAGTAGCCCTTAACTGAACCGTATTGATTTATAGTTGAGCCTCAGAAGGTCAACGTTGAGGTTTGGAACTCGAAACGGGTAGGCGATGTCTACGACGGGCTACGCCTATGCACCACGTTTCAGGTTATTGTAAGAATAATCGCTCTATCTTCTCTAAATTCACCCATCTGATTTTTCTAGAATCTGTAACAATTCCTTTCTTGTTTCTTTAGCGAGTTGAACGCTAGTTATAGTAGCCAGTGCACCGCCTCCGGCTGTGAGGCTGGCTTCGGATACTTTGTTGAAATACAGCAAACCTACACCGCCTAATGTCATCATGGCAGAAGCGGCGGTGACACTCAAAGCTAAATTGAAGGTTAACTTTGCTTGTCTTAATAGTTCTTGCATAATTTCTGCTTCTGAATTTTGATGATTATGATTTTGCATTTTTAGGCTCCTGAATATTTCTTTCTAGAATTTGTATATGGGTATCCTAATCAAGAAAATTTAGGAGTTCCAGGGCAAATAGATTGAATTAATCTTAATTATCTGCCCTCCAATTTAGGGCAATTAGAGTTACTTGCAAAACCTATCTGCCCTAGACAGCAAAATTCAAAATTGTTTATAGTTTTATTAGTTTTATTTCTATACGCCTTATGTGAATTAAAATGCCCTACCGATAGCAAGGGTTTCAGGCTGTAGTTTAGCCAAGATGTTTAGCTATGTTGACGTATTTACGCCTTTCCAGACTCCAACTCACATAAGCCGTTCTATTTAAAAATCTATGATTCTTGATTCCGATAAAGTAAAGGCTAGCGAAGCGGGGAAAACTCGGCTCAGAGAAGCCATGAAACAAGCAAAATTGACTCAAGAAGAACTAGGACAAAGAGCTAAAGTAAGTGTTGATACTATCAAACGTTTGCTTGGCACTAAACCTGCTCCTAATGGAGTCGAAAGATGGGCTGTGAAGAATATTGCTCAACTTTTAAACATTAACCCATTAGATATAGTTCACCATCAAGATTGGAATCAACATCTGCAATCACCACAAGAGTTTGAACCGCTAATTAAAGAAAAGACTCGCTCATTTTGTGGACGCGGATTTGTATTTACAGCGTTTGCAGATTTTCTCAAAAAATATCCCAAGGGTTATTTTACCGTGATTGGTGATGCGGGGATGGGGAAAAGTGCTATAGCAGCAAAGTATGTTTATGAAAATAAAGCAATTTGTTACTTTAATGTTTTGCAAGAAAGAAACAATAGACCAGAATTATTTCTGAAAAGTATTCGTCAACAGCTAACTAATCGCTACCAGTTAGAAAATACTGAAAATGATGAATTATCAGCTTTATTAATTAAAGCGAGTGCCAAAATTTCTGATGGTGAAAACTTGGTGATTGTGGTTGATGCGTTGGATGAAGTAGAACAAGAACCAGGGGCAGAAAATATTTTATATTTGCCTAAGATTCTGCCAGATAAAGTTTATTTTTTGCTGACGAGGCGACGTTATGAACCTAATAAAAAGCGTTTATATATTGAGGGTGTTGCACACCAAGAGTTAGATTTAACTGCAAGTCAGTATAATAAATTAAGTCGTGATGATATTCAAGCATATATCACCTTTATTCTGAACAATATACCTGAGTATAAAGATGGCTTGAGAAATTGGATTCGAAAGAAAAATATTGCTGATGAAACTTTTATTGAGCAGGTAGCAACTAAGAGCGAAAATAATTTCATGTACCTGCGCTATGTCTTGCCAGTAATTGCTAAAGGTGACTATAATGACCTGAGTTTAACGCAATTACCCGATGGTCTTCAGGACTATTATCAAGTCCATTGGGGACGGATGGGAATGGATGCAAAGCCCCAAGAAGTAAAAGTATTTATCCTGTTTATTTTAGTTGAGATTGGCACACCAATTACCTGGAAGATGATAGCAGATATTGCCAAACAGGATGAAGATGATGTGCAATCAATTTTAGATGAGTGGGTTGAGTATTTGAAGCAGCAGGATATAAAAGGAGAAATTTGCCATAGCATCTATCACGCTAGTTTTTTAGACTTTTTGAAAGCAAAACGGGTTTTGGATTCAAAACGGAAGCTATTTGAAGAGGTTAATCAACGCATTGCAGACTACCTTATGGGGAAGATGGCGTGAAATGGGAGAATTTGCTGACAAGTTAGCGGCACAAAGTCCTGCATTTCAACGTGCTTACTTGGGTAGTTTAGCGCCAAGCTTAGTGAAGTCGGTAAAATTAGAACAGTATTACGAAACTCTGACTGATTTTGATTTCATTACTGCCAAGATTAACCATCCTGAGTTTGGGGTACAGCCGCTAATTGAAGACTATGATTTGATTGATCATGCAGAGACATTAAATTACCCAGAATACAACTCTGAAAAAGTCAAAAGTCTCAAATTGATTCAAGGGGCATTAAGACTGTCAGCACATATTTTAGTAACAGATAAACAACAATTAGCGAGTCAATTGCACGGAAGGTTACTAAATCAGCAAATGCCAGAGGAAATTCAGGCATTATTGGCACAAATAAAGCAAGAGAAAACTACCCCTTGGCTGTGTCCCTTAACCCCTAGTTTAACTCCACCAGGAGGACGCTTACTCCGCACCCTCAAAGGTCATAGTTCCTATGTAAATGCCGTCGCCGTCACCCCCAATGGGCAACAGGTGATTTCTGCCTCCGATGACAAGACCCTGAAAGTCTGGAATCTGGCAACAGGGGAGGAACAATTCACCCTCAATGGTCATAGTCACTCGGTAAATGCCGTCGCCGTCACCCCCAATGGGCAACAGGTGATTTCTGCCTCCGATGACAAGACCCTGAAAGTCTGGAATCTGGCAACAGGGGAGGAACAATTCACCCTCAATGGTCATAGTTCCTATGTAAATGCCGTCGCCGTCACCCCCAATGGGCAACAGGTGATTTCTGCCTCCGATGACAAGACCCTGAAAGTCTGGAATCTGGCAACAGGCAAAGAAGGATTTTTTACTTTTATTAGGAATCTGATCACCAGAAGAAAAATATTCACCCTCAAAGGTCATAGTGACTGGGTAAAAGCCGTCGCCGTCACCCCCAATGGGCAACAGGTGATTTCTGCCTCTTATGACAACACCCTGAAAGTCTGGAATCTGGCAACAGGGGAGGAACAATTCACCCTCAATGGTCATAGTCACTGGGTAAATGCCGTCGCCGTCACCCCTAATGGGCAACAGGTGATTTCTGCCTCAATTGACAACACCCTGAAAGTCTGGAATCTGGCAACAGGGGAGGAACAATTCACCCTTAATGGTCATAGTTCCTATGTAAATGCCGTCGCCGTCACCCCCAATGGGCAACAGGTGATTTCTGCCTCTTATGACAACACCCTGAAAGTCTGGAATCTGGCAACAGGGGAGGTCATTGCCACCTTCGCAGGGGAAGGTTCCATTGATTGCTGTGCAGTTGCACCCGATTGCATGACAATTGTGGCAGGAGATTCTTCAGGTAGGGTGCATTTTTTGCGCCTTGAAGGGATGAGAGAGGAATCAAGGGAGAGTAATTTTATCTGCCAAGGATTTCATTGACGGTAATATTCACATCCGGGAAAGCTTTAATTGATAAAGTTTGACTGCTAGCGAACTTTTGCATAAGCTGATATCTTGCGGCTGTTGGTTGTTGATAAACTTCGACAATTTGCTCGTTAATATCTACTAACCAGACTTCAATAGTTACCTCTAGTGTTGCCTCATTTTTTAATGATTCTCCAAAATTATGAACTCACCACCCAAACCAACCACTGCAATCAATTCCAGAGGACATCCAAGGGAGTTTGAGCAAATCATTCAAGAAAAAAGCCAAAACTTTGTCGGTCGTGAATTTGTCTTCACGGCTATTAACAACTTTCTCCACCGCCATAACCACGGTTACTTCACTATCATTGGCGCACCCGGTAGCGGTAAAAGTGCCATTCTCGCCAAATATGTGACAAACAATCCTCAAGTTATTTATTACAATGCCGAACTTGAGGGTAAAAATCGTGCTGACGAATTTCTCATAAATATCTGCACGCAACTCATTAATCAATACTCGCTTAATTACACCTCTCTCCCTGATAACGTCACAGAGGGAAGTTGGTTTTTCTCTAGTCTTCTCCAGCAAATCAGCGATGAGTTAGAACCTCATCAAAAACTGATAATTGCCATTGATGGGTTGAATTGCATTGACCGCAATAGTCAACCACCTAGTACAAATCTGTTTTATCTCCCCCGCTATCTCCCGGATAAGGTCTATTTCCTCCTCACTCGCAGACCTTTCTTGCGGGAGAAGTCGGGTTTATTAATTGAAACGCCGTCGCAAAGTCTGGATTTGGCAGATTATCCAAAAGAAAGTCGGCGGGATATTCAAGCATATATTCAAAATTGCCTAACTCCTCAAGAGATCCCCCCAACCCCCCTTGAGAAGGGGGGCAATATTTCGCCCTTGTTAATGGGGGTTAGGGGGAATCTTAAATCTTGGC
The DNA here is from genome assembly GCF_009873495.1 of Nostoc sp. ATCC 53789. Classification (GTDB taxonomy): domain Bacteria; phylum Cyanobacteriota; class Cyanobacteriia; order Cyanobacteriales; family Nostocaceae; genus Nostoc; species Nostoc muscorum_A. The sequence goes on along the minus strand of NZ_CP046703.1, from coordinate 4,337,129 downwards.
TGAGTAATCACCAGATTAATGAGGAAGAATTTAGCGATCGCCTCACCAGTTTGAGCGAAAATAATTTTATGTATGTTAGCCAGATCATAGGTGCGATGGCAGACAATTTCTACCCAGAATCTTTCGAGTCCAATCAACTCCCACCTGGTTTAGAAACATATTATCAGCAGCATTTACACAAAATGTTTCCATCCGAAGAAGGGACGGAATATAGCACAGATGTGTTAAATGTCTTAATACAGCAAGAACAAGCAATATCTGTAGATGCTATAGCTAATATAATCAATACAGATGAATACGAAGTTGAAGAAGTTCTAGAAAGTTGGCTTGAATTCTTACACCAAGAACAAATTGATGGAGCAATCCATTATAGTCTCTATCATTCCAGCTTCCGTCACTGGTTAGGTACACAAAAAATACAATCTGATTATTGACTATTGATTAATTCCTGCAATTCTTCCCTTACAGATAATGGCTGATACCCCAATGCAAATGCTTTGGAACTATCCAAAGAAACATCTGCTGGTCTAGGTGCTGCCATTTTCACATCTTGTTGTCGGCAGGATTTAAGACCAGTGCTAGGAAGTTGAAATACTTCCAATAATATCTGTCCAAAATCATAACGCGAAATCCGCTCTTTTCCACCTAAGTGAATGATACCGTTAACTTTTTCTAATGCTAATAAAAGTCCTTTAGCGGCAGTTGTTCCACTCACTGGTGTGCGAAATTCATCTATAAATAAACTTAATTCTTCTTCTGCTTGTAAAGTTTGAATGAATGGCTGAATAAAGCTTTTTGCTGTAGGTGTTTCTGCACCAAACATTAACGGCATTCGACACACTGCGGTCATGGGATACCTTTCTAGCATATCTGCTTCAGCTATAGCTTTTTGCTCACCGTAAAGATTGACAGGACACACGGCATCTATTTCTTGATAGGGAGCATTTAAGCCATCAAAAACTAAGTCAGTTGAGGTAAAAGCACAAGGAATAGAATTATCCGCGCAAAGTCCGGCAATATTGCAGGATGCGATGACGTTAATTGCGTGCGATTCTTTGGGGTTTGTTTGACAAAAATTTGGTTGCGAATGTGCAGCAGTATGAATAACTGCTTCTGGTTTGACATCATTAAATATGCGTTTCAATTCCTGAAAATTTGTTAAGTTCGCTTTTAATGTTTTAATGCCAGGAATCTCTAAAGGATGGGATAAATAAGTGCCATAAATCTCCCATTCTGGTTTTGCAAGCTGGCAAAGATGCCATCCTAAAAAACCACTTGCCCCGGTGATTAACAATTTTTTCATGTCTAACCGTAAACCGCTCAAGAAAAAATCTTGCTAAAGCAGGCTTATATTCTACACTGAGTGGTAGTGATAAAATACTATTGCACTAATTCCTGAAACTGCTTTTCACTACGCACTTTGCTAAAGTCTGGGTCAGTTTTTGCTAATTTCTTGTATTTATCAGGAACAAGCTTGATTGCTTTGTCTAGGTTTTCAATTGCTAATTCTAGATTGCTTTGTAAAGCATAAGAGCAAGCTTTATTGTAATATGCTTGGTGCAAATCTTGCTTGATGGCGATCGCTCTATCATAAGATGCGATCGCATCCTTGTAGCGGTGTAGCTTTGTCAGAGCTATGCCTCGGTTAATTAAGGCTTGATATTTGTTGGGTTGGATAGCGATCGCTTTGTCGTAAGATGCGATCGCATCTTTGTAGCGCTGCAACGATGTCAAAGCTATGCCACGATTATACCAGGCTTCATATTTATCGGGTTTGATCGCGATCGCTCGATCATAGGATGCAAGAGCATCTTGGTAGCGTTGCAACGATGTTAAAGCTATGCCACGGTTAATCCAAGCTTCAGGACTCTCAACTTTGATGGCGATCGCTTTATCGTATACCTTTATTGCATCTTCATAACGTTGTCCATCTAATAAATTATTACCTTGATGAAAAAAGTCTTCTGCTTTTTGGGTAGCCTTCGCTTCTATGAAAAGCTGGGTTACATTACTTTCTTGGACAACTTGTGTAGTATTTTCTATTGATGAGTTTGCCCCACCATTACAACCAAATGCGAAGAAAGCTATCAAACCAGATGCAACGAAGCAGCGCTGAACAATCATGCTGTACCTACAAAACTTATGAGATGATGTTAAAATTCGTTCTTTTTTTGAGTATTATCAAAATACACTAGTTTTTACGCATTAATTCACTTATCTTTTCAGAAAGAGCTTTGTTGACGACGCATAGATGTTTATTAAAATCAAGCGTAGGCTAGATTATCATATTAAATCTACATAAAGCAATTACTTAGTACCTATTTCATTAAAAAAACAATTATTTGTGTTGTATATATTGTCTAAATGTCGCCTGTTGTAGACATCGCAAGTGTTTGGTAATTTTCTAAGAGTGCAATGGTATACCACCCGCCATAGGCGATCGTAATAGTTTTTCGCTAAACAATGATGTTAGTTGCTTCATTTCTCAAGAATTTATCTAAGCTAATCATCATTCAAATTACGTCTTTGCCTCTTTTTAGCAATTGAAACTATGCAACTTAAAACCGCATCAGATTAACATCTCTCGTTGGGGGGATGCCAATAACTGATTCTCAATGGTGACTATCAGCGTTATATTTGCAAAAATTATGAGAAGTCTATCAATGTAACTTATCGCTTGTAAAGTCTATAGGACTCATATTTTATTTAAAAAAAACTCCGTACAACTAAAAAAGCCTTCTTTCCTATTGGCTATTGCCTACCCACGCAAATAAGTACGTCTACGCCACGTTGCACGAACAAACATCAAAACAGATTCCTATTTAAGAAGATACTCTAAATAATACCTTCATATCTTTGTGATACCAAAATTATGTTTTCAGTACAAAGACATGAAGGCAATAAATAGATAATAATGAGGCTTTATCTTTGTAACGCCTAATTAATTCCAAACACTGACTCGACAGTTGATTTAATCGAATCTCTTGCATCCTTCAAGGTTTGGCTAATAGGATGTTTTGCTTGTAAAAAAGCGCGGGCACAATTGCGTCCCGGCATTCCCGAAATCGAACCCCCTGGATGAGTCCCAGCACCAGTCAAAAATAGATTATCAATTGGCGTTTTATAGTTGGCTATTTCTGGTAATGGACGGAAAAATATCATCTGATCTAATGTCATGTCAACATGATAATAATTCCCTTTGTACGCGCCTAATCTTTCTCCTAGTTCTGCTGGACTTTCTACACGACGGGCGATAGTTGCACTTTTGACATTTGGTGCATAGTCTGCCAACTTATCAACCACTCTATCTGCAACTTTGTTTTTCAATTCATCTGTCCAGCCAGTACCTTTTAAACCAGTGCCTTCTGCACCAGCAATTTGATAAGGGGCAAAATACTCAATCCATACAGTGTGCTTACCTGGTGGTGCTAATGTTGGATCTAAATAACTAGGCATCACCACATACATTGATGGGTCAGCATCAGGAATTTCTCCCAAAGTACATTTACTATGAGCCTGTTCTACATGAGCTACGGAATCGGCAATCAAGATAGAACCGACGAGATATTCATCTTTGTGAGCGTGGTGTGGAAAATGCAGTGGTTCATCTAAAGCCAAATCTATCTTGAGGATGGTTTCGTTGTTATTAACGATGCGGCGTTCTAATCTTTCCCATAAATCAGGATCGGCTCCATCAACATCGCTTTTATCAGTCATTTGTAAGAACAATCGCTTGGCATCAATATTAGATATAACCCCGTATTTGGCGCGATATTCTTTACCACCAGCAACCCGCACACCAACAGCTTTGCCATCATCAATTAAAACTTTTTCAACGTGCTGGTCTGTGAGAATAACGCCACCTTTACTTGTGACTAAATTCACCAAAGCTTGCACTAATGCGCCAGTTCCACCGCGAGGTCTGGCCATGCCAGGATTATGACGCATCGCCATCATAATTGCACCAATGGCAAGGGTTTTTTGCGATGGTGGCGCACCAAGTTCTGATGCTAATCTGGCTAGTGGCGCTTTCAGAAATTCTTCATCAAACCACTCGTTAAGTAAATCTTCAGCGCTGGTTAACATGGTGCGAATAAAGTCCAGCGTTTTATTTGGAGAACCAATAACTGAAAATAAATCTTTGAATTTTTTGATATCGTAGTTGCCAACAATATCTATAATTGACTTTGGCGGTGCATTAAACATCGGAATCATTGCACCGATTGCTCGTTGCCAAAAATCTACAAATTCTGCGTATTTTTTGGCATCACGTTCATTATAACGAGCAATTTCTGCACAAGTTTTTTCTAGCGACTTATGCCCTAAGAAATACTTGCCATCAGGATGAGGACAGAAAACAACTGGATCGCACTCCAAATAATGCAAGCCATATTTTTCTAGTTCTAATTCTTCAACAACCGGCCCCAAATGAATAAATTCATGGTCAATAGCGCACAAGTTAAATTTAAATCCAGGAGCCTCTTGTGGTAGACATTCTTCAGTTGTTGCTGCACCACCTGGAACAGAACGCTTTTCCAATAACAGGACGCTATAACCAGCTTTCAACAAGTAAGCCGCACAAACTAACCCATTGTGTCCAGCACCGATCAGCACAACATCATACTCTTGCATAGTTGGAATTTAGAAATAAGTAGCTTTCTAAATAGTAGAAACCTTTTATTACTTTTACATCATCCTTCGGTAACAAAAATTATCTTTAACTAAAGTCAATTCTACTAAGAAGAGGGTAAAATTGACGATGATGGTATTTGCCTCACTTGAGTTTCTACCATCAGTATTAAACTACCAATTTCTACTGTTATATCTTTAATATGAAACACCATATCTTCCCATTTAAAATATGGTATGTTCATTAATTCTTTTGCTTTCTGCATTAAAGCTGTAACTAATTCTATAGAAATTCCTCCTCCCTCAGTGCAGTTAAAACTTTCCAGCATCGCGGGTTGTGAATGTGTGCGTGGACGTGCGATCGCAGTGTAAGCCAAAGGGCGAGTATTTCCCCTCTCTTTTAACAGCACTCTTCCCTTACATTCTATTTTCCCATCACCAGGTAAAAATATCTCAATTTTTTGGGCCTCAAAACTCACAATTTTACCGTCTACATCCAAATCAAAATTTTGCATCTGGCTGCTAACAAAGTCTGATGCCAAGGTGCGGTTAATATCGGTTTCTGTAAGTATAATACGAGCTATGGTATTGACTGGTTCAGTGAGTTCTATTTGACCCAAAAGAGCGCTGAAAGGATTGATGGAAATACTATCTGTTTGCAGTTGTATTTCTTGTACGCGAATATCTTCTTGGATTACTAATCCTTGTCCTACAACCGAAACTCCATCCGCTTGTCCCTGAACTATTTTTAACAGATCGGTTTGTACATCTATTTCTATTTTTTCCGCGTCATCTAGCTTTTCAGATATTCTTCTTTCAGCTTCCTGGGATAAAAATTTTTCCTCCAACCGATGCTCATCAGGCATGAATTAGTAATCTCCTAAATGTCCTCTTACTAGTTACTGTAAAGGCTATATGCTAAGGAGCGGATCTGTATTTAGGTATATGCAAATCGGAAGATTGAGTAATCAAGTAGAAAGTATTGTTTGTCTTTTAAATTTTGCTTTTTTAGTAACAACCATTTTTACACCGCCGCTAGGGACAATTGTAATACCACGACGGACTGGATGCACTGGACGTTTATCAGTAAGGCTTAATTCAAAGCGAGATAATATTATGGCTGTTACTAATTTTAGTTTATACATAGAAAAGGCTGCACCAATGCAACCGCGATAACCTCCACCAAAGGGTAAATATTCGTAAGGTGAAAATTTTTGGTTGAGGAATCTTTCTGGACGAAACTGTTCTGGTTTTGGGTAAGTGTCTGTTCGGCGATGTGCTAAATGAATACATGGAACTAAAACTGTTTCTGATGTAAATTTATGCCCCATAATTTCCACTGGTTCTTTTACCATTCGTGGTGTGCAAATTAAAGCAATAGGATGAATTCGCAGTGTTTCTTGACAGACGGCGGTGAGATAAGGTAATTGTGTAATCGCTTCAGGATTTGTGAGATTGTCCAAGGTATTTAGTTCTTGCATTAGCCGATGTTTAACCTCTGGATGAGAGTGAATTAAATAAAATATCCAGGCTAATACACCAGATGTAGTTTCATAACCTAACAGCAATAATGAAACTAGTTGATCGCGTAATTCCTGATCTGTCATCTGTTGGCCATTTACGTCACGTGCTGACATCAGCATACTGAGAATATCTGTACACGCAGCATCATTTTGCCAACGTCTTTCAGAAATTTCTGCATAGATGAGTTTGTCAATTTGCTCTCGTCTTTTTAAGAAAATTCCCCAAGGACTCCATGCGCCTAAATCTTGTTGCAGCAAAGGAAAGAAAAACAAGCTAGAATACCAAGGTTTAGTTACGTCTTCTAATAAAGAACTCAATTGTTCTTTTAATTGTTGGTAACGCACACCATGAGTAATACCAAATACCACTTGTAAGATAATTTCTAAAGTGATATGTGACATTAATTGGTGTATACAAATATCTGTACCTGATGTCCAACTTTGTGTAAGTTCTTCAGTAATTTGGCAAATTGCTTGTCCATAAGATTTTAAATTATCGCCATGAAATGCTGGTAATAATAGCTGCCGTTGTTGTTGGTGCGATCGCGCTTCTTGAAATACAATAGAATTCTCTCCAAATAAGGGTTTAAACACATGGGTTGCTTTCTTAAAATCTAACTTGTGTGCAGGGATGGCAAAACAATCACTAATTGCTTGGGGATAGCTAAAAAATACTATTGGTGGCGACTTTAAACCCATTACCCGCATTGTGAAAATATCACCGTACTTCGCAGCATACTTTTCTAAAGTTTTTGTGGGTTGAGCAATTAATTGCAGAGTTTGCAGCAACGCTGGTGTGGTTAGACTATCAAGAGGTTTCATTATTTATTCGATAATTTTATGGTTTAGTAAGCTGCAAATAATTCAATACGCTTTAGGTAAGCCTAGTGGTCTATCGCATTAATTTTGCTAAGTTTGTAGTAAGCACTTTAGTGCTTGAATATTTGAGGACTAAAGTCCTCACTACAAGCGTATTCACCCCTCAAATTTAATGGGATAGAACACTAGATACTCCCTAAGTTAATTTTTAATTAGGGAATTATAGCATAGATTTTTAATACTTTGGGTAGATGTTTGGGAGTGAATTATCGCTAAGTGAATCATGCTGAAAAATCATCAACATGAATTTTTACAAAGATAATAATAATATTTTTTACCAAATTTTTAGAGGTATTTATAGAAAAAGCTTACTCAATTATTTTGGGATATATCCACGAAAACTATGTCTTTTGGTGATGTCAAAATGTTTTACATTGCTGTATGAACTCAGTCTTAAAACTCATTCTTTTTACAGTTGTAATATATTAAAATCCCCCATAAATCTCCTTAAAAGAGGACTATGAGGGATTATTTAAAAGCATTGAAAATCTATCTAAATATATAGATGAAAGTTGAAGATTCCCTGAACGCAACCATCAGACCCCTCAACATCAAACAGTGGTTGTCTGTAGAATGGGAGACTTCACCGGACGTTGACTCCTGACAACCATCTGGATGGGACGATCTTGGCCTGTCACTAAACCACGGCGTTTAGGTCGTACTTCACCATTGTCAACTAGTTCTAATTCGCGGGTGGAAAGGATTTTGGCGAGTGCTAGCTTCATTTCCAACTGGGCAAATGCTAGACCAATACAGCGTCTTGCACCACCCCCAAAAGGTAAATATTCATAGGGAGAAAATTGCCGTTCTAAAAAGCGTTCTGGTTTAAACTGCTTAGGTTCGGGGTATAAATCTTCTCGATGGTGAGTCAAGTAAATTGAACCAATAACACCTATACCTGGTTCAAGTTCGTAGCCACCCAAAGATAGAGGAGTTCTGACTACTCTGGCAAAGGTCAGCATCGCTACTGGGTAAATTCGCAAAGTTTCGGAACAAACAGCGTTGAGGTAGGGTAATTTAAAAATGGTGCCAGGATCTGGGTTATCACCCAAGCTATCTAGTTCTTGCAGTAACTTTTGGCGTACTGATGGTATTTTTTGAATCCAGTAAAATGCCCATGCTAAGGCTGTTGCTGTAGTTTCATGGCCTGCGACCAACAGAGTCATTAATTCATCGCGTAACTCTTCATCAGTCATTGGTTGACCTGCTTCATCCCTAGCTGCCATGAGTAAGCTGAGGATATCTGTGCGTGATGGGTCTGGTTGTTTTTGACGTTCTCGAATTTCTTCGTATATAAGTTCGTCAGCTGCCTGCTGTCGGCGCATCTGCTTTCCCCAGAAATTAATCGGGCCAAAATCCCTTTGCAAAGCTGGAAAATAAAGCAAAGCGGCACTCAACACAGAACTTCCTTTTTCCAGCATTTCAGCCAAACAATGCTGTAATTTTTCGGCGCGTGGGCCTTCATCTAGCCCAAACACAGCTTGCATAATCACTCGCAGGGTAATAGCTTGGGTAACAGACCGGATATTGAAGGGTTGCCCTATCTGGTGTTGGCTAATGACTTTTTCGGTAATATCACTAATTATTTGACTATAGCTTCGCATTCTTTCACCGTGAAAAGGTGGCAATAACAACTGCCGTTGGCGTTGGTGTTCTGCACCACTGATGGTAATCACAGAATGCTTACCAAGCAAAGATTCAAACACCAGATTTGTATCACCAGGTGCTTCTAACCCCTTGGTATCGTTTGTCAAAATCTGCTCTAGCACTTCAGGTTTACTGACAAATATCAGTGGCGGAGATTTGCTGTCTAACCTGATGGTGAACATATCCCCATATCTTTTGGCACAAGTTTCCATAAATGACATGGGGCTAGTAATCCAGCGTAGCATCTGTAAAACTGCTGGGCTTTGCGGGCCGTTTGGTAATTTCATAAAATTCTTTTGTTACTTTATGTCTTGTTCTTACTTTAACTAACTGCAACTTATAAATTTCTGTTGATTGGAGTTACTTATACTGAGGGTACAAAAAAGCAATAAACTGTTACAGCCTGAAAGATGTAAAATTTTTGTTAAATTCAACGAGCATCTACAGTTTCATCTCATCGTCACAAGGTACTCAGCATGACTGCAATCTCTCCAAAAGCTTCTTCAGCGCTTCCCAATTTTTCTGAAGGAATTCAATATTTTGGTGAAGCGTTACCAGATTTTGAAACTCATGGTGCAACACCTGCTATCGAATCGGGCAAAATAGCGATCGCATCTCCAACAGATAAAGCAGCTGTATATCAAACTTTACTAGCTGCTGATGCCCTGCGCTACCTAACCTTACAAGTTACCGCTAGTAAGGCTTCTGGGCATCCCGGCGGTTTCGCCAGCCAAGCAGAAGCTTACGCATCTCTTGTCATGCTGGGATACAAGAACATTATTACTGAAGTCGGACACCACGCCCCCGGATTTTATAGTGCCATGTTCTTGGATCGTTCGCTAGAGGACATGGGAATTTTTACAGTCCAACAATTGCGCGATCGCTTCCGAGAAAAGCACGGATTACTAGGACACCTTTCCGGTTTCATCCCCGGTATTCTTGCACCTGCGGGGCCTTTGGGACAAGGGCAACACTTTGCAATGGCGGCTGCACTGTTACACAAAGATAAGTTGTTCCCCTTTACAGTTGGGGATGGTGGATTGGGTGAGCCTTATATTGTAAGTGCGATCGCACATTTCCATACTGCTTATCCTGCTGCCACCAATTTCTTACCGATATTGGTGTGGAACGGTTACAGCCAAGAACATCACAGCATGGTTTCCCTGAAAACCAACGAACAGATGCAAGCATATTGGCAAGGTAACGGTTTTGATGAAGTGGTGTTAGTGGATGCCAAAGATTTCGACGATCAGAACCAGCCAGGAGATTACGTTGATAGCACTGCTTTTTCTTTTGAGAAGCGCCTAGAATTCACTCAAGCAGTACTTTCGGGTGTAGATAAAGCAGCGCGATCGGCGTTGGGTGGTAAACTTACCGTCTTTATTATTAAACAACTCAAAGGTGCAGGAGTCCACGCGCGGGGTGCAAAATCTCACAACTTGTATCCTAAAGATACGTTGGATGCGCCGCATATTGTTAGTGCATTGCAAACCCGTGCTTTGTCTGCGGAAGCTTGGCAATTAGTCAGAACAAATGCCGAACGCGCCGGTGGTGGCCCAGCAGCAAAAACTGTAGTTACAGAATTTGAATTTCCATTGCCAGAATTAGGCGAATTACCTTTAGAAGAATATGCAGTTGGTGGCGAACCAAAAGTTTCCACAACCGCGATGGGACGATTGGTAGGAATAGTTGGAAATAAAGATCGAAATTTCCTTGTCACCAATGCCGATGGTAATGAAGCATCAGGAATTGCTAACATCAACCAAGCATTAAAGATTATCCATCCCACAACCGATGACTTATACAACCAAGCGCCAAATGGACAAGTTTATGAACCATTGAGTGAAGATGCTTGTGCCGGTTTAGCTGCGGGTTTAGCGTTAATGGGTGCGAGAACTTTGTGGTGTTCTTACGAATCTTTTGCCATCAACGGATTACCAATTTGGCAAACTGTAACCCAAGCAATGGCAGAATTGCGCCGTCAAACTCCTTCGACTATTACTTTATTCACAGCAGGCGCATTAGAGCAAGGGCGCAACGGTTGGACTCACCAACGTCCAGAAATTGAAGCTTACTTTGCTTCGTTGATGCGAAATGGAAATGTTTTCCCATTATTTCCGCCTGATGCTAATAGTATTCAAGCTTGTTATGATTGGGCGTTGAAAACTAAGAATAAGGGAGTTGTGATTACAGCAAGCAAATCGCCGTTACCAATTCGCACAACTTTAGAACAAACTCGTCAAGGGTTGCGTGATGGTGCAGTACTATTACATGAAATCGCTGGTGATAAACAAGTTGTATTTGCTGTAATTGGCGATTTGACATTAATACCAGTATTTGAAGCTGCTGCTTTCTTAGAAACTGAAGGTATTGGTGTCAAGATTGTTTCTGTGATAAATCCTCGGCAATTGTACCGTAGCCATGATACTGCTTGGGATACTTGTTCTGAACCTGAAGGCGGTTTCTTAGATGATGCGAAATTTGCCGAATTATTTGATGGCGATGCGTTAATTGCTGTTACTGGTGGTGCGGCGGGGATGCTGGAACCAATTTTGTTACGGAGTACAGCGAAGCGCGACACCTTTGCGTGGAAGCGTGGCGAAACTACCGCCAGTGCTGGTGAGTTGATGGCATTTAATGGATTGACTGCTGAAGCGTTGACGAAACGTGCGATCGCATTAGTACATTAAGTTACATTATATGCACTATTACATCTAGGTTTTTACTTAGGTGAAAGTTATAACTGAGTAGTAAATCAACTTTTACTACTCAGGATTAAGCAACCATGTCATCAAAACAATTCCAAGATACACACAGCAATATTTGCAATCTGGGTACACGCCTGTTAAAGTATCTTCAGGAAATTCGCCAAAGTCGTCTCAGTGAAGGTGATGATACCAAAGGTTTGCAGAGTGTTGAGAATGACATCACTACAGCCTTAACAGCATTGAAACAACAAAAATATCAGGTTGCGGTTATCGCAGCGATGAAAGCTGGGAAGAGTACTTTTCTCAACTCTGTTAGGGGCTTGCAAGAAAATAAAATACCAGTCATTCTAGAAGAATAGGAGGCGCGGATCTGCCCGCGTTTGCTCTGAATTTCTAGAATTGGAATCACAGGGTTCATGCTTACCGACACCATAAAATCTACCTTCAAAGATGCAGCCAAGAAACTAACTGGCAGCTGTAAAAGAGACTTCATGGCAAAAGTTACTGAAGATTACTTCGATAGTTCAGCACGCATTGCAGAAACAGTTTTAGGATGGAATCGCTCCTGTGTACAACTTGGCTTGCATGAACGGCGGACAGGGATAGTCTGTGTGGATAACTATCATGCAAGGGGACGACATAATAGTGTTGAGATTCTGCCCAATTTAGAAGCAGATATTTGTTCTTTGGTAGATGCTCAAGCCCAAGCAGATCCAAAATTTCAATCGACCTTTCTATATGCTCGTATCAGTGCCAGAGCGGTACGAGAAGCATTAATCAGTGAAATAGGTTATGACCACAGTCAATTGCCGTCTCGTCAAACTCTGGGGAAGATTCTTAATAGCTTGGGGTATCGCCTAAAAAAACACAAAAAACAAAGCCCTTGAAAAAGATTCCGCAAACAGATGCCATTTTCGACAATGTGTTTCAGGAAAATCAGGCATCGGATGAGAATCCCAAATCGTTGCGAGTCTCTATCGATACTAAAGCCAAGGTGAAGATTGGCAATCTTTCCAGAGGTGGTAAAGCTCGAACACTGGAAGCAAAAGCTGCGGATGACCACGATACACAGTGGGAGGCAGTCTTAGTTCCTTTTGGCATTCTCAACACACACAGTGAAAAGCTTACGATTTACTTAGGTCAGTCGGCTGAAACCAGTGATTTTATTGTCGATTGTTTAACTGCTTGGTGGTATGAGAATCAACACGATTACCAAGATTATGATGAATGGGTGATTGACCTTGATGGTGGTGCAGCAACTCGCAGTAACCGCACACAGTTTATCAAACGTATGGTTGAACTGTCTCAAGCAATTAATTTAAGAATCCGACTGATTTACTATCCTCCGTACCATAGCAAGTACAATCCCATAGAGAGGTGTTGGGCAGCCCTAGAGAACTATTGGAATGGCGCAATTCTGGATTCGATTGAAGTTGCCATCAAGTGGGCTTCCAATATGACTTGGAAAGGGATTGCACCCATTGTTCACCGTGTTGAAGCAACCTATGAAAAAGGAATCAAGGTTCTCTCACAAGAGTTAGAACACTACCAAACCTTCTGGCAACCTTCCGAAACTCTACCTAAATGGGATATCACAATTTTCCCCGTTTAATTGGTATCTTATTTTCTTGCAAATCCCTTATTGGTGCGGATGTTTTAGCAAGTGAAACCGCGGCTTGTACTATTTGTCGTACAGATGTACTGCATATTTCGGCTAATCAAGTTCCCAGGCTGTTAGAATACCGAGCAGGAGAAAGAAAACCTGTTGTTATTGCTGAAGGGAATGAAGGAGAAATTCAGCAGAAATTTTTACTGAGAACCCGTGAAATTAGAGAAAGGGGAAATTCTGATAATACTATACGCTTTGAAATAGAACATCCTATTGAAGCTATTAGCAAAATTTCTTCACTTGCAGGTTTTACTCTAGTTGATACGCCTGGCCCCAATGAATGGGAATCTGCCCAATTTAACACAGTAGCACTAAAGCAAACTGCCTTAGAAGCCTTAAGAACTTGCAATGCAATTTTGTTTGTTTTAAATTACGCTTCTTACAAAGATAATGCTGTTTCTGAATTGTTTAAGGATGTAGTAGAGAATCGCAAGGAAATTTTAGAAGCTGAAAAGGGTAAAATTTACTTTATTCTCAACAAGGTTGATCAGAAAACTGAAAGGGACAGAGAAATTGACGAAGTAATTCAAGATTTAGAACGCGAATTATATAATTTTGGTTTTCCTAACCCCATTATTTATCCTGCTAGTTCTAGACAAGGACTTTTAGCAAAATTAATTCAACAAGGAAAAGCAACTGAAAGTCAAATTAAGGATTTCAAAAAATTCTTTAGTGCTAGATATGCAACTGAAGACGAAGAAGGAAATCAGATCATTCCAGCACCTCGTAAGATTGCACCACAAGCTTTAATAGATAGTGGTATTCCTCTCATTCAAGAAACTGTAATTGAGACCATCACTAAAAATGCAGGTTGGAATCTTTTAAGCGATGCTTTAGCGAAAATTGATAAGGCTGCTAAATCAGTTGAAGATACTCTCAAGACAAAAATTAGTGGTTGGGAAATGGATATTGTAACCTTAAAGAAAAAAATAGAGGAATACAAAAAAAGGTCTGTAAATGCAACAAGTAAGGTAGAAGATGTAAAAAAGTCAGTAGATAGACAAAAACAAATACTTATAAGTGGTTTTAGCCAAGGTATTGATATATTTGCTGAAGGAACTAAAGCTGAAATTCAAGACCAAATTGACCAAATTGCTGAATCTCAGTAAGGATTCAGGTCTAAACGAGAGGAATTAAAGAAGGGGTCTGCACAGAAGAGTTAACCATCGCTTTGATAGCTTGGTCAAAAAACTCAATTACAGAGCGTCCTTGACGGCGACAAGTTTGTATAACAGTCAATAAATTAGCAGTATCTTGGAATCGCTTCATAGAACGAGAACCACCACTGACTTTTCGTTTTGTGACTGCTAAACGTAATGTTCGTTCTGCTAAATTATTATCAGGGGGTATGTCCGGGTGGTCTAAGAAATACCACCATTGATGAGCTTTATTACGTAAGGAGCGTAAAAGTTTACCAGCTTCTCCTCCAGCTTTATCAATCCATGAATGAATGGAAGATTCAACTTTTATTTTAAACTCGGATGCCCAACTCCAGAACTCATCAATGTTTTTAGTTTGTTGGAAGAGAGCATAGTTTTTAAAACCTTCATCTATCAGGCTGACAAATGCTGACCCAATCTCTTTGTTATTCAAGCCAGGAATTAAGATGAGTTTCTTGAAGTGACGGCGTAAATGCGCCTGACATTTCTGTTGGGCTTTCACCGGATAACCGTTATAAGCACTAAAGTCATCAGAACTGAGTACACCAGAGTAACTTGAACCCAAAATTGCCTCTAATTCGGCGCGAGAACGAGTATCAGCCGCATGAAATAAAGCGAAATCGGTATTGGCAAAAATCCATAACCATTCTTTTACCCCTTTGATTACCCAAGGTGTTTCATCCGAATGGATATTCGGCTGGGTTTGTTTTATCCACTCTTTAAGGTTGTCAATACTTTGAGCTACGGCACCATCTATTCGTTCATTTGTGGCTACTAAAGTCCCGACTCCAATTTCTATTTCACCCAGTTCCCACAACAATTCTTGTTGTTTCTCGTATGGTAAATGCCCGTAATTATTTATCCATCCCAAGAAAGCTTGCAGTCTGATTCCTATATCTTGTCCCGGTACTATTTCTGGCGACCAGTCTGCTGTTTGTTTTGACCCACACTCGCTGCAAATACAGGTATGTCTTTGATATTCTACGATTTCGATAGGTCTTTCTACCAACTGTGCTACTTGCTGGGTTTCTATTTTTATTGGTTCGTTACTGAATTCCTTTTGACCACAACAAAAACACACTTGCGGTCTTAATATCTCAAACCTATCTACTCTCCCAAAACCCTTTCTCGTTTTTCCCCGATGTCCTGGCTGTCCTCCTGGTTTCCGTTTTGGCGTTTCACTCTCCCCTGCTTCATCTTCAAGTTTTTTCTCGGTTTTTTTGAGGATGTCTGCCGACGGTGGTTTTGATGATGTTGTGCTGTCTAAGTCTCTACTAACTTTGAGTTTCTCTATTACAGATTCTAGTTCTATTACTCTGGATTTTAGCTGTTCTATAGCTTTTGCCTGCTCCATAAGCATCTCTACCAGTTGCTCTTTCTCCAACTGTTTTAGGGTTTCAGTGTCTAGTTTTAGTGGCAGGTTTTTTTCCATAATTGCTATATTCTGCTTCCCCTACCACACTTGTCAATACCCCAGCACCTGAATCCTTACGAATCTCAATCTAAAAAATCATCTAGCCCAAAGAAAGTGAAAGCTAATCGTTCACCTGCAATTAATAAAAACAATAATATTGATTGGGGAGATATTGGTGATATTATAGGCGATGTGGGTGGAGGTATTATAGATTTTTTTAGCAAAGGCTTAGGTAATATATTCAGGGTAGGTGTAAAAGGCGGTTCATCTTTAATTAAATCTCTTTCTAAATCTGCACCAGAAATTTTTGATTATCCTGATGATGCTATTAATGAATTTCAGAGAAATTCTGACCCCTATGTGATCAGAGTTAAGAATAAAAAGGATGCTCAAAACATTAACAGAACTATCAATGAATTTTGCAGTCCACTGATTCAAAGTTTTTGGCTAGATACTCAAGATAGATTGGTTAGAGATGGTACTAATATTCGTGAGAAATTAGCTCTCAAAATTCAAAATGATATCCAACAGATATCAAATGAACTATCTGATTATTTGGGTGAAGCCTTGCAAGTTAAATTAAATGTTAACCCTATTCAATTTCCCAGTTTTGAATTTAAGGGAATTGATGCAAGCATTAAGCAGCAACAAGAAGTGTTTACCAGAACCAAAAAAGAGAAAAGGACAGAAAGTCGTTGCTGTGATTCTGATAAAGTATATTATGCTAATGTTGACTATCAAGACAGGCAAGAATTTTACGAAATAAATTTACGCCAAACTGTACAGTTAATTAACTCGAAGATAAATGAGCAGGTTTCGAGAAATCGAGAGTTACTACAAAGAGTCATCGAAAAACAAATTGCAGAAGACTTTAGACGTGCAGAGCAACAAATCAATGACTACATCAAAAAGTTTCAAGATGAATTTGATAGTCTGTTAAAAGAACGGGAAACCAAAGAATCAGAAGTAGATAAAATTCTTGATATCTTGAATTTTCAAAAAGAGAAACTGAATGAATATCTACAGGAATTAAAATCAATTCGTCAGTCTCTCAGTACTTGGAAACCCTAAATTATATGTACGTTGTGATTGAGTAAGTAACCAGTAGCGTGCGTTATGGCATAATGCCTAACGCACCGCTAATTAGATTAAATATACTATCAACGGCTATCTTTAAGTCTAGACGCATAGGGACTATCAGTATAAAATCGCAAAAACTGCCATAATGTAGAAAAACATATTCAGGAAATAACCCTTGTAAAAAGTATAAATATTTCCTTACCTGACACCATGCGAACTTATATAGAAGAACAGGTAGCTCAAGGTGATTATAGCAGTATCAGCGAATATTTTCGTGAATTAGTGCGACAAGACCAAAAACAGAGAGCTAAAGAACGTCTAGAAACAATGCTTCTGGAAGGATTAAACTCTGGGAATGCAACAGAAATGACTGTTCAAGATTGGGAAGATATCCGTCAAACAATCCGACAAAGAATGAACAAACATCAAGATACAATTTAACCGTGATGTTTGAAATAAAAAAAGTTTATAAAATAAATTCGACAGTAATATTTTAATTATTTGTGTCTAAATAGCATGACAAATAGAACAGATTTATCAAAAATAATTGCCAGTACAGACGACAATCCACTAATTTTATCACCTGAAAGTTTGCCGTCACAAGAAGACGTAGAACTTGAGCGAAAGCTGAGAGAACTTAAATTTAAACAAGAACTAAGAAAAGATTGGATTTTATTTATCGTCAGGGATGTAGTAATTTTTCCTGCGGCTATCCTTTTTATTTTTGCTGCCAGTGGTTATTCCCTATTTCTTCATATTCATGGGTAACTTACTCTGACTACAATTTTTAATTAACCACAGAGGCGCAGAGTACACAGAGAAGAGAGAATTTGTTTACGTTAAACAAGGGGATTTTACCCCTTGTCTTAATAGTTCGCCACGCTTTTGATAATTTATTTTTCTGGCGGTAAATCTACACTATAAACAGTCTCTCCAGCCAAGTTACGCAATGTTACAGTCATCACCTTTGTATAAGCATCAATTTTGACTCCTCCAAAGAATTGCAAACCTTCACTTGGGGGACGATTTGCTTTTGTACCTGGAGGAAGGCTTTGAAATATCAATTGGGGGCCAAAGGTATTTTCTAGTTGGTTTGGCCCAAATGTGCCAGAGTTCAGAGGCCCGGCGACAAACTCCCAAAAAGGCTTAAAATCTGTAAACTGTGCTTTGCTGGGGTCATAATAGTGGGCTGCTGCGTAATGTACATCAGCAGTTAACCAAACAACATTCTGGATATTCTTATTTTTGATAAATCTGAGTAAATCTGCAAGTTCTAGTTCTCTTCCTAAAGCCGGGCCATCTCCGTTAGCCCAAGCTTCAAAGTTTGTGCTACCATCTCTCACTATCAATCCCAGAGGCATATCACTAGCAATCACTTTCCATGTTGCTTTTGATGATAGCAATTGCCTTTTTAACCATTGTATTTGTGTTCTACCGGTAAATTCTGTGTCTTTACTTGGTACTGGCTGATTATTAGGGCTATTCGGCCCCCGATAGGTGCGCTCATCCAGCATGAAAATGTCTAATAATGGGCCATGCTTAAAGAAGCGATAAATTTTCGCTTTGTCTGGCTCATTGGTTGTATACCCAATAGGCAGATATTCCAAAAATGCTTGCCTTGCTCTTTTAGCTAGCAAGTTAACATCCTTAACTATATAACGGTCATCGTTGAGGATAGTTTGTCCAGGATACCAATTGTTTCTTGTTTCGTGGTCGTCCCACTGTGCCAATATCGGAACTTCGGCGTTGAAACGCTTGATGTTTTCATCCAACAAATTGTAAATATAGTTGCCACGAAATTCTGTAAGAGTTTCTGCTACTTTTGATTTTTCTGGTGTAGTGATGTTTTTCCAGATTGTGCCGTCGTCTAGCTTCACTTCTGATTGAATGGGGCCATCAGCATAAATATTATCGCCAGAGTGAATGAAAAAGTCGGGATTAAGTTGACGCATGGTTTCGTAAATTTTCATCCCACCAAAATCAGGATTAATACCCCATCCCTGACCGGCGGTGTCGCCACCCCAAACAAAGAATATATCTCGCCCAAATTTGGGGGGAGTTCGGAAAGAGCCTTTGACAGGAGCGCTGTAAGTGCCTTTATAATCTAAGTCTTGGAAGATTACCCGATAAAATAATTGTTGGTCTGGTGGCAGGTTTCTCAGATAAAGTCGTGCTGTAAAGTCGCTATTTTGTAAAGCATTGGGCCCGACAACTCGCTGCACATTTTTAAAAGATTCGCTGGTAGAGTATTCTACGATCATTTTGGCGGGGCGATCGCTACGACTCCAAATAACAATACTATCGTTAGAAATATCTCCGCTAGCTACGCCATAAGGTATAGCAGGACGCATTTTATCTGAGGTGATAATTGCAGGTGCTTCAGCAAAAACTTGTGATTTTGATACAAAATTGGTGGATATAATCCCACCTGCCGTAATCGCTGAACGTAGCAAAAACTGGCGACGGTTTAGCCTCAATGAGTTATGAGATTCCATATTAAATAATGGCAATTTTAAAAAGTATTACAAAATAAGCTTTTACCACTTTTTTTATAATAAAAAGTAAAGATTTAGTTATCTAAGGGTTAATAAAATTTTTAATATGTCTCTTACAGATAAAGTACCTGAGTCTACAACATTAGGTGGTACTCTGTTGCTAGTGGCCTTGGTTTAATATTAAATAGAAAGAGAACATCAATAAAAAGGTTATATTTTAACCTTTTTATTAAGTGAATATTTTGATATAATTTGCAGCTCAAAAGATGCTCATAGCGCCTAGCACATCGCTATAAAAATGGTGTGTTATTGCTTTAGACTAACGCATCCTAATTAAAATTTACCTGAGAAATAGCCCCTAATGATAAGCCGATAAATGTCTACGCTTTCATAAAAGTATTGGATTTTCTGAGGTACTCTATATTCCCACATCTACACTGTGAATTTTGGTTAGCAATCTGGGAAAGATAAGTTTATAACGATTGATGAATTTTGAAATTATAGAGACGGGTATTCATAATGTTGCCAGAAATATTACCTCAACAGTCAAGACATGAGAGTATATCGACTATTCGTAGTACAACAAATACTGATGAGTCAAATTTGCGATTAGAGTCAACGTTACAAGAATTACTCTCTTGGCAAGTTCATATTGAAATAGAGTTTCCAGGGAATGATTTAGTTACGCTCTTTAAGCAAGAGCCTTTATTACCAGGAATTATCCTCAATAACAATCAAGAGTATGTAGGGATGATTTCACGGCGGAAATTTTTTGAGTATATGAGTTACCCCTACAGTTTGGCTTTATTTTCTACAAAACCGATTAAAATTCTTTACAAGTTTTTCCAGACAGAGATATTAGCCATTTCTGAGGATACGCCTATTGTTAAAGCAACTGAGATAACTTTGCAACGACCACCTCAAATTGCATACGAGCCAATTTTGATCAAAACTACGTGTGGAAAATATAAGCTAGTCGATTTTCATCAATTACTCTTAGCCTACTCTCAAATTCATGTATTAACACTCGTTCAGCTACAACAAGTAGAGGAACAATCTAGAGTTGCTAAAGCAGGCTTTCGCGATCTTCAGCAAAACTATACGCGATTAATTCAGAATGAAAAAATGGCTGCATTAGGACAACTTGTTGCTGGTATTGCACACGAAATCAACAACCCTGTCAACTTTATTGCTGGGAACCTTGTTCACGCCATCGAATATAGTCAAAATCTACTCAATATTATTAGATTGTACCAACAATCTTATCCTGAACCAGAAACGGAAATTAAAACTGCGATCGCACAAATTGAACTGGATTTTTTAACTACCGATCTCCCCCGTCTTCTCACTTCTATGCAGGTTGGTACCAAGCGAATCGAGCAAATCATTCTTTCTTTACGAAATTTTTCTCGTCTTGATGAATCTGAGAAAAAATTAGTTGATATCCATGAAGGTATTGATAGTACGCTAATAATCTTACAAAGTCGTCTTCAAAATAACCAAATAAGTGAAAACATCAACATAATTAAAGAATACGGCGATCTTCCCCAAGTGGAGTGCTACGCCGGGTTACTCAATCAGGTATTTATGAATATTTTGGCGAATGCTATTGATGCTATAGAAGAGTCATTTGTCACTTGTACTGAGCGTAGTCGAAGTATTAGTCATACACTGCGGGAAGGCGAAGCGCCTACGTCATTGTTAAGGGATAAAGGAAAAATTTGTATTCGGACTCAACTCACTGATGACAATCAAGTAATTATTCGCATTTCCGATAATGGCCCGGGAATTCCAGAGAATTTACAAAAGCAATTATTTGATCCCTTTTTTACTACTAAACCAGTTGGGAAAGGGACTGGACTAGGTTTATCTATTAGTTATCAAATTGTTGTGGAAAAACACGGTGGTCATCTGCAATGTATATCAACTTTTGGCAAAGGGACTGAGTTTATTATTGAAATTCCGATTCACCTAAATTCTGAACTTGTTTAGAAAATCAAACCATAACCAAAGAAGAGACATTCTTAGTCAGTTTTTCTTGGTTGAGATATTGGATTCTAACTATAAGTCCCTGCTGTTTCACTTGTTACTGTAACAGGTTCTGACACGATATCATCTATCTTATTAAACTCTCCAGCCTGCCAACTATCTGTTGTATCCTTGATAAAACTAGCAATAGGAATTGCAATTAACAAACCCAGAACTCCTCCTAACTTTGCCCCCAACAACAAAGAAATCACTACCCACACGGGATTTAAACCAGTTAAATTACCAAGAATTCGAGGTGCAACAAAATTAGAATTAACTTGGTCGATTGCAACGGCTATACCCAATACTTCAACTCCTAACCAAAAGTTTTGCAATGCCACCAAAAGGCTTACTATGGCAATGCCGAATCCTGTACCAAAGGGGAAGAGAGAAAATAAACCAATCCCGATGCCAAAAAGTAAAGCCAAGGGAACTCGCAGCGTCAAGAATGCCAGTGTAATTGTCACCCCTAATACGGCTCCCAATGTTGCTTGACCGATAAAGTAATTGTGGAAGTCTTCTCGCAGTAATTCTCGCAATCTTAACCCAATGTTATGGGGAAACCACTGAAATATTCCGTCCCAAAGACGTTCGCCGTTTAATATTAGATAGACAGTTAGCACTACCGCCAGCAACACATTGAGAACAATACCAATGGTATCAACGGCAAAACCAAGAATTCTACCAGTGAAAGACTGAAGTTGGTTAGATAATCGTTCCAGAACTTGGGTAAATAACCCACTTAAATTAATAGGAAGCTGTTGCTGACTTAACGCCCAATCCTGGAAAGTTTGGAGTTGCTGAGTACCAGAATCAATCCAACTTGGCAAAATATTGGCTAGCTCAACGAGTTGTTGGATAATTAGGGGAACTAAGGTAATGCCTAAAGCTACTAAAATTACTAGAGTTAAAAGCAACACTCCTGCGATCGCTAGGTTACGTTTTACCCCTTGTTCTTGCAAAAACTGGATTGGATAGTTCAAGACAAATGCCAGTAGAATGGCGGCGGCAATAATACTAATCAATGGCTGAAAATACTGCACCACCTGGAGCAATAACCAACCGTTGAGAATAATAATCGGAAATGCCAATCCTATAGTTAACCATCGCGGTAGTTTGTTTGCTGATTGCATTAGTGATGACTCCACAAGAGTTATAACTTTATTTTGGCTTCTAGGAGAGGAGGCAGGGGGGCAGGGGGCAGGGGACAAAGGGACAAGAGGTGAGAACTTGAAACAAGTCTTTCCCCTTGTCCCCAAGTCCTCTTCCCAATTCCCAATTCCCATTAAGATTGATTTCTCTCCATAAAATCCAACATAATTTGCCGATGTGTATTCCCCAAAGGGCGTACTTCGCGGGCGTTTTGCGAATAACAGTTACCTTGGTGAATATCTTCTGGGGTCAATAATCCCATATCCCAGCCTTCATTTAAAACCAGTTGATTTAATTCCACCAATAATGGTGCATGAAAGACATGACGGACAACTCTTTCGTCGGTATAACAGCCAAATTCTACAAAGGGTGGTAGCTCATAGCCGATTTCTTCTAAAATTTCTCGTTTCACTGCGATATCTGGCGTTTCACCAGGTTCGATATGACCGCCAAATAGCGCCCAGTAACCAGGGTAGAGAATACCGGGGATGTTGTCGCGTAGTTGCATAAGAAACTTGTTTTCTTGATAGAGAATTGCGATCGCTACATGCACCGGTTGATTGTTCATATATTATTAATTTTTAATTGCTGATTACTCTTCTTCTAGATAAACTTCCCCCAATTCTTTACCACCTAAAGGGATGCTTTGGTAGCGAATTTTACCCTTAATCACCACTTGCGCTCCCTTCGCTAGATTTTTTTGATTGGTGACAACCCAAATTTTGCCAGTAGAGTCATTAATTTGATAAGCCCATTGCTTCATCAGAGGAGCTTGTTTTTCTACCTGACCTTGGATGTAAACTATAGCCCGATTGTCTTGTTCTGGCTTAATTTCTCGAATTGGCGTGACATTGCTACCAATTTGGAAATTAGTCCCATTCAAGCCAGATGAGGTTAAACTACCACAACTACAAAGTCCTACCACCAATAAAGAAATCAACCCCAGGCGGTAAGAAACAATACTATGCACGGATAAGAACGAAAGGGACAAATTTCTTGTTTGTTGCATGAAAGCCACTGATTGAGCAAATTTTTGCTTCACTGCTTGCTTTGTCGCCAGTTTCATGAGGTCAGTTCCCATTTATAATATTCTTTCTCTGTGGTTTCAGAAACACGCTCTCAACTGAGCAAAAAATGTTCTGAATTTCATCCTGCAATTCTTTATTCTTCAGATAAAGCCGTTGATCTGAGAAAATAAGCATTATGGATTGACTGTGAGAGAAACGCTACGACATCAAGCAGATACACAATAATAGTTAAAAGTCAATAAGCAATATTTTTACTCTAGACTTTTGGATAAAAAGCGAATTAATTTATAATTGGGAATTTTCATGGAAACAAAAACTGCCAAACTCCTTGATGGTAAAGCAATAGCAGCAAAAATTCAGCAACAACTTTCTGTAGCAATTACACAATTACAACCAGAAATGGGACGACCCCCTGGTTTAGCAGTGTTAATGGTTGGTGATAACCCAGCGTCAGCCGCTTATGTCCGCAATAAAGAAAAAGCCTGTGCAAAAGTTGGCATCGCCTCTTTTGGTAAGCATTTTCCTGCCGAAACTACCTTTGGGGAATTACAAGAGGTAATTGCTGCACTAAACCATGATGAACGGGTGGATGGAATTCTTGTGCAGCTGCCCTTACCTGACCACTTGGATGCTGTGGCTCTACTACATCAAATTGATCCCGATAAAGATGCTGATGGACTGCACCCAGTTAACTTAGGGCGACTAGTTCGCGGAGAAATCGGTTTACGCAGCTGCACCCCGGATGGTGTGATGCGGCTTTTGCAGGAATATGAGATTCCATTGCAAGGAAAACAGGCAGTAGTGGTGGGACGGAGTATTTTGGTGGGTAAACCTATGGCGCTGATGCTACTAGAAGCTGATGCTACAGTCACGATCGCTCACTCGCGATCGCATGACCTCAAAAGCATCACCCAAAATGCTGATATTCTAATTGCAGCAGCAGGTCGTCCCGGACTCATCACTGCTGATATGGTAAAACCAGGTGCTGTTGTGGTAGATGTGGGAATGAATCGTGTCACCGATGCTAGTGGCAAAAGTCGCTTAATTGGCGATGTTGACTTTGAATCAACTGCTGGTGTAGCAGGATTTATCACCCCCGTTCCTGGTGGTGTTGGCCCTATGACTGTTGCCATATTGTTACAAAATACCTTCACCAGCTATTCCAGAGCAGCAAGAAAATGAAAGAGAGTGATGAGTTAAAAGTTAAGAATTATTAATCCTAACTCTTGTACAGACGCGATTAATCGCATCTCAACTCCTAACTCCTAATTCCTAACTCATAATTGTGAACTCTTCATTTTTTCAGCCCCACAGCACCTTAAAATTGTGACGTATAAGACAAAAATCCCAAAGTGTCAGGAATTGAAGAATGGTAGCAACTGATAACGTTCAAAAGACACCACCAGAGGAAGCCACATTTAACTTAGTAGCCTATCTCAAAGAACGACAAAAGCTTTGTGATAATGCTTTAGATCAGGCTATCCCCATCATTTATCCAGAAAAGATTTATGAGGCGATGCGCTACTCGTTATTAGCTGGCGGCAAGCGTGTACGTCCCATTCTTTGTCTTGCTACCTGTGAAATGATGGGCGGCACTATCGAAATGGCTATGCCAACGGCTTGTGCTGTGGAGATGATCCACACAATGTCTTTGATTCATGATGACCTTCCAGCGATGGATAATGACGATTACCGTCGGGGAAAGCTGACAAATCATAAAGTCTATGGCGAAGATGTGGCGATTTTGGCTGGAGACGGCTTGTTAGCACTCGCTTTTGAGTTAGTTGCCCTTAAAACCCCCCAAAGCGTTAACAGAGAGCTAACCTTGCAGGTAATTGTTCGTCTTGGCCGGGCGCTGGGGGCAGCTGGTTTGGTCGGTGGTCAAGTTGTCGATTTGGAGTGTGAGGGGAAATCAGATATTTCTCTAGAAACGCTAAATTTCATTCATAGACACAAAACATCCGCCCTTTTGGAAGCTTGCGTAGTTTCTGGCGGGATCATCGCTGGGGCATCAACTGAAGACGTGCAGCGACTGACCCGTTATGCTGA
Source organism: Nostoc sp. ATCC 53789 (assembly GCF_009873495.1). Classification (GTDB taxonomy): domain Bacteria; phylum Cyanobacteriota; class Cyanobacteriia; order Cyanobacteriales; family Nostocaceae; genus Nostoc; species Nostoc muscorum_A. Next base: position 4,311,668 of record NZ_CP046703.1, on the reverse strand, counting down.
AAATATTGGGCTAGCATTCCAAATCATAGATGATATTCTGGATATCACTTCTACAAAAGAGCAATTAGGCAAAACAGCTGGTAAAGACCAACAAGCGAAGAAAGTGACCTATCCTAGCCTTTGGGGACTTGAAGAATCGCGCTTAAAAGCCCAAGAGCTAGTTAAAGTAGCTTGTGCAGAATTAGAACCATTTGGAGACAGAGCCAAGCCACTCCAAGCGATCGCTCATTTTATTACTAGCCGCAATAACTAGCAACGCTTTGCGGGATTCTAAATTCTTATACCGTAAGGGTTTCATTGATTGGGAATGGGTGGTTTATTTACACGATACTGTACTACTACCGCCCAGCAGAATTGAAAATTCAAAGTTCAAAAAGCTTATTTAATCAGCTTTTAGACAATTTTGAATAATTGATCTGTTTCCGCCGTGATGTACTAGGTTAATTTTGGATTTTGGGTTGAATCTAAATGTTTCCTCAACCAACAACCGCTGCTAATATTTACTAACCTAACCAAAATACCATGCAGGACATAGGCAACATTTTAGACAACCGGGTGCTGCTGGTTGCTCTGGTCGCTTGTTTAATTGCTCAAGCATTAAAGCTCGTAGTCGAGATCGTCAAAAATCGCAAACTGAATATCCGTGTTTTGGTGACAACTGGAGGTATGCCCAGTGCCCATTCAGCTTTAGTTACAGCTCTAGCGGCTGGTGTCGGGCAAACACTTGGTTGGGCATCTCCTGATTTTGCCCTTGCGATGGTTTTTGCCATCATTGTCATGTATGATGCAGCCGGAGTTCGCCAAGCGGCTGGTAAGCAAGCTCGTATCCTCAATCAAATGATTGATGAATTATTTCATGAAAAACCAGACTTTAGCCAAGACCGTCTGAAGGAATTACTTGGACATACACCAGTTCAGGTAATAGCTGGGTCGGCTTTGGGTATAACCATCTGTTGGTTAGCTAGTTTTGCTTATTTAAACTAGGGCAATACATCCTTGTTTGAGCGACTATTTTTAATTGGGAACTGGTAATTTGTCAACTGACAAATTACCAACTTGGTAGATCGCATCAGTATTCTAGAAAACTTAATATCACTACAATCGCACAGTTGAGCGCAGCAGAATCACTTTACGGCTATCTACTATGCTGGCAACAAAACCGCCATTGTTCAGCTTCTGCAATGTATTGTATGCTTCACTTTGATTGGTGGTATAAACTGCTAACAAGTAAGGGCGTTGTCCATAAGAAACAAAACCTACGTTACCTCCTACTGCTTGCTGCACGCTATTTACTAGTTCAGGACGATTGTAATAATCTACCAAAACTGCATAACCCTCTCCTAATGCTTGAGGATTATAGTTAACTGTTTGCTGAAGTGGCTGTTGCTGTAGTTGTGGCTGTGTTTGTGGCGGCTTTACATCTGCCGTTGTTGGTCGAGTGGTGATGATAGCAGACAAGCCAACAATATTACTTACATACCTTGCCCATCGATTGGCATCATCAATCTTTTTAAACCCCCCTATCCGCGTCACAGTTTCGTTGAGATATTTGCAGGTAATGGTTTTGAGTTCAGGCGGTAAGGCGCTACGCAACTGCTTTTGATTATCAGCTGTGGGACTGACTACTAATAAAAGATACTCGCCCGAAGTCGGTGGTTGACAAAGAGGAATGGCTTGTTGGGCAAAAACAGAACTCATGCCACCAATCAACCCTGCAATCGCTAATCCTAAAACACTTGGTAAAGTCTGAAATCTATGCACAAAAGTTAGATTATGTAAATCAAGGTGTCTTAGAAGATTTTATAAGAAAAAAGCTGAAAACCTACTTACTTCAGTGTGGGAATGGAAGGACTGTTACAAAACATATTTTCTTCTTAGCAAATAAAATTGGAGTAAAGAAGGGAATAGGTTATAGGTTACAGGGTACAGATTATTCCCTATAACCTGTCACCTATCACCTCTTCCCCATGCCCCATTCACCATTTTTAAGATACGGTAGCAAGCGATGCCAAAGCATCTGGTATTGTCTCAGAAGGAGCCTGGAATTCTCCAGTGATAACGTACTCTAAACGCAGTTTTAACCAAGTAATAAATTGGGGATTTGTAGAAATAATTGCTACTGCTGGTTGGGGACACTTTGCCTTGATTTGTGCAAATTGGGGTGCTTCCAAGAAAGCTGGTTGCTCAACCAACCAAAAATCTATTTGTTTTTCTTGTTCGTGGTAGTGACGAGTGCGTTCTTTGATAACTTCGTGTATCGGTTCTTCTTGGAGAAGAAAGCGTTGACTAGCCAAAACGTAATAGTATGTTTGCATTTTCATCCTTTGGTTGCTGTGTGAATAATGTAAGGGCACAGTACGACATTCTGTACCCTTATCAACTAACTCTTAGGGGATTTCTTGAACCAAGAACTGAACGGACAAGCACTTCCCGACTTTTGGGCATTTGTCTGTTTGCCACCAGATGTTAGCTTTTCCAAGAACAGATTATTGTCGAAGTAGTGTTCTAAGGAAATAACCTTCAAGTCATCGGTAACTTTTGCAATGCTCATACCGATAATTTCTATTGTCTCTCCAGTCGGTGCATGGCCTTTATATTCTCCATTAAAATGTCCCCAATGCCGCCATTTGAATGTGACATTTGGTGGCCCTGAGAAAACTTCCAGCACTTCCCAAGGAAATCCTTGGGGAAATGTTGTGTGGAAGACTTTTGCGGATGATTCAAAGGTTTCTTCTGAAGCTTTGTAATGCTCTGAATCAGGCATAAAGAGATTGTAAGTACCTTGGGCTGATAAATCTGCTGCGGTATACTCTACTCCGCCATTGGTACTCACACGAAACTGTTCATTGACAATAGATAACCACTGTTGTGGGTTAGCTTTGAAAGATACCTCCATCTCGAAGGTTCGCACTAAGTTTTGCACGATCGCTTCCAGTGTACCTTCAAGGTGATTGTGGATACTTTCTTGGGCAAGATTTTCTTTGGAACGAGAATAATCAGGCGGTGTCTGATAGCGCCACTCGACATCAGTGCTTTCTGCTATCACTTTATCTCTATCCTGTACCCAAAGTGGCAGGTTGTTAGACTGTGTTGCGCTCATAGAAGTTTTTGCTGAAGATTTGATCCCAATTTCCAGATTTCGCAGTGACAACCCCTCTAGGTTATAGGTTACAGGTTATAGGTTACAGGTTACAGGTTATAGGTTACAGGTTATAGGTTACAGGTTATAGTTTCTTCCCCTATTCCCTATTCCCTATCCCCTGTCACCTCTGATAGCTTGCTTCATCTCGCGGACTGCCCTTTCTATACCTACTAATGCTGCCCGACTGATGATGGTATGACCAATGTTCAGTTCTTCCATGCCTGGAAGCGCAGCCACCGGATAGACGTTCCAGTAGGTGAGTCCATGACCAGCGTTGACTCGCAATCCAGCTTGAATCGCTTGTTGACAACCTTTAGCTAATATGGCTAATTCTCGGTGGCGATTTGTTTCATCTTTAGCCTCAGCGTATTGTCCTGTGTGCAATTCGATAAACTGCGCCTGTACCTTGACAGATGCTTCAATTTGTGCTGGTTCGGCATCGATAAATAAACTAACTGGAATGCTAGCGCTTTGCAATTTATCGACTATCTCACCTATTCTAGCAATTTGGCCAATAATATCTAGTCCGCCTTCTGTTGTGACTTCTTCGCGCTTTTCGGGGACTAAAGTCACGTAATCTGGTTTGATATCCAGAGCGATCGCTAGCATCTCTTCTGTTGCGGCCATTTCTAAATTAAGATGCGATCGCACTGTTTGCCGCAATATACGCACATCCCGGTCTTGGATATGTCGCCGATCTTCGCGCAGATGCACCGTAATTCCATCAGCACCCGCTAATTCTGCCAGCACCGCCGCCGCTACTGGGTCTGGTTCTACCGTCCGCCGCGCTTGCCGGATGGTGGCAATGTGGTCAATGTTAACGCCAAGTGTAGGCACCCCAAATTTCTCCCAATTCCACAATCCTCAGAACTTGATTTTACCGGAAATTGGGGAAGTTTTGCTTGAGAGCTAAATAGAGCTTACGCATCACATATAAAGAGTTTCTATCTCCTACCTTCTCCCTCTCTGCTTCCCCTGCTTCCCCTGCTCCCTGCTCTCTGCCTCCATTGATAAAACTGAGTTAGCAAAAGCTGCTTTTTGGGCACAATACTTTAAATAAATAGCTATTTATGAAGAGTTGATGAAGTATGAATATAGCAGTTAAGCCGATGGACAAGCTTTTTAACTATCGAATTAGCGAACAACTTTATGCAGGCTCTAGAACCTTAGTTTATCGAGCAATTCGAGAGACCGATCAACTTCCGGTTGTAATCAAATTGCTTCAGCAGGAGTATCCTACCTTCAACGATCTGCTGCTATTCCGTAATCAGTACACGATCGCTAAAAATATTGACCTACCTGGTATTGTCCATCCTTACAGCCTGGAACCTTACCGCAACAGCTATGCCTTGGTGATGGAAGATTTTGGTGGTATTTCCCTCAGAGATTGGATGAACGAAACAATGAGGGGTAAGCAATATAGTCTGACAGAATTTTTGGAAATTGCTATCGCTCTGAGCAATATTCTCGACGGACTCTATCGCCATCGAGTTATCCACAAAGATATCAAGCCTGCTAACATCCTCATCAACCCAGAAACTAAGCAAGTCAAGTTGATTGACTTTAGTATTGCCTCTCTCTTATCCAGAGAAACCCAAGAAGTTCACAGTCCTAATGTCTTAGAAGGTACTCTTGCCTACCTTTCCCCGGAACAAACCGGACGGATGAATCGGGGAATTGACTATCGCAGTGATTACTATTCTCTCGGCGTTACCTTCTATGAATTGCTGGCTGGACACTTACCCTTCGAGTCTAACGATCCGATGGAGTTAGTTCACAGTCACATTGCCAAGCAACCAGAAAAATTAGGAGGTACGAGGGAAGAAGATATTCCCAAAGTTCTTTGTGACATTGTGATGAAATTGATGGCCAAAAATGCTGAAGATCGCTATCAGAGTGCATTAGGGCTGAAATTTGATTTAGAAAAATGTTTGTCTCAATTGTCGGAAATTGGCTCGATTAAATCCTTTAAATTAGGTGAGCGGGATATTTGCGATCGCTTCATCATTCCAGAAAAACTTTATGGTCGCCAAGACGAAGTTGAAAGTTTATTGAGTGCCTTTGAGAGAGTCAGTCAGGGAAGCACTGAAATTATGTTAGTAGCAGGCTTCTCTGGTATTGGCAAAACTGCTGTGGTTAACGAAGTCCACAAGCCAATCGTGCGACAACGGGGTTACTTCATTAAAGGTAAATTCGACCAATTCCAGCGCAACATTCCTTTCTCTGCCTTTGTGCAAGCTTTCCGAGACTTAATCAGGCAACTGCTGAGTGAAACTGACGCTCAATTTGAGCAGTGGAAGTGCAAAATTCTCTCTGCTTTGGGTGAGAACGGACAAGTGATGATTGAGGTGATTCCAGAACTGGAAAGTATGATTGGTAAACAGCCTCCTGCACCGGAACTTTCTGGAAGTGCAGCCCAAAATCGCTTCAATTTGCTGTTTTTGAAATTTACTCAAGTCTTCACTGCACTAGAACATCCATTGGTAATTTTTATTGATGATCTGCAATGGGCAGATTCTGCTTCTTTAAAGTTAATGCACTTATTAATGAGCGAAGTCGAAATCGGCTATCTACTGTTAATTGGTGCTTATCGATATAACGAAGTCAACCCAGTACATCCGCTAATGCTGACTTTGGAAGAAATTCAGAAACTAGGCGCTACAGTCAATACAATTACCTTAGCTCCTCTTGATCAAACATCGGTCAATGATTTGGTTGCAGATACATTGAGTTGTTCCCTAGAGTTAGCTGTACCCTTAACAGAGTTGGTATTGAGCAAAACTAAAGGTAATCCTTTCTTCAGTACCCAATTTCTCAAAGTACTACATCAAGATCAACTAATTACGTTTAATTTTGACGGTGGTTATTGGGAATGTGATATTGCTCAGGTGCGAGCGATCGCTCTTACCGATGATGTCGTAGAGTTCATGGCAATTCAACTTAAAAAGTTGTCAACAGAAACTCAAGAAATTTTGAAATTAGCGGCTTGTGTAGGAAACCAATTTGATTTAGCCGCATTAGCGATCGTCCATGAAAAATCTCAAGTGGAAACAGCCGCAGACTTTTGGAAAGCTGTGCAAGATGGGTTGATTATCCCTACTAATGAAGTCTACAAATTCTATCAAGAGGAGTCAGAATGGACTACGCCCCACTTTTCTACGTTCGCGCAGCATAGCGCAGACAGACGCTATGCAAACACTAACAGAAGTCAGAATTCAGAATTGAAGCAAGACAATTATCCTGATTCCTGCTCTTATAAATTTCTCCATGACCGCGTACAGCAAGCTGCTTATTCTCTGATACCTGAGTCTCAAAGAAAAGCTACTCATTTAAAAATTGGGCAATTACTCTTAAATAATACATTACCTGAATTAATTGAAAACAGCATCTTTGATATTGTTAATCAGTTAAATGAAGGGATTGATATAATTCATGAACAATCCCAAAAATTAGAGTTGGCTCAACTTAATCTAATTGCTGGGAAGAAAGCTAAAGCTTCCACTGCTTATAAAGCGGCAGTCAAATATTTCACATTAGGACGAGAATTACTAACAGAGGAAACTTGGCAAATTAATTACAATCTCATCTTTGATTTACATCGAGAATCTGCGAAGTGTGAATATTTAATTGGCGACTTTAATCAAGCAGAAACATTATTTAATATAGCATTAAGTAATAGTAGAGATAAGTTTGAGAAAGCAAGCATTTATGGAACTCAGATGTACCTGAAAATGACTCAGGGCGAAAATATCACAGATGGGATTAAAGCTGGTCTGAAAGCTTTAAGCATCATGGGTATGGATTTGCCTGTTACTTCTGAGAAACAACAAATTGCTATCGAAACTGAGCTTAAAGAATTAAAATCTAAACTTGCAGAAATTCACACAGCAGATTTATTCGATTTGCCTGAGATGACAGATCCAGATAAAAAGATGTGTATGGGTCTTTTAGCTGATCTTTGGGCAGCAGCTTATATGGGAGGAGATCAAAACCTTAGTTGTTTGGCTCCTCTATTAATGATCGGTTTATCCTTGACTTATGGCAATGCCGAAAGTTCCGGTTTTGCTTACTGTCTCTATGGAATGAGTCTGGCAAATCAAAGTAGTTATCAAACTGCTTATGAGTTCGGTAGGTTAGCACTAAAACTTGATCGTCACTTCAATAGTACCCAATTTATTTTTAAGACCAATAATATCTTTGCTCACACCACTAATCCCTATAATCAGCATTTAAAAACGAATTTACCGCTTTCCCAACAATCATTCCAAATCTGTCAAGAAACGGGAAATTTGGTATTTGGTGTTTGGGCAGTTTCGTTTTTGATTTGGGCAATGTTAATTAAGGGCGATCGCCTATCGGATGTTTACACGGAAACTGAAAAATATTTGAGCTACGTCCAACAGGTAAATGATGTCAATATGTTGTATGCATTTACTTTACAGCGTCAGTTTCTGTTGAGCCTACAAGATATATCTAAAAGCACCGATTTCTTAGATGATGACAATAGCGAAAATATTCCTTATATAGAAGTTTGGAGACAGAAAAATAACTTTGATCATGGAATTAATTGGTACTCTTTTCTCAAAATCCAATTGTCTTACCTTTATGGTCGCTATGAAGATGCCATTGAAGCGGCAGAAGAAGCTGAGAAAACCCTTGCTTGCAACTCTGGCTTTTTCCCAATTATTCAGTATCACTTCTATTATCCACTCAGTTTAGTAGCCCTCTATCCCAATGCGACATTAGATAATAAAAAGCAGTATTGGGACATTATCCAAGAACATCAACAAATCCAGAAAAACTGGGCGGATAATTGTCCCCAAAATTTTCTACATCGATATCTATTGCTGTCTGCGGAAATGGCAAGAATTTCTGGCAAGTATATGGATGCAATCGAGTCATACGATCGCGCCATTGCTCAAGCAAAAGAAAATGAATACATCAACGAAGAAGCTCTTGCCAACGAACTCGCCGCCAAGTTTTATTTAGAATGGGGCAAAGAACGCATTGCTCAAGAGTATTTGATTAATGCTTATTATTGCTACACCCGCTGGGATGCTAAAGCCAAAGTCGATGACTTAGAACAACGTTATCCACAACTGCTAGCGCCAATTTTACAACAGACGCGTTCACGAAGTGACTCTGCGATCGCAAACGCAAATATTGATACCATTACTACCTTGCACTCAAGCACTAATAAATCACCAACATCTAGCAGCAGTGCATCAGTAATGCTAGATTTGGCAACGGTTCTCAAAGCCTCTCAGACTCTTTCCAGTGAAATTGAACTGGATAAATTACTTACAAAACTGCTGCAAGTGGTAATTGAAAATGCTGGAGCAGATAAGTGTGCGTTACTACTGCTCAAAGAAGGTAGATTGCTAGTTGAGGCAACTACTGAAGTTGGGCAGCAATCAAGGTTGTTACAATCCATTTTTGTAGAAGATAGCGCAGACATTCCCCATAGCCTAATTTATGCGGTTAAACGCAGCCTGCAAGCTACGGTTATTCATGATGCCACAGTGCATCCATTGTTGATGGCTGATCCCTACATCATGCGTCAGCAACCCAAAAGCTTGCTGTGTATACCGATTCTCTATCAAGGCAAACTATTAGGGATTTTATATTTAGAAAACAATCTGGTTGCTGGGGCGTTTAGCAGCGATCGCGTCGAAATTCTCAATTTGTTATGTACTCAAGCTGCAATCTCCTTAGAAAACGCTCAACTTTATCAGCAAGCACAAAATACTCTAGAAAACCTGGGACAGACGGAACAATTCTTGCGGTTAATTATGGATAATATCCCTCAGTCTGTTTTCTGGAAAGACCGCAATAGTGTTTATTTAGGCTGTAACCAGAAATTTGCTCAAGCTTCGGGTGTAGAATTGCCAGAAAATGTTATTGGTAAAACAGACTACGATCTACCTTGGACTCGTGAAGAAGCAGATTGGTATGTAAAGTGCGATCGCCAGATCATAGAGTCTGGACAAGCTGAACTCAATATTATCGAAACATTACAGCAAGCAGATGGAAAAAAAATCTGGTCAAACACAAATAAAATTCCTCTAAAAGATATAGAAGGAAATATTTTTGGCATTCTTGGTACTTCTGAAGACATAACCGAAAGCCAGGAAGCAAAACAATTGCTGCAACAGCAGAAGCAACGATTAGAACAAGCTTTACAAGAACTCCAAACGATGCAATTGCAATTAGTGCAAGGTGAAAAAATGTCTGCTCTTGGTAATCTGGTGGCAGGTGTTGCTCATGAAATCAACAATCCTATTGGTTTCATTGCCGGCAACATTGAACCAGCCAAAGACTATATTAAAGACTTGTTTGCACTGATTAATCTTTATCAAGAGAAGTTTCCTAATCCTGGCTCAGATATTAAAGACGAAATTGATGCCATCGACCTGAATTATTTACGCGAAGATTTACCTAAACTACTGGAATCGATGAAATTGGGTGTTAACCGTATTCGTAGTATCAGTACCAGTTTGCGAACCTTTTCCAGAGCAGATAAGGATTATAAAGTTCCCTTTGATATTCACGAAGGCATTGACAGCACTATTCTAATTCTGAGACATCGTTTAAAAGCTAACGAAAATCGTCCGGCAATTGAGGTGGTGAAGAATTATGGCAAACTCCCCCTAGTCGAATGCTTTGCTGGACAACTTAATCAAGTGTTTATGAACTTATTAGCAAATGCCATTGATGCACTTGAACAATACAATACAGAACGGAGTTTGGAAGCCATTTTAGCAAACCCCAATTGCATCACCATTCAAACCCGTGTAGCAAACTCAGGTCAGAATATCTTGATTAAGATTGCCGATAACGGGGTGGGGATGTCACCGGAAGTCAAGGAACGAGTATTTGACCATTTATTCACTACCAAGCCTGTAGGAAAAGGCACTGGATTAGGATTAGCGATCGCTCGTCAAATTGTGGTAGAAGGACATGGCGGTTCACTCTCCTGCACTTCAGAACTTGGACAAGGCACAGAGTTTGTCATTCAAATTTCTACTCAACAACAATAATTAGTGCTGAGTGCTGAGTGCTGAATGCTAGAGTAATTTCCACTTCAATACTTTTCGGTTTTTGGGGTAAAGCGTAAAGGGAAGGGAAAAACCTGATAGTCTCAAGCAGCAAGCACTGTTAAAAACACGGCAAGGTGAGAATGATATTAATAATTGGTTAGCCATTCAGAAGACAGAAATCAAAACTTTGGCAAATTCTGTTGTGGTGCAATCGCTATTGTTCAAGCTTTATCAACAAACCTAGACAAAAATCATACAAGTGATTTTTTGGCTAATTTCTACCCTCATTCTCAAAGACGATATACTTTAAGAAAGTTGATTTTTGAATTTAATCTGCTCTAACAGCTACTACATCAACTCTCTGAGGTGATATGCTTTTAAAACTGCAACAAATTATTGTTAAACCTGGTCAACAAATGTTGCTCAAAGATATTAGTTGGCAGCAGTTAGAAAATATTTTAGAAAAAATGGGAGAAAAGCGTGCCTCACGTATCTCTTATAGTCATGGCTGGTTAGAAATTATGGTTCCCTTACCAGAGCATGAAAAAGATAAAGAACTTATTGGTGATTTAGTCAAAATTTTGTTAGAAATTTTGCAAATAGATTTTGAACCTTTTGGCTCGACTACGCTTAAAAATGAGCGGATGCAACAAGCAGTAGAACAAGATACCAGTTTTTATATTCAAAATCAAGCTGCTGTCATCGGTAAAAATCGCATTGATTTAACTATAGACCCACCACCAGATTTAGCAATTGAAATTGATATTACTTCTCGCACTCGATTTGAAAATTATGAAATTTTGGGAGTTCCTGAACTTTGGCGACATACACAACAAGGTTTAGAAATTTACTTGCTAAAAGAAGGAAAGTATATAAAATCTGGCTCTAGTCCTAATTTTCATAATATTCCAATTGTTGAATTAGTCAATAAATATGTACAGCAGTGTTTAACAATTGGTAGAAGCCAAGCTATGCGTAATTTTCGAGATTGGGTTAAGGATAATTTATAACAATCCGATCGCTATTAAGTAAAACTGCAAAACTAAGGTTTAATAAGCACAAATTCGTATTTATCAGTGCCAGGTATTTGTTGAACTTTAACTAAAAAGATGTCATTATTTATGCGATCGCCTGATGGTAAAAACTGAATCTTTCCCGTTGCACCATCGACTGAAAAACTCGGACTATGCAACACCTTTTGTAATTCATCGCGTCTGTTGGTTCTTTGTAAACCTGCGATGATCGCCAAGGTTGCATCATAAGCCGTAGCTGTTCGCCAATTCACAGTTGCACCCCAAAGTTTTTGTGCTTTTTGCAGAAAGATGTTATTAGGGAATGCTGCGGGATACCAAGGTGCAGAGATTATCAGTCCGTTGATACCTCTGCCCTCCTTTAAGGTTTCGTTAGTGAAAAGTGTAGGACTACCAAATACAGTCAACTGCCCTTGATTAGATTGTGCCACCGCTAGACCTTGTTTTATTTTGTCTATATAAAGACCTAACACTAAGGCATTAGCACCGCTACTTACAGCTTGAGAAATGACAACACTAGGGTTAAAGTCACGGGCAGAAATATCGCACTCTGTAGAATTAATCTGACCGCCAGCAGATTTTATCGCTTTAACAAACTCATTGTTAAACGATCGATTATCTATCCCTTGGTAATCAACACAGATAAGAAAATTGGTTTTACCCGCTATTTTAATGGCGTAATTAGAGACGCTATCTGCTATGGATTTAACACTAGGAGCAGTGCGGAAGATATAATTGCCAACACTGTCAAGGTTTTGGGCATAACTGGTGGGAGAGATCATCACTAACCCGTCTTTTTGATAGACCGGGGCTGCTGAGAGAGAAGCATTACTAGAATTATGTCCCACGACAGCTAAAATGTTGGCATCTTTGCCAAACCGAGTGGCAAGTTGTACAGCTTCACTTGGATCGTTATCATCATTAGCGATCGCTACCTCCAAAGCTTTGCCATTGATACCGCCACTGCTATTCACCTCATCTTGAGCTTGAGCCACACCGCGCAGTATCTCTTTTGCTACATTTGGATTTGTCCCGATAGGTACGCTCACAGCAATTTTGAGCCGATCTCCTTTCTGACGAGCTTTAGCATTATTCAAGTAAATCAATGCTTCTGGGTCTGTGCTGTTAGCTTTGCGATATGAATTTAACTTATCAACAACAAGCTGACAATTACCTTCTAAAAATGCTTTAACTCCAGCTTCTTTATCTGGGTTTGTATCTTGTTTTAATAAAATTTCTTCACCCAGGCTAATTCTGTCATTCAAACTATAGGTCTCTTTAGCACAGGAATCTACTATAGGCGGAACTTTAGATTCATCTCCGGTTCTATCCAAGTAGAATACAGTAATGCCAACGCCAATACCTACTCCAATTACTCCGATTACGCTGGCTACTATGTATTGTAGAAAATTTATGATATCTTCTCTTTTTACTGTATCTTTATCTTTGTCGCCGAGAGTTGTTAAATCTTCTCTCTTACGAATTCTGTCTTCAATTGGTTTTATATCTTCATCCCTAAGTACTAAAAGTTCCTGAAGACGTTTCAACTTAGTACGAGTTTTCTCACTGAGATTAGAATCTGATTCTATCGCCTTGTAGAACGCCTCCTCATACTTTTGCAATTTTCTTTTATACTCTTGGTAAGGTTTTAAAACCTCTGCTTCAATTGATGTTGTGTCCTCAAGCGTTAGTTGCAGACTCTCTTGTTTTACTTCTAATGTAATACGATCAAGTTCATGAATTTCGCCACTACCTTCTTTTGCCAATTCTTGAACTAGTTTACGATAAATAAGCTTTGGATCTCCTTTTGGTGCTTTAGCTAGGTAAATTTTATGACCTTCTTCCACTGGGTAGATTTTTGGTGTCATTGCTGGAGCTTCTTGCTTGACTTTAATACTGGCATATTCATGCAGTTCATCAACAGAAATCCGTCCATCTCCGTCTTTATCGGCTGCTCCTTTTTCAATCCCCTCCACTAGATACCGTGTGTAAACTGAAAGTTCTAAACCTTCCTGCTCAAATGCAAACTGAGTGGATGTGGAAGAAGTCAGAATTGCTCGCCCTTTTCCGCCTAGCTCCTCTTGCAAATTTACCGTGCTATCGTCTCTTGGAATCATATCCCGAGCAATTGCCCCGCTAAAGCAGCAATCCAAAATCACCACTTGTCTTTCAGATTTGCTTTCATTCATATTTTCGTTCAGAACACTAGCTGCTAGCGCTGAGGGCTTAACTAGCCTCCCATTCTCTTTGCGAGTATTACAGTTTGATAAATAAAGTTTGCCGTTTTCATCTTTTATTCCATGACCAGAGAAGTAAAACAGCAACAGGTCTTCTTTTTGGCGATTAGCAAAAAGTCTGTATATCGCATCTTCCACTTCCTGCCGATCAGGATTTTTTAGTGCTGTAACATCTGTCTCGGCAAATCCTCCCATTTCTGGGTTTAGTAAAACTCGCTGCATTGCCTCCACATCTTTTATAGCCGCAAGCAATGAGGTAATATCTGCTCCATACTCGCTTACACCAATTAGCAGCGCTAACTTCGCCATGTCGCTATTCTCCTTTATTTATGGAATTTATCGGCTAGCTACCTGCGATAAACTTTTTAGCTTGTTCAATAGCGGCGTTTAACTCTTCTTGACTGCTAGCTTTCACCTTCAGTTTCTTGCCGTTAGCTTCAACTTCCAATTCAATGGTTTTGTTGCCCAAGCGATCGCCCAAAAATCCCAGCAATTTCTTAAAATTGGCAAGGCTCACCTCTGCCTGCAACACTCCCACTAGAAAACCACCAACAGATTTGGCTCCTTGAGGTATTTCTGTAGCTGCTACTAGTTCAGCACTTTCAACATCTAAGTCTTTGATTTCTCGCAGCAGATTCCGTGCTTCCCGTTCTTGCTCCTCTGCATCTAAGTCTGGATTAGAAAGAGCGATGGTCAGTTTGACGTTAGATTCAGAACTCATTTTGTGCCCTTTTAGATTTTTCAGCAGTTGATGGTCAATAGTATTTCTGTAGTATATCGATTGACATCACATCTTCTATGTAAATTTCCTGAAACTTTTTCAAGATTTTTCCAAAAACTCATAAAATTCAGGCAAAAATCTAGTATAAACACAGAACATCCCTCTTCAATAGCTTCCAAACTTAGAGGCAATCAACAGTATTTCATCTGACAAGTTGTTTCGATACAGCAATTTGTTTTACCACGCTTGCGATCGCAAAGTAAGTTACGAGTTTGTCCTTGCAACTTCTTTAGAAGCGATCGCTAGATCAAACTATTAAAAAACGACGTAAATGCAGCGATCATCTCAAATAACCAGACAAGGGGCTTCAGCCCCTTGCTAAAGTTAGGCAAACTTGCGCCACAGTTGTCAGGTTAATTAAAACAAGTCCAAATCTGTCACAGCACCAATACTGCTAGAAGATACCAATTTGGCATATTTCGCCAACACGCCTTTAGTGTAACGCGGAGCCGGAGGTTGCCAGTTAGCACGACGACGGGCCAGTTCTTCTTCGGATATATTCAATTGCAATAAACGAGCGGGTGCATCAATAGTGATACTATCGCCTTCTTCTACAAGCGCGATCGCACCACCAACTGCGGCTTCTGGAGCAACGTGACCAACTACCATGCCATAAGTGCCACCAGAAAAGCGTCCGTCGGTAATTAATCCCACCGCATCACCCAAACCAGCCCCGATAATTGCCGAAGTCGGAGCCAACATTTCTCGCATTCCAGGGCCGCCTTTAGGGCCTTCGTAGCGGATGACCAGAATATCACCAGCTTGAATTTTACCCGCCAAAATTGCATCTAAAGAAGCTTCTTCTGATTCAAACACCCGTGCAGGCCCGGTAATTACTGGTTTTTTCACGCCAGTAATTTTGGCAACAGCCCCTTCCGTTGCCAAATTACCTCTGAGTATGGCTAAGTGTCCTTGGGGATACATCGGGTTATTCCAAGTCCGAATCACATCTTGATTGGCGGATGGTTCTGCTGGGATGTCTGCTAATATCTCTGCAATGGTTTGACCGCTAATGGTGAGGCAATCACCATGCAATAAGCCATGCACGAGTAGCATCTTCATAACTTGGGGAATGCCACCAGCTTTGTGTAAGTCTGTAGCGACATATTTACCACTTGGTTTTAAATCACACAAAACGGGAACACGGGCGCGGATTGTTTCAAAGTCATCTAGGGTTAACTCTACATTCGCGGCGCGGGCGATCGCTAAAAAATGCAACACGGCATTAGTCGAACCACCCACCGCCATAATCACAGAGATAGCATTCTCTATAGATTTGCGGGTGATAATTTGACTGGGTAAGATTTGTTTTTTGATGGCTTCGACTAACACAAAGGCTGATTTTTCGGTGCTGTCAGCTTTTTCAGCATCTTCGGCTGCCATTGTGGAAGAATAGGGTAAACTCATTCCCATCGCTTCAAATGCTGAAGACATGGTGTTAGCTGTGAACATTCCCCCACAAGAACCAGCGCCAGGACAAGCCCGACTTTCGACTTCTAATAATTCTTTTTCGTCAATTTTTCCAGCACTATATTGACCAACAGCTTCAAAAGAACTGACAACGGTTAAATCGCGTCCGTTGTAGTGACCAGGTTTAATTGTGCCACCGTAAACGAATATTGCAGGGATATTCATCCGCGCGATCGCTAACATTGCGCCTGGCATATTTTTATCACAGCCGCCAATGGCTAGTACACCATCCATACTTTGCCCAGTACAGGCGGTTTCAATCGAGTCTGCAATAACTTCCCGCGACACTAGGGAATATTTCATCCCTTCTGTTCCCATCGAAATGCCGTCGCTAATGGTAATTGTGCCAAACATTTGTGGCATTGCTCCGGCGGTTTTAATCCCAACTTCTGCCCTTTGCGCCAGCTGATTTATCCCCATATTACAGGGGGTGATGGTGCTGTAACCGTTGGCTATACCGACAATGGCTTTGTTGAAATCTTCATCTTTAAAACCAACTGCACGCAGCATAGCTCGATTTGGCGATCGCTGTACTCCTTGCGTTACAACTTGGCTTCTCAAATTCTCCGACATCTTTTTTCCTTCCCTGGCATGATCGCTTGTATTGCGATTGTATTACCTGATTTTCTCATGTATACGCAGCGCGATCGAACATGAGTAACCACTACTGGTCTGTCTCATTAAATTTGAGGGGTAAATACGCTTGTAGTGAGGACTTTAGTCCTCAAACATTCAAGCACTAAAGTGCTTACTACAAACCTAGCAAAATTAATGGGACAGACTACTACGCCAGTTTTAGTTTTTAGCCTTAACCCAAGCTAACCCCATTTTTAAGACTATGGCTCGCTCAAGAAGTCGTTAATAGCGTGTAATAATTGACGGAAAGTGTAAGGCTTCTTCAAAAATATATTGATACCAGCGTTAGCAGCCTCGACTATTTGGCTGTCTGTCACCATGCCGCTGATGCCCATAATCTTGACTTGTGGATTCATTTGTTGCATTATGCCAATTGCAGTTAACCCATCCATTGACGGCATCATCATATCCATCAACACCATACTGATTTGATTTTGATGCTGGGCATATAATGAGATTGCCTCGATGCCATTAATAGCTGTCAGGGTTTTGTAGTTGTGGTCTTCTAGCAAAGTTTTGCTAATCTCCAGGATAGCGGCTTCATCATCTACAACTAGAATTAATTCTCCGTTGCCATTGGGCAATTCCAAGTTCTCTGCTTGTTGCTTTGTACTTTTGTTCAAAGCTGGTAAGTATACTTGGAATTGGGAACCTTTGCTTACCTCGCTAGACACTTTCACAAAACCATTGTGGTTTTTGACAATCCCAATCACAGTTGACAAACCTAAGCCAGTGCCTTTGCCTGGTTCTTTTGTTGTGAAAAATGGTTCAAAAATTCGCTCCAAAATTACTGGAGAAATCCCAAATCCTGTATCTGAAATAGTTATGACTATATAAGGGCCCACCTGAGCATTTAGATTCATCTTGGCAAAATTTTCATCAACGAATAAATTTTCCGCAGAGATAGATAATGTACCGCCTTTGGGCATTGCATCACGAGCGTTGACGCACAAATTCATTAACACCTGATGAATTTGAGTCGGATCTGCCAAGATAGTCCAGAGTTTATGTCTAGGTAGATTATTAATAATTGCGATCGATTTTGGAAATGTGCTTTGGACAATTTGCTCAATTTCTAACAGTAGGTGTTCTATTTGTAAAGAAATGCCGTTGCCTTCAGACCTACGAGAAAAAGTCATAATTTGCTTGACCAAATCTGCCGCCCGTTTAGAGTTATGGTCAAGAAGCTTCAGCAGTTGTTGATTGCCTGCATCCAGATTGGGAAGTTTGAGCGCTAACATTTCCACTGAGGAAAGAATGGGTGTCAGAATATTGTTGAGGTCGTGGGCAATACCACTTGCCAACGTGCCAAGACTCTCTAGGCGCTGGGCACGGAGAAATTGGGCCAGGA
Organism: Nostoc sp. ATCC 53789; assembly: GCF_009873495.1. Classification (GTDB taxonomy): domain Bacteria; phylum Cyanobacteriota; class Cyanobacteriia; order Cyanobacteriales; family Nostocaceae; genus Nostoc; species Nostoc muscorum_A. The sequence goes on along the minus strand of NZ_CP046703.1, from coordinate 4,293,980 downwards.
GTTGTTTTTTCTCTGTGATGTCGGTGTCAACACAGAGGATGGATTTGGGTTGCTCTGCTTCATCACGCATCAGTGTCCATCGGCTTTCCACGATAATTTCTTTGCCGCCCTTTGTCACTTTATGTAACTCACCTTGCCATAAGCCAGAGTTAGTAACATTTGTTAAAGCCACTTGTAACTGCTGTGAGCTTTCTTTGCACAGCAACTCCTCCAGGTTCTTTCCCAAAGCTTCATGAGCTTCCCAACCATATAGACGTTCTGCACCTTGATTCCAGAATAAAATTTGGTTTTGGAAATTTCGCACGATAATCGCATCAGAAGCGATATCTAATAAAGCTGCTTGTTCGCGGATTTTCTGTTCTGCCCATTTGCGCTCAATGGTCGTAGCTAACACATTAGCGATCGCTTGCAAAAAGTGAATATCATTTTGGGTAAACTCTCGCTGTCTAGTTGTGTGTGCACCTAAAACACCCAGAGGTTGTTTTTGACCTTGAATGATGACGCTCATGCCACTGATCACTGAGTGGTTAATTAATAGCGGTGGTCCTTGAAACCGTGTTTCTTTCCGCAGGTCACAAACAATTACTGGCTCATGGGAAAGTAGTGTATACGAAGCCTGAGTCTCATTCACTCCACCTAATTCTAATTTAAAATTTCCTACTAGCCCTGGCTGCCAACCAACTCCCGATCGCAACAATAAGCTGTTCTCATCTGGAAGCATTTCTAAAACTTTACTGTATTCCACCTCAAGGCCTTGAGTAACCAGGGCAACCGCTTCGTCCATTAATGTGTAAAGGTCGATATTAGCTAGAGCTAACTGACCCAATTTAGCTACGGCTGCCTGCTGGCGTACACGCGCTCTTAAACCAGCTTCCACCCGCTTGCGTTCAGCGAGTTCAGTATGTACCTGCTCATAAAGTTGAGATTGCTGGATAGCAATGCCCACCTGTACTGCCAATTGTTTAAGAAAATCGATTTCCCACGTCTGCCACTGGCGGGGTGCTGCACACTGGTTAGCAACTAATAATCCCCACAATTTTTTTCCTTGCAAAATTGGAACCGCCAAGTTTGCCCTGACTTGAAACTGAGTAAGTAAATCGCGGTGGCATTCAGTCAGACCTGCTGTATAAATATCTGCAATAGCTTGGATGCGCCCATGTCTGTACTCCTCGCCGCGAGTTTCCATCAAATAAGTGTCTTGAACTTGGGTATTCAGGATAGCAATCCAACGATCATCAACAGACTCTACCACCACTACCCCACTGTAGTCTGGTTCAAACTGATACATGAACACTCGATCTACTTGCAGGAATTGACGGACTTCAGTAACAGTGGTGTTGAGAACCTTGTCCAAATTCAAACTCTGGCGGATGCGCTGGGCAATTGCCATCACCAATCGCTGCCATTGAATTTGCTGTTGTAGTACCTCCTCTGCCTGCTGACATTCTGTGAGGTGGCACATTGAATTAAATTCATCATTGTTCATCTGTAATATGCCTGATTTAATCCATTAGGTTGTCAATATCTGTAGTGACTGCTGGTTACGCCTCTGGGCTATTGCCTGTAGCCCATACTTTGTAGAAATAGATATAGTTAAAATTATCTGATAATGCAAGGATATTAATCTTACGGCAGTTGTTATTTCTATAGCTCTTCCTTAAGAGGTATGCCGATTCAATATATGTTTTCTTTATTGCACCATAAATTATCATTTGTAACAACTTACAATAACTGTATGTATGTTCAGTTATTGAATGAAATAAGGGGATCAATCTGGCTTGAACACAGTTTTTTACTCTATTTTGACCATTAGGAATTAAATTAATTCTTACTGATAAATTCTTATAAAAAAAGTGGCATTCATTTGTATAAACTGAATACCACTCTCTATTGCTTAAAATTATCGATGACAGAGATATTTTACCCAGGAAGAGCTATCCCAGTTACAGCGATCGCACCTGCGATCGCACTGGCACAAAGGGAAGTGATCGCTGTCCCAAATATCCACCATGCAGCATTGGCAACGGTTTTTTTGCTTTCTTCGGCTTGCTTTTTAGCTTGCTGTTGGATCGCTTTCAAACGTTTTTGAGTTTCTTTCTGGATGCGTTCGGCTCGTTGCAATACGCCATCCCGCGCTGCTTCTATTTGGTCGATAATCCGGTTAGCATCTGCCTCAGAGATATCCTCACGAGAACTGATCACAGCAACTAAGGTGTCACGATCAAATTCACTGAGGCGATCGCGCAATGCTTCAAATCCAGCTTGCGGATCGTCGAATACTTTGGCAAAGTCTTGCTTAATGCCTTCATAGTTGAGTTCAGAACGATCCAGGGAGTTAAGATAGTTGCGAACTTTGGCAAAAACCCCATCCAGCACTGATTGCACTTTCTGCTGAATCTGCTGAAATTGTTCGACAATGGAACTCCGGACAGAATCAATTTGATCCACAATCCGGTTAGCTTCTTCTTCTGAGATATCCTCACGTTGGGATAACAGCGCCACAATTGTGGAACGGTCAAATTTTGAGGCGCGATCGCTCAAACTCCCAATTCCAGCGCGGGGAGAAGACAACAGCAATTGTAAATCGCGTTTGATTCCTTCAGGGTTGAGTTCGTCTTTGTTGGTATTACGCAGATATTCTTCAAGATTGGCTTCAAAATCTAAGGCTTGTTGAGCAGTACGCTTGGCTAAACGTCGCGGCGCTCTTACAATGTCACCAATGGCATCTTGTACGCGATCGATGATCTGATTAACTTGCTCTTGGCTCAAGTCGCCGCGCTGACTTACGAGTTGCACCAAGGTTTCTCGATCTACATGAGATAAGCGATCGCGCAGTGCTAAGGCTCCAGCTTTGGGATCGTCGAGTAATTTTTCCAAATCGGCTCTGATACCTTCGGGATCAAGTTCTTCCAAGTTGGTATTGCGGAGATATTCGGCGATCGCTTTTGTAGTTTTTTCGTACTGTTCTTTTGCTTGCTGCGGTACTTGCAAAATACTATCTCGGACTGCTTCTAGCTGATTGAGAATTTGGTTTACCTGTTCTTCGCTCAAATCTTGACGCTGACTGAGCAATTGTACCAATGTGTCGCGGTCAAATTGCGATAGGCGCGATCGTAATAGGCTAATTCCGGCTTGCGGATCGTCTAGTAAAACTCTAAACTCACGTTTGATAGCTTCGGGATTGAGTTCGTCTTTGTTAGTATTCCGCAGATAGTTTTCAACTCTTTGACGCAGTTCATCGGCTTTCGCTTTTGCTTGTTCTTGCAATTCTCTAGCACGATTCAAAATATTATCGCGGTTGCGTTCGAGTTGACTAACTATATTATTAGCTTCCTCTTCGCTGACATCTTGACGTTGTTGGAGCAATTGGACAAAAGTATCGCGGTCAAATTGTCCGAAGCGGCTACTTAAATCTTCAAAACCAGCTTCTGGATCTTCTACTAACTTGGCAAAGTCCCGTTCAATACCTTCAGGATTGAGTTCTTCTTTCCCAGTGGAACGGAGATAATCTTCGATGCGCGTGCGGAAATTTTGCCCTTTTTCTCGCGCTTCGGCCTGTTTTACAGTCTCTAAAACTTCCAAGCGATCGCTTTCCATTTGTTCGGCAATTTCTTTCACCCTGGCTTCACTGAGATCGTCTCGCTGGTTCAGCAAGTTAGTGAAATATTCTTGATTGATTTCTTCCAACTCTCGTCTTACAGTTGTCGGATCTGCGTTTACGTCATAGATGACTTCTTTAAATTCATCTACTAGCGTAATTCGATTAAAATGCCAAGGGAATGAATGCAAGATGTAGTCTTCGACATCCGCTTTAATCGTGTTTCCAAGTGATATTGGCAATTTTGCAGATACTTGCTCACTGGCTTGCTCTCTAAACTTTTGAAATTGTTCTGTTACTTGTTCGACATCGACATCTTGAAATTTTTCTTTCAGCTTTTGCAACTGAGTTGTAATTTTATTCACATCGATATTAGAAAGATTGACCCGTTCGAGAACTGCTGGTGCGGCAGCGCTCAAACCATATCTAATAGCTTGTTTAATTACACCATTGCCATTACCACCTCCAACTGTAACCAGTTGTTGAAGCCGTTCACCCAATTGTTCGGAATTCAATTCTTCAGGAGTAGCAGACTTAAGTAAATTAATTACTTGTTCTGTGGGATTTTTGCGATTCAAAGCTTGTTGCCAAGCACCTTGAAACTGGTCAGCAATGCCATTTATCTCTTCTTTAGATAAATCTGTGCGAGTGCTGATTAAATCAAAAAATGTTTGACGGTTAATGTTTTGCAATAAATCGCTATTAGCAACAGATTGCAAATCTGTATCTTTAAGAAGCTGGTCAAATTGGTTGCGAATTTCTTTAACATCCAGCTTTGGCAATTGCAGAGAACTTAAAGAACTTTGGAGAGTATTTTTAATCCCTTCAGAATCAAAACCTGAAGTTAATTCCCGCCGAACTGCGGCTGTAATATCTTCCGCAGTCGAAACTAACTGTTGTTTTGCAGCATTAGCACCGATACCAGCAGTTGCTGTACCCATTAAAGCTTGAAAACCAGAAGTGACAGTATTAGAGATAGAACCAATTAAAGAACCTACGGCTGATGAACCCAACCAAATTACTAGTGAGAAATAGGTAGACCAAATGACTACACCAATAATTGCTCCTAAGAATGCGCTTTCGATTAAGCTAAGTTTTACAGCTAGAAAGCAAGCAATAAATAATGCAATGCTCGCAGTTATTAACACCCAAGCGCCAACTTTGCCTTGAACCTTACGAATTGTCTTACCCAAACTTTCTGACTCATCATCGGAATCTGAGTCAATTTCCCAAGATGAAATTCCGACAGCAACTGAAAAGTTTGTGAATAACAATTGAAAAGCAAATGCCATCGAAACCCCAGCCAGCAATGCTACCAAGAATTTAGGCCCAGAAAAAAGTACTGATGCTTCTTCTGGAGTTAGTACTTCCTGAGCTAAGGTTATTGGCGCTAATCCTAAAATAGTTGGAACACTTTGAAACATAATATTTTCTCACTTTCACTCAATTAAATACCCATTTATAAAATGGCTTATTTATCAGCTTAATTATCAACTATCTAAGCTGACACTTTCTTAGGTAATAGGTTTATTTACCAAAAGTCGTATTTTAAAATTTATTTTTTAGTTAAATAAAACTTTTTAATTTGCTAACTTTGTCACATTTTTACAAAATAAATTTTTTGCTATAAAAGTGAGATATATAAAAAACAATCTAAGTACACAGCAGTTATTAAAAGGGTGAATTACTGTTTTAGACATAATAAATCGATGTTTTTTATGTCAATCTCCAGCAAAAGTTTTAGAGCTATAACATCTAAGTATTTATAAAAGCATGATTTTATAAATACTCATTTAGATAAAACCACCTATACCTAATGATAGAGATAAAAATTCTTCCAAGCGATTGATGAAACAAAAATCTAAACATGTATTAATAAGGGTATTACAAGCTATAAATTTGTGAATAATTTATTGTTGCTGAGGAGAAAAAGATAATGGTTGTAGGTGTACATAAACGTGCTGTAGGTGTATTTTCTAATCGTCGAGATGTTGAACATGCGCTACATGAATTGAAAAAAGTCGGCTTTGATATGAACAGAGTCTCTGTCATTACCCAAGATGGAGACAGAGAAGATATTGCTGGTGCTGAAGTGCGCGATCGCGTCGGTGATAAATCTGATGAAGGTGCTAAAGTGGGAGCCGCTACAGGCGGTGCTTTGGGCGGATTAACTGGTTTATTAGTCGGTCTTGGTACTTTGGCAATTCCTGGAATTGGGCCAATTATGCTGGCTGGAGCCGCAGCAACTACTCTAGCTACAACTCTTGCTGGTGCAGGGATTGGTGCGGTAGCTGGTAGTTTGCTTGGTGCATTGATTGGCTTAGGAATTCCCGAAGAACGAGCTAGAGTTTATGACGAACGTGTAAGACGAGGACACTATTTAGTAATCCTTGATGGCACAGATACAGAAATCGCTAGAGCAGAAGCAATTCTCCATCAGCGTGGTGTCGAAGAGTTTGGTATTTACGACAACCCAGATGCGAGAAATGCTGATTATGTCGCTCCAACCCATAACGTAAATGTGGCTCATAGTGGTGTTGCTAGACGCGCGATCGGAGTCTTTCCTCATCGCCGAGATGCAGAAGCAGCACTCACCGAATTACGAGATGCAGGTTTTCCTTTAAGTAGAGTCTCCATCATCGCCAAAGATACAGACGGTCGTGGGATCGCTGGTGTCGATGTAGATAGAAATGTCGGAACAGGTAATAAAGCAGACGATGGTGCTAAAACTGGAGCAGCTACAGGCGGTGTTCTAGGCGGCTTGACTGGCTTATTAGTTGGTCTTGGAACTCTAGCAATTCCTGGAGTTGGGCCTGTGATTGCTGGTGGCGCAGTCGCAACAGCTTTGGCCACAACCTTAGCTGGTGGTGCGATCGGTGCAGCTGCTGGCGGTATTGTCGGCGCACTGGTTGGCTTGGGAATTCCTGAAGACAGAGCGCGGGTATATAGCGATCGCTTCCAAAGAGGCGACTACTTGGTAATTATCGATGGTACCCAAGCTGAAATCCACCAAGCTGAAGCGATTCTCAATCGTCGGGGTATTGAAGAATTTGCTATTTATGATGCCACTGATTTAGGCGAACATCGGCCAGGTTCCGACCGAGTAATCCATCATGACACAGCAGTAGCCAATCCCATTCACCCCAATCACTCAACAGAGCCTCATATTAACGATCCTGCTGTAGTGATTGTTGACCGTCGTGATGAAACACTTTAATCCAAAGTAGTTTTCACTCTCACTAATTACACACAATTGCAAGAGCAAGAATTCAAAAACTTGCTCCTCACTTCACCGTAAAAACAACAAATTTCACTTTCCGATTGCGAATTAAATCTATGAAAAAGCTAACCCCCTTCTTAATTAGCACCCTTTTAGTTTTTGGTGTTGCTGCTTGTGATAACGCTTCTAAAACAAGTGAATCTGCACCAGGTAATCCTAATGAAGCTCCACAATCACCGACTGTACAGACAACAGAAGCTTCTCAGAAAGACGCACAAAGTGAAACTCGCAGAAGACAACTTGATTCTGATATCCGTGCCCGCGAACAGCGCAATAATACCACTGGTGGCGATGCAGATAGAGCTAAAGGTGACTTAGCAAGTGAAGTTCGCTCCAAATTAGAGGCAAACATACCCAAGGGTCAACTAACAGTTGATGCCACAAAGGATGGAGTTGTGACTGTTGGTGGAACTGTTAATAATCAGCAAGAGTTGGCTAAAATTGAAACTTTAGCTAAAGAAATCAAAGGCGTGAAAAGTGTAGTTGTTAAAACAACTGTTGCCCCACCAACAAGGTAAGTAACTAACAATAAATCCGAGTGAGTAGGTAGAGAAAAATAAATTTATATTTTCCTACTCAGCCTTAATGGTCAGTTATACTTATTGCTGACCATTAATAATTGACAACTGACGACTTTAATAATTATATTTATTGATGCTCAGTTCAGTTACAGAAAATTTTGTAATCGTTGAAAAACTATGGAAACCGAACAACAGCAACGTGAATCCATCAACACTTCAATATCACAAGGTACGCTAGCACTTGAAGGTGTAGATGCAAATTTGCCAAAGTTACCGCCAGCATCGGAACCGGAATCTCAATGGCAGCAAATTAGTAGACAAGTTTCTCAATTTTTGGAGAAACTACCCGACTACTTAGGTAGCTTTTTTCAGGACTATAAACAGCCTCTAATAACTGTTGCGTTAATTCTAGCTGCCATTGTTACAGCAAAGTTAGTGCTAGCACTACTGGATGCGATCAATGATATTCCATTACTATCACCACTCTTTGAATTAGTTGGAATTGGTTATGCCAGTTGGTTTATTTTCCGTTATTTACTAAAGGCTTCAACTCGGCAAGAATTAGCTGATGAAATTCAATCCCTCAAAAATCAATTTGTGGGCGAATAAACTTTCTAACTATTACACTACATTATGGTAGAAATTTATCTACCTTTAAGACAAGGGGCTTAAACTCCTTGTCTTAAATAGTCAATGTAAATTATTAGTATTTAACCTCACTTAATATTAATCTTTTGATACACCGCAAGATAGAGGATGGAATCCTCTTTTTAAATTTAAATCACTTCTAAAGATAGTAGTTCGGAGATTAAAAAAAGCTTAATCTAGTTTTTGAAGTTATTTAATAGATTCTTTTACGGGGACATAAATTATGGCTAATGAAGCAGTTAAGAGAGATATAGATTCATCTGATCGCGCTGAAGTAGATACTTACGATCGCGGCATTATTCCAGCCGAAACAGCTGCTCGGATCGAAAGAGAAGGAGGCAACTACAAAACACTCCCTACAGAAGAAAGAGAAGCAGATGCAGCTACAGATGACCAAACCGATCCAGAAAGTATACGCACTACTGACGGATACACCGTAGACAAAGAAGGTTTGTTGAACAACTATGCAGTTGAACCGGAAATGTACTACGAAGAACCAGGTGATGCACGCAAACAAGCAGCAGAAGATACTGCACAACGTGTTGAAGAACTTGGAGAAGTTAATCAGGATGAAGAAGGCAAGTTGACCGAAAAGGGTGACAAACGCGGTAGAGGCCCAGGAATAATTTAATTAACAACTATCCTTTTGGTGGGTGCAATTACACGTAAAAAGGCTAAATAGGCAGTTTGTAGAGACGCAATTATAGTAATTGCGTCTCTATTTATATAGCAATACGCTTGGGTTAACGCCAAACCTTGATTTCTCACAAGTGAGAAATCAAGGAGTGTGGGAGGTGTGGGAGGTGTGGGAGGATGGGGAAGAAGTCTTACCCCCCACACTCCCCACACTCCCCACACTCCCCTCTCTGCCTACAGTATTGTGAGAAATCCGGGCAAAGTCCTTTAACTGCGTTGGGCTTTGTGCAACCTATCTAGCTCAGTGCAATTGCGTAACTAATTTTACAGGCGACGAAGCCAACTTGTTAAAAGTAGACTCATCTTTATATCCACACAAATTTTGCTGGATATAAAGTAAGTACCTGATTGAAATAATCTAAAAATATGGGGCTTTTAATATTTTCTGTTGCTTTAGTTGCCATTGTTGCTCTAATTATCATTAATGCCTACAACGATTTAGTCAAGTATCGCAACCGTTACAAAAATGCTTACTCTCAAATCGATGTTCAATTACAGCGTCGCTATGACTTAATTCCCAACTTGGTGGAAACTGCCAAAGGATACATGAAACATGAGCGGGAAACCTTAGAAGCAGTTATTGCAGCTCGTAATTCTGCAATTAATGCTAGCAGTCGTGCCGCACAAAATCCCGGCGATCCGCAAGCGATGCAACAGTTGGGCAATGCTGAAGGAGCGCTGACGGGTGCGTTAAGTCGGTTGATGGTACTTTCAGAATCTTATCCAGAATTGAAAGCCGATCGCGCCATGACTCAGGTGATGGAAGAATTATCTTCCACTGAAAACCGGATTGCTTTTGCCCGTCAAGCTTTTAATGACGCGGTGACACTTTACAACACCAAAAGCGAATCTTTCCCCAGCAATCTTGTGGCAAATACTTTTAACTTTACTGTTGCAGAATTGCTCGCCGAAGCGACTCCAGAAATGAGAAATGCTCCTCGCGTGTCTTTTTAGGTATCTATGAATTTCTTTGAACATCAGGATCGGGCACGCCAAAACACGCAACAATTAATTGGATTATTTTCCCTGTCGATCGCGGTTATGATTATGGCGATTTATATTGCCACTTTATTTCTGCTCCGCATGGCTCCACGTGTTTGGTGGCATCCAGGGATATTTCTCTACGTGGCTGGGATTACAATAATTGCGATCGCAGTGGGAAGTCTCTATAAAATTGCCTGTCTCCGGCAAGGAGGAAGCGTCATTGCTCAGGAGTTGGGGGGAAGACTCTTACTCCCAGATATGGCAGATGAACAAGGGCAGCAACTATTAAATATAGTCGAGGAAATGGCGATCGCTTCTGGTATTTCTGTCCCAGAAGTTTATCTCCTGGAAAGAGAAACCAGCATTAATGCCTTTGCTGCCGGATTTACGCCCAATGATGCTGTAATTGGTGTTACCCGTGGGACTTTACAACATCTAAACCGAGATGAGTTACAAGGAGTCATCGGCCACGAATTCAGCCACATTCTTAATGGAGATATGCGGCTAAATTTGCGTTTAGTGGGACTCTTGCACGGGATTTTGTTCATTTATTTAACCGGAGAATTGTTGTGGCGCATTCGTGGTAGCTTCCGTTTAGGAAAAGAAGATAAGGGTTTACCTATCTGGGCTTTTGGTTTGTCACTAATGGCAATTGGCGGTATCGGATTAGTCTGCGGACGCTTAATTAAAGCCGCCGTCTCTCGCCAACGCGAATTTCTTGCCGATGCTTCGGCTGTACAGTTCACTCGCAACCCCAACGGACTTAACGGAGTCTTCCAAAAACTCCAACAGATGGATTCACGCTTGATTTCGCCTGGTGCAGAAGCCGCTAGCCACATGTTTTTTGGCAATGCCCTCAACCCCTCTTTCTGGGACAATATGTTTTCTACCCATCCACCTCTAGCAGAACGTATCCGTCGCGTTGGGGGTTTGAACGTCAGCAATTTGCCAGCAATGCCATCTCGCAATAAAATGCGTTCCCCCTCCCATGAATCTCTAACAATGGGCTTTGCTGGTGGTTCCAATGCCATGCCAGAACAGGTTGTAAACCAAGTTGGAAGCGTTACACCAGAGCATTTTGCTCATGCTCAAGCGCTGTTATCGCAGTTACCAGAATCCCTGCGCTTGGGTGTACGGGAGCAGGAAAGTGCAATGGCGATCGCTTTTGCCTTAGCATTAGATACAGAAAATATCGAAATCCAAGAACGTCAAATAGCTTGGTTACGCGAGGTACAGCCTGCTGAGTTGGTAGACAAAACTCTGGAATTGAGTAGCGAAATTAGCCAGTTAGATGCCAAAATTCGCTTACCACTTGTAGATTTGGCAGTACCCGTATTGCGCCAGAATTCTGCCAAAGAATGCCAAAGACTATGCAAATGTGTCCACGGTTTAGCTATAGCCACCGGAAGTTTATCACTGTGGCATTTTGTGTTGCAGTTAATACTGTGGCATCGCCTCCAACCTAGTATAAATCCTGCATATACAACAACAGTAGAATACACCTCCATAGAACAGATTTGGCCAGATAGTCTGTTAGTACTGTCCGTAATTGCCCACGTTGGACACTCTCAACCCAATGCGTCCACTGAAGACATCGCCTATGCTTTTCGTTCTGGAGTTTTTCGGCTTCCCAAAGCCGCAGAACAAGAAAAACCAGACACGCCACCAAGCTGTAATTTCACTGAACTTAAGAAAAGTATTGAACGCCTCCGCCTTGCCAGTCCCAAACTCAAGCAAGCTATTGTAGATGCCTGCGCTCACACGGTACTATTAGATAACAAAGTTACACAGTCAGAAGCAGATTTGCTCAGAGCGATCGCTATGACGCTAGACTGTCCCATCCCTCCATTTTTAAACCCTCAGCGTGGCATTTCAAAACAGAAACAATCTTCTCCGAAGGGAAGTTAATTAGGACTTACGCAAGAACTCTCTGAAACTCTTATTTCTCCGTGTCGCGCCAGTTGCTACAAGTCGGGGAACCCGCCCAACGCACTGGCTTCTCTGCGCCCTCTGTGGTTCGTTTTTTCATTATTTTGCGTAAGTCCTGTTAATGTAACGAGTGAGACACAATTATTTATAACTAAACAATAAAGTCCGCAAAAACGGACTTTTCTATTATTCTTTTTTATAGCTAGAAATAGCTGTTTAACAGGAAAATAACGCGTTGCATTATCACATTTACAAGCAATTGATTTATTTCCGATCTCGTTTTTTTCTTGGCTTTCTTCTCTACGAGACGCTGCACATTGGCGGTTGGTTCATTTTCACAACTCAAATAGGTTTGCTATCTGGGCAAAAGAGTATCATATTGTACAAAACCTCTTGGCATTGCCTAGAAGTATTAACTTGCTTAAAAAAGTTTAGACAAAATGCCAGCATTCTAGAAATTTGATTGCTATATTAGATTAAATAACTATTCTGGCAAGGATTAAAAAGCTGTGCGGGATGATTTACAGGGCTTGGAAATTAGTCAGGATGAACTGCAAAAGCTGACTAATTTACCTGTCAATGATCAACTTTTAATCGTTACAAATCCTCTCAAAAATTTTGCAAAATTATACATCCAAAAAATTAAAAGTTCGGAAGGAGCAACTGTAGTTTTTATTGGGTTTGCTACATTTGTTTTTGGCTATCTTTTATTTGATATAATTCTAAAAATATTTGTATCATGGATAGAAATTCCATCTTGGATAGTATTAATTATATTAGGTCTTTGGGTTGGCGGTCTGACGCAAAGTATTTTATATTTAATATGGAAAAAGAGAAGTAAAATTGTCAAGCTCAACATGACAAAATCTCTCCAAATCCTGTTAAACGATGTTGAAAGATATAATACTGTAATTAGAGCAATACATATCAATGACCAAATAGAAGAAGCTGGTAATCCAGAAGTGCTGATAAAAGAAAGGGAGAGTGTTCTTGCAGCGCTTAATCTGACTAAAGCTGATTTAGTTCGCGCTTTGAAGACAGAAAGGATTTTGAGAGAAAATAAGAGCTTTATCCTTAGTAATACAGAACTATTCGTCAACAATTTAGCAACTTTAACAGCCATGCAAGTAAATGAACAAGCTACTGAGCATGGAAGGTTGCTTAATGAAGCCTTACAGATTGCATTAGATGTACAACACGAAATGAAACGATTACAGACTCAAGGTTAAAAAATTCGTTCGTGAGCAGTATGTCGCAGACAAGACTCAGTAACGTAATTCGTAACCGAAAAATAGGTCAGACTAAGAAACCTCTTCTGATAGCCCAATTATGGATGGAGATTTAGACCTCAACTGTAATTTAATTACCAATTGTTCGTAGCTTTTTCCATAATCCTTCCCACGGTAGCGATCCCCGGTCTAACATAAAGAATATCAAGAAAGTGATCGCTTATCGGCATGGACTGGAAAGAAGTCAGAGGTAACTGGGTAATCATTCCCCGAAATCCCATAGGTATCATCCATTTTTTAGGAGGTGCATTTGTCGCCACTGCACCACACATCACTTATCGCTGGTTACTGGAACAACTGGCAAGTAAAGGCTATGTTGTAATTGCTACGCCTTTTGTCAATACATTGGATCATACAGCGATCGCAAAATCCGTACTGTTAAACTTTGACCGCACCCTGGAACGATTACATGATTCTGGAGCATTACGCAAGCTTTACTTCCCCATCTATGGTCTTGGACACAGTATGGGCTGTAAACTTCACTTGCTAATTGGTAGCCTCTTTAAAGTAGAACGTGCAGGCAATATTTTAATATCCTTCAACAACTACGCCGCCAAAGAAGCTATTCCCCTAGTAGAACAGTTCAATTCTACTTTGAAAATCGAGTTTACTCCCTCACCGTTGGAAACTAACAAGCTTGTCCAAGAGCGTTACACTATCCGACGTAATTTATTAATAAAGTTTAGTAATGACACCATTGACCAATCAGCAGCTTTAACCAAAATATTACAAGAACGCTTTGATGACATGGTGACAGCACAAACGTTACCAGGAAATCATACAACGCCTTTAGGTCAAGATATTAAATGGCAAACTGGAACGTCTTTTACCCCCTTTGATGCATTAGGGCAATGGTTCAAGCAAGAAGCATACCGCGACTTGAACCAGTTAAGAAGTTCTATCCTGTTGTGGATGAATCCTCTTGCACCTCCATAACGTTTTATGACTGTCAAAAAGCCATAAATTCTACTGGGAAATATAGAAAAATTCCAGTTACATTAACTAATGTAATAATATTGGCATTAGTTAATAGTAGGAGGTTTCAGCTTTTTATTCTTCACGAGAGGCTATGCGAACAAAGTAGGTCTAAAACCCTTACAGCAAACTTTGAATTGTTTACGCTGTCCTACTTATTAATACAGAAATACAGCAGGTTGCAACTAAGTACATAATTTAGGAATAAAAATTTAGATATAAAGAGTTTCTGCCTCCCACATTAAAACCCGTAGCTTTGTACTTCATGAAAAAGAAAACTGTTTTATTAGTAACTAATTAATTAAAATTATTTTTTAATTTCTATCTTTTCACCAAATTATTAATGAGTTTTTCTGAGAAATTGCTATGTTCCAAATACTAATAATTGATGATGATTATTCCATAAAAATACTTTTGAAAAGGATGTTGGAAAAACAGGGTTATGAAGTAGTTACTGCCAGTAGTGGCGAGGAAGGAATAGAAAAAGCGCTAGCTTGCCATCCAGCACTAATTATTTGTGATTGGATTATGCCGGGGTTAACTGGTCTGGAAGTCTGCCAGCGTATTAAGGCAGATCCCAGATTTTTTACCACATTCTTTATTTTATTAACATCCTTAGACTCAGTTGCCGATTGCGTCAAAGGTCTAGATGCTGGTGCTGATGATTTTATTTCCAAACCTATCGAGCATAATGAATTACAAGCGCGGGTAAGAGCGGGGTTACGCCTGCATCAGTTGAGTAGGGATTTGCAGGCTCAAAAGTTGCTTTTAGAATCAGAAATGTCAGAAGCAGCAGAATATGTGCGATCGCTGCTGCCTTTTCCTATGACTGAACCTTTCAATATAAATTTTCGATTTATTCCCTCGCGGCAACTCGGTGGTGACTGTTTCGATTACTATTGGCTTGATGACGATTATCTAGCAATTTATTTACTCGATACTGCGGGACATGGACTCAAAGCTACTCTTCCCTCAGTTTCAGTGCTGAATCTGCTGCGTTCTCGTGCGCTCAAAAGTCTGAATTACTATCAACCTAGTGATGTGTTGAAGGCTTTGAATGATACCTTCCAGATGAATTATCAAAATGACAAATACTTTACGATTTGGTACGGAGTTTACAATCGAATTACCCGCCAATTAGTTTATTCTAGTGCAGGTCATCCGCCAGCAGTTTTAATAACTGGTTTATCACCGAGAAAGTCTGATGTTCAACTCTTGAAGACCCCCGGTATGCCAGTTGGGATGTTTCCAGAAGCAAAATATGTTGACGGGGTTTACAATATTGAAAAATTCAGTAGCCTTTACATTTTTAGTGATGGTGCTTATGAAATCACTAAATCAGATGGCACTCTTTGGAGTTTGGATGCTTTTATTCAGCTACTAGTTAGCTTACAAAATCCTGTTGATTGCCAACTCGATCATGTACTGAGTTATTTAATTGCTCTGAACTCCAAAGATGCTTTTGATGATGATTTATCTATTTTGCAAATGAAGTTTGATTAATTATGTATTGGATACTAAAACCTGATTAAATGCGTCTTGGCTAGGGAATATTTCAAATACTTTATCCATATTAGTAAGTTCAAATAATATCCTTACTTGCTCATTAATTGAGCAGAGAACAAGCTTAGTATCTGCTGCCCGCAAGGTTTTAAAAGCTAACACTAAAGCTCCTAAACCTGAGCTATCCATAAATATTACATCTTTAAAATCCACTAACACAATTTTCGCACCAGTTTCTAAAATATCAGTGATATTTTGTCGAAATTCTTGTGAAGTTGTGGCATTCAAATTACCACTGAGCTGAATAACTTTTACTTGTTCTCTCATAATTATGTCACGCTTATTTGTGTAAATGATGCTCTGATGCCGCTATTTTCGCTATTATATACCCATCATAGAGCATTTAAAAATGCTTTCAAGACTAAATCTAACATTAAAAATTGAGTAATAAATGATAACTAATCTGTATAGATGAAGATTCATTATAACTATTTAAATATAATGTTTTTGTAATTATAAAAAAAATACTAGCTTAATTAAGTATATTTTTTCTACTCCGAACAGACTAACTATAAATAACAAAATTGGTAAGTTGGCATGATAAAACCCATGTATGTTTAATTGTGTAAAAACATTGGAATAACCAATTTTCAAGCTTTTGCTGATTTTATGTTTTATCACAGATATTGATTTTTAACGCCAACTTACTTTCATCTCATTGATGTAGCTATCTACTGATCTACAAGCTGAAGTTATGACTTTTCAGATTATTTCCTAAATATTTTTTTATTTATGTCCGATTACTTACATTATGGAAATAATTTATCTCTGGAATGCCGCTCTAGAGCTAAAAATTTCGGTTTCAACAGCGCCAAGTAAGCTTAAACCTACACCAACGCTTTAACAGAACTTCTCAGAGGCGATCGCATCTGCAATTTTAGTATTCCCAATATTTGTCATTTTTCAACAGACAGCATAAAAAGTAAAGAGTTATGAACTTATAACTCCTAACCCCTAACTCCCTCAAACAGGACTGACTTTAGCTCTGTAAAGCAGCTTCTCACCTTGAAGATATCCAGTGTAGCGCACCTTGACTATTTCTCCAGGTAATGAAGTTCCCTCCATCAGTTGGTGTAGTTGGGGATTATAAGGTAATTCTGCTCCCACTGGTGCGATCGCTTCGACTCCCCACGCCTGTAAAAGCTTTTCCAGAGGTTTCTGCACTAATGGTACTATTTTCACTGCTGCTAGCTGTGGATTCTCTTGGGCTTTCTGCGCTGCTGTTGGCCATTGCAATAATAAAGACTCCAGCAGTTGTAAAGTTGACTGCTGGAGTTCTTGTAGTAATATCTCTCGCTGCTGTTCTAGTTGAAGCTGCGATCGCTGATACTCTTTTCTTAAGTCTGTAATCTCTTGTAACAATTCCTGACTGGGCGCTGCTTTCTCTTGTAATAACTCTACAGTTGAAAAAGTTGCGATTAATTCATTCAATGGCATCTGTAGCACTGGTGACAGCTTCAGCAGCACATCTACCCGCATTTGCTCTAACTTTCCTTGGCGTAACCGCAAAAGTTGCCGTTCTGAAACACCAGCAGCTCGACTCAGCGCTTTAAAACTAGAAATACCCACTTGTTGCATTAAATCTTGCAACAAGTGGGTATTGGGCATTGGGCATTGGGTATTGGGCATCCCTTCGGCTCCGCTCAAGGCAAGTGGGTATTGGGGACTGGGTATCCCTTCTCTGCGAGACGCTACGCGAACGGCTCCGCTCAGGGCAAGTGGGGATTGGGCATGGGTATTGGTGATTAAGTTTTTTCTCAATTCCCAATGCCCTATTCCCTAATTCCTATTCCCTAATTCCTATTCTTCCAGTAAACTTCTCAACATCCAAGCGGTTTTTTCGTGTACTTGCATCCGTTGAGTTAATAAATCGGCAGTAGGCTCGTCGTTAACTTCCTCTATCACGGGGAAAATAGACCGTGCAGTTCTGACTACGGCTTCTTGTCCTTCCACTAATAAGCGGATCATCTCAACAGCTTTCGGAACCCCAGGAGTTTCTGGAATCGAACTCAGTTTGGCATATTCGCTGTAGGTTCCTGGTGCGGGATAGCCAAGCGCTCTAATTCTCTCAGCTATTAAATCAACCGCTAAAGCTAATTCTGTATACTGGGTTTCAAACATCAAATGTAAGGTTTGGAACATCGGCCCCGTTACATTCCAATGGAAGTTATGAGTTTTCAGATAAAGTGTATAAGTGTCAGCCAACAGACGAGATAAACCCTCGGCAATTTTAGCCCTACTAGCCTCGTCAATGCCGATATTTACATTTTTGACTGTTACTTTTGATGACATAATTTTCTCCTAATTAGGTTATATGTAATTGGGCATGGGGAATTGGGAATTGGGCATGGTTATTTTCATTTTCCCCCTTGTCCCCCTTGTCCCCCTTGTCCCCTTGTCCCCTTGTCCCCTTGTCCCCTTGTCCCCCTTGTCCCCTTGTCCCCTTGTCCCCCTTGTCCCCCTTGTCCCCCTCTGCCCCCTGCCTCCCTATCTCATTCTCTATGCCAAGTGCATCTTTAAAACGCTACGGGGTGCTTTACGAACTCTGGCTAAAACGGTTTCTTTGCCTAAACGCTGGCAAGCTTCATACCGATGGCAACCAGAAAAGCCATAATATTGTCCATCTACTTCTAGGACATCGATAGGTTCTTGCTGCCCAATCTCCGCAATCGATTCCATTAAGGCTTGCACTTTATTTGGATCGTTTGCACGGGGCAATGGCCGTTTTATCTGATTTAATGGAATTTCTTGGACTCTAACCATAAGGAGTTTATCCAACTAGTTCTATTTTGTGTCTCTAAATAAATCATAGTCGTTATGACTTCGTTTTGCAACCTATGTTTGGGGCAAAACTGGTAATGGTATCATTGGAGCGCTCATGCGACAAAAAGACCGCACTGCAAAGCAATTGGAAAATAAGCTCCAACGCCGCATTAGGGGGCAAAAGAAGCTCGATATGCTGCGCGTAGCTTGCTTTCCCGTAGGGGTACGCTATCAGGTAGCCATGAAATTTTTGTTTTGGCGTTTTTCCCACACTGTGCTGACAACATTTTGTCTATTGGGACTGACTGCTGCATCAGGCCCTGAGAGTAACATCCAGGATATAGGACTGAAAATTGGGATTGTGCAGCGATTTGGTTCACAACCCACAGCAAAACTGCAACTGGAACCTACAAAAGGCGATCGCTTAAAGCTAAAATTTCAAGCGGGTAACAAGCAGCAAATCCTGGTGACAAAGAATCCTGTAAAACTGGAAACAGTTATGCAAGCTTTACCCCAGCCAGCAGTTGAAGAAATGGTAGTTTTAGGCACATACCGTACTTTTGAAACTGCGGAAGATAGTGCTAACAAATGGCGTTCTCAGGGAATAGAAGTGGAAATCGCCCAGCCAGAACGCTGGCAGGTTTGGGCTAAACGAGATGTTTATAGCACTCCTTTATTGCGACGCTTACTATTGCAGAACATTCAAGCTTCTAATAAAGATAAAGTATATCTTGATACTAAAGTTTTAAAACAAGTGCCGCAAGTTAGTTGGGTGGTGGATGGTAAACGCTATAGCCCAAATGATTTGGAAATTAGCACTGATAAAAACTTGATTCGGGTCAATAAAAGCGAAAAACCAGAAAATGCTCGTCTTTATTCTGGACAACTGAATTTACAGCCAAATGCTTACGGCACATACACTTTAGTTAACCAAGTCCCCTTAGAAACTTATTTACGTGGGGTTGTGCCTTACGAAATAGGAACGGATGCACCAAAAGCGGCGCTAGAAGCCCAAGCAATTCTCGCCCGGACTTATGCTTTAAGAAATTTACGCAGGTTTGCCGCAGATAACTATCAGTTGTGT
Organism: Nostoc sp. ATCC 53789; assembly: GCF_009873495.1. Lineage (GTDB taxonomy): Bacteria > Cyanobacteriota > Cyanobacteriia > Cyanobacteriales > Nostocaceae > Nostoc > Nostoc muscorum_A. The sequence goes on along the minus strand of NZ_CP046703.1, from coordinate 4,274,650 downwards.
GCCGATACTCACTGCCAAGTTTATTATGGGCTAAATGGAGCGGCTGCTAAAACAGACCAAGCGATCGCCTCCACCAGGGGTAAGGTAGTAACTTATAAAAACGAACTCGTAGATGCCCTGTATTCTTCTACTACAGGTGGTGTTACTGCTTCCTTCAGCGATGTCTGGAATGGCGACGATCGTCCCTATTTGCGCCCTGTAGTAGATGCTGCGACTAATTTTTGGAACTTGTCTAAGCAGAGTTTGGCAGATGAAAAGAACTTCCAGAAATTTATTAATATCCAACAGGGATTTAATGAGAGCAAATGGGATGCTTTTCGTTGGCGCAGGGAAACCCGTTTAGAGGATATTATCAAGGACTTGCAAAAATTTTTGCAGGTAAAAAACAGTCCTCATGCCAAATTTAAGACAATTCAGGCTATGGCAGTGGTGAAGCGAAGCGAGAGTGGACGCATTCTGGAACTCGCAGTTAAAACTGATAAAAGCACCTTTATTCTTCACAAAGACGAAGTTCGCAGCGCCTTTGCTGCTCCTACAAGCACGCTTTTTTACCTAGAACCTCTGAATAAAGGCAAACCAGAACTGTGGGGATACGCTTTTATTGGTGGTGGATTAGGACATGGAGTTGGCTTGAGTCAAACTGGCGCTCAAAATCTAGCAAAACTAGGTTGGTCAAGTCCCAAAATTCTCCAATTTTATTATCCTGGTACTCAGATTCAAATTCTCAACAAAGAGATTAAACTCTAAGCTAAACCTCGTCTACTTTGAGAACCGTAGTTTTGTAGCGACTGTCTTAAAAGTCAAGCGATCGTTAACAAAAAAACGTGGGTTGGAGCATTGACGCAACAGAGGAACGCTGCGCTAGATTCGGCGGTGTCTGGTACGGGCTAGAAGACTTATGGCTTGTAGTCTAGATAGTCAAAGCCCGCACCAGACACTCCGCTTCGCCGCCGAATCTTCCTCGGTTGCTGGATTTCTCGTGTAGGCAAAAACAGCATGAAAAATTTACCCCAGTTATAGGGGAGCATCAATGCGGATGCCGTACATTGCTGGCTCTGGGCATCAAGCAAAGTATAAAAAGGTTGACTTGTGATTAAACATTGACAATTGGTTTAAAGTTGTCAGTTAGACACCAAGGCAAATTATCTCGAACCATTGCATTTAAAATGACTAACATCTTATGAACGCAAGCAGTTAGGGCCAATTTTTTGGATTTACCACGTTCGACAAGGCGCTGATAAAAGGCTTTGATAACGGGATTATGACGCATAGCAACCACAGCACCCATATAAAGAGTCGCTCGAACATGGGCACGACCACCATTAATCATCCGCTTACCTTTGTGTTGACCACTATCATGATTGATCGGTGCAACACCAACTAAACGAGAGATTTGTTTGGCAGTTAATTGACCGAGTTCTGGTAAGTCAGAAACGAGGGTAGTAGAAATAACTTGACCAATACCAGGAGTAGTTTTGAGTAAATTGACTTTATCAATCCATTGTTGATTATTTTGCGTCAATTCCTGAATTTGTTGATTGAGCTGTTTGAGACGCTCTTCAAGATATTCAATATGAGCCTCAATATCTGCTAATGCTTTACCACGGGCACGCGCCCGACGATTTTTCTCAGCAGTCTGCATCTCGACTAACTGTCTTCTGCGACTAATTAATTCGCCCAGTTGACGCGCTGTTTCAGATTCAATTGCTAACACCTGGGGTTTCATTGCTTCCCCAAAGTGTGCCAAAATTTGTGCATCAATAGCATCAGTTTTTGCCAACCGACCTGTGGCTTTCGCAAAATCTCTTCCAAGGCGTGGATTAATTAATGCTACTGGTAAAAGTGCTGCCTGCAATTGGATAATAAGTTCTGTTTCTAATCCTCCTGTTGCTTCTAACACAATCAGATTTAAATCAAATGATTTGAGTTGTTCTACTAGATGAGATATTTCTACTTCTGTATTAGCAACTTTCAATGCTTTACCCATTGGACGGATATAAACATCGAGAGTTGCTTTACTCACATCAATGCCTACCCATTGAGAAATATTTTCCATATTTCACTCTCAACTAATTTCTGTACCCTGTTTTGAATTCATCCCCTTGATTTAACTCATCCTTGCCCGATACGGACTGTATACTTTAAATATCAGCGTTTAAAGCTTTGACCCCGGCGACTGTTCGAGTTCTGTCAAAGAGATTGTTGTAGTGACCCATGCTACGAAGCGGTCTATTATGACCAAGGTTGGGACGGTCTACTACTATTTCTAAGATACAAGGTTGGGTGGAGTGAAACGCAACCCAACATTACCACCAAATTTTATGTTGGGTTACGCTAGCGCTGCACCCCAGATTCCGCAGGTGCGCTCGTAAATGCTGTATTTTTGAAAATGACCTAAATGCTGCATTTTAGAAGCATGACAGCATCATTAAATATCAGGGTACAGGATATTGACCACTGCGGCATAGTCGCAGGCATCTGTGATGAGATGAATTTAGTAGAACAAATTAACCGACTGCTGGGAACTCACTCTCAAGAAATCATCAGTGCAGGTCAAGTTGTAAAAGCAATGATTTTAAACGGATTAGGATTCGTGAGTGCGCCGTTATATTTGTTTGAAAAGTTTTTCGTAGGCAAAGCTACCGAGCATCTTTTAGGAGAAGGAATACGTCCAGAACACTTAAACGATGACCGTTTGGGTCGAGTATTGGACCAATTATATGAGGCGGGACTAACGAAAGTCAAGCCAGAAAAGAAGCTGACCTCAAGCAGTTGGAAAAACGTTTAATTAAAAAGTTATCAGTTGCCCAATCCGAACTTCGGCAGTTGTCAAACCAAGAATTTGCTTGCTCAAAAGATGCTCTGATTGCGGCACAACGGCTCAGTTCTAAGTTGCCCTTACACCAACTGGCTAATATCCAGGTTAAGGAAGTAAAAAAACATACTGGACGTGGTAGACCCAGTAAGGATGCTGCCCCTACCTTTTACTACCAAGTCGATGCCACGCTAGAACCCAAGGAAATAGCCATCGCCATCGAAACCAAACGCGCTGGAAGATTTATTTTAGCGACCAATGTCCTCGATGCCGAAGAACTCAGCGATGAAGATGTTTTACGTGAATATAAGGCACAGCAGTCTACTGAGCGTGGTTTCCGATTTCTCAAAGACCCTTTATTTTTTACTTCCAGTGTCTTTCTCAATTCGACTGAGCGAGTTGCCGCATTAGCAATGATTATGGGTTTGTGCTTGCTTGTTTATAGTCTGGGTCAAAGAGCTTTACGTCAAGCCTTAGAACGGGCAAAAAAAACTATTGATAATCAGTTGGGTAAACCAACTTCTACTCCCACCTTACGTTGGGTGTTCCAATGTTTTATGTCAATTCATTTGGTTACCGTCTCCCAAATCAAGCAAATTGCCAACTTAACCCATGAAAGGCAATGGATTCTTCAGTTTTTTGGCGCTCCTTGTCGAAAATATTATCTTCTTTCTTAACTAACCTGCGGAATGTGGGCTGCACCCAACCTTGTATCTTAGAAATAGTAGTAGACCGTCCCAACCTTGGTCATAATAGACCGCTTCGTAGCATGGGTCACTACAACAATCTCTTTGACAGAACTCGAACAGTCGCCGGGGTCAAAGCTTTAAACGCTGATATTTAAAGTATACAGTCCGTATCGGGCAAGGATGAGTTAAATCAAGGGGATGAATTCAAAACAGGGTACAGAAATTAGTTGAGAGTGAAATATGGAAAATATTTCTCAATGGGTAGGCATTGATGTGAGTAAAGCAACTCTCGATGTTTATATCCGTCCAATGGGTAAAGCATTGAAAGTTGCTAATACAGAAGTAGAAATATCTCATCTAGTAGAACAACTCAAATCATTTGATTTAAATCTGATTGTGTTAGAAGCAACAGGAGGATTAGAAACAGAACTTATTATCCAATTGCAGGCAGCACTTTTACCAGTAGCATTAATTAATCCACGCCTTGGAAGAGATTTTGCGAAAGCCACAGGTCGGTTGGCAAAAACTGATGCTATTGATGCACAAATTTTGGCACACTTTGGGGAAGCAATGAAACCCCAGGTGTTAGCAATTGAATCTGAAACAGCGCGTCAACTGGGCGAATTAATTAGTCGCAGAAGACAGTTAGTCGAGATGCAGACTGCTGAGAAAAATCGTCGGGCGCGTGCCCGTGGTAAAGCATTAGCAGATATTGAGGCTCATATTGAATATCTTGAAGAGCGTCTCAAACAGCTCAATCAACAAATTCAGGAATTGACGCAAAATAATCAACAATGGATTGATAAAGTCAATTTACTCAAAACTACTCCTGGTATTGGTCAAGTTATTTCTACTACCCTCGTTTCTGACTTACCAGAACTCGGTCAATTAACTGCCAAACAAATCTCTCGTTTAGTTGGTGTTGCACCGATCAATCATGATAGTGGTCAACACAAAGGTAAGCGGATGATTAATGGTGGTCGTGCCCATGTTCGAGCGACTCTTTATATGGGTGCTGTGGTTGCTATGCGTCATAATCCCGTTATCAAAGCCTTTTATCAGCGCCTTGTCGAACGTGGTAAATCCAAAAAATTGGCCCTAACTGCTTGCGTTCATAAGATGTTAGTCATTTTAAATGCAATGGTTCGAGATAATTTGCCTTGGTGTCTAACTGACAACTTTAAACCAATTGTCAATGTTTAATCACAAGTCAACCTTTTTATACTTTGCTTGATGCCCAGAGCCAGCAATGTACGGCATCCGCATTGATGCTCCCCTATAACTGGGGTAAATTTTTCATGCTGTTTTTGCCTACACGAGAAATCCAGCAACCGAGGAAGATTCGGCGGCGAAGCGGAGTGTCTGGTGCGGGCTTTGACTATCTAGACTACAAGCCATAAGTCTTCTAGCCCGTACCAGACACCGCCGAATCTAGCGCAGCGTTCCTCTGTTGCGTCAATGCTCCAACCCACGTTTTTTTGTTAACGATCGCTTGACTTTTAAGACAGTCGCTACATAGATATATCTTTTAAAAAACTCTTGGTTTCAACATAGATGAGGTTTAATCGCTCAAAATTAGATAGAAAAAATTTCTACCTCCTACCTCCTGCCTCTATCTTTAGGTAGGTATCAGGACTCAACAAAAAGCAAAAGAGCAGAGGGGAATTTCATACTCAAAAAATTAAGCAGGAACACTAAATTTACTGTGTTCCTGCTCAACATGAAATCAGGCTTTTTGTCAAAGTGGCTTTAAAAGGCACACACAACTTGATGTTTAGTCTTGCAACATTGAGCGATCGCTCAGTCCAAATGTTCGAGCAACTATAATCACCAATAGAAATAGGTATTTGGCTATTTAGTTTTGCTCTTAATAGAGTTCTTCTTCTTTGTGAGTTTCGATTGTCACATTAGAAGTTGGGTAAGCAACACAGGTCAGTACATATCCAGCTTCTATTTGATCGTCATCTAAGAATGATTGATCGCCTTGATCGACAGTACCTGATACGAGTTTACCTGCACAGGTAGAGCAAGCACCAGCACGGCAAGAGTAGGGCAGGTCAATACCAGCTTCTTCAGCTGCGTCTAGAATATAGGTATCGTCCTCAACATCAAGGGTTGTGTTCAGCCCTTCAGCCTCGTTGATTAGTGTCACTTTATAAGTTGGCATTGAGTTATCCTCTCTTTTGTGAACGGCAGTATAAGTTATCTTAAGCCAAAGGTCGCGGCTGTTCTTGAGAATTAGCCGCTAGTTTATATTTGCTTCAATTCTGATACTACGAGAAAAATTAAACTATGTAACTCGAAATTGAACCCGATTAGTAATGAAATTTAGTTGCTTAATCCCGATAAGTTTTATTTATGTATTTACTGCCCTAGTTGAGCTGTGATAATAAAAAACTATGCTCTAGCTAAGAAAGCATGATTAAATTTGATGTTATTTAAATTTGCAGCAAGGTTTTATCATCCATAAGCTCGGACTTTTGTCAAGACAATCAAGAAACTTGAGGAAGTTGGAAATCAAGAAACTTCCTGCAACAACTCCGAAAATTTCAAGACTAACAAAAACCGATTTTTAAGCAGGTCACATAATGAGTTTGTGCCAAGTTTTTATATAAAATGATCAATGTATAATTCAGGAGCAGCTTTGGAAAAAGCAAGAGTGCGTGTAGGTTTGGTAGGTACTGGGTATGCGGCAAAGTTCCGGGCTGAAGCATTGCTCCATGATGAGCGATCGCAGTTGATAGCGGTTGTTGGTCATACCGCAGAAAAAACAGAAGCCTTTGTCAGAGAGTACCAGATTAAAGCATTAAGTTCTTGGCAAGAGCTAGTAGAGCGTGAAGATGTAGACCTAGTAGTGATTTGCACTGTTAATCGAGATCATGGTGCGATCGCTCGTGCAGCACTTACCAATGGCAAACATGTAATTATAGAGTATCCCCTTTCGTTGGATGTAGTCGAAGCAGACGAACTGATTGCCCTAGCCAAAGCACAAAAAAAACTCTTGCACGTAGAACACCTAGAACTTTTGGGTGGTTTGCATCAAGCCTTGAAGCAAAACTTAGCCAAAGTTGGTGAAGTGTTTTATGCTCGCTACAGCACCATCAATCCCCAAAATCCTGCACCCCGTAAATGGACTTATAACCACGAGTTGTTCGGTTTTCCCTTAATTGGGGCCCTGTCTCGCCTACATCGCCTCATCGATTTATTTGGTACAGTATTTACTGTTAACTGTCATCAGCGATATTGGGAAATAGAACCGGAATATTACCAAACCTGTTTCTGCACTAGTGAACTGTGCTTTAACAGTGGACTTTTAGCCCAAGTAGTGTATGGCAAAGGCGAAAGTATTTGGCAATCAGAACGCAAGTTTGAAGTTCACGGTGAAAAAGGTGGTTTAGTCTTTGATGGCGACACAGGAATTTTCATCCAGCCAGGGGAAACAACATCTATAGAGGTTGGCCCTCGCCGGGGTTTGTTTGCCAAAGACACAGCTATGGTGTTAGACCATCTTTTTGATGGCACTCCTTTGTACGTTACTCCAGAGCAGAGTTTGTATACCTTAAAGGTTGCTGATGCTGCTCAAAGAGCTGCACAGACAGGGTTCACTATGTTTATGTAAATTTGTCTAGATAAAAGTTAATGAAAACTGAACTAATTGTTATTTTATCCCAACGAGAAATAGAGAAAATGCGTCAAGCTGGGCGTTTAGCAGCCAAACTTCTCCAGCATCTCGAACCGTTTGTGAAGCCAGGGGTTAGCACTCTAGAACTAAATGATGAAGCCGAACGTTGGACGCAAGCGCATGGAGCAAAAAGCGCACCTCTTGGCTATAAGGGTTATCCAAAATCGATTTGCACTAGTGTAAATGAGGTAATTTGTCATGGTATTCCTAACGCCAAGCAGATTCTCAAAGACGGTGACATTATTAATATCGATGTAACGCCAATTGTTGAAGGGTATCACGGCGATACATCCAAGACATTTTTTGTTGGCACTCCTTCCCCAAAAACGAGAAAGCTGGTAGAAGTGACAGAAGAGTGTTTGCGCCTGGGTATTGCTGAAGTAAAACCTGGGGGACGGATTGGCGATATTGGTGCAGCTATTCAAGAGTATGCTGAAGGGCAAGGTTTTTCTGTAGTGCGAGATTTTGTTGGACACGGCATCAGTAACATTTTCCACACTGCGCCGGATGTTCCTCATTATGGTACTCGCGGTAAGGGTAAGCGCCTCAGACCGGGGATGGTTTTTACTATTGAGCCAATGATTAATGAAGGTACTTACGAAGTCGAAGTTCTCAGCGACAAGTGGACTGCGGTAACGCGCGATCGCAAGCTTTCTGCTCAATGTGAGCATACCTTAGCTGTAACTGAAGATGGTGTTGAAATCCTCACCCTACCTGAAGGCGAGAATTACTAAACTGGTAGGTTTTTCTACTATTGAATTAACATAATGGCTCTAACTGTTGCTGCGGAAAATATCACACTAAAGCAAGTAATATTGTTCTATGGATTAGAGTTTTTTTGATGTCTATAACCGGAGCAATGAGTTGTATAGTGTACTCCAGATTTTGAAGCATATTAGTCAATTGCCTAATCAAAGATAGTTAGAATAATCAAGAGCAGGTATTACTGCTCTTGTTCTTAACCTGGAAGGACAAATGTCTATGGTCTTAGCCACTGTTAATACAGGTAATATTAACTCTGAGGCATTCGTTGCTGGCTATCTGGATGATGGACGCTACGAGTTAATTGACGGAGAAATAATCGACTTGGAACCGACTGGACTTCATGAACAGGTTGCTGGGTTAATTAATCGTAAGCTTAACGTAGCAATTGATCTGCTCAACTTGCCTTGGTTTATTCCCATGAAATGCCTAATTAAGCCATTAGGTCAAAATTCAGCCTTTAGACCCGATGTTGTGATTCTTGATCAGACAAGTTTGGCAAATGAACCATTATGGAAAACTGAGCCAGTTATTACACTAGGCAAGTCTGTAAAGTTAGTAGTAGAAGTTGTCAGTACTAATTGGCAGAATGATTATGCTCGGAAAGTGGAAGACTACGAAGCTTTAGGTATTGGGGAGTACTGGATCGCGGATTATCTAGGGCTAGGAGGCAAACGCTACATTGGCTTATCCAAAGAACCTACAATCACGATTTATCAGTTATTAGATGGAACTTATCAAGCACAACAGTTTAGAGGAACAGAACGCCTCATCTCCCAAACGTTTCCAGACCTGAATCTGACCGCAGAACAGATATTTCTTGCGGGTCGCTAGAGTTAAAGATTGAGGAACACGTCGTATTCTTTGGGAATAAACATTTACACTTTTTAAAGCTAATAAAAAACACAAGTGCGAATTTCATCACCGAAAAATCAATATTTATTAAATGATAAAGTAAAACATATATGGAGGTAAGATTATGACTCAATCATTGCCCAAATTACTCACCTTCAACGAATTTATTGAATGGTATCCCAATGACGCTAAACGCTATAAATTGCACAAAGGAGTATTTATTGAAATGCCACCCCCAACCGGAGCGCATAAAAAAGTTGTGGGATTTATAGCCCATAAGCTAACTGTCGAGTTTGATCGCCTGAATCTTCCCTAAACTATACCCAAAACTTCATTTATCCAAACTCCTTCTGCCGAATCCGCTTATTCGCCTGATGTGTTGCTGCTAAATCTTGATAATCTCGACAATGAACCGCTTTTTCAAAAACAGTCAACAGTAAGCCAAGCAGCATCGGTTCCAATCGTTATTGAAGTTGTTTCAACCAACTGGCGAGATGATTATTACAATAAGCTTAGTGATTACGAAGAAATGGGAATTCCCGAATATTGGATTGCTGATTATACTGCATTGGGCGCAAGAAAGTTCATCGGCAATCCCAAACAACCCACTATTTTTGTATGCGAATTAGTTGATGGCGAATATCAAATGACAGCCTTTCAAGGCAATGCGGCGATTTTATCACCTACTTTTCCCCAATTAAATTTAACTGCACAACAGATTTTTAATGCAGCTAACTAATTTTTTATAAAACAGAATTCAGGAGTCAGGAGTCAGAATTCAGCATGAATCCTGACCGAAAAAGCGGATAGCGCAGCGTAAAGCCTGCGGCATGGCTGCGCTTAGAGCGAGTCCGCGAACGTCTGAATATTGGTTTAAAATCAAGCCGAATCATCGGCTTATAGTTAGAGTATTCTGAATTCTGAATTCTGACTTCTGAATTCTGACTCCTTTTTATAACTATCTTCCCAACTTATTAGGAATACCTTCACAACCACCAGGAATAGTAGCTCTAGTTTTTTCGCCACCCCAAGTACAACAGTAGCAACGTGCAGACTCAGACATCCGTTGCACATTACTGAAATCGGCATTTTCCACTACAGCGCCAGTTTGTTCACCGGTTTCATAATCTGGCGGTTCAGTCCGACTACGGGGTGATGCTTTATCTACTAAACCGTAGAATAGGCGAATACCGTTGATGTCAGCACCAGTGAGATTAGCATTATATAAAATTGTGCGGGAGAGGTTGGCTTTTACTAAGTCACAACTGGTCAGGTTAGCGCGGACAAGATTAGCTTCGCTGAGGTCAGTCCAACGTAAATCAGTACCGGAAAGGTCTGCTGCGGCTAGCATTACACCTAAATCGATGACACGCAGACCTTCGAGGCGGTCTTCTGCATACCCGCCAGTCCCATCAAGAATGGCTCGACCTAATAGGCGATCGCGTTTTAAGGGTGACAGCAACTTGGAACGTGAGAGAAAGCGGAGAATTTTCGCTTTACCACTACCATCAACGCTACTCAAAATTGCCGCAGTGCGTCCTTCAGCGATCGCTCTTTCTTGAGGCCAATCTTCTAATAATCCTTCTTCATCTAACACCAAGTCTGAAATGCCTTGGAAATAAGAATCAATGGTCTGTTGCTGGGTGATAATATTTTGCTGAACTGTGAGCAGGTTTTGCTGAATTGTCAAGTCTTTGGAAATAACATATTGCCGCCACGCTACATAAACAGCAATGATGGCGATCAGAATTTGTCCCAAAGCACCAAACCAATCTGCTAGGGTTCCAGCAATGTCCCAGTTAATTTTGCGTCCTAAAACAAGTAAGCGATCGCCCACACCTGTGAACCTGATCAAACCGATGATGGCTACTAGTAATCCCAAAAAGGCCACAAACAGGGTGCGTTCTTGGGGTGAAAACCACTCATCTAAAACTTCTTGGAACCAAGGCAATAATATAGCTAAGGATAACAGCAAAGTTATCAGCGTTCCGATAATGCCAACGATCCAGTTATTGAGGATAATTCCGATGAATGTGATGGCGATCGCTATTAGAGTAATTAGCAATGCCCTTGGCTTAACTGTGAATTGGCTAGTAATGGGTTGTTTGAAGTCAGAACGGGCTTGTTGTAAAGCAATAGTATGTTGCGGAGATTGTAAAGACCCAATCGCCGCTAGTACTTCTGAGGTTAGGTTTTTCTCAGTTGAACTCCCATCAAAGTCATCCGGTTGCAAGTCGTTTTCAGGTATTGGTTCTGGGGTTGGTGGATTAGAGGAATCGGATTCAATCGTCATGTTTTCTATTTTGCCCTCTCAATCCAAGTTATGCAGCGTTTCTACCGGAGTAAATTGTTAAAAAATAGGCTGAAGATTATCCTGCTTGTCCTAGTGGCAACTACCACTATTGCCTTAACAGTCATCGCCAGACCGGTTGCTCACCTGACTTTAACAGCTTGGAGCGATCGCGATGATCGTCAACCTCTGCCTCCTGGCACGGTTGATGATGCCAGTCACCTGAATCAGACACAGGTGACTATTAAGCAGGTTAAAAGTCAGCCTGGAGTTGCTGAGGTGCTACTACAGTCTGTACTTAGAGATGCTTTACGTCAAGGTAAGAAGGTAGCGATCGCTGGTTCCCGCCATACTATGGGTGGTCACACTCTGTATGCTAAAGGCATCTCCCTAGCGATGCTTAACTTCAACCGGATGCAATTCAATCCGGCGACTAAAATTCTGACGGTACAATCAGGAGCTAAATGGTCTGATATTATTCCCTACCTAAATGAACGTGGCTATTCTGTCGCTGTTATGCAGTCCAACAATGATTTTTCTGTTGGCGGTACGATGAGTGCCAATGCTCATGGCTGGCAACATAATAGTCCTCCCTTTGCTAGCACGGTCGAAAGTTTCCGGTTAATGCTGGCAAGTGGCAAGGTTGTACAGTGTTCCAGACAGGAAAACCCAGAGTTATTTTCTCTCGTTTTAGGCGGTTACGGGCTATTCGGGATCATTCTTGACGTGGATTTGAGAGTAGTACCCAATGAGACGTATATAGCAGAACGGTTCGTGATTAAAAGCGAGAATTATATTGATACCTATCGGCAACGGGTAGATGGTGCAGCCAATATTGGTATGGCATACGGTAGACTTTCGGTTGCACCAGAAAGCTTTTTACAAGAGGCTATTCTCACCACTTACCGCCAAATTCCCCAAGGAAGTCAGGCTATTGTCTCTTTAGAAAAACAGTCAGATTCTGGATTACCTCGGACGGTTTTCCGGGGCAGCATTGGCAGTGACTATGGCAAAAACTTGCGCTGGCAATTAGAAAAAATTGTTGGGGGAGAAGCCGGAAGCCGGGTTTTGAGAAACCAGATTCTCAACCGTCCCTCCACCTTATTTGAAAATCGTCATCAGACAGAGACTGACATCCTGCATGAGTACTTTATTCCCCCTCAATCTCTGGAAGCTTTTTTAGAGAAGTGTCGCGTGATTATTCCTCAGTCCAAAGGGGATTTGCTCAATGTCACGGTGCGAAATGTTCACCAAGATAACGACAGTTTTCTCAGATATGCCGATGGGGAAGTTTTTGGATTGGTGATGCTGTTTCATCAGCAACGCACTCAAGAGGGGGAGGCAAAGATGGAAGTAATGACCCAGAAATTGATTGAGGCAGCCCTTGCAGTCGGTGGTAGGTATTATCTACCCTATCGTCTTCATGCCACACCTGAACAATTTCGTCGAGCTTATCCACAATCTGCTAAATTTTTCGCCCTCAAGCGCAAGTATGACCCCAATGGGATTTTCCAGAATTATTTTTACCTGAAATACGGCAGTTAAATGAAGTGTATTCGATGATTTTAAGCTCTTTACTCTGTGTCCTCTGCGTCTCTGTGGTTAAAAAACTTTTAAACCGCAGAGGCACAGAGATCGCTGAGAAAAAATATTCATGAATTGCCCCTACGACATGGATAAAAATATATTATTGTGGGGTGGGCATCTTGCCCGCCCTGATTAATTAGCGTGCAATATATCCACCCCACAAAATTGAGTAATTTATTTGTTGGAATTCCCAGTCCTTTGCCCTCAATTAAGGTGCAAGGGCATTACCCCGAATTAGACTACCAATGGTTTTGGCAGTAATCTTCAATTGGGTGATGGGATTAGCTGGAACAACCGTTTTATACAGATAGCTATCGAATGTTAGCCGTTGTACATCGAGGTCATCACACATTTCCACAAACGCTTCGCGGGTAGCGTCGGAACGATAGAACACACTTTGCAGAATGTCCAACACCTTGTAGGTGAGTCCGTATCTTTTATCCCAACGCTTCAGGTAAACCTTGAGGTCGCCTTCTGTAGGAATACGGCTACCACCGTTAGAGGTTTCTACAATGGTTTCGGCACACATCCGCCCAGATTTAGCGGCAAAATAAATACCTTCACCAGAGGACTTGGTAACGTAACCAGCAGCATCTCCCACCAAAGCGATGCGACCAACGACACGACGGGGACGGGGATGTTCAGGAATGGGGTGGGCTTCGACTTTGATAATTTTACCGCCTGCCAATTTTTCGGAAGCACGGGCGCGGATACCAGCTTGTAACTGTTTGATGCTGGCTTTGTTGATGTGCATTGTGCCAGTACCGACAGCTACGTGGTCATATTTGGGGAAAACCCAAGCGTAGAAATCGGTCGAAACGTCATCACCGACATACATTTCGGCGAGGTCGTTATAGTAGGCCATTTTGTCTTCGGGTAAGCGAATTCGCTCTTGGAAAGCGATCGCATAATTGTAATCCCCAGCGTCCATTTCTTTGGCAACGCGAGAATTAGCCCCATCCGCCCCAATGATTAGATCCACCTTCAGGGTTTTGGCAATCCCCTGTGAAATACCTTCTGTATGGTCAACGTAATGGATGGTATAGGGATCAGTATTGTTTCCTGGTATATCAAGTTTATGAACAGTGGCATTAATTAAATTTGCGCCTAATTTTGCCGCGCGATCGCGCAAAAAGCCATCCAGCACTTCCCGGCGGCACATTCCTATATATTCATCTTCATTTACCAGATTGATATCAACTTCCCGATTAGAAGGTGAAATCATTTTCATCTTCCGTACCCGGCGATCGATAATCTCTGGTGGTAAGTCAAATTCACTCACCATACATAGGGGAATTGCGCCCCCACAAGGCTTTGCATTGTCTAGCTTCCGCTCAAATAGGTAGGTTTCAATCCCAGAGGCTGCCAGTGTTTCAGCGGCAGATGAACCAGCAGGGCCTGACCCAATAACAGCAACCCGTAGTGTCAAAGGTCTTTCTCCCAATCTTCACATTTACCGAGAGCATACTACCACGGTCTTTCTAGTGATTTGGCGCTTTTCCTCTAGGTTTCTGCTTAAATGCAATATTCCTTAATGTTTCGATACGAATTGAGATTGGGAATAGGGCATTGGGAATTGGGAATTTGGTATTGGGAAGAATGAAGAATATTGCCTAGTCGCCAATCCCAAAATATGCAGATTTCCTTGTTCGATTCTTTTGCCAGACAAGTTAGTACCGCCGCAATTACCGGATATCAAAAGCACATTTCCCCACACAAAGGTTTTGCTTGTGCCCACAGAATACTATATGGCGGCGAATCTTGCTCTGGGTACTTCAAGCGGGTAATTGCTAAGGAAGGGTTAAAAGTAGCATTTGTCAATAGTCGAGAACGATTTCAAGCTTGTAAAGAAGCTAACCATATTTTGCGTAAACGCGCAGTAGCTTTCCGCTATGTGTCTATGTCAATCGAAAATTCCGAAAAATCTACAGAGGAAGAAGCAGAAACACAGCAACGAAAACAAGCATCTGGTAAAGTTGGTCAAACATCCTCATTTATTAACAGCAACAATACTGAATGTTTTGATTGTGCCGATTTTGGCTGCAATTGTGCCGAGATACTTAATATTGCTCCTGATTGTGGTTCCCCTGATTGTAGTTTCCTAGATTGCAGTGGTGCTGATTGTAGCTTTCTCGACTGTGGCAGTTGCGGTAGCTAAATCTTGTTCATCTATAAATAATTATGTATGGTATATGTAAGACACAGTAATCCTACCAAGGATCTGTAGATTTAGTTGCAGAGGTATAGCAGCAGTGGGCATAGTAGTTGAGAATGTCTCCAAACAATTCGGGAGTTTCAAGGCTGTTGATGAGGTTAGCCTGGAAATTAAGAGTGGTTCGCTAGTTGCGTTGCTTGGACCGTCGGGGTCGGGTAAATCTACGCTACTACGGTTAATTTCAGGTTTAGAAATGCCAGATAGCGGCAAAATCCTGCTTACCGGTAAGGATGCTACATACCAAAGCGTGCAGCAGCGCAATATTGGCTTTGTATTTCAGCACTATGCCCTATTTAAGCATTTGACTGTCAGGCAGAATATTGCTTTTGGCTTAGAAATTCGCAAGGTACAGCCAAAGAAGATTAAGGGAAAGGTAGAACAATTACTAGAGTTGGTGCAATTGAGTGGATTAGGCGATCGCTATCCATCACAACTTTCTGGTGGTCAAAGACAACGGGTAGCCTTAGCAAGGGCATTAGCAGTAGAACCTGAAGTGTTACTCCTAGATGAACCCTTTGGCGCACTTGATGCTAAAGTCCGCAAAGATTTACGGGCATGGTTACGCCGCCTCCATGATGAGGTTCATGTTACCACGGTTTTCGTCACCCACGACCAAGAGGAAGCAATGGAAGTTTCTGATGAAGTTGTGGTCATGAATAAAGGGCGCGTGGAACAGGTGGGGACACCATCGGAAATTTATGATAATCCTGCCACCGCATTTGTGATGAGCTTCATCGGCCCGGTAAATGTATTACCCAGCAGCTCGAAGATTTTTCAAAGTAGCGGGTTTGATGCACCACATCCACAAGTATTTTTGCGCCCGCAAGATGTGATTTTAGAAAAGGCTGCTAATGGTGCCACTACACCTGCAACAGTGAGCCGATTGATACATTTGGGTTGGGAAATTCAGGTGGAATTAACTTTCGATGACGGACAAGTGGTTATGGCCCATTTAACACGTGATCGCTTTAATGACTTAGAGTTAGAACCGAAACAGCGTATATATGTCAAGCCAAAGGATGCGAAATCCTTCCCGGTGTCTTATTCAATTTAGATTTTTGCCAGTTTCCCAATGGTCAAAACCCCTAGTTAATCGCTGTCTAATTCAGCTATTGGCTAGGGGTTTTAATCTTACGTAAGTAAGTCGGTGTGAATAATTCAAACTATGTTAAGTAATGTAAAATTATTGTAATTTAGTTCGTAGTAAGGACTTTAGTCCTAAAAGAAGGACTGAAGTCCTTACTACAAACCTTTAATTATTTCCGCCGTCCTACTTAGGCTAGAAAGAGCATCACTTTACAATGCTAAAATTATCTACAACTGTAATGAAATAAAATAGCAGAACAATTAAATTGATTAGCCCATGAATAAAAAGTCAATTAATTAATCGTATAAGAAATATAGAAAATGTTTAGTTGACGTAGTTATAGTAACGTAAGTATTATTTCAGCAAAATCTGAAGATAAAATTTCTATTTCATTTAAATTAAAATCTGTATTTGGGTATTAAATAACGTTAAACAAATCGACTAACAGCATTGAAATATCTAGCGAAAATCAGGTTGTTCAGTTAGGTAAATCAACTGAATTTTCAACCGTTGATTTAGACTGGGATAAAGCTGCCTGCTTGTACTTGTCTTTGTGCCATTGTATAGACCAACAAGCATAACAACATCGAGACTTACAAGATGAAAACCCTAATTATTGATAATTATGACTCTTATACTTTTAATCTTTACCAATTAATTGCAGAAGTAAATGCAGAGTATCCTACTGTGATTTACAACGATCAATTTGCATGGGATGAACTACAACATTGGGAATTTGACAACATTGTGATTTCACCAGGGCCAGGCCGTCCTGAAAATCTAAAAGATTTTGGGATTTGTAGTCAAGCTATTCAAAATACCCAAGTGCCCCTTCTAGGTGTTTGTCTTGGACATCAAGGACTTGGTAATGAGTATGGAGGAAAAGTTATTTATGCACCTGAAGTTCAGCATGGTCGGATCAGTGAAGTTTATCACAATGGTACTGGCTTGTTTGCGGGAATTCCTTCTCCTTTCTCTGTTGTGCGTTACCATTCTTTGCTGGTTGCAAATGACCTACCAGACTGTTTAGAAAAAGTAGCGTGGACAGAGGATAATCTGGTGATGGGAATGCGCCATCGATCTTTGCCGCTATGGGGTGTGCAATTTCATCCAGAGTCAATCTGTACTCAATATGGACAAATCTTATTCGAGAATTTTAGAGAGATTACCCTAAAATTTGCCCAAGAGCGCGGCAATAGTCCAAGAAAACACTATTGGATAGGAGATAGCGGGACTGCTCCCATACCTGCAAGTTCTTCTTCACAAAAACAGCAACAGGAATTTCAACTTTGTACGCACAAGCTGAATCTGTATCCCGATACCGAGCAAATGTTTGTGCATTTGTTTGGCAAATCACCAAATACCTTCTGGCTAGACAGCAGTCTGGTTGAATCTGGTCTTTCTCGCTTTTCCTTTATGGGAGATAGCAGTGGCGAAAACAGTCTGCTAATTCGCTATCAGACGCGATCGCAGGAACTCACCATTACACAGTCCGATACCATAAGCTGTAAGACAAAGGGTATTTTCGAATATCTTCAGCATGAAATTGAACGGCGACATTGCCCATCTGATGATTTACCCTTCGATTTCAACTGCGGGTTTGTAGGTTACTTTGGCTATGAACTAAAGGCAGAGTGCGGATCTAAATTAAATCACGCCTCTAGCTTACCTGATGCCATGTTTCTGTTGGCCGATCGAATGATTGCAATCGATCACCAGGAACAAACACTCTATCTGCTTTGCCTAATTCAGCAAGGACAATACGACTTAGCAGAAGCCTGGTTTGAATGGATCGGGCACCAGATTGACCATCTTCTTCCCCTATCGCCTATTGTTCCACCAGAAGTTCAAACACCTGTTACTTTCCGATTAAGTCGGTCTGAAAAAACTTATCTTGATAATATTCAGATGTGTTTGCAAGAAATTCACGAAGGAGAAACTTATCAAGTTTGTTTAACAAACAAGATTCACACAGACACAACACCCGATCCCCTGGCATTCTATCGTTCATTACGCCGCATCAATCCTGCTCCATACTCTGCATTTTTGCGCTTTGGTGATGTGGCGATCGCTTGCTCATCTCCAGAGCGATTTCTGCACATTGATTGTCAAGGCTGGGTGGAAACAAAACCCATCAAGGGAACCCTACCACGAGGAAAAACACCCAACGAAGATTTTATCCTGCGTGAAAAATTGCGGAACAGTGAAAAAGATCGCGCTGAAAATCTGATGATTGTGGATTTGCTTCGCAATGATTTAGGACGGGTTTGTGCAGTCGGTACTGTCCATGTTCCCAAATTGATGGATGTGGAAACCTATGCTACGGTACATCAACTGGTGACGACTATTCGCGGTCATTTACGCGCTGATATGAGCGCCACAGACTGCATTCGCAACGCCTTTCCCGGCGGTTCGATGACAGGTGCTCCCAAACTCAGAACCCTTGAGATTATCGATCGATTAGAGCAAGAAGCACGGGGAGTTTACTCAGGAGCGATCGGCTTTTTGGGATTGAATGGTTCGGCTGATTTGAATATTGTCATTCGTACTGCTGTGCTGACTCCAGAGGAAACCTCAATTGGCGTTGGCGGCGGCATTGTGGCGCTTTCTGATCCTGAAATGGAGTTTCAAGAAACACTTTTAAAAGCAAAGGCATTGATTCATGCCATGATGATCGCCACGCATGGAGCCTTTGATTCTAACCAATATTACATCCAGGGGATAGAAACAGAGGCTTTTGATAGCTATAAAAAAGTGCGAGCAGTTTCCTAGCCACCGCTAACTTCAGTCGGGTAACTCGCTCAAAATCCCAACAGGTGGGATTTTTGTTAGACTACTCACCTGTGCGTAACCAATATAAAAAAATGGGGTTTAACGCCTTAATCCTCAATTGGATATCAACTCCGATCGCCCAAATGAGGTAAATTCGTTAAGACAACCTTAACAGAGATACCCTCTGATAATCCCCCGTTCCCGTTCCTCTAACATATTTGTCAAATTAACTGTTAATTTTTTAGTTGTTGGGCTTTATAACAAAGACTACTAACAACTTTATTTAAGATGCTAACTCTGTTAAAAACAATTCGACATGCGATCGCAAGTTGGTGGTCTGAGTTCACCCTCCAGACTAAGCTGCTGGCTGTGGCTACATTGGTGGTTTCCTTGGTGATGAGTGGTTTGACCTTCTGGGCTGTGAATACAATCCAGCAGGACGCGCGGATGAATGACACCCGCTTCGGGCGTGACTTGGGTTTGCTGCTTGCTGCCAATGTTGCCCCCCTAGTTGCTGACAATAATCTCACAGAGGTTGCCCAATTTTCTCAACGCTTCTACAGCAGCACCTCTAGCGTGCGTTATATGCTTTACGCTGATGAAACCGGGGAAATCTTCTTTGGCATACCTTTTTGGGAAGCCGAGGTAGAAAATTCCCTCACCATTAAACGGCGAATACAACTGCCAGAAGATTACCCTGGTGATGGGGAAAAGCCGATGGTGCGGCAACACATGACCCCAGATGGAATTGTTACCGATGTATTTATTCCTCTGATCGTTAATAAGAAATACTTAGGTGTATTAGCGATCGGTATCAACCCCAATCAGACTGCTGTCATTTCCACCAATTTTACCCGCGATGTCACCATTGCAGTTTTTATCACAATTTGGGTAATGGTGATTTTGGCAGGAGTAATAAACGCTTTGACCATCACTAAACCAATAAAAGAACTGCTGGTTGGGGTAAAGGAAATTGCTACCGGAAATTTCAAGCAGCGCATTGATTTACCTTTAGGGGGCGAACTAGGGGAATTAATTTTAAGCTTTAATGAGATGGCAGAGCGATTAGAACGCTATGAAGAACAGAATATTGAAGAACTGACAGCCGAAAAAGCCAAGCTAGAAACCCTAGTTTCCACGATCGCAGATGGTGCTGTATTGATTGATAACAACATGCAGGTGATATTAGTCAACCCCACGGCGCGGCGAATTTTTGGCTGGGAAACGGCTGATGTGGTCGGCTGCAATGTATTGCATCACTTACCACCAGCAGTACAAATGGAAATCAGTGGCCCATTGTATGAAATGGCAGCAGGCGAATGTGAAAGCGCCGAATTCCGCATTTTTATTAACCAACCCACCCCTCGGACGATCCGTATTCTCTTGACTACAGTACTCAACGTGCAAAGAGAAAGCATCAAAGGTATTGCGATTACTGTCCAAGATATAACCCGTGAGGTGGAATTAAACGATGCAAAAAGCCAATTTATCAGCAACGTTTCTCACGAACTGCGAACGCCTTTATTTAACATCAAAACCTATATTGAAACCCTGCATGACTACGGCGAAGACTTAGGATTAGAAGAAAGGCAAGAGTTCTTGCAAACAGTTAACCATGAAACCGATCGCCTAACCCGCCTAGTTAACGATGTATTAGATTTATCAAAACTCGAATCTGGTCGTCAGTATAATTTCGATGGAGTGGATCTAGCTCAAGCGATCGAGCAAACATTGCGTACTTACCAACTCAATGCCAAAGATAAAGGTGTTGAACTTCTTCAGGAAGTTGATACTAATTTACCCCTGGTAATGGGTAATTACGATCTGTTAGTACAAGTTTTTGGCAACCTAATTGGTAATGCCCTCAAATTTACCAAAGCCGGTGGTAAAGTAGCAATCCGCGCTTACCAACTAGATTTCAAACCCAATCACAGCCAATCTTCTCCAGTGCGGATTGAAATTTCCGATACTGGAATTGGCATTGCTACAGAAGACCAGCACTCAATTTTTGAACGCTTCTTTCGCGTAGAAAACCGAGTTCACACCCTAGAAGGCACAGGTTTAGGATTATCGATTGTCAGAAATATCATCGACAGACATCGTAGTAAAGTCCATCTAGTGAGTGAAGTTGGCATTGGCACAACTTTCTGGTTCGACTTAGCCGCCTTTGAGGAAAAAGCGCCACCGATACAAGTTGAAGCTATAACTGAAGCATCCAAAATCACCACAGTCTGAAGTTCAGGGATTGGGCATTGTTGTTAATTTTGACCATTTCCTATTCCCAATCCCCAGTAAACACTAATCAAGACCTTAATATCACGAACAACAAACAGACCAATAATAAACCTAATAGCAACAGCAAAGCCTGATTGCGTTTTACCCAAGTTTTCACAGTTACAACAAAACTGTTAGTGTAACGCTGCTGTTCCAACTCTAACTTTGTCTGTTCAATATTTTGGTAGAGGGTACAGTCTTTGGCGTAGGGACGCTGAGGAAAATTGCAAGTATCATCAGCGTGATAGGTGCAAGTGTCGCACAGATACCCATCCCCAGTAGCGCGGTGCAATGGAATACCGGGATGACCGTAAGCTTTGAGTGTAGTCCGGCAATAGGTACAACTAATAGCTTGACTATCAACGAGTTGATGGCAGTGGGGACAAGATACAGTAGCCAAAACCTTTAGCGCAAATAGGTAAACACTTTGATTCTAGCCATTTACAAGTTTAATGGGAAAATAGCTCTCAAAAGTTGTTACTGTATCAGCAAAAGTACTACTTTTATGATGATTATTGATATTTTTATAAGTGATTTATATCACTCAGAATAATTAAAGGTATGTAATAATCTAGCAAGTATGAGGTTTTGTGCTAAGTCCAATAATTATTTAAAGGTAGAAAAATATTGCCTTTTAATCCTGAGCTGTGCCGTAACGAAAGCGAAGTTGAAAGCAAACTCATAGTGCAATATTTGCTACCGCAGCTAGCTTATACTCCTGACACCTGGCATCAAGAGGTTGCCGTTGGTAGCATCCGCTTAGATTTTTTAGCATTTGCTGCACAGGTGATTCCCTTTGTCTTAGATGCCAACTCACCCCTGAGTATCGTCATGGAGGCAAAGCATCCCAAACAAAACTTAAATAATCATGTCTCCCGACTCAGGCATTATTTGACCAGCTTGAATGTCAGGTATGGATTGCTAACTAATGGCAAAGAGATTAGAATTTATCAAAAATTACAGACTGATATTCAGCTATTATTTCAATGTTCTGGAAAGGAAGTTGAGATAAATTTAGATAAAATTAAAATTTTAATTGGTAGAGAGAGTCTAAAAGAAAGAGAGTTAGTAGATAAACCAGAAGTTCAAATCAATGAAACTAATTCAAATTTTGAAACAAAGAGGCAACATTTAATGAAAACGATTGCAATCTACCACAATAAAGGCGGCGTTGGTAAGACTACTGTTGCAGTCAACCTTGCAGCAGCATTAAGTAAAAAAGGGAAAAAGGTACTGTTAATTGATATAGATTCCCAGGCAAATACTACTTTTGCTACAGGATTAATCAAATTTCAATTTGAAGAAGATGATAATTTAAGAGAGTTAAACGTATATCATTTATTAGAATCAGGAGATTTTAACTTTATTCCAGAAGTAGTGCGTACATCTGATTATTTCAACAATCCAGAAATTGATGTTATTCCCTCACATATTACATTAATTGAATATCAGGATAAACTAAATAAAATATTAGCTAGTAGAAGCAGGCTAGTAACAAAACTAAAAAGGGTAGGAAATAACTATGATATTGTAATTATTGATACTCCTCCCTCTAGAGATTTGTATGCTGAAGTTGCACTAATTACTAGTGATTACCTAATAATTCCATCCGACTTGAAACCATTTGCTAACCAAGGTTTACCAACGGTCAAAAATTTTGTTAATCAAATTAATGAATCTAGAGAAATGATGGGTAAACCGCCTATTAGTATAATGGGCGTTCTTGCTTCTAAAATCTCAACAAATGCTAAATTTTTACAATACAATTTCCCTAAACAGAGAGAAGTAATTTCAGAGCGCTACCAATTGCCACTGATGGAAGCTGTAATTTATGACAGAACAGCGTTATCAGAATGTATGAATCAGACTATCTCAGTTGGAGATTTAGAATATCCTGACCCTAAATCTATTATAAAATTTGCCGAGTTAAAAACTTCTGCTCAAATTTCTGCTGAAGAATTTAATGTATTAGCAGATGAAGTTATCAAAAAATTGGGGATTGATTAATGATTAATTTTTCTTTGGTGGATGTAAAAAGCATTACTTCTAATGAGCCTCGTTCAAATTTTGCAGAAGCTGATTTAGAGAACCTTGCAGATATAATTATAGAAACAGGAGGAATTATAAGACCATTAATTTTGAAAGGAACAGGGGTAGAAAGCTATACAGTAATCGATGGGCATTTTGAATATTATGCTGCTGTTAGGGCAAGAGAAAAAAATCCTCGACAAGGTGAAATGGTTAATGCTTTTGTCATAGCCCCAAAAGTAGAAGATTTAGTAGTAAAGCAAGTTGAGTCTCTCAAGGGAATTAATTTTTCTATTAAACCAGTAACACCACAGCCTGAAACAACAAAATTAGAACCACGTCTGGCAAATCTAGAATTACGTCTTGAGAAGCAATTCAATGAATTTAAGTCAGAATTTATACAAGAAAGACAGAGAATAGAGAATCAATTCAAGCAACTTGAAAACCTTATTCCCCAAAAGAGTGAACAAAATAATCCACTTAGTTTATTGAACTCTTTGGATAAAGATGAATTATCTATAAAATTACAACGCTCTAGAATTTCTGGAGCAGAAAAACTTGCTAAAGCTATAGAAGATGCTCGACATAAGAAACCAAAGCGAAAATTTGAAGATTACCGTGATGTAGTAAAATCTGTTAAAAACTTAGGTGATAAAACAATTTTGACCATTATTGATGAGTGGTCAAGGAGTTATTAAAATCATAGGTTGGGTTTCACGTCGTTCAACCCAACCTTGTATCTTAGAAATAGTAGTAGACCGTCCCAACCTTGGTCATAATAGACCGCTTCGTAGCATGGGTCACTACAACAATCTCTTTGACAGAACTCGAACAGTCGCCGGGGTCAAAGCTTTAAACGCTGATATTTAAAGTATACAGTCCGTATCGGGCAAGGATGAGTTAAATCAAGGGGATGAATTCAAAACAGGGTACAGAAATTAGTTGAGAGTGAAATATGGAAAATATTTCTCAATGGGTAGGCATTGATGTGAGTAAAGCAACTCTCGATGTTTATATCCGTCCAATGGGTAAAGCATTGAAAGTTGCTAATACAGAAGTAGAAATATCTCATCTAGTAGAACAACTCAAATCATTTGATTTAAATCTGATTGTGTTAGAAGCAACAGGAGGATTAGAAACAGAACTTATTATCCAATTGCAGGCAGCACTTTTACCAGTAGCATTAATTAATCCACGCCTTGGAAGAGATTTTGCGAAAGCCACAGGTCGGTTGGCAAAAACTGATGCTATTGATGCACAAATTTTGGCACACTTTGGGGAAGCAATGAAACCCCAGGTGTTAGCAATTGAATCTGAAACAGCGCGTCAACTGGGCGAATTAATTAGTCGCAGAAGACAGTTAGTCGAGATGCAGACTGCTGAGAAAAATCGTCGGGCGCGTGCCCGTGGTAAAGCATTAGCAGATATTGAGGCTCATATTGAATATCTTGAAGAGCGTCTCAAACAGCTCAATCAACAAATTCAGGAATTGACGCAAAATAATCAACAATGGATTGATAAAGTCAATTTACTCAAAACTACTCCTGGTATTGGTCAAGTTATTTCTACTACCCTCGTTTCTGACTTACCAGAACTCGGTCAATTAACTGCCAAACAAATCTCTCGTTTAGTTGGTGTTGCACCGATCAATCATGATAGTGGTCAACACAAAGGTAAGCGGATGATTAATGGTGGTCGTGCCCATGTTCGAGCGACTCTTTATATGGGTGCTGTGGTTGCTATGCGTCATAATCCCGTTATCAAAGCCTTTTATCAGCGCCTTGTCGAACGTGGTAAATCCAAAAAATTGGCCCTAACTGCTTGCGTTCATAAGATGTTAGTCATTTTAAATGCAATGGTTCGAGATAATTTGCCTTGGTGTCTAACTGACAACTTTAAACCAATTGTCAATGTTTAATCACAAGTCAACCTTTTTATACTTTGCTTGATGCCCAGAGCCAGCAATGTACGGCATCCGCATTGATGCTCCCCTATAACTGGGGTAAATTTTTCATGCTGTTTTTGCCTACACGAGAAATCCAGCAACCGAGGAAGATTCGGCGGCGAAGCGGAGTGTCTGGTGCGGGCTTTGACTATCTAGACTACAAGCCATAAGTCTTCTAGCCCGTACCAGACACCGCCGAATCTAGCGCAGCGTTCCTCTGTTGCGTCAATGCTCCAACCCACGTTTTTTTGTTAACGATCGCTTGACTTTTAAGACAGTCGCTACGCAGGTTAAAATTTTTGGCTCTAACCCCGCGCCTGGCGCAGTGCATTAAACGCCTTACCTCGCAACCCAACTGGTAACAACGATAAACCTAAACCAGTCCAAGCTTTAGGAGTTGAAAAAGACCGCCCTGCCAAAACTAGCTCTCTGCCTTTTTGCGTTTCACCCTTTTCAATTAAACGCAAACCTAATAATAACTGCGTTTCAGTTAGACGATTTTTCCTGATTATCTCTATTTTTTCAGAATCAAACTTATAACTTTCTAAATACCGCATTTTATCAAACAAATAAGGAATGGCTCTATTTATACCTTGCTGTTCTGCATGAGTGCGATATTCCATCAATAATTTTGGTAAATAATAACCCTTTTTTCCCGCCAAAGCTAAACGCACAAATAAATCATTATCCTCACAGTTTTGCATATTTGGCTGCATATATCCTAATTCTTGCAAGGTTTTGCGGCGAAATAATGTTGCGCCAACTTGAAAGCTTTGGTTAACAAATACAACTTCCAACAAATTATCTACAACACCTGCTGGTAAATTCTTTCTACCCCAGCGATGAGTATTTTCTTGAGTTTTTGCCTCATCCCGCACATTGTTAATATCAATTATCCAATGGTCTGTACCAACAAAATCAATGCTAGAGTCTTGAGCAAGAATCGCTGCGGTACTTGCGAGAAAATCGGGTGTGAGCCGATCGTCATCATCAAATTTAATAAAATATTCACCACTGGCTGCATCAAAGCCAGAGCGCATATTATTACTTTTACCAATATTTTGCAGATGACGGATATATTTAATCCGGTGGTCTGTATACTGTGACATTAACTCAGGCGTGCGATCGCTAGAACCGTCATCACAAACAATTAGCTCAAAGTCCTGCTCAGATTGATTTAGTACACTGTCAATGGCATAAGGAAGAAGATTAACACGATTAAAAGTAGGAATGCAAACAGTAATTTTAGGCATATTTTATACTAGTAACTGGAAAATATAGAAAATAGAATACTAATTTAACGCGTCACCAATAAAGCTATCTTTAGCGGAGAGTTCTTTGAATTTTATTCATTGTTTTGTTAAAAAAATTATTAGTTTTGGTAATTATACTAACTGGCTTTAGCTGTTTTGGTCTTTGTTCAGGCTGCTTGAGAAAGCGATAGTGTAAAAACTCGTTTCCATAACATATATTAATATCTTGCCCTTGAGATAACTGGGCAAAATCACGAGAAGAATAGCTCATGTAATGGATACGATGAATTGGTTTTAAGCCATCTTGATTGTAAAGAACGTTATTAATATTGACAAAGGGATCTGCATTGGCACAGTTGCCTGTTCTATCTTCACCATTGGGGCTAAGTGTAAAGTTAAAAAGTGGGCGATCGCAGCGCAAGGTCATATAGTTAAACAAAAAGGAATCATCCCACCATCCATGTCCATTAATCCACTCAACTTCTTTTTGGGTAATTAATCGCTCCTTCATTATCTCAATTTCTTTAACAGTAAACAATCCTCGTTTAGAGCCAAAGAAACTAGAACAATGGAGTTGAGGACGTATATCTGCTTCTGTATACAGCCCAGTTTTCTCTATAACTGAAATATTTAACGCTGCAACAGCTCTATCCTTAAGGTGTTCCCAATCATCAAACACAAAATCTGATGTTTCTAGCTTGTCAATTACATTATTGAGTGGCTTCATTGCCAAACTATCACCGTCATAAAATACGAATTTATCAAAAATACCCTCAAAGGCAACAAACTTTCTTTGTAAATGACTTTTGTACCAACTAGGACGTGATAATTTTGTCTCTTTTTCCCTTGGATGTGCTGCCCAAACCTGATGAGCAAATTCTTCCCAGTGTTGAATTACGTCCCAGTTATCAAATAAGATTACATTTTTCCGATTCTTAATTTCTTTCCTAACTAAATCTAGTTGCTCATTATATGGAATTATACAAATAGGAATATCTGCGCTAACATTCACCTCAATACTGTTTAGCAAAGCTACTAGTTGGTCAAACACCACATCATTAGCTAGGGTGTAGATACCGAAGGAATCCATTTTGATAAATCCTTTTTCTCTTGCAATGACTGAGTAACGTAAATAATATTTTCGTTATTTTCTGAGCTATTATTCTCGAATCATTATTAGTATACACATCTTTACACTTTATGCAGGGGTAAGGAGCAAGGGATTTTGCTTAGTTTGGATGATACTAACATTACTCGTTTTTTATCTGTACCGTCAAAACCCTTACTGTGGCATTGCTTTTTCCAAAAATGTCCTGTGCATAAAATAATTGCTCGACGCTGGATTGAACTCATTAGCGAGCATCGAATTGAAGATATCTGCGATCTGACTGCCCCAACTTGGAGGATGCACGGTGCTTTACCTGGGCTTCCTCCAGGGCCGGATGGAGTACGTAAACTCTTTGGCTCATTTGGGGCTATTGAGCAGAAATGGACAATTGAAGACGTAATTGCTGAAGGTGACAAAGTTGTGGTGCGTGCAACTAATACCTGCACTCAGGAAAGTTTCTTTGGAATACTTAGTCATGGTCGAGAGCAGACGTTCACGGCTATGTTCATTCATTGGATTGTTGACGGGAAGATAGTTGAAACTTGGCGAAATGCTGATGATCTCGGACGAGTTCTTCAGCTTGGGGCGCGGATTGAGCCGGGAACGTCTGGGAAATAACTTTACTGGTTTACTGAATAAATGGCGAGTCTCTTCAGAAACTAGTAGAAGTCTTAAAAAATCTAGCTGTTGAACAATTGTCTTCTAGAGAATAATCTCAGCAACCCGGCGGTTCCTATTCCCCAAGCACCATTAACTAATAAACCTGTGACTATTCCCACAAGTTTCCAGCCTCCAGCGATGGGCTGACCCTTGAGTGGTGCAACCACAAACCAAGCTACTAGCGTCGGGACAATTGCACCAAATACCAATGCTGTTAACCAATAGTTTTTATCATTTTGAAAACGAGGCGCGATTGCTACCCAAATCATTCCCCAAATTCCTCCCCAGAATGCACTTGACCAAATTTGCGGGATTCCAAATGGTTGTGTTGGTGCAGTTGAATAAGGAGTGCGAGGCGTGAAATTCACTGTATGTAGCAACGCCAACATACCTTGGTGAAATAGCAAAACAGACACAAAGCCTGCAATAAATGCTAAGGCAAATCGAGATAAGGCAGCTTTTTGAGTCATTGCTTATACGAAAACCTCTAGGACTTGCTTCTTAGAGGTGTCTATGATAGTTTGCTAACTAGTATAAAATACAGTGAATGTATCGAGTTGCCGTATTTTACTGAATACTATTGTTGATATAGTCGAAGGAGCCTGGAGTTAAAAGTATCTAAGTACTTTACCAAAATATTATGGCAAGTAAAAAAGCCAGTGTTGCTGATTGAGAAGATAATGCCTGAAATAAACCTGAATTTTGCAATTTATCCAGAGTATTTTTGAGCAACGAAGCGATCGCAGCGAACAGATAGTGAGGATAATGAATATACGTATGCAAACTATTCATAACCGTAAAGTCAAAGGCGGAGGCTAAATCTTGGCACAATTGGAAACACAACCTCTGGCTTTGTCAGACACTCAGAAAAATTGGGTCTTATTCGGTGTCGGACTTGGGGTGTTCATGTCTACCCTTGATGTGGGCATCATCAATGTTGCTTTACCCACATTGGTGCAAGCCTTTGGTACCAGTTTTCCGACAACCCAATGGGCTGTATTGAGTTACCAGTTGGTCAGTTCCGGTTTAGTTTTGGGGGCAACCCGCTTGGGAGATATGTGGGGTAAGAAATCCTTGTATCAGGGGGGACTTGTTCTATTTACTTTCAGTTCGCTGTTGTGTGGTTTTGCACCTAGTATTGAGTGGTTGATTGCCTTTCGCGCACTTCAAGGACTGGGTGCTGTGTTCATTTCTGGGCTTGGTTTGGCAATCATTACAGAAGTTTTTCCATCTTCGGAGCGAGGTCGCGCTGTTGGCGTTATCGGTAGTGTTGTATCACTGGGAATTGCTTTTGGCCCTTCCGCAGGCGGGCTGCTCCTAAGCTTATCAGGCTGGCATAGTATATTCTTCATCAATGTACCGTTGGGGATTATCGCTAGTTTCTTGATAGCTCGGGTAGTGCCACCTTCTGTACGCATTCAGGGTAAACAGAAATTTGACTTTTTTGGAGCTGTATTGGCTTTATTGACTCTGGGTAGTTTTGGTCTGGGTATGACGCTAGGGCAAAGTCAGGGCTTTGGTAGTACCAATGCGTTGCTATTATTAGCGATCGCTACCGTAAGTTTCATAATATTTTTGGTAGTTGAAGCGGTTATAAAAGAGCCGCTATTAGAACTACACCTGTTTCGCAATCTTCAGTTGAGTATGGGTTTGCTAAGTGGGTGGCTAGCATTCATTGTTATCGGCGGCTCGCTACTCATCGTCCCTTTCTTTCTAGAGAGCGTCAAGCATTATCCGACGGTAAAAGTGGGGCTGCTACTAGCTGTGTCACCCGTACTTAGTGGGTTAATTGCCCCACTAGGGGGAATACTTTCAGACCGCTTTGGCGCTCGACTAATCAGCCCAATTGGACTGGGGTTAATGATAGGTGGCTGTTTGGGGATTAGCACCTTTGATGCTCAGATTACTGAGCTAGGCTATGTGTCACGCTATTTTATTTACGGCATTGGACTAGGTTTATTCCAATCGCCCAATAACAGCACTGTTATGGGAGCAGTACCAAGGGAGCGGCTAGGGATTGCTTCTGGGCTACTATCTTTGTCACGTACATCAGGGAACACAGTAGGAGTTTCTTTAATCGGGGCAGTATTTGGAGCATTAATCGCTAGTATGTCTGCGGGTGCAGATGTTTCTGTTGCCCCTCCTGATGCGATCGTTGCGGGGTTTCAAGGAACTTTTCGCTTTGCAGCCCTAATACTTTGTGGGGCAGCAGTCGCATCTGTGTTGAGGATCAGGAAGAGGCAGGGGGCAGGGGGAGAATAACTAATCTCAATTACTAATTACCAATTACTAATCACTAAGGAATTAAATAAATGACAGGTAAATTAAAAGAACAAGTAGCAATTATCACTGGGGCTTCAGCAGGAATTGGAGAAGCAACTGCGATCGCATTGGCGGCAGAAGGAGCAACAGTAGTATTGGCTGCTAGGCGTGGCGATCGCATTCAGGCATTAGCAGAACGGATTGAAGCTAGTGGTGGCAAGGCATTGCCCATTGTCACTGATGTGACTGATGAAAACCAGGTAAATCAATTGGTGGAAAAAGCAAATGCAGAATTGGGA
Organism: Nostoc sp. ATCC 53789; assembly: GCF_009873495.1. GTDB lineage: Bacteria > Cyanobacteriota > Cyanobacteriia > Cyanobacteriales > Nostocaceae > Nostoc > Nostoc muscorum_A. The sequence goes on along the minus strand of NZ_CP046703.1, from coordinate 4,244,067 downwards.
AGGGTCGATATCCTGGTGAATAATGCAGGGATTGCCTTACTCGGAACCATTGAAGCTGGAAATAGCTCAGACTGGCGGCGATCGTTCGACATCAACGTACTAGGACTGCTATATGCTACCCACGCTGTTTTACCTCTGTTGAAGGCGCAAAAATCGGGGCACATAGTCAATATCTCCTCAGTGGCAGGTCGGACAGCACGGGCGGGTGTCGGTGTTTATAATGCTACCAAATGGGGCGTTAATGCCCTCTCAGAAGCTTTACGCCAAGAAGTTCATAAGGACAACATCCGCGTCACCATTATTGAACCTGGTTTGGTGGATACAGAAATTGACAACCAAATTACCGATCCAGTTGCCAAACAACGTATTGAAGAACGGCGCAAGGCAATCACACCTCTGCATAGCGAAGATGTTGCTGCTGCGATCGTTTATGCCGTTACGCAACCGTCGCGCGTTAATGTCAACGAAATTCTTATCCGGCCAACGGGACAAGAACATTAAAGTACAAAATCGTGGGTTTTGAGTTTTGAGACGCGATAAATCGCCGTCTCTACAAGTGTTTAGACAATAATTTTTACCTGCGTTGGCGTACTTTCAAAATGGCAGATGAAACACCGAAAGCTAATATAGCCAAGGTATAATTTGGTTCAGGAACTGCAATAATACTCACCCTGTTGATAGCAAAAGCCCTATTTAACTCAGAAGTGCTGAAAACCAGTCGCGAGATGTTAGCAGTTTCACTGCTAATCCCAACGAACAATGCTGAATTATCCAATGTTACTGAAGAAGTTCCCGGTACAGAGAAAGTACCTAATAAGTTATTGGCATTATCAAAAGCTGAGACAAACACGTTGAATTTTAGAATATCATCTACAGCTATTTGAGTACCAGCACCGAAAACAGGCCGATCAAAGTTAATGGTCAAAGGGCCTGGGTTGCCAATGGCAGGAAAACCACTTTGTGGATTCAAGCCTGTCAACAGAAGAAAATCGCCATCAGTGAAGTTAGTTGGAATACCTTTAGGTATAAAAGAAGTTTGAAAAACAAAAGGTGGGGTAATACCAGAATCATTTACTTGAGGTACGGTTACACCTAGAGCTAAACCGCCTTCGGATACCGCTGAAAAGGAGTTAGGCAGAAAAGTCGAAGGATCGGGAGCAAAGGGATTGAACACTTTACCCAAACTTGACCAATCAATTCCGTCATTACTTCCAAAATCAGCACGACTAGTGACTAATGTAACTGCTTTAACTGGTAACGGTAGAATTGCTATTAGAGTTGTAATTGCTAATTTAGTGGCAATTTTTGGTAAATATTGGATTGATAACTTTAATAATTGATTTGTCGCAGATGCCACAAAGGTTACTCCTTATTTCGTGGATTAGCATCACCAAGATACTGCTGCCTGTAGTTAGGCTTACTCTATAATCCTACGGAAAAGGAAACGATACTAAGATTAATTTATTTTAAAGTTATAGTGAAATTACTGAATAGTTACAGAAAAGGAAATAATCTACATTATGTCACTCAGTCGTAGCGACCTCGAAGCCGGAAACTCACAGACTAGACTGTTTGAAGCATCACACTCTGGAATCAAGTTAACTACCCTGAGCGAAGATGAGTTACAGCGATCGCTCCATGAAATACTACAACACCAACTACCAAATTCTGATATCTGGATATTTGCCTACGGTTCCCTAATTTGGAATCCCCTAATCACATACGTCGAGCGCCGTGCTGGGATCATTTATGGTTGGCATCGGCGCTTCTGTACATGGATGATTCTCGGCCGAGGAACTCCAGAAAATCCCGGATTACTCTTAGGACTCGATCGCGGCGGTAGTTGTCGTGGTATTGTTTATCGAATTGCTGCTGCTGATGTAGCATCCGAATTATTGCTGATTTGGCGACGGGAAATGTTAGCTGGTGTCTACGTTGCCCGTTGGGTAAGGGTATTTGATGGTACGCAAGAATTTAAAGCGATCGCCTTTGTGGCTAATCGCCAGCATCCCAGGTATGCTCATAAATTACCATTAACAACTACTGTTAATAGCATTGCCACCGCATCTGGAAAATTGGGTTCCTGCGCTGATTATCTCATGAAAACTGTCGATGGATTAATCGCAGAAGGTATAAAAGATAGAAAATTGCTCTTATTACGCAAACAAGTGCTGGCAAAACAACAAGCGCTTTTAATTAATGGCGGCTCTACTGAAACTACTAATTATGAATAACTGTTGTGAATTTAAAATTAAATAAAATAATTGAGTTGGGAACAGATTTTAAATTGTGAAAAATAATTATCCCCAAACACTAATTTTAACTATTTTTAATCAATACATTGGCATAAATTATCTAATTTAGCTCAAATTTTACAACCGCATTGAGAACTGTTAGAAGTACTGATACCACGCACAAAAATATCTACACAGGTTTCGATATAGTCCTCACAGCTATAGCTGCCTTGGTTAAATTTTGCACTACGACATAGCATTCCAGCTAACAGCATTCCTGTAAACATATCGACTGCTGGAAATGGAGCGAGGTCTACTCTCACGATACCTAGTTTCTGGCTCGATTCCAGGTAAGCAACCAGTTTTTCTCTTAAAGGCTTGGCGGCTTCTTGAATCACTTGTTTCGCTTCTTCAGGATGACGTTTAGCTTCTCCAATAAATGTACGAATTAAGTCCTCCTGTGCTTCTAGCATAGTATTATAAAGATGGGCATACTGTCTTAAATCAATTTTTAGATCCTGGGTCCACGCTTCGGGGTATGCAAGGGCTTCGGTCTGGAGTGCCAAGGCATTTTTGATGACTGCTCCCAGAAGTTGTTCTTTGCTAGCAAAGTGACGAAATAAAGTCACCTCATTCACACCAGCAACACGAGCTATTTCACGGGTAGTCGCTCCTTGAACACCTAAACTGGCAAATACTTGCGAGGCGGCTTCTATCAAACGTATACGGGTAAGAGTTGATGAACGGATGCTTTTATTCATTTATACTGGCAAGTACTTATTTTCATCATAAGTTATGTCTCCAAAGTTGTTGCAAATTAAAGAAAAATAATCTTGATACCAGTACTTTTAAAATTATTGGAAATCTGGTATCGACTTAAATTTATCTCGGTGCAGTAGCTAATGTTTTACTCATTTTCGTAACTGGGACAACTATCCCCTTTCTTAAATAATGAGGTGCTTTTTGGATGGCAGTAAATCCCAGTCGTAAATAAAATCCTTCAGCATAAAGACTAGCAGTTGTAATTACCTTATCTATACCTTGAGCAGTTGCTTCGTCACAAAAATTTTGAACTAAAGCACGTCCAACCCCTTTACCTTGATATTTAGGATGGACATACAGCCCGATGAGTTCATCAACAATGAAGCTAGCAAAACCTATAACAACATCTCCCTTAATCGCAACTTTGCAAGTTTCCACTTTCATGCTCTTCAAGATATTTGAACCATCCGGTTTGTCGCGGTAATTACGCCAAGCTAAAAGTTCTTTTTCGGTGTAGAAAGTTGCAGGCAGAGCTTTGATAGCAGCAATATGAATTGCACTCAGCACCCACGCATCTGTTTCTAGAGCAGGTCGAAGAGATATTTCGTTAGCGCTCATAGGTTCATGACTGACATCCAGATTACATATCTGTTTGACTTTTTGGCATGTTATAGACATTTTAGTTGCGTAGGCGTAGCCCGTCGTAGACATCGCAACAGATCAACTAGCCAAATCTTCAACCGCTTTACTGATATTAGCAGTTTCCAATTGAGTCACAACTCGCTGGACAATTTGTCGTCTAATTTTCTGTGTGACTCGCATCCGTAGTCCGTTGTAGACATCGCTTCCCCGAATCGCCAGCCCAAAATCAATACCTGCCCTCTGCCAGTAACAGAGAACCAGTGCAGACTGCTGATATATAAGCTCTGATAATTTTATCGGTGAAAATCATAATAAGCTTTAATTAACACTAAATCTATCGACAAACCGTATATTATAGATAAAGCAATAAAATAATCAACTTCAAAAGACATATTTTGAAGTAATCAAGCAATATCTTTTGATATTTAGCTAATTTTGTAGTGCTTATTTGAATAACTTCTTAAAGCTTGCTGATTCGACTATTTACCAAGCTGGAAGCCATTAGAAAGTCAAAAGGAGTAAATGTGATCAACGCCATACAGATTAACGAAAACTTAACGACAACAGGACAAGTTATACCAAAACAGCTTGAGCAAGCTATCCAAGAAGGTTTTAAGTCCGTTCTAAATTTGCGATCGCCTGATGAGCTAGGATTTTCCAAGGATGAGCAAAAATTAGCTGAAGCATTGGGGTTGCATTATAAGAATGTTCCACTCAAGGTAGATTTAAAAAACCTGAATGAAGAGGCCATTACCAAAATCCTCACGACACTCGAAGAAATTCCTAAACCGGCAGTTGTGCATTGTGCAGCCGGGATGCGCTCGACTGGAATTGTACTCTTAAGTATCGCTATCCAGGAAGGATTAACACCAGAAGAAACCTTAGCAAGAGCTAAGAATCTGGGTTTTGGATTCTTTGAACACGCTGGCGTGAGTCCCCGACTGAAGCAATTATTTGTGGACTACGTTAACAAACACGCTAAATTAGCTGTGCCTACTTGCTGAAACAGATGTACTAAATAATAGGATATTGTTGACATCCTCCCCGCCGTGAACGCACTCTTAAGAAGGAGTAATGAGTAATAAGTAATAAGTAATGAGTAAATCCCATTTTTCATCCACTCATTACTCATTACTCCTTGACGAGTTACTTTAAAGCCGTGCTGGATGGTTACTGAGCGTAGCCGAAGTAAGCACGGGGTTTTAAACCCAACCTTCTGATAACTTACCATCAGTTCAGGTGCGGCTTTTGACAAAGATGGTAGCGGTGGTAGTTTTACTCAGGTACAATTCGCGTAACTCAGCAGTGGATTATCACTAAACCCAACTAATTTTTTTGTTGTCTAATCTGTAATGTCAAATCCGAATTCGGTTCAATTAACGCATAGATAGCTCATCTAAGTAATTTACCCTAGGATATTTCACTTTTATAAGTAGCCCTCAACCTCTCAGTCTGAGGGCATAATTTTGACTTATCCAAGGGACACCCATTAACTTTGTATTAGACTAGAGTGTAGGCTGTGCCAAGATTTATGCTTCATCTGGGTACACAACGTATGATAAAAATCTTTTTTATTATTTATCTTTTATCAGCAGTAACTTATTTCGATTTTCAAGATATAAATACTTAATTATTGGAAGATTTTTATACTAAATATAAGCAGTAAAAAAATGCTATTCCAAGTAGTGACACTCAACTAAACAAACACTATAGTGATTAGATTAATCAACTGTATTGTGTCAGTAAGTTAGCCAAAAAGTCCTTTTCAGCCTGTCAAAAGGCTGGTCAAAGTCGAAAGTTGTATTTCTCAATCGCGACATAAACTATACCGAAAGTGTCAACTCTTGGTATAGTTTATGTGCATTAAAACAGCAAGTCTCTGAAAAGTCAATTTAGGTCAATAGAAGTTATGGCAAATGTCAATGGTACTAATGCTAATGATGTCATTAGGACAGATAAATATACCAATAATAGCCTCTCTGGAGGAGATGGTAATTACATTTTATATAGTGGCGAAGGAGATAATAGCCTATACGGTGATTTGGGTAACGATATTCTTGATGTTTCCTTTTCTTCTGGGAAAAACCTTTTAGACGGTGGCTTGGGGAACGATCAACTTTATGCTTCTAACACCACTAGCAACAATAGCCTTAAGGGTGGAGCTGGAGGTGATTATTTTAATATAAACAATTCTTCTGGGAAAAATTTTTTAGACGGTGGCTCTGAGAATGATTCATTTTCTGCTTCCTATACCACTGGTAACAACACCCTTAATGGAGGAGAGGGAAATGATTATCTATACATTTATCATTCTTCTGGAAATAACCTTTTAAACGGTGGCTCTGAGGACGATCGACTTTATGCTTCTAACACCAGTGGCAACAACACCCTTAAGGGAGGAACTGGGGATGATGTGTTGGATATTTCTTTCTCTTCTGGAAATAACCTTTTAAGCGGTGGCTTGGGGAACGATCAACTTTATGCTTACAGTGCTAGTGGCAATAACACCCTTAAAGGAGGGAGTGACAACGACTCCTTCCATTTGAGCGCCCCATCTGTTACCCCTGATGTTTTAGTGACTCAAACGGTAGATGGAGGTACGGGCGACGACTATTTGTCTATCGATTATAGTAGTTTTACTACTGAGGGAATTACCTCAACTTTCGATACAGTCACTAACCAAGGTTCAATTACGGCTGGGACGTATCGAGTTAGCTACAAGAATATTGAACAATTAGATATTTTTGGTACAGCTAACACTGACACTATTCTAGGCAGTAATGGTAACGATTTCCTTTTCGGAAATGATGGCAACGATCTCCTGACTGGAGGGAGAGGCAATGATTATCTATTTGGAGGAGAGGGCACTGATACATTTGCCTTCAATAATTACGATGAAGGTGTTGATAGTCTTTATGACTTCGACCCGATTGCTGAAGTTATTCAGGTTTCGGCTGCTGGTTTCGGCGGATCTTTAGCAGAAAGCGCACTCTTAACTAGTCAGTTTACCATCGGTTCAGCCGCGACAACGGACGCTCAACGATTTATCTACGACAACGGTACAGGTGCGCTGTTCTTTGACCAAGATGGTAGCGGTGGCACATTTACTCAGGTACAATTCGCGCAACTCAGCGATGGATTGTCACTAAGTGCAACTAATTTTGTTGTTGTTTAATTGTACAAAGTCAAAGCGATCGCATAGTACCTTGTGGTTAAAAGTTTTTAGTTGAAGGGTGTAAAGGATGCGATCGCTTTTTTTGGATTAATGAACATTTGTTATAAAAGTTTCTCGATAATCCCTTTCATAGATAGTAAATCTTTCAAATCTGTCAGAGCTAAACCTTTTAAAGCCGTCTCTGCCTGTTTGCGCTTAGTTGGGAACTTTGACTTAAGAAGTTCTTCTTCCTCTAATTTTGCTCCACTTTCAAGTACAGAGTTGACAGTCGCTAAAATTGCAAGGGTAATACTTACAGCAATAACTGCTGCTGCCATATCAATAACTCCAGTTGGCGGTAGGAAGGATTTAAAGAACAAAAACACCGTTGTTGTAACTGCCTGCCTTGCAAATGCACGAAGTAAATTAAAGGCTGCTTTTGATGAAAGAATTTCACCAGTATAGAGATAGGATAAGGAGACAATCGCGGCAGCTTGTGTAGCTGCTATATAAGCTGCACTGCCAGGAATAAATGCTTGAATAGCAACTGCAACTAATGCTGTTGCTATGATAGCTACCGCATAAGATTTTTTCTCACCCATGTGACGAGCGAGTAGTAGATCCTTTCCCTTTGAGCCTAAAAAATTTTCTATATCCTCCCGAAGCCCATATACACCACGAATATCTAGTGGAGTGCCAGGGAGACAATCAGCATCATACCCAAATGCACACACTGGGTAAATTTTTTCTATCTTAAGCACCTCTTTCCACTGAGTAATAACCTTTTCTAACGCCAAAGGAGAATGCTTATCCCACTCATCAATTTTATTCAAAACAACAAATACAGATTGACAGTGTGCTAGAAGGTCATCTAAATATCTTTTCTGAGACGCATCTGCGGCTCCGGTTACAACTAAAATACCTACATCAATATGTTTGAGAAATTCTCGTGTAATATCACTATTCTCAGAGCGAACATCATCAAGCCCTGGTGAATCGATTAGCCTAACTTTATCATCAAGTCGTAATATTTTTAATTTTGTGGTTACACCAGCTTCAGCACCCACTTCTGCTACGGCTTTTTTACGACTTCTTTTGAGTAAAGCATTAATTAATGAGCTTTTACCAGAACTAACCTTTCCAATGACAGCTATATTTAGGGTTTTAGAAAAATCTTGGACTTTTTCCTCAAATTGAGTATTTACATTTTCCCAAAACTCTTGCTCATCTGAATTATCAGATACTGAATTAACCATTGATAAGTCTCCTAATAACTATAATTACAGCTATTATGTAACTTGTCTAATTCGTTAACTCTCAGTGGATATGCTTAAACTTACAAAAGTAGTGGTGTGTAAGGTTATTATCATCCACCATGTCTGAAACGTACTAGACATTATTCAACAGAAACAGTGATATCTACGATGGGCTACGCCTACGTCAGACTCAGAAAAAACAGCTTAACACCACCCTCACCTCATAAATTGTTAACACCCTTGCTCCCAGACATAACGAAAGTGATACACTACATCCATGCTAGGGGTGCCTATATAACCAGGCTGAGATCACACCCTTAACACCTGAGTCTGGGTAATACCAGCGGAGGGAAGCTGTTTATTGAGGAATGATAATATGCGGACAGAATGGGTTGCTAAACGGCGTGGGCAGAGTAATGTATCTCAAATGCACTACGCCCGCCAAGGTGTTATCACCGAAGAAATGCACTACGTCGCCCAACGGGAAAATCTCCCTGCCGATCTCATTCGTGATGAAGTAGCGCGGGGACGAATGATTATCCCGGCTAATATTAATCACACTAATCTAGAGCCGATGGCTATTGGTATCGCCTCTAAATGTAAGGTAAATGCTAATATCGGCGCTTCTCCCAACTCTTCTAATCTTCAGGAAGAAGTTGATAAGCTGAATCTGGCGGTGAAGTATGGCGCTGATACCGTGATGGATTTATCTACAGGCGGCGGTAATTTGGATGAAATTCGTACCGCAATCATTAAAGCTTCACCTGTTCCCATTGGTACAGTGCCAGTATACCAAGCTTTAGAAAGCGTCCACGGCACAATCGAGAATCTGACTGCTGATGATTTTCTCCATATCATCGAAAAACACGCCCAGCAGGGGGTAGATTATCAAACTATCCACGCTGGTATTTTGATTGAGCATTTGCCTTTGGTGAGAAACCGCATTACTGGTATTGTCTCTCGCGGCGGCGGTATTTTGGCGCGGTGGATGCTACATCACCACAAACAAAACCCACTTTATACCCACTTCCAAGATATTATTGAGATTTTCAAAAGGTACGATGTCTCCTTCAGTTTAGGAGATTCTCTACGTCCCGGCTGCACTCATGATGCTTCAGATGAAGCACAATTAGCTGAATTGAAAACCCTGGGACAGCTAACTCGCAAAGCCTGGGAAGATGATGTCCAGGTAATGGTAGAAGGGCCAGGACACGTGCCAATGGATCAAATTGAGTTCAATGTCCGTAAGCAGATGGAAGAGTGTTCTGAAGCACCTTTCTATGTTTTAGGGCCATTGGTGACAGACATTGCTCCTGGTTATGACCATATCACTTCAGCCATTGGAGCAGCGATGGCTGGATGGTACGGTACTGCAATGCTGTGCTATGTAACACCGAAAGAACATTTGGGTCTACCAAATGCCGAAGATGTGCGGAATGGGTTGATTGCCTATAAAATAGCGGCTCATGCGGCTGATATTGCTAGACATCGCCCCGGTGCAAGGGATAGAGACGATGAACTTTCTAAGGCGCGTTACAACTTCGATTGGAACCGTCAGTTTGAATTATCACTCGATCCAGAAAGAGCGAAGGAATATCACGATGAAACTTTACCAGCAGATATCTATAAAACTGCTGAGTTTTGCTCGATGTGTGGGCCTAAGTTCTGCCCAATGCAAACTAAGGTTGATGCTGATGCGCTGACAGAATTAGAGAAGTTCTTGGCGAAAGAGCCTGTGACTCAAAGCTAATTGATATGGGGAATGGGGAATGGGGCATGGGTAAGAGGACTTGGGGACAAGGAGAATTGGGGACAAGGGGAAAGACTTTTTTCAAGTTCTCACCTCTTGTCCCCTTGTCTCCACTGCCTCCCCTGCCTCCCCTGCTCCCTCATCCTCACACTCCCTAACTCAAACGTATTGGCTTAAAACCCGATTTCAATGGTAAAGCTGCGAATCTTTCCTGTATCTGTGCTAGCTTTATCTGCAACTTCCAGAGTCCAGGTTCCTTGGGGGCTTTTACCTTTAAAGGCAGCAAGTTTTGGGGTGTTTACCTCGTCATAGGTTGTTTTGATATTATCTGTAGCTCCGCCCTGGCGATCGTGCAGAACGATGGGAAGTATGCCTATTTGTACTGGGGGAAGGAGAGTAACTACAAGATCCCCAATATAAGTATGCTCGATATCTACATTAACTTTGATGGATTTCATCAGGCTGGTATTAGCGATCGCCAACGACAATGTTGATGTTTGCAAATCGTTAATTGGGATATCTTGTACTGCCTTGAATATGCTAATGGGCGATGTTTGCGCCGGCTTGGCTAATTCTACAGCTTTAAGAGCATTGATTCGACCATAACCATAGAAGGGGCTGCGACCATTGGCATCATATTTACCTCCAGCTTGATCGATGCGATCGCAAGAGCGTTTAATAATGTCTCGTACTTCGTCCCAACGCAGATTTGGGTTTCTGGCAATAATCAATGCTGCGACACCAGCCGCACCAGGACAAGCACTAGAAGTTCCGCCGAATTCATTCGTGTAGTTACCTCCGGCATCACCCAGATTTACATTACCGGAATTATAACCAAGTACACCAACGCGATCAGTTGTCCAAATTCCAGGGGTTTGAGAACTATCACCATTGTTACTGGGAAAGGCACACCACACCGCCTGACCGAAGTCACTGTAAGCGCTTCTGGTGCCAAAGTCGTTACAAGCTGCGATCGCAATTACCTTTTGGTAGCTGGCGTAGCCGTCGTTATCCACACTTTCGTTACCATTGCCAGCCGCGAATAAAATTACACATCCCTTGCCGTTGCGTCCTTTATTGATTGCAAAGTCCATAGCCAGTCTTGTGGAGTCAGGCAAAGGTACTTTTTGCTTGTGTAGAGGATCGTTTGGCTCAAACCAAGTCCCATCTGCTGGACCCCAACTACAAGAAATCACATCAGCACCATTTTGAGCCGCCCAAATAAAAGCATCTGCTTCATCCTGTGACCCCAACGACGAAGCTAAACGAATCGGCATCAGTTTTGCACCTGGTGCTACACCTGATGCACCAAATTTCCCGTTGCCACAAGCTACTCCGGCACAAGCTGTCCCGTGGTTATTGTCGTTTCCCGGTCTGGGATTGTCATTTTTACGTGTGACATCGCGCGGGGCAACAATCTTTCCAGAGGAACGGAATTCTTCATGATCGAGATCCACGCCGTCGTCGATAATTGCAATAATCGTCCCAGTGCCATCGCTTAATTTCCAAGCTGCTTCAACGTTGGCATGGGCGTTAATTACCTTACCGTTAATTGTTGTTTGCTTTAAGTGCCACTGCTGCGGGAAAACCTGACGTTGGCGTGATTCACGCACTAGTTCAGGATGGCACAGTTCGACTGATTCCTCATTCAGAAGTCTCTCGGCGATGTCAAAGATCGCTATACCAGTATTTGTAGGTGCATTGACAAAATAAGCATTTCGTGCATATTCAAGTTGACGTTTAATTGTTAGGCTGTAACGTCGCAATATCTCTTGGCAGACCCTTGATTCTTCTTCATTATCGAATTTAACAAAGAGGTTTTCGGTGTAAATTATCGGTTGATTGGAGGCTGGATCGATCAAGACACGTCCGGCAAATTGGACTTCAGACTCTTGGTTGAGAATTTCACGGGCGCGATCGCGCAAAGCGACACCCTGAGTCGGAACTTTCGCACGCAAAATTTCTACACCCGCTTGCCGAAACCGCATTGTTAACTCGAATTGACTGAGGATGCTACGAGCTGTAGGTGACACAGGTGCTACTTCAAACGGTCTTGCACCAATTAGAGTACTGCGGCTTTCGGTACGCACTACAACGTGTTCATCACTGATAGCAAGTTCATACTGTTGACCGTTCTGTCCACCATAGCGAACCTGAACCATAGCTTAATCTCCTGGGATATTTGTCTTGAAAATTGGGCATTGGGAAATCGTATTATGCACTACTTTTAAAGCTTGCTATAGGCAGCGTGCGTTTTTTAGTTTATGGGTGGTTTTTATTTCATGTGTTATATGTGTATTACGACATTAAAAAGATCCAGCTGCAACAGAATTTAATCTCTCTAAAGTTCATACAAGCCTTCAATTCGTCTTTCCAGAAAAGAGGAATTCAAAGTCAGACTGTTTTACGAATCTTCACTATCACTAGTAGTTCGCTTTCGTGACGAAAGCGGGGTAAAGGGTAAAGGGTAAGGGGGAAAGGGGAAAGGTTTTAAATCCCTTACCCTTTCCCCTTTCCCCAGACCTCACAAGCTCATTTTTGGGTTGGCAGACTAGTAGGGATATATAGCTTGCATCCCGATAAAAGATTTGTATTCCATACCACTGAAAACGCTATAACATCATTAGAACTTGAGAAAGATGTTTTATTTTCCGGCTGAGTATTTTCTACAGGTATACTCTTTACCCCTGATTGCTGAAGTGAAATTTCAAAACGACTATTTTTCTGAGTATCCTGAACAAATTCGGGTTGGTAGCGATAGCACTGCTATATCTTATACTCGTAAGTCTGGGTACTATGCAATACATTATAATAATCAACCCAAGACGGTAGCACCAGGAGCAATTTTACAACTTAACGATGGTGCGATGTCTACGATGGTCACTGAGCCTTGTCGAAGTGCGGGCTACGCCTACGCAGTTTTTCCAGGCGAACCCAATCAATCAGAGCAGGGTAAACTGAGTCCAGTTTACACAATAGAACCCAATGGTTCTTTAGCAGTACCAACTGGACTGGTTTTTATCCGCTTTGCTGAAGGCGTTGATGTAAAGTCTCAGCACGAGGCAATTAATCGAGCGGGTTACGAAGTAGTAGAAAGCCTTGACTATGCGCCTCACGCCGCTTGGTTGCGTGCCCAATCAGGTAATATTGCAGATGCGATCGCAAAGATTCCTCAGCTAGAAGCGATACCAAAAGTTGAGAATATCGAACCTCAGATGCTTATGGAAAGAGGTTTGAGACAAGGGCGTTAATAATTCTTAATGGGTCACACTAAAGAATAGCGATGGCGTACCCGCCCGCCTTAGAGGTTGTTTGAAAAGTATTTCGCTGTGACTTTAGACACTTTTAGATCCCCCCTAACCCCCCTTAAACAACTACCGTGTACACACAAGTATAGTCCGCAAAGGTTTCAACCCTTTTAGCCCGGTAAATACCCAAATTTTGGGCAACTAGAAACTCCATTTATCCCGCTAATTTTAAGGTTAGGGCAACGAAACCAAGTTTTAGGTGGGATTTCAAGACTTGTGTGTACACCGTAGCCTTAAAAAAGGGGGAACCGGAGTCAAAGTCCCCCTTTTTAAGGGGGATTTAGGGGGATCTAGAATGTTTTGCTACCTAGAAGAGGACTTTTCAAACATCCTCTTAAGAGCGATCGCTTCTTTGCGGGGCGTAGCCCATCGCATTTAATGCTGTAGTTCATGTCATTTTTTCACCAATCAAATTTTATTTGCTGGGGATTTTGGTGTTTTGCATAAATAACCCAGAAAAGAGCGATAAGTATTATAAGAGCAAACAAAAAATTAACTTTTAAGTTTTAATAACTTATCAAACTGACGGGAATAATCAAATATGATTGGCAATTTCTCAGGCATTAAAATTTTATGCTTTTACTATTTAATTATCTCTATTTAATAGCAGTTATCACAGTCTGATAAAGAAATATGGTTAGGTTTTATAACAAAAGTTTTCAGATTACACACATAATTTTATGACAGCAAAACTAATAGTTGATCCTTGGATTAGCTGCCCTCAGCTTAATCCAAAGGCCCAACTTCGCTTATTCTTTTTTCCATGTGCGGGGGGTACAACTTCGACATATAGTACATGGACAAACAAATTACCAAAGGATGTAGAGGTTTACTTAGTTCAACTTCCTGGAAGAGGCCGTCGATTGCAAGAACCTTCCTATACCAATTTTTTACCTCTTATTCAAACTTTGGCATCAAAAATTAGACCGTATCTGAATATGCCATTTGCTTTTTTTGGACATAGCATGGGTGCAACACTTGGCTTTGAGATAGCGCGTCTACTACGTCATGAATATAATCTTAGCCCTGTTCATTTATTTGCTGCTTGTTGCCCTGCTCCCCAAAAACCAATTCTCAAACCGTTTATTCACAAAATGCCTGAAGCTAAATTCCTGGCTGAACTTTGCGATCGTTATAATGCAATTCCCAATGAGATTTTGCAGAATGAACAAATGTTACAACTTTTCTTGCCTTGTCTACGAGCGGATTTTACGATACTAGAGACATACATTTACAAAAGTGAAATGCCACTCGAATGCCCAATCTCTGTATTTGGAGGTTTGCAGGATAAAGCAATTAAGGTTGATGCTTTAGAAGCTTGGCGTGAGCAGACTAGTAGCTACTTCAACCTACAAATGTTTCCTGGAGATCATTTCTTTTTGCATAATTCTCAATCACTCTTTTTGCAGTCATTATCCCAACATTTAAATTACCTAGTAGCTATCAACAACAATTAAGAATTTCAGATATAAATCTATACTTTCCTAAGTAGCTAAATCTATTTCAACAAAGTGCAAAAAATAAGTCTATTGCAAAAATGGCTATTTCTGTTTTGCGTAGCTATTTTGCGATAACAAGATTGCTTGCATCGTATAAATACGATGCAATCAAACCACGTAATTTATCAATTATCCTCAAGTTTTATGACAGAATTGATCTCGACAAAATCAAATTCCCCGTTCTCTACTGGATTACCAGCTTTGTATAGCATAGCTTTTTTGTCTGGTATTTCTATAGGGCTATTTAATCCCTTTATCTCAACATTAATGGCGCAACATCAAGTTGATGATTTATGGATAGGAGCAAATTCTACGGTGTATTTTCTAGTCATAGCTTTGGGAACACCGTTCGTAGTAAAAGTATTACCCAAGTTGGGGCTTCGTAAAACTATGATGCTTGGCTTGACAATGATGGGTATTAGCGCTCCTTTGTTCACTATGACTACATCAATGCCTTTGTGGTTTATTATACGTGCTGTTATGGGCATTGCTTGTTGTTTATATCTAGTCAGTGGAAACACTGCATTGAATCACTTTTGTCATGAAGGTAATCGAGCGATCGTCAATGGTTTGAATGCTCTAGCTTTTACTTTTGGATTTGGTATTGGCCCAGTAATTGGTTCTGCTTTGTATAATGTTTCACCAAAACTTTCTTTTTTGTTGGGTAGTGCTTTAATTTTTAGCGGCGTAATTGTAGTCTGGATAGCTCTACCAGATAAAGCAGTTGTTTTTCAACAATCTTCACGTTCCGGAATTTTCAACAAGCTGAAACTTCCTCTTCAGGGCGCATTTGCCTATGGTTTTGCCGAATCAACGCTAGTTTCTTTATATCCGGTTTATCTGCTACGACAAAATTACAATATAGAGCAGATCGGCTATACCTTTGCTGTATTTGTAGTTGGCGGCTTGCTCTCTACTGTTCCAGTTACTCACATAGCAGACAAATTCGGCAGACTCAAAGTTCTTTTTATGAGCGTGTCTATCGTAATATTGTCGTTTTTATCTCTTTCATTGATTCAAAACTCTACGGCTACCCAGATATTTGCATTTATTGCTGGAGCTAGTATCAGCCCGATTTTTCCCATAGCAATGGCATTAATTGGAGCAAAACTTTCTAGAAATGAACTATCTTCTGGAAGTGCTTTGTTCACAGCTATATATAGTTTCGGATGTACTGCTGGACCTATTGCTTCATCTTTAGCTATCAAAGTTTTTGGTGATGGTTATATATTTAGCTTGACAATAATCATCTTTGCCGTGTTTTTGTTTTATGTGGGCAGACAGAATAAAAAATTTCCGTTCCGAATTACTTAACTCGTAAATATCACTGGTGAAGAGGGAAGATTCACTGGTGCTAATGGCATATTATCCCTTGCTGGAAGCGTCATAATTGATCTATAACCAAATGTTCCTGAGCCAACTCAGATTATCGTGAATGGCACTTTCGCTACTGTTCCAGAACCTAATACTTTAATAATACTGATTAGTCTAGGCATAGGTGGAGTAGGTGCTTTACTGAGTCGGTGCTATAGGGAAGAACATGAAAAAGCGAGTTAAAGGTAAATAATAGCCTTCAGCATAAAGTTACAGAAACAGAAAGTTAACCAAGTTCTTGCCGCCTACTAATATCGAGTTACATAATTTTCGGATGCGGCTTGATTTGATTGAGCTAAGTAGGTCGGCGAAATTAAAGCTAACTGGCTAAGGCTGTCCTTTGTCATTGGTCATTAGTAAGGGTTTTAAGCATATTTACGTTTCGTAAATATACTTAGTTTTTTTAACGCCAACTTACTTATGTTGTTAGGCATTTTCGAGTAAGAAAATATCTAATCATTTAAAATCCGTGAAAAGTTTACTATATGAGCTTTTCACGGATTTTAAATGATTGTGCTGTTTATACCGTGCTGCATCAGTTTTGTAGAGACCGAAATAGGCGAAATCTATTCCACATAAAGCTTTTAATATATCCGATCGCAGGTAAGTAAAATAAATAATGTCAAATTTATGGAATAGTTGCATAAATCTTTTACTTACTCCAGTTAAATATATAACAGTTCAATTACAGAACAAACGATGACAAGTTTTATTCTCTCATGTTGTAATTTCAAAACACAACAAACGGAATCTCTGTCATCAATATATGAGCAAACAAATTGAAACAAATGGCTAATTTTTTTGGTTAATTCTTACGTGAACTTCTCCAAAAATTATTCTCGAAAGTTTCAATCATGGAGAATGACTGCTTCGCTAAAACACTGATGCCAGCTAAATATCAATTTGTATTTGCTGAAATGTTATGTCAAATACTCTCAGCAAAAAACAAAAGTTAAGTTAATTGCAATACCTACTACAAGTTAAACATAATCCCTGTATGAAGACACTATCTCAAGCACAAAGCAAAACCTTACCTCAACAATTTTCTTTCACTGGAAATTCCTCTGGCAATGTAATTATTGGTAATCAGAAACTCACAATCAATGATGTTGCAAGGGTAGCACGCAATGGTGCCTTAGTGTCTTTAACCGATAACGCAGACGTTTTGCAGAATATTCACGCATCTTGTGATTACATTAATAATGCTGTTGAATCAGGGGAACCAATTTACGGAGTAACATCTGGCTTTGGTGGTATGGCCAATGTTGCCATATCCCGTGAACAAGCATCTGAACTCCAAACCAACTTAGTTTGGTTCCTTAAAACAGGTGCAGGTAACAAATTACCCTTGGCTGATGTGCGCGCAGCTATGCTATTGCGGGCAAACTCTCACATGTATGGTGCATCTGGCATCAGGCTGGAACTTATCAAGCGCATGGAAACTTTTCTCAACGCTGGTGTTACACCGTATGTGTATGAGTTTGGCTCAATTGGTGCCAGTGGTGATTTAGTGCCACTATCCTACATTACTGGTTCACTGATAGGCTTAGATCCCAGTTTTAAGGTTGACTTCAACGGTAAAGAGATGGATGCGCCAACAGCCCTAAGTCAGCTGAATTTGTCACCCCTGACATTGTTGCCGAAAGAAGGCTTGGCGATGATGAACGGCACTTCAGTAATGACGGGCATTGCGGCAAACTGCGTCTACGATACGCAAATTTTAACTGCGATCGCTATGGGCGTTCACGCTCTAGATATCCAAGCTTTAAACGGAACCAATCAATCATTCCATCCATTTATCCATAATTCCAAACCACATCCTGGTCAATTATGGGCAGCAGATCAGATGATTTCTTTGCTAGCAAATTCCCAGCTAGTCCGTGATGAGTTAGATGGTAAACATGATTATCGTGATCACGAATTAATTCAAGATCGTTACTCACTCCGATGCCTTCCCCAGTATTTGGGGCCAATCGTTGATGGAATTTCCCAGATTGCCAAACAAATCGAAATTGAAATCAACTCAGTAACCGATAATCCACTGATTGATGTGAATAACCAAGCTAGCTATCATGGAGGCAATTTTCTCGGACAGTATGTGGGTGTGGGAATGGATCACCTACGTTACTACATTGGGCTAATGGCTAAACATTTGGATGTGCAAATTGCCCTCCTCGCCTCACCGGAGTTTAGCAATGGACTGCCACCATCTTTACTTGGCAACCGAGAACGTAAAGTCAATATGGGACTCAAAGGTCTGCAAATATGCGGTAACTCAATTATGCCACTGTTGACCTTCTATGGAAATTCTATCGCCGATCGCTTTCCTACCCATGCGGAACAATTTAATCAGAACATCAACAGTCAAGGATACACTTCAGCGACTCTAGCCCGCCGTTCTGTCGATATATTCCAGAATTATATGGCGATCGCTCTCATGTTTGGAGTCCAAGCTGTTGACCTCCGCACATATAAAAAGACTGGTCATTACGATGCACGCGTCTGTCTATCACCTGCAACTGAGCGGTTGTATTCAGCAGTCCGCCATGTAGTTGGACAAAAACCAAGTTCAGATCGCCCATATATTTGGAATGATAATGAGCAAGGTTTGGATGAGCATATTGCCCGGATTTCTGCTGATATCGCGGCTGGTGGTTTGATTGTGAAAGCAGTTCAAGATATCTGTTAACAGTTATTAATCAATAGTGAACAGTCGGCAGTCAATTGAACTGTTGACTGTTTACTAATTTCATCCACTTATTGCATAAATTCTCTACATCAAGGCGATAAGTACAACAAGAGCTACAACTTAAATATTGCAACAACTTTTATGAATATTTCCCAAAATGTGGAGCGTGGTTGCTGCCTTTTTCCTAACAAACCAGCGCTCATTTTTGAAGGCTTATATTTTACTTATAAACAACTGAATGAAATGGCAAATCGCTTTGCCAATGCTTTACTGGGGTTAGGGATTGAACGTGGCGATCGCATAGCATTATTATTACCAAACATTCCTGAATTTGTTATTTCCTATCTGGGGATTCTCAAGATTGGGGCGATCGCAGTTTCCATTAACCCAAGTCTGCAAAGCGATGAACTCAAGTTTATTCTCAATGACTGTGGAGCAGTTGTACTCGTAACCACAGAAACGCTGCGAGAAAAATTGCCCAAGCAGGATTTACCGCACCTCAAGCACATCTTAATTGCTGAGGGGAAAGCATCTGACGCGATCGCATTGAGTGAATTCATGGCAAACGCTTCGTCTAGCGCCCGTGCTGTGGAGATGGAACGTGATGATCCGGCGGCGATTCTTTATACTTCTGGTACAACAGGTTTCCCTAAAGGCGCTACTTTATCTCATGGCAATGTGATTTCTAATATGCACTCAATGAATCACTGTTGCGAAATGCGCCCTAATGATCAAATTTTACTATTCTTACCGATGTTCCACTGTTTCGGGCAGAATGCAGTTCTCAATAGTGGACTTAATACCTGTGCAACTATCGTTTTACAGCGATCGTTTGACCCAGAAACGGTACTGACAACTATAAGCGAATATAATATTACAATCTTTTTTGGTGTTCCCACGACTTTTATTCTTTTATGCGATAAAGCATCTATCCGCGATTTGGATTCAGTGCGTTACTACTTCTCTGCTGCCGCAGGTTTGCCTATAGAAATTGCCAAACGTTGGCAAGACAAGTTTGGTAAAGTCATCAACCAAGGGTATGGTCTTACAGAAACATCACCATTAGCTAGTTATAACCACGAATTGAGGTACAAACTGGGTTCTATTGGTTCACCAATTGAAAATGTCGAGATGAAGATTGTCAGCCTCGATGATGGTTGCGAAGTTGCCCCTGGTGAACTCGGCGAAATTGTTATTCGCGGTGTCAATGTCATGCTAGGTTACTGGAATCGTCCGGCTGAAACTGCCAAAGCCATTAAGAACGGATGGTTTCACACCGGTGATATTGGTCAAATAGATGAATTGGGCTACTTTTACATCGTTGACCGCCTCAAAGATATGATCAACAACGGTGGATTAAAAGTATACCCAGCCGAAGTTGAAAATGTTATTTACCAGCATCCAGGTATTGCAGAGGTAGCTGTCTACGGTGTACCAGATTCAATACTAGGTGAACAGGTTAAGGCTAGTGTTGTTCTCAAACCAGACCAAGTAGTTACAGAAGAAGAAATAATTGCCTTCTGTTACCAGAAACTGGCTAAATATAAAGTTCCTAGTGCCGTCGAATTTGTCTCCTCCATCCCCAAGAACCCGACTGGCAAAATACTCAAGCGGCTACTAAGGCAAGAAAATTCTGCTGCATCTTCCCATAGTACTGTGGTTAGCAAAACTCAGACATCTGCGTCGGTAAATGTCTCTTACCAAACTGCCGAATTGATCGAAAACTGGATTATGGATTGGGTCGTGAGAAAATTGGCAGTAGCAGCCCAGTCAATCGACCAAAGTAAGTCATTTGCTGATTATGGATTAGATTCCGTTAGGGCTGTTAAGTTAGCCCAAGAATTGAGTGAATGGTTGGGATATCCCTTAGAAGCAACTATAGTCTGGAACTTCTCCACCATCGAATCTTTAGCAAGCCACCTAGCCAGTCAAAAAATTCCCCAACCGACAGAATTAGCCAAGACAAAGCCAGAGTCTAATCTGCACACAGAAAGTCTATTAGTATCTGTAGAATTACTTACAAACAAAGCAGAACTGACCGAATCAGCAGACTTAAAAGCACTCTCAGACGCGGAAATAGCTGAATTACTAACCAAAGAAATTGCCACAGTTAAACAAAGGAGATTAGTATGAGTCCTAATTCAGAGAACACAAATTACCGCTTGTTACTAGAAAATGCCATTTTAGAATTGCGGCGGATGCGGTCTGAAGTTGATACTGTTGAGCAATTACAGAAAGAACCCATCGCTATTATTGGGATGTCTTGCCGTTTACCTGGGGGTGTCAATAACCCAGAGGATTACTGGAATCTATTACATAATGGGGTAGATGCCATTAGCAAAATTCCTGCACAAAGATGGCCAGTAGATGAGTTTTATCATCCAGACCCCGATGTATTGGGGAAAATGTACACCCAGCACGGCGGTTTTTTAAATGAGGTAGACAAGTTCGATGCTCAGTTCTTTGGCATCTCTCCCCGCGAAGCCGTCAGCCTCGACCCTCAACAGAGACTACTTTTGGAAGTAACCTGGGAAGCGCTAGAAAATGCTGGACAAGCACCAGAAAAGTTAAATGGTAGTCCTACAGGGGTATTCGTCGGGCTGTCTATGGATGACTACGCACAACTGAGCTTTTATGGCGATCGCACTCAAATTGATGCCTACAATACTTTAAGTATTCTCAGAAGTATGGCAGCTGGGCGTTTGGCTTACGTCTTGGGTCTGCAAGGAGCTACCATGCAGTTAGATACAGCTTGCTCATCTTCCCTGTTAGGGGTGCATCTAGCTTGCCAAAGCCTCCGTTCTCAAGAATGCAATATGGCTTTAGCTGGTGGTGTCAACCTGATTCTCTCACCAGATCCTTCCATTGGTCTGTGTAAATTAAAAGCCTTATCTACCGATGGTCGTTGTAAAACTTTTGATGCCAGCGCCGATGGTTACGGACGCGGAGAAGGATGTGGCATAGTAGTACTCAAACGTTTATCTGATGCTTTAGCTGATGGCGATCCTATCCTGGCATTGATTCGAGGTTCAGCATACAACCATGATGGCTCTAGTAATGGTCTGACAGCCCCAAATGGTTCGGCTCAAGAAAAATTACTTCGCAAAGCCTTAGAAAATGCCAACGTCCAAGCCCATCAGATTCAATATGTGGAAACTCACGGGACTGGTACACCTTTAGGCGATCCCATTGAGGTGTTAGCCTTGGGAGCAGTATTAGGTCAAGGTCGCTCAGAAGACAATCCCCTAACTATTGGTTCTGTCAAAACTCAGGTTGGTCATTTGGAATCAGCCGCCGGAGTTGCTGGATTAATGAAAGTTGTATTAGCTCTCCAGCACACAGAGATACCACCACATTTACATTTTCAACAACCTAATCCCTATATTCCTTGGGAAAAACTGCCGGTTGTGGTTCCGACTCAACCCACCAAGTGGCCATTAGGGGCAGATGGACGACGACTAGCTGGGGTCAGTTCCTTTGGCATGAGTGGTACAAATGTCCATCTGATTTTGGAAGCAGCACCGGAAATTAAATCAGTACAGGCAAAAACTGAGCGTCCGCTTCATCTTTTGAGTTTATCGGCGAAAACTGAATCAGCACTACAGTCACTTGTCAGCCGCTACGAATCTTTTTTGGCAGGTGATAGCAAAGCAAATATAGCAGATATTTGTTTCAGTGCGAATACAGGGCGATCGCATTTTGACCATCGTTTTGCTGTTGTCGCTGAATCTACTCAGGACTTACGTCAACAATTGGCAGCTTTTGCAGCAGGTAAAACTCCAGCCGTGAGCGGACAATTACACAACAAAAAGCGCCCGAAAATTGCCTTTCTATTTACCGGACAGGGTTCTCAATATATAAGTATGGGGCGAGAACTCTACGAAACCCAACCGACATTCCGGCAAACCTTAGATCGTTGTGATGAAATTCTCCGTCCTTATTTAGAACAGCCTTTATTATCGATTCTCTATCCTGAATCTGGGACTAGCCCTCTCAATGAGACTGCCTACACCCAACCAGCTTTATTTGCCCTAGAGTATGCAGTCTCCCAGTTATGGAAATCTTGGGGCATAGAACCTACAGTAGTTATGGGTCATAGTTTGGGTGAATATGTCGCCGCTTGTATAGCAGGAGTGTTTAGTCTGGAAGATGGGCTAAAATTGGTTGCTATCCGCGCTCGCCTCATGCAGTCACTACCTCAAGATGGGGCAATGGTCAATATATTCGCCTCCCAAGCGCGAGTATTCGCAGCTATTCAACCTTATGCCGATCAAGTCTCGATTGCTGCCATTAACGGCCCGGAAAGTGTCGTTATTTCTGGACAGCATCAAGCAGTCGCAGCCGTGATGTCTACTCTGCAAAGCGAAGGCGTTAATAGTGTCAAGTTAAACGTTTCCCACGCCTTCCACTCTCCTTTAATGGAACCAGTGTTGGCGGAATTTGAGCGAATTGCCGCAGAAGTCAGCTTTTCATTACCTAATATCAAACTGATTTCTAATGTTACCAGCACAGTAGTGACCACAGAAATCACCAATGCGGAATATTGGGTCAGACATTTGCGCCAGTCAGTGAGATTTGCTTCTGGGATGGAAACCCTTGAGCAGCAAGGTTGCGAAATTTTTCTAGAGGTCGGGCCAAAACCAATTTTACTGGGAATGGGTCGTAAGTGTCTCCCTGAAGGAGTAGGAGTTTGGCTCCCTAGTTTGCGCCCAGGACAGTCGGATTGGCAACAGCTACTTCAGAGCTTGCAGGAATTATACTTGCGTGGGGCATCAATCAACTGGTCTGGCTTTGATCAAGATTATCCCCGTCGTCGCCTAGTACTGCCAAATTATCCGTTCCAGCGCCAGCGCTATTGGGTTGAGACATCCCATCGCCAACAGACTTTACCCGCCAAGACTAGCAAAACCCTCCATCCTGTACTCGGTCATAGGCTAAAATTACCATTTTCTCCAGAAATTCGCTTTGAAACCCAATTTAGCCTCAATTCGCCTGCTTACCTAGAGGATCATCAATTAAACGAAGTCAGAATAGTTCCTGGTGCATCTTATATCTCGATGCTTCTATCCGCAGTTAAAGAGGCTTTCCCCAACGAATCTTGCATCATCGAAGATTTGTTATTTCAAAATACGCTGGTTTGCCCAGATGACGGCAGTACAACAGTTCAGTTAGTTTTGACACCCCAAACAACAGAAGAGACTTCC
Organism: Nostoc sp. ATCC 53789; assembly: GCF_009873495.1. Lineage (GTDB taxonomy): Bacteria > Cyanobacteriota > Cyanobacteriia > Cyanobacteriales > Nostocaceae > Nostoc > Nostoc muscorum_A. Next base: position 4,220,195 of record NZ_CP046703.1, on the reverse strand, counting down.
TTTCAACTCATTAGTTTTTTAGGTGGAGAAGCAGAAAACGAAGTTAATTGGAAAACACACGGCACAGGAAAAGTCCGGCTGTTCTCGCCAGTACCCAATTTTGTAGATGTGGCAGAAGTCAAGGCTAGATGTTCTCAAGTTTTATCGGGAACGCAATTTTACTCTAGTTTTCAAGCAGTTGGCTACAGTTGGGGAACTTCATTTCAATGGCTAGAAAATATTTGGCATCAGGATGGAGAAGCTGTATGTCAAATGAAACTGCCCCAATTACAAGATGAACTCGATAACTATCAACTTTATCCGGGATTAATTGATTCATGCTTGCAACTACTCAACGTTTGCTGGGATGTTAATCCTGCCGAGCAAGTCCAGAATGACTATATGTACATTCCTTTTAGCATCGGTAGCTTTAGATTCTATGGTCGTTCCCATCCTGGTCATCAACTATGGTGTCATGGTCAGAAAACACCAACATCTAATCAGCAAAGCTTAATTGGTGACGTACATCTGTTCGACCAAAATGGGCAGTTAATCGCCGAAATCATCGGTTTTGAAGTGAGGAAAGTTCGTCGGGCAACTCTGCTGCAAAGTCTGCAAAAAGATTTAGGTGATTGGCTGTATGAAGTAGCTTGGCAATCAAAACCTCGTGAGCAAAATCATCAATTGGCACAGGCACAAGAAGGAAGTTGGCTGATATTTGCTGACCAACAAGGAACGGCGGTTAAGTTAGCAAAACTACTCAAAGAACGTGGCGATCGCACTATCTTAGTTTCTCCTGGTGCAGAATATCAAGCCGATGCAGAACATTACTACATCAATCCCTCAGAACCACAAGATTTTCAGAGATTAATTCAAGCAAGCTTAGGTAATAACCAACCTCCCTGCCGTGGGGTAGTATACCTGTGGGGGCTGGAGGAGACGCTGGAGACTTTAAATACTGGCTGTGGTAATGTGCTGCATTTGGTTCAAGCCTTGGCAAAATCAACTTGGTCTAAGTCTCCCCGTTTGTGGTTAGTTACCAGAGGAACCCAGCCAGTAGAGCCAATGTCCGATTCCTTAGCCATAAATCAAGCTGCTTTGTGGGGCTTGGGACGCGTCATTGCCTTGGAACATCCAGAATTATCATGTGTGCGGTTGGATTTAGACCCAAATGGTAATGGGAACGAAATTGAAGAATTATTAGCAGAGTTGTTGTTCCCAGACCAAGAAGACGAAGTGGCATTTCGTCAAGGTGTGCGGAAAGTCTCCCGGTTGGTGCGTCGCCAAGCTCAAACCCCGGCGAATCAACTGGCAATTGGTGAAGATGGGACTTATTTGATTACAGGTGGTCTAGGGGCGCTAGGGCTGCAAGTTGCCCAGTGGATGGTAGCACAAGGAGCGAAAAACTTAATTTTAACTGGCAGGCGTGGAGTTGTTGGTGATACTCAAGTAGCTATCAATCAACTACAGCAAGCAGGGGCAAAAGTTCTAGTTGTCACAGCAGATGTGTCCAACACGGAAGATGTGGCTCAGATGTTAGAGGCAATCAAAGCTAACTATCCACCTCTTAGAGGTATTTTTCACGCGGCTGGTGTTTTAGATGACGGGGTATTACTGCAACAAAATTGGAGCCGCTTTGCGAAAGTGCTTGCTCCCAAGGTGCAAGGGGCATGGAATCTGCACACATTGAGCAAAGACCTACCTTTAGATTTCTTTGTCTGCTTCTCCTCGGTCGCCTCATTACTTGGTTCACCCAGCCAAGGAAACTATGCAGCCGCTAACGCCTTCATGGATGCCTTAGTTCATTATCGTCGAGGTTTGGGTTTGCCAGGTTTGAGCATTAACTGGGGGCCTTGGGCAGAAGTTGGGATGGCAGCAGATTTAGATAGTCGTAGCCAACAGCGAATAGCTGAGAGTGGTTTTGCTACCATGTCCTCAGAATTGGGATTGCAACTACTGGGAGATTTATTGAGACAAGATGCCACTCAAGTTGGTGTGATGTCAGTCAATTGGGCGAAATTCCTCCAGCAATTTCCACCAGGAGGTGCAGCACCTTTAATTTCCGATTTAGCTCCCCAAACTCAGCCACAAACAAATTCTGCACAATCAGCCAAACAACTTGAACTTCTGCGTCAATTAGAGGAAACTATTGCTAGCGATGGGCTGCGTCCCGCCGTAGGCGATCGCCAGAATGTTTTGATTGCTTATATTCAAACTGAGGTTGCCCAAGTTCTCAGGTTTGAAGCAGCTTATCAACCAAATCCTCAACAGGGCTTTTTCGATATGGGGATGGACTCTCTCATGTCCATCGAGTTGAAGAACCGACTAGAAACCAGTGTCGGAAATTCTCTACCTTCGACTTTGACCTTTGAATATCCCACAATTGAATCCTTGGCTGAATATCTGCTCAACAATGTAATTTCCTTGAATGTAGCAGAGCCAGTTGTGGTGGAGCCGCAAATAGAGACTGAAGTGCAAAATGATTTGTTAATAGATATTCAGCAATATTCTGAAGACGAATTAGCAGCATTAGTTGACCAAGAATTAGAGGCTTTACTTGGTGTCTGAAGTAATTACTTGTGAACTTGCGTAAATCACCTGCTTAACTCTGATAAGTCTACAAAAGACATTCATTTATGAAGAAGGGGAAGGGGGAAAGGGGAAGGGGGAAAGGTAAAAACCTCGCCCGCAAGTGGCGCGAAATAATCCAAATTTTATGGGGAAGGTAAAAACCTCGCCCCTTGTGGGCGACCTGTTCATCCCTTTCCCCTTTAACCTTTAACCTTTTCCCTTTTATTTACTTTACACAGCTAAATGAGTCTGGCTTCAGACTCAATTTATTTGTCTATTAATTACGCAATTTCTTAAAATGAGTAACACTTCAGACATCAACCAATTATCTCCATTACAACGTTCAGTTTTAGCCTTAAAAGAAATGCGTGCCAAATTGGACGCAGTGGAGAACGCCAAGACAGAACCAATCGCCATTATTGGGATGAACTGTCGCTTTCCTGGGGGAGCCGACTACCCTGAGAAATTCTGGGAATTACTCCACAATGGGGTAGACACTATCACTGAAGTTCCGGCTGACAGATGGGACGTAGATGAGTATTACAATGCAAATCCCAACACTCTGGGAAAAATTTACACCCGCTATGGTGGGTTTATTAAACAGGTAGATCAATTTGATCCCCATTTCTTTGGACTTTCCCCTCTAGAAGCAGCCAGCATGGATCCCCAACATCGGCTACTTTTGGAGGTAGGCTGGGAAGCCGTCGAAAACGCCGGACAATCCCCAGAGGAATTAAACGGCAGCCAGACGGGAGTCTTTATGGGACTCTTTATGGAAGATTATTCCCGATTTAACCTATATTCTGGCGATCATAACCGCATTGATGCTTACAGCAGTTTAGGAAATGCTCGGAGTATTGCCATCGGTCGCCTAGCTTATGTCCTGGGCTTGCAAGGGCCTGTGATGCAATTAGACACGGCTTGTTCTTCTTCATTGCTAGCGGTTCACCTGGCGTGTCAGAGCTTGCGTTCAGGTGAGTGCAATATGGCTTTAGCTGGTGGAGTCAATTTGATATTAGCACCGGAAGCCTCTATTGGTCTGAGTAGAATGAGGGCGCTGGCTCCAGATGGTCGTTGTAAGACCTTTGATGCCAAAGCCGATGGTTATGTACGTGGAGAAGGCTGCGGCATAGTTGTACTCAAGCGTTTATCAGATGCGATCGCTAACAATGATAATATCTTGGCTGTGGTACGAGGCTCGGCAGTTAATCACGATGGTGCTAGCAGTGGTCTGACAGTACCCAATGGGCTAGCTCAGGAGAAATTGATTAATCAGGCACTCACCAACGCTAAGGTAGCACCAGAACAAATTAGTTATGTAGAAACCCACGGTACAGGCACATCTTTGGGAGATCCCATTGAAGTGAGAGCTTTAGGCTCAGTGTTGTGTCAAGGACGTTCTCCAGAGCAACCATTGCTGATTGGTTCCGTGAAAACTCAGTTGGGTCATTTAGAATCAGCTGCGGGAGTTGCCAGTTTAATGAAAGTGGTGCTGGCTTTACAAAACGCAGAGATACCGCCACATCTGCATTTACAACAGCCCAGCCCTCATATTCCTTGGGACAAACTTGCGGTGGCTGTGCCAACTAAGCCAACTCCATGGCCAGCAGTCAACGGGAAACGCTTGGCTGGGGTTAGTTCTTTTGGCATGAGTGGCACTAATGCCCATCTGATTATCGAAGAAGCACCAAAATTGAAATTAGAGCCGCCGAAAACTGAGCGCCCACTCCATCTGCTGAGTTTATCGGCCAAAACTGAGGCAGCACTACTAGCAATGGCTAGTCGCTATGAATCTTTTTTAACATCCCATCCAGAAACATCTTTAGCAGATATTTGTTTTACAGCCAACACTGGGCGATCGCATTTTGAACACCGTCTTGCTGTTGTCGCTGCATCTAACACAGACTTGCGCGAACAACTAACAGCTTTCGCTAGCCAAAAGCAGACCAGTACATTAGTCAGTGGTCAAGCACAGAAGAAGCGTTCCAAAGTAGTGTTCATGTTTACAGGGCAAGGTTCTCAGTATGTAGAGATGGGACGACAACTCTACGAAACCCAGCCGACGTTCCGCAAGACTTTAGACCGATGCGACGAAATTTTGCGTCCCTATCTTCAGCAACCTTTGTTGTCAGTACTTTACCCCACATCGGATGTTGCTTCCCCATTGAATGAAACAGCATATACTCAACCAGCACTGTTTGCTTTAGAGTACTCCTTAGCTGAAATGTGGAAATCTTGGGGAATTGTACCAGATGCCGTTATGGGTCACAGCGTGGGTGAATATGTAGCCGCTTGTGTTGCTGGAGTGTTCAGCTTGGAAGATGGGCTGAAATTAATCGCCGAGCGGGGGCGTTTAATTCAATCTCTACCCCAAAATGGCATGATGGCGGCAGTGTTCACCAATGAAGCACGGATGAATGGCATTTTAGCTACTTACACTGGGCAAGTGGCAATTGCTGGGATTAATGGCCCAGAAAATATCGTTATTTCTGGAGCCAGAGAAGCTGTCCAAGCCGTGCTGAAAGAATTGGCAACTCAAGGAATTAACGCCCAACCATTGCAGGTTTCTCACGCTTTCCACTCCCCTTTAATGGCTAGCATCCTCGATCCCTTTGAGCAGATAGCTAGCTCGGTGCAGTTTCAAGCGCCGCGTATTCCCCTAATCTCAAATTTGACTGGACAAATACTTAAATACCAAGAAATTCCCAATGCAACTTACTGGCGACAGCATTTGAGAGAAGGAGTAAGATTTTATGCCGGCATCAAGACGCTACATGAACAAGGGTATGAAATCTTTCTAGAAATGGGGCCGAGTACCACATTAGTAGGCATGGGTAAAAGATGCTTGCCAGAAGGTACAGGCACTTGGCTAACTTCTCTGAAAAAAGGACAACCAGATTGGTCACAATTGCTTGCTAGTTTAAGTGAGTTGTACATCAGGGGTATAAAAATCAATTGGACTGCATTTGACCAAGGTTATCAGCGTCGCCGCCTGGCACTACCAACCTACCCATTTCAACGCCAACGCTACTGGGTGGAAAACCCCCCTTCCCTACCAGGGGAGAATTCAAAACCTCTCTCCTTACAGGAGAAAAGTCTGCCAGCTATTCCCCAAGTCAAAGCTTTGCCAAGAATTCCTCTGGCTGTACCATCGAATTGGTTTCATAGTTGGCAATGGACTCCAGAGGTGTCAAGCCAATCTCAAGATATTCCTTCAGGGGCAATTTTGATCTTTAGCGATCGCCACCAAGTAGGAGAAAATTTAGAAAAGCTGTTCGACTCTAAAAAGTACACGACATATATTGTCACCCCAGGGGAGAGCTTCACCCAAACAGCACAACATTTCACTATTAATCCGGCATCCGTTGCAGACTACGAACAGCTAATTAAAAATATCAAAGCAGACGGTGTTACAGTCACCGCAGCCGTACATCTGTGGAACTATAGTTTGTGGGCAACATCCCCAGGACAATTACTAGAAAATGACCGCCTGCTCAATGAACGCGTTTACAGTCTTTTGTTTTTGACACAGGCGCTAGTCAAACATTACCCAGCCTCTCCCCTCAATTTCTTAGTGGTAACTCAAGGTGCTTATCCAATATCTCCAAATGATTCCCTACACGCTGTACATCAATCTATGGCAGGTGTACTGGCGCAGGTGGTGGCACAAGAAAATCCTCAGATTCAAGCCAAAGTCGTAGATTTTAACCAAGATGTTTATCTGCCAGAAAAATTAGCCGATATTTTGTTCCAGGAAATGAAGGCAGCCCCTACTGGTGAAGGTATTGTTGCTATCCGTAATGGTCAACGGTTGAGTCGTACCCTGGAAAAAATTAATGTCTCTACAGATAACAATTCTCTACCTTTGTCGCCTGGAGAAACCTGGTTGATTACTGGTGGTACAAGTGCTGTCGGGACAGAAATAGCCTTAGCTTTGGTTCGACAAGTACCCATCAATTTGGTGTTAACAGGTCGCCATCCCCTCCCCCCCAAACAAGAATGGCAATCCGCTAGTCATGATTCCTCAACGCAGCAACGTATCCAAGCAATTGAGCAACTAGAGCAACTCGGAGCCACAGTTATGTATCAGGCTGTGGATGTGACAGATGCCTTGGGGATGAAGCAATTAATTGAGAACATCAAATCTCGCTTTGGTAATCTGGATGGAGTCATCCATGCGGCGGGTGCAGTTGACCACAGCACATTTAAACTACTGCAAAAACAACCTGCCTCAATCACCAAAGTTTTAGCCCCGAAAGTCCAGGGAACCATCATCCTCGATGCTGTTACCCGCAACGAACCCCTAAAATATTTTGTGTTGTTGTCCTCGGTTTCCGCTTCCAAAGCCGAATGGGGAACCGGCATGGGCGATTATGCCGCAGCCAACACTTTTCTCGATAGTTATGCTGTCTACCGGACACAGCATGGCGGTCAAGGACGCTCCTTAGCTCTGAATTATTCTCTATGGAGCGATCGCGGTATGGGCGCTCTTTTAGGAGCATCAACTTTATTAATGGTAAAATCCAAAGGTTTAAATCCTCTGGAACCAGAGCCAGCCGCTAATGCTTTTATTAAAGCTCTATCTTTGGATGCTTCTGGTGTCATTCACATCATTGACTTAATTGCTCAAGCCACCCCAGAAATAGCACCAAAATCCTCCGCAAGCCAACCACAAACTAAATCTCGCAATCTGCGACAGCTTGTCCGAGAAGTTTTACTGCAACATTTACGTATTCCGGAAGCACAGGTGGAAGGACACAAAACTTTCCAAGAAATGGGGTTAGATTCTGTTGGGACTGTAGAAGTTGTCCAACATTTAGGGACAACTTTAGGCGAGGAATTATTTCCGACTTTACTGTTTGAATATCAAACACCAGATGACCTGGTAGATTATTTACAAAGCAAGTACGGTTATTCTGTGAAGACTAGCACGAGCGCGATCGCTCCAGAAGAAACATCTAGCCCGGAAGCAGAAAAATCAGCGCCCCCAAATGTCGCCACCCAGGAAAAATACCAAGATGTTCCTGAACAAGACATTGCTATCATCGGCATGGCTTGTAAAATACCAGGAGCTGATAACTTAGAACAGTATTGGGATTTACTCAATGCAGGCCGCTCCGTCATTCAAGATGTGCCTCAAGACCGTTGGTTCAACCAACACTACTTTGAAGCCAAAGGAAACTCTCCGCAAGCAAAAATATCCAAACGTGGATGCTTTGTAAACAGTCCCTTCGACTTTGACCCGATGTTCTTTGGCATCTCCCCCAAGGAAGCTACGGCAATGGACCCACAACAGAGGTTGTTCCTAGAGCTTTCTATGCAGGCCTTACAACAGGCAGGCTACGGCGGTAAATATCGCCCAGACAATATCGGTGTGTTTGTTGGTTGTGGACAAAATACTTACATCGAACACTTCACCAATTATCAGTATTACGAGGAATTACGTCAGCGTTTGCAAGAGAGTTCTTGGTTTGATCACCTTCCTGCTGAGGATCGTCAGCATTTGCTCAAGACGCTCTCCCAAGTACTGCAACCAAGTGAAATTCTCCCTGAGTCAGCAGCAGGTAACGAGGTCAACGAATTAGCGGCACGAGTTAGCCATTGCCTAAACCTCAAGGGGCCAAGTATGGCAGTTAGCACAGCTTGTTCTTCTTCTCTGGTGGCATTACATATTGCTTGCGAAAGCCTGCGTTCTGGTCAAACTGGCATGGCAATAGTCGGCGGGGTTAATTTAAATCTCAGTCCTAGTCCCTTCACTTTTTTACGGAAGGCACAGGCTCTTTCTGTAAGTGGAACCTGTTATCCCTTTGACCGCCGTGCTAATGGCATTGTTTTAGGAGAAGGTGCAGGTGTATTAATTATCAAACCACTCAAGCAGGCTTTGGCTGACGGGGATTTGATTCATGCTGTAATTAAAGGTTCCGCAGTTAATAATGACGGTCATTCTCAAGGGATAACTGCTCCCAATCCCAAAGGTCAAGCGGAAGCTATCCGCCAAGCCTACAACAGTTGTGGCGTAGACCCCCGGACTATCTCCTACATTGAAACCCACGGTACAGGTACTCTCCTGGGCGATCCAGTAGAAGTAGAGGGGATGACACAAGCTTTCCGTAGCTTTACTGATGAAAAGGGATTCTGTACTATTGGTTCGGTTAAATCCTCCATTGGTCATTTGCTGTCTGCTTCCGGGATTGTCAGCCTGATCAAAGTGGTACTGGCCATGCAGCACGGCAAAATTCCCCAAACTGTAGGTTTTGAGGAGCCTAATCCCCATATCAATTTTGCAGACACACCTTTTGCTGTGGCGGGTAAGAGTATACCCTGGTCGCCTAATGGCAACCCATTACGTGCAGGTGTGAATGGATTTGGATTTGGTGGTACAAATTGTCACGTTATTCTTGAGGAATCCCCACTAGCAGCTAATTTACAGTCCCAGGTCACAAGTTCTGCTCCTGATTTGTTATGTCTGACTGCACGGAATCAACAAGCACTGCAAGAAGTAGCTAGACAACTACGCGAACACATCATTCATCATCCTGAACAAGAATCTTCCCAAATCTGTTTTACTCAAAATAATGCCCAGAAGGAATTACCTTATAAGGCAGCTTTAGTAGTCAATGACCGCCAACATCTGCTCAATTACCTGGAGGCTATCTGTTCAGCACAAACACCAGCAGGTATATATACAGGTCGAGCTAACCCCCAGCGTACAACACCGTTTCATTTAGTATTAGATGGAACTAGTGCGATCGCTCCCGCAGAAGTAGAAACTTTAGGCAAACGTTTCCCTCAATTCCAAGTAGCTTACAATAGCGTGCGTGCCGGATTAAATGAAATGAGCGAACAGGCACATATATTTGCGGTGCAGTACGCTTGGGGACGCTTGTTGATGTCTTTGGAATTACAACCCACTAGTTTATTAGTAGAAAAAACCGGTATCCTAGTAGGAGCTACGCTGCGGGGAATGTTGACACTAGAGCAAGCGATCACTTTGCTCCTACAAATAGAAGGACAAAAAGGTCTTATTGCTCATAATGTGTCCGCAAAAGAACGGTTAGCATCAACCTGGACTTGCCCATTAGTGACTTCACAAGGAATTTTCAGCCATTCTGACACAATTTCCACGGCTCAACTGGTAGCCCCGGTGCAAGTATCTGAACAGTTAAATGTAGATGTGTGTCAAGATGTCATCTCCAAAGAAAGTGTTTACCTACACTTAGGAGATTCATTAGCTCTCAAAGAAAAATTAGCAAGTTTGGATGAACTGGGAGTCTGGATATATCTAGACAAAGGACAACCAGTGGTGGGACGTGTGTTGACAAGTCTGGCCAGGTCTTATGTAGCCGGGGTGAGGTTTAATAGCATACCCTTATTTCCTCAAGGTCTACGTCGGGTGCTGCTGCCTACTTATCCTTTCGAGCGTAAAACCTACAGAGTATCATTAGTTGATAGCACTCAGGAAAATCAAGCAACCTCTATACCTGCGGCTGAATTATTACCACCACGCCTAGACAATCAGCATCAGTCAAATGCCAAAGTTTTGGAAACCCATCCAGTAACAGTAGCCCAAACTCGACTATTGCCTATAGAACAACTATCTCCACTCACAGACAGTCAACGCCAGTCAAGTTACGCTAAGTTGGCTGAGGACTTGAAGATTGTGGACAATAGCCAACAGCCACGACTATTGCCCATAGAAAAACCATCCCCACTCACAGACAGTCAACGCCATTCAAGCTACACCAAGCTGGCTGAGGATTTGAAGATTGTGGACAATAGCCAACAGCCAAGGCATCCGATAGCAGTAGCCCAAACTCGACTGTTGCCAATGGAACAATTGTCTCCACTCACGGACAGCCAACGCCAGTCAAGTTACATCAAGCTGGCTCAGGATTTGCAGAGATTTGGTAAATAGGCTGAAGTTATTAGTATAAAAAACTCTACCCCCTCGTGGGTAAAGTTTCATCAGAGGTCTGTAGTCAGTGGCAGAACGGCTAATCTAGTTCCCTCCCCTTTACAAGGCTACGGTGTACACACAAGTCCTTTTGACCCCCTCTAACTCCCCCTTATAAACGGGGAGAACCGGATATTTCCCCCCTTTACAAGGCTACGGTGTACACACAAGTTATCGAATCACTACCAGTTCTCGAATTACCCCACCCTAACCCTCCCCTTGTAAAGGGGAGGGAACTAGATTTCCGGCTTCCCCCCTTTCCAAGGGGGGATTGAGGGGGGTAATTTGACTTGTGTGTACACCGTAGCTTTACAAGGGGGGATTAAGGGGGGTAAAACCAGGATCTCAAAGTAACTCCGATTTGTGTGTACACCGTAGCCTTTACAAGGGGGGACGGCGTAGCCGGAGGGTAAATAGATGCACCTTCACAAAGAAACGGTATAACACCCACAGAGCAATAAAACTTTCAAAATTAGTTAGGAAGCAATAGACAAAGAAAGCTAACCCTTTGTTTTATTGCTCCTAACTTTTTGCATAAATAGCTCAGATCAAGGCGATAAGTAACATAACAAGAGCGAAGATTAATTTTTCTCGTAATTCTTATCCATTCAAATTTAGTTTTGTATGAATAACTAGACTTAAAAACAATACTTACTTAATTAGGTAAGATGTTGGAAAATTTTATTGCGAACATTATTCTTTTTAGAGGATGCAATGAGTACTAAGAGCTTAGAATTGCCTATTTTCTCCCTAGTCGCCAAAATTACTGGACATGATGCAGAAGAATTAGAACGAGATATGTTTTTGGAGAGTAACTTAGGATTAGATTCCATCAAAATGATGGAACTATTGAATGGATTAGTAGCACTAATTCCCCAAGAAAGACAACCCGAATTTATGGAGACATTGCCTTTACAAAATTTGATGCAATTGCAAACTTTGGGCGATGTCGTGCAAATAGCTGATAAGTGCTTAGTTTCCCAAATAGATAATTCTGATTCTTCGCCATCTGCAAGTATTATCAATCAAAAGGAGCAGAAAATAGAGAAGGTTGAGATTCTTTCTGGGCAATATTTTCATTTACTCGGTCATTGGGTAGTAAATTCAATTAGCTTATTTTCCACTCTCCGTTTACGAGGTGATTTTGATTCAAACGTTGCTTGGCAGTCTTGGAAAGACTTGCTGAATCGTCATCCGATGCTGCGATCGCGCTTTATCATTCCTCCCGATACTACCAGATTCAAGGATTACGAAATGGTAGTTATGGAAAACCCCACTCCTCCTGATATACCCGTTACTGATATCAGACATCTTCATAGTGAGGCTCAAGAACAATTAATTAATGATGAATTGCATCGCTGCCTCAATTATGAATGGCAAATAACAGAGTGGCCACTACATCGATTTTTTGTCTTTCGGCTGGAAGATTCAGTCTATCAACTGGTGTTAGCTAACGAGCATCTCATTTCTGATGCCCTAGGATGTCATGTTATCTTACGCGAATTTATGGAAATTTACCGCGCCCATATTTGCGGTGAACAACCTAATTTACAGCCACCTACAACCGTCCAAGATTACAGCGAATTGGTGCAATCAATTAATGCTTGGCAAGACCCAGAAGAAGATAAAGCGCTGGTCGAGTATGTAAATCGGCGGGGCAAAGATTCTTACTTATGGAATCCAACAGGAAATGCCATCACATCCCTGTGTCCAAAATTCCATAACCGCAGATTTTCTTTAGGAAAGACCATTACTAATCAACTAATTGCCCAAACTCGTGAATGGCGATTACCATTGAACTCCCTACTAGTGGGTGCATTTGTGCGGGCTGTTGCCAAGTTTGAGAAGTCTAAAAACGAACCGATTATGGTTCAAGTTCCCACCAGTGGGCGGGTTTATCCAGGCATAGATGCTTCTGATGTGGTGGGTAGTTTTGCTCAGAATTTGTCCATTAGCCTAGACTTACCAGCACTGAATGAAGATTGGCAACGGCTGTTAAACCGCGTTCATCAGGAAATCCAACAAGGGTTAGTTAACGGTTATGATCGTGCCCAAACTCGTCAAATGGCGATCGCTTTCCGAGACAATATTGTTTTAGAAGATGGCAAAATCCCTGAGCGGATGTTACCTATGTATCGCCGCATACTGAAATCAAATTTATACTGTCCATTTACAGGACAGACTAATATTAAAAACAAATATGGCCCCATAGATGTAATCGATTATCGCGCAGGTGGTATTAATGCTGCGGGAACAATTGATATATTGCAAGAAATATTTGACGACAGTTTACATTTGTTCGCTAGCTACGACAGTAACTTTTTCCCTGAGTCTGTTATCGATGAATTGATGCAGGAATACATTACCCAAATCAAAGAATTAGCTTCACTAAAAATCCCATCTCAGCAACTAACGCAGCCACTGCCCAAGACACAAACAGATGTAAATATAGTGCAGCTTCTGCAAGAAATCGCCACAGAAATCTGCCATTCCCAGATTACTGACAATGATATGGCTAAGGATTTGGAAGCAGAATTGGGAATGGATTCTTTAGAACTCATCCGCATTGTTACGAGGTTAGAAAAACGGTTAGGCAAAGTAAATCGTCAAGCCTTGCTTTCTTGTCGCAGCCTCCAAGAAATGGCTGTGCTACTTGGGAAGAAACAATCATCTTCTTTACAAAACCAATCAGTTGTCAACAATCAACAACCCCAAGAAATTCCTTACTGGGAAATTATTGAGCAAGCCAAGCGTACTCCCAATGCCATAGCGGTGACGGATGGGGAAACTCAAATTACCTACGCAGAGTTGAACCGTCTTTCCAATCAAGTGGCTAATTATTTGCAATCTCAGGGAGTTAAACCAGGCGTGTTTGTGGGGATCATGACACGACGCGGGCCTTTGATGTTTGTGGGGATTCTCGGTATTCTCAAAGCAGGCGGAACTTATGTTCCTTTAGATCCTATATATCCTCATGAACGGATTAAGTACATACTAGAACACGCTGAAATCGGAATTTTGCTAACAGAAAATCGCTTGAAAAACAAGTTAGCAGAATGCCTGACTGAGCAGTTACCTTTAAATACTTTGATGTTCTTAGATGAGGGTATTTTTGAGCAAGGTAAAGCTTGGACACAGTTAAACAAAAAGACTTGGGCGCGTTGTTCAGACATAGCTCCTGCCAATGTTAATACTCCTGATAACTTGATGACAGTACTGTACACCTCTGGTTCTACAGGTAAACCTAAAGGAGTGATGCTCAACCATCGGGGTTACATGAATCGCCTGGTTTGGATGCAGAATGCTTTTCAATTGCGTTATGGCGATCGCGTTGCCCAAAAAACATCTTGCTGTTTTGATATATCAGTATGGGAAATATTCTGGCCTTTGATGGTGGGAGCTACTGTTTATTCTGTGGAAACAGAAACAGTCAAAAATCCTTGGCTCTTAGCACAGTGGATTAAAGATAACCAAATCAATGTCATGCACTTTGTTCCTTCCCTATTTGGAGAATTTTGTAACGCTTTAGAATCCGAATTATGGACTTTTCCCGATTTGCGTTGGTTAGTCTTTAGTGGCGAAGCTTTACCTGTACCTTTTGTACAACGTTGGATTGATAAGTATGGCATGAGTGTTGGTTTAGCCAATCTTTATGGCCCCACTGAAGCTTCCATTGATGTCACCGCACACATTATTCGTCAACGTCCAGGCGAACAAGAAATCTGCATTCCTATAGGTAAAGCTATAGATAATGTGTATATATTAATTTTGGATGAACAGATGCAGCCATTAGCCCCAGGAAAAATGGGAGAACTCTGGATTGGCGGTGTGCAATTGGCTAAAGGTTATCTCAAAGATCCACAACGCACAGCAGACGCATTCCGGCTTAATCCCTTTTCTCACGTTCCAGGGGAATATTTATACAAAACCGGCGATTTAGCTATGGAATTGCCAGATGGTAGTTTCGAGTATCATGGACGCATTGACCACCAAATTAAAATACGTGGTTTCCGTGTAGAACTGGGTGAAATCGAAAGTGTTCTCAATAGCCATCCCGCGATTAATGAAGCTGCCGTTTTAGCTGTAGATTACGAAAATGGTCAAAAACGTTTAATAGCTTGCTTGGCTGGTTCTCAAGTAGACAATCAACAAATTAAGGAATTCCTGGCTCAACGCTTGCCTGATTACATGATTCCTCACCGATGGGAATGGCTAGCCAGTCTACCTAAAACCCACAATGGTAAGCTAGACCGCAAGGCTATTTTGGCAGCTATCACCCAAGAAAAGCCAACAGTATCCCAGGAATACTTACCTCTAGGCCCTGCTCAACGTTGGTTAGTGAAATACTTTGAGGCTCCATATCAATGGAATGGGTACACGCGTTTTCTTTTCCATCAACCATTAGACCCAGAGATATTTAACCAAGCTCTCAATTTTGTACTGGAAACTCATCCTGCTCTACGGACTGTGTTTGTACAAAGAGATCAACAATGGTGGCAACAGTTAATTTCCCCAGAGCAAAAGTTGAGTGCTGAATTCTACGATGGTAGTCATCTTACATCTGCACAGCGAGACAGTGAAATCCACAACCGGATACAAGAAATAGCTCAACAGTTTCAAATCGACCAATGGCCGCTGATGAAAGTAATCGCAATCAAGGTGAATGAATCCTGCTACGATATCTCGCTGGTTGGACATCATATCATCGGTGATTTGCTGAGTACTGGGGTAATTTTTAATCTCTTATGGTTGACCTACAGCGAGTTGCTGGGGAACAGAACTCAGAGTTCTCAGCCTCTCCCTTCGACACCTTCTTATATAGACTATGTGCGTGTGCTGATGCAGGCGGAACAACAAGGAGCTTTGACAAGTCATGTAGACTATTGGAAATCTCAATTTCCTTCTCAAGAATATACCTTCCAAGTTCCCTTTGACCATCAAAAAGGTGCTAATTTAGAGGCTTCCGCCGCCAGCGAAAAATTTACCCTGTCCAAAAACAGTAGTAACATTCTCTTACGTGAAGCCAAACAGTATTACAAATGTAATGTCTACACGTTGCTACTTTCTACCTTGTATCGGTTGATGGCTGAGTGGAGTGGACAACATTGGGTAGTAGTTAGCCATCGCAGCCACGGCAGAAATCTAGATAGCACGCACACATTTTTAAATAGTGTTGGTAATTTTGCGATGAATTTCCCTGTCGGGGTTAATGTAGGACGTTCCATCAAGTGGGAACAAACCACCAAGGAAATCCAAGCCAAATTTAACGAGTTGCCGATGAATGGTGTAACGTTTGATTGGATTTCTGAGCAGCTTCCTCATCATGTTTATCCCGATAACAATCTCACTCCAGTCAGAGCTAACTACTTAGGAAATCGTACTGCTCCCGCCTTAGAACTGTTTAAGTTTATTGAGGAAGATAGAGATAGTCGGTTGTCCTCTCCTGACCAGAAACGTACAGCGTTACTAGAGTTTTTCTTCTCCATCACCGATGGCACTGTTCACTTAGAAATCGAATACTCTTGCAATTTCCACCTACCTGCAACTATTCGTAGACTTGGCGATCGCTATTTGGAACTTATGGCAGAGATGCTAGCCGTTGTACCTTTAGTAGGCAATGTTGTAGAAGTGACAAATCACTTTCACAAATCCTATTAGGGTGGCAAACTTTCCATCAGTCTTTCCCCTATTCGCCAGTACAGACGCAATTAATCGCGTCTGCAAGCCTTCCGCACTCCCTATTTTCAAGCTAGATTGCGGTATCTCTACAAAATATCACACCAGTGATAATATGATGCTGAAAATGTCAAGAAAGCTTCGTTAAAACCTCAAATATGCGTACTTATCAACTGTCTAAACTTATTGGATTCGCCACCTCTGTAGCCTTATCTGCAACTGCACCAGCTCAAGCCGCAAACTTAAGCTTTGACTACAACCAACTACAATTTATTAAATCACGACCAACAGCATCTAGTAATTTTCTGGGGTTAAATGGATCACCGATTGAAAATCAAGGTTTTGTCCCTTTCTATAATCCAGATCCTTCGGCTCCAGATCACGGTCATAAGGAAATCGGTCTAAATTCTCGCCGAGATTTCCCCGGTTTCAACAACGCCCCATATTACGGGACTGGTCGCCAAGGAAGCCCGGAAGAACCTGCTAGCGGTGCTACCAGAATGACAAGTTTGATTAGCATTAATAGCTTCCCTACCTTTGGTCAGTACCTCACAAATTATGGCATCCCACTCAATGATATTGGCTTTGTATTTGGTCAAAAGAGCGATCGCAATTTTAACCAAACTTGGAATTTAGGTGCAGATATATTCGGTCAAAATTGGTACGCTGATCCTAATACACCGCTTGAGGAAAGAATTTATAAAGCTAATCCAAATGATGTTGAAATAGCACTCTATAGTGGCAATACTAAAATAGTCGATTTTGGATATTCTGATTTTTATTCAATTATCGATTACGGTGATACACCATCATTTGATGATGATTTTGAAAGTAGTTTTACCGACCCAATTGCAGCAAAAAAAGCATCTAACTTAGATCCATTGCTGGCAGGTTTAGCCACAGCTTTTTTAAATGATGTTAATGCTGCTGGTGGTGGAGTGCAGATAGTTAACGAGAACTTTGGAGAACTGGATATTAATTTTGCAAGCGGCAATGGATACGATATGATACTTCTGCCATACCCGATGCAAATTCGCGCAGTTGCGCTAAAAGCAGTTCCAGAAGCTTCTTTTTCTTGGGGAATATTTATGTTTGGAGTTTTGGTTGCTGTGTCCCAGCGCAAGAAACTACAGAACTGACAATTATCCATAATTAGTTTTAGTTATCAAAATTATCCCGATTTTCCCAAGTAGAGACATTGTATTGCAACGTCTCTACTACCCAACCATGTGTTCCTTATCTCATGTAATCATGTCAAAAATAAATTCCTTTATGTCTATCAAAGCACTTTACCGAACTGCTGGTCTGGTATTAATTGTTGAAAGTCTACTGCTGTTTGTGCCAGTTTTTATTCTTGGTGCAGCAATCAACTGGCCAGCTAGCCTTGGTGAACCGGCTAGTATAATGCTGCCACTATTAATTGAAAAAGCTGAACCAGTCAGAATTGGTTATCTGATCTATCTTCTTTATTCAATACTTTTTTGGGTAGTAGCTTTATTAACTGCTCGTGTCATTAGCAATGGGGAAACCAACCCTGTATGGCTCCAAGTGGCAACAGGTTTTGGAATCGCATCTACTGTCACTCGTTGCCTGGGCATTATTCGCTGGTTAGTACCAATGCCAGCTTTAGCGCAAGTTTATGCTGACCCTGCAATCTCTGCACAAACTCGTGAAGCGATCGCTGTTGTCTATAAAACCCTCAATGACTACGCTGGCTCGGTCGGTGAAGTATTAGGTGTTAGCCTGTTTACCGTATTGTGGTTAACAATTATCTCAATTTACTTATTGCGTTCAAGAACACTACCACGTTGGTTAGGAATCTTTGGGATCATCGCTGCTCTGTTTTTGGCAACTCAATTAATAGAACTATTTGGGGTGGATTTAGGGGCATTTATTAGCGTGTCAGTGACCATGCTCCAACTCTGGTTTTTAGCCGCAGGTGTGACCTTATTGAGACACAAAAACGTCCAAGTTTAAATGAAACCTAGCATTATTATCTAAAAAAATAATTCTCCTAATATCAAAACCAACCCATGAACACAACAGAAGAACTCCATGTAATTTTTGGTACTGGCCCCCTGGCACAAGCCGTCATGCGCGAACTGCTAGCTCGGAACAAACGGGTGCGTATGATTAACCGCAGTGGCAAAGCAGACGTACCCTCTAATGTGGAAATCATCGCCAGCGATGCTTATAATTCCGAAAATACACGAGCGGTTACTACTGGGGCGACAGTCGTTTACCAATGCGCGCAACCAGCCTACACCCAATGGCCAGAGTTTTTTCCCTCATTGCAAGCTAGCATTGTCGAAGGCGTAGCCGCCAGTGGCGCAAAGCTTGTTGTGGGAGATAATCTCTATATGTATGGCCCTGTCAATGGTGCGTTGCAAGAAGATATGCCGAATGCTGCAACCACCCGCAAAGGGCGCGTCCGTGGGCAGATAGCAGAGGCGCTTTTGGATGCACACCGTAGAGGTATTGTACGAGTTGCTATTGGTCGAGCATCGGACTTCTATGGGCCACTAGTACTTGATTCTGTAATGGGCGATCGCATTTTTCCCTCTGTACTGACTGGGAAGCCTGCATCAGCGATCGGTGAAATTGACCTCCCTCATACTTATACCTTTATCGATGACTTTGGCAAGGCATTGGTGGTCTTAGGGGAACAGGATAAAGCATTGGGTCAAATTTGGCACGTACCTAATGCTGAGACTCTCACTACTCGACAATTTATCAACATAGCTTTTGAGGAAGCTGGACACCCACCAAAAATCAGTAAAATGGGTAAATTCATGATGCGACTAGGCGGAATTTTTATCCCAGAAGCTCGTGAAACCGTCGAAATGATGTATGAGTTTGATGAGCCATTTGTTGTAAATCATGATAAATACGTTCAAGCATTTGGCAACCATGCTACCCCTTTACGTGAAGCTATCCGACACACCTTGACATGGTATAGCGAACATCTCGAAACTTTAAAAACGTAAAAGTTAAGGTTAGCTCTGTCAAGGTTAGACTATCTCATTCTTTTTCCCTTATGGCAATGTTTATGACTATAAGGGAAAGGGACTTTTGGTACGCTAGACCTAGAACCTGACCTAAAAATAATTTTTCTCTAGTTGCATAAACCTACAATATTTAACTGATTAGTATTTAACAATAAATCAGCGAACCTGGATTAATTTTTTCGCTAAAAACTATCAATTTTTGCCCTATTTAAGGAGTAGATAAACTTGTGATTATTGTAATGAAACCCTTCACCCCATCTGCGGAAATAGAACAAGTAAATGAAGAAATTCGTCGCCATGAACTTACACCAGAAATCTGTGTAGGTCATCATAAAGTAGTAATCGGTTTGGTGGGAGATACCTCAGAACTTGATCCACGCCAGATTCAAAATTTGAACCCTTTTATAGAGCAAGTAATTAGGATTAAAAAGCCTTTCAAACGAGCTTCTTTAGAATTTCGTTACGGAGAACATAGTGAGGTTGTAGTACCAACACCTAATGGGCCTATAACTTTTGGGCAAAACCATCCTGTAGTTGTAGTTGCAGGCCCTTGCTCGGTAGAAAACGAAGAAATGATCGTCGAGACAGCCCAAGCGGTGAAAGAATGCGGTGTACAATTTTTACGTGGTGGAGCATATAAACCCCGTACATCACCTTATGCTTTCCAAGGTCATGGTGAGAGCGCTCTTGCTTTGTTAGCAAAAGCTAAAGAAGCTACAGGTTTAGGAATCATTACAGAAATCATGGATACAGATGACTTAGACAAGCTCATCGAAGTAGCAGATGTGTTGCAAATTGGGGCCCGAAATATGCAGAATTTTTCACTTCTCAAAAAACTAGGAGCTACCACTAAGCCAGTGCTACTGAAGCGGGGACTGTCAGCCACTATCGAAGATTGGTTGATGTCAGCAGAGTATATTTTAGCCGGAGGTAATCCAAACGTTATACTATGTGAGCGAGGAATTCGCACCTTTGACCGACAGTTTACAAGAAACACGCTTGATATATCTGCAATTCCAGTTTTGCGAACCCTGACCCACTTACCTATCATGATTGATCCTAGTCATGCCACAGGTAAGTCCGAATTTGTGCCAACTATGACAATGGCATCAATAGCTGCTGGTGCAGATTCCTTGATGATTGAAGTTCACCCCAATCCAGCTAAAGCACTTTCAGATGGACCTCAATCACTGACATTGGAAGGATTTAAAGAATTAATGCACGAAATAACTGCCCTAAGTAAATTCTTTGGTCGTTCGTCTCACAACAATAGTAAAAATCTAAAGCCAAAAGCTATCTCATTGGTGAGCTATTAAACATATTCATCTCCATCTAAAGTTAGTCGTGGTTTAGGACTTCCTTAAATCTTTAGCTGTCCTGTTGCTAATAAAAAAATTGAACTCTCAAGCCCTAGTAGAATCCTTAGTAGCTTTCATTGATGTCAACTTAGCAAAAAGAAAGCACTAGACATAAAGTTGGGGAGCAAAGATAGCAAGACAATGAGTTGTCAAAATGGCTACTTTCACACCAAAAAATAGGGAATTTAGACCGAAGAAAACAAATACAGGTGCCAGCTTCAGCAATAGAAAAAATAGAAGCAGAAATCTAAGTATTGGCACTACTAAGAGGTTGTTTGAAAAGTGTTTTGTTGTGCCTTTAGGCACTTTTATATCCCCCCTTAAAAAAGGAGGAACCGGAATCTAAATCTCCCTTTTTAAGGGAGATTTAGAGGGATATAAAACTTTATGTTCTTGCGGTGCAAAGGTTATAAAAAATCTGCATCACAATCTTGTCTTGAAGTTGGATTTTAGCCTTTGTTACCAGTTCCACAAACATAGAGAATCAGGTTTAAAACTATTTCGCCTAGTCTTTCGGCAAGGCTTGCACGAACTTCTTCCTACGTTAAACTGCGTAATTTTTCATAATTACTAAAAGTTACCAAGAGCCAAAATTATTTGCACAATGACAGATGTAAACCAATGCTTTTCAAAATCATTCAAACCTATAAACCTAATTTTTTATTATTACAGCTTTAAAAACTATGTCTACTGTATCTAAGTTAACACAATTAAAAAAAGGTCTAGAAACAAGCGAAGTTCAGAAAGGGATGAAACTTATAGGATTACAGATTACAGAATTGGAACTAGATCAACTTGCATTTGGCAATACTATTTCGCTAGAAAACAGAAGATTAGGTGAAATCGGTTCAATATTTATACTAGCAGAAGCTCTTTCGGCAGTGAATTCAGTTCAAACAAATATTACTTTTCAAGACTTAC
The DNA here is from genome assembly GCF_009873495.1 of Nostoc sp. ATCC 53789. GTDB lineage: Bacteria > Cyanobacteriota > Cyanobacteriia > Cyanobacteriales > Nostocaceae > Nostoc > Nostoc muscorum_A. The sequence goes on along the minus strand of NZ_CP046703.1, from coordinate 4,198,728 downwards.
CACAAACGCTTAAAGAGTTTTCTTGCTGTTACGGAGGAGTTACAATCTACTGTTGGAATTCTGACTTAATCGGAAAGTGTTGTCTGACCCTAACTTTGCTAGATGGCAAGCCGGCAATTAGAGTTTCATCTCAAAACTTATAGCTTACCATTTCGTAAGGATTCAGGTCTAAACATTTCTCTTATTAGGTGAAGGGGTTGCCAGCGTAGCTTGCCACTGTAGGTATTGCCTCCTCTCTCCACGCACCTATCCTATAAATTAACACTAGGATTTAGTGAATCGCGATCGCTCTATTATAGGGCAGTTAAGGCATCGCGCGGTGGTGGATTAAAAGCAAAGAAATGCACGTACCTCATCTAATTAGTGGGTTAAATGCCTGTCTCTTATGGAATGAGATAGTGACTGTCTGGCATCACCTTCAAAAAAATCCTACGCTCTCCTGTTTGATGAGATTGAAAAGCTTATTTAAACAAGGTTTCAATACCTATTAGGGATTGTATGCTTCGAGTTTGTTGGCAATCTCACGGGCTATTTTATTAATTTCGTAGGTCATAATTTTTAAAACAATGGTAATTACCCATTATTTATAATTCCAGTTTTTTAGGAAACAAACTGATAAAATTATTTTTTCAACTGAAAAAACATGAGGTTCGGTTCCCAAAATGGGGGGGGTCATAGGGAAATCATGGGGTTGAAATTCAAAAAATGGTGGGAGTCAATGGATATGGGTTGGGCATATTAAAAAACCCTGTAAACACCTCACACGTGGTTGCAGGGCTTAGGTGTAGTGAGATGTGCTGTTTTTCGGACTTTTAGATTGTAGAAAAGGATTTGAAACCGATTAAACAACTACAGGGGGATATCTGGATAATCCTAGGGGATAGTTCGAGACGGCACTAAAATGTGTTTATACTTACATAAATACTTAACAGTCATATCTACCTAAAGGAACTATGAGAACTTTTAAAAATATGAGATATTCTAGTTCGAGAACAAAACAAATTTTACTTCCCCTGCATACTACACTAATTGCAGGGGAACTTTATTTTTAACAAGCAGAAACAATAGGGTTAAAATGTCACCGTATTGCCTGACTTCTTATCCTTCCAACTATTGTCCATGTCCAGCAGAGAATTTAAAATTCTTGATGGCATAGTCGGGAAGCTTGGAACAGCAAAAGATTAAGGTATGGAGATGCGATTGGGGGAAAGTGCGATCGCGTTTAGAAGACATGAGTTTCTCGTAATAATTTCAGTATTTTTACTGTATTACAAAAAACATTTTGAATTTTTCCTTGGAAAGCGTGTTTTTATTTTTTCACTAACTTCAGGTTATCAGGTGTCAAATCATTGTAGGCTGTGGATCGCAGGGTCAACAGTCTGCTAATGAAAATCAATCGGCACTTAGCGCCAAAGTTCTAACGCAGTCAGAGATACAGCTAATTTTCAGTCATAGCTTGGACAATAACTGCGATCGCAACGAGAACACCGCAGGCATCGCAGACTAACTATTTAGCATTGAGCCAAGATGGAGGTATTTCTTAATTGATAGTTATTCATAATAACTTCTGAGTGGCGCGACTATCAACGAGAGAATGTCGAATAAGCATTTGATATGTCTTATAACCTACAGAAAAAACGAAAACTTATCAAAATTCTCAGGTTTTGATGTTAAGAAAAATACTTGACAAACATCTTCTAAAAACGATCCGATCTTTTTGTATTTGAAAGTCTCTTAAACAATCCTAGACGCTGTTTGATTAGCAAACCAATAAAAGTATAATTACCAAATAGATAACGCTTCCATAAGCGGGAGGGTTCAACTAGAAGCCGAAATAACCATTCAAAACCTGCTTTTTGCATCCAAACTGGTGCTCTTGTCACCATATTGCTAACCAACTCAAAGCTGACCCCAATACCTACAGAAATTGGCACACCTAAATACAAATAATTGGCAGCTATCCATTTTTCTTGTTTAGGTGCTCCCAAACCTACAAATAGAATATGGGGAGCCGCCTCTATAATTGTTGAGTTGATTGAATTTAATTCTGTTAGCTGAGACTCAAACCCGTAGGGAGGACAGTAAGTCCCAACAATCTGCAAACTTGGATGTCTAGCAACAAGAGTTTTTTTCGCTTTTTCGGCAGAACCAGGGCGACCTCCTAATAAAAATACCTTTAATCCTTTTTCAGAAGCAATGGCGCAGAGTTTCTCGAACAAATCTGTACCATTCACTCTACCGGAAAGGGGAGTTTGTAAAAACTTAGCCGCCCACAGCAGTGACACCCCGTCTGGCACTACTAAAAAAGCCTTGCGATAAATCTCTTGAAAATCGACATCCTTCTGTAAGGTAACAATATGCATGGCATTAGGAGTAACGACATATTCTGGTTTCCTCTGGGAGAGCGCATGGTTAATGATTTGTTCCACAACTTCATCAAAACTATATTTGTCAATTTCGACTCCACAAATATTAATTCTCATTAATACCTAAAGTTAATTAAATTGTGATAATGAGTTATAGATATCGGCTAAACGAATGGAGCAATTTTTAATATCTAAAGGTTCGACATTTTTCCTAGCATTACTGCCCAAAAAAAGTCGTAAATTCTCATTTTCAATCAACAATTCCATCGCTGAGGATAACTGTTTGATGTTTCCTGGGGTAACTAGCAGACCATTTTGATTTGAAATCACTAGTTCAGAAATCCCTCCAACAGGGGTTGCAATCACGGGTAAACTCCAACCCATAGCTTCTAAAATCGCCAGAGGCAGACCCTCGTTGTAAGAAGGCAAAATAAACACATCTGCTTGTGACAAAACTTCATCCCGTTTTTCGGAATTAATCCAACCCAGAAAAGTTACCTGGTCTGAAAGGTTGAGACTAGCAGCCAACTGCTGCGCTTTTTCAATTTCACCATCTCCTGCCAGAATTAGCTGAGTATATTTTTTTTGATGATTTGGCAGGTTAGCAAATGCCTTAATTAAATCAAATGTCCCCTTGCGTTGACCAACTCGCCCACAACAGACCAAACTTATTTGAGTCCGATTTTTTCGTTCAGGAACCTCTGTAGGTAATTCGCATGGGTTAGGCAAGACAATAACTTGCTTCGGATTTAAACCTAGATTTAACACATAGTAATCTTGCCAACTTTCTGAAAGAACAACAAACCCTTGGCAGTGCTGAAATACTTTACTTAAAACTTGCTGTACTATTTGAGGAAGTTTAGCGTAAGTTAGATGAAATTCGGCACCATGAGTGTGCATCAAGACGGGCTTATCAAAGAGAAAGGCAATAACACAGCAAATCGCTTTTCGGAAAATGCTACCACCATCGGAAATTTGAATGTGTACAATATCTATTTCTTGACTTGATAATTTCCATAAAAATGTAGTTAGAGCTTTGGCGAAAACAATTAATCTGTAGGCAATTGAGCCTTCATCATGGGTGCTTATATGTTGTATTTTGAACTGAGGAAGATTATGCTTAATTATCAGTTTTTCAACCGTTGCTATTCCTCCATTTTGTTCTAAACTAGGCCCTAGCATTAATACCTGTATTTGCTTCATAAGCGTTAACCTCTGCGTTCTTTTTAAAGAATAATTAAAGTCTCAAACTAACGCCCTGGTTTGTGGGTTTAGTATAGTAGAGAGTAATCCTATTTTTTTTTAACTCAAGTTTTAGGATAAGATATCATATTGACAGAGGTATTACAAAGCTGTGACAAAAATCTGACTATGGATATTCTAAAGAATCTAAATTTGTGAGGATAAATCATCCTCCTTAGGGCGTAACTCCTAAATATTTCCGTTTCGATTTCCCTGCGATATTAAAGTTGATAAAACATGCTGTTTTTGTATATTTAATGCCTGGCAACAAGAAGGAGACTCCGGGAGCTAAACCTGAATCTCACAATTGGAGCCAAATTTCGGCTTCTATTTCTATAAATGCATCCTTTTTTATACGTAAACAAAAGCTTAAATGAAACTAATTGGGTAAATCTAGCGAGCATATCATAAGGGGCAAAATAGACTGAAAGTATTGCTGTATATGCTTTTAAGTTATCAGTGTCTATTGAATTGTCTAGACATAGTTCGCGCTCATCTGCCCAAAGTTGCCACAAGGGGGGAAACGAAAAGATAAGAAGGTTTTTAGCCATATCCTTTCATATTACAAACTCAGATTTTGTACTACTTGCCCTCATGACACGCTTGCTAGATTTATCCCATGTAAGTACTGTTTGTAATACTCAAGCTTCATATATTAGATATTTAATCGTATTTCGCCTAGATTAATGTCGGGTTATGTGGGTTCTCCGACAAGCTGCGAGGCGATTCGATTACTTTGCTAAAACCAATAGCGAGAATCTTCCAAGAATCCTTACAGCTAAATCCTGATTAATGGAAAACAACAATTTTCTTGGTACGTTTAGTAAACTGCTTTTCCATCCACCACGATTCTGAAGTTCCAAGCAAGGACACGTATAGAAATAATCCAATACTTCGTACCCTGTATCTTTTAGGGTTGCTAGTGCAGTTTCCTTAGTAAAATAATGGATATGCCCATACAAAAGCCTATCTTTCAATATAGGAGAACTGCGTAAAACAGTTTGCACTGACAAATCTAGAGGAATATGGAATAATTTGTATTTTCCCTTCTCTTTTAGTTTCCGTAAGAAACCAAAATATTCCTCTACGTGTTCAAATACATCAATTGCCATCACCAAATCAAATATTGCTTCTTTTTCATTCAGCAAATCCTTCAAAAAAAAATGAAGTTTTTTATTGCTTTTACTATTACATATTTCAAATGCATTAGGGGATATTTCATATCCATAAAAGCTTGTTTTATCACTAAATTCAGTTTGCAGAGAATTCAATATTTCACCAGCACCACATCCAATTTCACATATTGTTAATGGATTCAGATTATTTCTCTTAATTATCTTGGCTATCTGCTTGGCTTTCCACGGCGAATCTTCTTCATGCCAGGTTGGGTGATTTTGAAGGTATGTACCATCTTCATAAATAGTATTCATAGCTTTGTATTGCCATAGACAACATTTATTTAGGACTCATATCTGATTTATGAACAAGATTTCAGATAAAACCCTGATAAAACGGGCTTTTCAGTCTCAGTATGTTTTCAGAAATCAAATTGGAGTCTTATTACAACGAACTTCTAGCACAGAAAAACTATCAAATCACAGTTAGTAATAAAAATTCAAGTACCATGATGTTAGGAATATACAAAACAGGGCTGAACCCTCTATACAAGAGGATCTCTTTATATAAGAGGGTTTATATAGTCCTTGCTTGACCATCCCTTCCTGGTTAGCTCCAATGTTAGTAAGCGATTTGGTCGAAATTTTGATCAGCGCCGACATAGGGCAAGACAAGTTTTTAGCCAAGCTAAAGGAAGAACAGCAACAAATGAACAACTTATTTATCAATGGCTAGAAGTGCCATAACTTTACTTTCATATATATTCAATCTGGTAGTTGCCCCAAGTGTCCCTGAATATTAATATCTGCCATTGTCAGCGCATCAATGGGGGAGTCACACAAGAATACTCTCTCGATTTTCGAGTCTGCCTCTCCACCCAATTTCAGGTGAAACCACCCCTTCGAGCGATGGTCTCCGACCGACCGGAGGTCATCGCTATTTTCGGGATACTCCGTACAACGATTGTCAAGGCGTGCCGTATCCCGCCTGAACCCCAAAAATATCTAAACTGAACGGATTAGTTAAGTACACGATTGGGCTATTACGTGTAATCAGAACCTCAAATTACTCTCAAGTCATCTCAATACCGCGATCGCCTGCTCCAAAAAGTTAATGTCGCGCCCAAGTGGGGGGCAGCATTGGCTAAACCTTTTGCAATTGCTGCCAGCAACAAGAACACCGCACCGAAAAGTATATCGCGTCGTTTCCGCCTTTCCTGAACTTTTCAAGACGATTATCTGCAACTATAATTGGCATTGAGCCGAGATAGCTGGCTGTACATCCGAGAATTAAGGTTGGAAACTATTATCCTGCTTATGTTTGATAATTTGTTACTTTTTTGTATATGACATTGTTATACGCAACGAAAAATTAAAAAACCCAGTTTTTTGAAAAACCGGGTTTCTTATACTCTGCGCCAATTTAAAATTACTGACTGCTTATTATAGTGATTTCCGACGACGAGAAATTACCATGCCACTAGCAGCTAGACCTAAACCAAGTAAAGTAGCTGGTTCTGGAACTGCTTGAGGAGCTGGATTACTACTGATATTAGAAACGAATAATGAAGCATGAGATAGAGCTTTTCCTGCATTTCCACTACCATTTAAATCAACACCAATGGTATTGAAAACTCCTGCCAAACCATGAGACCAATCATAATCTTTGAATAGATAGGCACTGTAATTAGTGCTGCTCTTCAGACTTACTACAAAGGTGTTACTAGTTAAGGGCTGAGAAAGACTCCAACTGCCAATATTAGTACCGTTAGCTGCTGTAAACAGAGAGTTTGCTTGATCAGATTTAGCAAGTAGTGTCCAATCAGCATTACCCACAGAACTGGCAAATAGTCCACCATCCAAGAGAGTTTCTAAAGGATTACCTGCACCTGTATCATTACCAGAAAACGCGCCTGCACAAGCTGTGGCATTTACTCCTCCAAGAGAGATGTTGCTGGTACTGCATACAGCTGCCTGTGCTGGTGCAGCGACGAATGTACCACTGATTCCGGTAGCTAGTAAAACTGAAGCTGATAAATGGAGAAATTTGCTTTTCACTTTTGATGCTGCCTGAAATTTCAAGAATAAAATTGTATTTTAGAGAAATGTTTATATCAATCCATAAATGTATTCACGACAGGAATTATATGTCTACTTTGTATATGGCATTAATAGACATTTGTGATACAAAGTAGGCATACAAAATATCTTATGGAATTTGTATAAACTTTTGCTCCATAGTATGAGCTTATGTCTATCACTATACAAATGTCTCTATTTTTGTGTAAGTTTTATCAAACTTTTAATAATTAATTACCTATATATTTTTATAAATAAGTTGGCTAACTTTGCGTAAAATCTACCTATCTTTTCAAAGACTATGACAATATGTCATCTGTATAATGTTGGTTATTTCTAAGTATTTTCTCTCGTGAAATCATAATTTATAGTGACTCAAAAAACCGTGAATATACCAATACTACTCGGTTAAGTAAAATGGGGAGAAAAATAAAGAAAATGGAGCAACCTAATTTGGAAGTGCTTTCGATTAAGCGCAGTCACGACAGTAGCGATGGCCAGTTACTGCACTTTTTACGAGAGCGTGAGCGTACTATGTCGGGCAGAGGTCTGACTAAAATTGTTTTGAGTACTTTAAGAATGTGCTGGGGGGTCTTTTGTCCTGAAGCGTCGGGTTAATAAATACGTACAAGGGTAATTGCTGGATATCGCTATAAAGGAACTTGGGTGGCTAAATGTTGGATTTCAAAATTAGACTTGAGTCTAGATCAATGTTATGTAGATATAATTATAAAATTTGGTAAAAGATGCCTAAATACCAAAGATAAAGGATTTGCTAAATTAATGTAGGAAGTGAGAGATGAGCGATCGCACTTTTCGGCGACACAACGCAGGTAGATCAAATTTTACAAATCCATCGCTTGTCTCATCAACTATTCCCACATTGGCAAATGCGACACGCGGTTTTGGTTTACCAACAAATAATACTCCACTCGAAACAGTCACTGAGGTAGCGGGCGACCTTCAAGAAGCTCAGTCTGCTGAAGAACAATCATTAGAACCAGAATCTATCAAAGAAAAGCCTCTTGTTCACGACATTAGTCGCATCTCTTTGCGTCGTCCACAGCCGCAACTTACAGTTAGCCAGCCAGGAGACCAGTATGAGCAGGAAGCCGACTCGGTTGCTAACAAAATCATGTGGATGACTAAGCCTGAGCCAAAGATAAATTTGGGTGAGATGGGTTCACAAGATATCATGCAACGAAAATGTGCAGCTTGTGAGCAACAAGAGGAAGTACAAACTAAGCTATCACTACAACGGGCGACTGATGGCAGCGTCCAGAGTGAGAATAACATTGAGAGTCAGTTAAATAGTAGTAAGGGTGGGGGAAGCCCGTTATCTGCCGAAGTGCAAGAGTTTATGGAACCACGCTTTGGTAGTAACTTTAACAATGTGCGAGTACATACTGACTCTAATGCTATGCAGATGAGTCAGTCGTTGGGAGCGCAGGCATTTACTCATGGTAGTGATGTTTACTTTGGTGCAGGGAAATCGCCTGGTAATAACGAGTTGACAGCCCATGAGTTAACCCATGTAGTACAGCAAACAGGCAAGGTACAAAAACAAAGCGATACATCCACAGCACCAGTCCCTCTTGACCAGGCATCTAATGGTATGCCGCCCAAAACAGGTACAACCAAAATTGACCACAAGAATACTACAATTACCGCTTCTGGGAAAAACATCACCGAAGCAATTACAAACTTAACATCACAAGGAAAGGGCGAAGCGGGCAGTGTTACTTGTGCCCCAGAGAAAAGTGTCAAAACTTACCAAGCTGACGATCGGTCTGCTGAAATTATCTATGAAGCAGACGTTCTAGTCACAGAAACTAAGGCAATGCCCGTCTGGACTGAACTTGACAAACAATGCGAACCCGTTAAAACAGAATGGGCAAGGTTTTATAGCGCTCTGGATCAGCACGAAAATGGGCACATTAGTATTGACGAGAAGGCTTTTAAAGATTTACACAAAAAGCTGCTTGGCAAAACAACCTCAGCAGCTGACACAATTTTTAACGATACTTATACTAAAGCTAATACTGATAACAATACTTACGACACCACAACTAAGCACGGGCTGACTCAAGGTACAGGAGTAACCCCGGTACAATGCGGCACAGAAAAAGTTTCTCAAAATGGAGATGAATCAAATGCACAGATAGAAGTTCAAACTAAACAGATAGAGCCGAAAACGCTACAAAAGGATCTAATCTGACTATAGGATTTAGTAATAAAAAAGATGTTTAACAACAGCAATAACTCCCAAGCTAGTATTCTCTACAGACATGGCGACGTTTTAATTAGACACATTGCTAGCTTACCTGTCGGCGCTCAGAAGCGTATAGGTGCTACTCTCGCTCATGGTGAAATTACAGGACATAGCCATCGCATTCAACAATCCCATGCTGTTCAGTTGTGGGTACATGGTAATGAACTTTTTCTAGAGGTTAAAGAACCAAGTGCCACTTTAGTTCATGAAGAACATCGGGCGATTGAATTACCGCAAGGGTTTTACCGCGTTTGGAGACAACGCGAATATCGCCCTGATGCCTATGTGGAGGTAGTAGACTAATGCTCAAGATCATGTCTAATGGACGCGTGCCGAATAAACCAATTAAGCAGCGCCCAAACCAAAGCCACGAGCCTGTATCGGCTGAATATGCTCGAAAACTTATCCTTGAGCATCGCGCCTGGGATGGGATGCGTGTTTTAGGCCATCTGGATTTAAGCGGGGCGTTGGATCTTTACAATCTACCGGAAAATCTCACCTGTGAAAGTCTTGATATCAGCGACTGTGTAAACCTTACAGCCCTTCCCACAGGACTCCACGTTACTTATTGGATCGAGTTAGCCGGAAGTGGGATTACTAGTGTATCTGCGGGACATGGTTTTATCTGGCGCTGGCGAGGCGTGGAAGTGACAGATAAGATTGCCTTTGAATCCCAGTCTCTAACGGGGCAAGATATCCTCAATATAGAGAACGTTGAGTTGCGCCGTGTGCTGATTGAGCGTCTGGGATACGAGACATTTTTGCAGCAAGTGGGAGGATTGATCCGCGATCGCGATCGTGATGCTGGTGGAGAACGTCAACTAGTCTACATCCCTTTTGAAGATGACGAGCCGCTTATGGTCTTAAAAGTCACTTGTCCATCCACAGGACATATTCATATCTTGCGCGTTCCCCCTTATATGCGGAATTGCCATCAAGCAGCTGCTTGGATTGCGGGCTTTAATAACCCAGATGATTATCACCCTGCGATCGAGGCGTAGTTAGCTCTAATTCCTCTTTTCTCTGTGTACTCTGCGCCTCTGCGGTTTAAAAGCAATTTATTGAACCGCAGAGGCACAGAGATCGCAGAGATTTTATGAATTAATTGGTAGTAGTGGGTTGGACAAATCGCTTAATTTCACCACACGCAATATAAGACTTTCCATCAGGTGCTGTTTTGACTTCATCAACAACATAAAGCATCCCTTCCTCACGAACCGATCGCGGAAAACGCATATTCCAATCTGGTTCATAACCGTCGGAAACCACTCTAGCGCGTAGCTTGCTGCCATCTTTGACACACTGAACCAGAATGCCGTCTTTTACAACATCAGTTGTGGGAAGATCGGCAGAACTGGCAGGGCCTTTAGAGGCTTTGCCTGTATAAGCTATATTCGATTGTCTAGGGGCAACGAAGATATCTGCTTCACCGGGTTGAGCAAAACGAGTGATATTGCCACGTACACGGTAGAAAGTGTTTTCACTTGAAAGTTCCAGCCCTTCAACAACGTACCTTGCTCCCTCAGCCCGAATACTCCGGGGAAACTGGACATTCTTGGCTGAATCATAGCCTTCAGATATGACTTTGACCCGTAGTTTACCTCCTTCACGAAGGCAATACAATTCAACACCTGAGCCAACTTCATTGACAACCGGCATTGCGTACACTTCATCACCAGCAGTAACACCGCGCCCCACCAGATCGTTGCGATTACGGTTCATTGTCTGGTAAGACTGATCTCGCAATTCTTTACGTCCAGCATTACCTAGAGCTTTTTGGGCGATTCGACTTGCGAAATACTCAAGTTGATCGATCTCTTCAGCAATTTCAAAATTCTCGTTTAACCCTTTATCCCGCAAATCTTTCACCAGAGTACGCAGGGTTTCTTCCGCTTCCTGGTGTCTGCCATTTTCAGCTAAATCAAGGGCAGTCTCTTTAGCCTTAGCGATGGTGAGGCGGCTCAGTTCAAGAGTGATATGGCTTGTAGAGGCAAAAGCTGCTTCCTCAACAGTGCCAACTTTGGCGATGATATCTGCTGTGCCTGAAACGTTTTGAATGAGGTCATTTTGGATAACGTCAGCGCTGTAATGCAGTTTCATCACAGGTAACTCACCAACTTGAGCACTTGATATCAGCAAACTTAAGCCGAGAAGTTTGTCTTCACCTTCGTAAAGCTCTCCCAAGCTGATAACAGCTTGACCAGCATCATTCTGGCTAACTTTTGCAAGACTTAAAGTATCAACAAGACTGACACCTTCAGCCAACTCAAGTTTCACTGTGAGGTTTTGTCCTACTACTGCTCTGAGACTGTCTAGCTCAATACTAAACACTTCACTTGCTTCATCAATGCTTTGAATGAAATAGAAGTTTCCCCTGGCAGCCCTTGCCATACCAATCAGCAGGTCTTCATTAAAACCCTGAGCAAAACCTAATGTAGTTGTGGTGATACCTTCCTCAGCTTTTTGCCCTGATGTTGCCGTTAGTACCTTGGGGTCTTGAATGCCCATATTGGCGTGACCATCGGTAAGTAAGAGAACACGGTTGATTTTTTGCGGATCGAGTCGCGTTTTGACGTGTTCACAGCCTTTGAGCCATCCCCCCGATAAGTTGGTAATACCGCCTGCTCTCACTTTGCGGATAGAATCTTTCAGTGTGGCTTTGTTAGTTACAGCTTGGGGTGGTACAACGCTGTCTACTTCATCGTCGTAAACAACTACTGAGAGAATGTCATCTGGCTCAAGTTGATCAACCACAGACTCAGCAGCTTTGAGTGCATGATGTAAGGCAGCACCTGCCATAGAGCCGGAACGGTCAATTACAAGAGAAAGGTTAAGGTTCCGTCGGGGAGATTCAGCTATGTCAGGACGAAAACGTAGCAGAATATTAGTCTTTAGTGAAGATCCTGCGGGAAGAATAGACTGGTCAAATTCGTAACTTGTCTTAATCATTTTTTATATCCCTCAATATTGTCTGTGATCAGCTACAAGCTTGATGATGCAAGGATAGAAAGTGCTTTTTTTAGTTTACCCAGAAACCAGTTTATTCAGTGTGTAAATGAACTTTGCTGTAAGATTTTATAGCGGTTCTATGTCGCCAAGGTGAGCAAAGCTCATCGTAGATATCGCTTTTTCGGGAGAAGTTTGCAATCTACTGACTTTTCCTTAGTACTGAAAGGCGATCGCACTGGTCACAATTGCGAGAAACTGAAAGCAGATATATTAGGAGAGGAGAACCTAATGAGCTGGACTAAAGTTCTTGCAGTCGAAGCACTTTCCCCAGGTACGCGAGAAGTGGTGAAAGTTGGCAACCGGAAAATTCTGCTTTTGAATCACGAAAATCAGCTTTATGCTGTAGATAACACCTGCCCTCACTTAAAATTACCTCTGAAAAGTGGCAAAATAAAAGATGGAGCAATTGTTTGTTCTTTCCATCGCAGTGCTTTTGACTTGCGGACTGGTGAAGTACAAGACTGGTGTTCTTGGCCACCTGGTGTAGGCAAGGTACTCTCATTGGTTTCACAACCAAAGGCGTTGCCAGTGTTTCCTCTTCGTGTGGAAGAAGGTAGTATCTGGGTTGATGTACAAGAGGAATAGCACCCTCTCTCGATTTAATACCATTGGACAAACATCAGAAGTTGCCAGTAGGCTACAAAATGTTACCTAAACTTTTTGCAGCACTTTGCCTATTCATTTTTGAGTGACAATAGAAATATCAGAAACGGAGGATTGGCAAAAAACAACCTCCGTTTCTATGGCCTTCTCAATGCCTCAATTAAATCTCAAGAATTCTATTGATCGCTACACTTCATCAAATAGTTGTATCTTGTCATTGATCAGAAATACCCTTAGACAAATTTCCATTTATCACTTACATACGCGAACGCAATTTAAGTATTTACACTGATGCTAGTCACGTTATAGACTTGTGCCAATTGGGAACTATATGATCGGAGATCAATTCAAGTATTTGAATTATTTTTGTTTGCAATACGCATAAAAGACCCTTGCTAATGATTAGTATAATTACACCAGTTTATAACGGTGAGAAATTTATAGAATCTTGCCTTCAAGTTGTCATTGACCAAAATTGTTTAGAAGTAGAGCATATCATTGTTGATGGAGGTTCAGGTGACAAGACAGTAGACATTATTAAAGATAAAGCCAATCAATATCCCCACATACGTTGGATTAGTGAAAAGGACAAAGGACAATCTGACGCTATGAACAAAGGAATTGCTATGGCACGAGGGGAGATTATTGGTGTTTTAAATGTTGATGATTTTTATGAGATAAATCTTCTTAACCGCATCTGTGAGATTTTCCAAACTTTACCAGAACATAGCTTGATTGTTGGTAACTGTAATATCATTAATCAGAAAGAGCAGCTAATGTTTATTAATAAACCTAGCCAATTACGAACAATAGATTTACTATTAGGAAGACGACTTAATGATGATGGAATTATCGATGCTTCTTTTCCAGTAAATCCATCTGCTTACTTCTATCATAAATCATTACATCAAAAAATTGGACTCTATAAAGTAGAAGATCATTATTCAATGGATATAGATTTCCTTTTGAAAGCTGTTTGTTCATCTAATGTTAAATATTTCAATGAAGCTTGGGGTAACTTTAGATATTATCCAGGAACTAAAACATTTGATGATTCTGCAACAGGAAGCAGTTTAGCGCGAATTGAAAAATTATTTAATGATTATATTAAAACACTATCTTTGATAGAACAATGGCAGATTTTGTTAGCTAGGAATATAAATTTTACCTTCTTAAAAATCTTTTATTTTTCCAAGCATCCAGAACGATTGCTTGAATCTATTAAGCAGCGATTAGCTCAACAGGACTTACCCTGGATTTCTCACAAGTGAGAAATCCAGGAGTGTGGGAGGTGTGGGAAGTGTGGGAGGTGTGGGAGGATGGGGAAGAAATTTGACCCCGCACACTTCCCCACACTCCCCTGCCTACAGTATCGTGAGAAATCCGGATTACGCAAAAAATAGCCCAAAGCTTGATTTTCTTCTTAGAGGTTGTTTGAACACTGTTTTGCTGTGATTTTAGGCATTTTGAGATCCCCCTTAAGCTCGACTTTATCCAAAATTAAAAACTTGGCTTTCTTTATTCGGCAAAAACCCTGGCTTTTTGGCAAATACTTTTTTCACGTCACAGATTATGGATGAAGTTAAAAAAGTAAAACTACGATTCCACAAAGGTTTCAGCTATAGCGTTTACGTTGCAAAAAAATGGATAAAGTCGAGTTAAGAGGATATTTGAAAAGTTTCAAGTTGAGTAAAAAAGCTCTTAGGGCATACATAAGCTGTAAATACGTATAGACAGCACCATTGAGAACGATGAGTAAAATATACTCCAGTAACCTGACCGAGACCAATGGGAATTGCTAGCAAAAAATTGTAGGTTTGGTGGAGGCTTTGTGTAACCCAACATTCTGATATATGTTGGGTTGCGCTCCGCTTCACCCAACCTATGTCTACGTCTAATACACTGTGGGGAAGCAAGCTACGCATAGTGCCTCATAGATAGGTTCGAGCATCAGCCGTAGGTATTTGTCCCTATCGTATGTATTTTTACGTAAGCCTTTCAAGTATAGTAGAACCTGATAAAATTACTTTTTACTTACAGCAGATTTCAAATTTGTGAGTAAAAAAATACTCTAGCCACGTTGTAGCGTACCCTCGCCTTAAAAAGAGGAGGGTTTAGTCGTGCGGTTTTGCTGGCTATCACCTACAATGCGCTCATTCATGTATTTTAGAATCCTGATGCAGAATTGAGGTTAAGCCATAGTATAATCACTTCCAAATAGTTTTTGTATAAAAGTTACTTTCTGTATTACAGTGTAATTGTTGTTCTTATAGAGTTTGATCCACAGTTACAGAGAGTATTGCCTTAACTTGACACACCTAGATTCTAAGGTGAAGTATGGTGGTAAGCAAAGATCATTATATTTACAATCTTTTAATA
Source organism: Nostoc sp. ATCC 53789 (assembly GCF_009873495.1). Lineage (GTDB taxonomy): Bacteria > Cyanobacteriota > Cyanobacteriia > Cyanobacteriales > Nostocaceae > Nostoc > Nostoc muscorum_A. The sequence continues at coordinate 4,183,663 of NZ_CP046703.1, read as the reverse complement.
AGGTTTTGCTTTCTGATTTCATGTTCAGTTTGATTCAACAATTTATTCCTGATTGAAAATTAGCTTAGTGACTGATATGGATGCTCAAAAAATCAGAATTTTATTAGTTGATGATAAGCTAGAAAATTTGCATTTTTTATCAGACATCCTTCACAATCAAGCTTATCAGGTACAAAGTGCCCTTTCTGGAGAATTGGCAATCAATAGGGCGCTGGCTTTTCCTCCTGATTTGATTTTACTAAACTTTCTCATTTCCAAAATGAATGGTTATGAGATTTATCAAAATTTAAAATCTCATCAGAAAACTCAAGATATCCCGATAATTTTTTTTGGTGTTTTAGAAGAATTATCGGAAGAAGTAAATATTTGTGATTTAGGGGATGTTGACTATATTACTCAACCATTCCAAGCTAAAGAAGTTTTATTACGCATACAAAATCAACTAACTCTCCAAAGGCTGAAAAAACAGTTAAAAGAACAAAATGCCCAACTGCAAGAGGAGATTAAAGAACGTCAACGGGTTGCTGTTGAGTTAAATCTTCGGAACCAACAGATAGAAGAAATTTTCACAGAAATTCCTGTTAGCCTTAGCAAAGCCTTTTGTAGAGAAGTTTACCAAAACGAACGCCTTTTAGTCGAAGCTGCTCTCAAGAAAAGTGAAAGTCAATATCGCCACCTGGTGGAGACATCCCAGGATATGATCTGGTCGGTAGATATTGATGGACTAATTACTTTTGTTAATCCGGCAGTCAAGCAGATTTATGGCTATGAACCCCAGGAGATGATCGGGCGTACCTTGACTGATTTTATCTCACCTCAGCAAGTTGCTAAAGATAAAGTAGCCTTTGAGCGTGTTTTCCGGGGAAAGCCGATATTTCAACATGAAACTACCTGTGTAGCTAAAGATGGTACTTTACTTTATTTAATGTTTAATGCGATCGCATTACGCAACGAAGAGGGTTTAGTCATAGGTATGACAGGCACTGCTAGTAATATTACACAGCGCCGAGGTATAGAAAAATTACTCCAAGAGAGCGCGATTAAGCTCCGCAATCATAACCTAGTGCTAACCCAACTGGCACAAAATCAAATCCTTTATCAGGGTGACTTGAAAGCAGCTTTGGGCAAAATTACAGAAACAGCTGTCAAAAATATGGGAATGGAACGAGCCAGTGTTTGGTTGTATGACGAAACAGGCTTGAAAATCGAGTGTTTTGACCTATTTGAGGGCAGTCGCAATCAACATAGCGAAGGATTTGTTTTATCAGAGGCCGACTATCCAGCTTATTTTGCAGCTTTGCAACAAGATCAACCAATCGCCGCAGATGATGCCCATACCGATCCCAGAATTAGAGAATTTTCTCCATCTTACTCAAGATTAAATATTACCTCTATACTCGATACACCCATTAGGCAGGAAGGAAAAACCGTAGGGGTTTTATGTTTGGAGGCTGTGGGAGTTGCTCATCATTGGACGCTAGAAGATCAAAATTTCGCTCGTTCTCTGGGCAATTTAGTATCCTTGGTGCTGGAAGCAAAAGAACGTCAACGCGCCGAAGCCGCACGGAGGGCTTCTGAAGAAAAGTTAGCATCAGCTTTTCGGTCATCTCCCGATCCCATTGCCTTAATTACTGTTCCTAACAAACGCTTCGTCGAAGTTAACGACAGTTTTTGTCGGTTTTTTGGTTATTCTCGTTCTCAAGTTATCGATCGCACCGATCAAGAATTGAATATTTGGGCGAATCCAGAAGAATATAACTTTCTCACCCGGATGCTGCAAAAAACGAAAGCTATTCGTAACTATGAGGTTGATGTCTGCACGTCCACAGGGGAAATCAGGACAACCTTGTTGAGTGCAGAAATGATCGAGATTGATGGGAAATGGTATGTACTAGGCACAGCGAAAGATATTACTGAACGCAAGCAGGCAGAAAATGAAAGCCGTTTGTTACTGTTGACAACCCAAGCCATCACTCGCGCCAATGATGTCAATAGCTCTTTAGCACTAGTCTTGCGCTTAATTTGTCATACTATTGGCTGGGATTTTGGTGAAGCATGGATACCTAATGAAGATAGTGCTGCTTTAGAACACAGCCTGGGCTGGTATGGTGAACAAAGCAATTTAGAAGAATTTTGCCGCCACAGTCAAATTGTGAAATTTCCTCTGGGAGTGGGACTACCAGGAAGAGTTTGGCAGAATCAGGAACCAGAATGGATAGAAGATGTTTCAGAAGTTACAGAGCCAATTTTTTTGCGATCGCAACAAGCAGCAAAGGTAGGATTAAAAGCTGGTTTTGGTGTTCCCATACTGGCTGGAAACGAAGTATTAGCTGTTTTAGTGTTTTTTAAACGTAGTTCAGTATTGGTAGATAAACGTTTGCTTTTGCTAGTAAATGCCGTTGCTGCTCAGTTAGGTGGGTTGATTGAGCGCAAAACCCTAGAACAAGAATTAGCACTCAGAGAAGCTCGTCTCAATGCCTTTTTTACGGGGGCTCCCGTTGGTATGAATATTGTAGATAACCAACTGCGGTTTGTGCAAATCAACCAAGTGCTAGCGGAAATTAATGGAATATCCCAGGAAGCTCATATTGGTAAGACCATCCATGAAGCCTTACCCAAAATGGCCAGTGTCGTAGAACCATTTTATCAACAGGTTCTGTTGACAGGTGAACCCATCCTCAATCAAGAATTAAGCGCCGCATCAATTAAACAACCAGATATTATCCGCCACTTCTTAGTTTCTTATTTTCCGATTCCTGGTGAGGACGATCGCCTTTCTGGTGTGGGCGCGGTTTTAGTAGAAATTAGCGAACTGCAAGCAGCACTTCGCGAACGGCAAGCCGCGCTACGCGAACGCAAACATGTCGAACAAGAACTACGTTTAGCTAACGAGCGCCTTCAATATCTGCTTACCTCTAGCCCTGTGGTGATTTATAGCAGCAAAAAAACATTAGGTAATTTTAGCACTACCTTTATTAGTAAGAACGTTAAGGCAATGGTTGGTTACGAAGCCCAGGAATTTGTCGAAAATCCTAATTTCTGGCTGCATCACGTCCATCCAGAAGATATTGAACTGATTTCAGAAAAATTTTCTCAGTTGGTTGAGCAAGAATACACTTCCTACCAGTATCGCTGGTTACATGCTGACGGAACTTATCACTGGTTTTACGAAAAGATGAGGTTAATTCGTGACGAAGCTGGAAACTCTATAGAATGTGTCGGTTATTGGGCAGACATCAACGATGCAAAACTGGCAGAATTAGCTTTACAAGCAGGTCGGCAACGATATCAACTGCTAGCAGAAACCTCACCAGCTTGTATATTCCACACTGATGTGGATGGTAATGTCTTATATTTTAATCAACGCTGGAGTGAGATTAGTGGATGCAGTTTAGAAGAATCTCTAGGAACAGGTTGGACAAAAGCCGTACATCCAGACGATCGCGAGCAGCTATTGTTGACATGGAATCAAGCAAGAGTTGCTAAAACAGCGTATAAGTACGAACATCGATTTTTGCGTGATGATAGTACAGTTGTCTGGGTAATTTGTCAGGCTTTGCCAGAATTTCGAGATGATGGAGAAATAAAAGGTTATATCGGTACGATTACAGATATTACCGAGAGAAAATTGGCAGAAGAAGCCCTGCGTGAGAGTGCAGAACGGGAAAGAGCGATCGCCCAAGTGATTCAAAGGATGCGCCAAACATTGGATTTAGAGACTATATTTGCGGCTACAACCCAAGAATTACGGCAAGTACTCAATTGCGATCGGGTTGTTGTCTATCGTTTCAATCCCCAATGGAGTGGCGAATTTGTCTCTGAGTCTGTAGGTAATGGTTGGATTTCTCTGATAGAAGAACATAACAACGATCCTAATCTTACAGAAGGTGTCTTACAAGAGGGACGTTGCCTAACAAAAATTTTGGATAGCGAGGATAATCAAGCGGAAGATGCTGATATGCAAGCAATTCAAGATGGCATTTACGCACAAGGCGCAACTTTTCGCTGCGTCCCAGACATTTACAATGCTGAGTTTCATTCCTCTTACATTAGCCTTTTAGAACGCTTTCAGGCAAAAGCTTACATCATTGTCCCCATTTTATATGGTAGTCAGATTTGGGGATTACTAGCGAGTTATCAAAATTCCGATTCCCGCCAATGGAAACCAGGAGAAATCAACATCGTAGTTCAAATTGGCAATCAGTTGGGCGTGGCTTTACAGCAGGCACAATTACTGGCGCAAACTCAAAGGCAGTCACAAGCATTGCAAGAAGCTGTGATCACAGCTGATGCTGCCAACCGCGCCAAAAGCGAATTCCTCGCCAACATGAGCCACGAACTGCGTACCCCACTCAACGCCATCCTCGGTTTTACCCAAATCATGAGTCACGATCATGCTTTATCTACTGAACATCAGCAAAATCTAGCAATCATCAATCGTGCTGGCGAACATCTTCTCAACTTAATCAACGACATTCTGGAAATGTCTAAAATTGAAGCTGGTAGAATAACATTAAATCTCAACAGTTTTGACTTAATTCGCCTCTTAGAAAACCTGGAAGAGATGTTGCGTTTCCGCGCCACTTCCAAAGGCTTAGAATTAAATTTTGAATATACATCTTACCTTCCGCAGTATATCCAAGCTGATGAAAGTAAACTGCGTCAAGTATTGCTTAACCTCTTGGGAAATGCCATCAAATTTACCGATACTGGAAGAGTAATGTTACGCGTAGCGATGGAGGATATGGGGGATAAAATTTTACCTCATCCTCCTCATCTCTTCTTCGAGGTTACAGATACTGGTCGCGGTATTGCGCCACAGGAAATTAACTTGCTGTTTGAAGCATTTGGGCAAACTGAAACTGGAAGAAAATCGCAACAGGGAACTGGACTAGGTTTAGCAATTAGCCGCAAATATGTGGAACTAATGGGAGGAAACATTAGCGTCACCAGCATTATTGGTGAGGGAAGTACATTTGCCTTTGATATTCAAATTGATCTAGCCGCAGCCAGCGAAATCCAGATCCAACAAATTAGACGACAAGTTCTGAGTTTAGCGCCTGCTCAAAACGAATACCGCATTTTGGTGGTTGATGACTCCACAGACAGCCGTTTAGTACTAGTAAAAATCCTGACATCTATCGGTTTTGCAGTCCAAGAAGCGGCAAATGGCACGGAAGCGATCGCACTTTGGCAACAATGGCAACCACACCTAATTTTTATGGATATGCGGATGCCAATTATGGACGGCTACGAAGCCACCAAAATTATTAAAGCTAGAGAAGAAACTTCAATTCCAAATCGCAAAACCATTATTATCGCCTTAACTGCTAACGCCTTTGAAGAACAGCGAGAGGCAACAATCAAAGCTGGTTGTGATGATTATATTAACAAGCCTTTCCGTGAAGAAGAATTATTAGAAAAATTGAGTGAATATTTAGAAGTTCAATATATTTATCAAGAAGATAACTATCAGATAAAGAATGCAAAACAACAATTAACAGAATCAATCTTGAAGCTTACAGATTTAGTTCCTCTATTGTCTGAAATGTCCCCTGAATGGGTGAAACAGGTGTATACTGCCGCAGCCCAATGTAGTGATGACTTAATTTTAGAATTGATTGAACAAATTCCTTCAGAAAATGCTATATTGAGCAATTTTATTCAGAATTTGGCTCATAATTTCCAGTTTGAGAAAATTATGGAATTGACGAGTATTGCAGGAGTATTATCTAGTTAATAACAATTATTAACTGAGTAGTAATAAGATACCCTTTAAAAAGCTAAGGTTACACACATCTCTCTACAAAACCAAAATGTTGTAGATCCTCCTAAATCCTCCTTATTTAATTAATAGTAAATTATGCCAATTCTTTCTTAATCCTGATTATTGCTGTTTTAAGTTCTGCCGAATATCTCCAATCTACAAAGCTACCATAAATTAATTTGTTATTACTGTCAGCTAAAAAAATGTGATCGAGTCCAATCACATTTTTGCAAGTTTTAACTAAAGTCCCATCTTTCAAAATGAATATAGGTCTAGACCATTTGAAGTCTCTGTCATGACAGTGAGAAATACTAGGAACAGCATCTAAGATTTCTACAGCTTTCTCTGCTAAGTTTGAGATAGAGCTTACTGTTTCAGCTTGATAAAATATATCTTTAATAATGTAATGTATAACATTTTCAAACATATTTACTTCCATTTTGTCCTACATAATTAACCATTTTCTTATTAAGAATATTCTTTTAATTTAGCCTAAATATGTTATGGACTGAAACAGTAAATACACTAATTTCAAAAAAATAATAAAAAAAGCCCCCCTTTTTAAGGGGGGTTGGGGGGATCTCTTATCTATAATCTTGCTTTTGAATACTCCCTAAACGAGCAGCATCACGAATATTATAGTCGGATCGAGTAAAGCGATTTAGCTGCATTTCAAAAAAATCTCGATTGGCTTGTAAATGTTTGGGATTTTGGTCATCTAAAGGATATAAAAGTGCAGTTCGCAAAGCTTGAATTACCGCAGAAGTAACACAGTACATTGAGCGTTGAAAACTAACTCCCAACTGAATCAACATATCTTCTTCACCCCGGCAATGTTGGCTGTAGTAATCAACAAGATACGGGGGCAAAAAATGCAACATATCTTGCATTAATAATGTCGGGGGAATGCCAGCAGTACCCACTGGAAATACATCAGCGTAAAGAATACCAAAGTGAAAGTCTTTTTGGTCTTCTGGTACTTGACGCGCTTGAGCATTATAAGATTTTGTCCCTCGGAAGGGTGCGGTGCGGTAGAAAACTGCTTCTACATAAGGTAATGCTGCTTCATATAGCCACATGAAACCCTTGGATTTGGGGATAATTTCGTAGCATTCACCACGAATATAAACGTGATGGTAAATGGGACGACCTGCGATCGCAAATATACCATTAACTAAGAAGCTCATTGCCTCTGGGACGGTGCTAATCGTACCTTCATCATAGCGATCGGACATTTCAAAGAATACCGGGGCCATGACTTCCCAGAATAAGCCCAGATTAGCGTAGTATGACATCTGGCGGCACTGTTCCAAAAACATATCGGGGAACAGCTTGTAAAGACCCAGCATTACTGGGTTTCCTTGGAAATAAGCTTTAATTGCTCGGTCAGCGTTAGCTTTGTATTCGTCTGAATCTAGGTAAGGGTCAAATTGTCCGCCCATCCCTCTGTGCCATAACATCGCCCGCATACAAGCTTCCGCAAACTCCATGTTGATGCGATCGTGGAACAAGTGATGCAATAACTTCGGCATTTTGAAGGTTTCACCCTTTTCCATAAATGCCAAAAGTTCTGGATGTGCAGTAGCTTCGCCGCGCCAAATTCGTAAATCAGCATCATCACCAGCATAATGATTATGAAGTTCTAAATACTCTTTGGGTAAGAAGTATTTAAAGAAGGGAACCGGGTTTAAAAACTCGTTTTCAGCAATATAAAGTAGGTCGCGCCAGTAAAAATCCATCGGCACAGCATAAGCTTTATATAAACCGATGATTTGCATCAAATTTTCTGGAGTATCGGGTAACATTGCACCGCCTGCTTCTAAGCGATGAATTACATCGGCAAATTCGTGCGTTGAAGGAGGTAATTTAATTGCTGTTTTAATTGCTGTCATATTATTTAGTAATTGGTGTTAGTGATTCTTGACGAATATTCAGGGCATGAAAAATGCTTAAAACATCATGTGTCCAAACTGGCAATATTAGCGTCATAGCAATTTCTTCAAGGCTGTGAATTGTGCCAGCAATACAAGTCAGCCATAAGGTAACTCCAGCGTAATCAAAGCCAAACAGGGCAATAATCGCAATAAAAAGAGTGATTCCCCAAAATTTTGCAGAGTAGGTGTGATAGCTAGCGGGTTTACCATATTTCACTAAATTCACCGCCCACCACAGCAATTGAGCAAAAACAATCATTAGCAAAGGTACGCTATAAGTAACGAGAATATCTTGATGAACTATCCACGCACTCACAAAGATACAGCTAAAAAGGCAGACATCAGCCCAACTATCAGCTTGGCGCAATTGGGCAGTACTGACACCTAGTTTTCGCGCAATAATGCCATCAAAAATATCTGAGAGAAAGGCTGCAACAAAACCGACTATGAACCAAATACTGGTTTTGCCATCCCAGGCACCTAACAGGAGGAATGGAGATATCAAAAAGCGAAATAGAACAAGACCACCGGGAATTAATGTGAGATTCATCCTTCCTCCTTTATCGATGCGTAACTCTCTTATTGATTACTTCAGCGCTACTTCAGAGATTACGGTTTTTTCCAAAGAGGGAATTGCAGCCACCATTGTTGTAGTTGTAGATTCACTCCAACGCACTAACCAAGTGGGTTGTACTCCCAAAAAGATGATGAAAGCTGCCAAAATTAAAGCTGGGATTTTCTCAGACCAAAGGACTTTGGGATAGTAGGCGAAGTTATCGAGTCTGCCAAAACAGGTGCGGTTGAGAAGGATGACAAAATAAACTGCGGTTAATCCACTAGCCACTACACACAAAATTGTCGGGATGGGAAAGGCAGAGAAACTACCTTGAAAGACGATAAATTCGGCAATAAATCCTGTTAAACCGGGAATACCTGCACTAGCCATCCCGCCTAAAACTAGTAAGGCACTAATTAGAGGTAAGCCGCGTATGGGACTCATCAAACCATTGAGTTTATCTAACTCGCGCGTTCCGACTTTGGCTTCTACAACTCCCACCAAGTGGAAGAGAATCGCCAGGATGATACCGTGACTAAACATTTGGGCGACTGCACCAACGAGTGCTAAGGGAGTACTAGCAGCAGCAGCTAACAAAATATAGCCCATGTGGCCGACGGAACTGTATGCTACCATGCGCTTGATATCTTTTTGAGCGATCGCAATTACTGCCCCATAGATAGCGCTGATTGCTCCCCAAATTGCCAGAGTCGGTGCAATAATGCTCCAAGCATGGGGAAACATCCCCAAACCAAATCGCAGCAATCCATAAGTTCCCAGCTTTGCCAACACGCCACCGAGAAGAATGGCAATTGGTGCTGAAGCCTCAACGTAAGCATCGGGTAGCCAAGTATGGAAGGGAACTAAGGGGATTTTAATCCCAAAACCTAAGACTATTCCCGCTAGTAAAAGGATTTGTTTTGCTGTTGACAGATTTTCTGTAGAGACTGAATCAAAAGCAAAATTGGTAGAACCACTCAGCCATACCATACCTAAGAATGTTGCCAGAATTAATGCTCCTGAAACCGCAGTATAAATCAGGAATTTCATCCCAGCATAACCCCGTTTTGCTCCTCCCCAAATGGAAATTAGTAAGTAGAAAGGGATTAATTCTAGTTCGTAGAATAGGAAGAATAGCAGCAAATTCTCCGCGAGAAAAGCACCTGCAACCCCTCCACTCACTAATAAAATCATGGAGTAGAACAGCCGAGGACGTTCAGTTTCTTTACTACTGGTGTAAATAGAAATCCAGGTTAGTAGACTATTTAACACCAACATTAATATAGAAAGCCCATCCACACCTATTTGATAACTCAAACCCAGGGTTTCATTCCAGGGCAAATACTCTTTAAATTGCATTCCTGGGTTGACAATATCAAACTTTAGCAGGATAAATATGTTCCAAGAAAGAACTATACCTGATAAAATTAATGCTGTTAAACGAATACGATGCTTAGGGAAACTTGCAGGTAATATTGCTATCAGAGCGGCGGCTAAAATAGGGAGCCAAATCAAAACACTTAACATGGTATTCTTGTCCTTTGTCCTTTCTGGTTTGCCCTTCGTCGTTTATCCTTTGTCATTTATGACTTCCTCTTAGCCAATGACCAATCACTAATGACAAAGGACAAAAAAACTAATTCACTAAACTAATTCTCCCAGTATCTAAATCGTAATATCCACCGACTATTTTTAGCTTCTCTGCCTTGATTAGTTCAGATAAAACTGTGGATGATTTCAATTTTTCAATTTGTGCCAGAATATTTGCTTTACAAGCGTTTTCTAACCTATCTCCTGATTTTCCTTTGGAGCTTTCTACACTTGGTTTAATTGCTTCAAGCAAACTTCCAATTTGTCCTGGTACTTGAGCGCCTTTGATTGCAGCATCTACCGCACCACATTTTTCATGCCCCACTACCATGATTACTTTAGTACCTAATACTAAGCTGCCAAATTCTAAGCTACCAATTTCTTCTGGTGTGGCAATATTACCAGCTACACGGCAGACAAATAAATCTCCAAGTCCTTGGTCAAAGACAATCTCTGAAGGCACTCGTGAATCTGCACAACCGAGAACAGAAGCAAATGGCTTTTGACCTTTGGCAACTTCGACTAAACGTGAACGTGTTTGGTGAGGATTGCGCCGTTTTGATTTAACAAATCTATCATTCCCATCTAGTAATTCTTGCAATGCCTTATCGGGATTAATCTCATCTTCTGCTGGCGCTGCTGGGGCTTTTTTTTCGGCTGCAAGTAAGTTTGAGCTAAGTCCAACTGTCAATACCCCTGTACCGATCGCACCTGCACTAAACTTCAATAAACCTCTTCTGGAAAGATTGATTTGGGTATTTCGTATGCTCATGGAATTCTCCTGCAAATTTTATACTAAACTGTCTGCTTGTTTGTAATCAAAGGGTGTTTAACTACCCAACTGTCGAAATTGGAAAAATCAAATTTAAAAACTGCACTCCCCAAAATGGCCAAGCTACCCATATTCCTAAAACGCTCACTCCTAGTAAGACAGTTAAAGCGTAAAATTGGGTTTGTCCAGAGGTGCTGTATTTTAAACTTTCGCCACCTAATAGCGAAAATAAACCAACCAAATTAACGATACCATCGACAACAAAGCGGTCAATCATATCGGCAAGTTGGGAAATTTTGGCAACGCCAAAAATAATGGTTATTCGATAGAGTTTGGGGGTATAAAAGTCGTATGCGAACAAGTCTTGTAGACCTTTCCAAGGGAGGCGAATTGGTTTAGGAATATTGCCTAAATAAACCACACCAGTGATGCTACAACCGGAAATACTCGACCAAATTAAAAGTAGTACGACATCTTTGTTTAAAGTTGCCCAATCAGGTAAAAGTGATAAGCTTTGCAACACTAAAGGAAGATGTAGACTAAAGGCAAGTAAAATTACCATTGGTAAAATCATTGGCCAGTGTGCTTCAGGCGATCGCTGACTCATTTGTGTAGCTTTACCACCAAAAATTAAACCAAATTCTCTGGTTAAACTCACGGCTGTCAAAGCGTTCACCGTTATCACTACTCCCACTAACCAAGGTTGCGTTTCCCACAACCCATCTGCTAGTTTCACTAACGCCCAAAAACTACCCAATGGTGGAAAACCAATTAATCCCAAAGTCCCGACGATAAAGGCTATTGCTGAAATCGGGCGACGTGTCCACAATCCGCCTAATTGGGTGACATCTTGGGTGATGCTATTCCAAATAATTCCGCCGGTACTCATCACCAATAGGGCTGCGGATATAGCATGAGTAAGTACTAACAACAGTGCTGCTTCATCTTGTTGCGTTCCCACGGCAATGAATACTAAACCCATGTATGCACTGACAGAATAGGATTGGCAGCGTTTAAGATCAACTTGAGCGATCGCAATTAAAGAAGCACCTACTGCCGTCACTACCCCAATGGCCACCATAGCGGAGGAAACTATGGGCGACAGGCTTAACACAGGTTGCAGTTTAATCAGCACCCATGCACCACTAGCAACCACTACCGAATTCCGCAAAATTGTACTGGGAACTGGGCCTTCCATTGCTTCATCCAACCACAAATGCAGTGGGAACTGGGCACATTTACCCATTGGCCCGGCAATTAAGGCTAAACCTACCAGGGCCATTGTTGTCGGGTTGACGTTAGCAGTCGCCGCCCACTTAGCTAGTTCTGGATAACTCCAAGTTCCAGCTAGGGGCCATAATGCCAACACGCCCATCAGCAAGAATAAGTCTCCTACCCGCTTGGTTAAGAAAGCATCTCTGGCACCTGAGACTACCAACGGCTGGCTAAACCATAAGCCAACTAGTAGATAGGTTCCCAGTGTGAGGACTTCCAAAATTACATAGCTGAAGAACAAGTTATTACACAGAACCAGGGCACATAGTCCAGCTTCAAATAATCCTAATAAAGAATAGAAGCGTCCCCAACCCCAATCCATCTCCATGTAACCGATGGCATAAATCTGCGCCAGCAAATTCAAACCAGTAATCACAACTAAAGCGCCGACACTCACTGAGGATATTTCTAAAGCAATAGTGAGGTCTAAACCAGCTGTAGATAACCAAGGAATAAATACTTCTTGGGCTGGTTGATTCCAAGTTGCTTGTAAGGCGATCGCACTATGTACAAACGCCAAAAATGTCATCACCAAGTTTATATAACCCGCCGGTCTTGGCCCCGTTTTCCGAATGATTCCCGGCGACCAAGGCACTGCTAACAAGCCACCTATTAAGGCGTAGCAAGGAACTAGCCAAACAGTCTCAAGTAGAAACTGAGCCATCAACTCACCTCTATAGTTTTCATCAAAAATTTGGGGTTTTAGTTCAACTTGCGTTGATCCCTGTTAACCCAGAGATATCTACGACAGGCTACGCCTATGCAGATAAGACAAATTTATCTTTATTTAATCTTGTTAGAAACAGCTTACCGTTATATCTGTCAAAAAGGAATTACTTTATCTAAACAAATCTGAGATAAATGCTCTAAAAAAATCTTATATAATAATCAACCATTTGAGTAATGAATAATAGCTATTGTTTTTTATCTATGAATCAATCGTTGGTTTGATCAATAATCATCATGAGTTTTTACTTATTGACATAAATGACAAGAGACGCAATTGATTGCGTCTCTACAAGTCAGCAAAACAAAATATGACTTACACTTCGGTAATTTTGTCAATCTGCCAAAAAACAGAAATAATCGCAGGCGCTTGGTCAAATTGGCTGATAGGGGCGGGTTTCATGTCTCGGTAGTCCAGCAGTTGGACTAAGATCAGGTAAGCGATCGCTAAAATAACCGAAATCGCACCTGTAAGAATAGCAATTAATTTTGAACGTTCCATCAGTATTTCCTATATTTAAAGTTATTGTGCTGATCTATATCCTAATAAGTTCTAGTTAAGGCTTGATCGTCCTAACTCTCCTTAAAAAGAGAAGACGCTAAAAGCGTTAGTGAGTCTGCGAGGTCAGAGGTTCCTCCAATTCAAGCAAGTGAGTGGTCTGGGTTGGGCAAAATATTACGAACTCAAACGTATTAGCCTATATCTACATTAATACTTCACATACACACTACATAGTTACCGATATACTCATAGTTGTTCAAAGCAATAGTTTAGTACGTTACACCTACCTATTTACAGCAGTTTTCTTTTGTATGAAGTACAAAGAGTTACGAGTTTTGAGGCAGGATCGTGCAGCGTTACAACAGCAGACAGATCGCTTTTAGCGGGAGAAGGCAAGAGATAGAAACTCTATCTGATGTGTGAGTTCTGCATTTGTACCTAAATTATTTGCAAAATACTGTATCTTTACATAGTTCAATTGTTTCATGCCCACCTACTTGTTGCAATCATATATGAAGATAGAGTTTTGCTTGCACTGCAAACATTTGCAAACTCTAAAAGGTGTGGCAAAACATAGCAAAGTTAAGCATAAAATTAAGTACCAATAGACTCATAATCTTTATTAATTCCAGTTTTTAGGCATTATGAGTAATAAAAAAAAGACAGAATTCCTGTTATCTTATTAGGATATTAAATACTGCGAAATAGTCACTTAAATATAAATTTAAATTTCCATGATTAGTATTGCTAAATTAAATAAAATTGACTTTATAGTTTTGATTGCTATTGTCATTATTGGTCTGATACATTTACATTTTCCATTTGACGGAGATCAAGCATTTTTTAGGCTAGGTGCTTTGGAGATGCAACAAGGAAAAGTACTTTATCGAGATTTTTGGGATATTAAACAACCGGGGATTTTTTCATTTTATTTTTTAGCAGGAAGTTTGTTTGGTTTTAATGAGATTGGTATCCATGTATTTGAACTTATTTACATGGTATTTTTTTCGATAATATTGCTGCTGACTCTAAAAAGCTATTTTCGACATCAGATAATTGCAAGTCTAGTACCTTTGTTAACAGTTGGCGTTTACTATATTGTTTCCGGTGCTTGGCATCTGACTCAAGTAGAAGCACTGGTCGGTTTTCCTTTATTCCTTTGTCTTTGGGTTACTTTTAAATCTTTTACAAAAGAAGGAAAGCAAAGATTTTATCTGCTTTTAATGTCAGGCTTTTTAGGCGGAATTGTTCTTTTATTTAAATTCTTATTTCTGCTGATCTTGGTTTCATTCTGGCTAACTATATTGATGTATTCTATACTAATAAAACGCCACAGTATTCAAAAAAACTTCATTGAGATTTTTATCCCAATTTTTATAGGAGTTACATTTCCTCTTTTGGTTGTTGCCAGCTACTTTATCTCGGTTAATAGTTTTGCGATAGTGTTGAAGACATTTTTTATATATCCACCGATGATTGTTGCTAATGCTGCATTTAATCAGACTAATTTTGTTTTGGGAATAAAATGGTTATTACAGAATTTTTATTCTTTAATTTTAATGACTGCTGTTGCAGTATATGTATCATTGTATAAGTCTAAGAATATATTGACTTTGCTACTTGTTGTTTGGTGTATTTTTGCTTTGTCTGTTATTCTTTTACAGGGAACAGCATTGTGGGAATACCATTATTTACTATTGTTTGTACCTATAGGTATTTTAGCAACTAAGGGATTAGATATATTGTGGGATTCCTTAAAAGGATTAAAGTCTCGAATCCCAACTATTTTGCTGGTATTTTTATTGTTCTTACCTTTCTCTTTCACTCTCGCAAAAAAGAGTATTACTCTGGTTAATAATAATTTTGCTTTAACTGAAGATACACGATTGCAATATCAGGCTGTCTTTAGACCAAAATATCCATCTCTTCGTTCAGAAGCTAATTTTATATCTCAACCAGGAAATCTTGTTGGTGATATTTATGTAGCTGGCGATCCATCTATTTACTATTTTTCTGGTCGGAATCAAGCTACAATACTACGTGGTTGGGCTCTTGAATATTTTTTATCTGAGCAATGGTCAGCACTGATAAAGCAGTTGGATTCATCAAAGCCTCCTTATATTTTTATTGATTACGAACCGCAGGCTATAATCAAAGAAAAATTTCCAAATCTACTGGAATTTGTTGAGCAAAAATATCAGATTTTACTTCAAGATAATAATGGTATTTGGTATATCTTGAAGGAAGACTCCGCAGTGAGAATTTAGCCTGGATTTCTCACAAGTGAGAAATCCAAGGGGTGTGGGAGGTGTGGGAGGATGGGGAAGAAGTCTTACCCCCCACACTCCCCACACTCCCCACACTCCCCACACTCCTCTTCCCCTGAAGCCTACACTATGCGTGAGAAATCCGGGTTAGAGGATATTTTAAAAGTCCTCTTGTCTGATGTTTGATAAACCACTTTTAGGCGATAGTATAACTGTAGATTATTGAAATTCTCTCATCTACCATGCCAAAACAGTCTATAGGTCTTGACGATCAACTCTATAATTACCTTTTATCCGTTTCATTGCGGGAACCAGAGATTCTTTTGAAGTTGCGCCAAGAAACTGCCAATCATCCCAGAAGCACAATGCAGATTTCACCAGAACAAGGGCAGTTTATGAGACTGCTAGTACAGCTGATTGGAGCCAAAAAAACCCTAGAAGTTGGTGTATTTACAGGTTATAGCTCGCTCTCAGTTGCTTTAGCACTTCCTGATGATGGTAAAATTATTGCTGCTGATGTGAGTGAAGAATTTACTGCGATCGCTCGCCGATATTGGCAAGAAGCCGGAGTTGCCCATAAAATCGATCTACGATTGGCCCCAGGTTTAGAAACTTTAGATCAGCTGTTGGCAACTGGACAAGGCGAGACATTTGATTTTGCTTTTATTGATGCTGATAAAGAAAATTATGATGGATATTATGAGCGATCGCTGCAATTATTGCGTCCAGGTGGATTGATTGCGATTGATAATGTTTTATGGTCAGGACAAGTTGCTGACCCGGAAAATCAAGATGAAAGCACCCAATCAATTCGCGCACTCAATGAGAAGTTACATCATGATGAACGGGTAACACTCTCCCTTGTCCCCATTGCCGATGGACTTACCTTAGCCATCAAGCGGTCTTAGTACAGTTTCACCATCCCGTAAAAATTCCAGAATCGCTGCATTCAACTCCTTAGAAGCACCACTTGAAGCGTCATGATAGCAGTTAGACAAAATTTTTAATTTGGAATTTGGGATATGCTGATGTAATTTTTCACCATGAGTAGCAGGAAACCAACTATCTTGGTCGCCCCACAAAACTAGTGTAGGACACTTAATTGCACTTAGTTTATTTTGAATTTTGGTAAGCATATTTGGCTTATTTGCTTGCCAATTCTCAATTTCTCGTGCTGCTATTTGTAACTCTTCGGCAACTTTGACAATCGTACCAGGAAATTGAATAAAGGGGTAAGTTATCCAATAGACATCTTCTTTTGTCAAAATTGACGGATCAAATAATACCCCACGTCTTTCTATTGCCATAATTTCTCTTAATAGAGGTGCAAACAAATATGCCAGACGTAAGGAGTCAATTGTTTGGATGATTTCTAGAGGAGTTTGGGCAAGTAATCCCATAGCCC
The DNA here is from genome assembly GCF_009873495.1 of Nostoc sp. ATCC 53789. Taxonomy (GTDB): domain Bacteria; phylum Cyanobacteriota; class Cyanobacteriia; order Cyanobacteriales; family Nostocaceae; genus Nostoc; species Nostoc muscorum_A. The sequence continues at coordinate 4,166,869 of NZ_CP046703.1, read as the reverse complement.
AATGGGGTAGACGTTGGGCAAAAACAGGTACATTTACTACTACAAGCTGCCCGATTAACTGCGGATTTTCTTGAGCAAGAGCAAGGGCAACTAATCCCCCTAGAGATTCCGCTACAATCACTGCGGGTTCATCACATAATGCCTGAATAATTCTTTGAAACTCAATAACTTGATGACCGTTGTGTTCTCGACGAGACAATGGTTTTTCAGAAAAGCCAAAACCTTTGGCATCAAAACAAATTACCCGAAAATATTTAGATAATTCTGTTACACTGTGTCGCCAATTATAGCTCCAACTACCCATGCCATGTAATAAAATTAGCGGTTTTCCTCTACCTTTTTCGCCATAAGAAATTTGTACAGGATAGCCTTTAGCATCAGTAATAATTAAAGTTTGCCGTCCTTTGGGAAAAGTAGCTTGCCACCAATCTTTCATTCCACTATCTATCAATAATTTAACCACCAGTTAAAGCGTTCCAGAATATTCTAATTAGTATCACGGGTAATGCTACTAAAACAATGGATATCAGCAACAATCCAACCAAAAGAGCAATGATAAATAACCTGTCTGCACTCTTTTGCTCGCTAGGAAACTTTAAGTATTCTTCCAATAGCTTGATATTATTAGTGTTAGCTCTCCAGGCAAAATCAAAAAAGTCTCCCAAAACGGGGACAGTGCCTACCAAGCCATCAACGATCACATTTACAACCATTTTACCTAAAGTGGCTCTAGAGACACCCAGCCGCGCTGCTTCTAGGATGATATAGCTAGAAAACATGACTCCCAAAAAATCACCACCAATAGGTATAAGTCCTAAAATTGGATCTAGACCAAAACCAATCTTCGTACCAGGAATGGTAATAACATTATCTAGCAGCCGACTTAACTGACGCAGGCGCTTCAAGGTGGGTGCTTTAGCATCAGGTTCAATCATAGAAAACCGAGTAGGAGAATCTGGCATGAAGGCGATCGCTAATTTTGCATTGAATCGTTAGATATTTTACTCCCCTACTGAGCTTTTGCAAAAGTTTTCTCAAGGATTTACAAATTAATATTTTTCGTTAGATTGTGACTGCGCTTTTAGACGCATATCTTCACCGACTGTCACATTCAACTGATCGCCGATTAACAGTACAGCAGCGCTCATCGACAGCCAGAGCATTAAAACTATCACAGCCCCTACAGCACCATATACTTTATTATAATTGCCAAAATTCGCCACATAAAGCCGAAATAGGGCAGATAATATTGCCCAGAAAACAGCTGCAAAAATTGCTCCAGGCATCATTGGCGTGCCTGAATTCCATACACTTGGCCCATAGCGATAGACAAAGCCAAAAGCAACAGCAACAATACTTAAAGCTAAAGGCCAGCGTAACAACTGCCAAAGATGTAATAAGACGATCAAGGAACCATTTTCGCGTACTACCATTCCCAAAAGCCAATCGCTGGTAAACACTAAGAAAGAAGCCAGCACTAAAAGCAACATAGTACCAACTGTTAATCCCAAAGAGACGAGCTTGGCTTTCCAAAAGGGGCGCATATTTTCTGAAGGAATTTGATGAATTTGGTCGAGGGCTGTCATAGCGGTATTCACCGCCCCAGAAGCAGTCCAAATTGCTAATACAAAGCTCAAAGAAAATAAGCCACTGTTTCTAGAATTGGTAATTTCTGTGGTAGCAAAATCACGAATTAGAACCAGGGCTTGTTCGGGTAGGATTTGACTAAGTTGGGCCGCTAGTTGTTTAAAGGTAGCTTGTAAAGATTCTGCCAATAAACCAATGGCTGTGAGGACAGCAAGAATCGCTGGAAACAGCGATAACATCGCATTGAAGGCGATTTCTGAGGCTAGTCCCAAAAGTCGTCTTTCCATTGTCCTAGCAAAAGTTTTTTTGAGCGTGCGCCAATTGAGGTAGTAAAAAAAGCGAAAAAAACGAGGCTTTGGCATAATTTAGAGTTAAAACTGGTTAGGTTTCTTAACTACTGTGCCAAATTTTGCGTAGCGATCGCATTTATCTTTTTACCGCAATAATACCGAGTGGGGAGAGTGGGGGCAGAGGAGGCAGGGGGGCAGGGGGGCAGGGGGAGAATAACAAATGACTAATGACAAATGACCAATGACAAATGACAAATGACTATTTAATTTATGAATCAAGATTTTACACAACAGTGGTTGACAGAAATCCAGGAACTCAGAGAGCAGATGGCGGCACTTCAGAGCGATCGCGATACGGCTTGGGAAAGTGCCCAAAAATGGCGACAGCTTTACAACACAGAGGCAGAACAACGCCGCACAGATGCCCAACTGTCCCAACAGGCGATCGCATCACTCAAGGCAGACTTGCATAAACTCCGGGGTCTTGAGGTCGAGACACTGGCTGCTGGGACATCACTAACAGCGATTCAACAAGAGATAGAACAACTAAAATCTGTGGAGGAGTTACAAACTAAACTCATCGCCCTAATCAAAGAACGCGATCGCCTCTTGCAAGCTTTGAAAACTGAGCAAGATAATCATGGCCAAACCCGCAATAGCCTTACTACTGCTTTGGGTGATGCAATTGACAGTTTGACACAGGAACGAGCCAAAGGAGAAAAAGAAAGTCAATGACCCGCCTAAACCCCGGTTTCTTTAAGAAACCAGGGTTCTTGTTGATTTAGGACTGCTATATAAGGTTGAGCTACTTATCGCCCAACGACTAAAGCTTTGTTTTCAGTATAATTGCGGTTCTCGATAATTTAAGCGGCGTGAAAAGCTAGGAGCATTAACAAAGTAGTGTTTATGCTTTCACTTTACTCAAAGCGTCATTAATCAATGTCCTCATCTGGAGAACCATCTGTTGAATCCTACCAACCACCGTCGGGTTACTCGTTACGGCGTGGCACTTTACAAGATATCCAATCGTACAACTTTAATGCTTCATTTTGGATTGCTGCTATAGCTTTCTTGTGGCTAGTTATTAGCATCCGTTCACTTCTGGAAGCGTGGCTAAATAAATTATCTATCATTCATAAAGCTTATTTATTTGAATATGGAAAGTTACCAGAGAATATCTTTTTTCAAGATTTGCAATATATTCTCCCATCATTAAACGAAGTTAATTGGTCGTTTATTTTGGTAATGGGATCTGGAATTATTACTGGATTTTTAGTTGGAGTTACACTTAAGCATCTAATTCCCAGGTTGTTAGCATCAGAATCTCCCAATCGCACCGTGTGGGTAGCTGAATATGAACAGCAAATTGTTGGATGGGCAATACTTTTACAACGCTCGAACTACACTATACTTTCTACACTTTATATTACTTCGCAACACCGATCGCGGGGTGTTGGTTCATATCTACTCTGGAATTGTTTAAAGAATATTGGGCAACCAGCCTATCTGATCTGTGTTCCTCAACTTCAATCTTTTTACGCTCGATTTGGTTTTGTTGCGCTTCTCAAAGAGCAAGTGCCTAAAGAAATGCGGTTGTCTAAAATACCCTGTATGGGTTTATTGGGTAAACCAATACCGATCACCAACCAGCCATCAGCTAATGTATCTTTACCATCTGGGATTTTAATTCGCCCATTCCAAAACTTTGAAGAACAATTCAATTTTTACAATAGTTTTTGGCACAGAAAACAATTTAGAAACTCTCGGCTTTATGTTTTTAGCTTAATCGCCTTCGTGTCAAGCAGTGCTTTTGTCTTAGTCAGCGTAATTTTTGGCAGTCTCAGAGCAATATTTGGCTTAACATGGTTAGCTAACTTTGATTTTTATTTTTTGGGTATTCAATTTTTAGGAATTACCATAGCTGTCTGGTTGTATTTAGAACTGATGATTTTGATGTGGTTTTCTGTCAGATGGCAAGAGTGGATTATTGAACAGGATGGTCGTGCGATCGGCTACATTCACTTTTCTCAACAAGCAGAATGTTCCATACTATACAATTTGTATGTTGAACCACAAGAGCAGCTAGACAATTTTAGTAAGTTGTTGTTAGCTCGTCTCAGCCGCCAGATAGCACTACCTTTATACTTCAATTGCCCACGTCCAAATAGGCAGTTTTTTACTGGATTGGGTTTTACACCAGTTAATCGCAATAGACTACCATTTGAATTAAAAATTCTCCAACTGACTAATCAAATACCTCTTAAACTTACACAGCAGGCAGCCAGAAACTTAATTACACAACTGCCTAAAATCATAGAGTTGATTAATTATAATTACAGTATTTTATCAACTAATCATCAAAAAATCCAATTTAAAACCCTACGTAACATCAAGAAAAACTTGATTCGATTTTTAGCTAATTTACTTATAGCATTCATGATTGCGCCAGTCTTCCAACTTCCTCAAATGTATGCTGAACTTAAGCAACAAACTCAAATAGAAAATTCTAGTAATAAACAGATTGGAAAAACTTTAGTAGCGCCAGAACATATAGGGGTATTAGCAATTGCATACGATAATCAAAGCCTAATTAGTGGTAACGGAAATGAAACTATCACAATTTGGAATTTGAGCAATCAAAGCCTAGAAAAAACTATCAGTCTGCCTTCTGGTTCTGGTGAAATTCAATCTTTGGCAGTGAGTCCAGACAAAGAAACTTTAGTTATTGGAACATCAAAAGGCACAATTCAAGTATGGAATTATAAAAATGGCACAATTAAAAAAATACTTTCTCCTGGCCACTTGGGAAATATCATCGCACTAAGAATTAGTTCTGATGGTCAAAAGTTAGTTAGTGGGAGTTGGAATGATTCAGTGGTAAAAGTTTGGGATTTACGCCTGGGTCAACTTCAACATACTCTTAATACTGGTGCTAATAATATTCTGTCTTTAGCAATCAGTCAAGATAGCCAAACTATCTATATTGGCTTGTTTGGCACACTCCAGATTTGGCATTTAGATCGTAAATTACTTGTAGATAATTTAGCTGCTCATTCTCGTGAAATCGATGCGGTCGCTGTTAGTGCAGATGGCAAATTATTAGTAAGTGGTGGAACAGATAGCCTAATAAGTCAAGGTGGAATTCCGAGCAATATTTGGATGGTAAAAGTTTGGGATGCTCAGACCTTAAAACTATTAAAAACATTACAAGGAAATTCTAGTTCAATCTACAAATTAATTCTCACCCCCGATGCTAAAACAGTTATTTTTGATAGTTGTTGTGAAGCCCATTTTTGGGACTGGATAAATAATAAAGACATTACAGATATTCATGGACTAGTTCGTAATACTGTACTCAGCCCCAACAGCAAAATTATTGTCAGTGTTGCGTCTGATGGCAAAACAATGACAATCACAGATTTAGACACTTTGAGAATGTTGTGAAAATCGTGATCATATTAAAAACCTCTCTCCTTTAAGGCTACGGTGTAAACACAAAATGGGATATTTTTTTATTTGGAAGTCCTTAATGCTGGCGTTGCTGAGTGCGGTATGAATTAATTGAACACCAGAATAAAACGATACTTCAAGTAGTGAAGTAATAATCGAATAGAGTATTTCAGCATTTCTAAGGACTTAGAATAACATAGTGTTTTGCGATGCTCGTGAATTAGTATTACGCCTCGGAATTGCTGAAATAAGGTAAAAATAATAGGGCATGGGGATAATTAACTCATGCAAATAACTCAAGGTAAGGTAAAGTACCCATGCTCAGGCGCTTAATTATGATTGTTACTGCCGCTATTCTCTTTAGCAACTCCTTAACGCTGGCACAGACTAAAAAGCCCAAACCACCGGATAAATTCCCTCCTAATCCCCTAGAAATTACCACACCCGATCCACTGCTACCACGTTTGCCCAAAGATAAACAGCCGTTAACTCTCCAAGAACAGCAAAACTTAGAACCAGCGCTGGATGCCTTAAATCAACAAGCAGCAGTGAAACTGCAAGCAGGGGATCAGGTGGCGGCGTTTGAAATTTGGAACCGGGAACTTCGGTTGCGGCGCTTTTTAGGTTCTTTAGCAGAGGTGCAAGCACTATCACGAGTTGGGGCGATCGCTTGGAAGCAAAATGATGGGGAAGAAGTACAATATATTACGCAGCGATTGCAAGCAATTCAAAAGCAGGCACAATCTCAGAAAACAACTGCCCAAGTTGATCTGGAATTATGGCGATCGCTAGCCCAAGCTTACCAAAATGTGCGATCAATTAAACTAGCTGTAGAAGCTTACGACCAAGTTTTGTTAGTGGTGCGGCAGCAAAAAAATACAGCAGCAGTAGTAGAAATCCTTAAGACAATTGGGGAATTGCATTTAACTTGGTTTGATTATACTAAAGCCGCCCCAGTCTACGAGGAATTATTGAGTTTAGCTACTTCTCAAGGTGAACGTGTAAATGAGGTAACATATCTGCAAAGGCTGGCTTACATTTATGAGCAGACACAACAACCGCAGCAGTCATTGAATATACTTACTAAATTAGTAGAAATTTACACTAGTCAAAATAATCTTACTGTAATCCCAGAATTAAAGCTAGCGATCGCTGCAAATTACGAATCTCTAGCCAAGAAAGATCCTAACTTACTGCTAGAAGCTTTTCAAAATTATCAAGAAGCTTATACCACTGCTTGGCAATTACGCGAGTATGTTCGTGCTGGCGACGCTTTGCAGAAGTTAATTGCACTTTACCGTTCTCAAGGACAAATAGACGAGGCTTTGCAGGCTAGCCAAATCCTTGTACAGACACAGACGCAATCTGCCAACTTTTACGGGATAATGCAAGCTTATGATCAAATTGGGCAATTATATCTAGAACAGAAAGATTTTCCTCAAGCATTAACAGCTTTTAAAAAAGGGTTGGAAATAGCACAACAACTAAAACATGAAGAAGCATACTTTACTAAGCAAATTGAAAAAATATCATCTAATCGATAATACCTATGTAATTGATATTCAACTTACATGCTTTTCAGCTTAATACATCTTCATATATTTCGGCGATCGCACACCGAAAATCAACGCTAGCTAAATGCACTTCTTGTTCTTGTTCATAAGGATAAAGTACCCACTGTCCTTGTTCATTACGGCGGAAGCATTCTACACTCATTCGATCTGATGAAATTAGCACATACTCTTGTAGTGATTCTAAATGCCGATAACTAGCGAATTTCTTGCCTCTGTCATAGCCTTCTGTTGACTCAGAAAGTACTTCAATAATTAAACAAGGATAGGATTTAAAATATTCAGACTCTCTATCTCGTGTATCGCAAGTTACCATTACATCAGGATAGAAATAGCGGTTGATGACATCAATCTGTGCTTTCATGTCCAACATATAGACACGGCATCCACTACCCCGGAGATGGTTTCGTAACAGCATAGATACATTCATGCTAACCGTGACATGGGCATCACTTGCCCCTGCCATCGCGTAGACTTGTCCATCAATATACTCGTGTTTAATTTCACTTACTTTCTCACCTTCTAGATATTCTTCTGGAGAGATATAGTACTCACTTTGGCTGATGACCATTTTAGTACCTTAGTAGTTTTATCAAGTATTTTAACCCATACAACAAATTTAATGAGCGACAGCATTACCACTTGGCTTCACCTTTTTGAAGAATAAAACGGCAAGCCCACTAAGTAATAATGCAATGCCAATAAAGTAGAAACAATCGTTAAAAGCCATTACATAAGCTTCCCGGCGGACTATATTAGATATGGATGCGATAGCTTGATTTTGTGCTGTACTCAAATCTGCTCCTTTACTGACAAAATACTGTGTCATTTGGTCAATTCGCTGTTGAGTTTCTGGGTTATATAAAGATATCCCATCACCCAATCTATTCGAGTGAAATTGCTCTCTGTTAGTTAATAAAGTAGCTAAAGATGCAATTCCTATAGAACCGCCCATATTCCGCATCATATTAAATAAACCACTTGCTGAACCTGCTTCTTGTGGACTCAATCCAGCAGTAGCGATAGAAGTTAGGGGTACCATAATTAGGGGTTGTCCCATTGCACGCACAAATTGCGACCAGCGTAACTGATCTAATCCAGTTTGATTAGTCATTCCAGAGTTCATAAATGCACTAATGGAAAACAATGTTACGCCAATAGCTACCATTAACCGTACATCAATGCGTTGCATCAATTTGGGTATGAGTGGAATAATAAAAAGTTGAGGAATACCAGCCCAAATTAATACTTCACCAATTTGTAGCGCATTGTATTTTTGAATTTGGGCAAGATACAACGGTAAAATATAAATTGAACCATACAATCCAACCCCCAGGGACACATTAACAATACTGGCTAAACCAAAGTTCCGCCTAAACAAAAGTTGTAAATTAATAAATGGTTGCTTACGAGTTAATTCTATAAAGAAAAATATCGCCAGAAAAATTACTGCGATCGCACTTAAGCGCAGAATCAGCGCTGAACTAAACCAATCTTTGCGGCTACCTTCTTCTAAAACAATTTGCAGGGAACCTAACCCAATAGCCATTGCAATAATTCCCCACCAATCACCTTGTTTCAGTAAATTAATTTGGGGTTTTTCTTGCTTAATTCCGTACCAAACTCCAGCTAGCATTAATGCGCCTGGAATTACATTTATATAAAAGTTGTATTCCCAACCAAAATTTTCTGTTAACCAACCTCCCAATGTTGGGCCAATTGATGGTGCAAAAACTGCACTAAACCCAAAAGCAGCCAGTCCAATTGATTGCTTAGATTGGGGTAAAGTCGTTAATACAACTGTCATAGCGGTGGGAATTAAGACTCCTCCACTAAAACCTTGCAAGGCGCGAAATAAAATCATGGAATTGAGATTCCACGACCAAGCACAGCATATAGAAAAGAAAATAAATAGTGCAGTATTCACTAACAGATAACGTCGCAGAGAAAACACCCGCGATAACCATCCTGTTAAAGGAATTACCACAATCTCTGCTACTAAATAAGCGGTAGAAATCCAAGAGCCTTCTTCTAAAGTTGCTCCTAAACTTGCTTGAATGTCTTGCAGTGAAGCATTAGTTATTTGAATATCTAATACCGCCATAAATGCACCAAGCATACTGGCTAATACACCAATCCAAGTTCTTAACGGTACGCGTTCTGGTGGTGCTTGCTGATGAATTACACCTGTATTAGCCATAGTGTTGTTCCAGTTTAAAAGTTAAATAACAAAATTATTATGAAACAGAATTCAGGAGTTTGGAGCCAGAATCCCTTTCAGGGAAGCAAGCTACAGAATTAATTTTGTGCAACTGACGGATAAACAAACAGCGTCTTGATTCTGATAGCGAATCGCGAACGTCTTTCTGTGTTAGGAATTATTCTCCAATTTATACCATCTCTTTGCGTCTTTTTATCCTAAGCTTTATTACTTATTACAATGCCCTTCTGCTCATAAATTGGACGCATTATCTGTCTTAAAGTAGGCAACTGTCTGCTAAAAATTATAGAACCTAAAATACAAGCTATACCATCAATAATTAAAGTGTTGGGTGCGCCAATACGACTTGCTAATACACCTCCTAACAAGTTGCCTACGGGAATCATCCCCAAAAATGACATTGTGTATAAGCTCATCAATCGCCCACGTTTGTCATCATCAACAATTGTTTGTAAAAATGTGTTGCTAGCAGCAATCTGGAGAATTGTACCTAAGCCAACAAATAACATTGTAAATAAAGAAAGTGGTAAATATCGAGATAAAGAAAAGGCAATTAGACCAACTCCTAAAATTGCTGGAGCTAAAGCGATCAATTTACCAATTCCTAAGATTGTTTGGCGCGTAGCTAGATAAATTCCACCAGTTAAAGCTCCAACCCCAGATGCAGCCATCAAAAAACCCAAACTCTCTGCACCACCTTTGAGTACTTGTTCTGCAATAACTGGTACGAGAATAGTGTTTTGCAGTCCCATGAGACTGACTAAAGTTGATAGCAATAAAATCGAGCGAATAGGTGGAAAACTAAAGGCATATACAAATCCCTCTTTGACTTTTTGTAAGGGATTACCGTCTGTCACCACATTTTTCCAAGGCTTGACTTTCATTGCCAATAAAGCGGCGAGTACAGCAATGTAACTTAAACCGTCTATTAAAAAACAATAGCCAGTTCCAACTCTAGCAATTAGTAAACCTCCGATCGCAGGGCCAATTAATCTAGCACCGTTGATCATGGTAGAGTTAATGGCGATCGCATTGGCTAAATCTTCTCTGCGTTCAACCAGTTCTGGAACAAATGCTTGGCGGGCTGGTGCATCTAAGGCGTTAATAAATCCTTGACACAAGCTCAAGGCGATGATGTGCCATACCTCAATCACACCAGTTAGCGCCAGTACTGCTAATGTTAACGATTGAATCATCGCCAAGATTTGTGTACCAATTAAGGTACGATATCGAGAAAATCGATCTACAAATACTCCGCCAAAGGGAGCTAAAAAAAAGCTAGGAATTTGACTCGAAAATCCCACAACTCCTAGCATTAATGCGGAGTTTGTCAAGTTATAAACTAGCCAAACCGTCGCAAGTTGCGTCATCCATGTCCCAATTAGGGAAATACCTTGTCCGGCAAAAAACAACTGGTAGTTTTTTGACCTTAAAGCCGGTAGTAACGGTTTTTTCATGTCAAGTTTGTTTTATACCAATCTGCTCTCACAAATATCATTTCATCTCATCTTTGTACGCCTCTCTATAGATGTAGGAGAATGTCATAACAAGAAAGAGGTTTGCAGGCAAATTGGTATTACTTGACTTCCACAGCTACTTCCGCAGACATCCCCGGAGTAATCCGCGATTCGTATCCTTGAATGCTCTTTTGATCAAAGACTACTTTGACTGGGATGCGTTGGACAACTTTGGTAAAGTTACCTGTAGCGTTATCTGGTGGTAATAAGGCAAACTGAGCGCCTGAGGCTGGCGAAAGACTTTCAACACGACCAACAAAGGTTTGATGAGGGAAAGCATCTAGCTTGATTTCTGCTGTCTCTCCTGGGCGCATCTTTTCTAATTGGGTTTCCTTGAAGTTCGCAATTACCCAATACTCGTTATCCACGATCGCCATTAATGGTGTTCCTACTGCAACTCGGTTGCCAACTTCCACGTTTTTTCTACCGACTCGTCCGGCACTAGGGGCGGTAACATTGGCATAAGATAGCTGCAATTGTGCGTCTTTGAGGGATGCTTCTGATTGCGCGATCGCAGCTTTTGCCGCTTCATATTGGCTACGTTTGACTGTTGTATCTTGTCCGCCTGCGGTGGCTTGTTGCAATCCGCCCTTGGATGCTGCCAATTTCGCTTGGGCGTTGGTGACATTCTCTTGCGCTTGTGCTAGTTGAGACTGGGCTTTGGCAACACCAACTCTCGCAGAGGCTAACTTGGCTTGGGCTTGTTCTACTCCCTGAACAGCAGCGTTTCTTTGTGCCGTCGCTACATTAAAAGCGGCCTTGGCTGCGTCTAGCTGCTGACGAGCGATCGCACCTGATTGATACAATTCCTTGTAGCGATTGTAATCTGCTTGGGCATTTTCCAAATTCGCATTTGCTTGCGCTACCTGCGCTTGGGCGGCGGGAATACCTGCTTCGGCTAATCTGACTTCAGCTTGCGCGGCTGGTATCCCAGCTTGCGCTTCTTGTACTGCTGCTTGGGCTGTGGAAATTGCTGCTACCGCACCACTAACATCTCCCTGCGCTTGAGTTGTCTTACCAGTGGTGGTTTGTGAACTTAAAGCAATATTTGCTTGGGCAGCTTGGGCTTGTCCACGTGCATTTTCTAAGGCTGCTTGTGCTTGCTGTACCTTACTTTCATAGTCTCGTGGATCTAACTTCACTAACAATTGTCCCGGTTGCACCAGTTGGTTATCATTCACAAGCACTTGACTTACAGTTCCGGGAATGCGGCTACTAACTTGGTGAATGTTTCCCGCTACGGTGGCGTTATCTGTTTCTTGATGGGTAGAGGCGTATTGCCAATAGTTATAACCAAAAGTACCTGCAACGATCGCACCCACACCTAATCCTGCCAAAATCAAACCAGTCGGTTTTTTCCGTTTCGGTGCAACTTCTTTCTCGATCTCAGGAGTTACAACAGGCGCTTCTGCGGTTACAGCTTCTAAAGTCTCGGAATTAGGAATCAATTCTTTTTCTATAACTATGGTTTTGTTTTGGTTGCGTCCGTTAAATGTATTGGTTTTCATGATTCTTAACTCGCTTGTTCGATGATTTGATTGATAGTCGTTTATTTAGAATGCGTAGTATTTTCTGAAAAAAATCTTATTTCCTTAGTATGCGTAATATTATCTCAAAACAAATCTTTACAGCACCTCCTCCAGTCGGGTGATTGTGAGATTATCTTTAGGAGAGGTTAGCGATCGCCCGATTCAAGATTTGGGAAAACAGTTCTCGGTCAGCAAAAGAAATACCGTCCATTGCTTCATCCCTTACTGCGGCAGCAATTGGGGGTAAGATAGTTTCTAATTCCTTACCTGCATCTGTTAGCCAGATCCGCCAGATGCGGCGATCGTGAGTGTCGCGTTCTCGACGCACCAAACCGCGTTCTTCCATCCGATCTAGTACGCCTGTTAAAGTTCCTCCCACTTGTTTGAGTTTGTCTCCAATACTAGAAGTAGGTAAACCATCTTCTTGCCACAAACAGCACAACACCAACCAGTGAAATGGTGTAAGTCCAAAGGGTTCTAGCTTATCTGTAAACTTGCGACTGAGCAATTGTGAGACTAATTTGATTCTGTAGCCCAAATTGTATGGTGCCAGATTTTGCTGCCACGACTCTAAAGCTGGGGAATGATTAGATGTAGAAACCATTTAGCAAAATACTTAGTGTACGTACTATTATATATAAATTAACATTTTTTAGCAACAGGTGCTTTGCATCTATCTTAGGGAAGAAATTGGATCAACTGGTACTCTTTGACAGTGCCGAGAATACGGTGAGGTCTAGATAATTTAAGGGATTGGTCAGTATAGATCCAAGCATAGCTCAAAGCTGGTATTTGCGAAATAGAGGCTACTTGATGGGCATGAATAGGAAGATAGAACTCAAATAGGACTTGGGTTTTCTGGTCTATTTCCACGTAGTAGGTAGGATGAGATTGGAGAATTGAGGCGATCGCACTTTGTTGTAAAAAAGTTTTCAAAACATGGTTATAGTCACTTAACAGACCTGTGCTACCAATCGTCGCCAAAGCTAGCCAACAGGGAATTAACCAACCTGCAATCCAATAACGCGCTGTGAGAAACTTCTTGCCAAAGTGGTAACGACTAATCCACACCACAGGTAAAATTAACCAACCCAAGCCCATAGCCAAGCCAATAGTTGCATACTTGCGAAAATCAAAACTACCCCAACTAAAAATGCCAATACTCGCTACAACAAGTAAAAAACCTAACCCACCAAAGCCATAACTGAGATTTCGAGGAAGATTCTTTTTGGCAAAAAGGCTTAATATATTTATTTTATCTTTTTCAACAGGTAATGGGGGGGTAATTCCTGTCTGGTAAATACTACCTAACCAGTTTAAACCCACAGATGCAAACAAAGCTATAAACGGATAAAGGCAAAGACTATAATGAGGGAGACGAGTGCTAAAAAGACTAAGCTCACAAAATAGGATAAGTGGAAAGCCAACTAATATTAACTGATAACGAGGAATAGGACGACGTACAGTTAAAAATAAACCTAAAAGCCCGAAAAAAGCCCAAGGAAATGCTTTTAAAAGAATATTCCATAAATAAAACAGCCGATCATTTCTATAATTATTTTCAGAACCTAGCTGCATAACAAACTTGAGCAACTCTCCAAAACTCTGATTTCCGTAGTGCAGCCAGCTTAAACACAGCCAAACACAGGTAGGGATTAAACCTACAAAAAAGCCTAAATACAAAAATGGGTTAGTAAGATGATGATGACGGCGATGTTCCCAAATTAAATAAGGGAATAAAGCGATAATTGGCAAAAAAATCATAAAGCTTCTGACTAAGAAGCCTAAACCTAAACTTAAACCAGCTATAAAACTCCAAAAATAGCGATATTTAGGATATGATTCCGTTTTTATTAAAGACAAAATAGCTAAAAGTACCAATAGAACCATCGGTATATCAGGTGTACTTAAGCGAGAGTATTGTAGCCAGAGAAATTCCACACTTAAAATTGCAGCAGCAAGCCTTGCTAATTTTTTGCCTAGCATACTTTTGCCGATTTCATACACAAGCCATAAGCTAAAAATGCTAGCAATCATACTAGGAAGACGCGCACTAATATCACTCATACCAAACAGCTTGTAGAAACTGGCAATTAACCAATAAGGGCCAGGGGTTTTATGATGTGCCGTTGTCCAAGGAGTTATCCAATTACCAGAATCAAACATCAGACGCGCACGCGAAGCGTAAAGCGCTTCATCATGTGCCATCAGGCTATTGTGCCCAGAAGTAAATAATAATAAGGGAAGTATCCAAAGTAACAAGCTCAAATATGGTAATAATCCCACTAGGCGCGTTTGTCGCCAAATATGCCGCAAGATATGTAATTTATAAAACATTGAATTGATAAAATTGATGCTGCTATTTAGACTCGTTTATGTGTCTTGCTGTTATTAAAATATGTTACATAGTGTTTTTTGAACAATACCTGAAATTGCCGCATTTTTTGAAAAAAGTACTCCAAAACAGAGATTTATGCAATTAAGACCGAATCAACGCCAGAAATTAGACGACAAAGACGATAAGCTGTTCTATGCCTATCCCCGCTTTGTAACCCATGTAGATGAAGGATTTATTCAACAGCTAACGGATTTATATCGCGATCGCCTCAAACCCGACACCCGCATTCTTGATATGATGAGCAGTTGGGTGTCCCATCTACCAGAAGAGATGCAGTTTGACCATGTAGAAGGACACGGACTCAACGCTGAGGAATTAGCACGGAATACCCGCTTAAATCATTATTTTGTGCAAAATCTTAACGAAAATCCGCAGCTACCTTTACCAGATGGAGATTTTGATGCTGTTCTCAATTGCGTATCTGTGCAGTATGTACAATATCCGGAAGCAGTATTTTCTGAAATTTACCGCATCTTGAAACCCGGTGGTGTTGCAATTATCAGCTTTTCTAACCGGATGTTTTTTGAAAAGGCGATTCAAGCTTGGCGGGAGGCTTCAGAATCACAGCGAGTAGAATTAGTCAAAGCTTACTTCGCCTCAGTCCCAGGATTTACAACCGCAGAAGTTATAGCTCATAAATCAACATTACCGAATTTATTTCAGTGGTTGGGTGCAGCTGGAGGAGATCCATTTTATGCCGTTATAGCTTATCGTAGTTAAGCCAAATATTCACTAGTGCAAGAAGGCTTGTAGTAAGCACTTTAGTGCTTAAAAAATAAGGACTAAAGTCCTTACTACGAACTTAGTTACCTGCTCAAAATTAAAATGCTTTTGTACATAGATAATTTTTGTAGATGAATTATTGGCTAATGAAATCAGAACCAGAAGCCTATAGCATTGCTGACCTTCAACAGCAATGCCAGACTATCTGGGACGGTGTTCGCAATTATCAAGCTCGTAACTTTTTGCGCCAAATGGAGGAAGGGGACTTAGCTTTTTTCTATCACTCGAATGCTAATCCTCCTAATATTGCTGGGTTAATGCGTGTAGTGAAAAAAGATATTGCTGACCCGGCCCAGTTTGAGCCAGAAAGTAAATATTACGATCCGAAATCAACTTCTGAATCACCTCGGTGGCAAACAGTTGTAGTAGAATTCGTTGAGACTTTTTCTAACCCTATCTTGCTATCAATACTCAAAGAAAAGTTTAGCGCCGAAGACTTAATGTTGGTGAGACAAGGAAATCGATTATCAGTTATGCCCGTCCCTGAAGCAGTAGCTTTAAAAATTCTAGCAATGAAAGGCTCCTAGTTGAAATAATTCGTAATGGGCTACGCCCCGCTTCTCTACGAGACGCTACGCGAACGCTAACGTAATTTGTAATTCGTAATTCGTTAAATATTTTGAAAGGAAGATTGATTAGCTGGACATAATGCAATACAGTTCAGATAAAACCAAAACACTTGTAGAGACGGCAATTTATCACGTCTCAAAACCCACAATTTTGTACAAGTAGCGTTTAACCCAAACGTATTGGGACATAATGTGATTCTTGCCTATTTATTTAGTTTATACCCATTGCAAAGGATCTAATTGATAGTAACGTTGCAATTGCTCATAAAGTGCCGGATGCTTAGACAGCAATTGGTGTGGTTTCTCAAAGAATGTCTCAGTCGCTACGGCAAAAAATTCTGCGGGATTCGTTGCCCCATAGCTATCCATTACCGTCTTTGCGCCTTGTAGAACATCATTACAAAGTTGCTGATATGCTTCTGTCATCACCTTCGCCCAAATAGCATAGTCTGAGTTGCTTTGCAGTATCGGAACTCCTTCAGCTTTACCATCTTCTTGATCTAACTGATGGGCGAATTCATGAAGCACAACGTTACGTCCATCTCTCCAGTTATTAATATCTTGTTTTACCTGTTCCCAAGACAGTACTAATTGGTCATTTGTCCACGATTCTCCTAGTCTGGCCACACGCCTTTCTTCAACAACATATTTTCCGATGGAAGTTGTTTCCTGAACAAAATAGGCATTGGGATACACCAGAATTGAACGAAGTCTAGGGAAGTATTGCCCACGTTCATTTAATAAAAGTAAACAGGCGATCGCAGCAAGAGTAACTTTCATTTCCTCCGTCACCTGTAATCCTCTACAGCCAATAAATTGCTTTTCTGCTAAAAATACTTGAATATGTCCCTGAAGTCGTCTGATTTCATCGGGAGAGAGACACAGATAAATAGGAAGATTATTTTCAATAATTGCATTCCACAGTGGGGGAAAAGGACGGTGTTTAAGACGGTTCCTTCGCCTTTTGATTAGGATGGGATTGGCTAAAATGCCAGCTATAATTAGTCCAATGATGAGAAAAATAACTATTGTTTGAATCATTGAATTTTTAGTAATTTATATATTTAATTAACTGACTTTTGTCTCTAAGCTCACCTCTTTTTTACTGTTATAAAACTAGCCATTTCAAGGTGGGTGAAAATTTTAATTCTTTAACCTCTTCTCTCTGTTTTCTCTGTGCCTCTGCGGTTTAAAAGGAATTTATTTAACCGCAGAGGCACAGAGAACGCTGAGATTATAAAAACTATATTTACTGCTATTGAATCAGAATTATGCAAGATTGGACTTTGGTAGAAAGGGTTTTTTGCAGCCCTTGCTCAACTTTACTAATCAGTTTATCAAAAGCCTCTTGATCTGCTGTCAATTGTTCTTGAAGAACTTTCTCTAACTCAGGCTTTATTTGCTCACACATATCCTCGATTTTTTTGTCACTCAAAAAACTAGAACGAACCCAACTAGGTACATCCACATTTGTCTTGATTACTTCTTGAACACTCTTACGATTTAGCTCCATTCCTGCCGCCATCACCGAAGCCCCATATACTAATGCAATAGGCCAGGTTAAGTGTCCAGTTAGTATGAGAGTAATGATGCTGGCTACAGTGCCTCCACCAATTACTACATTGACAATAAAGCCTACTGTCTCAGCAAGGATAGCATCTCCAATTCGTAGCTCTGGGTTAACAAAATTTGGGTCAATGCTATCCTCAAACCTTAAGCTGCTTCTAGGTATCTGAAACTTTCGACAGATTGGATCGGTTTGTGCGGCTAAATCTGGTTGGATTTTATTGCTAAACCAAGAAGCGCATTGATGATTAATTATCTGCACAGCGCGTTCGCTTTTGAGCCACTGTTCTGCCCGACCGATCAAAGATGTTTCCAAATCAGCTAAAGTCCGTATTTTGTTTTTTTGCCAATCTTTTAAAGCTGGTTTAACTGCGTTGACAATCAAGCCATCTGTCAAAGGCTTAGTTAATGATTCGATTAACTCCGGGATATGCCTTTCAATCAAACCTTTAAGCTGGTTCGAGGTAAATAGTTTATTGACTTCTTCTTTAAAAGCAGCAGCACGCAAATCCCATCGTCCTACTCGTGCTAAACCCAGTGCAATACACCGTTCCGGTTCTGGATCGGGGCGAAGCAGCGTTTCTGGTTCGGGAAACATTTCCTGACAAAGCAAGTGCGTAAACTTCATGCGAGATGCACCGCCAGTCATCAGCAGAAGTTTCGGCACAATTCCAAGTTTTTCTAGTTTTTCTTTGGCTTCGGTTAAAGAGTCGCTAAACGATCGCACCCAACTCTGATGCCCCAGTTCCGGTAAGGGCTGGTTTAGAATTTCCTCCATCATCAATTTATTGACTTGAGGAATAAAATAAATCTGTTCGTTGATCGACTCGAAGCCACGCGCAAAGGATTCAGGATCGCTATATAGCTGTTCATTAGAAAAATAATCTTCTTTAGCTTTGCGACAAGCAAGTTCACAACGAGCTTGATGATGGGGATATTCCTTAAATACTTTTTCGAGTAATGCTTTTTGCTCGTGGTTGGCAAGAGTCCGAGCAAAAATAGCTTTGTCAATTAGAGATGCACCTAAAGTATTACTCCCGAAATCTATCGGGATCTCTTCTAAGCTCTTAACCAGAGTAAAATCTGTGGTTGAAGAACCAATATCGACAATTAGCACCGATGCAACAAGTTTGTCATACTCCAGCTTCCCGGCTTCCTTGGCTTGCATGAAAGCAGCCCGCGATTCGGGTACAACATTTAGTTGGGGAATGCCAGCTTCTTGAAGTAGCTTTTGGTATTCGGTGCGATCGCTAACCGACCATCCTGAAGGGCAACCTATGTAAAAATAGCTACCTTCCCCACCTTCAAGTTGTTTGCTTTCTTTCAAAAGGCGGTAGTAAGTTGCCACAAAAGTGCTGATTGTTTCCCGATATTTGGGATCGTTGTTGGGTTTTTGCTTAAAAGAAATTGTCAGTTGGGTAACACCAGCTTGAATTAATGCTTGTTCGCCGACAAGATAACCGAGTTTAGGATGCCAACCAAGGGCTGTAATTTGGTTCTTCTTGTTATTAATCTCCAGCATCTGGGGGGGGTCGATGCTTTCCACTATCGCTTTAGCTACAGCCGTTTCACCGTGTCCCAAATCAAAACCGATTGTTTCTAAAATTTCCATACCCTTATTGTCTATTATTCTCTAGAAGCGGAATATGCTGGCTCAATTACCCTACCGCGCCGAATCAAGCGATCGCCTTTTAACAAAGCCGGAGTTAGAGTTACGTGTTCTTTAGTATCGGGGTCGGTACTTGGCTCAAAGTCAAAATAATTGCGATCACTGTGAGGGTCATTTGGTCGATAAATTTGAGTGTTAATTCCCTGAGACATTAAAATCTGTGGCAGAAGTTTTGCAAGTTCATAAGCCATTTGGGGTTTATCAAGTTTTGATGCGCCCATTAGCCTTTGCAAAAAATTCAATAATTCTGGCAGTTCTTCTATTGCTAAATCGCCTTCATGTTTATTTCCATCTTCTACTCTAGCTACTGCTAGGTCGATAGTGTTGAGAGCATCACCAAGATGATCTAAAAATATTTTGCTATCAACCCGGAGCAGAGGTTTAGGTAATTCCAATAGTTCTGAAGATATAGAATTTTGCTGATTCTTTAAGTCGAGTTGAAGCACAACTTCTACCCCTAGAAGTAGAGAGGTTAGTAAGATAGCCATCCATGCACCAGGGGTAGTTTTAGTTAAAGAGAATAACGAGCCTAAGATGCCTATATAAATTAGTCCCTTTAGCAGTTTCAAAATTAATCTACTGGAAAAAAAGTTTGTATTTGGGTTAGTAAATTGCTTTTGTTCTATTGGAGCAATTTGAGAATAGTTAGCCGCAGCAAGAGTGGCGATGGACTGCCGCAGGGTATCTAGGAAAAAGGAAGCTAGACGAACTTGAGCTAAATTAAGCTTTTCAATGTAAATTCTTTCGAGATTATCAAGTCGGTTTTGAACCAATTTAACTGTCTCCTCGATGTTGGTTGTGTTATCAATATCTGTCTGGAGTTGGTTGCGTTCTTCGTTAAAAAGTGAAGTGATTGTTTTCATTGCGTTAACTAATACTTTAACGTTATTAATTAGGAGTGAAATTAACAAACAAGTGTTTATTTCACTCTGTAATCACATAATGACGGAATAATTCATAACTATGAATTACGAATTACGTTGATTGCAAATTACTACCCATCAGAAGGAGGAGCAGAATGTTTATCTGCGTCATTGCAGACTACGGTACAGGAGATCCGGCATTTATAGAAGTCACACAACGTCTGCTGATGGCTTTTCCCCATGCCCAAATTCATTTGCTTTCGGTGCCAGCATTCAGTACCTTAGCAACGGGATTCTGGATTGCCCAACTAGGACTTAACCCAGGCCCTAGCGATCGCCTAATTTATCACAACTGTGCCCCTCGTCAAGATGATCCCGAAGCCCGTCGGGATAATGAAGGTGAAGGACTAACTTATGCCCTTTTATCCAATGGTGTAAAAGTAGTAGGTGTAAATGCGGGCTACACTCTCTCCTTTATCAAAGACTATACAAAGGAGTTGCGAGTAGTGAACGTTTCTCGTGGTGGATCGCAGTTTCGCTCACGGGATGTGTTTCCTCCGGCTGCGGCTGCCATTATGAATGAAGATTTTAGCCTTCTGGGAGATAGCCTTAAGAACGAGCAAATCCCAGATGTTCCACCAGATCGAATTGCCTGGGTTGATGGCTACGGCAACATCAAAACAACTATTGGGGCGCATACACTAAACTTGGAGCCTCAAAGCAAGATTGTGATTCGGATTGGAGATGTGGTCAGTGATGCTGTGTATTCTGATGGCAGCTTCAAGGTATCTGAAGGAACTTTAGCCTTTGCTCCCGGTAGTTCCGGTTGGCCAACAGGCGATTCAGAAAAACCATTGCGCTTTTTAGAGCTATTTCTACGAGGAGGGAGTGCTTGGGAGCGCTTTGGCCGTCCCCGTGTGAATCAGCAAGTAACTCGAATTGCGTGAAATCCTGTAGTTGGCTTGTGTTTATGCATTTCATCAGTTATTCAAAGGCGATCGCACCCAAAAATTCTAGAGGAAAACTCATAAACTCCTAAATCAAATCCACTCCCCACGCCCTACAGATAAGCACTAAGCTAAAAATATTTTAATTTGCATTCTCAAAAAAATGAATCTCTTGTGGGGTGGGCATCTTGCCCGCCCTGGTTGTGCAAATTAAATACGCGACAGCTTATCTATGTTTATCTGTAGGTATGGGCATTAGTGGTACTAACAATAACTAAAACAGAAAAGGATACAGAGCAACTAAATTTATTGATGGCGATTATTAATTTTGAATTTTGAATTCGGAGTGAAACGACGTGACAATTGGGGTTTGGGTATTAGGCGATCAACTTTGGGTAAAACAAGCAGCTTTAGAAAGTTGTTTTCATCAGGAGAACGTGCCTGTAATTTTGATTGAGTCACTGCGTCATGTTCAAGTAAGACCTTACCATCGGCAAAAGTTAGTCTTACTTTGGTCGGCAATGAGGCATTTTGCCCAAGAGTTGCGACAACTAAAATATTCAGTAACATACAAAATAGCTGAAGATTTTGAAGCACCACTCCAAGAATGGATTAGGGAAAATCAAATTACTCAGTTGCGGGTGATGACACCGAATGATCTACCATTCACCCAAATGATTCAAAGTTTAGAACTTTTCTGTACAATCACTTTGATTCCTAACAATCATTTTTTGTGGAGTACAGAAGAATTCAATCATTGGGCATCAGATCGTAAGCGCCTGTTAATGGAAGACTTTTATCGGGAAGGAAGGCGACGTTTCCAAATTTTAATGGAGAAAGATAAACCAGTTGGTGGACAGTGGAATTTAGATAAAGAAAATCGTCAACCACCCAAAGGTAAATTAAATACACCACCTGCACAATGGTTTGAACCAGACGAAATTACTCTCGATGTCATTGCTCAAGTTAATTCTCTCACTTGCCCAACTTATGGGGAAATAAAACCTTTTCGCTGGGGAATAAATCGCCAACAGGCACTTCAAGTATTAGATTGGTTTATTCAAAATCGTCTAACGCATTTTGGCCCCTACCAAGATGCAATGGTAACAGGGGAAGAAACAATGTGGCACGCGCTACTTTCTCCTTATTTGAATATCGGTTTACTCCAACCAATGGAGGTAATTCAAGCCGTACAACAAGCATACTTCCAACACCAATTACCTTTAAATAGTGTGGAAGGTTTCATTCGTCAGGTGTTGGGTTGGCGAGAATATATGCACGGCATCTATCACTATGTAGATGCAGATTACTCAGATAAAAATTGGTTTAACCACACACAACCGCTACCTGATTTTTTCTGGACAAGCAGAACCGAAATGAATTGTCTACACCAGATTCTTACGCAAGTGGAACGCACTGGCTACGCTCATCATATTCAACGGCTAATGGTGTTGAGTAATTTTGCTTTGATTTCCGGACTTTCACCACAATCTGTAGAAAACTGGTTCCATGCAGTGTTTATTGATGCTTATGACTGGGTAATGCAGACAAATGTCATTGGTATGGGTTTATTTGCTGATGGAGGTGTGTTGGCATCAAAACCTTATGCTGCTTCTGCTAACTATATAAATAAAATGAGTGACTATTGCAAAAGTTGTGTTTATAACCATAAGGAACGTGTCGGTAAAAATGCTTGTCCGTTCAACTTCTTCTATTGGGATTTTCTTAACCGACACCGCCAACAACTACAGTCTCAAGGAAGGATGAGTTTTATTTTAAAGAATTTAGATAAAATGTCTTCTGAAGAATTACAGTCTATCCGCCAACAAGCCCAAGATTGGCACGCCCAGTCGTAGTGTATCGCAAGGTATTCAAAGCCAGTCACTTATCAGTACGGTAGAGGTACTTAAATGACAAAAACAACCGAGAACACATTTGGTTTAGGGATGACTAATGAAGATTGGTTTAACTTAGGAAAATCTGATGCTTGGGCTGGAAAAGCTAAATTGGCACCAGAAGAAGATTCTCAAGCTGCTAGTATGTACGACCTGGGTTACTGCGAGGGAAAAATTAAACGGCCGCCAACTAAAATTAGTCAGTACCCTACAGCCTACTTAAACTAGCAGTATAAACCGTATAAGTGCTGAATAGCGCTAAGAAAAGCCCAAAAGCTTGTGTCGTCTCGTTCCCAGCCTCCAGACTGGGAATGTATTTAAAAGAGGCTCTGCCTCAATTCAAGCTACCGGAGGCGGCAGCCCTTCCAGAATGGATTTCCAGCCTCCAGGCTGGGAACCAGTCAGAACAAGGGCTGTATCTTTTCTTAGTGCCATTCGTATCAGTGCTTTTGTTCAGTATCCTACAGCAATACTCTTGAGATGATTTTAGACTAATACCCTTGGGATAAAATAATTTCCCTGTCGGTAACGCTTGTAGAGACGTTGCAATGCAACGTCTCTACACACCGGAAAATCTCACCAATAACCTTAACTAAACGGTAAGGAATAAGTGTTTCTGAAAGTTCTTGCCTAAATCATCGCTCAGTTAAGGGTATTTAGCGATTTCATTCAACGACTGTTACTGAAGCCCCTTCATTTGATGGAGGTATACCGGGTAACTCAAGACAGTATCCAGCACCATACACTGTCTTGATATAGCGGGGATGGCGAGGATCGGGTTCTAGTTTGGTTCTCAAGTGGCGAATATGGACTCGAATCGTTTCAATATCGTCATCGGGATCGTAGCCCCAAACTTCTCTGAGGATTTCGCTAGGAGAAACTGTTTGACCGTGACGTTGTAGTAAGCAGTGAAGTAGCTCAAATTCCAAATGAGTCAATTTCACCGTGTCATTGAACCATATTGCCTCAAATCTTTCGGGAACAAGGGTCAATGATCCATAGTTCAGAATCTCACTATGCTTTGCGGCTTGGGGAATGCGGTCAGTACGTCGCAATAGCGCCCGCACCCGTGCCAGCAGTTCTTCAACTTCAAAAGGCTTGGTGAGGTAGTCATCTGCGCCAGCATTAAAGCCTTCCACCTTGTCCTGAGTTTGGCTCAAAGCCGTCAACATTAACACGGGAATCTCAGAGGTGCGATCGTCGCGGCGCAGGCGTTGGCAAACTGTAAACCCATCTACTCTGGGCAACATTAAATCGAGCATGATCAAGTCTGGTTGAAGCTGGAGAGCCAGCGCTTGACCTTTGATGCCGTCTTCAGCTTGACTAACATCGTAGCCAGCCATTTCCAAGTTGACGGCAACTAGTTCTGAAATCGCTGGGTCATCGTCTATGACAAGAATCCTCGGCATTCTTAAAAATTATTACTACTTATTAAGGATAATTAACAACCTTTGATAGATACAAAGATTTTCGAAACGATTCTAAAAAAGTTTTTAAATCTTACATAAATATTAAGATTAAATGACTATGAAATCAAGACTCAACTACATGAAATCTTATAGTCTATGATGTGTTATACTCCCCCCTACAATCCGTCTTGGTTTTTACAAAACGGTGTGATGATGACTGTATACACTGCTTTGTGGGGAAAACGTAACTGGCAAAGTACTACTAAAGACCCAGAACCTTCTTATCACGAGAAAATCTTTGTTGGTGGCCAAGGTGTGCCAATTTTTGGCTTGGTTGCCATCCCGGAAAATGCCCATAGCACGATTATCGGCACTTACGGCATTACTGGAGAGTTAAAAACAGAATGGTTTTTGAGGGTGCTAGGGCGTAAAGCCTACGCTCAAGGATACGCTGTAGTGTTGTTTGATTGGCGGGCCCACGGGAAAACTGCCGAATTGTCGCCAACTCTGACTTCTGATGGTTTGTATGAAGGGGAAGATTTTGTTCGCATCGCCGCCGCAGCTAAGGCAATGGGATGTCCTGGGAAATTTTGGTTTACAGGGTTTTCTTTGGGAGGGCAATTGGCACTATGGGCAGTGAAGGTGGCTGGTGAGGTGATTAGGGAGTATGAAGATTTAGGACTAGAAGACAGCGATATTGGCGGTGGTATGGTGATTTGTCCGAGTTTGGATTCGGAGCGATCGCTATCTTATCTAGTTACAAAACCCTTCGGCAGATATTTGGAAGCGGGGATTGCCCAGAATTTAAAAAAACTAGCATGGCGAATTCATGATGCTCATCCTGGAAGCATTGACCCAGCAGCGATTGAACGGGCGAATAGTATTTGGGGTTTTGACAACGAACTGGTAATTAACCGATTAGGTTTTTCTTCTGTGGAAGCATATTACCAAGCTAGTAGTGCTTTACAAATATTGCCGCAAATATCAAAACCGACTTTGATTTTATATGCTGCTGATGACCCACTTTTTGACCCAGACATCATACCGGAATTACAAGCAGCCTGCGATCGCAATTCCGCAATAGATTTATTGCTCACTCAGTACGGTGGTCATGTTGGCTATTTGAGCAGCAAAGAGTGCCAGCGTCAAGTACAAGACTCCGATCCTTGGTGGGCATGGAATCGGATTTTACAATGGTTGGAGCAACAGCGCAAAGGATAAGTAGTCCGACGGAAATAATTATCAGTGGGATAAGACAGGGGCAACAGAAAAAGAGTTTTAGCTTTCTTTACCTTTCTTCACACATTTTGCTTCTATTAGATCGGCTTACTTAATACTAAGATTTTGTGATTGAAATGAAGTCGATGAGAATACAAAAAATCTTCATTAAAGCTAATAAATACTGGCTTAATATAATTTAATAAATGTTTCTAAAAAAGCATTTGTCAAGAAATCATGACATTAGTTTTAATCTAGATTATAGCTCTAACTTTTGCCTGCTGATAGAAAAATTGACTTGCTCCATAAAACCCCACTCTACAACGAGAGTATCTAAGCCTTAATGTGTAAGAATAGCCAAAAAAACAGCACCAAACTTCTGTAGGATTTGCCCAAATTTCCGGTAATTATATCGGGATAGTAGGCTTCTGAATTTTGGACAAAAAACTCCCATTGACTCTTTCAAAGGATAGGATTAACGTTGTGAGTAGTCCTTAGAAGGACACTATTTATGCATCAAAGAATCAAGAGGTATTTCCTATGATGATGATGATGATGACTGAAACCATGACTGCCGAAATGCAAGCTTGTATGGAAGTTTGTATGGACTGTCATAAAATGTGCATGGAAACCATGACTTACTGCATGGCCAAAGGTGGTATGCAGATGAACAAGGACATGATGAGCATGATGAGCATGATACGCGATTGCTCTGAAATGTGCATGATGTGCATGAATATGATGATGAGTGGTTCTGAGTTCATGGAACGTACTTGTATGCTCTGTGCTGAAATGTGCGATCGCACTGCAATGGCATGTGAGATGATGAGCGATGACATGAAAATGATGGAATGTGCTGCTGCTTGCCGCAAATGTGCAGAGTCTTGCAGAAGTATGCAAATGATGCCTGCTTAATTTCCCTAACTAGCAGAAGTTTCTCTGCAACCTAATATTCAAGCGCTCAGACTCTTTGGGGTCTGGGCGCTTGAAGTTAAGATGATTTTGAATAATTTGCCATGTCCCATCTATTTCTGCGTTCACTCCATCAAAATCAAGCGCAGAGGATCTAAACGCACATACCAAGGAAACGGTTGATCTTTCATAGTCACCCATTTTTCTTTGAAGACTTCAGCTTGCAGATGGTAATCTTGAGAATTCTTACCAGCAGAATGTAGTTTGAGAAATAATGTCATTCGGTGGGGCGTTTCACTTGTTCGTACTATCCAGCAGGGAAAGGTATTCTCCTGTGATGAGTCGTTGGTAAAAATGAACTGATGGGCACGAATGCCGACATGGGATAATTCGCTCGTGACTGGTTCAATAACTTGAAGAGTACAACCCCAATCAATTGCTTCTATCTGTTGTGATGACTGGAGAACAGCACGGGAGAAGTTTTTACATCCGGTAAGTTGAGCGACACTAACGGTAGCAGGATGCTGGAAAATATCGTATTTGCTGCCATGATGAACGGCTCTACCATGCTCCAATACCAATAGATTCGGACAAATCCGATAAGCTTCTTCCATATTATGGGTGACAAATAGAGTCACACCTTGGTAGTCTGCTAGAGTTTCTGTCATTTGCTGCTCTAATTGACTACGCAAATGGGTGTCAAGCGCCGAAAACGGCTCATCTAAAAGCAATGCTTCCGGTTGGCTTGCCAATGCTCTTGCCAAGGCTACCCGTTGTTGTTGGCCTCCAGAAAGTTGGTGCGGATAGCGATCGCCTAATCCTTGTAACTGCATCGCTATTAGTTGCTGTTCTACCTGCACTCTAATACTTCCAGCAGATAGTTTTTTGGGTAAACCGAAAGCAATATTTTGCGCCACACTCAAATGCGGAAACAGAGCATAATTCTGCACTAAAAAACCAATGCGGCGATCGCGGCTGGGTAGATTAATTCCTTGTTCTGAGTCAAACAGAACTCTGCCATTTAAAACTATGCGTCCACTAGAGGGTGTTTCTATCCCCGCAAGGCAGCGCAAAATCATACTCTTACCTGCTCCAGAACCACCTAATAATCCCAAGGGTTGCTCATCAGAAGTAAAAGCAACTTTTAAATCAAAGCTAGGAAGTATTTTTTCAATATTGACAAACAATCCACCAGATTCAAAGCTAGATTGCGGGCTATAAAAAATTTCTCCCCCTGCTCCACTTCGGCTACGCTCAGTGACCACCTGCCCCCCGCCCCCTGCCTTCTTCTTTTCCCTCAATTCTTGCCAGAAGTTGACTGCAATTATTCCAGATAGAGAAATCACCATAATTGCGATCGCCCAAAACCACGCCTCATTCATTGCTCCCGCTTCCACAGCAAAATAAATCGCCATTGGGATTGTCTGCGTTTGTCCGGGAATATTACCAGCCAGCATTAACGTTGCGCCGAATTCTCCCAAAGCACGCGCAAAAGCGAGCATTGTGGCGGCGACAATGCCGGGTAGTGCTAGGGGTAAACTGATGCGCCAAAAGATTGTAGTTTCGTTTGCGCCAAGGGTTCTAGCTACTCGCAGCAAGTTGCCATCTATTTGTTCAAATGCTCCCAATGCAGTTTTATACATTAAAGGAAAAGAAACTACGGTAGCTGCGATCGCAGCGCCATACCAAGTAAAAACGATGGTGAAGTCAAAAGTCTGCATGAGTTTCCCTACAGGGCCATTTTTGCCAAAAAATAGCAGCAGCAAAAAACCGACAACTGTAGGCGGTAAAATCAGTGGCGCAATAAAGATACCTTCAATCAACGATTTACCTTTGCCACCATATCCCAGCATCCAGTAAGCAGCAGCAATACCCAAGAAGAAGGTGATAAATGTAGCAAGTAATGAAGTTTTGAGTGATATCCAAAGAGGCGATAAATCCAATGGCATAGTTGCGTAGGGAAGAATTAGCTCAACTAATCCCTAATTTACCAACTTGAATTGAAATATGCTGGTAAAGTTGGTAAGTAAGTCAGCGTAAATAATTAAAGGTTCGTAGTGTACCCCCTTTAAGAGCTTTCTACACATATCCTAGTTGGGAAATAATTTCAATACTTTTTACATTAATTAATGTAGTTTAGTTATTCTCACCGACTTACTGAAATTACATAAAAATATTCAATAAAATTCCGAAAAACAAAATATTCATATTGGAGAATATGTTAGGACTGATACAACTGGCATATACATTTTCTGTTATGTAGAGCCTAGAGCAAAGCCCAAGGCGACAGAAGTCTCAGGCTCTGCTCTGGAGAACCTTTACAAAACAAATATGACACTTGCGTAAGTCCTCAGAAAAATAGTAAGAGGATATTTTTATGGCTATCTACGGTACTTCTGGCAATGACAATCTAAACGGTACTGAATCCGCTGATATTTCGATTTTTGGCTATGGAGGCAACGATCAGATTAATGGCAAAGGCGGAGATGACATAATCGATGCTGGAGAGGGAGATGACTTGGTTCTTGGCGGTAATGGTAACGACACCATTCTGGGCCGTATTGGCAAAGATACTCTTTACGGAGAGAACGGCAATGATGTTATTTTTGGTGAAGCAGGCGATGACTTTATATGGGGTGGAGCAGGCACTGATCTTTTAATTGGTGGAACAGGTAATGATACTTACCTCATCTCTGCAACAGGAGATACGGCTGACACGATTACTGAATATATTAACGAAGGTACTGATACGGTTCTATCCTATTCTAGCTACACTCTAGGGGCAAACCTGGAGAATTTAACATTGTTGAATGCAAATACTGCTTACTATGGCTTTGGCAACAACCTCAATAATGAGATTACAGGAAATGAATACTCAAATTTACTAAGTGGTTTGGGAGGAAACGATTACCTTCAAGGTAAAGGTGGGAACGATTATATTTACGGTGGTGATGGCATCGATAACCTGATCGGTGGAACTGGTAATGACTCACTTTATGGTGGAACAGGTGGTGATGTACTCTTCGGCGACGAAATCACCAATGGTAGCGGTACTCCCGCAGGTAATGACTACTTGAGTGGTGAAGATGGTAACGATCTACTCTACGGAGGACGTGGCAATGACACACTCATTGGTGGTGCAGGCAATGATTTCTTCAGTGGCTATGGCGGTAGTAGCGGCGAAATAGATAGGTATACTGGCGGTACTGGGGCGGATACATTCAGCCTTGGTTTTAATGGATCTTTTAGCACCAACATTGATTATTTGGGCAGTGGATATGCCTTAATCACAGACTTTCAGCGATCGGAAGGTGACAAGATTAGGATTGGTAGTAGTATCAATAGCTACAGTCTTACAACAACCAACTTCAGCGGTGCGGCAGCTTTAGATACCCTCATCTACAGAAATGGCGATTTAATTGCTGTTGTGCAAGATACTACAAACGTATCTACCGCTTTAGACTTTATTGCCTAAGTGAATCTGACTTTTCACGTCATCTGCGCCAAATCTAACCCCCTAGCGCCCTTTCCTAGTAAGGAAAGGAGAAAATTCAAAGCTTCTTCACTACAAGAAGAGAGGTTTAGAGAGAGGCTTTTTAGATGGTGTGAAAAGTCAGATCCCCAACTTCTGGTAATAAGTCGGGGATATTAGCGATCGCTAATTTTCAGAAATCAGATAGGATTCCATTAGGGCTACTGACTACAAACTTCCACCCAATAGAAGAGTTTCTGAATTAATCCAGTTTCGTGCTGTAGGCACTAAAACCATAAGCCAAAGTTTCTTTTAAAGCATCTGATGGTTTAAGACTTCTGTTAATAGCATTAGCAAAAGGTACTGGAATACCCTTAATGGTTTCCGGCAAAATTGCATATTCTGCTGTTGGTTCCACAATGTATTCTGGACACTTAGTTTGGATGCCAGCAGTCGTTAACATTTCATTTATTTCAGCACCAGAATATTGCTTGAGATACACTGGATTTCTCACAAATGGATTCAGCCTTCTGATAAAATTATGGATAATATGAGAAGGGCAAGACTTATTGTGAAAGGAATGATTAAAAACAAAAATTCCCCCAGGTTTTAGCACACGAGATATATCAGCTAATAAGCTTCTTAGTTGTGCATCTGGTATGTGCATAAAGACGCAGTTAGAAATTACCAAATCTATAGAATTATCTTCTAAAGGCAATATTTCAGCAGAAGTACAAATCAAGTTAAATTCAGCTTCTGGGAAAAAATTATATTCTTGTTTAACCTTGATTAACCGCCGCAATAAAGGTTCAGAAATATCAATACCATAATATTTTTCACATCTTAGATTTTTCGCTTTTGAGAGATGTAAAGGTGCGCGGCCATAACCAGAGCCAATCTCTAGAATAGAGCCAACAGTTTTATTCAATGGAAATTTGTTCCAAGTACCTCCAGGTGTACCAGTTAGTAAAGTGTAATCTTGTTTGATGGGAGACGTATCTGCAAGTTTTTCAATTTTTTGGGAACCATAATATGTTTTACCAATTGCGTCCCATGTTTTTTTATGTTGAGTATTATTCAATTGTTCATAGTCACTAGGAAAATAAATACCATCTCGTAATTCAAAATCATCTAAACTGAATTTTGCATTTGCTAATTGAGTCATTAGGATTATTCCTCATGAATAGTCAAGTCTGTTTTCTGTTATACTCTTAACTCAGCATTAACCGCAAGGCGTTTTTACTGAACTGCATCCCAAAGAAAACCGCTATAGTAACAACCTGTCATCCGATCAGAACACAAGTTCGTATACATTAGTTGATGGACAGCAACAATCGGAGGCTGGGATGGTAGAAGGATCACAACAAAAACGGGTGGTAGTTGTAGGTGCTGGTTGGGCTGGTTTAGGAGCAACCTACCATTTGGCAAAACAAGGCTATGATGTGACCCTTCTAGAAGCAGGCCCCTATCTAGGTGGATTGGTGGCAGGTTGGCAAACAGCCGCAGGAAAATCTGTTGAAGCTGGCATTCATGGCTTTTGGTATCCTTACAAAAATATTTTTTCCTTAATTAATCAATTAGAAATTAATCCTTTTACTACTTGGACTCGTTCTTCACAATATTCACCAGCAGGCTTGGAAGTTGAATCACCGATTTTTCAGGACTTACCCCGACTCCCATCCCCACTAGGAACTTTTCTATATACTCAGTTTAAACGATTGCCACTAATTGACCGTCTGAGCGCCCTGCCTTTACTGTATGCTGTTGTTGATTTTGACAATTCTGATGATGCTTGGCGGCGCTATGACTTTGTAACTGCTCGTGAATTGTTCAAAAACTTTAATGTTTCTGCACGGCTTTACCGCGAGGCTTTTGAACCAATGTTATTAGTGGGCTTGTTTGCCCCTGGTGAACAATGCTCGGCCGCAGCAACTTTAGGGATGCTTTACTTTTTTATTCTGGCTCATCAACCTGATTTTGATGTAGTTTGGTGTCGGGGAACTGTTGGAGAAAAGATATTTCGTCCTTGGGTGGAACAGATTGAAAAAGCTGGGGCGCGAGTGCTACCCAAGCGACGAGTTACAGACTTAATTGTTGATAGTAATCATCGGGCGAAAGGTGTGGTTTGCGGTGATGAAGTAATTGAAGCAGATGCCGTGATTTTTGCAGTTGGGATCGCGGGGATGAAGAAAATTGTCTCAACTAGCCCTAGTTTACAAAGTCATAAAGAATTCCGTAATTTGAGCAATTTAGGAGGGATTGATGTTTTAGCAACGCGGCTATGGTTTGACCGCAAAATTGATATTCCCCGTCCTTCTAATGCTTGTTTCGGATTCGACGCAAGTACAGGTTGGACGTTTTTTGATTTGAATGCCTTACATGATGAATATCGAGATGAGCCAGGAACAGTGATTGAAGCTGATTTTTATCATGCGAATCAGTTCCTCAGTTTGAGTGATGAGGAGATTTTAGCAATAGTTCAGGGTTATTTAGCAACTTGTGTACCTGCCTTTCGGGAGGCAAAGATCGTTGATAGCAGTGTAATTCGCCTATCTCAGGCGGTGACTCACTTTGCACCTGGTAGCTATCGTTATATGTTGCCTGCGAAGACAAGTTTTGAGAATGTGTTTATGAGTGGGGATTGGATTGTGAACCGTCATGGTTCCTGGTCACAAGAAAAGGCTTATGTTACTGGTTTGGAGGCGGCGAATTTGGTGGTGTCTTATTTGGGAGAAGGTCAGCCAGCCGAGATTTTAGCTGTAGAAGAGGATGAAGCACATATCCAAGTGGCGCGATCGCTCAACCAAACTCTACGTGACTTGGGCAAATCTATCCTACCTGACTTTTGGTTGCCTTAATCCGTAGGTACGCGAAGAGTTAATCATTAATCGTAATCTAAATTCGGTAAGCTAAAGAAAGCTATGCCATACCATTCTTTTAATGTAAATCAAATCACATAAGCTTATGGAGCCAGACTCTTTACAAACCGAGGTGATTCTGACGCACCCGCGTGAGTCACTCGGTAAAGTGCAACTTGATTGGACACCCCAACCCGGAAATTATCTCGATTTTGAAGGTAAAACTTATGCGGTTTTAGAACGCCGCCATAAATACCAACTCAAAGCTGGACGCTACCGCTTACATAATATTGCTATTTACGTGCAGTCGGCTAAACGACCATCTGAAAAAAGTTTGGTAGGTGGACGCTGGGTAGTTGGCGATGCTACCTGCTCTTACAATGCTCATTCAGAACTCATTCGCTGTGCAGTCAACCCAGATGGCCCTTGCGAATCTTGCCGCTTTTATGAAAAGTTAGAAGTTAAGAGCTAAGAGAGACGCGATTAATCGCGTCTGTATAAGGAGTTAGGAGTTATTTTCCCTCAACTACCCGCACCAAAAACTTCTCCCACAGTTAAGCGGGTACCATTAACAAAATCCCATCCTGACTGGGGACGTTTCCCAGCTAGCTGAACCTCTCGCAACAGCAACAAACCTTCCCCAGTTTGGACGATCGCTCCAATGCCTTTGGTAATGTTCACTACAACTCCCGGTTTGTCTGATACATTTGACAAATCAGGCAATTTAGAAATTAATTCTTGTAGTTCTGGTGGGATGCGATCGCCTACAAAACCAAGGGGAGCCGAAGCGGTAATTTTCAACAAGTTATTACGAAAGGTAGCCGTGCAGTTGGGGTAAAAGCCTCTAATTTGATTGTGTAATTGGATCGCGCTTTTTGACCAATCCAAACCATAATCTTCTTTTTGAATCAGAGGTGCATAAGTAGCTGACAAATTATCTTGGGGTATTGGTTGAATTTCCTGGCGTTCCAACTTCAACAGAGTTTCCACTAACAAATCCCCACCGATCGCAGCTAGTCTTTCGGCTAAATCTTGAGTATTATCCAGTAATCCAATGAGTGTAGTGGCTATTTCTAGCATTGGCCCGGTATCCATCCCCACATCCATTAACATGGTTGTGATCCCCGTTTCCTTCTCACCATTATACAAACACCATTGAATCGGCGCTGCACCCCGATATTTAGGTAAAATCGAGCCATGCACATTAATGCAGCCTAACTTTGGCATCTTTAAGATTTTTGACGATAAAATCTGCCCATAAGCGACAACAACAAACACATCTGCGTCTAATTCTTTGAGCTTGGTTAAAGTTTCAGTATCTTTTTTTACTTTTTCTGGTTGCCATACTGGTAAATTGTGGGCAGTGGCGATCGCCTTGACAGGTGAAGGAGTAAGTTTATTTCCCCGTTCCCGGCGTTTATCTGGTTGAGTGACAACTGCCAACACGTCAAATTTTGAATGATTCAATAACTTTTCCAACGTGGGTACAGCAAACTGTGGTGTACCAAAAAATACAATTTTCATTAATAATTATTTGTTAATCGTAAGTCATTAGTTAATGGTAAATAATATCGGCTGTTTGGTGGTACAATATTTTCGTATCGAGTGAAACCAAAAGGCTGTTTGATTAACTTACATAGTTAACTTGACAAGTGTAACAGCTAGTATAAGCTGCATTGCCTTTAGGAAACCCTCATCGTTTAGTGGTGTCTCGTCACGAGCCGCTAGAGCATCTACCAAGTTAGTTTTGTTGTGTTCCCGAACGTTTACCCCGAATTGGCATTAAAGGCAGTTGGGTTTGTAAAAAACTATTGCTTCTTCTAGCTATTTTGTAGTTGAGATTGCAATTTATAAATTTGGGTTGCTGACAGCAGTATTTTCTGAGTATGATTTATTATGCGTCTGCTTTCCCAGCTTTTCACATAACACCTCAACTTTACCATTATGAGGGGTTGCGCTGTTATATTTAGTGTGTAACCTGACTTGTTGATTGTGTACTAGCTACAACTAGTACGATCCCCAATAGCTTAAGTTATATCATTTTTTGTTGCCAGCGTTATCGTCTCAACTATAACTTGAATACGCCTTGACTAATATCTCTTTTGGTATTGTCAAGTATATCAACAGCAGGACTATAGATCGTGTAGTAATTACTGAGTTCTCAGCATATTTACTATACTTGCATACTTTTGCAAAAAAACATTCAGTACCTGAGTAAGAAAAGGTGTAGACAATGATACTTAATTTTTGTAAAACTCAGCAAACTTTGAAGGAAATATCTCGTCAAAGTTTTTAGTTTCTTGTTATACATATAATTACTGCCTGCCCCATTGCTGCATAGGTATTGCTTCTCACATAGCAACCGCCCCTCTAGAGAGTCTACAAATGCTTAAACCCCTTTTGCTGTCAGGATGGTTCCGCGCGCAACCATTTCTCAATTACGTTGTCGTTGTGATACTGATCGCACCCTTGCTAGGGGCATCGGCTCACTCGTTCCCTGCAAAATCCGAAGTAGCTAAACTAACTTCGAAGGCTGGAGATTCTGACTCTGTATCAAAGGAAATAGCTGTAGTTGGGGAACCTGAGATAGCTGAAATATCGAAAACAGATCAAATCTATTCTTTAACAGAAAAATTTGACTCTGTACCCACACAAAGTCCTGCTGTCCAGGAACCGCAAGTATTACCATCAGATAAAATTGAGTTTTTTGCTCAAGTAGATAGTTATGGGTTAAACAACGATTTAACTGTTCCTGATACTTTGGCAGCAGTTGAACTTGCACCATTAACAGATGTTCCTGTTAGTCAGCTTAATCTAGTACAAAAACTCAAAGCTGCTAATATCAAGTCTTTGAAAGGACAAGAAAAATCTCTCTCTAGAGAAAAGTCTTTTACTAAATCATTGACAGCAACTCAAGTAGCGCCAATTCTTAGAGAGTCACAACCAACCACAACAACAGAAATACCCGTTTCTGAACCACGTGATGAGTCCCAAGCAGAACAAATAGATCCCATAGGTAGTCCTCATCCTATTCCTTGGAAATGGATTACAGCGACTCAAGAAGCAATTGGTTCTAACGGTGGTTCTGGAGTTCGTCACTACCGTAGCGTACCCGTCGTTTCTCCAGATGGTAAATATGCTGTTTATAGTCGCGTGCAACTAGAAGTAAAACCCGAAATGTACAACAGCCGTGTTACTAGCGTTCTGTTTGTCCAAGATATGCACACGAAGAAGTTGTGGGTAATGGCTTCAACTACTCCTGTTAGCGATCCTTTATTAAAAGTAAAAGCTCTAAAGGGTTCTTCGGCAGAAGAGGCTAATCCAAACGGTCAAATTGGGGTATTAGTTCCGGTTAGCTGGTCGGAAAAAGGCGATCGCTTTTTAGCACGCAAGTTTGAAGGGATATTTAACACAGGCGATTCTACTGATAGTGCAGTGATTTGGGATCGGCAAAAAAATCACGCTAATATAGTTGCTCCTGCTAATGAGCAAGATGAGCATGAGAAAATCGCCGTCTTGTTAGGTTGGAGTAAAAAGCAACCAGATCATGTACTATTCCGTGCAGGTGAATTGGGTGATGAAAACTGGCCACTAATGCAAGTTGCTAATGATGGCAAGACTGTACCCACAACAGACGAAGATCAGCCGATTACTTTTGGTAAAAAGGTTACAGAGATTTGGGCAGGGCCACAAGTGGCTTACCGATAGTTTATAAAATAATTTATCTACTCCCGTTATCGTCACCGATGGACAACGGGAGATTTTTTATTGGGTACTTTCTATACTCAAAACTCCTATATTGACACCCACCCAAATATGTCAATATAGGAGTTTATTTAATCTAAAGCTTGGGACAACTCGTTACAATTGCAATAAAAATATTTAAGACTTAAAACTATTAAAACTTATTTATCACCCCTTTCCCATTCAGGTATGGCTCCTTTCACCCGGCGGATGGGCAAATTAGCAATTAAAGCTGTTGTTCGTTGGTTGCTTTCTAAGGAGAATTCCAAGCCCTCTGTCTCAATTTCGACATAGCGACAGACTACATCTAGGATTTCTTTCCGCATTTTTTCCAACGTTTGAGGATCTAAATCAGCGCGATCGTGAGCAATCACCAATTGCAGCCGACGTTTAACTTGAGTTCGACTGCTATCAGGGCCGCGAGAAAAAAGTTTTTCTAGAAGTTCAATCATTACGAATAGGTCTGGCGCGGAGACTAGAAAAGTAAGTTAAACAATCTTTGTCCACAACAACCTTCGTAGACGGGCGAAGATGCTGTCTTGGGATGAGTCGATCTCCAGAAATTCGACACTTTCTCCTTCTAATCTACGAGCAATGTTCTCAAAGGCTGTGGCGGCTAAAGAAGGATTTTCCGCTAACACTAAGGGTTCGCCGCGATTGGTAGATACAATAACACGCTCGTCGTCAGGGATTACCCCGATCAGGGGAATGGCGAGAAGTTCCTGAACATCTTGCACTGACATCATATCATTTGCCTGCACCATTGCGGGTCTGATGCGGTTAATTATTAAATGAACACGCTTGATACCTTGTGCTTCAAGTAACCCCACTACCCGGTCGGCATCACGAACTGAGGAAATTTCTGGCGTGCTGACAACTAGCGCTTCTTTGGCCGGGCCGATCGCATTTTTAAACCCATTTTCGATGCCGGCGGGGCTATCAATGATCACGTACTGATACTTTTGCGCTAGGGCATTGACCAGTAACTTCATCTGTTCCGGTGTGACTGCATCTTTGGAGCGATTTTGGGCTGCCGGTAGGAGTACAAGATTGGGTTGGCGTTTATCTTTCACCAAGGCTTGTTCTAAGCGACACTCTCTGGCCAAGACTTCCACCGCAGTATAGACGATGCGGTTCTCCAGCCCTAGCAGCAAATCCAAATTTCTCAGACCAAAATCCGCATCAACCAAGGCAACTTGACGACCCATTTTGGCTAAAGCCATGCCCAGATTTGCTGAAACTGTGGTTTTACCCACTCCTCCTTTACCGGAGGTAATCACTATAATGCGAGTCATGATAGAAATGCGGTCAATGAGGGTTCAGGAAATATAAAACCGTAAATTGCAGTATAAAGTATGAAGTATCGTATCAAGTATGAAGAAATATCTGGTCTCCCTGATTAGGGCGAGGATGAATATTTTTTTATTGCGATGTCTTATGACAAGCCGATCCGCGTCTTTGCTCAGTCGTGTTAAATACACTTTGCTAGGGGAAAGGCATTAGAGTAGTGTATTCCATCTACATGAAAACCGCTATATTTCATCCTTCATATTCTTCATCTTTTCAGTAAATATTCAGGGCTACTGATTGCTTTTAGTAAATTGGTTTCTAGAAAAATCACTAGCCCTAGCGATGCGAATCCCTTGGGGCATAATATGTGCCACTTCTGGAGAAAATTGCGTCGGTAATTTTTCTGGTGCCCTAGCTACAGCATCTGCGATCCGCAATTGGGTAGGTTCCATTTGCAAAGCCATTATCAGACACTCACGATTGCCTCCGGCCCCAGCATGAGCAATTCCACGTAGACGACCCCAGATGATAATATCTCCATCTGCAATTACAATACCACCTGGGTTTACATCTCCCAAGATAATTACTGTACCAGGATGACGAATTTCTACTCCAGAGCGGACTGTTGTTTCTAAATAAAGGGCATCTGCCTGGGGTGTAGCTGTAGCTTCTGACCCTGTATTCAGGGAAGTTACTGGCTGCAATTGTTCTACAGAATACCCAGATGTGACGGCTGCGATCGCAGTTTGTCGGCGACTCGTTGAGACAGAAATTAGCCGCAGTTGGACTTCAGTTAAAGCCTCGGCGAGTTCTTGGAGTTGCCTGGCATCTACTAAGCGGTCTTGTGCCATTAGATGTACAGGTGTATTTGCTATTCGGAAGCGATCGCCTGCATTCAAACGTTGCCTGATTTGTTGCCAAATATCAGACCAGCTGAGTTCTGAGGCAGATACTTGAGATTCCGGGGGCAAAATTAATAACAGTCGTCCCTCCTTACTTCTTAACTGGACTTGAGTATTATCATTTACGCGATACCCTGATATTGCTGACTCATTGGGATTTGAATCAGTCAAGATAAAATCTGATGCAACATCAGTCTTAGACTCTACATCTGGGTTAGCAGGATTTGGCTCTAAATCTGAGTTAACAGGATTAGACTCTAAGTCTGGGTTAGCAGGATTAGACTCTAGATCCCCAAGGATAGTATTTGATTTTAAATAAAGGAGGACGGATCTTAACTCCGCATCAGGGGGGATAGGATCTGACTCTACATCAGAAACAGTAGGATTTACCTCTACCTCCGAAAGGATAGAGTTTAATTCTGCATTAGGAAGTGCAGAATTTGACTTTAGATTGGGAATTGCAGAATCAGAAGTCATGCAGTACTAGCCAAAAGACAAGGGACACTCCGAATCATTACCAATATTAGATCAGTTGGAAAATCTAACAACATGATCAGACCAGAAAGTTCGGAGCATAGATTACTCCCTTTCCGCCATAAGATTATTTTTATCTTCACTTTGCGTTCATTGCGATACCCTGTGGGTACTCCCTTAGCCGCATCTACGTAAAAAATTATCTTCTAGCAGAAAGGGAGTAGTTTGGAATTATCATCATCTTCACGCAACACTCAAGATTGTTTAGTCAACCTCTGATAAACTGTCCCCAAGGCATCAGCATCACCAACGTTACCTGGAAACAGCACCACAGGCAAATTAGGAAACTGGGGATGATCGGATGGGGTTAACACCATTGAACAACCAGCTAAAATTTGACCGAGTAAGCGGGCTGAAGTTAAGGTTAGTCCAGTACTCAAGACATCGTTTGAGGTAATGCCACCCTTGCTGATTAAGAATCCTATATCGGATGGTAAACCCCGCACAATATCCATCAATAAACTTGAAACTTTTGTCCCAAACTCCAATCGGGTGTTGACATCTTTAAAGCTCAGTTCCTGACGGCTAGTATAAACTACTGGTGTTTTACCCGCTTCGTGTGCCGCCTGTGTACTTTCTTTGATTTCAGTTAGCAGAACCGCAGATTGATTTGCATCATCAAGTAATCGCGCGACATTTACTTCAATTCCCACTGTTCCCTCTATTTGCAATAGCGCCTCTAACTGCTGAGTGGTCTTTTTCACATGGGAACCAACAATTACAGCACCTGGTTTGCCTTGGCGCACGTATTGCGCCATGTTTTCGGCTGCAATGGGTTGGGGTGGTAAAGCGGCTAAAGCCGTTAAAATACTTGCGCCACTACGAAACAGAAAGCGTTTCCCTTGACTTGCTGTTGCTAATATATCTACTGCAAAGCGGTTGAGATCATCTTGAGTTTCACCATCGACGACAGCGCATTGATTACCACTCAGTTGTAACAAGCGTTCTAAACTACCAGCGCGAATATCAGCGAGGAGAAACCTTTGTACAGCTTCAGCACTAATTCGTCCTTGAGTCTTTTCTTCAACATACTTGGGTAAGTAACTGTGATGGTAGCTGAAGACTGAATCACGGGCAAATTCGGTTTCATGGACTGGAGTGGGGACACCGCCAATCATCAAGTAATGCACGCTGTCGCGGGTGATGCGTCCACCTTCAAAAAAGGCTGGAACAAGAAAATGAGCATCAAAAGGGCCGAGTTCTTGTGCGATCGCATCAGTTTCGATAGGATAATGCCCGCGCAAAGTAGAATCAGAACGGCTGACAATCAAAAAATCGTCAATTCCCTCAGCACTTAAAGCAATTTTCAGATTTTGGCAAACTTCTTTGGTGACAGATGTAGCTGACTCTGGCGTTAGCGATCTAGTGTTAGTCAGTATAAAGAAAATCGGCGAATTGTCCTGTAACCCACTGCGTAAAGTGTCCACATCCCAGTGCATTAGCAGCAAGCAGCTGTGGACTGTTTGAGAACCTGTAGGGTCATCATCTAGGACAATTATTTTTGGTTTGTTGCTCATTTAGGTCAACGGGGCGATTGTTTTGTGGGAAAGTATTGGGCGACTAGAAGTCGCTACTACACAAGCAAAGTCCACCTCCGTAGACTAATGCAAAATCAATGGTTGTATAACCTGCGGAGGCAGGTTTTGTCTGTGTAGCCGCGACTTCTAGTCGCCCAAGGTTGACAAACATCCACTTAGCCTTTGTGCAATTTTCTGATTTCTGCTTGCACATCGATCGCAATTTGCAATGATTGATTTAGCAGTTGAGCATATTCGCCTGCTTGACTACTAACTTGTAAAGCTTGCAGACTGGCTAAATTATTCACAAATAACTCTTGGTTATTAGCAAGCAATTTTTTATTATCTCGCAAAATTCGTTCCGTTTTCAGAGCGCGGACTAAATCTTCTCTAATTAGTTGTAAGGCGGCGGTGACTTTATCTCGGTCATGGATGCTGCTTTCTACGTTTCCTGATGCTGCCAATTGGTCATTAATATCGATGGCAACAACCAGGTCATGATATTTATCAACTTCGTCTAAAAGTATTGTCAGTCCTTCAGGACAGGTCAATTGTCGCCATAGCCATCGCCCCACTAATATCGGCATTGGCACTAAAATTAGTAAAAGAATTCCTAGTCGAATCGAAGAACCAATAGTTGGCAGAATAATAAACGCATAAACAAAACCCACAATTATGGGCGTTAGCGCCAGCGTCACCAACATTTCATTGATAAAAAACCCTAATCGCTTTTTGCCATCTCGCAGAACAGAAGGTCGAAAAACGTCTTCTGGATCGAATCCAGTCAAACGTCTTAGTTCCCCCTTACTAATTTCCAAGCCTATTAAGTCCGGCTGCACGGCTGCATACTCCTATGGAAACCCAAGTTGCGTATTCATTTTAATCGGGTTTACCGTAATGATTGTGGTTATATTCAGGAAACCAGTTTTCATCTAAGATTTGTTCTAAAGAGCCAATGGGTACAGCAGGAAATATGTCAATGGTAAGTTGAGAGCGTAGTTTACCGCCGTAGGCATCGCTTGCTTCTGTTCTTGCATCTTGATAACATTCATCAAATATTTCTAAAATGTAAGGTTTCATACTAGGACTATCTTTCAGAGCTTTTTTAATTTCTCTACGAAAAGTCCTGATTTCTCCTTTCCAATGTCCTTGATTACGTTCTCGTTCTTCATCCCAACACTTGAGTTTTAGTAGATGTTGAAGAAGCTTAATTAATAAGCTTTCAATTGTTCGCTTCTCCCTTCTACCAATACTTTCTAACTCTTCTAACAAATTCTCCAAATCAACAGAAGAAAACTGTCCAGTGCGAAGTTGATTTATAGTTGTCCTCAGCCACAGATAATAATCTTCGTCGTATAAGGTTTGAGTTGCTGATTGGATTATTGGTTTTACCATAGACTAGCCGAACTCCTACTATTTTTTTAATTTAGCCAGATCGACTGAGGGTAAACGCCAACTCAGTGTGACTTGCACTTGTCCATTAGGCAAAGCTGACATTTCCCATTCACCCGCATCGCACTCATCATCTTACTGCCATAGCCACCTTTGGGACGTTCACAGGTCGTATGGTTGACGATTGAGCCGTATTCTTGGGCTGCTAACGCTACATACTCAGTATCCATCATGCTGAGGTTATGAATTCCAGTTACGGTGCAATAGCGGAAATATTCCTTAAGTCTAAACTAAAGCTTACTGAAAGAATGAGGTTTTAATTTATCAATTTATTGAGAATATACAAGATCCCATTCATCAACCTCCAAATTCTCAGCCCTAAAAATTGATAATTACGAAGGGAAAAGAAAATGCCTAAGACTAAAGCCAATAAAGGAAAAGCAACAGACATTTTGGCATTAATTGAAGCAGAGCATCGTCAAGTTGAGAAGCTTTTTGAAGAAGTAGAAAAAGCTAAGGGTGCAAAATTAGTTGAACAATTCAATCAAATCTATGTAGCGTTGATATTACATGCAAGAGCTGAAGAATTAGTTTTCTACCCAGCTTTGCGAGAATACGA
The DNA here is from genome assembly GCF_009873495.1 of Nostoc sp. ATCC 53789. Lineage (GTDB taxonomy): Bacteria > Cyanobacteriota > Cyanobacteriia > Cyanobacteriales > Nostocaceae > Nostoc > Nostoc muscorum_A. The sequence goes on along the minus strand of NZ_CP046703.1, from coordinate 4,124,147 downwards.
AGAAACTGAACAATATGTTGAAGAAGCTGAAGAAGAGCATGAAGAAGTTGCAGTTATTTTAGAAGAGATTAAGGCGCTTAAACCTACCGATCCTGAGTTTAAAGAAAAAATGAGCGAATTGAAGGAAACATTTGAGCATCATGCAGAAGAAGAAGAAAGCGAAATTTTTAATGCTGTGCGCGAATGTATGAGTGATAAAGAGCTAACTGAATTGGGACAGAAGTTTCAGGAAACCAAAGCTAAGTTGGTGTCAAATGTAGAAGCTGCATTAGCAATATAGGAACCTAATTTCTTCTCAGTATTTGTATAAACAGTTAGTCCTAATTCAAAGGTAATTGGTGCATTAAGCAAAATATTCCTTTATCAGAGAGGAGAAAAATGACTGCTACAAATGGTAAGCGCAAAATTCGTTATGCTGTTGTTGGTTTAGGTTGGTTTGCTCAAGAAGCCGCCTTACCTTCCTTTATCCACGCCAAAAACTCAGAATTAGTGGCACTGGTTTCAGATGACCCCATTAAAAGCGAAAAACTGAGCAAGAAGTATGGCATTAAGCATACTTACTCTTACGAGGAGTATGAAGACTGTCTCACAAGCGGTGAGGTTGATGCAGTTTATATTGCATTACCTAATCACTTGCATTGTGACTACACTGTGCGGGCTGCTAATCAGGCAATTCATGTATTGTGTGAAAAGCCAATGGCAGTGACAGAAGAAGAGTGTGAGGCAATGATTAAAGCTGCCAATGATAATAATGTCAAGCTGATGATTGCCTATCGCTTACATTTAGAAGAAGCCAATTTACGAGCAGTCGAAATTCTCCGCTCGAAGCAAATTGGTGAACCACGTATTTTCAACTCGGTTTTTAGTCAACAAGTAGAAGAAGGCAATATTCGTTTACGAAATGTAACTGGTGGTGGCACGCTCTATGATATCGGCATTTACTGCATTAATGCTGTACGTTATCTATTTCAAGATGAACCAATTGAAGTATTTGCTGTAGCTGCCAGTAACGGAGAACAACGTTTCAGCGAAGTGGAAGAAATGGCTAGTGTTACTTTGCGTTTTTCCAACGAGCGATTGGCAACATTTACCTGTAGTTTTGGAGGGGCAAATGTTTCAACCTATCAGGTTGTAGGTACTAAAGGAGATTTACGAGTAGAACCTGCCTATCCTTGGCAGGGAGAAATCAAGCATTATTTGACAATTAATGGTGAAACTCAAGAGCGTACCTTTGAGGATCATGACCAACTAGCAGCTGAATTTACCTACTTCTCTGATTGTATTCTCCAAGATAAAGACCCTGAGCCATCTGGGACAGAAGGGTTGATTGATGTTTCGATCATTCAAGCACTTTATCAGTCAATTGAGATGGGTAAACCTGTGCAGATCCAAACTCGCGCTCGCCATCAACGTCCCACATCGACTCAAGCTATTGAACTTCCTCCTGCTGAGAAGAAGCCAGATTTAATTCATGCTGCTTCCCCTTCTGGTGAGTAGTAAGTAATAACAGATACACAGTTAGGAGTGTAAAGCTAGCTGTATGCTCCTAAATGTGTATCTTGAATCGAAGATTGCAGCGATCGCCATGTAATTGTAGGGGCACAATATAATCTTGCACCCCTACACATCTGGTCTATTCAATTCAAAATGTTGTATCTTCCTAAATATTAAGGATAAAGACCTCTGTCACTTAGGGCCTGGGAAACTCTACCCACCCCTAAAGTGTAAGCTGCTAATCTTAAAGAAATTTGCCGCTTATTAGACTGCTGAATCACCTTGCGGTAGGCTTGCACCATCAAATGCTCCATTTCGCGGTTAACTCGCTCCTCATCCCAAAATACGTAAGAAAGACCCTGTACCCACTCCAAATAGCTAACTACCACACCGCCGGCATTCGCTAAGATGTCTGGTAGTACTATCACACCCCGTTCCTCTAGAGACAAGCTAGCCTCAAGAGTAAGTGGCCCATTAGCTGCTTCTGCGACAATTTGCGCTTGCACCTGATTCACATTTTCCTCTGTAATCTGGTTTTCTAAAGCTGCTGGTATTAAGACATCGCAGGGTAAAGCTAATAAATCTGCATTGCTAATTGGTATAGATTGCGGGAAACCTACAATACTCTTGCGGTTTTCAGCAGCGTAGATTTTCAACGCGGGAATATCAAGACCAACTTCGGAAAATATTCCCCCAGCACCTGTTGAAACAGCGATAATTTTCGCGCCTGCTTCATATAGTAATTCAGCAGCAGCACCACCTACATTACCAAAACCCTGAATTGCTACTCGCACTCCTGCCAAGGATTTACCTTGATCTGCCAGCGCCTCACGCACAGTAATCATCACGCCACGTCCGGTTGCCATTTCGCGTCCCAATGAACCACCAATGGAAAGCGGTTTCCCAGTCACAACCCCTGGTACAGCATTACCGACATTCACAGAGTAAGTATCCATCATCCAAGCCATCTCACGGGCTGAAGTCCCCATATCTGGCGCAGGAATATCTACAGAAGGCCCAATATCTTTAATTAACTCGCTGATATAACGGCGGCTGATTCGCTCTAATTCGCCAACACTGTAGCGTTTTGGATCTATGGCAATGCCACCCTTACCACCACCATAAGGAATACCCAACAATGCACATTTCCAGGTCATCAGCATTGCCAAAGCCGATACTTCGCGCAATGTCACAGCCGGATGATAACGAATTCCACCTTTGTAGGGACCTAAGACATCGCAGTGCTGTACCCGGTGTCCAGCGAGAACCTGTATTTCCCCGTCATCTAGTTTCACGGGAATGGAAACTGTGACAACCTTACGCGGGTGGCTGAGAATTTCCAGCAAACCTTGATTTAAATTTAATTCTTTAGCTGCCGCTTCTAAGTAACTACAGGCTTGGTCAAATGGGCATATATGCGCTGGAGAAGCAGGTTCTAGCGGTAGTAGTGATTTTGAAATCATAAAATTTTCTCCTAATCACGGTATCTTTACGAACCGGATATCATTCTGTAACTAGCTTATCCTTTTTTTGAGAAAAATAGGAATTTTGTAGTTTTTGTTACAGTTTTTTATTTTATATTGTGCTGTAGGTACAAAGTACTATGGGGACTTAGCTAACGCGATCGCTACATTCTGTCCACCAAAGCCAAAACTCAAACATAAGACCTGCCTAACTTTACTTAGACGTGTTGCTGTAACGATTTCTAAATCAAATTCTGGCTGCTGCAATCCTACACAAGGCGGTAATATTTGATGCTTTAATGCCATGAGAGAAAAAGCTACGCCTAATGCTCCTGATGCTCCTAATGTATGACCCGTGCTTCCCTTGGTAGAACTAACTGCCACGCCTTGGGGAAACAAGCGCTGGATTACCATACTCTCCATCTGGTCATTTAGCTGAGTTGCTGTGCCATGAGCATGAATGTAATCAATATCGCTTGGTGATAGACAACTACGTTCTAGACATTGTTTGATAGCTGCGATCGCACTTTTCCCTTCTGGTTCCGGTGAATTACTATGATATGCGTCGTTAGTTAAGCCGAAACCGAGAATTTCACCATACACTCTTGCTTGTCGCTGTTTTGCCAACTCTGCGGACTCTAAGACAAACACGGCTGCGCCTTCGCCCAAAACTAAGCCTTCTCGCTGCAAATCAAAGGGATAAGCCCCAGTTTTTGCCAAAGCACCCATCTGCTGAAATCCAGCTAAAGTTAGGGGTGTAATCGGTGCTTCCACTGCACCTGCGATCGCCTGTTGGCATTGCCCAGTTTGGATAAGCAAAGCTGCTTGGGCGATAGACCAAATTCCAGTTGCACAAGCTGCCATCGGTGCCAAAACCATACCTGTTGCACCGATTTGTCTTGCAGCTGCGATCGCATTGATATGAGGTAATATCTCTAACCAATTTCCAAAATCTGAAACGGATGAATTTTCCGCATCTTTATACATTTGCCGCGCCAACATCTCCCAAGATGCTTGATAAGAGCGACTCGATCCAATGACGACAGCACAATCAGCTAAAGGTGGAACTAACCCAGCATCTCGCAAAGCAGAAGTAACAACCATTTGAGTTAACATTGTCAACTCAGATGGTTGTTGAGCAATCAAACCTAGAGGAAGTGGTTTTATTTCTGGAAATGGCTGATGTAACCTAATTCCAGATTTACCTGCTATCAGATTTTTCCAACTATCCTCTAAACTTCCACCCAAGGCGGAAACTAGGCCAATACCAGTGACAAGAACTTTCACTAAATTTAGGAGTTAGGAGTTAAAAGTTAGGAGTTAGTAGTTATTCTCCCCCTGCTCTCTTCCTCCTACTGCCCTGTTATTTTCAGATTTTCAGCCCCTTGGGTGACTTTAGCAGAATCAATGCGATCGCCTTGCTGAATTTTGTTCACTACATCCAAGCCTTGAGTGACATTGCCAAACACGGCGTAGTTACCATCCAAGAAGGCTAGATCCGCCAAAGCAAAGTAAAACTGAGCAGAAGCCGAATCTGGTGCTTGCGATCGCGCCATCGCTACTGCACCCTGTTTATGGGGCAATACGACGGGTTGAGCAGTAGCATCAAATGGTTTGTTATAAAGCGGAGTATCCGAACCTTTCGGTTTAACTTCTAAAGGTATATAGCGAGCATTTCCCGTTTTTGGGTCAATATAGCTACCGGTTCCCAGCTGATCTGCTGGAACTTTCGGGTCTTTGCTTTGGGGATCGCCCCCTTGAACTACAAACGGTTGGGGTTCGCGTACAACTCGATGGAAAGCTAAACCATCGTAAACGCCCTTTTGAACTAAATCTACGAAGTTACCAGCTGTAATGGGGGCATTAGTGCCGTCTACTTCGATAGTAATGGGCGAACCTTTAACCGTCATTACCACAGTCGCCTTACCTTCAAGACGTGGTAAACCTGCGATTCCAGGAATACTCTCACTACTAGTTTGAGATACAGATGTTGCTTCAGTAGTCGTCTGGGTAGTCGAGGTAGCTGTCGAGGTTGGAGAAGAGGTATTAGAAGCTACCTGCTGTGTTGAACATCCTCCAAGCATCACAGCACTGATAAGCACAAAAGAAAGCAAAAATTGTGAAATTTTTAACCGCATTGCAAGTTACTGATTTAACCACAGTATCTTATCCTTTTCAGGGGAATTGGGATTAGAGGAGAGGTGACAGCTAACAGGTGATAGGGAATAATCTGTACCCTGTAACCTTTACCCTCTACCCTAATCTCTTAAAGTCCTTCTAACGATACTCCCAAAAAGCGGGCTAACTTCGCACCTTCTGTTTCTAACTCTGTTAAAGATAAGGGTTGTCCAACTCGTGTTAAGGGAATATCTCGCCGCCCCTTAATGCGTAGATAGAGGGCGCGAAGGGGATTAAGACCTTCTTTGACAGCTATTCGCACAGATTGCACATCTTCTATGCGGCTATCAATCTCAATTCGGCGATTTTTGCCGGGAAAACCCCAACGAAAGATTTTGATTGTGCCAGTTTCCTGATTAAATTCGTTGTAGCCACCACCCACATCCAATAAAATCACTAGCCATAAGTATGTGGCTAATAGCAAGCCAGCAGCACCATATAACCCCATCACCAATCCTTGGGGGACAAATACTAGTTGAGTTGGATCGGAAACTATGAGTAAATTAACTTTTAAGTAGCTGGATATCCCAGCCAGTAAAAAGCCGCTTGCTCCCAAGGTAACAATAGTTGCCCACCAGTAGTTACTGAACCGACGAGAACCGAGAACATTTTGATGCAGGAGGCGATCGCCTTTGTTAATCGTTGTTGATGTCGTCATTGAACTACAATTGCCTGTGAGATACTCGCTGTGAAATACTCGTACACTGAATGCTACTAGACAGAACTTGACTAAATTGAAGGCTAGTCATTCAACTAAAGAACACTTTAGAGGGTCTGCTGCTTGATTATTTTACCAAACATTGTTGACAAAAACTCAGCTGCTCTCCTGCCTCCTGCGACCCATATAATCTATTTGTGAGGGCACGGTTACAATTTTTTTACTCATTGGCCGATAAAAATTCTCTCTTTCCTGCCCCTGCGTCTTTTTGACCTCTTGGGAATGAGTTACCTACCTACGTCCATCTAGACTAAATTTTCTTACATTTCTGAGAAAAGTTGTGTCAAATTGTAAAATTTCTGATATTCATATTATTTATAAGGTTCGTGTTTCATGCCTGATTTGCTTCTGTGTGTCAGGCAAAAACCCTGAGTAGTGTGATAAGTTAAGAATCATTAAGTTACCACAAGCTAGATTACTAGCCGATGGTACGTGTAATGGCATAAAGAAAGAGAAATGCTGATTTCACAGGTCAGCAACTTCTCAGAATCTCAGTCGCTTTTAAGCTATTGAGATTGTCAAAAAAAACGTTAATTCCTCACGGCAGCCGGTTACATTGGCTCTCCGTATTGCCTTAGAAACGTTGCAATTTTAGTAAAAAAAGAGGATTTTAGTCCGATGACCATCGCAGTTGGACGTGCGCCCAGTAGAGGGTGGTTTGACGTTCTAGACGACTGGCTCAAGCGCGATCGCTTCGTATTCGTAGGTTGGTCAGGGATACTATTGTTCCCCTGCGCCTTCCTAGCACTAGGCGGTTGGCTGACCGGCACCACCTTCGTCACCTCTTGGTATACCCACGGATTAGCCTCCTCCTACCTAGAAGGTGCTAACTTCCTAACAGTGGCAGTATCCACCCCAGCCGACAGCATGGGACATTCCCTATTGCTGTTGTGGGGCCCAGAAGCCCAAGGCGACCTCACCCGTTGGTTCCAACTGGGTGGCTTGTGGCCATTCGTTGCCCTACACGGAGCCTTTGGTTTGATTGGCTTCATGTTACGGCAATTTGAAATTGCGCGTCTAGTAGGAATCCGTCCTTATAACGCCCTCGCCTTCTCAGCTCCCATTGCAGTATTCGTCAGCGTATTCCTGATGTACCCCTTGGGACAATCAAGCTGGTTCTTTGCTCCCAGCTTTGGCGTAGCGGCAATTTTCCGGTTCCTGCTATTCCTGCAAGGCTTCCACAACTGGACACTCAACCCCTTCCACATGATGGGTGTTGCTGGTGTATTGGGTGGTGCATTATTGTGTGCCATTCACGGAGCCACAGTCGAAAATACCTTGTTTGAAGACGGTGATGGTGCTAACACCTTCCGCGCCTTCAATCCAACCCAGTCTGAAGAAACCTATTCAATGGTGACAGCAAACCGTTTCTGGTCACAGATTTTCGGGATTGCTTTCTCAAACAAACGCTGGTTGCACTTCTTTATGTTGTTCGTGCCAGTCACAGGTTTGTGGATGAGTGCCGTCGGCATCGTCGGTTTAGCACTCAACCTGCGAGCTTATGATTTCGTCTCCCAAGAATTACGGGCGGCGGAAGACCCTGAGTTTGAAACCTTCTATACCAAAAACATTTTGCTGAACGAGGGTATCCGCGCTTGGATGGCTCCTCAAGATCAACCCCACGAACAATTTGTATTCCCTGAGGAGGTATTACCACGTGGTAACGCTCTCTAATAGACCAAATATATTAGGCGGCACTGGACGCGACCAAGAATCTACTGGCTTTGCCTGGTGGTCTGGTAATGCGCGTTTAATCAATCTATCTGGCAAACTCCTGGGCGCTCACGTTGCCCATGCTGGCTTGATTGTATTCTGGGCAGGAGCGATGACTTTATTTGAAGTCGCTCACTTCGTTCCTGAAAAACCCATGTACGAACAGGGCTTGATCCTGTTACCTCACCTCGCTACCCAGGGTTGGGGCGTTGGTGCTGGTGGTGAAGTTATCGACACCTTCCCCTACTTTGTTGTCGGTGTACTCCACCTAATTTCCTCAGCCGTCCTTGGCTTTGGCGGTATCTATCACGCCGTTCGTGGTCCAGAAACCTTAGAAGAATACTCTTCTTTCTTTGGTTACGACTGGAAAGACAAGAACAAGATGACCAACATCATCGGATTCCACCTGATTATTTTGGGATGCGGTGCGTTGCTGTTGGTTTTAAAAGCAATGTTCTTCGGTGGTTTGTATGACACTTGGGCACCAGGCGGTGGTGACGTTCGTGTTATTACCAATCCAACATTGAACCCAGCAGTTATCTTCGGTTATGTAATCAAGTCTCCCTTCGGTGGCGAAGGCTGGATTGTCAGCGTTGATAACTTAGAAGATGTGGTCGGCGGTCACATTTGGATTGCCTTTATCTGTATTGCTGGCGGCGTTTTCCACATTCTTACCAAGCCTTTTGCTTGGTCACGTCGTGCATCCATCTGGTCTGGTGAGGCTTACCTTTCCTACAGCTTGGGCGCTCTTTCACTGATGGGCTTTATTGCATCCATCTTTGTTTGGTTCAACAACACCGTTTATCCCAGCGAATTCTTTGGCCCTACTGGTCCAGAAGCTTCTCAAGCTCAGGCTTTGACCTTCTTGATTCGTGACCAACGCTTGGGTGCTAACGTCGGTTCTGCCCAAGGCCCCACAGGTCTAGGTAAATACCTGATGCGCTCTCCAACTGGTGAAATCATCTTCGGTGGTGAAACCATGCGCTTCTGGGATTTCCGTGGCCCTTGGTTGGAGCCTCTACGTGGCCCCAATGGTCTTGACTTGGAAAAAATCAAGAACGATATTCAGCCTTGGCAAGCTCGTCGCGCTGCTGAATACATGACCCACGCTCCTCTGGGTTCTTTGAACTCCGTGGGTGGTGTGGCTACTGAAATTAACTCCTTCAACTACGTATCTCCTCGCGCTTGGTTGGCGACTTCTCACTTCGTACTAGGATTCTTCTTCCTAGTTGGTCACTTGTGGCACGCTGGTCGCGCACGGGCTGCGGCTGGTGGTTTTGAGAAAGGAATTAACCGTGATACTGAGCCAGTGATGTTCATGGACGACCTAGATTAGGTTGTAAAGTTTATTTCATCACTGACAACTAAATAATTTAAAAGCTCTTGCGTAAAAGCAAGGGCTTTTTTTATAGGAAAATTAGTAATCTGCTGATTAAATTGAGGAACTTACCAAGGTAATTAATACTATGAGCGACTCTAATTTTATTGAGACTTTGCGATGGACATCAGAAGCTAAAGAAAAGTTACAAAATATTCCCTTTTTTGTCCGCTCTCAAGCTAAAGCAAGAATTGAACAGCTAGCTCGTGAAGCAGGTCAAGAGGTTGTGACAGCTGATTTGGTAGAACAGGCTAGGCTTGAGTTTGGACAATAAAACATTCTGGAGGTCGTAACAATGACAGTCGCCAAAAATCGAGCAGACCGAGTAATACTTTACGACATTAGTTGGCAACAGTTTGAAAATCTTCTAAAAGACTTGGGAGAGCATCGGGCAGCAAGGTTAGCTTACGATCGCACCACTTTGGAAATTATGACACCTTTACCTGAACACGAACACTATAAAGAGGTAATTGGCGATTTGGTCAAAGAAATCGCTGATGTGCTGGATTTAGACTATGAAAGTTATGGTTCGACTACCTGGAAGCGAGAAAGTCGAATGGCAGGGGTAGAGTCAGATAACTGCTTCTATTTCCAGAATGAAGCTACGGTTCGGGGTAGATTGGATCTGGACTTGAAACAAGACCCACCGCCTGATTTGGCACTGGAAATTGATGTTACCAGTAAGTCTCTAAATCGGTTTCCCATTTATGCCCGCCTGGGAGTACCAGAACTCTGGTGTTATGACTCCGGTGAACTCAAGATTTATCTCCTGCAAAATGGGGAATATGTCGAGTCAGAGAACAGTTTAGTGTTTCCTAGTTTAGCAATTCGGGATCTGCCAAAACTGATTGAGCAAAATCGGGCAAATGGCAGACGGGCAATTCGTCAGGCAGTGCGGGAATGGGTGAAGATTGAACTACCCAATCAACCTAATTCATAATTACGAATTATGAATTAATATCAACTTCCTCCCACATTCATTGCTGCTAAAAAAGCCTTCTGGCTCACATCTCTGTAAACTGTATTTAAATACTTCATTACCACATCACTGGAAGTTGAATTTACTGCATTTTCCTCTTCCTTCGCTAGTGGGATTGCTCCTAATACATCTAATACCATCTCGCTCGTGGATGGTGCAATCACTACCAAGGATGACTCTAGTGGCTCATTATATTGCCAGAAAGAATCAATTTTTACCGAGTATTTGTTATTAGAAATTGATTCTTGAATATCGGGCGTTTCTGTGGTATTTGGTTGAATCTTAGCACTACGTAATTCGCGTAAATCACTGATAATTTGCTCTTTGGTGCGTCCGCGCAACTGAAATAGTACAAAGGGGTCTTCACTGAATCGATCGCCTAACTGATAGTATATCGCACCAATATGTTTACAGGGATTTGCTTTATCAGGACAAGAGCATTTACTCTGGACATCACCAAGGGTAAATGGAAATATCGAAAGACCATTTGCCGTGAAGACTTCTTCTATATTTTGTGGCATTTCTCCTGCTAGTAGCTTGGCAGCAAAAATTGCTTTTTGGGACATGGTTTCAATGACATAACCCCATTGTTCATCGGTAAAGGGTTCAAGGGAAAGGGAAACTTTATAAGGTTCTACTTCACTACCTTGCACTCTAGCCAATACTTTCGCACCTTTAAATTCAATGCTGAGAACATTTCCTTGACGAGCATAATTTCTCGCACGTTCTAAACGCTTTTTAAAGCGATAGGAATCTAGCAAATCTAGCCATTGTTGTGACCACCATTCCCGACTTGCTTGTAATGTGTAATTAGTCATAATAAATTTAAAATTATAGAATAAATGGGTTTATCTAGTTTTGTGACAGTTACCTCAGACTATAGCGTTTAGGGACTTGCGAAAAAATAAAGTACCAGCCATTCTAGAATATTTAGGAAGCGCGGATCTACTAACCCCCACTAAATCTCTAGAATGAAAATCCCTCAAGTCATGCTGACTGACACCATCAAATCTACCTTTAAAGATGCAGCCAAAAAACTAACTGGCAGTCGCAAAAGAGACTTCATGGCAAAAGTCACCGAAGATTACTTCGATAGTTCAGCCCGCAAAGCAGAAACAGTGTTGGGGTGGAATCGCCAGAGTGTACAACTTGGCTTGGATGAACGGCGGACGGGGATAGTCTGTGTAGATAACTATCAGGCAAGAGGAAGACACAAGAGTATTGAGATTCTGCCCAATTTAGAATCGGATATTCGTTCATTGGTAGATGCTAAAGCTCAAACCGACCCAAAATTTCAATCAACTTTTCTGTATGCGCGCATTAGTGCCAGAGCAGTAAGAGAGGCATTGTTAGGTGAAAAGGGATACGACCAGAGCGAATTACCGTCTCGCCAAACCCTAGGGACGATTCTTAATGGCTTGGGGTATCGCCTAAAAAAACACAAAAAACCAAGCCCTTGAAAAAGATTCCCCAAACAGATGCCATATTTGAGAATGTGTTCCGGGAGAATCAGGCATCAGATGAGAATCACAAATCGTTGAGAGTGTCTATTGATACTAAAGCCAAAGTGAAGATTGGGAACCTTTCTAGAGGTGGTAAAGCCCGGACACTGGAGGCAAAAGCCGCTGATGACCACGATACACAGTGGCAAGAAGTCTTAGTTCCATTTGGTATTCTCAACACACACAGCCAGCAGCTATCAATTTACTTCGGTCAGTCGGCTGAAACTAGTGATTTTATTGTCGATTGTTTAACCGCTTGGTGGCATGAGAATCAACACAATTACCTTGAGCTTGATGAATGGGTGATTGATCTCGATGGCGGTGCGGCGACTCGCAGTGACCGCACACAATTTATCAAACGCATGGTTGAACTGTCTGATGCGATTAATTTAAGAATCCGACTGATTTACTATCCTCCCTACCATAGCAAGTACAATCCGATAGAACGGTGTTGGGCTACTTTAGAAAACTATTGGAATGGCGCGATTTTAGATTCTGTTGAAACCGCACTACATTGGGCTTCTAATATGACTTGGAAAGGTATTGCACCCATTGTACATCTGGTTGAAACCACCTATGAAAAAGGAATTAAGGTTCTTTCACAAGAGTTAGAACAATATCAACCTTTCTGGCAACGTTCTGAAACATTACCCAAATGGGATATCACGATTGTCCCAGTTTGATTGGTATCTTATTTTATTGCAAGTCCCATTATGGTTGGGAGCATATCAGTTTTGCAAATATACGCCTACAGACTGGAAGTCTGGGATTATACAGAGACGTAAAACCTTGAATTAATTACTAATTACGAATGACGAATTATTCTATCCCCGTCTTACGCCGCAACCACTCAACCAATTGGCGCGAAAAATCCAAGTTCTTATCGCGCAAGCGCTCTCGGATTTCCAGCGCAGTCAGTGCTAAGGGTAGTGCCTCTGTATAGCGCCCCTCCTCCTTCAAAACTTGTGCTAACCCCTCTTGAGCATCAGCGACCAAACTTTGCTGTCCTATTTCCTGCGCCAGGGTTAACTGACGCTCGTACCAGGTACGGGCTTCTGTAGGGCGGTTGCGGTTAAGGGCGAGATGTCCTAAACCAGCAGAATGAGAAGCTTCTTGTTCTTTAAAACCCAGCTTTTTAGTGATCGTCAATGCTTGCTTGTAGTAAAATTCGGCGCCATCGTAGTCTCCCTGCGAGCGTGCAAATCCTCCCAAATTGTTGAGAGCGATTGCCTCTCTCTTCTCATTCCCCAACTTTCGGTAAATTGCTAATGCCTCCTGGTACAACTGCTCCGCTTCCGCCCAGTCCTGGCGTTGCTCTGCAATCACTCCTTGCATACGGGTTGCAAAAGCCTTGTCCCGAAGGTTGCCGCCCCGTTCCATCATCTCCTTCATTTGATCTCCCGAACTTGCTGTTCGATCTTTGTCCGCACGTTGATAGTGAATCCAGGCAACATGATATGCACCCCAACCAGCATCGCTCCACTGACTCAGTGCCTTTCCTGCCAGATATCGCCACTCAGCCAAGCGTACCCACTCATCCCAGTAGCCTCGAAACCGGAGGAAGCTAGACAAAGCGTGTTCCAAATCGATGAGCATTTGGGCAGCTTGTTGGTCTTTCAGCGTACCGGGGATACCTGCCACCTCCCACAAGTTTGCCGCCACGCCTTCTAGATTCTGCCACTCGGCTTCCAGCTTGTCATGGGTCTGATAGGCATCTTTGCCCTCACCCCCGTACTTCTGGGCAAAGTCTACCCAGTAGCGCAGAACTTTGCGTTGGGCGGCAGAGTCAAACTGAATTCCACTTAGGGGTGCAGTCCCAACAGTATCCGTTCCGTCCACAGCTGCCAGGATATATGTGCGAGTGAGGGGGTGCAGGCCAAACCGTTCTCCATCCAAATCATTCACCAAAGATAGAGTTACCAGCCGTTCTAAAGAAACTTGGATCTCGGTTATGGCTAAATCCGTAGCATCTGCCAGTGCTGTGGTTTTTGCTGGTGTCAGGAATACAACCAGGGCACACAACACTGTGCGATCATTTCCAGAGAGAGTTTCGGCGGCATCGGCAAACAGAAACCCGTAGAGATCGGGAGATTTGGCGGCATTACGCAACCGCTCTAGGGCATCACTGATGGAGTAACCTTTGTGTGCCACCTGTCCCAATGTCCAATCTAGCGCTAGGGGATTGCCACCAGAGCCTTCATATAAAGCAGTCAATATCTCTGGCTTCGTTGCATTTAATTCCTGGGCTAGACGGGGGTGCGACCTTCCTTTCGCTTGCATTAACTCCAAAGCTTCTGTCTCTAAGAGACGATCTAAGCGGATGGTGACGGCGCTTTCCCCAGTGCGGCGGCGGCTGGTGATTATCGCTTTGTTGGGGGTGGGCAGTTTCCGCAAAAACTCGGCAATAATATCGCGTTCTTCTGCATTCAGAGTTTCCAAGTTGTCCCAAATCAACAGGGTGCGCCGTCCCCGCAGGGCATCGAGAAGGGCGCGGCGGCGTTCTGTGGCATCAGTCATTTTCACAATATCTGTTTGTCCCAACCCCTTGGCAAATTCCCGACAGAAGCTATCGAGAGAAGACAGGGCGAGGGTTTCTTGTCGCACTCCCTCAGTCGAGAGCCAGGTAGTTTTGGCAGAAACAAACAGGTAGGCATCAAACAAGGCTTGCTTACGGGCAAGGTGTGCTACCTCTAGCGCTAACACCGTTTTCCCCATACCACCAATACCATCGACCGTCACACCCCAACCGCGCTCCTCTGGTGAAAGTGCTTCCAAACAACGGGCGATTTCTTGTTTGCGTCCCACAAACACATCGTTATAGCGGGGCAAATTATCGGGCACGCTTGCCGGGCGTTGTCCCTGTAACTGGCTTAATCGCGCCTCTAGGCTAGTGACTTCTTTTTGTTTTTCTTCTAGTTCGATTACTAAGTCCGGCGGAATTCTAATCCCATAACTAGCTTTTTCCTCCTCTATTATCTGAAGGGCGCGACGAGCGCGGTTGAGAGTTCGCTCTAGTGCTTCTTGATTATCCATAAGGTTATATAAAAAATAAATGTAATATTAATACGCTGCAAACTATGGAGATCCCCCTAAATCCCCCTTAAAAAGGGGGACTTTAAGAAACTCTCTTGCCCCACTTTTTAAGGGAGGTTGGGGGGATCAAAAGCCTGTGGGGGAACTCTAGTCTTTCACAGTATCTCCCAAAACTCGGCGGTTGGTGTTCGGAACTCGGCGGTTTGTGTTCAGAACTCGGCAGTTGGTGTTCGGAACTCGGCAGTTGGTGTTCGGAACTCGGCAGTTGGTGTTCGGAACTCGGAAGTTGGTGTTCAGAACTGGACGGTTCGTGTTCAGAACTGGACGGTTCGTGTTCAGAACTCGACGGTTCGTGTTCAGAACTCGGAAGTTCGTGTTCAGAACTCGGAATGAGAAAAATCATCGTTGGATATATTTGCTTAATCCAATCCTGTTCTTTGATGCCGGGACTCTAATTCAGTTACCTGGCGACGTTTCTCTTCTAATTCAATCTGCAAATCCACTGGAATACGAATGCCAAAGGAAGCAGCTTGTTCTTCTAAAATTGCTAAGGCTCGTTTTGCTCTTGCTAATGCAGGTGTTACCACTTGTTGATCAGTCATAATTTGCAAATCTGGAACTGTGGTTGAGCTTGGTAGTCCCTTTCCTCCCCGCAGCATAGCAATAGGAAAATCTTCCATCGCCGTATCAAAAAACGGAGTCTGTTCTGCCTGATGTTGGGTTCTGGCGCTCTCTGGAACAGTTTTACCCAAATGATTAATCAGATTTGAGAGCATAACTTTGGAATCCCCTGGTTGATTAGCTGCTCCCCGCAATGCCTCAATTAGATGATAAGTATAGAGACTCATGGTTTGATCAGGACGTATCCAAGAAACCTGATTGCCTCTGGAGGACGTAAACACCGCCCGTCCTTCGCCCTGCTTCAAGGCATCGACTACGCCCTTGGGCAATGCCGTAGCGATAAAATCAGCAGGTAGTTCGCCTTTAGAAGTAGCCATACCCTCTGCATGACAACTATCAATTACCACCCACAACCGCTTTGCTTGAATCTGCCGCAAAGCTTGAGTAAATTCTTGGGCAGATAGGGCGGTGTTAGCAATATCTGTGGAATTGAAGTCATGTTGCAGCAAATAATAAGATTGACTTGATAAATCAAAGCACCCATGACCAGAGTAAAAAACTACAATTGTTGCATCTTTATCAGCAACCTTTTCCTTTAACCACGTTAATCCATCCAAAATTGCGCTGCGCGTTGTCTGTTCATTCTGCAATAAGCGAATATGTTCGGAATCATCCACATAGGCACACAAGTTTGGATCGGTTAGCACTGTTTTCAGGGCTTGCACATCTTTAACTGTGACAGGCAATGAATATCGGGATTCGGCTGTTGTGCCAACCCCAATTAACAACGCATAACCGTGGGCAAAGTGATTCGACATGATGGCACAGAGTAAAGAAGAAGGTGTGATATTTTTCAATATCGCATATTTAATCTAGTGGTCTGTCCCATTAATTTTGCGAGGTTTGTAGTGAGCGCTAAAGCGCTCAAATTAAGGACTAAAGTCCTTACTACGAACTTATTCTGCATCATCGTCAATTACTGCACTGCGATCAAGTATTAGTAAGTTGCGGAGTTGGTCTGTATCCAGTTCTGTCAACCATTCTTCACCAGCACCTACAACTTGTTCAGCTAGTTGTTTCTTACTTTCAATCATGTCATGAATTTTTTCTTCTAAAGTGCCAGTGCAAACAAATTTATGTACTTGCACATTTCGGGTTTGACCAATCCGAAATACTCTATCTGTGGCTTGATTCTCCACGGCTGGATTCCACCATCTATCAAAGTGAAATACATGATTTGCTCGTGTTAAATTTAGTCCGACACCACCCGCTTTCAGAGAAAGAATCATAATCGGTGGCCCTTGAGGATCGTGTTGGAAACGGTCAATCATTTCCTCACGTTGTTTTTTGCTGGTGCTGCCATATAAAAAGAATATTTCTCGTCCTAGCTGTTTTTCTAAATAGGGTTTAAGTAACTTACCCCACTCAGCAAATTGTGTAAAGATTAAAGCGCGATCGCCTTCTGCTAAAACTTCTTCTAACATCTCTTCTAGCCGCAGCAGTTTGGCTGAATTATGTTGCTCTAATGTCGCCTGTTTCAAATATTGCGCTGGGTGATTGCAGATTTGTTTGAGTTTGATTAGCAAAGCTAAAATCATCCCACGACGTTGCAATCCTTCAGCAGATTCTATCTCTGCTAAAGATTGTTCTACAACTTGTTGATAAAGTGCGGCTTGGTCGGTAGTCAGTCCGCAAAATACGGTCATTTCTTGCTTGTCTGGCAAGTCTTGAATGATGTCGCGATCGCTTTTCAATCGCCGCAGTATAAATGGTTGCACTAATGAACGTAATTGAGTCAAAGAAGCCGTATCGCCATACTTTTCGATTGGCATAGCAAATCGGCGCTGGAAAAATTGCTTATTGCCTAAATAGCCAGGATTGAGAAAATCCAAAATAGACCAGAGTTCTTGTAGTCTATTTTCTACTGGTGTCCCCGTCAACGCAATACGAAATGTCGCTTCTAATTCTCGCACTGCTTTTGACTGCTTCGCATCTGGATTTTTCACATTTTGGGCTTCATCTAAAACAATTATCTGCCAAGAGACACTTTGCAATGATTTGATATCTCGATGAAGCAGTGAGTAGCTAGTAACAATTAAATCATGTTTTTTTACTGCTTCTAAAAACGCTTTCCCTTTTGGGCGTTTGTCGCCGTGATATTGTAAAATCTTCAGGCTTGGTGCAAATTTATTGACTTCCCTTTCCCAGTTACCTAAAACAGAAGTTGGACAAACTAGCAGTGTTGGATTTTCTAGCGCATCCTGTTCTTTCAAGTGCAGTAGAAAAGCGATAAATTGGACAGTGTTATGGCAAATAATATTGTTAGCGACAAAATTATGATGTTCGCTAACTTCAAAGTCATAAACCCATCCATCATAATCTATCTCTTCTATTGATTCTATCCGGCAATAAAATACCTCTTGGTCGAGAAGACATTGCAAAGACTGTCTTGTTAAGCTCAACTGTTCTACATCTAAGTTGCTATATGCTGTCAGTGTTTGAGTTGTCCACTTGGAAGGTTTTAGTAACTGATACTGTTCTTGGGCTTCTCCACTGATAATGCGGTTCATTCCAGCTATTACTCGTTGTAAACTACCTCTAGAAAATTGCTGTGAACCATTAATGTAAACAGTGTTGTGCATCCCAAAATGCCGCAATGGGAGTCCCGTTGCTATGACTGTTTGAGCAACCATATCAGAAGCAGGTATTCCTTCAATATTTGTGTTGCTGACCAGTTGACAAATTCGTTCTAATTTGCTCTGCTTTTCTGAGTTATTAAAACCAATTTCTTGGATAAATCTGCGGGCAGAGTTACCTCCAATTACACCAATATAGTAGGGGCGTAAAGTACGAGTTCCATTAGTGGCACACTTCAATTTGGGTGATATTCGCAACCAAATACCGAAGCGCCGCAACAGTGCAGAAAGTTGCTGAATCAGTAAAGCTGAAGCTGTAGCAATTTCAATACTCCCCATACTCAAAACAACAGCAGATTCAGCATCAAAATAGTTTTGTAAAAATATCCGCACACTATCCAAGTCTGCCTGCATAATGAAGGGCGGAATAGATTTTTCTGCCGATAGTTTACCCCAAACATAACCTTTAGCTTCTAAGAATTCCCGATAGGCTTGGCTATTAACTCGAAGAGCAGAAACTCTGTTAGGGAAGGTAGAGATATTAGGGCTGTTAATTTTGAGGTTATAGCGCTCTTGAATACGTTGGCAAATCTGGAGTAAATCTTCTAATACTCTGGTATCTTTTTGGGATATTGTCACTCTTCCAATATTGGGTAGTTCATGCCCTTCGGCAATCTGCCAAGCAAGAAACTTGACTAAATCAGGGTCTTGTAGTTTTCCATTCCAAAGCATTTTACCTGGGACACAAACGTAATCACCCACCTGTAAGTTATTTGTCCAACCTTTACTTGTTAGAAGCTTGTGACGATGAGTGATAGTGATATTGCTACCGTCTTCTAACGTGACTTTTCGTAATTTCTCGCGGACTT
The DNA here is from genome assembly GCF_009873495.1 of Nostoc sp. ATCC 53789. Classification (GTDB taxonomy): domain Bacteria; phylum Cyanobacteriota; class Cyanobacteriia; order Cyanobacteriales; family Nostocaceae; genus Nostoc; species Nostoc muscorum_A. The sequence continues at coordinate 4,105,563 of NZ_CP046703.1, read as the reverse complement.
GCTGCCGATACAACCGCCTGACATTAGCCTGGACAATTTTGCCTGTTGTTTCATCTATGGAATTAACTAATAATTCCTCTGTGGGGTTAGCCCAAAATCCTTCGCCGTCAAACTCTGTTTCTTTAGCGTGAGCTGTCCAGATTGTCTCGGCTGTGTGTAACAGTCCATTTACATTGACTAGAGTGTCATTTGCTACGCATTTACCGAGTCCCATATCGTCTGCGAGACACGCGCCTAAGCCCCAACGTTCCAAGAAGGATAGCCAAGCAGCACCTCGTTCTTGATAAGGTCGCAACTGTCCTTTAAAGCCTTCTGGTGTCGGTAAAGGTGCGATCGCTTGATTATTGTTTAGCGCCCCAATTAACTCTTGCAACGCCCCAGATGCCTCAAAGCTAACCACTGGTAATTTTTCAATTACCTGGGTGTCTCCTGTACTGAAACGCAAGGCATCTTCCAAGGAAAGGGCCATTTGGTCTTTGCGAGTGGTAAAAAAAGTTTGGGCTGTCTTAATGTCTTGAGGCCGCAATTCCACCCACTCGCCGTTAATTTCCACTAGCGGACTATTTAAAGCCACAAGTTTATCAAACTCAGCTTTAGAAATAGTTTGTCCACCAATTGCCAATTGCCATTGGAAATTTAGTAGACTTTGCAATCCTAAACGTCCCTGCTTTTTCTTTGGGGTTTCGGCTGTAATTTTCAAACCCAAACGATTCGCCCATCCTTCGCGGTTCGCCAAACTAGGAGGCAAAATGACTCCTAAACCACTGTCTTCCAATCTCCAAGCTACAGCTTTGATAAACTCATAAGCTTGCATCGGTGTGATCCGAGAAGATTGGGGATATTCGGTTTCAAAACTGGGTGCGATCGCTGGATATAATCGAGAAGCTAGCCCTAAACCTCGCAAAAAGGTTTCCTGTGGTTGCTCAATTGTCCGATTTTCATAAACCAATCGTTCAACTGGATTGTTCCAAATAGTTGCCGCATCCACCAAAAACTCAGGATCGTCAGCCGCTTGCAAATAATACGCCAATGTCCAATCTGTTTCACCTGACTCTGGAGAACGCAGTTGAAAACAGGTACGAAATAGAGTTTTAAGAGTTAATTGGTACTGTAGCGGCATCGTCCAAGCCTTCAGTGCCGCTTCCAGTCGTTCCACTTCAATTGAATCTGCGTTAACTGTATGAGATGCACTAGTTAAAGCTTGCAACCACTGTCGCACCCCACCGGGTAAAGATGCCATCGCCTTAGCTTCCATTGGAGGCTGAGAACCTACCATCCCTCGCACTTGCGTATCTATCGTACTGTTGAGAAATCCCAAAAGTAATTCTTGAGGTTCGGCTGGAAAGTCTACATATATTAGGCATTCGGCATGGTTATTTTCCTTGTCCCCTTGTCCCCTTGTCTCCTTGTCTCCCCCATCTCCCTGATAAGTACGACAAACCAACGGCATATCCGCAGAAAATTTTTCTAGGCGAGTTCCATCTACAGCACTGTCTAGAAGTACTTGCCATTTAGCAGCAAATGCACCGTCTGATTGCCGTTCAATTCTTGGTAAAAACTTACACCGTGAAATTAAATCTAAACTCCATCGGGAAACTTGCGACCAAAAACGTAAATCTCCTCCTAAAAAAGCATCTTCACCTTTTGCAGCATTTAAGGGAATAGCAGCGAGAAATTTTACTGCCTCGCTGGGGTTGAGACAAAAACCTTCAACCCGCCACGGTTGCAAATATTGCGGAGAGTCTGTTTCTAGCCCCAAGCTGGCAGAATGCACAGGGAAAATTGCAGATGTTCCTTCTGTACTCTCTTCGGGAATATAAGTTGGTAGGGCAATTATATGTGAATGCGTTGGTAAACTTATCTCAGTGGCACTGGCGGCTTTTCGTGTTCGCCCAGTAGTAGCATTTGCAACTTGGGGTTGCTGGATAAAGTTAGTAATGGCCATCTTCTGAGAAACCAACCACTCACTCAACTCCACTGATGTCATTGCCAATGGATGTGGTGGGATATCTCCAGTTTCACTAGATTCTAAATTGACTCGTGGCGATCGCCAAGTTTCTCCCCAAATAAATAAACAACCCTTTTGACTTTTTAGTAACCAATTACCGTGTAAAATCGCCATTTGCTAACTACTCAGATTCTTGTAAAATTAAATAATTTAACTCGCAAAGCTCTAACTATTAAATCTTGCCAATAGCATTTATAATCAAATCATTGCATACAAATAATTTTCAAATAATCATTCTGCATCAATATTATTAGTAATGGATTTCCCCATTGTTAAAGTTATAAAAAATAACATAAAAGTAGAACTAGATTATATTCATCCTCAAGAACAGGAGGTTGTAAGAGCATTACTCAATGTTGTAATTGTTGAAGGTAAAACTTATCCCCAAAGGCAACCTCTATCTCAGGCAGAATTTTCAACTTACTGGTTAAGCAAGGATGCCTTTGTTGTCAGGACATCTGTTTTGGATGCTACACACAAGCCCAAAGAAATATTGGGGGCGTTTTATTTAAAACCAAACTTCCCCGGTCGGTGTTGCCATATTTGCAACGCTGGTTTTATTGTACAACCTGGGTTGCGCGGTCAGGGTATCGGGCGGTTCATGGGGGAGGCTATGCTCTTGATAGCAGCAAACCTGGGCTACGAAGCAGTAATGTTCAATTTGGTCTTTGAAACTAATATACCTTCAATTACCCTTTGGCAATCGTTAGGATTTGAGATTATTGGGCGAATTCCTCATGCGGCGAAGCTAGATAATGAACAGGTGGTAGACGCGCTGATGATGTATCGTGCTTTGGATTGATGACAACTCTTATCTTTGTATGTACTAGAAGTCAGCCCTAGTGCATAAATGTTAGGATTGCCACAGAAAGAGAATAGCGAAAGAGAAGGAAAAAGAACTGAATGGCAGAAGTTGATAAGTCAATATCCTTCGATGGAAGGGATATTCGACTGAAAGTAGGCTTACTAGCTCCCCAGGCAGGTGGGTCGGTTTTGATAGAATCAGGGGACACATCCGTTTTAGTGACAGCTACGCGATCGCAAGCCAGAGAAGGCATTGATTTTCTTCCCCTCACAGTAGATTACGAAGAAAGACTGTATGCAGCTGGTAGGATTCCCGGAGGGATCATGCGGCGGGAAGGTCGTCCACCAGAAAAAACAATTCTCACCAGCCGTCTTATAGACCGTCCCATGCGTCCCTTGTTCCCCTCATGGTTACGGGATGACCTGCAAATTATCGCCTTAACGCTATCGATGGACGAGTTGGTTCCACCCGATGTATTAGCAGTTACAGGCGCTTCCATCGCTACCCTGATTGCCCAGATTCCTTTTAATGGGCCAATGGCAGCAGTTCGCGTTGGTTTAGTGGGAGATGATTTCATTATTAACCCCACTTATGCAGAAATTGAAGCCGGAGATTTGGATCTGGTAGTAGCCGGTTCTCCACATGGCGTAATCATGGTGGAGGCGGGAGCCAATCAGTTGCCAGAGCGAGATATTATCGAGGCGATTGACTTTGGTTATGAAGCAGTGCGGGACTTAATCAAAGCGCAGCAAGATTTAGTAGCAGAACTGGGCTTAGTGATAGTGCAAGAAGCACCACCAGAAGTAGACCAGACGCTAGAAAATTATATCCGCGATCGCGCTAACGGTCAGATTAAGAAAATCCTCTCTCAATTTACCTTTACCAAACCCGAACGCGATGCAGCTTTAGATGTCGTCAAGGATGAAATTGCCACGACGATTAAAGAACTGCCAGAAGAAGACCCAATTCGAGTTGCCGCAACTGCAAATAGCAAGGCACTTGGTAACACTTTTAAAGATATTACCAAGTACTTCATGCGGCGGCAAATCATCGAAGATAACGTTCGCGTTGATGGTCGTAAACTCGATGAAGTGCGTCGTGTTTCTTGTTCAGTTGGTGTTTTACCAAAGCGAGTCCACGGTAGCGGTTTATTTAATCGGGAACTAACTCAGGTATTATCCACTTGTACTTTGGGTACACCTGGGGATGCTCAAAACCTCAACGATGATATGCAGTTAGACCAACATAAGCGTTACCTGCATCATTACAACTTCCCGCCGTTCTCAGTCGGGGAAACCAAGCCAATGCGTTCACCAGGAAGGCGTGAAATTGGTCACGGGGCATTAGCAGAGCGATCGCTAATTCCTGTGTTACCGTCAAAAGAACAATTTCCCTACGTGATTCGCATCGTATCAGAAGTACTTTCTTCCAACGGTTCCACCTCAATGGGTTCAGTCTGCGGTTCCACCCTCGCCTTAATGGATGCTGGTGTACCAATACTCAAACCCGTCAGTGGCGCAGCAATGGGTCTGATTAAGGATGGGGACGAAGTGCGAATCCTCACCGACATTCAGGGCATTGAAGACTTTTTGGGCGATATGGACTTCAAGGTTGCCGGGACGGATACCGGAATTACCGCCTTGCAAATGGATATGAAAATCCCCGGTTTGTCGTTGGATGTTATTTCCCAAGCCGTCCACCAAGCCAAAGCAGCTAGGTTGCACATCCTGGAGAAAATGCTCGCCTGCATCGACGTGCCACGGACTGAAACCTCACCTTATGCCCCACGTCTGTTAACAATCAAGATTGATTCAGACATGATTGGTCTGGTCATCGGGCCTGGAGGCAAGACTATTAAGGGCATCACAGAGGAAACTGGTGCAAAAATTGACATCGAAGATGATGGCACCGTGACAATTTCGGCTGTGGATGAGAACAAGGCGAAGAGAGCCAGAAACATCATCCAAGGTATGACCCGCAAGTTGCACGAAGGGGATGTCTATGCAGGACGTATTACTCGGATTATACCCATAGGTGCATTTGTGGAATTTCTGCCTGGGAAAGAAGGGATGATCCACATCTCACAACTAGCTGACTACCGCGTTGGCAAAGTTGAGGATGAAGTAGCGGTGGGCGATGAAGTGATTATCAAAGTCCGTGAAATTGATAACAAAGGTCGGATTAATCTCACCCGCTTGGGTATCCACCCAGATCAAGCAGCAGCAGCAAGAGAAGCTGCGGCGGTGAATCGGTAACTCGATTTGGGATTTTAGATTTTATCTAAAATCCGCGATGCCTACTGTGAAGGCATCGCCGTATGCTTCTCAAAATTAGTTGCACGAAATTTATTAAAACTCATACTTGTAAATCTCTCTGATGACTATAAAAGATAAGTAACTAAGCCTAAATAAATTAAAGTTTGTAGTAAGGGCTTTAGCCCTAACAATCCTACTTTTGAGCGATTCATCCCTCAAAAGTAGGATTTTATTTTATGTTTAATTTTACTATTATCTTTAATTTTAATTACCTACTTAATACCATATAGCGATTATCAATTGCATTGAAATTGTAGAGAAGGGCAGTAAAATTCAAACCCTTTCTCCTTTTAAGCTATGGTGTACATACAACTCTGTACAAGGTACAAAACGACGTTAGATCCTCCTAAATCCACCTAAAAAAGGGAGACCTTGGCTCCTCTTACCGTAGGGGGAATCTAAATGCTGTGAGACAACTTTAAAATACTTGTGTATACACCCTAGCATAGCGAGCGTCTTTGACAGGAGAAAAGTTAAGCAAAAAACGGTATAAAAACACAACTTTTTTAATTTAGGCGAACGTAAATCATTTAAATTTTATGAAAGAAAATAGATAGCTTGGCATTTGATAAAACTGATTTTCGATAAACTTTAGTTATCTATTAAAATAAAAATTAAGAGTTCTTTGAATTTTGCGATCGCTACCAAAGCTTTAATTATTTTTAATTAAAATTTAAATTATCATCGATAAAGCTAACTTATGTACTTTGCCATTTTTTAGTAGTAGATAATGTTTAACTCTAACAGTGTAGTTATGTCTATTCCTATCGACTTATTTATCAGCCCACATTTCAATTAATTAACAAATATGAAATTAGTAAAAGCTGCTTTAATACCACACTAAATCGAGAGATTTTTCGTATTTTAATTCATTGTTAATTACCTACAAATAAGCCTTGCTATTAAAGTACTAAATATGTCATATTAAGTACTTCATTCAGAACTAAATATATTGACACAATGTTAGCTACATATCTAAAATCTCTTAATGAGAACGATCGAGTTCTCAACAATGAAGGTGAAGATGTCATCCAAGGATTAATTCAAAGTCCCAAAACTTTACCCCCTAAATATTTTTATGATGATTACGGTTCAGAACTATTTGAACAAATATGTGAATTATCAGAATATTACCCAACACGAACAGAAGCATGGATTTTACGCCAATATGCCGATGAAATAGCTCAGATAACAGGTAATTGTGAACTTGTAGAGTTAGGCAGTGGCAGTTCTACAAAAACTCTTTTTTTGCTAGATGCTTACCAAAAAATTGCAAGCCACTGTAGATATATACCCATTGATGTTAGTCATGGCATCCTTAAATCTAGCGTAATAAAATTACAACATAAATATCCAAATCTCTTTGTTGAGGGATTAATAGGAACCTACGAACAAGCCTTGACGAAGCTAGAATCAACATTTGCAGCATCACGGATGATTTTTTTCTTAGGCAGTTCTCTTGGGAATTTTAATCCACGAGAATGTGATAATTTTTTAAGCCAAATTACTAGGACTTTGCAAGCAGGTGACTACTTTCTTTTGGGGATTGATTTACAAAAACCCAAAGAAATTTTAGAGCCAGCTTATAATGATAGTCAGGGAGTAACGGCTGCTTTTAATTTAAATATCCTTTCTCATTTAAATTGGCGTTTTCAAGGTAATTTTGACATCAGCTTATTCACTCACCAAGCTATTTATAATCAAAATGATGCTCAAATAGAAATGTATCTGCATTGCCAAAAGAGTCATGAGGTATCTTTAGAAGCGCTAGATTTGCAAGTTGGCTTTGCAGATGGAGAGAGCATTCTCACCGAAATTTCTCGCAAGTTTGATTTAGTAACTATGCAAAAACAACTGGAGACACATGGACTCAAGACTCTGAAAACTTGGACAGATCCCAATCAGTGGTTTGGGTTAATTCTTTGCCAAGCTTAAATTTTGCTTCCCCAAATTTGAATTTAAATAGACATATCCGTGAATTAGGCTTTAAACCTTAACTTCCATAGCTTATGGTTTGTTCATGAATGGCACTTACTTAAGGCGGATAGGCATTGATCATCCTAGAATATCTCAGTATTTTTAGCCATTTTATAAATGCTTAAGTAAGTGGCATTTGTTTGTTCATGGATATGTTTCATTTAGCAAAATTTAACATATCTGGAAAACATACAAAGAATCGAAATGCAATCAACAATTAACATTAACAACTTTTTGATTAATGTCAAGTAAATCAACCAGAGTTAATCATCTATATAATAGCAATTGAGTTATATCATGAACAGTCTTCAATCTACTCATCCGCCTAAACTAGATAGTTGCGATCGCCAAGTTATCCTCAATTATTTTGAGAATGCTTGGCAGCTAGAAGATATGCTGATGAAAACTTTAGTGGAGGGAGATACATTTTATCTCAATCCCGATCCTTTGAGAAACCCTCTAATTTTTTATCTGGGACACTCGGCTGTTTTCTATATTAATAAATTAATTAGCGTTGGATTATTAGAAAAAAGGATTAATCCAGACTATGAAATCCTATTTGAAATTGGAGTTGATCCAGAAGTACCAGAGGAATTAAATCAAGCGATCGCTCATTTGGAATGGCCACAAGTTGCACAAACTTGGGAGTATCGAAAACAAGCATATACAGTAATTTCCGAAGTAATTAAAACTACTCCGATTACGCTACCAATTCACCCTACTCATCCCCTCTGGGCTTTAATAATGGGGATTGAACATCAGCGTATTCATATTGAAACCTCTTCGATGTTAATTCGCCAACTACCAGTTGAGAGAGTGAAACGCCCCAAAAACTGGCAATATGCCCCTTTTAATGGCTACACTGCTCAAAACGAAATGATACAAGTTATAGGTGGGGTAGTAAAACTTGGCAAAGCCTTTAACGATCCGACCTATGGATGGGATATTGATTATGGCGATCGCACTGTTGAAGTAGAACCTTTTTTAGCCAGTAAATATCTGATTACCAATGCCGATTTTAGTTATTTTGTCAAGGCTGGTGGCTACGAAAACCAAGCGTATTGGGATGAAGAATCTTGGCATTGGAAAACTGAAAACAACATCAAATATCCCAAATTTTGGATACCTCAAAATGGCAGTTACAAGTATCGAGCTATGTTTGATGAAATCGACTTACCCTTAGATTGGCCTGTAGAGGTCAATCACTATGAAGCCATGGCTTACTGTCGTTGGCAAGGTAAAAATACTCGTTTAATGAGTGAAGCTGAATATCATTTAGCAACTTATAGTAGTGCTTTGGTAGAAGATGTAGACAATTACAATGTCAATCTAAAATTTGGCTCACCTAGTCCAGTGGGAATGTTAGAAACCGCCAAAAGTTATTCTGGGTTGTACGATTTACGCGGAAATCTTTGGGAACACTTGAGTGATAATTTAAATCCTTTATCAGGATATGAGCCTCATTTCCTTTACGAAGATAATTCTGCCATATTTTTTGATAATAAACATCAGATGATGTTAGGAGGATGCTGGATAACTAACGGTACAGAAGCTTTAAAATATTATCGCAACTGGTTCCGTCCTAATTTTTATCAACACGCCGGTTTTAGGATTGTTCAAGATATCAAGCATTAACGTTGACATGAGGTTTTAGAAAAATAATTTTTTGCAGGATAGTAATAGTTACAGAATAGCAATTTTTACATCTTCCATTTCTCCCTGTAGCGATCAGGCTCAATATGTTGCTGAGACATCAAACATATTACTAGCCTAAAATCTAGAGGAATAGTACGAAAAATTACCCTAGAATGGAATTGGATTCATGCGAACTACCTTTGTATTTTAATGGCAACGTAAAAACAGGAAATTATTAACTATGAGACCAAATCCTATTCCTCCACAACCCGGTCAAGAGTCAGTTTGGGATTATCCGCGTCCGGCTCGTTTAGAAGATACAAATAAATCAATTCGGATAATTGTTAATAATATTGTTTTAGCAGAAACAAGTAAAGCTAAAAGAGTCATAGAAACTAGCCATCCTCCTTCTTATTACATTCCTTCAGAAGACATTAAATTAGAATATCTGATAGAAACACCTAAAAAAACTTGGTGTGAATGGAAAGGTAAGTGTCAATATTATGATATTAGCATCGGTGATAAGTATATAAATAACGCTGCTTGGCGATATTTTGACCCCACACCTGATTTTGTCACAATTCAAGAATACTATGCTTTTTACCCTAGTTTAATGGATGCTTGCTATGTAAATGATGAGCTAGTTATGTCTCAACCTGGTGATTTTTATGGAGGATGGATTACCTCTGATATTGTCGGGCCATTTAAAGGTAGTCCAGGAACAATGGGGTGGTAATTTTTGACATAAAATTAATGAGTCAGAATTTCTTGAAAATTTTGCCTCATGAATATCGAGTTTAGACAATTATTTAGGATTCCTAGATTCATTGCAACCAACCCCGTCAAACTACGCTTTATCTCTCCAAAAATCAGCTATGGTGTACACACATCTTTCAACAATAAATGTTTCAGATTATCCTAAATTCTCTGATAAATTGGAGGAATTTAAGAAAATTTTCCCCCTTAAAAAGGGGAGTTGGGAGAATCAAAAGCTTGTAGAAGAACTTTAAAAGACTTGTGTGTACACTGTAGCCAAAAATCAAAAGATGGGTTCTCTATATTTAAAGTTCTTAATCAATCTAAAGTCTTAGACAACTTCATGGTGATATGCTCCAAATAAGCTATAGGGAACATAATTCCTGGCTTCTTTGTCGGAGGGTTTAGGGTGTTGAATAACCTGTCCCAAAATCCTTGAATTCCATAGTTTCTCTTGAAACAACTGTGGTGAAGATCGTGAAAATCTGATGGAACAAAAAATATTGATAAGGAACTATGACCTTCAAGGTTGTAAGCATTACCTATAATAGTCCAAGCACATAGTTGGGTGATGTCATACCCAAATATAAAGATAGGCAAAAGGTCTGTAATAGTAACAATAATATATTCAGTTAAACTCTTATGTCCAGCTACAAAACTTGATGAGTCGGCAAACTCATGATGTTTTAAATGTATTTTTTGTAAAAATTTTCTGTGAAGTAGCGAATGGGAAACGTAAAAACAGAAATCAGCAACAATTATTCTCATCAAAAACCATCCAAAATTTGAGAGCAAACTATTTCCTCTATTTACCTCTGGTGCTAAGTAGAGGATAATTAAAGCTGCTATGAAACTTTTGATTTCTCCAGTAATGATGCCTTTGGCAGTAAATGAAGGAAATGGTTGTGTTTTGACTTTCTTAACTCTGGCAGTTAGTTTCTCTCTTAAATTATCATTCTTTTTAATTACCTTTTCGATGAAAAGACCAATGCTATAAAATGAAATAGAACCAACAAGCGAGTATAACAGCACTTGAGTTATAAAATTGAGTTCTATATTGTGCAACAACCAATAAAATATTTGCTGAACAATAGTGCAAGTAATAGCAATTTTTAGATAAAATTCAACCTCGAAGCAGAAATTAAAAAACTTTCTCATACCTGCATCCTTTTAGTAGTTATGGGATTAAAGCCTTTTTGCAAGTATAAATTATTTATTTTTGGATTTCACCAGATTATAAATAGGGTTTCTCAATTGTATAGGATAAGAACAGCCCCTTCTGGCTAGCGTTGGTGACTAAGCCTCAAAGCCTCTCTCCTTTTAGGAAAGAGAAATGGAAGTGATACCAAAATCATCGCATCCATAGATGATGTGTAGCAGCTTACCGCAGTATATGAGAAGCGCAATGTAGCAATCTGATTTGCAGGTATCAATTAGGCGATCGCAAAAATTTTCAGTCTACTAACATTTGTAATTATTTTATCGCTATCTACTTAGTAACAGAATTTTTGTGACTAGGAGATTTTTAGTGATTAGAAATTTTAAACATAACGCAGCAAATGATACAATTTGGATTGGATTAATGCGAACTTGTTTTACCTTTTAATTGCAATGTGAAAAAAGACATGAAATTACCAAAATCAGATTAAGTTAAGTGGGCGTGAATAATTGTCGTTGGGATAAGGCAATAGGGAATAGACAACAGGCAATAGGTATAAGGGTTTTAGGCTAGTTCATTTTTATTTACATAGTTTGTTTTTATTGTGCCAACTTACTTAGTAGAACTTTCCCAACTAAAAATCCTCAATTCAGAAGGCGCTGACTGGATACAGGAAAACCAACATTCTCTATGCGATCGCATTCTCTATGGATGTAAAGAAACATTATTCAATCAATTAATTTGATGCAAATTGAAAATACGTTGCGTTTAAAAGGAATAATGCTGCTTATCCTTGTTAATGTAATTAGCGCTACAACTTTTCCATTGACTAAAGACATCGTTAGTAATCTTCCACCAAGTGCATTGATTGCTACACGCTTTGTCATAGCAGCAGCAGTTTTTGCTGTAAATTTACGCAATATTAACGCACTTTTACTTCGTGATGGTACAGTACTAGGTCTTTTCCTGTTCTTTTTCTTAGCTATAGAAACAATTGCACTCAAGACTATACCAGCGAATCGGGCTGCATTTATTGGCAGTTTGAACGCACTCATCGTCCCGCTACTAGCATGGCTGAGTGGTCAGCGCGTACCGTTGAGAACTTTCCTCGCTGCTGGAGTCGCTGTGATCGGTATTGGCGTGATGTTTTGGGAAGGGGGAGAACTAGGAATTGGCGATCTGTTGATGTTCGTTGATGCTTTTGTTTATGCAGGCTACATAATTTTCCTAGACCGAGTTGCGTCTCGTCACCCCACCTTAACGCTTACCAGTGTTCAACTTTTGTTCATTGCGGTGCTAGGTCTGCTCTGGAATAATACCCAAATTCTTAACCAATTTGAGGTAATTCACCAGCATTGGGGAGTAATTGTCTACTTAGGGCTGTTGGCGACAGCTGCTGTTATCTGGCTGCAAACATTGGCACAGCAATGGGTTTCAGCCGACGAAACAGCTTTACTTTATACACTTGAGCCTTTGTTCGCCACAATTTTTTCGTTTTGGCTACTTGGAGAACATCTGGGAATACGCGGTCTAATTGGCGCGATTCTTGTCTTAGTTGCTCTGCTTCTAAGTCAAAGCCCTCAAAAGCTTGAGCCGGAAGCAAAAGTTGAGGTACAGAGCAGTTAACGAGCTTTCACCTCGAAAGTGAAATCAAACTAAGCCAAGTTTGAAATTTGGAAGCAAGAAATTTAAACTATAGTGGGTCTTTATCTATGAATACAATAGAGTCAATTTCAGCTGTAAAGCTCAATTTTCATGTCACGATTCAGGAAACAGCAAAAGGAAGAGGAGTATTTGCTACGAAAAAATTTGCCAAAGGGGAAACTGTTGTAGTAGGTATCCCAATTGAAGAAGTTCCCCAACGAACAATTTATTCCTTTCAGATGGATTTTAATTTGTATGTCAACCTAGATGAGCCTGCTGTCGTAATTAATCATTCTTGCGATCCAAATACTGGTGTAAGCAACAATCAGTTTGGGGGATATGACTTCGTTGCTTTGGGCGATATCGAAGCAGGTGACGAAATTACCTGGGACTACGAAACCACTGAATATGAATCAATAGCTGTCTCGCGGTGCTTGTGCAAATCTCTATGCTGTCGAGGAAAAACATTAGGATTCAAATTACGCGAACAAATGTTGCGCGATCGCTATGGAGAGTACATTGCAGATTATCTCAAAATCTAAAGCAAAAGATGTTATTTAAAATGCACCTATTCTACGCATTTTAAATAACATCTATAGCAGTATGAAAAATAATTTTGCGTAATTTCAAAATCATTGTAGAGACGTTTCATTGCAACGTCTCCACATTCATATCCTTGTTTTGCTTAAGCTTTTTTCAACCAGCTAAACATAGCGCGTAAATCTTTACCAACTTCCTCAATTTTGTGTTCAGATTCTTTGCGACGCATGGCGGTAAATCCTGGTTTACCAGCTTGGTTTTCTAAAACGAATTCTCGTGCAAATTGCCCAGATTGAATTTCGCTGAGAATTTTTTGCATTTCAGCTTTGGTCTGTTCGGTAACAATCCTTGGCCCACGGGTATAATCGCCATATTCAGCTGTGTTAGAAATGCTGTCGCGCATTTTAGCTAAACCGCCTTCTACAACCAAGTCAACAATCAGCTTGACTTCATGCAGACATTCAAAATATGCCAATTCTGGTTGATAACCAGCTTCTACCAAAGTTTCAAATCCGGCTTTGATTAAAGCACTCAAACCACCGCACAATACTGCTTGTTCGCCAAATAAATCGGTTTCGGTTTCTTCGCGGAAAGTGGTTTCGAGAACACCAGCGCGAGTACCACCAATACCTTTAGCATAAGACATGGCGCGATCGCGTGCCTGACCACTAGCATCTTGATAAACTGCAAACAGCGCTGGTACACCTTCACCCTGTTCATAAGTCCGCCGTACCAGATGCCCTGGCCCTTTAGGTGCTACCATCACCACATCTACGTTAGCTGGTGGTACAACTTGCCCAAAGTGAATATTGAAACCGTGGGCAAAGGCTAACACATTCCCTTCTTTTAAATTTGGTTCAATCTCGTTTTTGTAAATCGTTTTTTGGACTTCATCAGGTAACAAAATCATGATAAAGTCAGCAGCATTGGCAGCATCTGCGACATTCTTCACAGTTAACCCAGCAGCTTCAGCTTTTGCTACTGACTTACTACCCGGATATAGTCCCACAATCACATTCAAACCACTATCTTTGAGATTGAGAGCGTGGGCATGACCTTGAGAACCATAGCCGATGATAGCAATAGTTTTTCCAGCCAAAAGGTCTAAATTGGCATCTTCGTCATAGTACATCCGGGCCATAGAAGCATCTCCTGTCAGCAAGCATCGTCATTTATTGGCAGGCTTACGATTGTACCTCAAATTGAGTAACACAGATGACTATAAATAATTCAATTTTATCTCTTTGGACTAAGGGGAGCAGGGGACTAATGACTAATGACTAATCACAAACCTGTTACATAAATCGCAACAATACAGATTTTGAGTATTCTTTCAGCAATACTAGGTTTAACTTCATCCATCTAAGGATAGATTATGTACGCTTCGACTAAATTGCCACGCACATCTGCTTTATTTGTGAGTGCATTATTAGGAGGGTTGATTTTCACTAGTTGCGCTTCTTCGGATCGGTCAACAAATCAGTCTGCACCTCAAGTTGCATCCAATGGCGCGGTAAATCAATTATCTGCTCGTGAAAACAGTATTTCCCAAAAGGCGGAAGTTGCACCAATAAACCGTTCTCGTCCCCAACTCATCAAAAAGGCAGCAATCTCTTTGACTGTCAACTCTGTAGATAAAACTGTTGATGCTGTTTCGCAAATTATCAATCAACAGCAAGGGGATTTAATCGGGTTGAAACAACAACAACCCAAAAGTGACAACCCGCGTTACACAGCAACAATCCAATTGCGGATACCAGAGAATCGGCTAGAACCTACTCTGGAAGAACTAGCTAAATTAGGCACTGTAGAGAGTCGTAATATTACTGCGGAAGATGTAGGCGATCGCCTGGTGGATTTCCAAGCCAGATTAACAAATTTGCAAAAAACTGAAGCCAATTTGCAAAAAATCATGGATCGGGCGGGTTCTGTTAGAGATGTGCTTAGTGTTTCCCAAGAATTGAGTAATGTCCGTCAAACCATAGAACAAATTGATGCCCAACTGAAAAACCTCAAAAATCAAGTTGCTTATTCCACAATTACGCTGAACCTAGAAGCAGCAGTTTCTAGCACCAGTCCCCAACCTGCTTTTGGTTTGCAAGTTCAGGAAACTTGGAACAACTCTACCCATTCTTTGAGTGCATTTTCTGTTGGCTTACTCAAGCTGGGTATTTGGTTAATTGTTTACAGTCCCTATTTGTTAATTTTTGCTGCTCTTATCTATGGCTTTAGTCGTTGGCGGCGAACTCATTCACCACGTTTAACACAAGCACCAGAATCAACTCGTTCTGAATGAATTTGCATAAATCCTACATCTACCGTTTATAAATTTACATAAGCAAAGAGTATGTTAAATATTGCCAAATCTTATTGTCTAACCCTCTATCTTTAAAAGTTCTATTTATCCTGTAGTTTTGATTGCTTTAATCATTCTTCAAATGTAAACAGGAATACAAAATATATGATGACAATTTTGATACAAATTTGTTAAGAATAGTTACAATAGTCAGAATACCGGATAATATTTCTTATGGTAAATTCTCTTGACAATAATCCACCTCATAAAGTAGTTATTGTTGGTGGTGGTTTTGGAGGACTGTATGCGGCAAAAACACTCGCCAAGGCAGCAGTAAACGTTACTCTCATCGATAAACGTAACTTTCATCTATTTCAACCCCTTTTATATCAAGTCGCCACAGGTGCGCTATCTCCGGCTGATATTTCTTCACCGTTGCGTTCTGTCCTCAGCAAGAGCAAGAATACGAAAGTGCTGCTGGGAGAGGTGAATAATATCGATCCAGAAGCAAAACAAGTGACTGTGGGCGATGAAGCAATAGCTTACGATACGTTGATTGTTGCCACAGGTGCAAAGCATTCCTACTTTGGCAAAGATAACTGGGAAGAATTTGCCCCAGGCTTGAAAACTGTAGAAGATGCCATAGAAATGCGTAGCCGGATTTTTTCAGCCTTTGAAGCCGCAGAAAAAGAAACCGATCCAGAAAAACGCCGTGCTTGGTTAACCTTTGTAATTGTGGGTGGTGGCCCAACTGGTGTAGAGTTAGCGGGTGCGATCGCAGAATTGGCAAATCAAACCCTCAAAGAAGATTTCCGCAACATCGACACTTCAGAAGCGAAGATTTTGCTATTAGAAGGTTTGGATCGGATTCTGCCACCCTTTGCACCAGAGTTATCACAAGAAGCGGAAGCATCCCTGACGCGCTTGGGGGTGGTTGTCCAGACAAAAACACTGGTAACGAATATTGAAAATGATACTGTTACCCTCAAACAAGGCGATGAAGTTAAAGAAATTGCCTCAAAAACGGTATTATGGGCAGCAGGTGTAAAAGCTTCAGCAATGGGAAAAGTGCTAGCAGAACGCACAGGTGCTGAGTGCGATCGCGCTGGACGGATTATTGTTGAACCTGACTTGAGTATTAAGGGACATCCCAATATTTTTGTAGTTGGCGACTTAGCAAATTTTTCTCATCAAAATGGTAAACCTCTACCGGGTGTTGCACCTGTAGCCAAGCAAGAAGGTGAATATGTAGCTACATTAGTTCAACAGCGACTTGCAGGTAAAAGTTTGCCACCCTTTGCTTATACCGATCATGGTAGTTTAGCGATGATTGGGCACAATTCTGCTGTAGTCGATTTGGGCTTTATCAAGCTGAAAGGTTTCTTTGCATGGCTGTTTTGGCTAGTGATTCACATCTACTTCTTAATTGAATTTGACAACAAATTAGTAGTAATGATTCAGTGGGCATGGAACTATTTCACCCGGAATCGCGGAGCAAGATTAATTACAGGTAAAGAATCAATCACGGAGTTTGTAATTTCAGCCGATAATAAACAGCCTGTAAATGTCTAATTGGGAAGAGGTGACAGGTAACAGGTGATAGGTGATAGGTGATAGGTGATAGGTGATAGGTGATAGGTGACAGGTGATAGGGAATAATCTGTACCCTGTAACCTTTACCCTATTCCCTTCTTCACTCCCCACTCCCCGCCCTCATAAATTAGCAGTAAGCTATTTGAGGGCGTTTTTCATAATCTATATAATGGCAACTATTAACGACAACTACCTGAAACTGAAAGCGGGTTATCTATTTCCAGAAATTGCTCGGCGGGTGAATGCCTTTGCAGAAGCGAATCCTGATGCTAAAATCATCCGCTTGGGCATTGGTGATGTTACCGAACCTCTACCGGAGGCTTGCCGCACAGCTATGATCAAAGCTGTGGAAGAGATGAGCGATCGCAATACCTTCAAAGGCTACGGGCCAGAGCAAGGCTACGCTTGGTTACGGGAAAAAATTGCTGCTCACGATTTCCAAGCACGGGGAGCCGATATAGATGCCTCAGAAATCTTTATCTCCGATGGTTCCAAGTGCGACACAGGCAACATTCTAGAAATCTTTGGTCATGACAATATAATTGCCGTTACTGACCCAGTTTACCCTGTGTATGTAGACACTAACGTGATGGTGGGTAATACGGGAGATGCCAACGATAAAGGCGAGTTTGAAGGCTTAGTTTATCTGCCAATTACGGCTGATAACAACTTCATCGCAGAGATTCCCTCAAAGAAAGTCGATTTAATTTATCTCTGCTTTCCCAATAACCCCACTGGCGCAACTGCTACTAAGGAATATTTAAAGGCATGGGTGGACTATGCCAAAGCTAATGGCTCGATTATTTTCTTTGATGCAGCCTACGAAGCTTATATTACCGATCCATCGATTCCCCACTCAATTTATGAAATAGAAGGTGCAAGAGATGTTGCGATCGAGTTTCGGTCTTTTTCCAAGAATGCAGGCTTTACAGGAACTCGTTGCGCCTTAACCGTAGTACCGAAGACACTCACAGGAAAAGCCGCCGATGGTTCCGATGTAGAACTATGGAAACTGTGGAATCGTCGCCAGTCTACCAAATTTAATGGTGTTTCTTACATTGTTCAACGGGGAGCCGAAGCAGTTTACTCTGAAGAAGGGCAAGCACAAATCAAAGGATTGGTTAGTTTCTATCTAGAAAACGCCAAAATTATCCGCGAGAAACTCACAACCGCCGGATTATCAGTTTATGGTGGCGTGAATGCACCTTACGTCTGGGTAAAAACGCCTAATGGTTTATCCAGTTGGGAATTTTTTGATAAGTTGCTGCAAACCGTCAACGTTGTCGGGACACCTGGTTCTGGCTTTGGTGCTGCGGGTGAAGGTTACTTCCGCATTTCGGCATTTAACAGCCGGGAGAATGTCGAAGAAGCGATGAAGCGGATTACCGAGAAGTTTAAGGTGTAGAGCGATCGCTTTTGTTAAACTCAATCTATTAGTCTAAAGGTTACGGTGGGCTGGATTATCCACCGCAACCTGATAGATATTGAATTTTCAATTTTGAATTTTCAATTTTGAATTGGAGCGAAGCGACATGACTGCTGCTATCCCCGTTTTTAAACCTGTTAGCCAGATGCAGTTAGCACCTGGTAGCACGGTGACAATTCCAAATGTGAGCTGGGAAGAATTTGAATCTATTTTACAAGAATTGGGAGAAAAAAGAACTACACGAATTGCCTACAGCCAGGGTACTTTAGAAATTATGGCTCCTTTACCAGAACATGAAATTCCCAAAGATTTAATTTCTGATATTGTCAAAATATTGCTAAAGGCTAAAGATATCAGATACCAACCTTTTGGTTCCACCACCTTTAAACGGCAAGGTGTGGCAGGAGTTGAACCTGATGCTTGCTTTTATATTCAGAATTATCAACAAATGATTGGTCATCGCCGCTTACAACCTGATGATCCGCCGCCAGATTTAGCCATTGAGACTGATATCACATCAAAAACTACTCTTGATGCTTATGAAGCCATTGGAGTCCCAGAATTATGGATTTACGACAGTGGAAACCTTTCTATTTATTTGTTCAGAGATGGGAAATACATAAAATCTAATACCAGTCCTAATTTTGAAGATATAGCTATTACTCAGATTATCCCTGCTGCCGTGGAACGCAGTTGGCAAGTAGAAAGTTTTCAAGCTTTGGAAGAATTGCAAGCGATGATTTAGTAAACAGTTCAAATTGACGTAGTTGTTTCATACTATGACTACTTAATTTCTGCCTAAATAAATAATTTACTTCTACAGATAGATGTCTTTTTATTATCTATAAATAAAAATATTATCAAAATAACAAGTATCAAAAACAACTAAATTATTTTTTATAAAAGTTAAGTAGGAAAACCGTACTTGTCTGATAGGTTTTCTGTACCATATATCTAAGTTTAGCTGGATACAATCAAAGTATGGCTTAAGTAATGCTGTTTTCTAGAAAATTCATACAGCATTAATAGGAGAGCGAAAATATGGGAAATCAAGTGAAAACAGCTGCTTTACTAGCTGCATTAAGTGGTCTTTTGATCGCAATTAGTTACTGGGTAATTGGCGGTAGTAGTGGCTTAATAATTGGAATTGGCTTGGCAGCAGCAACAAACCTATTTTCCTGGTATCAATCAGATAAGATTGCTCTGGCAGTATATCAGGCCCAGCCTGTGAGTGAAGGAGAAGCACCAGGACTTTATCGGATGGTGCAGAGACTAAGCGATCGCGCTAACATCCCCATGCCTAGAGTTTACATTGTCCCAAGCCAAGGTGCTAACGCCTTTGCTACAGGGCGCGATCCCGAACACGCTGCTGTAGCTGTCACTGAAGGCATTTTGAATATATTGCCAGATGATGAACTCGAAGGTGTTATCGCCCACGAACTCACCCACATTATTAATCGTGACACTCTGACACAAGCTGTTGCTGCTACCGTTGCTGGTGCGATCTCATTTCTAGCGCAAATGGTGAGTTATAGCTTATGGTTTGGCGGTGGCTCACGAGATAACAACAGAGGCGGTAATCCTTTGGGCGTTTTGTTAACAGTAATGCTTGCGCCATTGGCTGCAACGATTATTCAGCTAGCAATTTCGCGCACACGAGAATTCTCTGCTGATGCAGGTTCTGCTAGATTAACTGGTAATCCCCGTGCATTAGCTAGGGCATTACAACGCTTAGAAGCCTCAGCAAAACAGATCCCTTTAAATGCCAATCCAGCTTTTGAACCGTTATTAATTATCAATTCTATCTCTGGACAGTTTTTAGGTAACTTATTTTCCAGTCACCCTGCTACAGAAGCAAGAGTTGCAGCATTATTGAAATTAGAGCAACAACTGCCAACAAAAGCTTATTGATTTGTCATTTGATGTAGTTTTCATCCAAGAGTAAATTTTGCAATTTAAGGATGTTTTAACTATGAATGCTAACAACATCGAATCCTTTGAAAGCACAGTCATTGAATCTACAGAATCCATAGTAATTGTAGAAATTAGTTCTCAAACCGACGAACTAGTAGAAACCGAAATGGCTAACGAAAGTGATGAAGTGAAGCGCGAAACCAAAGCGCTGATTGAGGCACTAAAAAGACGCGCTCAAGCTGAGGCTGATTCAGCAGGAACTCTCACACGTGAAACCTATTTGAAAGCTGTGCGACAAGCACGAGAATTGGTTGAAGGAAGAAAACTGATGCAACGCGATCGCTTAGAGGACTCTTGGGCGGTAATTCAGGATGAAGTTGAGAGAAACTGGTATTTATTGATGAAAGACTTAGTGGACTTCAATTTTCGCCTGCAAAAAGCAGCTATGGCAGCTTGGGAAACCTTCAATAATCCTTACTCTCGTTAGTTTGCCGAACTTTCCCTATCTTGAACTAAAGTTAAAGTCTGTCCCTCTCCGAGTCGGTGAGGGACAAGTTTTGTGTAGTGAGGGATTTCCAAGAAATAAATTATCGAACCACAGAGGCGCAGAGAACACAGAGTGAAGAGGAATGGAGAGATTTTGCAATCGACTTGGGGATATTTTTTATTTGAAAGTTCTAAAGCTAGGGAGAGGTCTTTTTATATAGATTTTGCGTCGCGGATAAGATAAAGAGGTAACGTAGCTCCTCACACAAGTAGCAATGACTTCAACCCTGCGGAAATTTACTCGTCTTCATAGCCCAACCCTGCATCAGTTACCCAATGGTTTGACAATCATAGCGGAGCAGATGCCAGTCGAAGCTGTAAACCTCAATTTATGGATTAAAGTTGGTTCAGCCGTCGAATCTGATGCCATTAACGGTATGGCTCACTTTTTAGAACACATGATTTTTAAGGGAACAGAACGATTGGCTAGCGGCGAGTTTGAACGTCGAATTGAAGAACGGGGTGCTGTCACCAATGCCGCTACCAGCCAAGACTATACTCATTACTATATAACTACTGCCCCCAAAGATTTTGCCCAGCTTGCTCCATTACAAATAGATGTAGTATCAAATGCTAGTATTCCCGATGATGCTTTTGAACGTGAGCGATTAGTAGTTTTAGAAGAAATTAGGCGTTCAGAAGATAATCCCCAACGGCGGACATTTCGCCGGGCAATGGAGACAGCATATAATGAGCTACCTTATCGTCGTGCGGTATTGGGGCCAGAATCGGTAATTGCCGAACTTAAACCCCAGCAGATGCGGGATTTTCATCATAGTTGGTATCAACCCCAGTCAATTACTGCTGTAGCTGTAGGCAATTTGCCTGTGGAAGAATTAATTGCGATCGTTGCTGAAGGATTTACAAAAGCTAATAAAACTCAGCACTCCCCACTCCCCACCCCCCACTCCTCACTAAATCCTGAGTCACCATTTACAGAAATTGTCCGTCGAGAATTTATAGATGAAAGTCTCCAGCAAGGCAGGCTATTGATGCTTTGGCGGGTTCCAGGAATGGTGCAGTTAGATCGCACCTATGGATTGGATGTTTTAGCTGGAGTTTTGGGACACGGACGGACATCAAGACTGGTGAGAGATTTACGAGAAGAACGGGGATTAGTTTCTTCAATTTCTGTGAGCAATATGAGCAATCAGCTGCAAGGGACATTTTATATTTCAGCTAAATGTGCAGTAGAAAATTTAGCTGAAGTAGAGGATGCGATCGCTCAACATATTCGCACAGTCCAAACCGAGTTAATCACAGAGTCAGAAATTGCCCGTGTACGGCGGCGAGTAGCGAACAGATTTATTTTTGGCAATGAGACACCAAGCGATCGCACTGGGTTGTATGGTTACTATCATTCCTTGGTGGGAGATTTAGAACCCGCCTTTAACTACCCAGATTATATTCAGAGTCAAGAGGCAACTGACTTAATGCAAGCAGCCAAAGAGTATCTTTCCCCAGATGCTTATGGTGTAGTTGTCGTTAAGCCGTAAAGTGAAGAAGGCAGGAGGCAGGAGGCAGTGTTTCGACTACGCTCAACAACCAGGCAGGAGGTTGGAAGAAGAATTTTTCCCCTGCTCTCTGTCCCCTGCTCCCTCATCCCCAATCCCCAATTTAATCATGTGGACTCAAATCGACACCTATATCAGCCAGGTGACTGGCGAAAAATTTCAGAGTCAGCAACGGCGATCGGTTGGTGGTGGATGTATCAACCAAGGTTATGCTGTTTCCAATGGTGAGATTACCTACTTCGTCAAGCTCAACCTTGCATCCCAAGTTGCAATGTTTGAGGCTGAGGCACTGGGTTTAAAGGAAATGCTAGCAACAGCTAGTATTCGCATCCCAAAACCTATTTGCTGGGGTGTAGCTGAGAACTCTAGCTACATTGTGCTGGAATGGTTAGAACTTGGTAATGGCAACAGCAATTCGTGGGAAGAGATGGGGCGCAAGTTGGCGGCGATGCATCAAGCTAGCAGTAGCCAAGGTTTTGGTTGGAAAATTAACAATACCATTGGTTCAACGCCCCAAATCAATACTTGGACACCAGACTGGACAGAATTTTATATTAAACATCGCCTTGGTTATCAATTTCAGTTGGCAAGGCGACGGGGAGGAAGTTTCCCCCAGCAAGAAAAATTACTAGCAACTATCCCTGAACTATTGGCGCACCAAGTACAACCTTCTTTAGTACATGGCGATTTATGGGGTGGAAATGCCGGGTGTACTGCGTCAGGAGAACCTGTGATTTTTGATCCAGCAACTTATTTTGGCGATCGCGAAGTTGATATTGCCATGACAGAATTATTTGGTGGGTTCCCCGCAGCTTTTTACAAAGGTTACAACGAAGTTTTTCCTTTAGATGCAGGCTATGAGCAGAGAAAAACACTCTATAACCTTTATCACATTTTGAATCACTTCAATTTATTCGGCGGTGGTTATGCTTCCCAGGCGAACCGGATGATTGACCAGATTTTGCGCTAACTACAGCATTTCATTAATTCGTAACGAATCAAATTTGGCAATACCGTGCTTTATTAGTGCATCGGCTTGCATTGTGAATGCGTTGGCTTGCTTTATGAATGTATCGGCTTGCTTTATGAATGCGTCGGCTTGCTTTGTGAATGCGTTAGCTTGCTTTGTTAGTGCATCGGCTTGCCTTGTGAATGCATACCCTTGGATATAAAAACAGGAACGTGGTTATTGCTTATAGACTGATGCCAATACTTTTCGGATAAACCCAACAATCTCTCTTTTGAACTGGGGAAAGGTTACTGGGCTTGGGGGAAAAGTAAATTCAAACCCTTTCCCTTTCCCCTTTCCCCCTTAACCGAAAAGTATTAAGACTATAAAGCCACTATTTGATTCACCATCACCGCCAATGCCACCATCCCCAAAATCGTCATTAATCCCGCCGGCATAAACTTACGTGTTTTAGCTAGTCGAACTGCAAAGACTACAACTAAAACAGCAGTAACTAACACTGCTAAAATCGAACCCCAGGTTTGCCCTTGGAGTTGAAAGTAAGCAGCGAGTATTAGTAATAAACCGCTAATACTACCACTTACCAGTGAAACCTTACTTCTAGCTTGAATATAGCCAATAATGCCACCAGCGATCGCTAATATGCCGTAGGCGAAAGCAGCAATTATACTTAAATTCATTGTTAATACATCTGTAGATTTTGACTTTACTGCCAAGGTCAGCCGACAATTTACCATAGCTAAATAGCTATACCACACAGTTGATTGATGGATAATCAAGCGATGCCAATAACAAGTACTACCTCATATACAAAAGTCCAATATCTCCAGCGTCAAGCGGCCTCACTTTTACTGTACCAGTCTGTTCTTCAAGGCGAAGTGGGGATAGCATTTCTGGAACTGTTGCAAGCTATACGTTACACTGACTCTGATGCACGGGGTTGTCTCCAAGCCTACGGTCGTTACTTCCACGCTTTAGCTGCTAAAAATCAAAACTGGGAAGACTATTTAATTACTCAACTTCTCTTCTCTAATAATCCTTTTACAAAACTGGCCCAAGTGAAAGAATTTGAAGAATTACCTCCAGCTTTAGTAGCAGCAGTGCAGCATGATTTACAAATATTACAAAGTCTCTATGAATGTAGCAGCGCCTCTTTGAGTGAGTGGATACAAAGCGTAGCTCACATGCCGATTTCGCCGGTAGTGTGGTATAAAGAGCAAGAATTCGTAGGAGTAGAGACAAAGTTCGCTACATATTTACAAGACTTAGACAATTGGGGTGATGCTGTAGAAGAGTTGGCGGCTTATTATCGGCAATGTGGCTCTGGTTTATTTGCAGAATATCGCGCTTTACGTTGGCAAGCTGGGCAGTTTATCGGTATCCGATATTCTGATCCGGTTAAGTTGAGTGCGCTTGTAGGTTACGAGTCTCAAAAAGATGCTTTGTTAAAAAATACAGAGTTTTTATTATCAGGAGAGATGGCACTTCATGTATTACTTTACGGTAGTCGTGGTTCTGGCAAATCTTCTTTAGTGAAATCTTTGTTAAATGAATATAGCGAGCGTAGTCTCCGCTTATTGGAAGTGACAAAATCTGATTTAAAAGACCTACCAGAAATTGTGGAACATTTACGAGGAGTGTCACAAAAATTTATTATCTTTGTCGACGATCTTTCCTTTGAAGAAGATGATGATGCCTTTAAAGCGCTCAAGGTAGTTTTAGAAGGTAATTTAACCGCGCGGCCGCAAAATGTAGTTGTGTATGCTACTTCCAATCGCCGCCATCTGATTCGGGAATTTTTTGTGGATAGACCTACCCCCAAGGATAATGAGGAAATCCATGCTTGGGATACGATGCAGGAGAAGCTTTCGTTTAGCGATCGCTTTGGTTTAACCTTGACCTTTGAACCAGCCGATCAGAAAACTTATTTGAAGATAGTACAACATCTTGTAGCACAAGCTGAAATTAATATTACTCATGAAGATTTGGAATTTCAAGCATTACAGTGGGCAACTCGCCACAACGGTCGTTCTGGACGCACAGCACGGCAGTTTGTTGATTTTTTAAAAGCAGATTTAAGACTTTTTTCTGCAAACAACAATACATCCAATACTTCTGATTAAAATTAATTTATTGATGATTAATTTTTTTGTTAGTTACATAATAATATGATGCGCCAGTAACTAAAACTACATATTTCATAACTACTATGATACAAAACTTTGGAAAAATGCCTTATTTAACCAAACAGAATTACCTGTGTATTCTAATTCGTAATTATATTGGCAGATACGCGAATGTAATTAGGAATTACGTAGCTTGCTTCTCGCCTTCTCTACGGGACGCTACGCCAATGGCGAGTATTACGAATTAGTATGAAACTTACTTATTCTGATAATTTCACTACGCTAAAAACGAGCAATATGCAATCAGTAACGATCAGCAATCGATTTATACTAGGAATAGTTGCCTTTAGTGTGAGTTTTGGTCTTAGTCTCGTCCCAAGCTGGGATTTTAATAAAGCTTTTCTCACAGGTTTAATTACAGCCGCTACTATCTATACAACAGCATTATTTGTAGATAAGCGGCGGAGAAATTATGAAATGTTTGTTTTAGGTTCTCTCCGCAAACGAATTAAAGAAATGGAGGGGTTGAAAGCTCGCGTTGTCAGAGAAATAAATCAAATCGAACAACATCATAATTTATTATATGCAGAGTCACAGCAACTCCAAAATCAAGTCATAGAAAGTCGTAATCAAAGAGATAGTTTACATCGAGAATTAAGAACATTTACCGGACAGAAAAAACAGCTAGAAACTGAAATAAATACTCTGCAAATCGAAATTAATAACTTGCAGAAAAGTCAAACAGAATTGAATAATGCTTTTTCTATACTTACAGCAGAAAAGCGCCGTCTAGAGTCGAATTGTAATGTATCCCGTGCTGAGATTACGCAATTGCAAAGCCAAATTTCAGAACTCCAGCAAGAGAAACAAGAAGTTGAAAGTAATTTAACTCTTTTAGGCAGACTCAAACCCCAATTAGAAGAAAAACTATACGAACTGCGAATTGCAATTCAAGAGTTAGAAGTTGAGACAACCCAAAAAAATCAGTTGCTGGTAGCCACAAAAACCGAAAGAGAAAATATTCAAGCTATCCTACATTCTTCACAAACCCAACTAGCAGAACACAAAGCCGAATTACAGCAGTTGCAAGGGCAAATTTCATTATTGCAAGAAGAACGAGATTCATTGCAAAATCAAGTATGGGAATTACTCCAACAACTAGAAACATTTAATCAAGAACCTTTAGCTGATAATTTCCAAGAAGATGATACTGAATTGTTTCCTTTTTCTGAAATAATGGAAACTACAGCAGTCATAAATAAATCGGAAATTGATATATCAGAGAATATACCTGAAGAATGGACTAATCTTTTAGAAAATCTCCCAGGATACGAACTACAAGTATTAAAAGCGATAGTCGAGCAAGAGAATCCCAAGGCTGCTATTAAAAAAATTGCCGAAGCAAATATCACTATGCCGAATCTTTTAATCGATTCTATAAATGAACGGGCAAATGATACTATTGGGGAATTAATAATTAACTCAGATTCGGAAATTCCAGAAGTTTATCATGAGCATATTACCCATGTGAAAAAAATGATTGCAACGCATGAAAGTCTCATGGCTAGACATGCGTCGCCAAATTAAAATATTATTATTGCCGTCGTCAGATTAGTAGTAAGGTGAATATGTACCTTACCTATTTACTGCGTGCTTATGCGTTTAGAATAAAAAGAAGTGTAATACATGGCAAAGCTCAAAATCTCGAAAAAAATCTCCACTGGTTTAATCAATTCCCTTGGTGCGGGGGTAGTGCCAAGAGTAGGAGTTGAATATATCGCAGTAGGTCGAGAAAAAGAACTAAAAAGCCTATTACAAAATCTTGATGATATTGCAGAAGGTGTAGCAGCATTTCGCTTCATAATTGGTAACTACGGTTCCGGGAAAAGCTTTTTATTGCAACTACTTCGTAACCGCGCTATGGAGCAAGGTTTTGTAGTAGCAGATGCTGATTTATCCCCTGAACGCCGATTAGCTGGGAGCAACAATGAAGGTGTCGCTACTTATCGAGAATTAATGAGCCACCTAGCTACAAAAACTCGCCCTGATGGTGGTGCTTTAGTCTCGATTTTAGAAGGATGGATTAATAAAATTCAACAAGAAGTGGTTAAAGAAACTGAAATGCGTCCCAATGACGATGGTTTTGATGACAAAGTTGAATTAAAAATTAGGGAAGTAGTTCAGTATATTGAAGATTTAGTTCACGGTTTTGATTTTGGTAGCGTGATTATCGCTTATTGGCGTGGCTACCGAATGGATGATGATAATTTAAAAAATGCGGCTATGCGCTGGTTGCGGGGAGAGTTTACTACTAAAGTTGAGGCAAAAGCAGCTTTAGGAGTGCGCGTCATTATTGATGATGATAGTTGGTATGACTATATAAAACTGTTTGCGAAATTTGTCGCTGAGATTGGCTATAAAGGACTGTTAATTTTAGTTGATGAAGCTGTACATTTATATCAAATATCTACCACAGTTACGCGGGAAAAAAATTATAATCGACTCCTGGCAATGTTTAACGACACCATGCAGTGTAAAGCTGAACATCTTGGCATTGTCGTTGGTGGAACAACTAAATTTTTAGAAGACCCCAAACGCGGACTTTTTGCAGACCAAGCTTGGCAAAGACGCACAAAAGAAAGTCGTTTTGTTGCACAAGCTAATATTCAAGAAAATTCAGGGCCAGTGATTCGGCTAAATCCGTTAAATGAAGCAGAAATTTTAACCCTTCTGCAACGTTTAGCTGAGATTCATGCACTTAATTTTGGGTATGAACAAACTTTGAAAAATATTGAGTTAAAGGAGTTTGTGCAAGAAATTATTAATCGCTTGGGTGCAGAAGCATTACTGACACCAGGGGAAATTGTGCGGGATTTTATGAGTGTGCTGAATATTCTTCACCAAAATCCAGGAATTGTGTTTGGTGAATTAATTCATGGCTCTAAATTTAAACCTACTGCTATGGGTAAGAATGCAGTTGCAGATGAGGATGGCGCAGCAGAATTTAGTTTGTGATTAATGATGAAGAGACTGAACAATAAAAGTAAGCACATTACTCGACAAAGTTTACTTTTTTGTAATTGGTAAGCCTAGCCAATCGCTAAGTTCATGAGCTAGCCAATCAAGTTCCAAAAGAGTTACAGTAAAAATATCGAGTTCATTACTGGAAATTACATATTTTTTTATACCAGCCCATATCGTTAAATAATATTTATTGAAATCACTTTTGTTTATATCTAAACGTAGAATCTCTTGTCTAGAACTTGGAAGCGGATTGTGACGCTCAATGTCCTAAATTAACGCCGTGTGCGACTTTCTCTCAGACCTAACCCCCAACCCCTTCCCTACAAGGGAAGGGGAGCAAGAATCAAAGCCTCTCGACCTTTCGGGGAGAGGAATGGAAGTGGGGTTTTAAGAATAAGTCGCACATCGCGTTAAATTAGGACGAAATTAAAGCCTCAATTAAGAAACTATGTTGTAGCAACTAGCGCGTCAAGTCGTGTTTTCTCCTTGACATTACGGATGTAGCAGATAGCTTAAGTCTTTTTCCTACTTCAGAATTTCTTTACTCCCGCGTTATCATCTGAAAAAGATAAAACTTTTGTGAGGTGGGGAGGTTTTCTCGCTTAGGGAGTTCCGATAACTAAATCATCCCGTAGAATAGACAGGTAATAAACCCTGCCTCATATAAAATACGGAAAAATTTTAGAAATAGAAATTCCTCAAGACTCAGGACTCGCTATTTATCTGCTCACTCAGGATTCAGGACTCTTTATGTTAGCAGGCACAATTTTGCAAGATGGAAAATATACCCTAATTCAAGAAATAGGGCGGGGTGGCTTTGGTATTACATTTAAAGCTACCCATCACTACTTGGGCCAGGAGGTGGTGATGAAAACCATCAATGAACGGCTGCGACAACATCCTGATTTTGCGAAATTTGAGCGCCAATTCCAAGATGAAGCCAGACGATTAGCTACGTGTATTCATCCAAATATAGTCCGAGTCAGTGACTTTTTTGTGGAAGCTGGATTGCCTTACATGGTAATGGAATACATTCGTGGCGAAACCTTGGGAGACGCATTTGTATTACCAGGAATAACTTTGCCTGAAGCCACAGCAATTCATTACATTCGGCAAATTGGAGCAGCTTTACAGGTAGTACATAACAATGGTTTGCTGCACCGAGATGTCAAACCAGATAATATTATTCTTCGTCAAGGAACACAAGAAGTAGTACTAATTGATTTTGGCATTGCCAGGGAATTTAATGGCAATGTCAGACAGACTCACACTGGTCTGGTTTCTGAAGGTTATTCTCCAATTGAGCAGTATTTGACGCAAGCGCCGCGCACACCCGCCACAGATGTTTATGGTTTAGCCGCAACTTTGTATTCACTGTTGACAGCACAAGTTCCTATGCCAGCATTATTGCGCGATCGCGAACAAATGCCTTCTCCCCGCGAATTGCAACCACACTTGAGTGCTGCTGTCAATCAGGCAATAATGCGTGGTATGGCGGTGGAGTCTCGTTTTCGACCAGCGACAGTTGCTGAGTGGTTACAACTCCTACCTGGAAATGAGGGGCTGATGACATCGGAAGCCTTAGCAACTTATGCAGTCCCAACTGTCAATTTATCTGCCCAACAAGCTGCAACTTTACTTGGAAAAACTGGCCAAAATCGCCTTCATAAGCCATCTGTGCTGGCACAACCCAACCAAGGCATCGCTAAAGAAAATCCACTGGCAAAAAAACCGGGATCATCTCAAATACTAATGGGTGTGGGTGTAGCCTTGGTTGCTGCTACAGCAGGTTTTGGCATCACTAGCATTTTACCCAAATCTCAGCCGCAGCCAACCACAAAGCCGCTTTTTGAACAGCCTACTCAACAGCCAGCCGCGAAAGCACCTAGCTTAGAAAATGGTGCAGAGACTAACACCACCTCAAGAACAGAATCAGCACCTCTTTCTAATTCCAAACAGCGCCGACGTAATCGCCGTTCTTCCCCCGAAGAAACTCCTAGCAGACCTACAGGAGAGTCACAACGGGGCGATTTGCAGCAATCTGGAGCTTCACCTAGCGTTTCCCCCACACCCTCGCTTGTGGAAAAACTACGCGCGATCCGGTCATCTCGTAGTGCTTCTCCCGCACCATTGCCACAAAATAACTCACCCGCCTCTAATCAGAATTCTGCTTCCCCTCAACCGATAATTCCACCAAATTCTGTGGTTATACCAGCAGCACCATCGACACAATCCAAACAGTCAGATCCTTCTGCTGTAGTAGTACCAACATTGGAAAAGCAAAATTCACCAACTGATAATCAACCCCAGAGCGATCGCAAATTGCCCGAAAAGCTACAAGATGACAATAACTAATCAATTTTAGAAGGCAGGAAGAGGGCAGGAGGGAATTCTGATTCCTGTCCTCTGCAACGACTGTTCGCGCAGCGTCTCGCAGAGAAGTGAGTAAGGGTTGAAGCCTCACTTCAAAATCTCTGATTTGGAGTCCTGCAATCAGTGTAAGTCTAACAAGGAGATTTACTGTCTCAAGAAATACTTGGGAGTTACCCTTCTGTGACAGAGAATAAATATACCTTTGCTCTCCTTTAACTCCGAATCTCAGCCAGAATCGGTATGGTAATCAAAAATTCAGTTCCCTTACCGGGTGTAGAATTCACAAAAAGCAACCCGTTATGTTTTTCTGTGATAATTTGATGAGCGATCGCTAACCCTAAACCGGTTCCTTGACCAACAGCTTTAGTAGTAAATAAATGGTCAAATATTTTTTCTTTGACTTGTTCACTCATCCCGATACCATTATCCGCAATTGCAACTTGAATTTGGTTATCTTTGACTCTAGTTTTTATGATAATGCGGTTAGGATTGGCTTGAATTTCCTTAAAAGTGCGTCCATTATTCGAGTCTTCTAATGCATCAATGGCATTTGCCAAAATATTCATAAATACCTGATTTAACTGACCCGGAAAACATTCAATTTGGGGCAAATCACCATAATCAGTGATCACATCAATAGCGGGGCGTTCTTCATTTGCTTTCAGACGATGTTTTAAAATTAAAATTGTGCTGTCAATACCATCATGAAGGTTGCAAAGAACGGGGCGCTCGGTGTCAGCACGAGAAAAGGTTCTGAGACTAGTGCTAATATCTGTAATTCGCCTCACTCCTTCACGCATCGAGCCGACTAGTTTAGGAAGATCCTCACGGATATAATCGAGGTCAATGGTTTTAATCTCGTTTTGAATTGTAGTACTGGGCTGTGGATATTCCTGTTGATAAAGGTCAACTAATCCAAAAATATCGTTGATATACTCTAGAGCCGGCTCGATGTTGCCGCTCAAGAACCCAATGGGATTATTAATTTCATGGGCGACTCCTGCGACTAAGTTGCCCAAAGCAGATAGTTTTTCGCGTTGCACGAGTTGGATTTGTGAGGTCTTGAGTTCTGCCAATGCCTCAGATAGTTGGGTTGTGCGCTCGACCACTTGCTGTTCTAAGCTACGGCTGAGTCGATATAGCTTGGTTTGAGTTTTGACTCGTGCAAGGACTTCTTGCTCAGAAAAAGGTTTGGTGATGTAGTCTACGGCTCCCAATTCTAGAGCGCGGACTTTGTTCGTGGTATCCGAGAGTGCAGTCATAAAAATAATCGGGATATGGCTGGTGGTTGGGTTGCTTTTGAGGCGTTGACAGGTTTCAAAGCCGTCAATTCCCGGCATCATCACATCCAATAAGATCAGATCGAGTTCCTCATTAAGCTGTGCTTGTTCGATCGCGCTAAGTCCATCCAGAGCGATCGCTACTTCAAAGCCAGCATCTTCTAGGGTGCTGGAAATGACTTCCAAATTGGTGGGCATATCATCCACAATCAAGATCAAGCCATTGCTCATTAACTTGCTCCTGCCCCTAAATAGGCTTGGATCAGCTGGTGAATCTGCTTTGGCTGAAATTGTTGAGCCAGTTTGACGATCTGTTGGGAAAAGGGTTGGTAGATGCGATCGCGTTGCTCTAGCTGTTCTGCCATCTCAATGACTTTTTTTAACCGCCCTTGTTGCACCAGTTTGAGGAGTTTTTGCAAGTCTTCTAGCGGCGGCACTTGATCGGGTGCAAAGTTTGTAGAGTCAGCCTTTAGCCAACTAGCCTCGATATTTGCAGTTTCTCCATTGCTTGGGGTTTCATACTGCCAAACTAGATTTAAAAACTTTTCCAATGTTGCAAACAACTCATCAGCATGGACGGGTTTCGGTAAGAAGTCATTCCCGCCTGCATTGATGCTCATTTGCTGATCAATTTCTGCCACGGATGCTGAAGAGACGATCACTTTGTGATGTTGTAAATCGGCTGATTTGCGGAGATGTTTCAGCATCTCGAAGCCATTCATCACTGGCATAGCAAGATCGGTGATGATTAAATCGGGGTGGTGCTGTTGAGCTTGAGCTAACCCTTCTTTACCATTTTCCGCTTCTAGCAAATTGAAACCCAGAGGCTCTAGTAGGTTCACAATCACCGACCGATTTTCCCAGTGATCGTCAATGACTAAAATGCTGCGTTTTGACCCTTCGTAGCCAATGATTTGCTTGCCAGAGCTATGAGCGCTTTGTTGCACCCAATCGGTGGCGATCGGTAATTCCACTTCAAAAAAGAACTCACTCCCCGCACCAAGTTCACTCTTCAACTGAATTTTCCCACCCATAAGTTGGATGATGCTTTGGCTGATTGCTAGCCCTAAGCCAGTGCCTTCTGACTGGCGTTTCTGATCCCCAACTTGTTCAAAGGGTTGGAAGAGTTGGTGTACCTGATCGGCGGCGATACCTACTCCAGTATCTAGAATTTGAAATTTGATTCGGGGTATGGAAACATCTACATTGGTCTTCAGCACCTCGACTTTGAGAGTAACACAGCCCTGGTCAGTGAATTTAATTGCGTTGCCTAGAAGGTTGAGCAGAACTTGGCGCAGACGTTTTTCGTCAGCCTCAATGCCTATAGGAAAGTTATCATCGGGCTGATAAACAAAGTCGATGCCTTTTTGGTCAGCCCGGACGCGGCAAATTTCCACAATTCCTTGCAAAAAGGCGGGGAAGTGGATGGCTTTGGGGATGAGTTCTAGTTTGCGAGCTTCAATTTTGGATAGGTCTAAGATGTCGTTGATCAGTGTGAGAAGATGAGAGCCGCACTGATGAATAATATTCACCCCATGACGTTCTTTATCGGGTAGAGATTTGGAGCGATTTAGAATTTGGGCAAAGCCGAGAATTCCGTTGAGCGGTGTACGTAGTTCATGGCTCATGTTGGCCAGAAATTCACTTTTGGCATGGTTTGCACTGTCGGCTACTTCTTTCGCCTGCTGAAGTTCAACCGTGCGTTCGGCAACGCGATCTTCGAGTTCGGTGAAGGAGGTTTTGAGCTGGGCCGCCATTTGATTAAACGAGCGCGCCAATGCTTCTAGTTCATTGATACCTTTCACTTCTACAGTGCGATCAAGGTCTCCAGTGGCGATCGCTTCACTCGCTTGTTGCAATTGTAGGATGGGATCGGTAATCCAGCGCGAGGTATAGATACCCAACATGGTTGCCAAACCCAACGCACCCAAGCAGAGCAAAATCGTGTTGCGCGTATTGGCATCAATTTGTGCCATAAAGTCCGATTCCGGCACGACAACTACGCTCAACCAGTCAATGCCTCGTCCGTCTCGAATCGCTGAAACTTGCACAAACTGTCTTCCAGTTGGCAGCTTGAAATCAATCTGTTGACTCTCTTGAATGGCATTGAAACTACCAAATCGATCAAGAATAGCTTGTGCCGTGGCGCTAATTACAGGGCTTTCAGATTTGACGGCAGGAATTTGTTGCAAAGTCTTCTCTTTGAGATTGATGATATAGGGGTCTGGAAGCCTTGAACTTGCGATCAGGTCGCCTGAGCGATCAATGATAAAAGTTTGTCCCGTTTGACCCACCTTTAGCTTCTTGAGAAAATTATGAATTTTGTTAATCCGAAAAAGATTATTTTGAACTCCTAAGAACACGCCATTGCTGTTGTATATGGGTTGGGTTAGAGAAATTGAAGGGATTTTAATCGAGTTGCCTAAAAAAGGCTTTGTCCAGGTTGGTTTTCCGGCTGCCTGTGCAGTTTTATACCAGGGTCGAGAGCGAGGGTCAAAATTAGCTATAGTTTCTATCAATGCAGTCCGTTGACCTTTATCATCAAGTTGGTAGATTTGGCGCTGAGGTAGATCCTTTTTGTTCCCAATCAAAGCCACGATGCCTTTATTCGGTAAATCCTCTACTTGTATACTCGTGCCGTCAGCCATCGCAATTTGCATAAATTCAACTATATCTTGGCTGACTAACCGCCAAAAAGGCCGTTCTAGTTTGGTGACATCGGTTAAATCAAGCTGTCCCTCTTGAGCAGTTGCGACGATCACTTGTCCAGTCACATAAGGTCTTTCCAAATAGTCCAGAACTTGCAGGTTGAGGCGATCGCTCATCTCTTGACGTAACTGACCAGAAACATCATTGACTGCCTTCTGCCCATTACGCAAGGAAATATACCCCGTTAGCCCAACGGCTGCAAAGATTTGCAGGACAAATGGAACAATCAAGAGCGAGCGCAATGGCAAACGGTGAATCAAGCTACGAGCTATGATTTTTTTTGAAAAGGAAGACATAACTGCTGACTCCTATAAACTGGCAATGCTGAAGTGTGCTATCGCCCTTATCAGTACCCAATAAATTACAAAACTTGGTTTCAAGACTTTTAAATACTCCGGTTAGCCGATGAACAATAATTTTTACTTAATAAATCTATATTTCTCAGCTATATTCATCAGTATTGCGAATAACTCCAGCAAATTATTCTCCACCATAATGCGCTACTCAATTAGGAGAGTTTCTGATTTTATTTTTGACTGTAATATTCACTTTTACTAAGTAGATATCTCCCTCGATACGTCTATACTTGTAATTACAAAAT
This sequence comes from Nostoc sp. ATCC 53789, assembly GCF_009873495.1. Lineage (GTDB taxonomy): Bacteria > Cyanobacteriota > Cyanobacteriia > Cyanobacteriales > Nostocaceae > Nostoc > Nostoc muscorum_A. Next base: position 4,070,352 of record NZ_CP046703.1, on the reverse strand, counting down.
CTAAGATAATCTAAATTAAATAAAACTACTATCACATACGATTTTACAAATTAAGTTTTGTAATCTTCCGAAAATTAGTACTTATATTATTTGCCATATTTTCCAAAATAAACGCCGTATTTATACGTGAATTCAAACTGGACTTATTCTGTTGTATATGAACATAAACCAGTTATTGCTAGCCTTTATAAAAGAGCCATTGCTTAACAATTTTTCTTGCTGCGAGCTAGCTTTTTATAGCCTGAAAAATTATTGCTGCTGATATTTATCAGTTTTTCCTCCGTAATTATATCAGCTAATCAGGAAAATCCTGGAACGTTTAAGGATTTTCCTGATGGAGCTTTTCGTGATTCCAAATTAACCTTATAAAGACTGATCAAATCAATATTTCATTATGTAATTTTTATTATAAAAATCACGAGTAAATTTTGTTTTATTGTTAGCTAAATTCCTAATTTCCTTTTCTGTACAACAACTTCCCCTTTTTTATTAATTTTTACAGGATTTTTTGGAAAAGCTTGATTATTCAAAGAACGTATAAGTTTCACAGTCCGAAAATGTTGATCGATTTGAGGGATTCCTTGCTGATTCATCCGCACAGGGATAATTTTACTTGATATCAGATTTCCCACAGAGTTGAGTTTGACTTCTAAAATCATCGAGTCACCCGTCTGGGCATTTGTAGATAAAGTCCGATATCCTAGAAAGTTTCCTAAAGAATAGGCAATTATTTTTCCCTTATAAATTTCCATCGCTCTCGGAACATGAGGTCCATGTCCTAGTACTAAATCTGCTCCCGCATCAATCATATTTCGAGCAAACTGGATTGAATTACCTCGGTTTTCTCCATAAAAAAACTCTGTCTGATTCTTAACATGTAGTGCCCCAGTCCCTTCGGCTCCAGCGTGCATCGATACTACTACAATCTTTGCTTTCTTTTTTGCTTCTGCTACAAGTGCTTGGGCTGCTCCTAAATTATGGATGGAATTATACATTTCATAAGGAGAAAAACCTACCATTGCCACAGGGATATTGTTAGCTTTCAAATAGAGAATTTGATTTTTATGACCTAATGTTGCAATGCCCACAGCCTCAAGATTTTTCTTTGTATCTTTGAACCCTACCGGGCCGAAATCCATTGCATGGTTATTTGCCATATTAAACACATTAAAACCAGCCTCAGCAAATAGCCGAGCATATCCAGGTGGAGAGCGGAAAGCAAAGACTTGTCCTCTACTAGTATCTTTAGTAGTGTAAGGATAATTAGTTAAGCTACTTTCAAAGTTACCAAATAAAATGTCTGATCCTTGCAAGTGGGATCTGACTGACTTTGGTAATAGTTGATCTCGGAACCGGGGTAATCTATAGTTAGGAAAATTAGTGCCGGGAATAATATCTCCAACAGCTTTGATAGTAATAATACCTGAAGAAATTTGCTGTTTTGGTGTTAATAACCTAGGTTCAGGAATAGCAAAGGGTAATGATACAGGTTCAGTGGGTGTAGTCGCAGCGTTTAATTGCTGTGATTGCCCAAGCCGAATAACGACTCCTACACTAATACCCAGATATAAACAGATACTGATAAAACTAAATGAAAACCCTTTCTCCAGGCTGAGATTTGCCATCGTTCACTCCTCACACAATGGCATTAGTTTATCCCAAAAATTTGTGTTGGCGCTGTATATTTTAGTGTTTTTGGGTAATATTTGACTCAGTAGACACGTAAATATGAGAACGTTTCACTTGCAACTAATTATACGTGCCAGTTTTCAAGCCAAACACAATTTGTTTGTCCAGTTCTTCAGAAATATTTTTAAACGGAGAGGGGGGGATTCGAACCCCCGTTGGGTTTCCCCAAAACGCATTTCGAGTGCGTCACCATGAACCGCTCGGACACCTCTCCAGATATTTATTCACGCATTAGAGTATCTATCTTAATATGCAAATGCCGTGAATTGAGGGAAATGTTAGCTCATTTCCTATACTACTATAACATTAGCGCTTTATCTGCGTAACAGAATGCTTCGGAAACACCAAAGGCTAATTACAGCGATTTTCAGGTAAATAGACCCATAGGGTAGGGGCGCAAGGTCTTGCGCCCTACGACGGATGTGGTTCAAATACATGAAAACTGCTGTAAGGTTTGTAGACATCGAAAAAGACATCACAAATCGGGTATAGAGAGCGTTTATCTCCCTCCCTGGCTTTTTTAATTTTTTCCCCTAGTTCGGTGTTAACACTATGAAGAAAACCCAGACGTAGACCAACTTTGCAAATTTCCGGATCTGTCTAATGAACAATGTCAAGCTCTCAAAGCTGTACTGAAGAACCATTAATTTCTAGATTAGAGTTTATTATTTATTAATAAAAGTGTACAAACTATTGCACCAAGCATATAAACCATAGACGTGTCAGCATCTTTTAAAAGTAAAATATAAAACAGAGACAACACTACAAAAACAAGTACCGTAATTTTCAACATAAAACTTAACAATTTCAAACATAACTACGAAGAAAATACATCAGAAGTATGTATTACGTTTTTTGAAATTGTTGCTTTCAGAAAAAATATTTCAATTTTTAATAGCATTTAAGACTTCAGTATAGAGAAATTATTGAACCTCTATTCTTAATATATTTCTGAAGTGAGTGTTTACCTGATTGTAATTATGACAGTTTTTTTTGTGGTAGTAACTAATCTAGACAAAAGTACTTATATCAAGTACTTCTGCTAAAAAAAACTGGTTCACAAATCTGAGCCAATTTTGTTGATGAATATTTTTCACTCTTCTTACTTCTTTGAATCTAAAGTATGCCATCAACCGAGCGGTAGCATAAGTCACTTATCTTGCATTACCACTTAGCTCGACTTTATCCATTTTTTGGCAACACTCCATCTGGCGCTGAAACCTTTGTAGGACAGTAGTTTTACTTTTTCGATTTTAGCGTGAATCAGTGATATGGAAAAAGTTTTTGCCAAAAAGCTAAGGCTTTTGCTCTATAAAGAGAACCAAGTTCTTAATTTTGGATAAAGTCGAGTTATGCCTACGCCAACCCTTTTAGCGATCGCTCTCCACTATATTAATAAAGGAGCGATTAGGGTTGAATCCGAAGTGTTAACACCACAGTACTGGTGAGAGTCTGGGAGGGTAGCCAAGCCAAAAGCGATCGCTTAATTAATTCAATCACCGTCTGTTCCTTCAGAGATGAAGCCTGTTCATCCAGCAGTAATTGTCTCACCCGTCCCCGGCTAACCTGGAATTCAAACACCAAATCACCACCGAAACCTCTAGGGAGTTGAATTGCTTGCAAGTATTGAGTCAGCAGAGAAATCATCTGCTGATTCAATCCCGTCACGCTCACAACCTGTAAATGAGGGACAGAAGATTCTTCTTTGTGTAAAACTTTTAAATCTTCCAATTGTGGCATCGATTTTTCGGGAACTGATAACAGGCTATCAAGATTACTAAAACCATCATCATCTGCAAATCCGATTTCTGGCTCTGATGCTGGAATATCGAATTCCATCGCTAATGACTCCATTTCTTCAAACCGTTGTATCGGTTTTGCTGGTGCAGGCATTGGGGATGGTGGTGGTAATACAGACATTGGGGATGATACGGGTGGTGCAGATTGTTTCTTTGCTTCCCTGCGACTTCTTGCCATTCCAGCGCCAGGAGCAGCACCAAAAGTCACGTTACTAAAAATACCTTCATGACTGATTGCTTCAGGTATTTCTACAGGTACTTGCACAGAGATGAAATCCTGATTGGGATTGACTCTAATATCATCACTGACGGCAACAAAAGCGGTATATTGCGATAACACTTGATAAGTCAGAGCTGTATCTGTGACTGCTTCCACACCTCCCTTTGTGTCTCCACTAACCATTTGATTCATTAAATCCTTGATGCGGGAACGTCCCCAAAGTTGAGCAATCGCGGGATTACCTGTTTGGGGAAAATTTAGTTGAAAGGTGTGCTGATAAAGCCTACCACCCGCAGCAATGCCAGTGATGTGCAACTTTCCCGAATGCGCGTCTGGTTTGCGTCCAAATAGCACTAACGGTTGCTCTGCAAATAAATCTGGTGGTGTAGAAGGATACATAATTGGGGATTCCCCATCACCCTCCCATTGCAATTGAATATTGGCGAGGACTGGATTATTTATTTGGCGGAAGAATTTTTCTACCACCTCATCTACAGGTTCATCGTGGCGAATAATCCGAGCAATACCCTGTCCTAATTCTGCAATCCGATTGAGTAAGAAACGATTTACCGAACTACCTGCACCAAAGCTATGAAGGCGGGTTCCTGGCTGGAGACGCTGTTTAACTTCTGCTAAAATTTGGTTTTCGTTGCCGATATAACCATCAGTTAGTAAAACAATATTTCGCAAGCGTCCCGGATTTGTGGCTTTTAAGTTTAAGACGGTGCGAATACCGCCTAACATCTCCGTTCCACCGCCAGCGTTTAAGCGATTAATATAGTTGATTGCTAATAAACGATTTGCAGAAGTATTAGGAAGAGGAACGGGTGAGAGTTGCTGTGTGGTATCGGAAAAATCAATAATGTTAAAGGTGTCGTCAGGGTTTAGTCCATTGATAAAACGACGCATCAATTCTTGACATTGCATCAGTGGTTCGCCACTTTGAGAACCAGAGGAGTCGATGAGAAACACCATATCTTTGGCGACAATCTCATCAGGACGATACTCAAAGGCGGGAATCAGGTAGAGTGCGAAGTGTCCACCCCGTTCATCAGCTTGGGTAAGCGTAGTTGTTTGAGTGTTATTACTACTAACTTGGTAGCGTAAAATTAGGTCTTTATTGGGTATTGTGTCTCCACCAACTAGTTTGACATTTACCAACTGTCCTTCACGGATGATTTGGATTTGGTGAGAGGGTGAGTTAATATCTTGAATCTCAACGCCAGCATTAATTTCTATGGTGACATTAATATCATGACGCGATCGCATTCCTGCTGGCAAAATGGGAGCGTTTAAGCGGGAAGCATCTGGAACTAAATCGGTATCTTGATTTAAAGTCATGGGTGCAATAGCTGAACCACCCCCGACTGCATCTTCTTCGATGGTGATTCCGGGAATGTAACGGGGGCCAACAACCATTGGGAAGACAAATTCGTAATTTCCACCCTCAAATTTTAGGCTGTCGCTGTAGCGAATAATCACATCGATTTGTTCACCTGGTTTGATGTTTGCCAGGGATTGGGTGAAGATATTGTCTCGTTCTTGTTCGAGGAGTCCGGCTGTCTGTCCTTGTTTTCTGGCTTGTTCATAGATAGCTACAGCTTCTTGGCGTTTTTTGATGCTGCCTTGAATTGTGCGATCGCCTATGCGAATCAGCATATCATCAACGGCGGCTTCATCGGGTAAGGGGAAAATATAAACGGCTTCTAGGGTTGTGCTAAAGGGATTTTCAAAGCTTTGGGTAACTTCCACCCGTGAGATGTTACCAGCGATTTTGGCTTTTACTTCGGTGTGTTTGAGGGGAAAAGCAATCTGTTGGCTAGAGTTTTGCAGATATAAGCCACTGGTTTGTTGTTCTAGGGTTTGAGTCATAATATTTACCTGACGCTTTTGTTTGCTGTCTCTAGCGTAGGTGTGTTTTTCAGGGAGATATGCTCAGTTTTATGCTCACTTGATGCTCAGTAGTAGGTTCACTAGTAAATAATGATTTTCGGTAAAATTGCCAGTCTAGTTACTGCATACGTGTTTTATACTAAAAGAACGTAATCTAAATCACATTAACCCTACCCTATAAACTTAGAACAGTGAATAAGTCACAGGCTATTAAGCTACTTGAAAATGAAGGATGGACAACAGCAGATGCTAAACGTGCATTAGAGAAAATTGACTTTAAGACTAATCCTGATGAAATTACTATTCGTAGAGCTATTTCACATTTTGCTGGTTCTGAATTAATCAATCGTCAGCGTCTTCAGGCTGCTCAGAAAGGTTTGGTAACGAAGAAAACAAATGAGCTTGAGCGGAAAGAAAAAGAATATGCTGCAAAAATTGATCAGCTTATAAATTATCAAAGACAGGAAAGGGATAAACGCAAAAACGAAATTCAAAGCTCATACGACAAAAATAATCTTGTAGAAGATAGGCTCAAAGCTATAACTTCTCAAAATAAGGATTTGATTGTTGTAAATGAGCGACTCATGAAAGACAATAAAGACTTAAAAAATTTAGTTGATGAAATCAGACTAAAACTAGCTATAAATACCAAGAAAATTCTTCAGTATGAAGACAGCGAAATTCGGAGAGCGGTAATTCATTTATTCAAATCTACCCTGGGATAAAAAGTAACTCTATGACTGAGCTTAAAACTAAAAAAACAATTTTCAATGGGATGAGTTACCGCGATACGCAACGTGTTAACTCAAAGAATAGAAACAAGCTGAAGCAAGAAGATATACACTGGCTAAAAACAGAAGGTTACAAGAATGTTGGATGGAATAACCTCATAAGACTATATCATAAAATAAAAGAATTTTTAGATAAATATCAATTCGATGATTTGACACTTGAAGAATTATTTTTAGAAGCAGACCGAATTGGAAATAAATATCTCACTTCTCAAGAAATACAGGAGACTAATTATAACTTAGCTAAAGAAGTAAATGAGATTGCAGAAGAGATAGATAAGCAGTATCCTGATACAGAAATAGAAATTATTGATTTTAGTAATAAAACAAAAAAGACATATAGAAGACAAGCTAATCAAAAGTCATATAGAACTATCCAATATTAGAGGAAGATTGTGTGAACATTGAAGGAAAAGAACTGAATGAATTATTTAATATTGCAGATGAAATTGGTAGCAAGCGCTATCATAAACTAACTCATCAAGATTTTGAAAATTATAGAAAATTCGATTACTGGCGATATGTTAATGGTGATTATGAGTGTGGTACAACACAAGAAAGTAAAAGTTGGGTGAGAGATCATTCAGGCTGGTACTGTCCAATTTGTGGGGACAAGTATTCTGAAAAGGGTGGTAAAACAATAGATCATAAGCTTCCTAGATCCCAGTATCCTTGGTTATCAATGGAATTCAATAATTTCTGGGTCATTTGTCAGACGTGTAACCAAGAAAAGGGTGAGATGCACTGGTATGAGTATGAGCATTATATATTTGTTCGCTATCCTGATTTTTATCTTGGTGTAAAAGTTGCACGTCCTAGTCAGTTGCTTCAGTCGCTCAAAGAATAAAAAATCTCGGCTCATTTCGTTGAAGGAATAATTGCCGCTTTTTATGTACCTACGAAAAATTATTAACCAATCCAATATCGAATTTATAGTTTTTTTGTAGCTACAATTGGGTTATTAGAATTGTTTGATAATAATTTAGGAGTTAAAATATGAATGCTCACAAGATAAAAATCGTGTTAACTGAAGATGGAACTCTGACGCTACAGGGTTTACCTTTTCATGCAGGCGACGCTGTGGAAGTGATTATTCTGGAAGCGAAAACTCCAGATAAGCAAATAGCACTAAAAGCTCAATCAGATACAAATCTTTATCCTTTGCACAATACACAGCCTTACCGTTATGAAGATCCAACTGAACCTGTAGCTGTGGAAGATTGGGAAGTTTTACAATGATTGTACTTGATACTCATATCTGGGTTTGGTGGGTACAGAACGATTCACGACTGACTCAAAAACAGCAACAATGGTTACAAGATTACGAATCTGACGGTTTAGGAATCAGCATTCTTTCTTGCTGGGAAGTAGCGAAATTAGTAGAGAAAAAGCGACTAATTTTGCCTGTAGATATTGAGAAATGGCTAGAAGCTGCTTTAGCTTATCCAGGAGTACAACTATTAAATTTTTCTTTGCCAATAATAGTTGATTCAACTCAATTAAATGGATTCCATAGCGACCCATTCAATCAAATGATTGTGGCTACAGCAAGATTTTATAATTGTCTTTTATTAACTGCTGATGCTAAAATTCTTAATTATCCTGATGTGCAAACGCTCAAATAGTGAATTATAAAGTTGATGTATGTCAAACTCGCTGAAAGCATCAACAGCAGGACTAGCAATTGTAGACAAATCCCGTCAACGTCTAGGTTGGACAAAAACTAGCACCGCACGCTGGTGGCAAGATGCCCATACCTCTAGAGCTACTTTACGCCGATTTTGGCAAGGCGATCGCATTCAGCGAGAAATCTTCATCGCTATCTGTCAAGCTGTTGGTATTGGAAACTGGGAAGCGATCGCAGAATTATCGCACGCAGATTTAGAAACTATTGCAGACATCAGCACGCCTTATCGAGATTGGAATGAAGCGCCTGATATCGAAAGCTTCTATGGACGAAATCAGGAATTGGCACAATTAGAAGAATGGATAACTAGCCAAAACTGTAAATTAGTCACTATTAACGGTATCGCTGGTATTGGCAAAACCTCCCTAGCACTGGCTTTAGTAGACCACATTCAGTCAAAATTTGATTGTTTAATTTGGAAGTCTCTGCAAACTTCCCCATCTATGATTTCCCTGCTGAATAGCCTGCTAAATTCTTTTGAGCAAGGCGTTGTGCAGAATATTCAACAAGGTACGGCACAGCTTATACAGCAGTTACAAAAACGTCGCTGTCTGTTGGTATTAGATGGATTAGAGGCTATTTTCTCACAATCAGAAAACCTCAGCTATGGTCAATTTATCCAACAACTAAGTCGAGAACGGCATCAAAGCTGTATTCTGATTAGCAGCCGCGAACAGCCAAAGAATATCGAAATTAATACAAAAACATCTCGCTGTTTAAATCTCAAAGGGTTGCCAAAAGCAGAGGCTAGAGAATTATTACAATCAAGGGGATTTACAGGCAAAGAACTAGGGTTATCAGCATTAATTCAACTTTATCGCGGTAATCCCTTGGCGCTGAAACTGGTAACACCCTTGATTCAGTCTGTATTTGGGGGAAATGTTGCTGCTTTTTTGAGTCAGAATACTTTAATTGTGGGCGATCGCTTGCGTGTAATTCTCAAGCAGCAATTTGAGCAACTTTCCGGCTTAGAGCAAGACATTCTCTACTGGCTGGCTATTTGGCAAGAGCCTGTCTCATTCTCTCGATTGCAAACCCATTTGCTGATATCCGTTGACCCAGGGATGGTTTTAGAGGGCATTGTAACCTTAGAAAGGCGATCGCTTTTAGAAAAATGGGTCAGCGATTATGAACCCTCATTTACATTGCAACCCCTAGTAATGAAAGTGGTGACAGATGAATTGGTGGAATATGCTGCTCAAGAAATTTATAAAGTTATGCAGAGTAATGATATTCGTCATTTTCAGATATTGCGAACCCATTGGTTGCTACGACCGGGTACTGACGATATTGCAGGCGATCGCATATTAACTCAACTTTGGAAAAAGCTTTGGCATTTATATGGCGCAACTCTTCCACAAATATTTAATCAGATTCTGTTGTTGTTAAATGGTCAATCTCCTTTGGCAATGGGTTACATCAAGAGTAATGTTGCGATCCTCTCAGGAATAGAATCAGTTTAATAAAAAACAACCAGCCTAACTAACTGGATGCATTAAATAAATGAGTAATGAGTAATGAGTAATGAGTAATACCCATTACTTATTACTTATTACTTATTACTCATTACTTCAAAATTAAAGACAGTTGGAATCGGGGATTTAAACCCTTGAATTTACAATAACAGCACCGTCATTTACTAATTTGCCATCTTCCATATAGACAATGCGATCGGCAATATCTAGAATGCGGTTGTCATGAGTAACTAAGAGAATAGTACAGTCCTGTTCTTTAGCTAATTTTTGCATGAGGTTAACCACATCTCGTCCCGATTTACTGTCAAGGGCGGCGGTGGGTTCATCTGCTAAGACTATTTTAGGCCGACCTACCAACGCACGAGCGATCGCAACTCTTTGTTTTTGTCCCCCAGATAAATCATCAGGATAATAATTCAGCCGATGCCCTAATCCTACCTCTTCTAACATTTGGGCTGAACGGGTTTTCATCTCTGCTGGTGAAATATTATTATGCACTTCCAAGCCCATTCTGACGTTCTGAAGTACTGTCAGGCTACCGTGCAAGTTGTGCGCTTGAAAAATGTAACCGTTATTGCGTCGCACCTGGGTAAGTTGTGCTGTACTAGCGCCACAAAGTTCTTGTCCCAATATCTGCAAACTGCCAGATTGGGCAGAACGCAAGCCGCCGGCTAAGGTGAGAAGTGTAGTTTTACCAGAACCAGAAGGCCCAGTCATAATAATAATTTCGCCGGCGTTAATATCCAGGTTGATATCAAATAGAACTTGCTTACGGAGTTGACCAGAACCAAAGTAATGATCGAGATTTTTAACAGAGATTACAGGTTGACTACTCATAAATAGCTTGATTATTCGTGATGATTGTCATTAGTCCTTTTGAGTAACAAATGACAAATTTAAAACATATCTGCGGGATCGGCGGATTGTAATTTCCGAGTGGCGATCGCACCAGAAATAATACACATAATCATAGTTAGTATTAGCACTGTGGTGGCTCGTGCTACGGTCATGTAAAGTGGCAAATTAGTGGCATTACGAGTTAGACGGTAAAGTCCTAAAGGTGCGATCATTCCTGGGATAAAGCCCAAGATTGCCAAAATTATCGCCTCTTCAAACACCACACCCAATAAATAGAGATTGTTATACCCCATTGCTTTGAAGGTTGCGTACTCTTTGATATGGGAATTCACATCTGTAGAAAGAACTTGATAGACGATAATCACGCCTACCATAAACCCCATTCCTACACCCAAGTTAAAGATAAACCCGATAGCTGTATTTTTTTTCCAATAATCTGTTTCAAATTCGATAAATTCAGCTTTGGTCAAAACTTTAATATCATTATCTAAATGAGATTCTAAAGCTGCTTTAATTTGTTTTGGATCGTACCCTGGTTCGAGTTGAATCAAACCTACACTGACACTGCTGGCTTCGCGCTTGGGAAATAGCCGTAAGAAGTTCTGGTCGCTGGTAATTAGGTTCCCATCAGCCGCAAAGGATGCGCCGATTGAAAATAAGCCACTAATGGTAATCGTGCGGCGGTCAATTTCAGTAGTTACAGACAAACCTTGTTCAACTTGAGCGATCGCTTCTTTATAATCTCCTCTTGAGGCGCGATCGAACAGCAGGGTATCTGGTAGCTTCACCCGATCTATCTGGCTGTTCACATCTGGTAAGTTAAAAGCTGGTTTTTCAGGATTAATCCCAATAACTAGGACAGATGTCTTTTGGCGTGTTTTCGGATTCTTCCAATCGACAATGTTGACATACATTGGTTCTGCTGACTTCACCCCCTGTATATCCATTGCTTGATACAGTCGCCGCCGTGTAAAGGTGGACGCATTTAAGACGTTACGGGCTTGAGGGCTAAGTAGAAAAATATCAGCCTGTATACTGTTGTGCAGTTTAGTATTACTGTCAAACAAGGCAGTCTGAAACCCTAGCTGCATGAACATCAAAATATCAGCGAAAGCAATGCCTGACAAAGCTACCAACAAACGGCTTTTTTCATGACTCAATTGCAACCATCCTAGAGGGGTTCGCTGCCGCAGTTGTTGAATAAATCCAATCATAGTTCTATCACCGCTTTTACTTGCAGATTGGTAAACTTGGCAGCTTTGGCGCTAGATGCTCGATCTAGTTGCACATGAACTTCCACTACTCTGGCATCAATATTGCTAGAAGGATCGCTGTTAACCAGATTTTGTCGCTGTACCTGCATCCCCGTCCAATCAACAGTTCCCTGTAATTCTTCGGGAATGGAATCGCTGATTACCTTGACCCGTTGCCCCGATCGCACTTTGTTAATATCACTTTGGTAAACTTCTGCAACTGCATACATCTGGTCGGTTCGACCTAATTCTACAATCCCGTCACTAGAAACGGTTTCTCCGGCTCGTGTATGAATCTTCAAAATTTGTCCCGCTTCGGGTGCGCGAACATAAGCTTGATCCAATTGCGCTCTAATTTTTGCCACAGTCGCTTGAGCGCTGTCTACCTCTGCTTGAGCGTTGGCAATGTCTGTCGGACGGACTTCAGCTGTTTGGTTAAGAGTGGCTTTGGCTTCGTTAATCTGCTGTTGCAAGCTAGCGATGGTTTGATTGCCGTTAGCTTTGGCTTCTTTAATCTGCTGTTCTAAAGTTGCGACAGTTCTGGTTTTGTTGGCTTGATTTTCGATTAACTGCTGAGTAGAAGTTTCTGCACTCAAGCGTTTTTGATCGGCTTGCTGACTGGAAATTGCCCCTGCTTTGTATAAAGCTTCGTAGCGTTGCACATCTACTTGAGCGTTACGTTTTTCGGCGGCGACGCGATCCACCGTTGCTTGTAAACTCTCTCGTTGTCCTTGCAAGTCTGCTGTTAGGCGATCGATTATGGCTTGCTGAGTTTTTATGTTTCCTTCTAGTTCGACTTGCAGACGGCTGACAGCAGCTTGCTTTGCTCCAATTTCTCCCTGTTTTGCTCCCGCTTTTACCTGGTCGAGGTTAGATTTGGCAACTTGAACTTGCTTTTGGGCCTCAACTAAACTTGCCTGCAAGCGATCGCGGCTATCCATAATTGCAATTACCTGTCCAGCATTGACGCGATCGCCTTCTTTGACTAAGAGTTTCTGAAGCAGACTTCCCTCAGTCGAAGAAGTTGCAGATAATTTCATTACTTCTCCATTTGGTTCTAAGCGTCCCAATGCTGTCACTGTTTTTACCACTGGTTGAACAGCTACTGGCATGGCTGGCTTCTCATTAGCCGTAGCCTGGAACTTTAGTACCGTATAAACACTAGCTCCACCGATTAGCAAAGATGTAATTACTGCTAGTGTAAGAGGCGATCGCAAAAGATTTTGGGAAGACTTTAAATCCTCTAGTTTCCAGTTCTGCACCATACTGTTCACCTTTTACCATTAGCATTAATTGAACTAAACTGTTCAGTTCAATTAATGCTAAACTAAACGGAGTAGTTTAGTCAATAGTCAAAAGTCCAACTTGGCAATTAAACAGTTTTCCCTGCCTTCCCCACCCAAATGAAAACAAGAATACGGGGATCAAGGAAAGTGAGGGATTTGGAGAAAAAAATAACTCCTGTCTCCTGCATTAAATGCCGATTAAATCATTAAAATTCTTTATAAGAGAGGATAATTAAGAAATGGTACGCATAAAAACTGACGAAGTTGATCGAGATAATTCGGTTGATAAAGTAGAGCAAATTCTGCAAGGGGCAATGCAGGAGTTTCTCCAAAATGGCTATGCTGGTACAAGTATGGATCGGGTAGCAGTAGCGGCTGGTGTTTCTAAAGCTACAGTCTACAGCCACTTTCAAGATAAAGAAGGACTTTTTAAAGTTCTGATAGAGCAACTAGCAAGCAAAAAGAATAACTCTATCTTTGGCACAGTACCCATCGAGGGAGAACCAAGAGCCGTACTGCGTGGTATAGGAACCAAAGCATTAGAACTGATGAATAGCGACCAAGAGCATAGTGCCTTTATGCGAGTATTAATAGGAGAATCTGGTCGTTTTCCTGAGTTAGCTCAAATTTGTGTTCATGCCATGATTAAGCCAGTAACGGAGACTCTCACTCAATACTTGGCTGCTCCTGAGCTAAAAATACCTGACCCAGAGGCAACAGCAAGAATTCTCTTAGGGGCATTGGTGCATTTTCATATTACTCAAGATGTGATGCATGGGAGGGACATTATACCAATGGAAAGCGATCGCCTGATTGATGCGTTGACACACCTAATCACTAAATGCGCCGATTGATTGGCTATGTCCCATTCTTAGCTGATGGAGTGCTGTTGCCTATCCTCTGGCTTTTTTGGTTTCTGAGCTTTGAGCTAAAATCCCACGGCTTGATCTGAAAACGAGCAATAGCAATGTTTTCATGGCCGTGGGAGTTTTAAAAGCTGGCACAAATACATCCTCCAGCGATCGCAAGATTAACTAGGCAGGAATGACTTGAACAATTAGTGAGCGTTTATCCAGTGACTGGATTTTACCTACTTGACTGAGGTCTTTTGCAATTCTGTCTAGCAGTTCTCCTGCTTGGTCACGATATTGATGTTCTCGGCCTCGTAAACGAATGGCAAACTTCACCGAATCGCCTTTACTCAACCACCCAACTGCTTTTTCAATACGTAAATTGTAATCAGCCACACCCACGTTTAAACCGAAACGAACTTCTTTTACCGTAGGTCTAGCACTCTGGCTCTGACGTTTTTTCTTTTGATACTGAAGCTTGCCATAATTCAGGATTTTGGCGATTGGGGCCTCTTTGCCTTGAGAGACTACAACCAAGTCAAGCTCTAGGCTCTCGGCTAACTGTAGCGCCTCATTGGTGTCGATTAGACCACGATTGTTATTCTCATGGTCAATCAAGAAGACATGAGGTGACTTGATTTGTGAATTAATCAGTTGCTTTTGGATTGCGATAACGAATTTCTCCTAATTGTTCAATACTTTATATCCCAAGTAATGCTAATTTAACACAACACTGAATCAGAGCAACTTTAACCACACAATGGGCTACATTCTGTTAGAATGTGTGACTGTGGCACTCGCTCTTCAGTCTTTGCGTTACTGCCCATCCAGCCTTTCAAGACTTTTTTATCCGTCCGCCTAAGACTGACGCCGCCATTGGCGACAGGCCGATGTTACTTTTGGAGTTTTATGAATTTTTCTACTCTCGGCTTGTCCAATGAAATTATCCGTGCGGTTACAGAGCGAGGGTACACCGAACCTACGCCAATTCAGATACAGTCGATTCCTGCCGTCTTATCGGGTAGCGATTTACTAGCTGGGGCACAAACTGGCACTGGAAAAACCGCTAGTTTTACCCTACCACTTCTACATCGGTTATCGTCCGAAAAGAACGTCAAAGTTACATCTAATGGATACCGCCCGATCCGGGCACTGATTCTCACCCCGACTCGTGAACTCGCCGCCCAAGTAGAAGAAAGCGTGCGCGAGTATGGCAAATACTTGCAGCTAAACTCGATGGTGATGTTTGGCGGAGTCGGTATTAATCTGCAAAAACAGCGTTTGAAGAACCGAGTGGATATTTTGGTGGCTACTCCAGGGCGACTGCTGGATCACGTACAGCAGGGCACGCTAAACCTGTCACATATTGAGGTTTTAGTTCTAGATGAAGCAGATCGGATGCTGGACATGGGCTTTATCCATGATATCCGCCGCATCCTTGCACTTTTGCCCAAAAAGCGACAAAATTTGCTATTCTTCGCTACTTTTTCGGACAAAATTAAAGCACTAGCCGCCGGGTTGCTCAATAACCCGAAGATGATTGAGGTGGCACGCCGCAACGTCACCGCCGAGACAATCGCCCAAAAAATTTACCAAGTAGACCGTGACAAGAAACGTCAATTACTTGCTCACCTGATTCGGCGAGATAATTGGTATCAAGTGCTAGTGTTTACTCGTACCAAGTATGGCGCTGACCGTTTAGTTAAGCAGTTGGGTGAAGACCGCATTCAAGCATTGGCAATCCACGGGAATAAGAGCCAACCGGTGCGTACCAATGCTCTGGCAAAATTCAAGAATGGTAGCTTACAGGTATTAGTGGCGACAGACATTGCAGCTAGAGGTCTTGACATCAGTGAACTACCCCATGTAGTCAACTTCGATCTACCCAATGTACCGGAAGATTATGTTCATCGCATTGGGCGAACTGGTCGTGCTGGTGCGTCAGGTGAAGCTGTATCGCTGGTATGCGTCGATGAATACAGTCTATTGACAGATATCGAAAAACTGATTGAGCAGCGTTTGCCAAGGGAAGTAGTGGCTGGCTTTGGCCCTAACCCCGATACAACGGCCGAACCAATCCCCAATGGACGGCAACACAGACCCAAATCTGGAGGTGAAAAGCGATCGCCTCGGACTCCTAAACCTTTACCACGGACATCGGCTAAACGTAAAGCAGCGCCACCCGCGACTAACGGCGAGAAGCCTGGGGCTCGTTCGTCCGCATCGCGTCGTTCTAAGTAGGGACTGGGGACTGGGGACTGGGGACTGGGGACTGGGAATGAGGGAAGACTTTTCCAATTATGAAATATCCAATAGCAATTACCCAGTCTCCATAATCAATCCATTACAGCTAAGACAGCTTTCGGCAATAACTTATCTTTAAACCAAACAATTCTGGCGGGGACATCATTTAATTTTACTCCCGCCTTTTCTAAATTAAGCCGTTCAGAAATTGCCAAAATTAAGTCATCGCGTCCAGCCCGCCGCACCTGAGAAAATTTCTTTTGTAAATATTCTGGCCGCCAATAACCAACAATTTCTAATAAGAAAGTGCGTCCATCAGAATGCACCAAGCGAAAATCGGGAATCATCACACTACCGGGAATCGGTATTAAATCAACTTCTCGCTCTAATGCCCAACCGCTTTTCAAAGCATCCCACTTATCAGCAAAAGATGCTTCTAGCATACTATCGTAAGGCTTCCCCGGTGGATAGTGGGATACTAAACCACATTCAGAATTGAGGGTGAAACGTCCAGTTTTCCAACTATTTGTATAAGCATCGCGGGTTTGGAGAATGGAAGAAAGACTCCATTTAGTAACGTGAAGTAAAGCGGGAATAAGTTTAGCGATCGCTAACCCATATCGTGTACTAGGATTAAACAAACTCGTCGGCCCGTCAATGGTAATGGTAAACCCGTGGTCAGCATCGCCCTCAATATAAGCCATCAATTGAAACAACTTCAGATAGCGAAATAACAGCTTATATTCACCCGGAACATTCCGATGAGCATTTAACACCAGTTTACTGGCCTTATAAAAAACACCCTGCACCTGGGATAAGTTATATCGATTTAATAAATCTGGCGCTGTTGGTGCATCAAACACTGTCAAAATTTTATTTTCAGATAAATCAGCGTATAGTCCATTCCGAACCTGTTCTAGTAGAACTTCCCGCTCAAGTTCTTGAGTTAACTCATCAGCAATTTTACTCAGAGTAACTTGAGTTGATTCTCGACTAGAAACAGACTTTGCAGCCAACGAAAACACCCGTTCTCTTAACATCTGTGGTTCCAAAGGACTAACCACCTCAAAAGTGCAAAAACTGCTTTTGAGAATATAAGCTAACCCTCGCTTCACCCGATAATCTGTAGAATCTCCTTCAAAATCAGTCAGTTGTCGCTCAAGCACACCCTGAGTCTTCCCCACTGCTGATTGAAAATAATTAATTAACTCAATCGCCAACTCCGAAGTTTTTTGATCAATCTTCAGTCTCTTCGGGATGATCTCCTCCCCGTTTTGGCGATGCATCAGTAAGTCTGTCGGTAACATCTGAATCTTGAATTTTAGATTTTGAACTTCCGGTTGAATAATTAATTTCTAACTGTTCCGCAGCCTTCAAACTCCTTTCCTTCCCACTCCCATACACAACCTGCAAATTCCCTTTCTTCTCCCCTTGTCCCCTTGTCTCCTTGTCCCCTTGTCCCCTTGTCCTCTCCCCTCTCCGCCTAGCCGAAGTCCCCTCCTCACTCGTATCCTCCGCCACCACCTCATACAAAATCGCCTGCTTATTCTCAATATTCCCCTTCCGTAAAATCCTTCCCAATCGCTGAGTATACTCCCTAGCCGAACCCGTCCCCGATAAAATAATCGCCACAGAAGCCGCCGGCACATCAACGCCTTCATTCAACACATGAGAAGCAACTAAAGTATTATATTTTCCCTCTCGAAACTTAGTTAATATCTCATGCCGTTCCTTCACAGGAGTTTGATGAGTAATCGCAGGAATTAGCAACTCTTGAGAAATGCGATAAACCGTTGCGTTATCAGCAGTAAAAATCAAAATTCTTGCTGGATAATGTTCTGCCAATAAATTAATCAAAATTCGCAACTTCCCATCAGTACCCAAAGCGATATCTTTCGCTTCCCGGTGCGCTAACATCGCCCTACGTCCAGATTGCGATCTAGCACTCATTTGCACAAACATTTGCCAACCTTGCAGACTCCCCAAAGAAATCTTCGATTGCTTCAAAAAGTCGTTGCGGGTTTGAATGAGTTGATTGTATCTTTCCCGCTCAAGTTGCGATAACTTTACCTTAATTTGGACAATTTCATGTTCTGCTAACGCCTTCCCTGCCAAATCTTCGGCGCGTTTACGATATACTTCTTCACCAATCAGAATATTTAAATCAGCGTGTTTACCATCAGTGCGTTCCGGTGTAGCAGAGAGTCCCAGACGATAAGGTGCGATCGCATATTCAGCGATAACCCGATTAAAATCTGTAGGTAAATGATGACATTCATCAAAAACAATCAGCGCATATTGATTTCCCAAGGTTTCGGCGTGAATTGCTGCACTATCATAAGTTGCAACTAAGATAGCTGTTCTATCCCGCGAACCACCTCCCAGCAATCCCACCTCAGCATCGGGGAAAGCTGCTACCAAATGTGCATACCACTGATGCATTAAATCTAGAGTTGGCACTACAATCAGCGTCGTGCGCGGCGTTGATTGCATCGCCATTTGTGCTAAATAAGTCTTTCCCGCCGCCGTGGGAAGCACAACCACTCCCTGCCTACCCGCCAGTTTCCAAGCCGCTAGCGCCTCAGTCTGGTGGGGATAGGGTTCCATTTCCAGAGTGGGAACCAAATCTACAGGATAAAATTGCTTGGCCTCATCGATAAAATTCACATCTTCCGCTTGTAGTGCTTCTACTAGCGATCGGTATCTAATTGCTGGAATGCGGAATTTTTCAACTCTATCATCCCACGTAGCATAATCCATCCAACCTTTGCCGCGTGGTGGTGGATGCAAAATTAATGTGCCACGATCAAAATTTAGTGTAGGGGTACGAGCCATTTATGGGAATTGGGGATTGGGGATTGGGAATTGGGCATAGGGATTAGGTTACAGGTGATAGGGAATAATCTGTACCCTGTAACCTGTACCCTATTCCCTTCTTTACTCCCTAGTCTATTGATTACTAATAACGCAAAAAGTGCATGATTCATCCAAGTAACTCAGATAAAACCCAACTAGATGCCCTCATTAGTCACGGAATGTCCAATCGGCAAACCAACAATAACCTTGCCGAATCCTACAAAGAACAGCGACAGAGCTTTCTACTGAAACGGCTACAATTGCAGGCGCAGATTATGCTGGTAGCTGGCTTGACTTTAATCGCTTTTTTCCTTTGGGCAAATTCATATTTAGAAGCCAAGATATACGCTTTTAAAATTGGGATTGTCGTAGAATTATTCACTCTTATTTGTTGGGGTTTATGTAAAACTTCTATTGGTCGTCGCCATCCTGACTTAATTTTTTTGAGTTTATGCTGGGCTGTAACTTGTGTTGTCCAAATTGATATAGCTTTATTGTTTAATAATCTGGAACCTAGAAGCAATATTTGGACTCTGATGTTTCTCACTCAGGCTACAATTATACCAGTTCAATGGTGGATGCATTTAATATCTCAATTCGGAACAATAATTTGCTATTTAACCTTATATTTCTTATATAATCCTATATTGAAGAATCCATCAGCTTTTTATGCTGAACAAGGATTATACTTCTTTTGGACTTGCATAATTTGTGTATTTTCTGTATTCTTATACGAACGCTTGCGAAAAAAAGAATTTTATGCACGTAAAGCAATGGAACTGGCGCAGCAAAAATCGGAACGGCTGCTACTAAATATTCTGCCAGGGATGATTGCAGAACAATTAAAACAACAGCCTACAACTATTGCTGATAGTTTTATGGAAGTTACGGTATTATTTGCCGATATTGTTGGTTTTACAGAGCTTTCAGCTCGTACATCTCCTACGGAATTAGTTGAGTTCTTAAATACAATATTCTGTTTATTTGACCAATTAGCAGAACTTCACGGAGTAGAGAAAATCAAGACTATTGGCGACGCATATATGGCTGTTGCCGGATTGCCAAATCAGTCTAACGATCATGCTTCAGCAATAGCTAATATGGCGTTGGACATGCAAAATGCTATAGCTATCTTTAATGCAGAAAATAATCAATTATTTAGCATCCGTGTTGGCATTAGTACAGGGCCAGTTGTAGCGGGAGTGATTGGGCTGAAAAAGTTTGCTTACGATCTCTGGGGAGATACAGTAAATACTGCTAGTAGAATGGAATCACATGGAATAGCCGGTAGTATCCAGGTCTGTGAAGCAACTTATCAGCTTTTAAAAGATAAATACTTATTCGATAAACGAGGTTTAATTCAGGTTAAAGGCAAAGGAGAAATGATGACTTATATCCTAAAAGAAGTTAATTTTAAAAATTAATTACAGCTATGCTGTTTGACGGATATAGAGAAATATAAAATATATAATTAGAGCGATAAATCTTAGCTATTTAACCTCTGCTAAAACTAAGCTTTAATCCTTTAGATAGATTCACAGCAAATAACTGCTTTAATGTGTATTATTTCGATGCATAATAAATATTGAGCGATGTCTACGACGGACTGTGATGCTCTCTACGAGACGCTAGAAGCGAACGCAGACTGGCTAACGCATCGCATTCTCTAGCTGATTTTGGGAATAATCCTTTAGCTAGCTGCATAAAAGGAGAAGCCACATTGAAAGGAACACGTTCCCTTCTAGCACCCTATGCTGTTGCACTATTGGCTGTTGGTAGCGCATTGCTACTAACACTATTGCTACAGCCACTACTGAAACCAACTATTTTCCTGCTATTTTTTGCTGCCGTGGCGGTTAGTGCTTGGTATGGTGGTATGGAAGCAGGGTTGCTGGCTACTGCTTTGTCTACTTTGACTGTTAGCTATTTTTTCTTAGAGCCAGTGTTTTCGCTCTCGGTTGCGAGTCTAGACAACATAAGACGGTTAGGCTTGTTTGTCCTGGTGACAACATTCATCACCTTGCTAAACTCAGAGTTACGCACTGCCAAACAACATCTTCAAATGAGTTTGCAGAAGTTAAAAGTGAGCGAGGCAAAGTTGAGAAGGTTAGTAGAGTCCAACATTATTGGGGTAATTGTAGCCAATATGGATGGAGCGATACCTACGGCGGGCTACGCCAACGCAGAAGCCAATGATGCTTTTTTACGAATGGTAGGTTATTCGCAAGAAGATTTACTTGCCGGGCGGGTTCGGTGGCGCGATATGATCTCACCAAAATATATTGAAGCAAACAACAGTGCGATGCCTACGGCAGGCTACGCCTACGCAGAACTCAAAGCCAAAGGTGTATGTCAGCCTTTTGAGAACGAATACATCTGCAAAGACCAGAACTGTGTTCCCATCCTGCTAGGTTCTGCTTTGTTAGAAAATAATTCTAACGATATTATCTCTTTTGTCCTTGATTTAAGCGAACAGCAAGCTGCGCTACGCGAACGCAAACAGGTAGAGCTTGCCCTATGCCAAAGCGAAGAACGCTACCGCGCTTTTTTAGAGCAGAGTTCAGAAGGTATTTGGTGCATTGAACTAGAAGTACCAATTTCGGCAGACTGTCCAGAAGATGAACAAATTCAACATTTTTATCAATATGTTTACTTAGCCGAATGCAACAATGTAATGGCACAGATGTATGGCTGTTCTCGTGCCGAAGAAATTATCAACGCCAGACTAGGAGATTTTCTCATTCCCTCCGATCCACATAATATTGCATACCTGCGTAATTTTATCCGTTCTAATTACCGACTAATCGATGCAGAGTCTCACGAAATAGATAAGCAAGGTAATTCCAAATATTTTTTGAATAATCTGGTGGGAATTGTCGAAAATGGGCTTTTAGTCAGAGCATGGGGAACTCAACGCGACATTACAGAACGCAAACGAGCAGAAGCAGCACTACATCAACGAGAAGATGAACTGCGGCTAATTACAAATGCTGTGCCTGTCCAGATTTCTTATGTTGATACTCAGCAGCGTTATCGCTTTAATAACAAGAAATATGAAGACTGGTTTGGGCTTCCCGCTTCCGAAATTTATGGTAAACACATTAGAGAAATTCTGGGAGAGTCGGTTTATCAGTCAATTCTTCCTTATGTAGAAGCAGTACTTTCTGGAGAGGAAGTCACTTATGAAACCCAATTACCTCATAAAGATGGCACAAACCATTACATAAATGTAAGTTACGTTCCCCAGTTTAGTGAGCAAGGAAAAGTTGAAGGATTTGTTGCCCTAATCACAGATATTACACTTCACAAGTTAGCGGAGGCAGCACTAAAACAGAGCGAGAAACGGTTAAAGACGCTAACCGAAAAAGTCCGCATAATTCCTTGGGAGGTGAATGCCACTAACGGAAATTTTACTTATGTAGGGCCGCAAACCGTTGAGATTCTTGGCTATCCATTATCAGACTGGTATATCGATGATTTCTGGGCAAAACATATACATCCAGAAGATCGCGAGTGGGTTATTCAATATTGCCAAGAATCTTCGCTGTCACTGAATAATTACGAATTTGAATACAGAATGTTGGCTGCTGATGGCAGAGTTGTGTGGCTGTATGACATTGTTAATGTCGTGCGGGATGAGAATGGGCCGCAGCTACTACATGGGTTTATGCTCGATATTACCGATCGCAAGCAAGCAGAGCAAGAACGTGAACAACTGCTTGAGCGCGAAAAAGCAGCACGCGCCGATGCAGAATCAGCAAATCGGATGAAGGATGAGTTTCTCGCCACCCTCTCCCACGAACTCCGCACACCCTTAAACGCCATATTGGGTTGGACGCAGCTACTAAGAAATCGCAAGTTTGATGAGGCTACTACTGCGCGGGCGTTAGAAACAATTGAGCGTAACACTAAATCCCTGACGCAACTAATCGAAGATGTCCTAGATGTGTCACGGATTATTAGAGGCACACTTCATCTCAGTATCCATCGGATAAAACTTGTACCACTTGTAGAGGCGGCAATCGATACTGTGCGCCCAGCAGCTGAGGCTAAAGAGATTAACATCAAGTGTAAATTCGATCCTGAAGTTGGGGTAGTTGTGGGTGATACCAACCGCTTGCAACAGGTTGTGTGGAACTTGCTCTCCAACGCCGTCAAGTTTACACCCAAAGGCGGAAGAGTTGATGTGCAATTAGAGCGGATTGAATCTTCCGTGCAAATTCGCGTGAGTGATACGGGAGCGGGAATTGCCGCCGAATTCCTCCCCCATGTATTTGAACGTTTTCGTCAAGCTGACAGTTCCAGCACGCGATCGCATGGCGGACTAGGATTAGGGTTAGCGATCGTCCGTCACTTGGTAGAATTACACGGTGGCACAGTCTTTGTCGAAAGTCTAGGAATTGGACAGGGAGCGACATTCATTGTTAATCTGCCGATGAAAGCCGTTTATGTAGAGGCTAATACAGCAGAGCAGCCTTCATCTCTGGTGGATGTCCCAGAGGCTAATAATTACCTGCCGAGATTAGATGACTTGCGAGTGCTAATTGTTGATGATGAGGCAGACGCGCGTCATTTACTCACCACAATTCTAGGACAGTATGGGGCGCAAGTCATAGCAGCTGCATCTGCTTGTGAAGCCCTGCTTGCTTTGCAACAATTTCGCCCCCATATACTGGTGAGCGATATCGGTATGCCACAACAAGATGGCTACGCACTAATTCGTCAAGTGAGGGCGCTACCAACAGATCAAGGAGGGCGGATTCCAGCAGTAGCGTTAACAGCATACGCTAGGGCAGAAGATCGCACGCAAGCTTTGTTAGCAGGCTTTCAACTCCACGTTCCTAAGCCAGTAAATCCCGCCGAGTTAGCAGTTGTAGTTGCCAACCTCACTGGACGCACTTGAAGAATTAAAAATTAAAAATTAAAAAGTAAAAATTAAAGATGAATTTAATATTTCTTTTGCTTTTTACTTTTGCCTTGTTTGATGAATTTTTATAATGCTTCACGAGTATTAAAGGCTTATTAATGAGCCTTTAATACTCGTGAACGGAGTTCAAAGGTGGATTCATCCGGTTCAAATACTCGTGAACGGAGATAAAAGGTGGATTCATCCGGTTCAAATACTCGTGAACGGAGATAAAAGGTGGATTCATCCGGTTCAAATACTCGTGAACGGAGATAAAAGGTGGATTCATCCAGTTCAAATACTCGGCGACGGAGATAAAAGGTGGATTCATCCAGTTCAAATACTCGGCGACGGAGATAAAAGGTGGATTCATCCAGTTCCATAATGGATGAACCAAGTTTCCCCCTGCCCTCCGGTCACTGAGCGAAGCCGAAGTGCTGCCCCCTTCTCCCCACTAGACTAGAATTAGAATTGACGTGACGTTTCTTAGTAGCTAAAGTGTCAGATTCTCTGCCATTGCGCGATCGCTATCTTGCCTTAATCGATGAAATTGTTGAAACCACCCTCAAGGGCAAAATTAGCTCTGTTGAGATGGTGTACCAAATGCTGCTTAAAGGCATTACTTCCGGTACAGGGGAGGTATTTGAGTTAGTTTTGAGCGATCGCTTGAATGCTCTCCAAAGCCAAGTAGATAGTGAAAAAGACGAACTCAAGAAAGCTAAAGCCACTCGCAGTTTGAGAGCCATTAAGACTATTCAAAGTCAATGGCAACGTTGGCAAGAGCAAAACAAAACCACAGAAGCGATCGCTTCCGCAGTTACAGAAATTACCACAGCCCCCTCTGACGAGCGACTGGCGACATTTTTACGGATTACTGACCCAAATCAGAAGTATCCGCTAAATTTGCAACAGCTACAGCAATTATCAAAAGCATTACAGCAATTTGCCCAGGCAGATAGCGATTTAGAACAGTTTTCTGAAGGGATTACCCGTGGTTTAGCTTCTTGGCAGCGATTGCAAGACAACTTGCTCAGTTGGATGTACGAGCAAAAAGAAGCTTTAGGATTTGGCGGCGTACCGGGAGAACGTGGCCCTTGGGCAAGTTGGGCGAAACAACTCAATAGTGAGTTACCCAAAGCACTGCTTCGCACCTTAGCGATGGAAGAATCGGCAATTGAGTTTGCCCAGCGACAACGGGGAATCACCCTGAGAGATTGGGTGGAAATGGCATTAATTTTACAGTTCTTGCAACGGGGGCTAATTAACTGGTTTGACCAACAAGCTTACGATGTTAAGGCCGGGCCAAAGTTGTCCATTTCGACTTTTTTGACCTTTGCAGTGATTTGGAGTCAATTAGCAAGTGGTTTTGCAAGCATTGGCACAGTATACGCCGATGCCTGTTCTCAAATCATGCTCCAGATTTTGCGAACCTTTGCCCAGCGTCCATATTTTCCCTTTTACGGCGGGATATTTGCCTCTTTTACTGGCACTTATTTGCGAGATGCCCTCGATTATTTGGATGAACCATTGCGACGAGGCGAGGGAACCCAAGAGAAGGCGCGGATTTTGACGCTGTTAGGTTATTCTCAGCGTGCTTTGGGGCAATACCAGCGCTCAATTGATTTTCATCAGCAGGCGTTAGAGATAGCCAGAAATGCAGGCGATCGCGCTTGTGAAATAGCCAATCTCAACCACCTTAGCCGCACCTACGTGCAACAGCAAAATTATGCTGAAGCAATTAACTACAGCCAACGAGCATTAATATTGAGTCGGCAAGCAGGCGATCGCACAGGAGAAGCTAACGCGCTAGTAAATTTAGGTTACAGCGAAGTCATGCAGGCTCAAGAACTGGAGAATCTAGAACCTGAAACTTATGAAGCCGCAATTAATTATTTGGAACAAGGTTTAAAATTATCAGAAAAATTAGGCGATATTCAAAGTAAAGCTTTATGTGTGAGTAGCTTAGGAATCGCTTATCTGGTAATTGGAGAACACCAAACTGCAATTAAATATTTGGAGGATGGCTTTAAAACAGCCCAAGTTTCCGGCGACTTGTATCTCCAAGGGCGGAACTTAGCTTATTTAGCAGAAGCTTATTACCATCTCCAAAATTCTGAAAAAACCGTTTACACAGGCTGTTTGGGAATGTATCTTTTGGAGCAAATTGCTTCTAATGAGTGGCGGCAAGCAGCAGGGTTACTAACGATTTTACAGGGGCAAATTGGGGCAGAAGCTTTCCAAAAATTCTTGCAGCAACATCGCCCTAAAATAATTGCGGTTATCGGTGTAGATGGGTATGATTACATTCCAAAATTATTAGAGATATACAAGCAAGATATGTAACTTCTAAAATCTCTGCTTTCTACTCGCACCTCTGCGGTTTAAAAGTAATTTATTGAACCACAGAGGCGCAGAGAACACAGAGAAAATAGGAATTATTTTCCAAAAGCGCTAGTAGTAGCGTGGCAAGGCTAAAATGTTGCAAAAAAATTGTAGGTTGGGTGGAGGCTTTGCGTAACCCAACATACGTCTACTACTATAGAATTAGAGGAAAACTATAATAAATAGGGAAACAGTTTAAAATTTATTTTTTAAGCTTGAATTTTTAAGTTTGTATTGTCTATTTATCAGTCAACTTATCAACATTTGTCTTGATTAAAAAATCTTGAATTCGGTTGATAAAATCTTCCAAATCTGCGATTAAATTGTCCATGCCAGCAATCTCATGTTTACGACTCAGTAGCTCTAGTTTTTCTGCTGATTTCTGCATAATTGTAACTCCCATATTCCCACTAGAACCCTTGAGATGATGAGCTTCCCATGCAATTTGTTGAAAGTCTTGAGCAGCGAATGCAGTTTTGGTAAACTCTAAATGACTTTGGCTATCTTCTTGGAACAGTTGCAAGAATTCTAACTCTAACTCTGTATCGTTATCTGAAAGTTGATGTAAGTATTCCCAATCAATTATTTGGTCGATTAAATTTCTATTTTGACTATCTTGATTAGTAGATGCGGGATCTGGAATCATAACTGCCTCAGAAGTAATAATTATTTCATTCCAACGCTCTAGTACTACTGCTAAATCTTTTTTATTTACTGGTTTACTTAAATAGTCATCCATCCCTGCATCTCTACAGTTTTGTTGGTCTTCTGCCATAGCGTTAGCAGTAAGAGCAATAACCACAGGTTGCCGATGGCTAGCAAATGAACTTGCTGACCGACGACGAATTTCTCTTGTTGTTTCCAAACCATCCAAAATTGGCATTTGGTAATCCATGAAAATCAAGTCGTAAGGAATTTTATCTAATATCTGCAAAACTTCTTGACCATTGGCGACAACATCAGCTTTGTAGCCTAAATTCTGAAGCTGCTTGAGGATGACTTTTTGATTAACAAGATTATCTTCTGCTAGCAACAATTTTAACTTGTGTTTAGTGGAATCATTTATTGGTTCTACCTGTATTGGCACAAACGGTTGCTCAATTCTATAAACATGAGAGTCATTTAGTTTTGTTTGGCTTCCTAAGATATTCACGATCGTCTCCAGTAATCGCGATGGCTTCACTGGCTTGACCAAATAACTAGTAAATCCTATGTTTAGCGCCCTTTGCACTTCATCTGTTTGATTAGTATAGGTCAACATGATTAAAGGGATATCAGCAATGACAGGGTTTGCCTTAATTTGTATCCCCAAATTCATCCCATCTATTTCGGACATTTGCATATCAATCACAGCTATATCATAGGGAACTCCCTGCTCGACACTTTGCTGTAAGGCTTGTAAAGCCATAGTTGCAGAACTAGCCTCATCTACGTGCATCCCCCAACGTGTAGCTTGATGATAGATAATTTTGCGATTAGTTGCATTGTCATCTACGACTAACAAGTGCCGTTGATTTAAAAGTTCACGTTCATGATTCTGATAAACAGGTTGATGCTGTTTGGTAAAAGGTAACTCAAACCAAAATTTCGATCCTTTATCTATTTGACTTTCAACCTGAATTTCTCCTCCCATCAAATTTACTAACTGTTTACAGATAGCTAATCCTAAACCTGTACCACCATACTTACGTGTAATAGAAGCATCAACTTGGGTAAATGGTTGAAAAAGTTTACTTTGGTCTTGTAATGCCATGCCAATCCCCGTATCTGTAACGGAGAATTGGATTGTAGGTGTAGCGTAATTTTCTGATTGCAATTCTGCTCGTACCACCACCTCACCAGTACTAGTAAACTTAATAGCATTACCTATCAGGTTCATTAGAACTTGCCGTAAGCGATTAGCATCTCCTTGAAGATAAGTAGGGACATTGCGATGAATCAAGGCGGCAATTTTTAATCCCTTATGATGGGCTTGAGGAGCCAACAATTCTAAAACTTCTTCAACACAAGTGGATAAATCAAAATCCAGGGTTTCAAGCATCATTTCCCCAGCCTCCAGTTTGGATAAATCTAAAATCTCATTGATGAGATATAGAAGCGCGTCCCCACTGACACTAATTGTTTCTGCAAAATCTCTTTGTTCTGGTGTTAAAGAAGTTTCTAATAGCAAACCAGTCATTCCCAAAACAGCGTTCATGGGAGTGCGAATTTCATGGCTCATATTCGCCAAAAAACTACTTTTGGCTTCCGAAGCCAATTCTGCTTGTTGACGAGCAATTTCAAGTTCTTGTCGTTGCAGGGTTTCGGCTTCTAGTAACTTGGCTTGAGTTAAAGCAATGCCTATTTGGTTAGCTAATTCTCTTAAAAGTTCAATTTCCCAGCTTATCCATTGTCGAGAATGACTACATTGATGGGCAATGAGCAATCCCCAAAGTTCATGTTTGAGCATAATGGGGACAACAACGTTAGCCTTAACAGCAAATCTTTGTAGTAATTCAATGTGGCAAGGTTGGATATTCGCTTTTTCGATATCAGTAAAAGCTTGTATCCGTCCTTCACGGTATTTCTGAATATAATTTTCTGTGAAACAAGGGTCGAAAATGTTCTCTCCCAGAACTTTGGGAAAGTTGGGGAACACTGCCTCTTGCAGCGCCGTTAACGAATAATTTGATTCTAGTTGGAAGATTAATACCCGGTCTGTCTTTAGAAGCTTTTGCACCTCTGTAACGCTGGTTTTGAGGATTTCATCAATTTGTAAAGATTCACGAATTTTTAGGGTGACATTGGCTAACAATTTCGATCGCAAGTTTTGTTGTTGCAATTCATTCTCTGCTGTTTTAAGCTGCTGGTAAGCAGTAGCTTGTTGAATTGCGATCGCCATCTGGGTCGAAAGCTGTTGCACTAGAGAGATTTCTTCAGCTTCCCAAATTCGAGGAGCAAGACTTTCAACAACGTTCAGGAGTCCCCACAGGTTGCCATCTTGGATAATTGGAACCAAAATTTTGGCTCTAGTCTGCAACGTTTCCAGTAGTTTTCGATGGCAATCACTCATCTGCACTGTGTAGATATCACACACAACTCGAATTCCTTCATGGTGATATAGATCAAACACATCAGTAGCACAACAGGTATCCTCAATCTGTTTACCCCGGTAAGAAACATAACCATTCTTTACTGAGTCTGCCACCACAACCATGCTCCAGTCAGGTTGAAACTGCAAGATCATCGCGCGATCGCAATCTAAGAGCGATCGCACCTCTTGAACTGTTGTGTCGAGAATATCCTGTAGATTGAGCGAAGAATGGACTTGGCTAGCAATAGTTGCAATTAATTGTTCCCGCTCTGCTTTTGCCTTGAGTGTAGCTGTACGCTGCTGGACTAGCTCCTCTAATTCGGCGTTGCGATTTTTCAGCAGTGCTAATTTCTCTGCTTCTAATCGATTTACCTGATATTCCAATACTCCAACTAAATTAGTTAACTCGACTGGATTGAGTACTTTCAGAATACTGGTCTGAGTGACGATTCCTAATAACTCTCCTTGAGTTCCAGTCACAGCTATCCGCTTGACTAAGTATTGCCGCATTAGCTCTTGAACTCTCCACAGAGAGTACTCAGGGCTGACTGAGAAAACTGGTGTACTCATCACAACCTCTGCCTGGAGATGTCCAAAATCCAGTTCTAATGCTTGAAATTGGACAATATCTCGCTCTGTCAGAATCCCAATTGGTACTTGTATGACTTGACCTTGTGCCACTCTTTCTTTTACAAGTATCACTGAACTCACCCGATTTTCTGCCATCAGACGAGTAATAGCTAGCATAAAGACACTTGGAGCAGCGCAAATCACTTCCGAAGTCATCACATCTTCCGCTAGGCGCAGGTGCAGCAAGTCTATTGGACGTGACAATTGCTGCAAACTTTCATGAGTCAATAGTCCAACTATTTCATCTTGTTCATTAAGCAGGGGTAAGTGGCGAATCCGATACTGCTGGAGTAGATTGACAGCTAAGAACAGATCGGTAAATGCAGATTGGTGTAAGCTAATGACTGGATGTGCCATGACATCAGCGATCGCCAGATTCTCTAGTTTTCGCATTTGAGAACTGAGTCGAACCACGTCTCGTTCAGTAAAAATCCCTAACAACTGATTCCCTTCAACAATCAACACGCAACTTGATCGCGCCTCAAGATGCCTGGCTTCAATTTCCATATCTGCTTCTCTTGAAGATGAACACACAGTGCGACTACCACTCATCTGAGCGATCGCCGCCATCACAGATGTACTTGGCAAAACGATCAGTGGGTTGCGAACAATCGCTGACTCCAAATCAGCTTCTGTCAAAGCAGTGGAAGATATGAACATTCTTACAAGGACATTTCAAATTTTTCAACTGACACTTTATAATGCCCGTTCTACTAACCTATTTAACACGGGCACTAAAATATAAAAGAAAATAAACTGAGATAAGTAAGTTGGCACAATAACATCAAACTATGTAAAGGAAAATGAACTAGCCTAAAACCCTTCTAGCTATTGCCTATTGCCTATTGCCTTATCCCAACAACAATTATTTACGCCAACTTACTTAGATTCAAGAAGTTTACTTCTTTTCTATTTGGTAAGCCTGTAATAGATATTCGCCATTGAAATGAATTAGGTGAGTTGAATCTTCAGCAACCCAAACATCTGTTTCCCAAGCAATCTCTGCCAGATATGCCACCATTGCCTTACGGCTGAGAAATGCTGTTACCATCACCAGAGGGATTTCGGCATTTCTGAATAAGACTTCAAGTTCTTTCTTCCGTTTAGGATTAATTGGCCCATGTGAAGTTACAGCTTCAATCAGCACCAACCAGTTATTTGTTGTGAAGTGAATAATTACATCTGGCATTTTGCCGTGAGAATCGATGTTAACACCTAAATCTGTCAATGCTGCCGCATCAAAATGGGCAAACTTTTCATCTGTATCGCCAACATAGATGAGCTTTCCATTAGGTGTAAAACGAGAGCCAAAATCATTAATAATTTTTTCAATCAGAATATTTTGACCACCTGGTGATAAAGTTTTAATTTCTCCATCAATTACTATCGGAATACGAGACATTTCCCGTTCTTGAGCATACTGCTTTTTCAAAGTTTCAACTGAAGCAAGATAGGTACAGATGCTTTTTTCCCATTCTTAAGTACCGTAGGTTCGTAAGAGTTCGAGCGCACTGTTCTGAATTTGATATACAGTTTTTGGACTATTAACAGGGCGACTTAAATTATCTGGATTAGCAACTATCAAAGCTGCATCCAGAAATTGATGCACTGTCTGGCGGCGAACTGTTTCCCTTGTGTTGCGCTTATAAGTTTTGCCATAATGTTGAGCCATAAAGTCCATTATTGGCGTAATTCCCATCAAAGGGGAAGTTGCGAATTGCCAAGAGTCTGTCGGTTTTAAGCCAAGCAATGCTAAAAGAGTTAAAGCTGACCGTTCGTTCAGTTGTGTTCGGGGAAATTCTAATTGTGTCAATATTTGTAGCGCTTCATCAATTCGAGACTTAGTTACAATTGGATTATTCTCTGACAGATTCGACATACTCTGTAGTTGATTTTCTATAAGTTCATCAATTTCCCGCAAACAAGGAAACTGCTCTGTAATCTCTGTCCCTAAAGCTAATAACTGTTCCAAATTAGGGTACTTTAATTTTCGCAAATCTGTTGCATTTACCTGAGTATGCCCATTGAACAACCGAAAAAAAGCATCAACTAGGGTTGAATTGAGATAAACAGCAAGCCCACGAGCCAAGGTAAGGCTAAGTCCCCGTCCATCTTGATGAAAGTAATTCAAGTGATTTTCAAAACCGACATAGGCATAATTAAATTGATTGGCATCATAAACCACTGCGACAACACGCCTTTTCTCTTCTTTCGATGAAAATCTTTTGCATAAGACATAATGCTCATTTGGGATCAAAAGATTGGCTGTTTTTTCTAGGGCAACTATCGCTTGAGGCTTTTTGGTAATTTTTGGGTGTTCTACATATCCATTTGCTAAGTTCACCGGATAAATTAAAGGAACAGTATTGTTTTCTGCATTTGCTCTTAAGTACTCTTTTGCTCTAAAATCTACTACCCGTCCGGTTGAAACTGTTAGCCCTAAATCTTTCAAAGTGCAGGGAAAAATTTCAATTCGCTCAACAATTTGCTGGCTAATCTTATCTGGAATAATATGAATAAACTGCTCTCGATCGTTGGGATTAACTAAGGCTGTATATGGTACAGATTGTGACATTATCAAGTCATCATTAGCCCCAGAACTGGTATTGATGATGACGCTGCTAGATTTTTGCCTTTCTTTTATAGCTTGGATGATGATAGTTTCCTGCAAAATATCATCGTCACTAAATGCTTCTTGCCGCGACTCAAAAAGATGTACTTGTTGTAAAGCCATCATCTCTAAAAACATTTTGCGGAAGTCACGGAAATACGGCCCGTTGCAAAAACTGCGCGGGGTAATCGCTACAAACTCCCCACTTGGTTTTAGAAGTTGCGCTGTAGCTGCCATAAAACCAGTGTAAAGATTGCTAGTTTCCCAACCTATGGAATGCAGCAATTTCCGCACCTTAGAATTAGCATTAATTTTTAAATAAGGCGGGTTGAGAATAGCATGGGTAAATTCTGTTGCCTTTGCACTATTCAATAAACCAATCTGAAGTAGCCTGACTGCATCTTCGATAAAATCAGTCTCACGAATTTCGTAATTAAAGGAAATACCTACACGTTGACATTCCTTCTTACATAGCTCTAGAGTCTGATGCAAATATCCAATTAGAAAAGGGTCAATTTCATAAGCTACAACACACAAACTTGACGTATGTTGTCG
Source organism: Nostoc sp. ATCC 53789 (assembly GCF_009873495.1). Classification (GTDB taxonomy): domain Bacteria; phylum Cyanobacteriota; class Cyanobacteriia; order Cyanobacteriales; family Nostocaceae; genus Nostoc; species Nostoc muscorum_A. Next base: position 4,037,293 of record NZ_CP046703.1, on the reverse strand, counting down.
ATGCTGGCACACTTTTGCTACAAAAGCAGCTAGTAGTGAACCAATTCCGGCTCCAGCATCAAGCAAAGATATTTCAGGTAAATCAAGCCTATTAAACATTCCAGCCATCAATTCTGCTACTGAGGCGGGAGTGAGAAACTGACCCATCGATGCTTTTTTGTTTTGCCTGAGCTTTAAACTTGCTACAATCCGATGAAGATCGACTTCTGCAAGTAAGTTTGCACTTGATAGTTCTGTAAGGCTGGTAAAGCTCAAACTACTGTTATGACTTGTTAATAATGCTCTACTACTAGATGGGACAATCACGGTCTATCTTCTTAATTGCTATCAAGTTTATATAACAATACGGTTCAGTTAAGACTAAAACTTTGCGATCAAAGTCAATTTTTTAACGTAGACGCTTCGGCTTGCCGCAGGCTACCGCAAAGGCGCAGAGGACACAGAGAGAAAAGAGAAATGCTTAACTCAAGCGTATTGCGTTATAAGCCAATACAGTTCATTTAAGGCTAAAAATCTTTGCCAAAGTCAATTTTTTTAACGAACCGCAAAGGGCATAAAGGGGGAAAGGTTTCAAGTAATTAGTGCAAGTTTATTTAATCAACACTCAAAGAAGTCCTGCTGATTCATATAATCGTTTAAGCATTGCTGAAATCCTGGCACCATAGTCTAAATCTGCTGACCATCGCCCTGATAGTTGATCGATTAATGTTGCAATTCCACGTGTGACAAAGCGAAACCTTGGATCTACTACTTCTTGTACCAAAGGTTCTAAACTGGCGTAAGCTTTCAAATGTTGGACGTGTGCCCTCACTCCAATTCTGGCACTTGGAAAAGATGCAGCCTCTGAACCACCACCGATCGCACCTAAACCTGCAAAGTTATTTTGCTCAGGTTTAATATCTCCGCCAAAGCGTAAAAATCCAGTTTCTACACACATTTGGCAAAAGGCAATATCATAGTTTACTCCCTCTATCCCTGCTTCTTCCCGATAAAGTTTGGGAATATCTGGAAACTTTGCCAAAGCATTTTCGTTATTGTTTCTGAGGAATAATTGCAACTGTATTTCGGAAGTATTACCATTTGACATTACTCGTTCCAATTGACCAGGACAAACGATCAAATTGGAGCGCAAACTGACAGTCCGAGTTGCAGCGTCCCAATTAACGGCGACATTAAAATCTCGGAGTTCTATTGCTTTAATATAAACTATTTTGCGATAGGTAATTCGATTAACATTAGCGGCTTTTGAAAGATCAATTCGCAAACGATCTACTAAATCAATGGGGATGTAAGCATTGCCATTAACTAATACTCCTTGCTCTGAGTAATTTTGTCCATTAATATTAATATTAATTGGTGGATAATTTGCTTCGGTTGGAGTGCCAGGAGTAGGATCGATCGCACGGCTCCAAGTTGCCAATCCATCAGCAATTCCTAAAGCAAAATCGCGGCGACGAGTTTGCAGCAAAGCCCGATCCTCTGGATTGCTAAGAAAGCCTACTTGCATTGCCAAAGCTGGAAGCGTTGTCTGGCGACAGAATGCTAAACTACCTAATCCACTATCTGTATCTGGCTTGACTCCCCGATTTGGTAATTGAGGGACGCGGCGCAATAAACCCACTAGCAACTGTTCACCATTGCTTTTGCGATCGCTATTATTCGCAATATAAAAGACGCTAGCCCCACGCACAGAAGGGCTGTTAGCTGCATCAGATTTAATCTCTAAGGCAATATCACCTCGGCGGCCGCGAGAATTGATCCAGGTGATGGTTTGGGCGGCACTCAAGTCATCGGGAACTGCCAAAATTTCCAAATTCCGCGCCCTCAGTTCGGTGACAATCAAATCCCGCAGCAGAATCATCTCTTTAGCTTCAGTTGTACCACCTGCGATCGCACCTAGATCGATCCCTCCAGCTTCTCTGCCTCCATGAGCGGCTGATATAAAAATACGTCCCATTTTCAGTATTTCCTCTGATAAAATTAAATGTAAGCAATTGTATAGATCATTCTTGGTCTAGCAACAAGAATATAATAGCTATCAGTTGGTAAACCCACCGCAGTGTTAACTACCAACTCATGACTTAACAAATAGACTAGAATGCAAATCCCCCGCTTGCACCCAGATACAATTGAGGAAGTTAAACTACGGGCCGATATTGTAGATGTCGTCTCGGAATACGTAGTTTTACGCAAACGTGGAAAGGATTTTGTCGGTTTGTGCCCTTTCCATGATGAGAAATCTCCTAGTTTCACCGTCAGCCAGACTAAGCAAATGTACTATTGCTTCGGCTGTCAAGCTGGAGGAAATGCCATCAAGTTTGTAATGGAGTTGGGAAAGCGCTCTTTTGCCGATGTGGTGCTGGATTTAGCACGGCGTTACCAAGTACCTGTACAAACCCTCGAACCAGAACAACGTCAAGAATTGCAGCGTCAGCTATCTTTGCGTGAGCAGTTGTATGAAGTTCTGGCAATGTCCGCCCAATTTTATCAACACGCCCTGAGACAATCCCAAGGGCAAAAGGCACTTCAATATTTGCAATCTAACCGCCAACTAAAAGAAGAAACTATACAGCAATTTGGTTTAGGTTATGCCCCCGCAGGTTGGGAAACTCTCCATCGTTATCTAGTGGAAGATAAACATTATCCAGCGCAGATCCTAGAAAAAGCGGGATTGATTAAGCCGCGCAAGGAAGGAGGCGGTTATTATGATGTATTTCGCGATCGCTTAATGATTCCCATCCGCGATGTCCAAGGACGAGTCATTGCCTTTGGTGGCAGAACTCTCACAGATGAACAACCGAAATATCTGAATTCACCAGAAACGGAACTTTTTAGTAAAGGTAAAACATTATTTGCCCTTGATCAAGCTAAGGGTGGGATTTCCCAACTCGATCAAGCGGTGGTGGTAGAGGGATATTTTGATGCGATCGCTCTCCACGCTGCTGGGATTAATAATGCCGTTGCTTCCCTCGGTACAGCCTTAAGCTTAGAACAAGTCCGGTTAATTTTACGCTATACCGAATCGAAACAATTAGTACTCAACTTTGATGCTGATAAAGCCGGAACCAATGCCGCCGAACGTGCGATCGGTGAAATTGCCGAACTAGCATACAAAGGCGAAGTTCAGCTAAAAATTCTTAATTTAGCCGATGGTAAAGATGCTGATGAATATTTGCATAGCCACACTCCAGAAGACTATGGAGAACTGCTAAAAAATGCGCCACTTTGGTTAGATTGGCAGATTCAGCAAATTATTCAAAACCGAGACTTGAAACAGGCTACTGATTTTCAGCAAGTAACTCAGCAATTAGTCAAATTACTTAAAAATATCGCTAACAGCGATACACGAAATTATTACGTTTCCTACTGTGCAGAAATACTCAGTTTGGGAGATACCAGACTTATACCTCTGCGAGTCGAAAATCTGTTAACTCAAATTGCTCCGGCTGCGGCTGCATACACTAAACCTGTATCAGCAAAGCAAGCATGGGGAAGTAGTAAAGTTTCTCAATCCCCAATTCCTACAGAACGTAGTCTTTTAGAACACGCAGAAGCCTTATTATTGCGAATTTATTTACATTGTCCTGAACAACGTCAAGCGATTATTGCCGAACTAGAGGAGCGAGATTTGCAATTTAGCCTTTCCCACCACCGATTTTTATGGCAACAGATTTTAGAAATCTCATCCGGTGATGGAGAGACGAGAAATTTTGCGTCTCAACCAGATTTAATTTCCCGCTTGCAAGACCATTTTTTAGAATTTAGCAGCGAGATGGGGTTAATTTCCCATTTATTTCATGTGAATGAAAAAAACCAGAAAGAAATACTTCGGACTCCGCAAGTAGTTCAAGCTGCGATCGCTTGCATGGACTTGGTGATGCTGGAAAAACGCTATCGCCACTTTTTGGAACTATGGCAACAAACCGATCCAGAAGCTGAACCAGAGCGCTATCAATCTTATTATCAAGCTTTCTACGCCGAAAAAATCAAGCTCCAAAAAATAGACCGACAACGGCTATTCTCGATCACGGAGTTGCTGTAGCTTTGCACTCCTGAAGTTCTCTCGCAGAAATAACGCTAGCCATGCTTAAACTCACAGTTAAAACAGCCGTTATTGAAATGCTCGCTTGTCTTCAAATATTGTCGGAAATATAAACGATATAATTCACAGGCAGGAGTACTGCGATCGCCTTCTAAATTAATTAGCCCCATACTTTGTAATTTATATGCCAATACTGGCTCTAATTTCACATAATTTGTAGCGTTAATTACTTCATAAAAAGCATTTTGTAAGGCTGATTCATCTCGTAGCGCTAACACATATTGCTTTAAATATTCGTGATAAATTCCTGCTTCTGTGGGTGCTTCTTGCAATAGCTTTTCTAAATCCCGTTCTAGTCCCCCTTTACCCACTAGGTGATAAAAAGCTAATCGCACCAAATAAGGATATCCTCCTACCAGTGCCATCAAACTCTCGACTTTAGCATTTGTCCAATCCAAGCCGTGACGTAGTGCTAAATCCTGCACCTGCTCTTTTGTAAAGGGAGGTAACTTAATCGGCAAACCAATATTAAATGGTGATTGAGTTAGTTTTATGGGAACAAGAATTTCCGTTGAATAAACCAGAATCAGCCGCAGTTTTTGCCAAATTTCTACCCTTTTAGCTTGTTCATACCACGATCGCACTAACGGTAACAATTCTCCAGCAATTTCCTCATATTCAAATACCCAATCCACCTCATTCAATACCAACACAAGGGGAGTTTCCAGCGCAGACAGTAAATAATGTTGAAAATAGATAGAGCAACTTACTTTGCTACCCATATCTTCATCCCAATAATCATTGAGTTTTGGTTCTAACTGTAACTCTCGGCTGAGATTAGCACAGAACCAGCGCAAAAATTTATCCAAACTGGTAAATATTACTTTATCTGCTTGCTGAAAATCTAACGTCACGGTGCGAAAGCCTTGATTGTTAGCGCGTGCAAGCAATTGTAAAATCAGAGAGCTTTTCCCCATCTTCTTGGGTGCTTGGATGCAGATGAAACAGCCAGGTTTAGCTATTTCTGCGTAGGCAATTTCCTCAATTGGCGGGCGAGGGATGTAAAATCTGGAATTAAGGGATACTGGGCCACTAGGAAATTCTAAAGATATAGCCGTAGCTGCTTTGTTGAATTCCTTAATTAATTGCTGATGTGCTTTGCTAAGACGGTGATTTTCTACAGTCTGACGGAAGTTAGATTTATTTATCGGTTCTTTACAAAAATCACTCATTACTTGCCATAAATGAGCAGCAATTTTCCTGACACGTTCCTCGCCATAGTGAGCTTCACAGGCAATATTCGTGTAAGTTTTTCCTTCCCATGAAGAACGCAATATAATCTCTTGGAGCGTTGTTAAACCCGTTGCTTGACTGGCTTTTAGTAGCAATACTACTTCATCTATAGTCATTACTCATCGGCTCCAATTCAGCATGAATTTTATCACACCATTATGTTTTGGAAATCAATGTAGTCTACCTTGTATGAATAGCAGCCAGCCCTTTCCTAAAAAAGCTACAAACAAGGCTTGACAATATTTTTGTATCCTGAAACATTTGACGTGACTCAATCATAGAATTTTTTTTACAAAATTTTTCGAGTTTTTAAGTGATTATATTTGATTTGAACTACTTTTTTTAGACATATCTTAGAATGTAGATGCACACAATGTAGCTATTTTTTCTAAAAAATGGCTGCGGCGATCGCAACAGAGGTTACATTCGTCCGTTTACCTTTTTCGAAATTCCATCCAAATTGATGATATGGGCTGATATATTTCTAACTGAAGTTACAGCCTAATCAACCAAGTAGACGATTTATCCATAAATGGATCGTCAGGGTGCTAAGACAGCGTAGAGAGAGAGCTACAGGATATCTTCCTCACCGTACCAGCAGCTATGCATATCGAAGAACCCGCTACCCATAAACCGGAAGCTCCACTTTCAGTACAAGATTCGCAGAGTTTCCCAGAATCAAAAGACTTATCTCCAGAAAATTTAGATCCTTGTCAATGCTCACAAGCAGCCTTACAAATGGCATTAATCGCCAGTGGCTTGGGGTTGTGGGATTGGAATCTTATAACCAATAAAACCTATTACGATCCCCAGTGGAAGGGCATTCTGGGGTATGGATTAGACGAAATCGCTCATGAGCATAAATCCTTTGAGCGACTTGTACATCCACAAGATTTACCGAGAATTCGCCAGGTGTTGCACGATTATCTCCAAGGATGCACGCCTGTGTTTGAAGTTGAATTGCGAATGTTGACTAAATCCGGCGAATGGAAATGGATTTTGGCTTGTGGCAAAGTATTTCAGTGGGATGAATCCGGTAAACCAGTGCGAATGGCGGGGACACACAAGGATATTAGTCAGGATAAAGCGATCGCTACTCAACAATACCAACTACTTGAACAACTCCAAAGAGAAATTGCCCAACACCAATCTACCGAAGACCAAGTTAAAGAAAAATCACAGCAGCTAGAAACTACCCTCGAAGAACTCAAATATACCCAAAGGCAGTTATTGCAGAACCAGAAAATGGCTAACCTCGGCCAACTGGTGGCGGATATGGCTAACGAAATTAACAACCCTGTTAGCTTCATCTACGGCAATCTCCATCCTGCGAGTCAATACGCTGAAGATTTAATCAGAATCATTGAACTTTACCAACATTACTATCCCAAACCTACCCCAGTCATAGCCTTACATCTGCAATGCCTCGACCTTAGTTTCGTGAAGACAGACTTTTTAAAATTACTGTGGTCAATGCGAGCCGGCTCAGAGCGCGTTAAAGAAATTGTTTTTGCCTTGCGGAATTTTTCAACCTCTGACGAAGGCCAAATGAAAAAGGTTGACCTGCACGAAGGACTTGATAGTGTTCTGAGAATTTTACAACATCGGCTCAAAGAAAAGCCTGACAGAGCCAGGATTGAAGTAATTAAAGACTTTGGTGAATTACCCTTAGTCGAGTGTTACCCCGGCGATTTAAATCAGGTATTCATGAATATCTTAACTAATGCCATTGATGCCTTAGAAGAAAGGATGAAATATGATTATTCCTTTCCTCCCAAAATCTTTATTCATACAGAAATTGTTAGAAGTCATTTGTCATTAGTCAATAGTAATGATATTTGGCCAAATAACAAACAAACAGGAAAAAAACACAAAGTTATAATTCGCATTTCTGACAATGGTCAAGGTATACTTCCCCATATCCAAAGACAGATGTTTGAACCATTTTTTACCACCAAGCCAGTAGGTAAAGGTAAGGGACTTGGACTATCAATTAGTCGGGAAATTATCGTTGAAAAACATCAAGGTAAAATTAAGTGTAATTCTAAATTAGGTCAAGGTACAGAGTTGATAATTGAAATGAATACAACAGCAAGACACTATGCTGCGATTAGAAAACACGCCAGCTTTTAGGTAAAAATAAATTCATGAATACGAGAGTTGCCAACACGCCCAATACGGTTCGGTTAAGGTTTTTTGATGAAAATTCTAGATCACAAAGACGCGATAAATCGCCGTCTCTATGAAAGACTGATTATTGTAGAGACGGCGATTCATCGCGTCTCTTGTCTTAACCGAACCGTATTGCAACAGAATCGGTTGCTCATTTTATCCCATTACCATGATGCGCCAAGGCTGCCATTCCATATTCTGAAGCACGTAACTCCTTATCAGAGATTTCTGGCTCCTTGGTATAGACCGAACTCAGTAAGATATTCAGAACTCCACTTTCTTCAGCTTGACTAACAGCGCGATGTGTAATCAATTCACCTACATTCAGAATCACGTTGTCTTCTGGGTCAAGAATGACACGGGTAACTGGACGACCCAGAGCTTGTTCAATCCGTTGCTTCTTCATTGCCCGTGTACCGCGTCCTTGTAAGTTTTCTGCCTTCGCTTTCAAGGCTTGCCAAAAAGTGTTGAGATTCTCTTGAGCAATACTTGCCCCGTCACGCAGTTGAACTTTGTTTTCTAACCATCTGTCACTTGCGGTAGAACCGACTGCGGTTGCCAGAGTCAGACCAACAGCGTTCAGCAATTCTGCTTCTTTACCGTAAGTTTGGGCCCGATCCAGAAGGGATTCCGTCACAATTTGCCCAGATGCCGCAATAATTAAGCCATCGTTGGCACGCACTGTTTGTACGACTCTACGCCCTCTTGCCTGCTGGATCGCCACATGTCCTACCAGCGAATCAACCGAGTGACGCAGATTAGCGGCGCTACTGTGAGTTAGGCTCCCAATTCGATTGCTAGTAGATTCTGTTGCTGCTTGCAAATTGCGGCTGATATTGACAGTCAGGCTACCACCCGTAGCTCGATAAAGTTCATCCAGAATGTTCATGCGATCGGCCGCTTCTGCATCGACTAGCGTCACTTCCTGCCCCTGTAGTAGCAGTACATTGCCGTCTGGAGTCAGCACATCCCGCTCAACATGCTTGCCAATCACATATACCTTTTGCTCGGCAGGATCAACCAAATTGTTTGTTAGGGAAGCAGTTGCATCTCGATTGAGGTCTTGCAGTTTGCTGCTAGTAGCATCAGTTGCAGCTTGTAATTGTTCACCTACATTCTGGCTCGCTTCCTGTAGCCCACGGTTCACACTCTCTACCGAGCTTTGCAGCTGCTGATTCACGGTTTGAGCTGCTGTTTGCAATCTGCTATTGGTAGTCTCAGCCGATTCCTGTAATCTATCTCCAGTTGCTTGAACAACTCCTCGGATACCACCCACCTGTTCTTCCATCATTTGAGAGGTTTCTGGTGGTACAAAGGCAACATCATAACCAATTTTCAGGGCTTCACGAGCAGGAACGAACGATCGCCCCGAGTAAGCATCGGCAAATACACCGCCAGAAACTTCGTATCCTTCTACCAGTCCACTATGCTCATCGAAGAACAAATCGACCAATCCACCGAGGTCAAGTCCCTCAGTAGTCAGAATTCTTTTTTTTCTCAGCACAATATTTTGGTGCAGAATCTCTTTAATTGCAGGGACACGATGTGCCTTAACAACAGATTTTTTCGAGTTAACTACGATCGCATCCAACCCAATCGCTTGCACTTCTTCCCAAGAAATCACTTTTGCGTCTCTAAACAGTCCCTTTTCTGCAACTAAAAACCCCAAAAGTTGATTGTGTTTCTGATCAAATATTAAGTCTATAATTCGCACAATTTTCTTACCTGTGTCGTAGGCAACGACCACTTTATCGATAACATCACTACCTTTACGCATTTATCTATCCTTCAGATTCTTATTAATTTGGTTGTTTAATTACTTGTTCATTGGTTGCCTGACCTTTTATCTGAAAATATCGTCCTTCTCGGCCAAAACCGGGAACGATATCAATCATGCCAAAGTATTCGAGAAGTACCCCAAAGATGGCGATCAGGATAATGAAAACGGTGATATTAGCTCCAGTATTAGAGCGCTGTCCTACGAGTCTAGGCATTTTTTATCTTATTTATTGATGTTTTTATCGCTAAACTTGATTGTAAGTATCATACAAGAATATCTATATCATTAAATGTAGTTCAAATGTTTATTTATCGGCACATACATTACTTCAGTTGTTATTTAAAAATAAATAATTCCAAAAGATATATTTCCAAAGACAGATTTTTATCTAGTTATTCTCAAAACGTTGGATCTATTTTTTTGGAAAGAAATATTTTTATTCTTAGTATAGGAATCCGATTTGATTTCTGAAAAAATCTAAGTATGTGTAGGGTACGTTATCGCGTAGCGTAACGCACTCTACGTATATTTCAAAAATCAAATATGAGTCCTATATCAATACCATTAAAATACTTAAAAATAAAAATGTTTAGTACAAACTATACAACTTATACGCTATGCAAACGTTCGCTTAAATATGATTTCAAGCAGCAGGCTGTACTTGTAACATAAGCTGACTATGTTTGGGTGCGATTTATTTAGCTGCTTCTGTTATCTGGTTTAATTGATGACACGCCCCAGTATTTTTGTATCGAAACAACACTAGTCACACTTATACTTAAAGTTAAAACAGTAGCGAACATCTTTGCCAAAATACTGAATCATAAAATGGGAAAATAAGGGTAAGCAATACCACCCCCAAATTTGCAGGGCTATTTACTCAAGACAGACGCTTATGCTTGGTTGATTCTTCCTGTGCCCAATTCCCAGTGCCCCATGCCCAATTTTTAGGACAGATAAACAGCAAATTTTATCAGTCAAAATCTATGACTTTGACCCCCTCTCAAACTCGAAAGCGACCGACTCAAGCGATCGCAGCCAAAATTTTCCACTGGTGTAACATCATTAGCCTGTTTATCATGCTCACCAGTGGACTACAAATTTACAACGCCAACCCTGTTTTTGGTGGACGTGCAGGTTTGCACATTCCTCCCATCTTTACGTTAGGAGGTTGGCTTGCAGGAGGTAGACACTGGCATTTTGCTGCAATGTGGCTATTCTCACTCAATCTCTTGTGGTATGGAATTTACATTTTAATTACCCGACGCTGGCGACATCGGTTTGTCGGTGCGAATGACTTCAAAGCATTACAAAAAAGTCATAATTCCAAGCGCCTAATTTATGCTTGGCATCGAATTGCGTATACAGCAATTATTCCGATCTTGCTGCTGGCGTTATTTACAGGGATAGGAATGTATAAACCTGCTCAATTTCCCTGGATTGTGGATTTGTTTGGCAATTGGCAAGCATTGCGAATTGTTCACTTTGCCTCAGTCCCGATGGTTATCTTATTTGCAGTGATTCACTATCAATTAGGGCAAAAAGCTGGTGGTACTGAATTAACAGAATCAATGTTTTAGTTTGTCCTTTGTCCTTTGTCATTGGTCATGAGTAAAGGTTTTAAGCCTATTTATGTTTCGCAACATACTTTTGTTTTTTCGCGCCAACTTACTTAAAAAACTATGGTCATGCAGATAGAGAGATGCAGGTAATAATAATGACCAGTAACTAATGACCAATGACCAATGACAAATGACCAATGACCAATGACAAATGACAAATGACTCTTTAAAAAAAATGAACTTTTTTGATAAATTGAATCGTAGTATCTTGCAAAATCAAAGCTTACTATTTGTAGGACTTGATCCAAATCCAGAAATGATGCCTGTGCGTTATGAATCTGAAGAACTCATCGCTGGTTTGGAAAAGTGGTTACAATTCATTATTGCGGAAACTGCTGGTTACGTTTGTGCTTATAAACCGACACTTGGCTTCTACGAAGCGTTAGGTATTCCCGGTTTAGAACTGCTGTACAAAACTTTAGCAGCGATTCCAGCGCACATCCCAGTAATTTTAGATGCCAAACACGGTGACTTAAATACTAGTACCATTTTTGCCCAAACTGTGTTTACAGAATGGCAGGTGGATGCAATCACTCTTAGTCCCTATACAGGACAAGATCATGTAGCACCTTTTTTGGTCTATCCTGAAAAAGCGGTATTTATCTTATGCTGTACTTCTAATCCAGGTGCAGAAGCTTTACAGCAATATCCCACAAACGAGTCACCCCTTTATTTACAGGTAGTAAAAGAATCAAAAACCTGGGGAACTCCAGAACAATTGGGTTTGGAAGTAGGAACTACAAATGCTGAAGTTTTGGCACAGATTCGAGCGATCGCACCGGAACGGATTATTATGGCGCGTAGCATCTGGGCGAAGGGTGGAAACCTAAGACAAATTTTAGAAGCAGGGTTGAATGCTAACGGTGATGGTTTGCTGATTCCTGTTCCTCAAGATATGTTGGGAAACACACAATTATCTCAGGAAGTCGAGTCTTTACGCGCAGAAATTAATCAACTAAAAACTGAAATTATTCACGAAAATTCTACATGTTCTGTATGGTTTCCTGATGTTTGTTTTCTAAATCAGCACCCCTACCAGGATTTGATTTTACAACTTTATGACATTGACTGTATTATGTTTGGCAGCTTTGTCCAAGCATCAGGAGCGATATTCCCTTATTACATCGACTTACGCAAAATTATTTCTAATCCTCAAGTTTTTAATCAAGTTCTCACAGCCTATGAGGATATTTTGAAGAATCTCAATTTTGATAGATTAGCAGGTATTCCCTATGGTTCTTTGCCTACCGCGACTGGTTTAGCTTTGCGCCTTCATTGTCCAATGATTTTCCCCCGTAAAGAAGTAAAGGCCCACGGAACGCGCAGAGTTATTGAGGGTCACTTTCATCCTGGCGAAACAGTTGTGGTAGTTGACGATATTCTCATCAGTGGCAAAAGTGTTATGGAAGGCGCAGGAAAGTTAGAATCAGCAGGATTAAATGTTAATGATATTGTGGTACTTATCGATCATGAACAAGGTGTGAAAGATAGGTTACAGCAAAATGGTTATCGTAGCCATTCAGTTTTAACTATTTCAGAAATTACCAATACTCTTTATCAAGCAGGACGAATAAATGAGGAGCAATTTTTAGCTTTTGCTGAAAGTTAATAATTGGGAATGGGGAATTGGGAACTTCTACTGAGCGTAGTCGTAAAGCCTGCGGCATAGCTACGCTTAGGGCGCAGCCTCTCGTAGAGAAGTATTGGGAAGATTTTTTTCATGTTCTTACCGTTGAGTATATTTCACCAGTTAAATCTAGTAACTAGAATAATTTTAGTTTTAAATTAATTATGAATTTTCCACTCAATCAACTACTTAGATGGTTAATTTTTACGCTGTTATTTCCCCTAGTGTTTCTCAATGGTTGGCTAGCATTTTTGCTTGTTAACAATTTTCAACCTGTCGTAACAATTCTTGTCTTAGCTACTTTGCTTGCATTCGTTTTAAACTATCCTGTTGCCATTCTTCAAAAGCAAGGAGTGAAACGTGGCTATGCAGTATCATTAGTTTTTATATCAGCATTGATAATTATCGTTGCTCTGGGTATCACTTTAGTTCCTATTGTGTTAGAGCAATTTAATGAGATGATGAAAGTTCTTCCTCAATGGATTGATTCTAGCGAAGAAAAACTTCAAATTTTAAATAATTGGTTCTTTAAGCACAAATTAAATGTGAATTTAAGTCACCTATTAACACAAGTAACTGACCAATTACCTAATGAATTAGAGTTCGTTACGGATAAACTTTTAAGCATTATTGTAGATACGATTGATAGTGTTTCTGATGCCTTAATCATAGTAGTAATAACTTTTTACCTCTTGTTAGATGGCCCAAGAATTTGGGAGGAGATATTTAAGAAGTTACCGGGTAATTTTGCCCAACAAGTAAGCCAGTCTATTCAGCAAAACTTTCAAAATTACTTGATTGGGCAAGGAACTTTGGCTTTGCTGATGGGAGTTTCAGAAACATTAATGTTTTTAGCTTTTCAAGTCCAGTTTGCTTTACTCTTTGGTTTGGGAGTCGGGCTTTTGAGCTTAATTCCCTTTGGCGATGTCGTCAGCGTGGTTGTAATAACTTTCATAATAGCCACACATGACTTTTGGCTAGCAGTGAAGGTTTTTGCGGTAGCTGTTGTTATTGACCAGTTAATCGATCAGGCGATCGCACCACGGCTTTTAGGCAGATTTACTGGGCTTAGACCAATATGGGTGTTAATTGCTTTACTTGTAGGAACTAATGTCGGTGGAGTTTTAGGTTTGCTAATTGCAGTACCTGTGGCTGGTTTTATCAAGGATGCAGCAGATGGTTTTTCTAAATCTGGTGATTCTGAGGATGTAGTTAAAAGTGAAGTAGCATCAGAATTGTTGCCAGAGGAATCAGTATAGAAATGAGTTGTTTATAACACTAAGTTGCAACGGTATCATCAAGGATGAAGTGTAATAGTCAGGATAGTTATAACTCCTTGTTCAGATCCGTAATACCAAAAAACTCGAAAAGCAGCAGGTGTTTTGTTTTCTACATAGGCTTCAAAAATTTCTTCTCCATTTGGCCCTGATAAAGATTCATATTTGTGAGTATTCAAACTAGGGTGTCGTAGGTTTGTTTCCATTAAACCCAGCGTTTTTAAAACTTTTTGGTACTTCTTAGAGTCAGTTTGTTGTAGTTTAGCTAGTGCTGTACTAGCCTCGCTTGAAAATATTATCTTAAAATTCACTATTGCTCAGTTTGGTAGATTAACCCTTGTGACAAGGATTATGTTTTAAAATCACTGTTCACGGCTAGTGTCCTGGTGACATCCTCTATTCATCAATTTCTAAATCCGCATACTGGGCAAACGAACCTAAGTCGTGAAGTTCACCAGAACTTGCCTGTTTTATGCCAACTTCTAATGAGCTACGAGCTATAGAATTTTGCCATATCCAAAGTTCTCTTTGTGGAATGCTTACAATTGGATCTAGCAGAATTTGTCCTAACTCATTAATCAGCACTCGATAGCTCTTTGCTTTGGCAACAGTACCCAAGGTTAATCGTCCTTTGCCATCAGTTTTGACACTATCTTTAACTATTTGGAAGTCCTGATTTTCAATCATATTGCTGCTATGCTGCTATATCCTAAACTCATTATAAACATCTGTGGGTAAGTGGGTATTGCCCACTTCCAAGAAAATTGCATAAAAAAGCCCCTAGTATATCTACTAGGGGTGAGAAATAATACCATTTCACTTTATGTTTGTCGAAGATGACCCTGCGATCGCCTCTACTTAGATGAGAGGCTAATTATTTCTCAAATATTACAGCAAAAAGCGATCGGGTATAAAATTAGCCAACATTTGCTAAGAGCAATTCTCGTTTTTCTAATTTTTGCACTCTCACCTGAGAGTCATCATCAACATCGATAAGCGCTGTGTCTCCATCTGTAATTTGACCAGACAGCATTGCTTCAGCGAGAGAATCTTCAAGGAGGCGCATAATTGCCCGACGTAATGGCCTAGCGCCATAGCTAGGGTTATAGCCTTCTTGTACTACAAGTTCTTTGAAGCGATCGCTAACTTCAAGAATAATTCCCTTTTCTGTCAAGCGTTTAGAAACTTCACGAAGCATAATTTCAGCAATTTGCTTCACTTCATCCCTAGAAAGCTGGGTGAAGACGATAATTTCATCAAGACGGTTTAGGAACTCAGGACGGAAGTAAGCTTTCAATTCCTCATTTACCAAGGTGCGGATGCGGTTATAACTAGCATCGGCTTGAGTGTCGAAGTCAAAGCCTAAACCACTACCACCTTTTTCAATTACCTTGGAACCGATGTTGGAAGTCAAAATGATCAGCGTGTTCTTGAAGTCAACTTTCCGACCTTTGGCATCGGTAAGATGACCGTCATCCAAGATTTGCAGCAGCATATTGAATACATCGGGGTGTGCTTTTTCGATTTCGTCGAATAGCAACACTGTGTAAGGTTTCCGCCGCACGGCTTCTGTAAGTTGTCCGCCTTCGTCGTATCCGACGTAACCAGGAGGCGAACCAATGAGCTTGGCGACAGTATGACTTTCCATGTATTCGGACATATCTAGCCGAATCATCGAGTCTTCCGCACCGAAGAAGTAGGAAGCTAGTGCCTTCGCCAATTCTGTTTTACCGACTCCGGTAGGCCCAGAGAAGATAAAGCTAGCAATGGGACGATTGGGATTTTTCAAGCCGACGCGGGCGCGACGGATACCGCGAGATACAGCCGAGACTGCTTGTTCTTGACCGATGAGGCGTTGATGCAGAGTGTCTTCTAGGTGCAGAAGCAACTCTGACTCAGATTCAGTCAGTTTGTTGACTGGTACGCCAGTCCAAGAGGCAACGATTTGAGCAATGTCTTCTTCGTCAACGACGGTGCAGTTGACAGGTTGCTCGTTTGGTGTAAATGTTGCTTGCAGTTGTTCTGCGAGTTTTAACTCTTGGTCGCGTAGAGTTACAGCTTTGTCAAAATCTTGGACTCTGACTGCTGCTTCTTTTTCTTTGGTAACGCCAGCGAGTTCACGCTTGAGTTCTTTATTGGGAGAACTTTGGGAGTTCCGCAGACGAACGCGAGAACCAGCTTCATCAATTAAGTCTATTGCCTTATCTGGCAAGAAGCGATCGCTAATATAGCGGTCTGATAATTCTGCGGCTGCGACAAGTGCCGAATCCAAAATTGTGACTTTGTGGTGCTGTTCATAAGCGCCGCGCAAGCCGTAAAGAATTTGTACGGTTTCTTCTACCGAGGGTTCACCAACCATAATTGGTTGGAAACGACGCTCTAGGGCGGCATCACGCTCGATGTGCTTGCGATACTCATCCAGGGTTGTTGCGCCGATACACTGGAGTTCACCCCGTGCTAAGGCAGGCTTGAGGATGTTGGCTGCATCCAAACCACCTTCTGTACCACCAGCACCAACCAAGGTGTGAATTTCGTCAATTACCAGAATGATGTTGCCGACAGTGCGAACTTCTTCCACAACTTTTTTGATGCGTTCTTCAAAATCGCCACGGAATCGAGTTCCAGCTACCAATGACCCCATATCGAGGCTGATAACTTGCTTATCCTGTAAGGTTTCGGGAACATCTTGGTTGATAATTCGTTGAGCTAGACCTTCTGCGATCGCAGTTTTACCAACTCCTGGTTCTCCAATCAACACGGGATTATTCTTAGTGCGGCGACCGAGAATTTGGATAGCCCGCTCAATTTCCTTCTCACGACCAACTACAGGGTCGAGTCTGCCTTCTTGCGCTAATTTGGTCAAATTTCTGCCATATTCTTCCATCGTTAGCGGTTGGGTGCGCTTTTGATTACCACTACCAGCGAAAGCAGGTGCATTTTCACCCAAACGGCGAACTATGGCACTACGGACACTCTTGAAGTCAACTCCCAGATTTTGCAGGACTTTGGCGGCGACACCTTCACCAGCCTCAGTTAATCCTAAGAGTAAGTGTTCTGTGTTGATGTAATTCTGTCCCAGACTATGAGCTTCTTTAAAAGATTGCTCGAAGAGGCTTTTCACCTTGGGAGTGAAAGGAATTTCTGGTGGTACAAAGCCAGAACCCCTACCAATAATTTTTTCTACCTCACGACGCGCGTCTTTGAGGGTAACGCCTAATTCGGCCAGCACTTTAGCAGCAACCCCAGTTCCTTCTCCCATCAAACCCAGGAGAATTTGTTCAGTTCCTACGAAATTGTGTCCCAGGCGACGTGCTTCTTCCTGAGCTAGCATAATTACTCTAATGGCTTCGGAAGTGAAGTGTTCAAACATAATGGGTTCTTGCTCCCTCGCTGCTTGGACTTTGGGTGATATAAAATTCACCCTCATCTAAAGTTTTTTGTATTTTCTTAAGGACTAATGTAACTTTATTTAAAGTTAAGTGGCAGTGGTGAGAGCCGTAAGACATCAGGTGTACTAGCCGTCTAAGAGGATTTAAGAGTTGTGAGTTAGAGGTTAGGAGTAAGTAAGGAGTTCTCAATTTTACAATTAACTTTTCCGTGGAGAAGATGATTTTTTTTGCCTTTTCTGCTCCTCTGCTCTCGGCTAAACTTAGAACTCAGGACTCAGAACGGGCTAAACCCTAACTATCCGCTAACAATACTCAGGACTGACGATGATTGAACCAACGGTTGGTAAAGACCAACAACACCCTCTTTATAATCGCGATCGCCCCCTTATTGATATCTTACTCGCTCAAGAGGCGACAGACTATAACTTAGCAGAATTAGCTAGGCTACGAATGCGTTATCAAGGCTTTCCAGGCGCAAGAGACATCCAAAAAGACCTAAATAAAGTCTTGCAGCAGTGGGGTTTGACCGAAACTGAGCTTTTTGAGAAAACTCGCAAAATTCACGATTTGGGCGGTATTTACAAAAGTCGCGGTAAAAAAGACGAACAGGATTGGAATTAGAAATGGGAATTGGGAATTGGGAATTGGGAATTAATTATTCCCTCGTACTTCCAACTCTTGTACAGACGCGATTCATCGCGTCTCTCCTAATTCAGCGATTAATCACGTCTCTCCTAAGTCGATATATAGACTACAAGACTTTGCACTGACCATGATGCCGTAACAAATGGTCACATAATACCAACGCCACCATTGCCTCAACCATTGGCACTGCACGCGGTAATACACAAGGATCGTGTCTTCCTTTTGCTGCTAATAGGGTTTCTTCGCCCTCACGAGTTACAGTCTTCTGCTCTTTTCTAATTGTTGCTGTCGGCTTAAATGCAACTCGCAAAATGATATTTTCGCCGTTGGAAATCCCGCCTTGAATACCGCCAGAACGGTTTGTTACTGTACGGATTTCCCCATTTTGATCGATATAAAATTCATCGTTATGCTCAATTCCCGTTAGTAGCGTTCCCGCAAAACCCGAACCAATTTCAAAGCCTTTGCTAGCAGGGAGAGACATGACACCCTTAGCGATATCAGCTTCTAATTTATCAAATACTGGTTCGCCCAAACCTTTCGGCACATTTCGCGCCACACATTCTACGACACCGCCGATAGAATCGCCTTGTCTGCCTATTTGCTCAATTAATTCAATCATGCGATCGCCACATTCAGCATCGGGACAGCGAACGATATTGCTTTCTACTTCCTCTAAGGTGACAGTATTTGGATCAACTACACCTTCCAAGTCTTTGATGCGCTTAACGTAAGCAATAATTTCGACATTGGCAACTTGACGAAGAATTTTTTTAGCGATCGCACCTGCTGCTACTCTCCCGATTGTCTCACGCGCTGACGACCTACCCCCACCTTGCCAATTGCGAATGCCATATTTTGCATCATAGGTTGCATCAGCATGAGAAGGCCGATACTTCTGTGCCATCTCGTCGTAATCTTGGGGACGAGTATCTTGATTACGTACCAAAATTGTTATGGGCGTTCCCAGCGTTTTGCCTTCAAATACTCCTGACAGAATCTCGCAGGTATCAGCTTCTTTGCGAGGAGTCGTAATTTTACTTTGTCCCGGCCGCCTTCTATCTAGTTCTACCTGAATTTCTTCTGCCGAAATTTCTAGTTGGGGAGGACAACCATCAATCACAACTCCCACACCGCCGCCGTGAGACTCGCCAAAAGTACTAATGCGAAATAAATGACCAAAAATATTGCCCATGATTTTGAGGAAAAAGGTGAGGCTTATGTATTCTACCTAGAGTTCTTCAAAAGTTTGTCTTTGCTTTTTGTAGAATTCTTCGCTATTTTCTAGTATTTATGCAACAGTATCATTGCAGTTCCGGTCATGAAAGCGGACGCATATAATTATCTGCTCAAAGAGCAAATGGTTACACCTGCCAGAAAATCTAACAATTCACAACGGCTTAATTAGGCGTTAACCGATAGATATAGTGAAAAAATTAAGCTCTTTTGCCAACCACAACTGTCACAAGAGTACAAACCAAAAAAAATACGGAACAAAGCTTCTACTTTATACCTATTATCTATCCAATCTCGTTCAAAATTATGGAGTGGCAATTTAACACTATCTCGCAATGGTCGTTGTGCATTGTCAGAGTTTTGTTTTGGTAGCTTGGACGTTGAGTTTGGACGAATTTGGCGTTGCCGTAGCCTCGGTCATAAGCGGCAAGTGGTCTTTTGCCTAACTCACGAGTACTTGTAGAGGTTTCTTATTCGCTCAACATCCTTGACAAAAGTACATTTCCATAAGATGCACTCATGTAACCGTTGTCTGCGATCGCCTATAGCCATTTACAATACGTAAGTAAGACAAATGACGTAATAACAAGGCTTACAGGCATAAATTCTGAAAATTAAAGAAAAAAATAATTACTAATTGCCTAAAAATTCCGGTTTTTTTGGCTTTGGGATGATAAATAAAAATAATAGCGTTGAATGTCATGCTTCCTACTGCGAAGGATTACTGAAATTCTTCGCTGCTTTCAGGATGACTACTGAGCATCAAATAACATCTGCCGCCAATCAGTTTTTTGCTGGAGATGCTGCTACATCAAAAGGCTCTACCACAAAACTTGCTCTAGATGTATCTAAGTAACTATGCTGATAAAGTGTAAAGATGTCACCGTATCTTGGAGTGAATTTTAAAGCAATCGTAAAGGATTTTGTACCATTTTGGCAGGTTTTTATCGGAAAAATGGGATATTAGTAGATTGTACAAATCTTTATTGTTATTCACTATCTACCGAAAACTGCTAAGTACAAGCAAATACCGACACAGATAAGTTAAAGTAATTTAATGAAGTAGGAAATAATACATGGTATTATCACTGTCTTCTCATAACGTTATCCAGTATCTGCAAGAAGCGGGGCTGTGTAGCTCAGAAGATGACGCATCAGATAAATCTGAGTTGCCAGGAAGTAGTAAGAACAGTTTCGATTTACTCGTGACTCTAGCAGATAATCGTAAACTGCTCATTAAACAAGAACGTAACGTTAAAAGCAATGACGGCGCTCCTCATGAATTGTTTCAGGAGTGGCTATTTCATCAGTTGCTCCAACAGTTTCCAGTTCTCGGCAATATTTCCCCGATCGCACCGTTGGTAGTTCATTTCGACGAAGAAAATTCCATCCTTGTCCGCAACTACTCAAGTGAATATCGGCAACTTGCGAAATTATACCACAATAATGATATTTTTCCACAAGAAATTGCCACTGCGATCGGCACTACTTTAGCGGGACTCCATCGCGCAACCTACAACCGCCGAGAATATCGGGATTTTATGGCAACTGCTCCCCAAGGAGAGTTTCGCTATGGCTTTTACAATCCGGCGCAAGGGTTAGAGTCAATTGGGCCGGAGATTTTTGGGACGGTTCCCACGGATGCGCTGAAATTTTATCTACTCTACCAGCAATCGGAGAGTTTGGAATCTGCGATCGCAGATTTGGCGTATGACTGGAATCCTTGCTGCTTGACTCACAACGACCTGAAATTGAACAACATCTTGGTTCATTCCAGGTGGGAAAAACTAGACAATTGCCTAGTCAGACTAATTAATTGGGAAGCTTGTTCTTGGGGAGATCCAGCTTTTGATTTAGGAACTTTACTAGCAAGCTATTTACGAATTTGGCTCAATAGCCTCGTCGTAGATCCCACCATTGAGTTACAAGAATCTCTACATCTGGCTTTGACACCGTTGCAGAGTTTACAACCTTCAATTATTGCCCTCATTAGGGGTTATCTAAATGCTTTCCCAATGATTTTGGAATACCGCAGTGACTTTATTGTGCGCGTTATCCAGTTTGCAGGACTGGCACTAATTCATCAAATTCAGGATATGATTACCTGCCGCAAATCTTTTAATAATGCTGATATTTGTATGCTGCAAGTGGCTAAAAGTTTACTCACTATGCCGCAGCAAGGTGTACTGACTATTTTCGGAATATCAGAGTCAGAAATCCTTAATCCTGTAGGGACAGTTCATAAACTTCCTCAGCCTGTAAAAGAGCCACAGCTACTTCGTCTTTATTACGAAAAAACTCGGCTTCGTGGTTGTTAATAGCAGAGAGCAGAACAATTATAAATTCTGACTCCTGACTCCTGAATTCTGTTTTTAAAGTTTGAATTCTAAATGGATTAATGCTAAATTACTCTATCACTCAACCGCTAAATTCTCTATTCGATATTGCTAAGAATATTCAGATTGAACCAAATTTTTGTATTTATCATCCCAATTATCAACCTTTTGCTCTGCCAACTAAAGTAGCCGATAGATTTCAGCAAAATTCTGTAGATTTACAACAGAAATATCTAACTCTACTGCTGCGGAACTTTCTTTATGGGATCTATTACAATGGCTCTCTACAAAGTACTTTAGCAGTCAATACTGATAGTAGTAATTGCCCATCAAAGCATAATTTAGCAGATAATTCCATCTTAGAAATTGATTGGAACTTTTACGAGCATCTACACGCCAGTAATCACGGCATAGGTTACTTTGACCCTCAATGGCAGGTATTGCGAAAAGAACCTGATGGGACTATGGCTGTGACTAAAGGCGGTTTAACACTTTATGTTGAGCCAGACTGCCATCTCAAATCCAGCAAAAAATCTACCAAAGTGGGTGACATGGTAGCAATCTGGATGCCCAAAAATCGATTGCAAAATGGCTCTTACTTGGCAGTTAGTAATGTCGGACAGGAACGGCAAAGCAACCCCGATGCTGATTTGGGAGCAGGGCGAATTTACTTTAACTTTACGCCATCGGGTGCGATCGCTCTTATGGAAAGTCTGACACTACAATTGAATGCAGCTTCCATTCCCTTTAGCTTTCAGGTTCTTCACAACCCTTCTGCATACGGACGCTATGATTCGGGGCTACTCTACTTTGAACTTCCCGACTATCCAGCAATCCGCACAATCCTTCAGGCTGTTTATATAGAAAATCAATCCCATTTCCAGCCTGAAATCCCCTTGTTTACCAAATTTTTAGCCCCAGGTTTAGGTTTAGCTGAAGAACCAACCCAAAAATTTGCCGCACAAGAAAGTTTTGGGATGAACCGTTGCCAAATTGTCGCTAATGCTTTGTTGGAAGCTTGGCACAAAGGTAAGAATGCGATAGAGGAACGGATGAGAGTTATTGACCAACACTTTGCGCGACACCTAATAGATTTGCAGCGCCCTTATCTCAATCCCAGTTCTGAGGATATATATAAGCCGTTAAATTGATTAATTGGGCATGGGGCATGGGGCATGGGGCATGGGGCAGGGGAGCAGGGGAGCAGGGGAGCAGGGGACAAGAGGTGAGAACTTGAAACAAGTCTTTCCCCTTGTCCCCAATTCTCCTTGTCCCCAAGTCCTCTTCCCAATGCCCAATGCCCAATTCCCAATTCCCAAATTCAAAATTCAAAATTCCACAATCACCGGCGTATGGTCGCTGGGTTGGGTTAATTTTCTGGGTTCGGCATCAATAATACAACTTGTAGCACGTTCATAAAGCACGGGTGTGAGATAGTGATGGTCAATCCGCCAACCTAAGTTGCGACGGAAGGCGGCGGCGCGATAATCCCACCAGCTATAATTTCCGCCTTCTGTGGTGAATTTGCGAAAAGCATCGGCAAACCCTAGTTGCAGAATCTCGCGCAAGGCTTGACGCTCGGTTTCTGTTGCCATAATGTGATTTTCTGTACTCACTTGTTCGTGAATATCCTTGTCTTCTAGGGCGATGTTGAAGTCACCGCACACACAAATTGCAGGTTCCGACAGCGCAAGCACTCGCAAATACTCGTGTAGCGCGGTCAACCAGCGCAGTTTGTATTCATATTTTTCAGTTCCTACTGCTGCACCGTTGGGAACGTATAAGTTAACAATCCGAACACCATCAATTACACCTGTAATGACCCGTTTTTGCTCATCCCATTCGTGGTGTAAATCTGGCAAAATCGCCCTAAACCCGCTACTTACGTTTAAAAGTGGCTGGCGGCTAATCAGGGCTACGCCATTATAAGATTTTTGTCCTGATATATAAAGGTTATAGCCCAACTGCTCAAAAGGCGATCGCGGAAACTCGGCATCCGCAACTTTTGTTTCTTGTAAGCAGAGAACATCAACGGGATTGTTAGTTAACCAATCAGTAACCTGTTCGAGGCGAGTGCGAATTGAGTTGACGTTCCAAGTAGCGATTTTCATTAGTTATCAGAATTTTTTGAAACTTAATAATTACAAATTGTGTAATTATTGTACAATTACTTAATATTTATAATTTCTTTTCCATTTCCCAATTACGTTTAAACAAACCTTTAATCATTTGATCCTATTGAATATTTTAGTATTGTCAGCTACCAAATATTCAATTTTGTAAGTTCTGCTACAAAATATTCTACTTCATTATGATCCCCAAGACAGATGCAACAACTAATTGATTAGTTATACGTTAGAAATGTAACTCAGGGCTGACTTTTGCCGAATAGTCCTTTAGATTTGTAGACAGAAAATTTGCGGGACGGTTAATCGGTATTGCGTTTTTAGTAGCCTGTTAGGTTAATTTAAATGTCAAAATAGTAAGTACAAATGCTTTGTTCTCATACAATAATGATGCGACTCATTATATTGAGGACAATTTCATAGACTGAACCAAAAAAACTTATGAAAATCGCTCAAGTTGCCCCCTTATGGGAAAGGGTTCCACCTCCTAGTTATGGAGGAATAGAACTGGTAGTGAGTCGCTTGACTGATGAACTTGTTCGTCGCGGTCATGAGGTAACATTATTTGCCTCTGGCGATTCTCAAAGTTTGGCTCATTTAGAAGCAGTTTATCCACGTGCATTGCGCTTAGACCCGAATGTTAAAGAGTATGCAGTGTACGAAATGCTAGAACTGAGCCAAGTTTACCAGCGTGCTAAAGAATTCGATCTTATCCATTCTCATGTAGGGATTTCGGCATTACCTTTAGCGAGTTTTATAACAGCAACTTCTACAGTGCATACCCTGCACAATAATTTTACCAACGACACCCGGCACGCATTTAGCTACTACCAAAAGCAACCATACATCAGCATTAGTAACTCGCAGCGTCAAGTCGATCTAAATTATGTTGGCACTGTTTATAACGGAATTGAGCTAGCAGATTATCCTTTCGTAGCCCAACCGTCAGAACCTCCATATTTGGCATTTTTAGGCCGTTTTTCGCCAGAAAAAGGGCCACACCATGCGATCGCTATTGCAAAGAACAGTGGTTGGCGCTTGAAGATGGCAGGAAAGGTTGATGTCGGCGACTCTAAGTTTTTTGAACAAGAGATTGCCCCCCACATTGATGGTCAGCAAATTGAATATCTTGGCGAAATTAACCACGCCGAAAAAACTGAACTTCTGGGCAATGCTGCCATAACTCTTTTCCCCATTAACTGGCAAGAACCTTTTGGATTAGTAATGACTGAATCAATGGCAACTGGTACACCAGTAATTGCCATGAATTTCGGCTCAGTACCTGAAGTGATTTCCCACGGTAAAACAGGCTTTATCTGCAAAAGCTATGCAGAAATGACGGCAATGATTCCCCTAGCTTTGGAACTCAATCGTCAAACCTGTCGAAAACATGTAGAAAGCAACTTTAGTGTTAACCAAATGGTTAACGGATATGAAGCTATTTACAGACAAATTATTAAAGACCGCATAGAATCGAATGGTCGCATTCATGCTACGAAAATACATTTTTAATCAACTGCTTTTTCTTGCTGAGTTTAAACAACAAATTTTTTTAAGGAGGACATTGGTATGAGTACGAGAGCCAACACTTGCCCATGTTGCGGTGGTTCCCTCCTGCGTCATGCCCGTCATGGTGAACTATATTGGTTTTGCCTGTCGTGCCGACAAGAAGTACCGTTATTAACTGTTATTCGCTTACCTAATGTGGATACCCGGAACACCGGGGTTGTTCCTCAGCCGGTGGTAAATACCTAGTTCTTGCAATTTTTAAATAGATAAAACTTGACTAGAAATCAATACTGATTTTTTTAGACCTATAAATTAGCTTCAACTGGTAAAATCGGATGGAGCTAATTGATAGGTTTAAAGCTTTGTTAGCAGCGTTACTTTATGGGCAAGAAGATTTACGGTTAGAGCAAGTTGCTGACCCCACTCCGGCGGCTGGCGAAGTTGTGATTAAAGTGGGGGTAGCAACAACTTGTGGTACAGATTTGAAGGTTTGGCGGCGTGGTGGTCATCCCAAGATGTTGAAACCGCCGACGCTATTTGGTCATGAAGCTGCTGGGCGAATTGTTGCCTTGGGTGCAGGCGTTACAAATTGGCAAGTGGGCGATCGCATCGTTGCTAATAATTCTGCCCCCTGCATGAAGTGCTTTTTTTGTCAACGTAAAGAGTATTCTTTATGCCCGAATCTGACATGGAATAACGGGACTTTTGCGGAATACTTGAAAATTCCCGCACCGATAGTAGAGCATAATTTATTGCAGATTCCCGATGAGTTGCCGTGGGAATTAGCAGCGATGACGGAACCGTTAGCTTGTGTTTTGCATGGTGTAGCCCGTTCTAATATCAAGCCCAACGATCAAGTAGTCGTCTTAGGAGATGGGGCGATTGGGCTGATGTTTGTGGCGGCGTTGAGTGAGAAAGCTGAGGTGTTGCTATGGGGAGGTAATCACCACCGACTAGAAATTGGTCAGAAATTGGGTGCAACCCAGACTTTTAATTATCATCAAATCCCGGATATTCCCAATTTGGTGAAAGAACTTACCCAAGGACGGGGCGCAGATGTAGTGATTGAAGCCACAGGTGTACCAAGTGTTTGGGAAACTGCGATCGCCTGCGCCCGTCCTGGTGCAACAGTTAACTTATTCGGTGGATGTCCACGAGATACCAGCATTACCGTCAATACAGAACAGCTACACTACAGCGAACTGACAATCAAAGGCGTGTTTCACAATACACCAGAATATGTGCGGGAGGCGTTGGCACTAATCGCTAGTCGCAAAATACCCTTTGAGTTACTTATTAGTGAACAGCGGCCATTAAAAGATTTAGAACAGGTGTTTTGTGAGATGAAGGCGCGACAAGTAATTAAGGTAGCGATGATTCCTTAGATCATGTTAGTTACAGTCTGGCAAGAATTTAATAACCAATACCCAATGCCCAATGCCCCATGCCCAATACCCAACTTAAAGACGATTAATTTCTTTTGTAACTAACTTCCAGCCTTCAGCTTGGTCAATTAACTTCATCGAATCTAGTTGGAGATTGTTCAAAGCAGATGCATGAAGTAGAAAGTAGGGTTGCCCGTTGTAGTGCCAATAATATTCCAGTTCGCCAACAGAAGCGGGAATAATGGTGCGATCGCTATAATAATCCAGCGAGGGACGACGGTAAGCAAAAGATGTGTAAATCTTCCTCGTAGCCGGATTTGCCCGCACAATCATAGCGGCCACTGGTTTAACTGGATAGGCTTCAGATAATTCCCAAACCCAGTAGTTAGATTTCATTAACAGCAGCAGCGAAAGGTAACTTCCCCAAAACAAAATCTTCAGAAATTGCCCGTCGCCTCGTTCTGCCAAAATAGCTGCTAAGGTCATAGTTAAAGCGACTGCGGCAAAAATCAGTTGTAAATCTGTTTGTGATGTTGTACCCCAACTGAAATAAATGCTACCAGCAGAAGCAACTACAGCAAGTATCGCCAAACCAGCAACCCAAGCGCGGGGATAGGATGAAAGTAAAGGCGAATTTTCTGTCTCTGATAACTGGATACCAAAAGCTAAAGCTAAACTGGGGTAAATGGGGAATAAATACCAGGGGACTTTGGTAATCATGAAAGAAATTACCAATAGATAAACACCACTCCACGCCATTACTAGTTTTGCCCAGCTAAGGTTGCGATTTTCCCAGGTTAAGCGGACAGTTTGCGGTAAAAATAATAACCATGGCCATGTGTATTTGAGAAGTTCAACCACATAGTACCAAGGCGGTTCAGAATTACCCTCTACAAATGAACCAATTCGACCTAGTGATGGGTTTACAAGCCCAACTTGGGCGAAAGTGTAACCATAATGAATTAGTTGGGCACTATACCAACCAGCTACAGGCAAAATGCCAATGAAGATTGCTATCCACAGATAGTAACAAGTGAGCAGCCGTGGCGTATCCCAAAACAGAAATATGATCGCGATCGCACCTAGCAACACACCTAGCAGTCCTTGAGTTAGGCAAATCAACCCAAAACTGACACCAACACCAAGGCAATAACGTAAATCTCGGCGCGATCGCAACACGCACAACATCATCACCATCAAAAAACTTACCATCGCCCCATCCAACATTGCCAGCCGCCCATGACGCACCACAGGTAGCATTGTTAGATAAATTAAGGCGCTATAAATAGCAGCCCAACGTTGGCGAAATATCTCACGAGCAATGCAATACAGTAAAGGTACAGATGTGGCTGTTAAAATTGCTCCAGGTAGGCGAGTTGTGAACTCATTTTCGCCTCCTAGAGAATAAGCCCAGGCAATTAGCAAATGTATCAAAGGCGGCTTGTTATGATATGGTTCGCCTCCTAGCGTTGGGAAAAGCCAACGCATTGAACCTGCTGGGGCGTGCCAAATTTCACGAGCAACCTGTGCCACAGTCCCTTCATCCCAGTCGCGCAGGGGCAATCCTCCCAGATTGATGCTAAACAGTAATACTGCTGCCAACAGCAATACTATTAGCCATACCCAATCAATCCATCTGCCAACCGTGCGATGCTGTTTTTCTAGATGACTCCAAATAAAGCTTCCTTCTTGCATATTCTATGTTAATCATTTTACTTGCTGGTTTGATTACATAGAGACCAAAGTGAATCTCCAATGTTGCCACCCAGTAGCAACGTATATTCTTAACAATTGCTAGTTTCCAAGATTAACTCAACTTTATCTAATTAGCGCTATTTTTTGAAAAATTTATCTTAACTATTGAAACAACATATAAATCGGAAAATGATAAAAATAATACAGTCAAAAAATTATTTATCACCTGTTCCTTCGTCCGTAAATTAACTTGTATTTATTTTGTTTTGAGCATGATGCTTAGTTTAATTTTTATCTCCTTAGTTTTTATCTAGCTAAATTCAGAAATATATGGAACATTTGTTGCAGTAGTTTAAGAACGTGCTGAATACTTAAATAAATTAGTTTTAATTTATTTGAATAATAATAGGACTTACGCAAACAATAGCCAAAACCCTGATAATTCAGTAAGGGCAAGCTACTGCGACACGCTGCGCGAACCTACAGAAGCAGCTTACCGCAGAGTATTACCCCTAGTGCATATACTTTTGGGTGAATACTTAAGTAATTACCAACATTTTTTAAATCTTCCGGTTCTTTAGCATTTTACCTTGGAATTTATTCTAAGGCTAATAGCCTCGTTTCTAGCCAGAGGCTTGAAATGCACGTCATTGCCTCTGCCGAAAGTTAACAGACAGAGCCTCATTTTAGGCATTCCCATCCGAAGACAGAGAACGAGATAATGAGACACACTAATGAGCAATAGAATTAAATATTAGAAAGGTTTTATTAATCACAATTAGGTAAATTTTAGAATTACTTCGTGGTTAAATAGTGAATAATTTAGGTATTGCTAGGGATATATTATTTATTTTTAACACTGGCATTAAAAAATAAAAATAACTTGTAATTGCAACTCTTTATTCTGAATAGTAATCTTAATTTGTCTGATAAATTCTCGAAAGTAAAATCGTCGCTCTGTTTCCGACAAATCTAACCAAAATTGGGGTATTGAAACAGCTTGAGCAACAGAACGCAAATTCACTGGGGGAAGAGTCGCCAACTTTGCTTCAAGTGCAGAAATTTCTGTGCGGAGTTTGTAAGCCCTGAGCTTTGCTGTTTCAACATCTAAAATTCCAGTTTCGATTAAAGCAGGTAACTGAGCAAGTATTTCTTGCTGACGAGCGATCGCTTGCCCTAAATTATTCTTGACTGCATCCAATTGGGGAAAATTCACCCCCGCGACAGCTAAGGGTAAGTCACGGCAAACGTTTTCAATTGTATGTTCCAACACTTCTTGGTAGGAAATAGCCTTACATTTGGGGCGTTGAGGACAGCTAGTAGAACGCAAATAAAGATACTCCTTATCTTGGTTGCGTTGGGTGACACGAGTAACTGTCAAATGTGACTGACACTCAGCACAGACAACCAATCCAGCTAAAGAACGTTTAGCACTAGCAGTTCGGGATGGTAAACGGCTATTACGGCGTAAAAGTCGGTCAACTTGGGCTGCTTCTTCTTTAGAAATTATCGGAATATGTGTATTAGAGATAATTTCACCATTTTGGTAAGCTGTATTGCCGCGATAAACTGGATTAGTCAACCAGCGTCGCCCAGTTGTGACAGAGATTTTTTTGCCGTATTTTTTCGCCAAGTAACGAACCGAACCCCGCAGGGAACCATAGAGTAAAAAGTGTTCAAAAAAATCTTTGACTACTGGTGAAGTACTGCGATCAACAGTATATTTTCCCTTACCTCTGCGATAGCCGTAGGGAACTTTGCCAGGTGGCGGTGCAACCTCAAGCCGATTACGGGCGTGTCCTTGACGGATGCGACGACTACGTTGTTGGCGTTGGATTGCATTTAGCAAATTCAGCAAGTCAGCACCCAAAGGATAATTTTCGGAAGTATAGGGTTGTTCTGTAGCGATTATCGCTACTCCCATCGCTTCGAGTTTATGTAAGCGATCGCTAATTTCCTCTACAGTATCCCCTAATTCTTCCAGTCGCCGAATCAAGAGATAATCTGCTGGTTCAGTTTCGCAATCGGTAAATAATTGTTGTAATTGCGATCGCGTAGCGTATCCAGAAGACTCTCGCGTAGTCTGTCCAGAAGACTCTGGCTTACCCAAATCTTCATAAACTCGATCCACCTCCCATCCCCAATCAGCTTGATCGGGAGAAGATTCTAATAGCGGATTGGTGTAAGAGTAAGCAATTATTTTCATTGGTCATTTGTCATTTGTCATTGCTCAATAATCAATAAATAGTTCTTCTTCCCCTGCTCTCTTGCCCCCTGCTCCCCTGCTCCCCTGCCCCCTGCCCTCTGCCACTCCCCCTCATTCCTGACTCAATTCAATAATATTTCCATCAGGATCTTGAGTGAATAGGGCAGGGCGACCGGAAGCGCTGGGTTGAATGGGATAATTATGATCGAGCAACTCTTGTTTTGCAGCGTCCAAGTTAGCAACCGAGAAAGCGACGTGGGGATTGCGTCCCCATTTTTCGTTTGGGTTTTCAGTAGGGACAGTAGGTGCAACTATTAGGTGAATTTGATAGTTACCGACTTGATACCATGCACCAGCGTATTTCAGCGAACGATCTATTTTGGATAATCCCAATACTTTGCCATAAAAGTGTTCAGAGCGTTCTAAATCAGTCACAAGAATTGCTGTATGGAGACTTTGGGTAATCTGCATTGTCGGTAAGTGCGATCGCGTTTATCTAAATTTTGACGTACTTTGAACCCTTATGAAGTACTTATTCTCCACCCCTAGTAGAGCTTGTTATTACCAACATATTTTAAAGTTAGGTAAGGGTGTATTAGAGTCAGAGTATGCGGTTGAAAAATTTGACAGACCTAAATCCTGACAGCAGTTGACTAATGGGGAGACACTGAATTAAGAGATAGTCATTGTGCAAATAAGCGATCGCATGGATTTTTTTGACAATAACTTAGCTTGTTTCTAGACAAAAACAAATAATCAGGTAACTAAAATGGCGAAAGAAATAGAGCGGAAATTTTTAGTGAAAGGAGATAGCTGGAGAGGATTAGTTGAAGGTAGTGTATATCGTCAAGGATACATTGCCACACAAGACAAAGTGGCTGTACGCATACGTATAGTAGGGGAAAAGAGTTATTTGACTATTAAAGGCCCCAGTATAAAATATTCTAGATTAGAGTTTGAGTATCCTATTCCTGTTGAAGATGCTCAAGAAATGCTTGAGGCATTATGTGAACGTCCCTTTATAGAAAAAATCAGATATAAAATTCAATCGGGTGGTTTGATTTGGGAAATAGATGAGTTTGATGGTGTTAATAAAGGATTAATCTTGGCAGAAGTTGAACTGACTGATGAAAATCAAGAAATTGAACTACCAAGTTGGATTGGACAAGAAGTTTCTCATGATTCCAGATATTTCAACAGCAATTTAGTAAAACACCCTTTTTCACAATGGTAATGGCGAAAATATTGGGAACATCCTAATTTGGACAGCAAACTGCTGGTCAATTTTTCGGCATCGACTACAGTCAAAGTCACCCTTGTTAAGGCAATACAGTTCAGTTAAGCATTTCTTTATTCTCTCAGTGCCCTCTGTGTCTCTGTGGTTCATAAAAAAATTGACTTTGGCAAAGAGTTTTAGCCTTAACTGAACCGTATTGAAGGCAATACTTGTCGGGTTTTGGGGGAAAGAGACTCATGTTAAAGGGGAAAAACCTTATATATTAAGCCTTTCAGTCCTTTTCCTTTTTAGCGAACAGTACTGAGCGCCAAGGGAGTCTCCACCATGAGCAGGTGGCATGGATTTAGAGGCATCTAGAACTTTTGATACCCATAATGAGACTTTTAAAACATCCCATAACGCATTCGACGCAGAATCTGTTGTTTTAACCATTGAGGACAAAAATTATACTTGTTCTTTATTTTTTTTAGAAAGTTTTCGCCACAGACTTAACTCTCTGAATGAGTAATATTAATAAATTTTAATAGACTCTTGTTTTTTAGCGCAATTTATGTAAGTCTCATAAGTACATACTACTTTAAATTGGTCGAGTTTTAGTAGTATATTCAGTAAATTATCTGAGTTAGCCAATAAACTCAAAATTTAGTGCCAAATAAACTTTTAGCCTCTATTACCTGACTTTTCCACATAACGTGAAAAGTCCACCAAAAACCTAACCCTCTTCCCGACGCGGGAAGCAGGAAAATTCAAAATCTCTATCCTAAAAGGAGAGAGGTTTTCCAGATGCCCTGAAAAGTCA
This sequence comes from Nostoc sp. ATCC 53789, assembly GCF_009873495.1. GTDB lineage: Bacteria > Cyanobacteriota > Cyanobacteriia > Cyanobacteriales > Nostocaceae > Nostoc > Nostoc muscorum_A. The sequence continues at coordinate 4,004,917 of NZ_CP046703.1, read as the reverse complement.
GGAGTGTTAATGAGTTAATTACCCTAAATTAATTTTTTTTGAGGTTGGGGTTTCCAATCTCAAAAAAGGTCTTTTATGAATAAAACTGTCAAGGAACTCACAATCAATTTAGTGGCATTAAATATAGTTTTATTAAGCACACTCGGTCTTTTCTGGAAAATCTTAAATCGGTGAAGGAGTCCAATTAGGTCGAGAAAAGGAACCCAAAACTCAGAAGCTAAACAAGCTACTTAACTATCCACAAGTGAAAAATTTTATTAAAAAACAATATTAGGGACAAATAGTACGTGTATTTTAAATGCAAATGAAAGATGAGAATTTATTGCTTCGTCTTTCAGAAATTAGGACTTACTAAACTTAAGCTGTAACATTACTGGAGAGTAAACTTATGTTTTCTGGACAAATTGAAAGAGAATGTTTATATGGAGAAAATTGGACAATTTCGCAAAAAACTAAATTACCAGATAATCTACAGTTATTAGTGGATCAAGAAGAAGTAGGATGTGATATCTGGGAATTGCAGAGGCAAGAGTCTGATGATAAGCCGATTTATCAAAATCTTAATCAGGCTTCTGCTGCGCCACTTCGAAAATAAACCACCAATTCAACATCAACGAAACACTTCCGATATAAAAATTCCGCCTTCTTTGCGCGTCTCATAGATCGTTATTCAAGAAGTAATTAAGCGACTATTCTATATTTTGGTGCATCATAATGAGTTCTAAAGAGCATACTGCTCTGACCACTGATAAGAATTCGCTGACGCAACGAAGTACCGTTGTAACTTTAGCAAAGACGCGATCGCATTTTTGCAACCTCTCCAAGAGAAGCATCTCGAAGAGAAGCGGCTTGTCGTAAGATTAGCAGTGGCTAATGTCTACTACAATCAGCCGCTACTGGCTGATATGGAGCGTAGCTTAAGCAGGTAGGATTTATAAGTCTTGTGCAACTCCTTCGTGAACCGCCTGTATTACGAGAAACAGTGTTGAACATTGCACTAATATTTGCAGCCTTTCATGCTACCTGGGTTACTCTACTTTTTCTACTAGAATCTCCTCCGTATAATATCTCCAGCTATTTCATGCAAAATTGAGTTCATCCTGTAAATCTCCCCAATTTGTTTTACCTAGCAAGAGAAGGAATCAATAATTAATGGCACATCTGTTTGAACCATTCAAGATTCGTGAAGTTACCTTCCGCAACCGCATTGCTGTTTCACCCATGTGTCAATATTCCAGTACGAATGGATATGCTAATGATTGGCACGTTATTCATTTAGCTTCTCGTGCAGTAGGCGGTGCGGGTATAGTGTTCACAGAAGCAGCAGCTATAGAACCGCGTGGACGCATTAGCCCACAAGATTTGGGAATCTGGTCAGATGCACATATAGAAACTTTAGCCAAAACTGTGGCATTGATTCATAACTTTGGCGCTGTTGCAGGGATTCAACTTGCTCATGCAGGTAGAAAGGCCAGCACTGCCAAACCCAGTAAGGGAGGAAAAGCGCTGGATGAATCTCAGGAAGGTTGGCGGCCCTTAGTTTCGAGTAGTGCGATCGCTTTTAGCCAAGATAGTCCAATTCCAGAAGCCCTAAGTCTTGAGGGAATTCAGGAAGTTATTGATGCCTTTGTCCAAGGTACTAAACGTTCTCTGCAAGCTGGTTTTAAGATAGTGGAAATCCATGCTGCTCACGGTTATCTACTCCACCAGTTTCTCTCACCCCTGGCTAACCAACGGCAAGATGATTATGGTGGTAGCTTTGAAAACCGGATTCGTCTGCTCATAGAAGTTGTTCAAGCAGTTCGAGAGGTTTGGCCCCAGACAAATCCACTCTGGGTACGTATTTCTGCTACCGATTGGGTAGATGGGGGTTGGGACATTGAGCAAAGTATCGCTTTAAGTGACAAACTTAAGTCTCTAGGGGTTGATCTCATTGATACTTCATCAGGGGGGATTATACCGGGTGTCAAGATCCCAATTCAACCTGGTTATCAGACTCAGTTTGCCGAACGCATCCGCCGCGAAGCCAATATCCATACAGGAGCCGTAGGGTTAATTACAGCCCCTGAACACGCTGACGAGATTATTCGCACAGAAGTAGCCGATATAGTGTTGTTAGGACGTGAACTACTCCGCAATCCTTACTGGCCGCATCTGGCAGCTAAACAGTTAGGACACGATAAACTCTGGCCTGTTCAATACGATCGAGCTTGGCTATGATGTCGCCTGTACTTAATTTACTATTTGGCGCTAGGGGAAATTTATAAATTGCCCCTAGCTGAAAATTAGGGCTTGAGACGCTGCGCTTAGCTTGCTTCCACGGAGTGGTACGCTATCTGCTTTTTCGTACAAAATTCATTCTGACTCCTGAATTCTGTTCGATAATTAGAAATTAATTTATAAGCCTTCTTTGGCAAGTTGGGCTTTTGCCTGTTGCCACAAATTTTCTAACTCATCCAAACTGTAATCAGAAAGGGGGCGAGCGACAACTGCCTCCATTTTTTCTAATCGCTGGACAAATCGCTGATTTGTACCTTGCAAACCAGCGCTAGGGTCAAGATTATGCCAACGGGCTAGCTGAATAACTGCAAAAAGTAAATCGCCTAATTCTGCTTGTTGTCGCGCTGGTGTTTCCTCAGCTAAAGCCTGTTGAAATTCACCCAATTCTTCATGAAACTTATCCCAAACGCCCTGAATATTTTCCCATTCAAAGCCAATGGCAGCAGCTTTTTGAGAAATCTTCATCGCTGCTGTCAATGGGGGAAGGGTACGCCCATAACGACCGAGTTTAGCACTAAGTTTTTGCGCGTCTGGGGATGGTTCGCCTTTTTCCTGCGCTTTGATTTGTTCCCAATTTTGCCGCACTTCATCCACACTGGCTACTGACACATCACCAAACACATGAGGATGACGGCGAATCAACTTTTGGGAAATCCCCTGAGTTATTTCTTTGAGAGAAAATTGTCCAGATTCGCTAGCGATTTGGGCTTGCAATACCACCTGTAATAATAAATCGCCTAATTCTTCGGCGATCGCTTTCTGATCCCCACTCTTAATTGCATCCACCACCTCATAAGCTTCTTCAATCACATAAGGCGTAAGCGTTTCAGCAGTTTGCGCCAAATCCCACGGACAACCACCATCAGGCGATCGCAATTTCGCCACCACCTCAATCAATTCCTGCAAAGCTGCCAAAGTCTCAACTTTGTCATTTGTCATTTGTCATTTGTCCTTTGTCGTTCTGCCGTTGCTTTTTCTGGTAACTGTAGCTCGACGAGTACCGCGACTTGTAACTTTCCGCTTCTTCATTTTGCCACTAGGAAGCAACCCCCGAACCCCCTGCTTTCGCACACGCTTGTATGCCGAACCACTCCAATCGCTCAGAGAATGGCTCATTGCACCAAGTTCCAACCCTAAAAACAGGGCGATATATTCAGTATCATATTGCAGGAGCGATCGCCCCACAGTTTGTCCCAAATCTTGCCAAGTAAAACTTAGATTCCATAATCTTTGGGCAATTGCCAAAACCAAAATTGCCAAGATAGCTAGCAAACACCCTAGATAAAGTATCCGCAGAATCGTGCCAATAATCGGCCCGTGGGATAAAAAAGAACGATGCCGCAGACTTTTTTGATAAGGTAGCCAAATCCAGCGCAAGAAACCCCAACGTTGAAATTGCACAGAGTAAATATCCAAATCGGGGCCAAACATCAGCCCTCCAAATAGAAACCCACCTGCAACCAACAAAGTTGCATTGCTACTGCGAGTCTGCCAGAAAGTAATGCCCGCCACCAACGGCAGAGCATACATAGTAATGCGATCGTGCGTCCGACCAGAGGGCATCCTGAATCCTGTTAGCGATAGCGGGGCGTTTAGCCGTGCTGAGTAACTTAATACTGAGCCAGTATAAGAGAAAAAAAGATTTTCCCAAAACTACTAGCGCAATGCAAAATCCTCTGCTATATTAGTTAAGGATTGGTCAAGCGGGCGGTTAGCTCAGTTGGTAGAGCGCCTGCCTTACAAGCAGGATGTCATCAGTTCGAGTCTGGTACTGCCCATTAATTAAATAAAGGCTAGAGACAGCTTAGATGCAGTTTCTAGCCTTTTTTAAAAGATTCACAATTCTTAATTAGCTAGCTACTATTAACCCATCTTGCATATCTTCAGAATAGAGAGTACTTGCTCTTGCAGATAGGGTTAGGTCTGTATTGGACTTATGGGACTTCCAGAAAATAAATTATCCAGTAGTTACGGAGTTAAGCCTAATGCGCCGCCTACAGATAACAGGTGCGTTACGCTGTCGCGCTAAAACACCTTACTGGAATGTCCTTAATTCCTAATTCCCAGTCAAAATGCCTAATGAAATTTGGTTATCACAATTGCAAAAACATCGTGCGATCGCAGTTATCCGCGCCCCTAAACTTGAAGTGGGACAGGAAATGGCAATGGCTGTAGCATCTGGGGGAATGCAGCTGATTGAGATTACCTGGAATAGCGATCGCGCTGGAGAATTAATCAGTCAACTACGCTCAGAATTACCCACTTATACTATCGGCACAGGTACGTTATTCAATGTGCAACAGCTACAAGAAGCGATCGCATCTGGGGCCCAATTCCTCTTCACACCCCATGTTGACTCAGCAATGATTCAAGCAGCACAAGAAAAAGATATACCTATCATCCCAGGAGCGTTGACTCCTACAGAAATTGTTACCGCTTGGAGTCAGGGCGCTAGTTGTGTAAAAGTGTTTCCCGTACAAGCATTGGGAGGGGCTGATTACATTAAAAGTTTGCAAGGGCCACTAAGTCAGATTCCCTTAATTCCTACAGGCGGTGTCACTCTGGAAAATGCTAAAGAATTTTTGCAAGCCGGAGCGATCGCTGTCGGTTTGAGCGGTGAATTATTTCCCAAAAAGCTTGTCACAGAGGGAAATTGGCAAGCGATCGCATCTAGGGCAAAAAACCTCATACAACAGTTAGGTTAAATTAGAATCAAATCATCAAAAATTCACGTCTATTAAAGTAATAGATAGGGAATAAAAGTGAAACCTGATAAGTTTCTCAAGACTTCATGATTTGAGTGTGAGTGTATCTAAAATGAAAAAACTGATTTATCCTGACTGGGTGCATCGCTTAAAAATACTGCTTACTGGTACAGCACTGTCTTTAAGTGTTTTTACTACTACTGGAACGAGTGAAGTTTGGGCAAATTCCAAAGATCAAGTAATTGCCCAAAAAATCCAGACATTACAACAATCAGAGCAACGCTGGATTCAAATTGACCTTTCAAAGCAACGATTAATAGCTTGGGAAGGTGACAGAGTGGTTTATGGAAGTGCTATTTCCTCGGGAAAAAAAGCAACTCCCACTCTTGTTGGTACATTTAAAATTCAATCCAAATTCAAAACTACACGGATGCGGGGAGAAAATTACAATGTTCCTAACGTTCCTCATGCGATGTTTTATCAAGGGAATTACGGTATTCACGGGGCTTACTGGCATAAAAGGTTTGGCACGCCAGTGAGCCACGGCTGCGTGAATCTTGCACCTAAACACGCTAAATGGCTATTTGAGTGGGCATCGGTAGGGACACCAGTAGTCATCCAAAAATAGTAGGTGAAGCAGTCAGAAGGCAATTTAGGTAAAATCATAAATAACAACAAATCAAGACAATTAAGTGATTCCCAGCAAGATTTTATGCTGGGAATCTTCGGAGTCGGAATTACTGAATTTGAAATAAAATATATAAGAGGGTATTCAGACCAATTTTGGATTTTAGATTTGGTATTTAGGACTAAAAGTCCTTTCCTAAATTTGGTATTATCCAGTTTGCCCCAAAGAAATAAGCGTAAATCCTGACAATTACTGTGTGAAACTACAAATGCAAATATTAATGCGGGGAAAATTTGCATTGACGCATTTAAATTACAGATTTTTATTGTAAAAGTTGTTATTAGTCATTAATGAATGACAAATGACCAATGACTAATTAAATGCGGATTAGTTTAAAACTGGTTTGGAAAAGCATTAGCGGATGAATTGCGTAAATCCTTCACAGCAAATTAGTAATCACCCTGGAAATTTGTAGTTTCCAGAAAATTACTTCACTTCATAATTTTTGCGTACTTTAGAAGGTGAGGCATAATGCAATCCTGGATTCGTAGTGGTGGAATTCGTTTTTCCAAAACTTTTTGTACAGGCGTAGCGCTGATGGTAGTGGCTTTATTTTCTTGGTCAGCACCGTTAGCAGGCGTTCCCGCTTCGGGTTGCTGTAAGCATCGCCACTCTGATACAGCGATCGGTGCGTCAGTAGATGAAAATGGCATCACTGAGTCTAATATCAGCCAAACATCCCAACCTCGCTTGATTGAAATTGACCTGTCAGAACAACGGTTACGTGCATGGGAAGGTAAAAAACTTGTTTATTCATACCGTATTTCTGGAGGGAAGCGATCGACTCCCACACCCATAGGTAGATTTCGGATTAATTCTAAGTATCGCACTCACCGGATGCGAGGCAGGGGCTACAATATTCCTGACGTTCCTTACACAATGTATTTTTACAGAGGCTACGCTATCCACGGTGCTTACTGGCATAATCGTTTTGGCACTCCAGTCAGCCACGGTTGCGTAAATTTACCTGTTAAGCAAGCACGCAATGTTTACAATTGGGCTAGCTATGGGACTTTAGTAGTGGTGCATAAATAATTGTTAATTTGTAATTAAGAGTTGCAATTCTGCCTTTGATATATGGACGGGTGCGTTCACGAGTTAAGCACCTGTCTATACATATTGCTAAACTAAGAACACATCTTCGAAGTATTTAGGAGCTATGAGCTACCCAACTACTAAACTACTTACCCTGGATGAGTTTCTGAGGCTCCCAGAAACAAAGCCTGCAAGTGAATATATTAAGGGTGAGATTATTCCTAAGCCAATGCCGAAAGGGAAGCATAGTCGATTGCAGCTAAGACTCTGCAATACTATTAACGAAGTAGCAGAAAGCCAAAAAATTGCTTATGCATTTCCAGAGTTGCGTTGTAGCTTTGATATCCGCTCAATTGTCCCTGATGTAGCGGTTTTTAACTGGTCACGAATTCCATTTGATGTTGATGGGGAAGTTCCCAACGATTTTTTGTTGTGGCCAGATTGGACAATTGAAATACTCTCTCCAGAACAGAGTTCAAACCGAGTAATTGGCAACATTCTTTACTGCTTACAACATGGTTGCCGATTAGGGTGGTTAATTGATCCAACAGATCGCTCAATTTTAGTTTTCCGTTCGGGCCAACAACCAGTATTACTCCAGGGAGAAGATTTTTTGCCTGTATTACCAGAAATTCAACTTGCACTAACCGTCAATCAAGTTTTTGGATGGTTAAAGATGGATAGTTAGAAATAACTCGCCTGGAATGAAAAGGTGTGATAATCTAATTCTTAAATAAATTAATATCAATGTAAAAAAATTACCCTAATACCTTAGCCGTCTCCTGAGTAATTGCTTGTTTTCCACTCATAATTTGAGAAATAAGATTTACTGAACCGATAATTGCTACAAAGCCATTATGCATTTAGTTGGTGAGTAACTAAAAGCACTAAAAGCAGATTTTTAAGCTTATAATGATTATTCGTTATTCAGCTTACAAAATTTTTGAAAAAAGTACTTAGCGCGATTGCACTCGTTGCGTGTTTGGGTTTGGGATTAGCATATCCTGCAACAGCTAACCAGCAAGAACCGAAACAAAACCAACGTCCACCAGAATTAGATAAACCAGGTGAAGTTGAAACTAAATCAAAATCCGCGCCTAACTATTTGTATCCTGATAACAGCAGCAAAACTGAGGCACAATTAATTAAGAAAGAAAATGCTATTGGTAAACTCAAGAAGGATCTAAGGCTTAAACAAATCAAGTTAGCGAAATACTCAGAGTATCTAGAAAATAAAAAGCAACGTGGTGGCGATATTATCGAAAATCTACAAGTTCACCCAAAACGTTTAGTATGGATAGCTGAAATAGATGCACCATTAGGTATAAATATGCCACGAAAAAACGGGCAGTATTTTAAATCCAAAAAGTCATCAATAACTATCGTTGTTGACGCAGAAACAGGACAAAGGTTTGACACGGATATTGTAGAAACGGCTTAGTTGACACATCCTAAACAACAACCTCCACTGATTGTCTCCAGTAGGGGTTGTTTTATATGTAGCGGTTAATTTAGAGGGTGTGGCGTTCGAGTATGTGTAGTAGCTAAGGAAGCGATCACCTCTGCTGATTTGCCGTATATTAGGCGTAGCTGTGAGCCTATATCTAACTCAACTGTGCCACAAGTTGATTTTCCAAAAGCGTGTCATTCGTTAATAAATCTTCAACGGTGATTCGCAAAAAGCGTTGCTCATCAACTTGAAAGAGAATTTTGATGCGATCGCTTCCAGGATATCCAGGTGGTGTCAGTTGGGCAATTGTCCTCGCACCTTCTTGATCGTTGAGAGGCTTGACGCTGGTTTCAGTATTTTCCATACGGCGAGTAATTAAGCGATCGCCATCAAAATAAACTTCGGTACTACCCGTATCTGCTCCCAATTCTCCCATAATTAGTTCAATGCTGGGTTGATTTTCCAAAGAAGCGCCTAAGACTAATTCCACTGGCTGACTCATTGGATATGCTTGTCCAGCTTTAATTAAAGAATGCCATTTGTGGCGCTGATTGCGGCGATCCCAGTAGCGGATACCATAACTATGATACAGAAAGTCTTTGATTTGTATACCTTGAGCTAACTGTAATGCACCTTGAGCGATCGCTTCAAATGGACGTTCGCAACGGATTTTTTCTGGCTCAAAATACTGTTTTATCCATGTCTGCACTGCTGTTAATTGCACTGTTCCCCCAACTAACAAAACGGCATTAATATCAGGAAGTTCTATCCCTTGGCGCTTTGCTTGCTGCAACAGTGTCGTCATCGACTCATCCAATAACTCAAAAAATGCGTGTTCTTTGAGGATATTATCGAAAGTGTCGCGGTTTAATTCCAATTCATAACTTTCAAATGTTTCATCATCAAAATAAACTTCACTAGCTTGGTTTTGGGTTGATAGCTGAATTTTTACTCGTTCTGCCAATCGTGTTGTCAAGGGACTTACCGCCAACTCTTGAGTTTTGGCAAAGTAATCTACCAACCAATTATCAATATCAGTACCACCCAGATTTTGCCCAGCTTTCGCCAGGACACGGGCTGTTTTAACTTTTTGTTTTGAATTTTCAGCCAGAGACTTATTACCCCACTTGAGGAGAAATCCCAACGGCTTTGTAGTTGCTTGCACGCCTTGATCCAACCGGACAAGGGACAAATCTAAAGTTCCACCGCCGAAGTCAATTACCAAAAGAATTTCTTGATCTGCCAAGCCATAACCCAAGGCGGCGGCTGTGGGTTCATCCAGCATCCGCACCTGTTCGACAGGAAGGGATTGACAAACTTTCCCCAGCCAGTGACGATAAGCTTCAAAACTGTCTACGGGTACAGTTAACACGAGAGAATCTAACCCACCTTGTAGGGGCGCTAGTTCTTCAATTACTTTGGTGAGGAACCATTGTCCTACTTGTTCAAAGGTGACAATTTGCCCATCTAATTCGGGTAAGAAACCTTGGATATCTGCACCAATACCCCGCTTGAAGCTGCGGAAAAATCGCGTTTCGCCTTTGAGGTCAAGACCGCGATCGCGTACTTGTTGCCCGACTAATACTTTATTTTTGGTTGCGTCTTCAACATAAACCAAGCTGGGAATCAGTGGCGGATTGAGACTTTGTTTAATTGATAAACCTGGTAGAGTCAGGGTTTCTGGCTGTTGGGTTACGGGGTTCCAACGAGCAATGACTGTGTTGCTAGTACCAAAATCGATTGCGATCGCCATATTTTATATTTATTATCTCGCACGAAGAGGCTAAAGCTGCTTTATCTGTGATTATTCTCTATAAGCCATCAACAATGCAATTGATAATCCAACGGTCGTTTGAGAAATTAAGGAGACGATGCCTGCGGCAGGAAGCTACGCAAAAAATGATTTGGCATATAATAAATCATTTTTTGCGTAGCTACAACCACTTTCACGACCTAACTCTTGTACAGACGCGATTAATCGCGTCTGTACTCCTAACTCAATCTTCATGCCTTAACTGCCATACTGCACCGCAAGCGGCCCCAGCCCCAGCTAACAATCCGGTACTCATTCCTTGGATAGTTTTTTGGATCGGATCTTGAGTTAGACAGTCGCTTGTAACTTTACTGTCTTCCAAACAGAGATTACTTTCTGCCCAAGCAGCAGTACCTCCCAAAATTACACCAGTTATACTACAGCAAACAACTAGCAGCAAAAGGCGTTGAGTTTTTCTAACCATAGATAGATGTGCTAAAGATTAGAGATAGTAATTTACTTTCAATTACTTTACACATACTTGCCAGCAAATGTCAGCTGGTTTCAAAAGCGAAACAGGTAAAAGTTGATTTTACCTTTATTAAGGATACAAATTGGATTGAATCAATCGCATAAATTATATTTTTACCTCTTCTGAGGCACTAATACTGGTATTTTATGGGCATCAGCTACGGATTTGGCATGTTGCCCAACAGTCAGAACCTTGAACTGACTGGATATAATTTCCAAACTTTTGTTCACTATTGCCAGCTTCTTGTAGGTGGGGAGACTCATTCCAGGGAAGAATGATAACTCTGGCACATCCTCTTGACTTACAAAGTCTGTAGGATGGAATAGCAAAGAAGGCTGCACACGTGTAAGTTTACACAGCCATAAGGCAATTCGGAGATATAGTAAGGCAGCTTCAGAAGAAAATGTACTTATATACATTATGTAACTGAAGTGAATTGGCACCTTGAAAATTGGCATGGTGGTAACGGGAATTTCAGTCAATTTATCCTTACCCATCTTCCACTGGTAAGGTTTTAAAGGCTGCAAACCGTCTTTGAAACCGCCAAACAAGGCTTCGCGTTTCTTGCGTTCTTCCTTGCTCAGTTTACAGGTCATTAAATAATAAGCTCGTGCTATGGGCCCCAAAAACGTGGGAAAAGTTGAAGCATCATATTCGTATCCCCGTCGTGCTAGGACTTTCAATACCGCAGGCGAAAAACTGTATCCAGGCCCCCGAAAACCGATAGGATGTTGATGAGTAACGCGCTTGATATGTTGTTCGGCCAACGCCACTTCTTGTTCAATTTCATCCTCTGAATATAGATGTAGCCAAGGATCGTGGTAAAATGAATGATTACCTATTTCGTGACCAGCGTTAGCGATCGCTTGTAATGCCTTGGTATTCTTTTCCAGGGCGGCATCCTGACCCACAATGAAGACCGTGATTGTCACATTCCACTGCTGAAAAATATCTAAGAAACGAGGGACTGCAATATCTAAGTAAGAGGGAAAAGTCTCCCAACCAGGAGCGCCCTGATTTTTTAGAAAAGACCAAACATTATCCAAGTCTAAAGAAAGACTGGCTATTGGTTTGTTTCCTCGTTGCTTCGTTTTCATTATAAGTTTAAGTATTTGGATAATTTTAAGCGTAAATTAAGTTTTAGGAAAACAGATTTAATAACCTGCAACTTTATTCCTTAGAAGTGACTACGACGCGCTATTAGACATCGTACCAGCTACAGAGATTATAAATTAGATCAGCATATTTTCTAGATTATGATGCTCAATTTATATCATTACTTTCAATAAAAAGCGATTATACAAAAAATTTTAAACATCTTACTAGATATTGATTTGCTGTTTTTGAGTGAAACACATTGCAATTCCCTTTTCGTAGTAAGCTGCCTCATTAATAAAAATCGGCCAAACGGTAGATTCATCCTCATAAACAATTGTTTTATCATCAAAGGTTATAAATATTGGATCTCCTGGGTTCAAGGCTTGGTAATCCTTGTCCTGAAGCTCTGGATGAATCATCGCAAAGATTTTCCCATCCTGTTGTTTTGGATAGTCCACAACTGATAAATGGTCATAGAGAATCAACGTTTCATTAGTTGATGAAATTTTACCTTCATTAAACTGTTCTAGATAGTCGAGAACCGCATAAACAAGTTCTTCTGTTTGTTGGAACAACGTCGCTTTTAATATACCCTGGGCAATAGGACCAACCTCGATCGCAAAGCCTAATTCGCACAGGGAATTTACAAATGGATTTTCTGCAATTGATTTAAAAGAGCAGCGATAAATCCTCACCAAAGGGCTAATCTGACTGAGATAAGCAGCCAATTGCAAGTTTAATGGATGACTGTTTACCAAAATAATTGTCAGACCCATGTTAGCAGTACTGCTGTGTAAGTCTAAGATAAAATCTGCTTGTTTATTTCTGTTTGATCCTAGAGTGTTTTGAATTGATTTAGCTTGCAATTCTTCGTAACTGTTAAGAGTTGGATCTTGTAAATCTTGCTGAAGAAAACAGCGATTTAAATCCTTCTCTACATATCGCCTCCCGGCGGCAAAAGCGTTAGGATTTGCTAGCAAAGTAATTGTCTCAAAACTTTGTCTAGTAATCAAGTCGGGAAATTGAGCAAATTTTTGGATTAAATAGGCCCCAGTAAACTCATTGCCATGAGTTCCACCAACAATTGCAACTCGATTAATCTGGTTCACAATTACACCAACTCCAGACGTGCAGCCATCGAGGTATCAGTTCTCAATGTACATTATGAAGCATTCAGTGTGCCGATGCGATCGCGCCCCGATGGTTCATAAAGATAAGACATATCAGGCCCATCAGGAATAATCCCACCGGGGTTGAGTGGGAAGAGGTTCCCGTAGTAGTCTCGCTTCACACTCTCGACATCGCAGGTATCAGCTACACCGGGAAGCTGATATAAATCGCGTAAGTAAGCTCCTAAGTTGTGATAGTCTCGAATTCGCTGTCTATTACACTTAAACAACCCGTAGTAGGCACTATCAAACCTAAACAACGTCGTGAATAAACGGACATCTGCAAGCGTGAGATTGTCTCCACACAGATATCGACTAGTTTGCAATGCAATGTCAATCTCATCGAGAGTCGCAAACAGTTCATTACAGGCTTGATTGTATGCTTCTTGGGTTTGGGCAAAACCGCAGCGATACACACCGTTATTTACCGCGTGATAAATTTTCTCATTCCACCAGTCAATTTTCTCTTTAAGTGCTTCTGGGTAAAGATTCAGTGTGGGATTGTTGGCGAACTCGTTAAATTCCGAGTTCAGCATGACGATAATCTCTGAACTCTCATTATTAACAATAGTTTTTGTTTGGTTGTCCCATAAAATTGGAACTGTTGAGCGTCCACTGTAACCAGGTTCTGCCAGTTGATAAAATTCAGCTAGTGTACGACAACCTTCTTCTTCTTCGTTGAATATCCAACCGCCTTCAATGGGAGAAGGAGAGACAATACATACTGATATTACCGCTTCGAGTTTTTTGAGCGATCGCACAACCAGGGTTCGATGCGCCCAAGGACAACCCAACCCAACATATAGTTTGTAGCGTCCTGCTGCTGGTGGGTGTGGATTTCCTTCTTCTGTACCAATGAACTTGCGAAACTGGCTATTAGGACGAATATATGCTCCCGACTGATTACTAGGAGCAAGCTTTGACATCATTATCTGCCACATAGTCGTCCAGACAAACTTTCCCAGCCAGATGATGAGCTTCGGAGGGAGTGTCCTGCCCTTTTTCTTAGGGAGATTTTTTTCGTCATCCATCGGAGTCGAGTTGCTCATGGTGACAATCTTGCTTTGGGAATTCTTACAAGCTAATCGTATCAAACTTGCGATCGCTTTGCTACATCTATAACCAAGGAGGTATTGCTTTTCTAAAAGACTGCTTACTTTCCAAACTTTAATATCTGTATCTGCTGTAAGAAATTGCCAATTAATTGACTAAAAGGCTTAATGAGGATTTAGCGATATTTTGATTTTTTACCTAACGTACCTTGTATCACATCAAAGCATAAATTTCAAGTTTAATCTTAAGAAGTAATAGTATTTAAAATCTAGTCATAAATTATTTACGCTGACTTAACTTAATCTCTGACAGATGCCTTTTCTCTAAGAAACGCATCAAATGTAAACCTATCGGGTAGTGAAGTTTGTGCGCCTGATTTTGCCGTCGCTAAAGCACCTGCTGCTGCACCCCAAACAACTGCTTGATGTAAAGAAAGTCCTGCAAAAAGTGCCGCCGTTAAGCCACCATTAAAAGCATCGCCAGCTGCTACTGTGTCAACTGCATGAACCAGAAACGCGGGGACAAAAAACTTTTCCTCAGGAGTGGCACAAAAAACACCTTTAGCACCCAGTTTAACGATCGCACATTTCACACCCCGTTGTAATAAAACTTCGGCTGCTTTTGCCGCTTGTTCTTCTCCATCTACAGGAAAACCCACTAGCTGCGAGGCTTCAACTTCATTCGGTGTAATAATGTCCACTAAGGGGTAAAGTTCATCTGGGAAATCAGATTGTGCGGGTGCTGGATCGAGAATTACCCTGATTTTGCTTTTTTTTGCTGCTTTAGCGGCTGCAACCACCGCAGTAATCGGAATTTCTAATTGTAAAAGTAGTGCTGTCGCTTCTGGTAATAACTGCGACAATCGTTCTACATCGTCTTGATTTACACGCCCATTTGCACCAGGAATTACAATAATTTGATTTTCCCCAGCATGATTGACGGCGATAATAGCAACTCCAGAACTAACAGTTTCATCCACAAAAATATTATCAATCTGCACACCAGATGATTGCAAATTGTTGACAAGTTCCACACCAAAATCATCTGCACCGACACGCCCCACCATTTGGGTAGGAATTCCAAGTTTTGCTAATGCTACAGCTTGATTTGCTCCTTTACCTCCCGAAACTTTAAAAAATTTTTCTCCTAGCAACGTTTCTCCTGGGACTGGCAATCGGGGTGTTGTTGCTACCAAATCTATATTTATGCTGCCGAAGACGATAATACTCATTTTTGTTGATATTTTAAAGTCAATCTGTTATTTCATTTTAACTGTTACTTGATAACAATCATCCCAAAATACTTTGTAATAGCAACCAAACATTTAAACCTACGATAACAATAGCAACTAACCAAGCTAACGATTTCAACCATAAGGGATTTACAAACTCACCCATCAAGCGGCGATTACTCGTAAACATCACCAATGGAATCACTGCAAATGGTAACTGTAAGCTGAGGATAACTTGGCTGAAAACTATCAAACTGCTTGTACTATTCTCACCAAAAACAATGATAGTAATTAAGGCTGGAATGATTGCAAGTAGACGAGTTATTAAACGGCGTAACCAAGATGGAAAGCGAAATTGCAAAAAGCCTTCCATAACAATTTGTCCTGCCAAAGTTGCAGTTAGCGTTGAACTTTGTCCAGAAGCAAGTAAAGCAATGCCAAAAATAGCACTGGCAGCACTAACTCCTAACAATGGTGAAAGTAATTTATAAGCATCTTGAATTTCTGCCACATCCTGATTACCAGAAAAATGAAATGTTGCAGCAGACACAATTAAAATTGCTGAGTTGATAAATAGTGCTAAGGATAAAGCAAAAGTTGAATCAATTGTACCAAACTTAATTGCTTCCCATCTTTTTTCAGTATTAGGCTGCCAACTACGGGTTTGTACAATTGAGGAGTGTAAATATAAGTTGTGAGGCATCACTGTCGCCCCTAAAATACCAATAGCAATATAGAGCATTTCTGGATTGTATAAAATCTCTTTCTTGGGCACATATCCCAATAAAATACCCCCCATATCAGGGCGAGAAAATAGAATTTCAGCTGTAAAACAGATGCCTACTGTTCCTACCAGCATTATTACCAGGGCTTCTGTATAGCGAAAGCCTTTATGTTGCAGAAATAACAATAGCAGTACATCTAATGCTGTGATGCAAACACCCCATACTAAGGGAATACCGAATAAAAGTTGCAGTGCGATCGCACTTCCGAGTAGTTCTGCCAAATCACAAGCTGCGATCGCAATTTCACACAGTACCCATAAACAAAAGCTTACCCTTCGGCTGAAATAGTCCCGACAAGCTTGTGCTAAATCTCGCCCTGTAGCAACTCCCAAACGTACACATAGTGATTGGAGTAATATTGCCATCAGGTTCGACAGCAAAATCACTGTTAATAGAGTGTACCCAAACCTTGAACCCCCAGCGATGTCTGTTGCCCAATTTCCAGGATCAATGTATCCGACTGAAACCAGATACCCCGGCCCTGTATAAGCCATCATCTTGCGCCAAAAGCTGCTGCTGTTAGGAACTCCAATACTACGGTGAACCTCTGGTAAGCTAGGTTTATTTTCTGGGGGAGTCATTTACTTTGTCGTTAAATATTCTCATATTCTTTTCATAATCTCATGAAATATAGAATAAATATCAACCTTTAGGTGAGTATAGATCAATACATTTTGGTTATACCCATTCCATGCGATCCTGCGCCTTATTCATGTAGGGGCAATACTCTGCGGGTAATCCGTTGAAGAACTCGTAGAGTATGCTCCGCGTCTACATGAATTGCCTCTACAGGCTTATAGAGGCATCTTCAAACATAAATAATATCAGTCATTTAATTCCATCAATTCTTTTGTTTTCAAATCAGCTGCTACAGGCTGAGAACATTCTCGAATCTGAGGAGAGATAGAGCAAATCGCATCTGTTGTTGTTTCAAAACAATTTGATAAGCCAATTGTTTTTAACAACCCTGTTCGTTCTAATAGTTGTTTGACTTCGGGTTGTAAACCTGTGAGAATTAAGCGGCAATTGTGCCGTTCCAAGTCATGGTAAATATCTTCTAAAGCTACTAACCCAGTTGTGTCCATATTTGGTACAAAGCGCAACCGGAGAATTAAATACTTCACTTCCGGTTCATCGCGGAGGAAGGTAGCAAAGCGTTCAGCAGCACCAAAAAATACGGGGCCATCTACGCGATAAACTGCAATTTCCTTACCTAATTCCAGAGGAGTACCAGGGGGAAATACTTCGGTTTCAGGTATTTTAACTAGGCTTAAATCGCTCATCCGTTTGATGAACAATGCTCCGGCTGCAATCAATCCTACTTCTACAGCGAGAACTAAATCAAACAAAATTGTTACTAGCCAGGTGAGAATCATCACCGCAAAGTCGGAGTAGGTAGCACGCATCAATAAACCAATGGCTTCCCACTCAATCATCCGTACACTAACTACCATGAGAATGCCAGCTAGTGCTGCTAAGGGAATCTGTGCTGCTAGGGGTGCTAAAGTCAAAACAATAATGGCTAAAGCAACGCCGTGAATTACCCCAGATAGTCGGGTTTTGCCGCCAGAACGGACATTGACAGCAGTTCGAGCGATCGCACCTGTTGCGGGAATACCACCAAAAAATGGGATAATAATATTTGCCAATCCTTGACCAATTAATTCGCGATCGCTATTGTGTTTTTCGCTCACTGTCATCCCATCAGCCACTACCGCCGACAGTAACGATTCAATACTTCCCAGTGCAGCCAAAGCCAAAGCCGGATTAATCAGTTCTCGAATCACACTAAAATCATTCCAGTGGGGAATACCTTGAGGCATTGGTAAAGATTGTGGAATACTGCCAATTGTGGGTACATCCAGATGGAAATAAGTTGCTATCCCCGTTGCCAATACCAACCCCACTAAAGAACCCGGTATTGTCCTATTAATCCTGGGCCATAAAATGTTGGCTGCCATTACCACAATTGCTAACCCAACAGCAGCCCAATTTAGAGCTTCTACATGAGTTAAACTTTGCCAAAGTCCCGGCAAAAAGTGTTCACTACGTGGTATTTGTAAACCAAAGAAATTATTTAATTGACCGCAAAATATAATCACGGCAATCCCATTGGTAAAGCCTGCCGTCACTGGATAGGGAATAAACTTCACTAGCTGTCCAAGCTTGGCAACTCCCAAGGCAATCTGGATAATTCCAGCCATTACCCCAGCAATCCAAACTTTCTCAAGGCCGTACTTGGCGACAATTCCCACCAGAACCACAGCCATTGCACCTGTCGGCCCTGTAATCTGTACTGGCGAACCGCCAAAAATTGCCGCGACAATTCCCGCCACAATAGCGGTATAAAGTCCCGCTTTTGGTTCTACACCACTCGCTACTGCAAAGGCTAAAGCCAAAGGCAATGCTACCACTGCTGCTGTTAGTCCACCCGTCAAATCGCCACGCAGTCCACTAAACCAGCGATTCAGACGTAAAAGCTGTGGTTCTTCGAGGATATTAGAGATTGCCATATTCAGTTTTAACTCTTATAGACAATTTTTTGCTGCACATATAGATGTGATATGATATGCGGCAAATTAAGCATAATACCCAAAATCTTAAAAAGCCACGGGTAAAAGCCCCTTTATTATAGACATCTCGAAAAAAAGTCAAAATTATATTGTCATTAGTTTGTAGGGTGCAGTCTTGAAGAATCCACCCATTTTGGTTTTAGATGAAGCTACCTCAGAGGTGGATAAGATTTCGATCAATTCTATTCCTTTATAAAGGACTGGGTTTAAGTGCCTCATCAGTCTGTCTGAATTAAGTCTTCAATCTTCAGATTCAGGACTCAAGACTTTGTTATGTGGTAATATCAACTGCACGAAACCGCAAAAAGCCGTGGCTACTGGATTAAAATCTCATCGGGCATCAAGAAGGCGTAAACATTCAACGCAGCCTCTCCAGCGTTTGCTTGAGTATGGACATCAGTATCGTAAACAAATTTGGCTAGCGACTACTTATTCTATCCTCAATAAATTTTTCGACTTGGCACCACCCGGCTTAATTGGCGTGGCAGTGGATGTAGTCGTTAAACAGCAGGATTCTATAATTGCCCAGTTAGGGGTACGCGATGTTTTTCAACAATTTTTGATTATTTCCTTCCTGACTGTCATCATTTGGATACTAGAATCTGTTTTTGAATACGCCTACGCTCGACTTTGGCGAAATTTAGCTCAGAATATTCAGCATGACTTGCGTTTGGATGCCTATAAACATTTGCAAGAGTTGGAATTGGCTTATTTTGAAGAACGTAGCACTGGTGGTTTAATGTCTATCCTCAGTGATGATATTAACCAATTAGAGCGTTTTTTGGATGGAGGAGCAAATGATATTATTCAAGTTTCTGCAACTGTTCTAATTATTGGCGCTGCTTTCTTTATTTTGGCTCCTAGTGTAGCGTGGATGGCTTTGTCACCAATGCCATTTATCCTTTGGGGTTCTTTTGCTTACCAACGACTGCTTGCACCTCGCTACGCTGATGTCCGAGAAAAGGTAGGTTTCCTAAATTCGCGTTTGTCAAATAATATTAGTGGAATAACTACCATTAAAAGTTTCACGGCCGAAACTTATGAAGCCTCTCGTTTGGAATTAGATAGTGACGCTTATCGCCGCAGTAATGCCAAGGCGATTACTCTTTCTGCTGCTTTTGTACCGTTAATTCGGATGCTGATTTTGGTAGGTTTCACGGCATTACTATTATATGGTGGGATGGCAGCAGTTTCTGGACAAATGTCTGTAGGTACTTATAGCGTATTAGTGTTTTTAATCCAGCGATTGCTATGGCCTTTAACTAGATTAGGCGAAACTTTTGACCAATATCAACGGGCAATGGCTTCTACTAATCGAGTCATGAATTTGTTAGATACTCCTATCGCCATTCATACAGGTGATGTGGCGTTACCTGTGAATGAAGTGCGCGGTGAAGTGCAATTTAAAAATGTTTATTTTGCTTATAAAGATAGATTTCCAGTAATTAAAAATCTGTCTTTGGATATTCCGGCGGGGAAAACCATTGCAATTGTTGGTTCAACGGGTTCTGGCAAAAGCACTTTAGTCAAACTTTTGTTGCGGTTATACGAAGTGCAAACTGGAAGCATTACTCTCGATGGTATTGATTTGCAAAGTTTAAATTTGCAAGATTTACGGCGCTGTATTGGTTTGGTGAGTCAAGATGTCTTTCTATTTCATGGCACTGTAGCAGAGAATATTGCTTATGGTAGCTTTGAGACTACAGAGCAAGAGATTATCACGGCGGCGAAGATAGCCGAGGCGCACGAATTTATTATTAACTTGCCCCAACGTTATGAGACAATTGTGGGGGAAAGAGGACAAAAGTTATCTGGTGGACAAAGACAACGGATTGCGATCGCCCGCGCAGTCTTAAAGAATCCCCCCATTCTGATTTTAGATGAAGCTACCTCAGCAGTGGATAATGAGACAGAAGCGGCAATCCAGCGATCGCTAGAACGGATTACAGTAGATAGAACTACAATTGCGATCGCTCATCGTCTTTCCACTATCCGCAATGCCGATTGCATTTATGTCATGGAACATGGGAAATTAGTAGAGTCGGGAACCCATGAGCAATTGCTGGAGAAAGATGGAATTTATTCTAGCCTCTGGCGTGTACAGTCAGGTTTGAGATAAGTTTCGCCCATTGTTTTGTGTCTTCATTACGAATTATTTATGTTTTTTGGCAATAATCAACCAGAATCAGGTGATAACAAGTGGCGTGTCCAGTTGGATAGGTTTGTCAAAGCAAATCAGCAGGAATTAGCGGCGCTTTTTTGGGGATTGTGGTTAGCTAATGGTGACACTCAGGGTACTGTTGGTATTGATTTGCAACCAACGCCGCATTTTGTTTATTGTCCGAAAGAACAGATAGAGAATTTAAATATTAAAGTTGATAATCGGCTGCAAGAAATTTTGGGAATTGTTGAAAATCACAAACCGGAAATAGAAGTTGTGATGATTGGCATTGGTAAAGGTGAAATTAAGTTAATTCAGTTTGCACCGGAACCAGCACCACCGATTTGTTTTGAGCAAGCTGGGAAGGATGTAGATGGGTTATTAGATGTGCTGGAAGAGAGGATGAGGGAGGAGTTGAAGTTATAACTAACTAAGGCTTATTTATTTGTATAGCATGAGTTGTTTCTAATCTTTAGGCTTTTTAAAATGAGTCGTAATATTTCAGATATTATTCTCATTGGGCCAATTAGTACAGGTAAAAGCACACTTGGAAAACTCCTTGCTCATAAGTTAGGGATTCCGCAGTGTTCTATGGACGATGTACGATTGAATTATTATAAGGAAATAAACTATGATGAGGAACTAGCAAAATAAATAAGAGAAAAAGAAGGATTTCCAGGTATTTATCGTTATTGGAAACCCTTTGAAGCTTACGCGGTTGAAAGAGTACTTTCGGAATATAGCAGTTGTGTTATTGATTTTGGTGCAGGCCATTCTGTTTATGAAGATGACGATCTTTTCAGACGAGTGCAACAAGTTTTAGAGCCATATATAAATGTTGTGTTGATTCTTCCTTCTCCAGATTTAGAAGAATCTATCTAAATATTTAACGAACGTAATGGTGGGATTGTTAGTAATGGGTTTGATTTGAACGAGCATTTTGTTAAGCATCATTCAAATTATGATTTAGCAAAATTTGTTGTTTATACAAAGAGTAAATTACCTGAAGAAACACGCGATGAGATACTTAAAATTGTAAAACTTTAGAACTGATTACTTGTTTTCTAGTTTTAAGGTCTTTTTAGATGGGTTACAACTTTAGAAAACATCTTTAGATGCTACGCTATAATACCGCGATGAATATCTAATTTTATGTTTTTAACGCAAAGGGACGCGGAGGGAAGCGCAGAGGAACACAAAGGAAGATAATTTATCAATAAATGAATCAATGACTTCTTGCGTAGCCAGCAATTCTTCCTCGGAAGTTATGGGACGAGGAGGAAAAGATTGGAGTAATTTAATATACGTTTTAGTAACACGTGTTTCAGGGATCATTTTGCCAGATATCTGATAGTTTCAATCCCTAATAGAGATTTTTAATTATTATAACTTTCACGTGAGAGAAAATACTCTAATTGGGGAAACCTAACAAGCGTGACGTGTGTTAGGATACCCGCTTTATTTTGCCTTTCTGGGCTAAAACCAGAGGTTAGTCAAACTCCTGTGAGGTTTTATGAAAGAGATCAAAAATAAAATTACGAATAAATTAGAACGATTATTAGAACAATGGCTAGTACCTCGTCTGGTACGGTGGGGAGAATATCTAGAAACCAAAATTAGGCGCTACAAGCATCAAGAACTGAAGAGTCAATTAAAATTTTGTGGCTCAGGTTTACGATTTAAGCGAGATATTAAAATTGACCATCCACAAAATGTATCTCTGGGAAATAAAGTCTACATCGGCCCGGATGTCTTATTAGATGGACGTGGTGGAATTACAATTGGCGACAACACCACACTCGGATTTAATGTTATTATCCTCTCTGCAAATCACGACTATCAAAGTAATGATTTGCCTTATGAACATAATGTCTACATCCATAAACCTGTTGTCATCGGCCGCAATGTTTGGATTAGCGGAAATGTCCTAATTATTCCGGGAGTTACTATTGGAGATGGTGCAATTGTGGCGGCTGGTACGGTTGTAACTGCTAATGTTGAACCTTTAGCAATTGTTGGAAATCAACCGATGAGAACAATTAAATACCGCGATAAGGAACATTATGAACAACTTGCTAACAAGCAAGAAAATCAGGATATCTCGTAATTATTACACGATAGTAGGGTGGGCATTTTACCCAGATTTCTCACGATACTGTAGGCAGGAGAAGTGTGCGGGGTCAGATTTCTTCCCCAACCTCCCACACCTCCCACACCTCCCACACCTCCCACACTCCTTGATTTCTTACTTGTGAGAAATCCAGGTTTAATGCCCACCCTACTTGCCTAAACTAAGGCTGGCGTATTTGCACGCTTGACTTGAGGTGTAGCAAACATCCGCATTCCTGCCGGTGTAGCGACAGTTAATCCACGGCGTACAGGACGCACAGGACGTTTATTCACTAGCGATACTTGAAAGTCAGATAGAACAGTTGCCAAGACAATTTTCATTTCATACTGGGCAAATGCCATCCCAATACAGCGACGATTACCGCCACCAAAGGGTAAATATTCATAAGGTGAATATTGTCTTTCTAAAAAGCGTTCTGGTTTAAACTGCTTGGGTTGTGGATAAACTTCTTCTCGATGATGCGCTAAATAAATACTGGGGATTATTACCGTTCCCTCTCGCAGTTCGTAGCCCATAATTGTAATTGGGGTTTTCACAATCCGGGGGAAAGCAGCCATGACAATTGGGTAAATTCGTAGTGTTTCTTGGCAAACTGCTGTCAAATAGGGCAATTTACCTACACTACTCAAATCGTGGTTAACTCCAATGGTGTTGAGTTCCTTTAGCAACTTCTCACGCACCTCTGGTAAACGATCAATCCAGTAAAAAGCCCACGTTAATGAAGAAGCGGTAGTTTCATGTCCCGCTACTAGCAGTGTCATTAACTCGTCGTGTAATTCTTCATCTGACATCCCTTGACCATCGTCGTAACGAGCCGCCATCATCAAACTTAGGATATCTTGGCGATTTTGATCGGTTTGGGCGCGACGTTCTCGAAGTAAAGCATAAATCAGTCGATCAATTTTTTGCCGTTGTTGCAGAACCCAACCCCAGGGACTCCACGCACCGAAATCTTTTTGCATGAACTGGAAAAAGAAGGCGCTGGACATTAGGGGCGAAGTGATGAAGTCTAATAAATCACTTAGCGATCGCCTTAGTTCTTCAAAAAGCTCTCCCTCATTCAAACCAAAGACAACCCGCAAGATAACACGCAAAGTAATTTCTTGCATCGACTCACGGATATTAAAAGGCTTGCCAATTTGCCATTCATGGCTCACCTGTTGGGTTATTTTCCGAATATCCTCACCATAAGCCCGCATCCTTTCGCCATGAAAGGGGGGAGCTAATAGTTGCCGTTGCCGTTGGTGGCGATCGCCATCTGATAACATAAAGGAGCGATCGCCAAGTAAAAATCTTAGTCCTGTGTTTCCCCTCCCAACCTCAAAATGGCTCGAATCAGCAGTAAAAATCTGCTCAAGCGCTTGGGGTTGACTAAAATACACAAGATGGTTATCAGAGCTACTACTCCTGATGGTGAAAGTGTCACCATAGGTTTTGGCAAAATCATCGACATATTTCACTGGCTGAGTAATAAACTTGATCATCCGCAACCAGCGCGGCATTTGAGGCCCATCAGGCAGATTGTAAGTTACTGTCATAGAAGTTTGTAAATTTGATGGCTTCTGAATTTTATTGTTACGACTTTTCATGTTATTTAAGGTTACAGAAAGCGGTATATTCATGATTGGGGACTAGAGACTGGAGACTGAGAACTGAAAAGAGAATAATAAAAACTCTTGTACAGATGCGATTAATTGCGTCTTTACTCCTAACTCAGCACTCCTAACTCAGCACGGGCTAAACGCCCCGCTAGCGCTAACAAGAGGCAGCATCGGAAGCAAGCAGTGCCAAAAATCATCGCTATTCTCAACGGTAAAGGAGGAGTCGGCAAAACGACTACCGCAGTCAATCTGGCTGCAAACTTTGCGAAGAAAAAAAAGGTGTTGCTGATTGATGCAGATATTCAAGGTTCTGCCAGTTGGTGGTTTGGGCGCAGTCAGCAGGGAATGGGATTTGATTTATCTCAAGAAACAGATCCCAAGCTTTTAAGTGATTTAGGAAAGATAACAGGTTACGATTTAGTAGTGGTGGATACACCTCCCGCGCTGCGCTCTGAAGCATTAGTGGCGGTAGTTGCGATCGCAGATTATCTAGTTTTGCCTACACCCCCATCCGCAATGGATTTAGCTATCCTCGTGGAAACAGTCAAGGAAGCCGTCATCCCCGTGGGAACCCCCCATCGGGTACTGCTAACTAAAGTCGATACGCGCAGCATTGGGGAAGCGCTAGAAGCAAAAAACACTCTCACTAGATTAGGTATTCCTGCTTTTAATACCTTTATCCGTGCTTATAAGGCTCATGAACGAGCGGCGCTTGAGGGTGTAGCGATCGCTCAATGGCGAGGAAGTAATGCACGAGAGGCGGAGTTAGACTACCGTCGTGCAGCTGATGAATTACAGCGTGATTGGAGAAAATAATAATGGCTAGGAAACAAAGTCTCTCTGACTTACTACAAGAAGAGGCACAAAAATTTACACCCCCAGAAGGTGAATCTGCGATCGAAGTTACAGCACAAGCAATTACCGAAGAACAGGCTTCATCTGATGAAGAATCCTCAGCACAAACATCTGAGTCAAATTCTACTAAGCGCACAAGCCCAACTAAAGCTGATTTAGAAGCAACTGTTAAAGAGTTGACAAGTAATTTAGAAGCAAGCCACAAAAAAGAAGCATCTCTTGGACAAGAAGTTGCTGATTTGCAATCAAAATTATCTAAACAAAAAACATTTGCATCAGAACAGAAATCATTACTAGAACAACTAACAAAAGAACTTGAAGAAACCAAAAAAACAGCACTGCAACTTGCAGAAGCGAATTCCAAGCTTATAGAAGAAATTAATGCTTTAAAACAAACAGCAGAAGATAATTCTAAAAAACTTGTGGTCAAAGAAAGTACTGCTATCAAACCAGTCAAAGACCATTACAATCCACTTAACTACAAAAAATCACATCGTTCATCGGAAACGCTAGCTCAAAATCAACCACAAAATCAACCAAATGAGTATCCTGATAGTTCTAATGAGATGTGGTTACTTGACTAGAGTTGATATCAGTTCTTTGTGAAACTGTACAAAATCAGGTTTTGTAAAACAAGGGGCTTAAGCTCCTTGTTCTATGCAACTCCACAGGTAATCGATATTATACTTAGTAAATAAAAAACTGCTTTAAACTCGAAAGTTTAAAATATGCTGCGCGGTGATTTGTGGTTGTTCCAAGTGCGGGAGATGACCACAATCTTGAATCCAGATGAGATTGCTGTGTGGAATTGCACTTTTAAACTTTGTGGCATCCTTAGTACCCAAAATCTTATCGGAATCGCCCCACAAAATTAGTGTTGGTTGCACAATTTTTGATAAAATATCAAATCTAAAAGCACTATAACCACCACTTTTAGTAAAAGCAATCAAAGCTTGATTCCAACTGGGCATTTGGAGATGTAACGCGCCACAACATAAAGCATCGACAGAAGCAAGACTTTGATTTTTATATCCAATGCGAGAAACGCGATCGCGCACCTTTAGATTACTCAAAAATTGAGTTGCGAAATAATCTAATGGGGGGAACATGAATTTACTTAACGGTGAACCACCAGCCAACCCCGCACTATCAATTAACACTAGCTTTTTTACGACTTCCGGGTAAGTCAGCGTAAAATCAATCGCCGTCGCACCCCCCATCGAAGCGCCCACTAAAATTACAGGTTGCTTAATTAAGCTTTTCCAAAAATAATAAAGATGGGTTTTAATCGCAGTTGGGCTATAAGCAATTCCTGAGAGTCTATCTGTAAACCCAAAACCCAACAAATCTACAGCCCACGTTTCATTATCTCTAGAGAGTAGTGGCAAAAGCCGCCGAAATTCTAATACAGAACTGTCAAAGCCATGAATTAATAAAATAGGAGTTCCACCACTCCCCTGCTTGACATAAGTTGTGGTAACTGGTTGATTAATTAAAGGAGTAGCGATCGCAGCAGTTTGAATACTCTGAGCTAGTGCGATCGAGGCAGATTCTGTCAGTTGCCCAACTGCTTGAGGAAGAAAATTCGGAAACATAAATTTCAGTTTATCGTATTAGCTTGCTTTGGCGCATCGCTGATTTTGTTAAACAACAAAATTACACAAACTAATCTGCTCAAGTATTATTTGTAATATATAAAATATAGTTTAGCAGCTAATCAAAATATTCTAACTCTTGTACAGACGCGATTAATCGCGTCTCTCCTAATTCCCACCACCAAAGAAAATTTTGCAAAATGTCAAAATTGGGACTAAAGCCACGTACAATTGATATCGCCTATCCCTTATTCCAGGAGCTAATGCCATGCCAATGGCGGTTGGCGTAATTGAAACTTTAGGTTTTCCTAGTGTTTTAGCCGCAGCAGATGCAATGGTCAAAGCTGCCGCAGTTACGATTGTGTATTATGGTCAAGCTGAAAGCGCACGTTTGTTAGTCGCCGTCCGGGGACACGTTTCTGAAGTCAATAGAGCTGTTGAAGCCGGAATCGTAGCTGGAGAGCAAGTCAAGGTTGGTACAGTAATTACCTACTACGTTGTTCCTAATCCCCCGGAAAATGTGGAAACCATATTGCCAATCCATTTCACTGAAGAATCAGAACCTTTCCGCATGTTCTAAGCAATTTTGCTATCAAAATCTGTAGCGAAGCTTCGTACAATTACCTTGTAGCCCCCATATCGTTTATTCATACAGGAGATTAATAATGTCATTACAGGCAGTTGGAGCACTTGAAACGAAAGGTTTTCCTGCGGTGCTAGCAGCAGCAGATGCAATGGTAAAAGCTGGTCGAGTCACTCTTGTTGGATATATTAGAGTGGGTAGCGCCCGTTTTACAGTTAATATTCGTGGCGATGTTTCTGAAGTAAAAGCTGCTATGGCTGCTGGTGTTGAAGCCGCAGAAAATGTTTTTGGCGGTACACTTGAATCCTGGGTAATTATTGCTCGTCCCCATGAAAACGTTGAAGCTGTTCTGCCAATTGGTTACACAGAACAAGTCCAAGGGTATCGAGAATCTGTAGAAAATCCGATTGTTAGATCGAACAATCGATAGATTCAACCCTCTGCGGTGAAATTCAAAACGAAGAATCTCTACAAATGAATTTATTGAGAAGTCTATTTTAAGGCTTCTGACCATTAAAGCTTTTGAGGGTTGCATTCTTTCTGTTATTAGATTTTGCAGAAGTTGAATTTTGAAGCAGAGGGAAAGCAACAATCACAGTCAATAGTCAAAATCAATCAATGTTGACTGTTGACTATCCATTTTTACTAATTTAAACGTTTTATATAACGCCTTACTAAATATTCTTTTAAACACTAATTTACGTATATAAACCTCATCTATGTTGAAACCTAGAGTTTTTTAAAAGATATATTTATGTAGGTTGGGTAGAGTGAAACGCAACCCAACATTACCACCAAATTTTATGTTGGGTTACACTATCGCTGCACGCAACCTACAAAACTACGGTTCTTAAGGTAGACGAGGTTTACATTTATATAAAAATATATTAAGAAATTTAACTTAATACTATTCAGTTAAGGCTCGCTCCTCCTCCCTAATTACCCTTAGAAAGGACGGAATTAAGCTCATTTTAAGAGGGTCGGAGGGCTTTTATAGGGCAAAATATTATGAACACCAAGCGTATTAAGATTCAACTAAGTATTTTCCTACGTAAAGGATTGTAGAGGGTTGAAACTTATACAGGTGAAATAACGTCTGACATTGAGTTAAATTAGATTCGTTCCTGGTATCTGTTACAAAATATCAGATTTCCCCGACTCATCTCTTGCAAAGGTGTATCCTCACCACTCTAGGCAGATTTCTGTTCTTAGTTAAAAAACATAACTTTACAAAAAGCTTAAATTAACAAACTTGCTCTAAATGCTTCATTTACAAGGGTTTTGGGTATTTTGGAATTGAAAGGGAAACATCAATGTAGAAATTTCTGCATAATTCTAGTGAATTAAGACGTAATAAGAGTAGAAACACTGAGCTATTTTCATGAAACTCATGAAATCTGGGGCAGCTGCCAGTTAACAATTAGGTGGGATAAATGGGGGTTGTGATGCAAACTTCAAAATTGAGTTTCGAGGAATGCAATCTCAGTATGACAACAGATATGGAAAAACTGGCTTTAGATTGGCAAAAGCGCTTGGCTACTGAATGTCCAGAGCAAAATGAAGCTGCTAGGCAAAGTATTATTCTCTGGCTATTTGGATCTGACTCAAAACGGTTTGATCTGTTAAACCCGAAGGAACTTGAGATCGCCAAACAAGCGATGGAATATCGCTGGAGGATTTTACGTCAACGTTATTTGGGGTTTGGGCGAGAACGTGCTTATCGCAACTTGATAACGCGACTAGGGAGTTTAGTGACATTACGGAATAAGATTCAGACTTGGGTTTCCCTCAGCCGCGATCGCCAGCGCAGTGTTATGGATGTATTGCAAGAAGTACTCCAAGAATTACTGCAAACTGATGCCTACATGCAGCAACAAATGGCTGATCTTGCCAAATATACAAGCGATAGGCGATTGGCAGATGCTCTGCTATTTGCCAGTGTAGAAGAATATTGTCTGCGGCCAGTACGCAATCAACCCCTATTAGCTTATCGGTTTGTAAATTACTTGCGTCGCACTCAGCGCGGTGGCTTAACCCAAGTGCCGGGTCGTGACATGATTAGACTGGTGTCAGAAGAAGTCCTCACCGACGACAGTGACAATCGAGTTAACTTAGTAGATAGTCAGGCGATCGCAGAATATCAAGAAACACAACAACTAGAAGAACAACAGTCCCTACGTCAGTCCGTCCAAAAAGAATTTGAAAATTATTTACAAGAAAATCTCGGAAAAGACGCAGTAGAATGGCTAAGACTGTATCTGCAAGGTAAGTCCCAAGAAGAGATCGCCCAAAAACTGGATAAGCAGACTAAAGAAGTCTACCGTCTGCGAGAAAAAATTAGTTACCATGCTGTGCGTGTTTTTGCCCTCAAAAATAAACCAGAGCTAGTAGACAGCTGGCTCTCAATTTCCTTACAAGAACATAATTTAGGGTTAACGCAAAACCAATGGCAACAACTTGATGAAAAATTGACTCCTCTGGGGCGGCAAATCCTAGATTTGCGGAAAGTAGGTAACTCAATAGAAGCAATAGCTCAACAGTTAAAACTCAAAACCCATCAAGTATTAGGCGAATGGACAAAAATTTATCTTGCAGCCCAAGCTTTAAGAACCCAAGAGTAGCCAATTCAGGCGGCGGGAGACAAGGCAAATGGGGAGTGGCGAAGTGGAGGAGTAGGGAAAGTAGGGGATTAGGGTAAGAAGAAGTATTAATTATTTGCCCAATGCCCAATGCCCACTTCTCAGTATTATCCCCAATCTATCATCTAAAATTCATCTTCTACTTACGTCTACTTAAGTATATATAATTGAAATTTTAACAATCAAACAAAGTATCTTTATTAACTACTTACTCAATTAGAGGCAAAATATAAATAAACACCACGCAATCAAACCTATGTTGTCTTCCGAGGGCGAACTAAATGATACCGCAGCAAATGCACAGCAAATCCTAACTGCCACTCAAACTAGATGGGAGGAAGGAGGGGAACGCGAGCAAATGTTCCAACTGATTGATAATCTTTTATCCTTTGAAGCTTGCCTCTACCATCAGATTTTGCCCTTGGGATTAGAAGACAAAAACCTCTTGCTAGGTATGGTTTATCCACAAGACAGTGAGGCACTAGATTATGTAGGTCGCATTTTGTCTTATATCAATTGCACGATGGTGATTGAGGCGATCGCAAGCGACTCTCACCGCAGAATATTATCAGCCTACCTCAACCATAAGAATACATCTCAACTAGATGCAAAACTTGTGCATGAGTCAACAGAGGACTTTTCCCAACAAAATACTGACAAACCTATTCCCTCCCTAAATGCCGACTCAGAATCAAATCAGCACCCCCTATTGATGGCGTTTCAGACACAAAAGCGTCAACATTCTGGACAGCGTGTAGACTTGCCCCCTATCCCAGAGTTAGATCAATCATCTCAAACTCTAAGGAATCAAGAGGGCGAGACATCCGTTGCAGCAGCAAACAATCTACCTATTTTGCCTACACAAGTTCCTGAATTACTTACTCCCATTGAGTTGCTGCCAACACTGCCACCCAAAAAATTACTAGAGGAATTACTAGGGCGAATTATGGGTGGGGGAATCGGCCGGCTGTATTTAGAAAGACAAGCTTACGAAGGCAGGATACTGTGGAGTGATAATGGAATATTGCAGTCTGTGTTAGACAAGCTGCCGCTATATGTTTTCCAAGGAGTACTGAATGAATTAAAGCGGTTTGCCTCCCTACCTCTCATCACGCTTGCAGAACCAAAACAGGTAGAGAAGGAATATGTATATCAAAAAAACCGCTTGTTATTGCGCTTGCGAGTTATGCCGGGAACCTACGGTGAAGAGGCAACACTCCAAGTCTTGCGGGGAGCAGCATTAAAATTCTATCAGCAACAACAATTGATGCGTCTGGGACGTGATGCTTTAGGAATTTCTCAGCAACTAAGTTTCAAATTACATGAACTACAAGAACGGCTTTTGTTGAATCCTATCCTTGACTCTCAGCAATCAGAGGCTTTAGCTACACTGAATCAATTAGTGAAAAATTTAGACCAACAGATCAAAATACTGGCAATACATAGCAATCCACCAACAGACAGCAAATTATAGGTCTGTCAGTGAAAGCGCTGATTTCGATCGCGTACATAATTGTTATGTTGTAATGAGACTTTAGACCGATCAACCTTAAAGGTTCATCTCAAATAAATACAAATTTTGCGATCGTACTCTGAGTAAGATTACGGTTTAAACAAACTTATAGTATCAAAGTTAGTTTCCCGCTCTTGAATCCATTTGTTGCAAATATTTCATGCTAACTGAGGTTTTTAGTGAACTTTTCCCCTTGATGAGTACAGCCAACCCACAAACCTTAGAATGGCTGCTCAACGTTGCAATTGAACATGAATACCCATCAGGGCGAGCCGTTGTGATGGAAGATGCCTGGGGTAATGCCGTTTACTTCGTGGTTTCTGGTTGGGTCAAAGTCCGGCGTACTGTCGGGGACGATTCAGTGGCTTTGGCAATTTTTGGTCGTGGCGATTTTTTTGGAGAAATGGCAATTTTAGATGAATCTCCACGCTCAACCGATGTCATTGCCCTTTCACCCGTGAAGTTGCTTAGTATCTCCAGAGAGCGTTTTATTCAAATATTGTTTAAAGACCCACAGTTACATCACCGGATGCTGCAACTGATGGTGCGGCGATTGCGGCAAATTAACCAGCGATTACA
This sequence comes from Nostoc sp. ATCC 53789, assembly GCF_009873495.1. Classification (GTDB taxonomy): domain Bacteria; phylum Cyanobacteriota; class Cyanobacteriia; order Cyanobacteriales; family Nostocaceae; genus Nostoc; species Nostoc muscorum_A. Next base: position 3,972,908 of record NZ_CP046703.1, on the reverse strand, counting down.
AATGCGGTCTTCACCACCAGCAGTCAAACTCGCTCATACCCTAGTAACTTTAGGTGAAAGTTATGGTCAGGAATCAGACTTAGGAAGAGAAGTTTTTAACATTCCTTTTAAAGATTTAGCAGAGGTAACAGAAATCGGTGTTGAAGAAACCACCAAAATCATGGAAAAGCTGCATGAAAAAGGGTGGATCAAAATTGATAGCGCCAATAACATTACTTATCTTGTGAATTTCAAGCAGTTGATAAACTTGGCTGGCAAAGTGTGATTACTTTATCCGAGATAATCCATCATAGGTAGGGCTTGCTGAAAAAGAAAGAAAAGGTTGTACTGTCTTGGGAAATAAACGGTGTAATATACTTAGTCACAATATTGACTGCATCTTATACTGTCGCCCATTCATCACCTAAATAATTGACGTAATTATCTCTTTCATCATCTGTAACTTTTTGATTACCTAGAATAACTTGAGATTTATCCCATGTTTTGGCGTAATTGTTCCAGAATTATTTATTAATTTCAACGTTGGATGGCTGCATCGGTAAATCCCGTTAGTCGTAGCGGCAATATCTAAATTGAACAAGATTAGTACTATATCAGCTTTTCAGAATTTTTTTCTCAGAATTTCTTGAAACCACTCTTCAGTGCGATCGCCCATAGCTTCTAAAGAATATAGAGTTTCTGCTTGCTGGCGACAAGTTTGGCGGTCAATTTCATCCAAATGCTTAATAGCTTCTACTAAACCTTGAACACTATCAGGTTCCACCAAAAAACCAGTTTTTCCTTCCTGGACAATTTCTGTTAAACCACCACGACGATAAGCAATTAAAGGTACTCCACAAGCAAGCGCTTCTATTGCTACATTTCCAAATGCTTCTATCCAACGAGGAGTTACTAAAAGTGCTTGACATTTCCCTAGCTCCTTTTGTAGCTCAAGCGTTGGTAAAAATCCTACATATTCTATAGGAGCATTAGGGTATTCTTGACAAATTTTTTCCCAATAAGATATATCCTGTTTTAACCCGAATATTTTCAATTTAATGCCAGTTATTTCTGCTGCTGCTACTGCATCTTCTAGCCCTTTCTCAGGAGCTATCCTACCTACCCACGCCAAGCTCTGAGTTGGTTCCTGGCAAAATTGATAAATAGATAAATCCATGCCATTTAACAGACAAATACACCGTTCTGCAAATGTGAAAGTAGCTGCCTGTGTTTGGCTGTGAACACCAATACTACCAGGAAAATTGATTGCTACTTGTTCAATAATCTCATCCATTACATCTGTCAAAGAACCCATACTGATCAGATGTGCGATCGGACAATGAAAAAATGGTGTTAAATAGAGTGGCAACCAATCATAAGCAAAATTAACAATCAAATCATAATCAGTTTGGACTTGACGAGCATAATCCCACATATTCGCTAAAACAGAATTTTTATGCAGCAAAATCGGATCGCTACGACTCTGATTTTGGGCTGGTATCTGTATTAGTTCACCGGGAATTTCTCTAATCGGTAATGAATTGCTGATAGATCCCTGCGGTGCAACAATTTCTAATTTATGTCCTCGCCGCAGCATTTCTGTAGCAATATTAGATAAAGTCAACTCTACTCCGCCTCCCAATCCTGAACCTAGTGGGCCCATTGGAGTAGACATAAATAATAATTTATGGTACATTTCCGTCGTTAATCTATTTTTATCAACATCATTTTTTCAGCTAAATAACTTGTTTAGCGGGTTTCGCTATGGCTCCACCCAAAAAACATGTAATTAAATTCAACTCTGCTTACGGTAGCAGCGAGTTGTAATTAAGTAAGGGTGAAAAACCTCTAAAAATTGGCTCTGAAGTGTATTGAAAAATGCTTCTACAACTTTAGGCTCATCTAAATGAAAAAGAAATTCTTGATTAAAACCTTTAAAAAAATACCAATTTGCTATCATTTTACCCTCAGAATTCAAAGATTGATAAAATTCTAATAACTGCTGGCTAGGGTCTGACAAATGTTCTAAAACATCAAAACACAAAATAGTATCAAATTTTTCTTTTGCAGGCATTTCAAGACTACAAATTATTTTTTTCCCCAGTCCCATTTTCTCTGCTCGATACTGAACAAAATCACAATTAATCGGATTAATATCATAATAAACAACTTGCTCAACTTGTGGACAAAGAGCAGCACCAAGGGTATGAGTTCCTATCCCTCCACCAAAATCTAACACTCTTCCTTGGGCATAATCTGCAATCAACTGCAACATATCTCCAATATAAGCATAACTTGATAGATGCCAAGCCCCCAATTCAAACAAGTAAAGTTCTCCTACTTTCTCACGATAGAAAGCAGTTGCTTCTTCCCAATTAAAATCTTTGCGTCCTAAGTTTTTTATTTCCTCTTGTCCTGCTGCTAACTTTGTCTCTATGGTTTCTGGATCTAAATTTAAAAAATATTCTAGATGATGTTTTAAGTCAAATGAATTTTCTAAAAAACTACTTAAGAAAGAAGGCGCAGTAGAGTTTACCATAAAATTTATATCACAATGAAATCAACGTATTCCATTATAGAATAGATATATACCGCTTTGACTTATTAACACTTGTAAACATCGATAAAAAATGTAGTATATTTGAGCAATAGTTTCTAAAAAATAGGGATTTTCATGAAGATTGCCTTAGTTGCTGGAGGCTATATTCCTGCACCTCCCTTATCAAGTTCTATTTTGACTCTCATCCAAGAGTATAAATATTTTTTAGATAAGCTTGGACATCAAGTAGATATTTTTAATAACAAAGATGTCAATGAAGTTATAGATAAAATCAATAATGGAAATTATGATTTTGTACATTTACACGCTTATGAATTTGCTAGTCAATTCAATAAAAGCCTAGAACAAAAATATTGTTTTAGTTGTCATAATGGCTATTTTTTTAAACAAGATAAATGGGAAGAAGATTTTAAAGAGGGATTTCAACATTACCTAAATGCACCTGGGATAATTGCCCTTTCTAATCCAACAAAACATATTTTTATTAAAGCAGGCTATTCTGGATATATATCAGTGCAAATAAACGGGATTGATACTCAAAAGTTGAATTTTAAAGAAGAAGGAAATAATAAAGCTATTTGTTTGGGTTGGATTCAACCGAGAAAGCAGCAGAGATTGCTAGCAGAAACGATTGATGGTAAGTTAGGATTAGATTTTGTTGGGCCTTTAGATGACCCTAATTTTAAAGAAGGAACCACGACAAAATATTTAGGTATCTGGAGTTTAAAACAAGTTTATAATAATCTCACAGATTATAATTGTTTAGTTTTAATTAGTAATGGAGAAATTGCACCGCTTGTAGTATTAGAAGCAATGGCGGCAGGTTTATGTGTCGTTGTTTCAGAATCTGCTAGTGCTAACTTACACTCCAAAGAGTTTATTAAAGTTTTGCCAGATGATATATTAACTAATGCTACCGCCGAAAATAAAAGAATTGTTTGTGACACAATTATTGATTTAATTGATAAAAATAAATCTTTTCGCCAAGAAATTGTAGAATATGTCAGGGAAAATTTTGATTTTAGTCATATCATCAAAAACTATATTCAGATGATTGACGATTTTAGCAAGTTTGATTATTAGTAAGCCATCAATCAGTAACTGTGTATGCCTAAGACTGCATCACAGCAATAGGCATGGGGTTAGCAGCAAAAATTAGGATATTTAAGGAAAAATGAATCATGAATAAAGAAACGATAGAATTTATTGACAGAGCATTGTTAGCAGATGGAGATTATGTTTCAGTTGGGCTTGAAATTATCAAACCAGATAAATGTTTTCCCAATATGATTGTAGAAGATATAAATACTTCTGATTTGCATTCTCTAAAACGTGAAATTCCTCATAATCTGTATGTAGATAAAAGAGAAACAAATGTAGGATTTCTCAGTCGGGATGAAGCACATATTCTTTATAATACTGCTCATAAGTTTAGGGATAAAAAAGCTTTAGCTATTGGCTGTTGGTATGGTTGGTCTGTCTGTCATCTGGCATTAGCAGGAGTAAAATTAGATGTAATTGATGCTCTATTAGCCAGAAAAGATATTCATCAAAGTGTAACTAACTCTCTGCAATGTGCAGGTGTCCTGGACTCAGTTAATTTAGTAAGTAGTAATATTCCCCAAAAAATAGAGGAGTTAGCTGAACAATTACAACGCAAGTGGTCGTTGATTTTTATTGACGGAACGAATGAAGCTATAAATCCACTCAATTATGCAATTATCTGCGAACAATTAGCAGAGACAGAAGCTTTTATTCTATTTAATAACTTAAATTCTCCCGATGTTACCCAAGGCTTAGATTACTTAAAGCAAAAAGGGTGGAACACAATGATTTATCAAACAAGACAGATTATGGGAGTTGCTTGGCGTGGCAATATTGAGCCAGTCCAACATCAGCCAGATCCAAATGTTAATTGGAGTGTACCAGAGCATTTACAAAACTATCATGTAAGTGAATTATCATCAGATTCAGTAAATGAATTTATGGAAATTATTACTGCTATCCGACCTTATACCTTATTGGGCGAAATACGCTTATTTTCACTTTACTCTCTAGCAAAAAAAATTTGTATAGAAGATATTCCCGGAAATTTTGTTGAATGTGGAAGTTATAAAGGGGGAGCAGCAGCACTTTTAGCATCGGTAATTAAGCGATACAGCTTGCGCCCACGTCTACTTTATGCGTGTGATACTTTTGAAGGAATGCCCGAACCAACGGAGATAGATATATATAATGGAATACCTGCAAATGAAACTGGGTTTGGAGTTGGCACTTTAAAAGCTCCAATTGGAGAAAATATACAAGCGATTTGTCAATTGTTAAAAGTCCAAGATATTGTTGTACCTGTTAAGGGTTTGTTTGCTAATACATTGCCTCAATATAAATCAGAAATAGGAAATATTGCTTTTATGCACGCTGATGGAGACTGGTATGAATCAACAATGGATATCTTCAATACGCTCTATGATAGCGTTGTTATTAATGGGATGATTCAGGTAGATGACTACGGCCATTGGGATGGTTGTCAAAAAGCCTTACATGACTTTGAGCGTTTGAAAGAGGAGAATTTTAACTTGCATCGAATTGACTACACTGCGGTGTGGTTTAAGAAGGGTTAAATAATATTTAACAGCCCAATACTTTTAGAAGGATGTCACTTAATTTTTGAGTTATGTATTGGTCTGTTAAATATCTGCCTAAGTTTTATTCAATTTGGATAAATCCGGTATTTTTTTACCAGACTAAAGTACAATCTTCAGGGTCTAATATGCCAACTTCTTTATTGACTCTGATTGTAGGAATGATTTTAATTAACTCTTCTTTTGTATATGAATTAAAATCTTCTGGATTGATTTCATTGTATGTAATATAACCTTTAGTGGCAGAAAGAAACACCTTTTCTAGATAAATATCTTGTATTTCTCGCCTCAGTTCCGTGAAGGCATAATTGCTAATTACAAGATCATAATTCTCTTTAGGTAATTCATTCATTGTCTTATAGACTATCGTCGTGTTTAATGGGTAATGATCTAAATATCTTTGAGCTAGCATTAGCACTGGTTTTAGATCAACCAACGTATAGGTTTTTACCTTAAAATAACTACTGACAATCCTACATAGCCCTCCATAACCAACTCCGATTTCACATATATTTAAGTTGTCTAGAGTGCCAAATTCGGATTCCAAATCTGACAGAATTTTTATGTATCGCAGGGTAGGTGGTGCGATTGTACCAATGCCCTCGTAATCAAAAACTATAGGATTACCAATCCGATCATTTTTAAGAAATTCATTAATCTTACTCAATACCTTAGAGGAAGAATTTTTGGTTGCTTCCAGATACTCTAAGCCTTGACCAAAGTCGTCGTGTTCTAATGCGATCTTGTATATTTCATTGCGACGAAAATCTTTAAATATGGAAGAATCCAAGCTAGCTTTTAAACAGAATTCAGGATAGTCAATATTGTCAGTCAGGCTGGTTTGTAAAACCTTATCTTGGGAGTTCATGCTTACTACTGTCCTTATTTAGGCATAACTATTTATTCAACTTAGTTGCCCAGCTAGTCTATAAATGAAGAGTCATAAGTCACTTATAAATAAAAGCTGAATACAGAAGAGTCTATGAATAGTTCTTCTGTAAGCTACCAAGCAGATACTGTGATAGAGGTCGATGCTTAATAGTTCTCTTACCTCAGAGTTTAGTTACAAAACTGACCTCAACTCTTACGTGTAAAATTACCATACATCAGCTAGAGATTCAATATTTTGGATAAAACAACCCAAATACTCTCTATGACAGCGTTCTCGCTAATGGTATAATTATAATGCTGATGAGTAACTACGGTTATTGAAAAAATTATTATACCAATTATTTCTGAAACTGCACAAAATCAAGGTTGGTCACATTTTGATCTTAGTCGCAAAGTCTGACAAACCTCACAGGTAATCGGGATCAGAAAGCTTTACATGAGTTTGAACATTTGAGAGGTAAGCAATTTAACCTTCATCAAATTGCCTACACTATGGTGTATTTTAAAAAGAGTAAATTGATAGATACTCAACACATATAAAAATAGATTAAATATATAAACATAAATACTTACATACGGAGTTTTTAGTTTCATTATTAATTTATCTATGAAGTCTTCAATTATCCTTTATTCTTCATAATTATATATTTTACTTTTCATCCTTCCGATAATGCAATTGATTAACTACTTGGCATGAAATTTACTCTTTTTAAATCCCAAATTCAAAAAACTTTCCGCCAGACGACCCATTCTGCTTGGCGGTTTTCGCTGGTAGGAATTATTCTGAGTATATTTTTAATGTTCTTATATGGTTGTCAGGGGACATTCCAGAATAATGATAGAGTAATTAATCTGAGTTTATGGCAATCAGTAAATCCTCCTGCTAATCGGGATGTGTTTAACAAACTAGTAAATAAATTTAATCAAACTCATACTGATATCCAAGTAGAATCTATCTTCATAGGTCAACCCCAATTGCCAAAGATATTAACAGCAGTTGTGGGCAATACACCTCCAGATATTCTGTCATTCGATCCTCAATTGACAGGTCAGTTTATGGAACTAGGGGCAATTCGACCTTTAGAAGAATGGCTGGACAAATTGCCATTGAAGTCGGAAATTAGCCCCAACCTATTGGAGGAATTAAAATTAGACGGTCATCTTTGGTCAATTCCACTTTACACGAGCAATTTAGGGATTTTTTACCGACCTAAACTTTTTCAAGCTGCGGGAATTACGCAAATTCCTAAAACTTGGGAAGAGTTAAGGGAAGTCGCCAAAAAATTGACCATAGACCGGAATGGTGATAATAAACCTGAACAGTACGGAATGTTGCTGCCTTTAGGAAAGGGAGAATGGACTGTCTTTAGTTGGTTTCCTTTTTTATTGGGTGCTGGCGGCGAGGTAGTGACAAATAACCGTCCGAATTTAACGAATCAGGCAGCTATTAGTGCTTTGCAATTCTGGCAAAACCTCATAAAAGATGGATCAGTAATGCTTTCGCCTCCAGAACGTGGTTATGAAGAGGATGCTTTTATCACGGGCCGGGTTGCGATGCAAATCACAGGGCCTTGGACTTACATCATGAAGTCTAATGTTGATTATCAGGTGTTCCCTATACCTGCAAGTGTTGAGCCTGCTACGGTGACAGCGACGGGAATATTGTATCTAATGAAGACCACGCCAGCAAGAGAGAAAGCAGCACTCAAATTTTTGGAGTATGTTTTGAGTGAAGACTTTCAAAAAGAATGGAGTGTCGGAACGGGTTTTTTACCAGTTAATATCAAAGCTGGTCAAAGTGAAGCTTTTAAGGAATTTATTAGCAAAAAACCAGTTTTAAAAGTATTTATGGAGCAGATATCTGTAGCACTTCCTCGACCAATTATTGCTGGATATAGTCGTCTTTCTGACAGTCTTGGTCGAGCGATCGAGGCGACATTACTAGGTGAGTCTGCCGAAAAAGCACTCAAGGCAGCACAAGAACGTTTAGAACTTATTTGGGATGACAAATGAAAATCCTGAAGAAACTCTAGTTTAGCGATGTGGATTTCTTTTTAATGTACACAAACCAATTGCTGGTATAGCTCCCAGTATGACTGCCGTAAGCCCTTGTCCACTCCAATACAATATAAAATTACGGCTTGCTTCTGGAATCAGATTTTGCACCATAAAAAGCAACCAAACCAAAATAGTAATTAATAAGAAAGCAATTGAGGGTAAAAAATTCCACCACCAAATACCTGCTGTATATCGCCTCAGTACCAGCCATTGGCAAAGCCCTAGCCAAACACCCGAAATTATATATGCGATCGCAGATAAGAATCCGAAAATAAAAGTTTCTTCAGGTGATGATGAGGCTATGGATGAAATGTAGTGAATCCAGGCTGTAGAAACACCGTTGGCAATCAGCCAACCGACGCTAGTCGCAAATAGCCATTGTAAACCCGGTAAATATCGGTAAACAATCAGGGCTTGGTCAGCAGCAAAAATTACGGCAAATACAACGTTACTGAGACTTCTGACCAAAATACTCCATGTTTGTGCCTGGAGAGCAATACTCGGTGAGCTTTGGAGAATAATTTTTTCTAAGGCGATACTGGCAACGCCACCCACAACCCATCCAATCAGGGTCATTAAGGTAAACTGAATAAAGAACCTCTGTCGCTGCGATCGCGGAATCAAAAAGTTTCCTGAATTAAGCTCGTTTTTAGCAGATCCAACACGATCGGGACTATTAGAGTCAGTTTCCATAAGAAATTAGGGTAGCGAGGGAATAGGGAGATTAGGAAGATAGGGAAGCAGGGAGAATGACTAATGCCCACTCCTCAGTTAAATATTGATTCTTGTTTTATCCTATTTCTTACTCGTCAGTCCCTATTTTCTATTATTTGCCACTCTCCAAAAGCGAGTCTATTATGTCAATAATGGCAGTTGATTCTCAATAAACTGTGAGCTAATCTCATTAAATTAAGCTTATTGCTAAAAGGTTAAGAGTCGCCCGTCATAGATATATGCCTAACACAACGCCAGTTGCTACCATGTGGGAATGCTAAGAGCGTAGCTTACTTCTCCGTAGGGGTACAAGTCGGTATCACCCAACGCAGTGGCTTCCTTAAAGAAATTTTATTTTTACTTTATAAATAATCTTTTAACCTTAGTTGCGATCAAGAGTAATCTTAGATGCGTTTGTCCTGCTCACTAAAATTGCACAAGACCCTTCACTTAATCTTTAAAGAAATTTTGGTGTATATACCGTATCTTTTGCGAGTTGAAAAAATCACAATAGTATTACAAAGCATCAAGATAAACTTACATCTTCGAGCTTGTTGTACTCGACAACAGTCATATAGAAAGAAATAATACTTCTTGATTTTCTTCTAGGTTGTTCGAGTAATGAAACTAGTTTTATATAGCTAGGTTTCAAGAAAAGTTCAGTCTTAATTATCTTTGTGTTCTTCAAGGTTTATTATTCGAATGCTGCAAAAAATCTCCTTGGCTTTACTCGGAACAACTGCTGTGATCGTCAGTGCAAATCCAGCTAGTGCCGTAACTCTGCAAGTCAATACTGGCCCGTTCTCTAGCTATGCTGATGCTAAAACTGTCACCTTTGACGATGGCACCGCAAATGATCCTAATGGATTTGTTACTTACTCTAATATTACTAGTAACATTGTTCAAGGTAGCGTATCTGGTCAATACGCCTCACCTTATGGGGATAACACCAAATTTCTAACAATTGCTCCAAAAAATACTAATGTTGCAGGCAACAGTGGTTTTGTCAATATTAACTTCAAAGAAGCTGTTAATTACTTCGGTTTTTATGCAGGTTCATTGGATGATTACAACTTTGTTGACATTTACAAAGGTAATCAGTTGGTAAAGACTTTTAGTGGTGCAGATGTGCCAACTGCTATAGCTAATGGTAGTTGGACTAGCACTCAAGCTAATATGTTTATCAATCTTGTAGCTGACACAGGAGAAACATTTGATCGAGTTATGATGCGCTCAAATGGTGTTGCTTTTGAAACAGATAACCATGCCTATAGACTAGCCAAGAGCGTTCCCGAATCTAATGCGATGTTAGGTGTGTTAGCAATTGGTGCTTGTGGTATGACTTCACTCTTCAAACGCTCACAACGTAAAGTGACAATGTAAAGATAAATTTATCAGGATAGCCGTATAAAATCCTTAATAATGTGTATCGAGGCTGTGCTTCGATACACATCTTTTACTTTTTACAGCTTGGCGATATCACGGCATTCTTTATACAGTACGAATTGTTTTTCTCGTACCAAAACATAAGAGAATACTATGAGCAATCTTAAATCATTCATGAGAATGAAAAACCCTGAAAACGTATTTTTGATCTCATTATTTTTTAACATTAAAATTCATATTTATATATAAAACTTTGAAAATATTTTTTATTTCTACTTAGTTAGACAATTGAAATATATTTAGTAGTAGAAGCTCTATTAATGAGTGTTCAATAGTTTGTGCAGGGCGGTCGCATTATGTCAATAAGAGTATTATATTGCAAATAGAATCTTATTAGCCGATGCTTGTTGCTAAAGCTTTAGGTGTATTCCATCGTAGACATCGCTTTGAGACTTGGAAACTAAACCAAACGAGAAATGCTGATTTTTTCGTTGTTTCTTAACCTTGGTTGCGATCAAGAGCAATCAATTTAGATGCGTTTGCCCTACTATTACCCTTTTGCTGCCAACCTGTTGAAAAAGCGTAATCCTAGAATGATAAGCTAAACAGTGGCATAAAAATTGTGACTTAGGATGAAGTGATAAATGGGTGTTCCTTCAACAACTCCTCATCTCTTACGGGCTGCTCGCGGTGAAGTAGTAGATCGTCCCCCTGTATGGATGATGCGACAAGCGGGACGATATATGAAAGCATATCGAGACTTAAGAGAGAAGTATCCTTCGTTTCGCGATCGCTCGGAAATACCAGATGTAGCAATTGAAGTTTCCTTGCAACCGTGGAAAGCCTTCCAACCAGATGGAGTAATTTTATTTTCTGATATTGTCACCCCATTACCTGGTTTGGGCATTGACATGGATATTGCGGAAGGTAAAGGGCCAATCATTCACTCCCCCCTCCGCACTCAAGAACAAATTGATCGTCTGCATCCCTTAGAACCAGAAGCAGCTCTACCATTTATCAAGACAATTTTACAAGCGTTGCGTTCTGAAGTAGGCGATAAATCAACGGTGTTAGGCTTTGTGGGTGCGCCGTGGACCTTAGCAGCTTATGCAGTTGAGGGAAAAGGTTCTAAAACCTACTCCATCATCAAAAACATGGCATTCTCAGATCCGACGATACTGCATCAACTGTTAACTAAATTAGCAGATGCGATCGCCATCTATGCCCGCTACCAAATTGACTCTGGCGCTCAAGTTGTGCAAATGTTCGATTCTTGGGCGGGTCAATTGAGTCCTCAAGATTATGACACCTTTGCTCTCCCCTATCAGCAGCGAGTTTTCCAGCAGATTAAGCAAACCCACCCCGATACACCATTGATTTTGCTAGTTAGTGGTAGTGCGGGTGTGTTGGAAAGAATGGCACAATCTGGCGCTGATATTGTCAGTGTAGACTGGGCAGTGGATATGGCAGACGCACGGGCAAGATTGGGTAAGCAAGTCAAAGTTCAAGGAAATCTTGACCCAGGCGTGCTATTCGGCTCTAAACAGTTTATCCGCGATCGCATTCTCGATACCGTTCGCAAAGCTGGTAATTGGGGTCATATTCTCAATCTCGGTCACGGTGTCCTTCCAGAAACTCCCGAAGAAAATGTCGCTTTCTTCTTTGAAACCGCAAAGGAATTGAATCTTGCAGGAGTTAAGAATTAGGAGTCATACAATTTTAGATTTTAGATTTTAGATTTTAGATTTTTCTTTCAATCCAAAATCCAAAATTCAAAATCTAAAATTTCCAGAGTTATCAGTTGCAATTCGGAACTTTTAACTTTATTCTTAACTCTTTAGTTTTAACTCCTAACGCTTTATAAATTCTCTATGAGCCAGAAACGGATTTTAGTGACTGGTGCAAGTGGTTGTGTAGGTCATTATTTAACAGAAGCCTTAATTAAAGAAACAGATCACGAACTGTATCTGCTAGTTAGGAATCCAAGCAAACTGCAAGTTGATACTAAAGCCCGTTCAGGTATCAACGTTTTACAAGGTGATATGCAAAATATTCGCCAGTTTGCCGATTTACTATCCACAATTGATACGGCGGTACTCACCGCCACAGCTTGGGGTGGTGATGAAACATTTGATATTAATGTCGTCAAGACTATAGAATTGCTCGAATTACTAGATCCAGAACGTTGCCAGCAGGTGATTTATTTTTCGACAGCTAGCGTTTTGGATCGCTACAATCAACCATTAAAAGAAGCCGGGGAAATTGGGACAGATTACATCCGTTCCAAATATGAGTGCTTACAGAAAAAAGAAAAATTAGCGATCGCACCCAAAATTACCACAGTTTTTCCGACTATAGTATTGGGCGGTAATGCGAATAAACCCTATTCTGCTGTCACATCTGGTATTACAGAAGTGACGAAATATATTAATGTGATTCGTTTTTTGGAAGCAGATGGCAGTTTTCACTTTATCCACGCACAAGATATTGCCACTGTAGTGCGATATTTAATCGATCATCCTGCCAAAAACGATCAACCACGTCGGCTTGTTTTGGGTCAAGCACCGTCAACTGCTAATCAAGCAGTAGAACAAGTTTGTGCTTATCTGGGGAAAAAGATTTACTTTCGCATTCCCATCTCTATAGCATTGGCTAATTTGATTATTGTTCTGTTTCGTATTCAAATGGCTGCTTGGGATAGATTTTGCATGAACTATCGGCATTTCACTTATGAAAAATTCATAAATCCCAATAGTTTTGGCTTGCCAAATTATTGTGCAACCATGAGTGATGTTTTAAAAATTAGTGGCGTTGAACGTGCTGATTGAGAAAATATCTATTATTTGCTAATGATAACGGTCATTTCTGGCAAAGATCAGCCGACAGAAGCTGCCAGTTCTTCGCCTAAGTCCTACTGATATGAATTTAGTTTGCAGCCTGGTCGTAGTTAGAGAAACCAGAAATCTCCTGATTCCTGCTTTAACATACTTTTCTTTTTGCCGATTAGCTGCAAGAATTCCAGTTGCTAGCCGCCCATTAAAGGAAAAAATATCGGTGGTAAGATAAAACAACTTTAATAAAAAGTCAATAGCTCTTTATTTTCGTTAGAGTGGGATAACAATCAAAGTGTGAGGATTGATACTACATGCGAATCTTGTTAGTGTATCCAATATTTCCTAAAACTTTTTGGTCTTATGAAAAAATCTTAGAGTTAGTCGATCGCAAAGTTTTATTACCACCTCTGGGTTTAGTCACAGTAGCGGCGATTCTGCCCCAAGAATGGGAATTCAAGCTGGTAGATCGCAACATCCGCGCAGCAACAGAAGAAGAGTGGGCATGGGCAGATATAGTAATTCTGTCTGCGATGATTGTCCAGAAGCAAGATTTACTTGAACAAATCCAGGAAGCTAAAAAACGTGGCAAGTTAGTTGCAGTTGGCGGCCCCTACCCCACCTCTGTACCTCACGAAGTTGAAAATGTTGGCGCAGATTTTCTGATTCTGGATGAAGGGGAAATCACTCTCCCCATGTTTATTGAGGCAGTTCAACGCGGAGATACATCTGGCACTTTCCGCGCCACAGAAAAACCTGATGTCACAAGCACGCCAATACCCCGCTTTGATTTATTGGAATTGAATGCTTATGACATGATGTCGGTGCAGTTTTCGCGCGGGTGTCCCTTCCAGTGCGAATTTTGTGACATTATTGTTCTCTACGGACGCAAACCACGCACCAAAACCCCAGCCCAACTGTTAGCAGAGTTAGATTGCCTCTATGAATTGGGTTGGCGGCGGGGTGTGTTCATGGTGGATGACAACTTTATTGGCAACAAACGAAATGTAAAATTGTTGCTGAAAGAGTTAAAAGTCTGGATGGCAGAACACAAATATCCCTTCCGATTTGACACGGAAGCTTCAATTGACTTAGCCCAAGACGCTGAAATGTTGGAGTTGATGGTTGAGTCTGGTTTCTCGGCGGTGTTTTTGGGAATCGAAACGCCGGATGAGGATAGTTTGCAAATGACTAAGAAGTTTCAAAATACTCGCAGTTCTCTAACTGAGGCAGTGGAAACCATCATCAAAGCGGGATTGCGCCCAATGGCTGGGTTTATTATCGGCTTTGATGGCGAAAAAGCAGGCGCAGGCGATCGCATTGTCCGCTTTGCTGAACAAGCAGCTATTCCCTCTACTACCTTTGCAATGTTGCAAGCGTTACCTAACACCGCGCTTTGGCATCGTCTGAAAAAAGAAGGACGACTGCGGGAAAATCAAGATGGCAACATCAACCAAACAACGTTGATGAACTTCTTGCCCACCCGTCCGTTAGAAGAACTTGCTAGAGAATATGTTGAAGCATTTTGTACTTTATACGATCCAGTAAATTACTTGGATCGTACCTATCGTTGTTTCTTAATGATGGGTTTACCGAGTTGGAAAGCGCCAGCAAAAATGCCAGAGTGGATAGTTGTCAAAGCGTTGCTGATTGTAATTTGGCGACAAGGAATCAAACGGGAAACCCGTTGGAAGTTCTGGCACCATTTGTTTAGCATTCTCAAGCGTAACCCTGGAGTGATTGAGCATTACATCTCTGCTTGCGCCCACAACGAGCATTTTCTAGAGTATCGGCAAATTGTGCGCGATCAAATTGAAAGTCAGCTAGCTGAATATCTCGCACAAGGTGCAGAAACGCCTTATGTGCTAGTGAAGGAAAAAGCAGAGGAAAAAGCTGAAGCGGTAGTTAGTTAAGCGCGGTAACAGATAAGCAAATCCGCATCTTCACCCGTACACTTGTACGGGTGAATTTGCGTTTATAGCTAGTGGCATTTATAAATGAAAATAGTTATTGCAGAGGCCAGTTTTCCTCCTGCCTTCTTCATATTTTATCTACCGCGATCGCGTTCTAAATCATCAATCACTCTTTGCAAATACCACTCGTCTGACATTCCAGGATGATAATCCTGTTTTTGCTGAATCAATCTTTCGGCAATTTCCCAATATCCCCCAACCATGCCCAAAAGTCGCTGATGTAGCATGTTATACTTTTGCTTTTTTGACTGGGGACTAAATTTTTGGATTTTTTCTAGGCTACTTAAAACTTGTTGATAATTTCCCCAGTCTTCTTGTTCACAAAAAATACTCGCCGCCCGTTGATAATCTTCCACGGCATTTTGCATTTCTTCTAAACAAGTAAAGGCAATGCCACGATTGTAGTAAGCTTGAGCATCATCAGGATTGATTTGCAGCGCTTGGGTGTAATCTTGAATTGCACCCAGATAGTTGCCCGTTGTGCGATAGGCATTACCTCTGGCAATATAAACTAGAGGATCTTGTGGTTGTATTTGGAGTGCTTGATTAAGATCCGCGATCGCACCTTGATGATCTCCCAATATAGAACGGGCTTTACCTCGGTTGCGGTAGACAATGGCATCTTGAAAATTTAGTCGCAATGCTTGATTAAAATCTGCGATCGCTTCTCGATAATCTCCCATTTTACAACGCACAACCCCACGACAGCAGTAAGCTTGGGCATCTTGTGAATCGGCTTTTAATACCCAGTTTAAATCGGCCAGTGCCTCTTGAGTATCTCCCTTTTCAGCTTTTTCTAATAACTGGGTGAAATAATCATTGGTGGATAAAATCGGCGCATTTGGCGAATGCGATTGTTGTACAACAGGTAATTCTTGGGGTTGTAGCTGTTTAATTCGTTCCAGACACAGGCGACAGTTTTCTTTATCCTGTTGTTCAAGATATAATTGTGCAGCCTTTTTAAAGTTAGCGATCGCATCTTGAAGATAACCCTGTTTGCGCCGCACCATTCCCCGCAGATTATAAGCCGCAGCATAATTGAGATTGAGACGAATAGCGCGTTCAACATCTTCCAGCGCCCCTGGTAAATTTTTCAGCGCCACCCTAGCCAATGCACGACAATAATATGCTTCTACACTCTCAGGATTAAGTTTCAGAGCTTCAGTATAATCTGAAACAGCCTTAAGGATTGCTCCTGAGTCATAATATGCTAAACCCCTTTGCAAGTAAGCTTCGGCAAAGTAAGGTGTCAGTTGTACAGCATGGCTAAATTCCTCAATTGCTCCAGCGTAGTCTTTTCGCCTAGCCTTTTCCAATCCTCTATTGTAAAATTCGTCATTCATAACATTTGTTTGGTTGATTCAGTTAGTTGAATTCCAGCAAGCTTGCTTCGTAGCCTAACCTATCCACTTACTCTTAATATTCTAAGTATTCAGCGTAGCTTTGCTTCATTTTGGATTTGCCGTGAATTAAAACGAACAAACCCCGTAAATTTTATTGGCGATATTCATGCAATTGAATATTGTACACTCCAGGTTTTGCAGTTAGATTTAGTACAAATCTTGGCTAAAACTTTGATTAATCTTATCAATAATGAGTTATACCAATGAAAATCAGAACTATCACAACAGGTATATCACTTCAATCTTTACAAGATCAGGAAACAATTAAGCAAGCTGCTGACTTTAATCAGCAAGCAAAGATTCTCTTTGAAAAACAAGGATATGAAGTACAAACAACTAGAATCGCCACTAATAGCTGGGAAGAATATCTGCAAGGCTTGTCGAAAATTGAAATTATCAATGGAATTCAAACTCTAGAAAAACTTTGCCAAAGTTTGAATATCAGCTTTTTCAATATTGGTTATGCCAGCAAACCTGAAACTATAAATATAATTCCAGATATCAACAAAAATACATCGATTATTTATTGCTCTAGCAAAATTGGCGACAGTGAAACTGGTATCAATTTTGAGAATGCTAGGGAATCCGCTAAAGTTATTAAACGTATTTCCCAAGAAAGTGAAAATGGTTATGGTAATTTTCGTTTTTGTGCATGGGCAAACTGTCAGCCAGGTATCCCATTTTTTCCTACAGCCTACCATAGAGGCAATACATCTTTCGCTATAGGTTTAGAGTTAGGTGACTTGGTAATGCAAGCATTTTCACAAGCTAAAAATATGATAACAGGAGAGCAAAACCTGCAATTACTTTTAAAATCTGAATTAAATCAAGTTGCGGTTATTGCCGAAAAAATATCTGATAGATTCGCCGTTACATATACAGGAATCGATACCTCTCTAGCCCCATCCTTGGATAAGAAAAACAGTATTGCTTTTGCTTATGAAAAATTGATTAATGGTAAGTTTGGGCATTCTGGAACTCTCAGCATTTCTGGTATGCTGACTCGTGTACTGAAAAATGTATCAGTAAAAATCTGTGGTTACTCTGGGCTGATGCTTCCAGTTTGTGAAGATGTGGGACTGGCTACCAGAGCTAATGAGCAAACTTATGATATTACAAATTTATTATTATATTCAGCAGTTTGTGGTTGTGGACTGGATACAGTTCCGATTCCGGGTGATATAACGATAGAAAAAATTGCAGCTTTATTAATTGATATGGCAACTTTAGCCATCAAGTTAGATAAACCACTCTCAGCTAGATTATTTCCAATTCCAAACAAAAAAGCTGGGGAAATGACTACATTCAATTCCCCATATCTCGTAGATTGCAAAATATTTACATTTGACTAGAATTATTCCGAAAGCAAGCTAGGAGAAGTTAGTACAAAAACATCCCTACTTCCTTGAGCGTCATACTGTGGTTTTATGGGAGTGGTGAAGTGGAAAAAATCATGATCATTAACTAATAAAAGTTCTCCCGGATTTAAAACTTTGCTAAATACAGGATTTTCTTTTTTGGCAGCATATAGATGTGTTTCTCCACCTTGAATATTATCTCTATCTACTGAAAATATGCCGATAAAATCAGTACCATCTTGATGGATACCTTCAGGTGCTGGATTACCCAAATTATCTGCTGAACAAATAGTTCTAATTTGATGAACTCCGATTTCAGCTTCAGGATGAAGTTTACAAGAATCACTAAATGCTAAGACTAGATTTGTAAAAATATCAAGTTCTATGAGTCCATCATCTAATTCTGCGAACTCTCTTTTTATATCACCCACTAATGGATTATACTCTTTACTTTGAAAGAGATAGCCATGAGGTAATTTGATTAACTGATTTCCAGAAACTGTAAACCGAGATAATCTTCTGGAACGATAGTTGCCTTTGATGTAAGGATCAATAGGCATATTACTAAAAAATGGCTTGAAACCTTCTGGATTGATTGAATTTACTTTTCTTAGAGTAAACAGAAAAGCATATTCTAATTCCGTTGCTGTCTCCAATTTTTGCATAGGATTTACCTCCTTGCACGTTGAAATCTCCCGGATTTTTTATGGGAGGCTTATAATGCTTAGTATATGCTACTTTTTATTACTATGTTGTTAATTTAACTACAAAAGTTGACAATCTATGATATATAAAGTTGCTTGATTTCTGTCACAGGGTGGAGTTGCGGCTGCAAAGATTTACTGTTGAGAGTTAGGTGGGTAAGGAATCGACGTATATTTACTAGCAGCAACAAGGGGCTTGCAAGAAAATAAAATACCAGTCATTCTAGAAGAATAGGAGGCGCGGATCTGCCCGCGTTTGCTCTGAATTTCTAGAATTGGAATCACAGGGTTCATGCTTACCGACACCATAAAATCTACCTTCAAAGATGCAGCCAAGAAACTAACTGGCAGCTGTAAAAGAGACTTCATGGCAAAAGTTACTGAAGATTACTTCGATAGTTCAGCACGCATTGCAGAAACAGTTTTAGGATGGAATCGCTCCTGTGTACAACTTGGCTTGCATGAACGGCGGACAGGGATAGTCTGTGTGGATAACTATCATGCAAGGGGACGACATAATAGTGTTGAGATTCTGCCCAATTTAGAAGCAGATATTTGTTCTTTGGTAGATGCTCAAGCCCAAGCAGATCCAAAATTTCAATCGACCTTTCTATATGCTCGTATCAGTGCCAGAGCGGTACGAGAAGCATTAATCAGTGAAATAGGTTATGACCACAGTCAATTGCCGTCTCGTCAAACTCTGGGGAAGATTCTTAATAGCTTGGGGTATCGCCTAAAAAAACACAAAAAACAAAGCCCTTGAAAAAGATTCCGCAAACAGATGCCATTTTCGACAATGTGTTTCAGGAAAATCAGGCATCGGATGAGAATCCCAAATCGTTGCGAGTCTCTATCGATACTAAAGCCAAGGTGAAGATTGGCAATCTTTCCAGAGGTGGTAAAGCTCGAACACTGGAAGCAAAAGCTGCGGATGACCACGATACACAGTGGGAGGCAGTCTTAGTTCCTTTTGGCATTCTCAACACACACAGTGAAAAGCTTACGATTTACTTAGGTCAGTCGGCTGAAACCAGTGATTTTATTGTCGATTGTTTAACTGCTTGGTGGTATGAGAATCAACACGATTACCAAGATTATGATGAATGGGTGATTGACCTTGATGGTGGTGCAGCAACTCGCAGTAACCGCACACAGTTTATCAAACGTATGGTTGAACTGTCTCAAGCAATTAATTTAAGAATCCGACTGATTTACTATCCTCCGTACCATAGCAAGTACAATCCCATAGAGAGGTGTTGGGCAGCCCTAGAGAACTATTGGAATGGCGCAATTCTGGATTCGATTGAAGTTGCCATCAAGTGGGCTTCCAATATGACTTGGAAAGGGATTGCACCCATTGTTCACCGTGTTGAAGCAACCTATGAAAAAGGAATCAAGGTTCTCTCACAAGAGTTAGAACACTACCAAACCTTCTGGCAACCTTCCGAAACTCTACCTAAATGGGATATCACAATTTTCCCCGTTTAATTGGTATCTTATTTTCTTGCAAATCCCCAAGGTTTTATAATGATGGATTGGCTTTACCGTTACCCACCTTTGTATCCGGGTATTTTACTCAAGCGTTACAAGCGATTTTTTGCTGACGTTCAACTTACTTCTGGCGAAATAGTGACAGCACACTGTCCTAATACAGGGCCAATGACTGGAGTATCAACTCCCCAAAGTGCTGTACAGCTTTCCAAAAGCGATAATCTTAACCGCAAATTGGCTTACACTTTAGAACTCATTCAGGTACATGACAATGAGCCGACTTGGGTAGGCATAAATACTTTTTTGCCCAATCGGGTAGTAAAGCTAGCTTTGGCAAAATATCTTTTCCCAGAATTGGGTGAGTATAGTCAAATCAAGGGCGAGGTGGTTTATGGGCTAGATAAAAAAAGTCGAGTAGATTTTTTCTTGACGGGGAGTGATGAGGAACGCCCGATTTATTTAGAAGTTAAAAATACAACTTTGTCTGAGGGGAGACTAGCTTTATTTCCCGACACGGAAACTACAAGAGGACAAAAGCACTTGCGAGAACTAATGGCGTTGCTACCTTTAACTCGTGCGGTGATGCTTTACTTTATTAATCGCGGTGATTGTATCGAGTTCTCCCCTGGCGATCGCACAGATCCTGTCTATGGTAAATTATTGCGGGATGCGATCGCTCTTGGTTTAGAAGTCTTACCTTGCCGTTTTGACATATCCCCCGAAGGTATCCGTTATTTGGGTTTAGCAAAACTCAAAATTTGATTATACTTAATTAAACAATAAACCCATCTAGATCCTGTCTAGATGGGTTTGTTGGTAGTTGGTGTTTACTAAAAAACATTCAACCAGATTTTAATCAAGAAACGACTATAGGTAGTCGCCACCCCAGAAATAGCATTCACTATTCTGAAGTTTGCTTATGCAGGAATCAAAACTGTGTCAATTACGTGGATGACACCGTTATCAGCAGCAACATCTGCTGTTGCAACTTTTGCATCATTGATTTTAACGCCATTAGAAGCGTCAATTTTTACATCTGAACCTTCAACTGTTTTAGCTGTCTTCAGTTTAGCTACATCAGCAGCCAGTACTTTACCTGAGACTACATGATAGGTCAAGATTTTCTTGAGCTTTGGAATATCTTTCAGTAATGCGTCTACTGTACCTGCTGGAAGCTTGTTAAATGCTTCATCTGTGGGTGCGAAGACGGTGAATGGGCCATCACCTTTCAGTGTATCTACCAGACCAGCCGCTTGGATTGCTGCAACTAGTGTCTTGAAAGAACCATTGTTAGTGGCAGTGTCAATTATGTTGGCCATGTGTTTTACCTAGTTCTGTGTAACCTGTTACAAATCTAAACTATCTTTCCATAAAAGCTATCTATCGTTAGGCGTATGTCAAATCAATTTTTTTATTGATAGCATAAAAGTTTATATATATTTTTATACAAAGAGAGAATTATATGTAGTTGATCTATATGGGTGAGTTACAAGCACTCCTGGATTCGTGGTTTACCGCCGCAGATATCGCTCCTTTTTTACACATCGGTAAGTGCGATCGCTTGTCACTAGTATTAGTACAGCAATTAGAATACCAACTAAATTAGGCAAAAACTCATTTAAAAATACTTTGTTGGTAAAAAGGTATCTTAGTAGCTTTTGACCAATTTACTAAAAAACCTATGCTGGACAAGCAATTTAGGGGATTTTCAAAGTTTGACTTGCCTTATTCAAACTTTTTGTCAGGATTTGATAACCAAAAATGTTGGTAATAAACGTGTTTAACTGATATTATTTCATCACTAAATACATTTCACTTTTTGTTTGTGTAATTCTACTTGGAAATAATAACGGCTCATCATAACCAATGCTTTTAGCAGTTGCGAGACCGTTTATTTCCAGGATTTTTCGTGCGTAGGAATTACGCCAAAATTCTCTCTAAATGAGGTTTATCCATATCCTCTGCATTCTATGCAGTTTATTTTCTGTTGCCTGTACGTAAGTCAGGTAAGTCAACAATGAGACTTTTAGGTAATATTTTCCCCAAACTATAAATTTCATGAACAGAAGAAGACTTATCGCTTGGATTGCTACAGCAGTTACCAGCATGATGCTGGTAATAGGCTCCCAGTTTATCAATTTATCGCCAGCAAACTCCACAACCACACTTAGAGTGTTTGCAGCTGTCAGCTTAACAAATGCGCTTAATGATATTAAGACTCAGTACCAAAGTGCTAACCCAAGTGTTAATGTTGTCTATACTTTTGGTGCTTCTGGCACCTTACTTAGCCAAATACAAGCAGGAGCAGCAGCAGATATTTTCATTTCTGCGGCTACTGATCAAATAGATGTCTTGCAAAATGCAACCCCAAGTAAATTAGTTGCAGGTAGCCGTAAGAACATTGTTAAAAACCGTCTAGTTTTGATTGCTCCTACGACACCTCCTGTTAGTGCTGGTAGTGCTGCTCTGACTAGCTTCAATGGTTTGACCAACGCCAACATTACCGGCATCGCGATAGGTGACTACACAGGTACTCCGCCAGTTGTACCAGCAGGAAATTATGCCAAACAAGTTCTTACTAGCCGAGGTATTTTCACTACTGTTAGCCCTAAAACATACCTCGCTAGCAATGTGCGTAATGTCTTAACTGCTGTTGAAAATAAAACTCTTGTAGTTGGAGGCGTAAGTAAAACTATTGATGCAGGTGCAGTTTACAAAACCGATGCTGCAATTTCTACCAAGGTAAGAGTCGTAGAAACTGCTTTAACAACAGAAAGCGATCCGATTGTCTATCCACTGGGTATACTCGCCAACACTACAGTTTTATCGACAGCACAGAGTTTTTCTACCTACTTAAGTGGTACTACTGCCCAGAATATCTTCAAAAATACTTACGGGTTTATCTTGCCTTAATCACTACAAAGTAAATCAAGTACTCGCTGTCATGAATTTTGAACTATTTGGAGTTATGTCTTGTGAAGTTCACTAAAAAACTCTCAATTATTTTTTGTAGTTTGACCACTGCTTTCCTTCATACCGCTGTTATTACCAATACTTATAAGTCAGCAGCACAAGCAGAAGGACAAGAACTGATTACCAACGGGGGATTTGAAAACGACGGACTCGTAGATCCTAATAATCCCAACGCTACAAATCCTAATCTTACAGGATGGATTAAAACTGGCGATCCGATAGATACATCAGGTACTAGGATTGACAATTTTTCTAACACTGGGAACCAAGGTTTATCGCTTGGTGGATTTATAGACTTGAGCTACATATCACAGACTATCCCTACAGTTGTCGATCAATACTACAAACTTACTTACTATTTTGCATCCACTGAAGAGGCACCTGACCTAAAGAATAAATTTAAGGTTTTTGTAGGTGGAAATAAGGTTTGTAAGAAAAAGGATACTTCTTACCAACCCTACACACAATACACCTTTTATTTTAAAGCCAAAGCTACATCCACCGAGATCAAGTTTGGTTCCAAAGCCAAGTATGCATTTTTATATTTGGATGATGTGAGTGTCAAATCTACAGATCAACAAGGGGAAAACTCTCAGTGTGATCAGATAGATGATGGGGATGAATAAACCACAGCTCGCAAGCCAACCCTGATTCTCTTAAAATTCCAAGCGATATCTGGCTCTATAGTGTTGAGAATACCGCTTAAATTCATCTGATTAAAAAACTCCATAATCGGTTTATGGAAAGATTATCTATGGTGAATAGTTAACTCTTATCAACCTGAATAAAGTGTTTATTTTTATTGGCACTAATTAGAGCCAGCATAGATGTAACTATCAACTTGTTTTAACTGTCGTAAATTGTAATTATTTGGAGTCAAGTTTCATGAAGTTAACTCAAAAACTCTCAATTATTGTTTTTAGTTTTACCACTACCTTAATTAGCACTGCTGTGATTACCAATACTTGTAATACAGCAGCACAAGCGGCAGAACTTGTTAGAAATGGAAGCTTTGAAATCGATCCTCTCGTAGATCCTAATAATCCAAACGTTACAAATCCTAATGTTACAGACTGGATTAAATCTGGCGATCCGATCGATACATCAGGGATTAGAATTAACAATTTTCCTCAGTATGAGAGTGGTAATCAAGGTTTATCCATTGGTTCGTTTGTAAATCCTGCTTATATATCTCAGAATTTGGCTACAACTATCGGTAGTAACTATAATCTCAGTTTCTTTTTAGGAACAGACGAAGATAGCAGTCAAGTTGATAATATATTTCAGGCATTTGTCGATGGAAATAAAGTCTTTGATAAAATAAATACTATAAATGTTGCTGGATCTCCTTTCACACAATATGACTTGAATTTTTTGGCAACAAAATCATCTACAGAGTTAAAGTTGGGTGGTAGAGCTAGCTATGGTTTTTTATACTTGGATAATGTGAGTGTAGAACCTCTGGCTGTGCCTGAGCCATCAAGTATTGGAGGAATAGCAATTGCTGGCTTGTTGGGAATATGGCTGAAGAAAAAGAAGACAATTAGCTTGAAAGAATAGCCCTTTTTTGTCACTCTCAGAAAACAACAGAGCGATCGCTATACAATCTTAATCGGGTGTTGCACGATCGGATATGAGTAAGCTGATATAGCCACTTTCAACCAAAATAACTGGGTTGGTTTCCGGGTTTCCATTTAATATTGCAACCAACACTCGGCTTTTGGTCGCTTGTAACAGGTTTGCCTACCAGCACTGCTTCAATGGCTGCGCGTAAATCTGCGCCTGTTACAGGTTTACCATTACTGGGACGGCTATCATCTAATTGTCCCCGATAAACAAGTTTGCGTTGCTCATCAAATACAAAAAAATCAGGTGTGCAAGCTGCTGTGTAAGCTTTTGCCGTCTCCTGACTCTCGTCGTAGCATAAGGTAAAATTAAATCCTTGTTCTGTGGCAAATGCTTGTAACGACTCTGGCGCATCATCTGGGTAATTCTTCGCATCGTTAGCACTGATAGCAACGATCGCTAAATCACTTGTAAAATAATCTTTTCCTAACTGCACTAATTCTTGTTGGATGTGCTTTACAAATGGGCAATGGCGACAAATAAACATTACCAACAACGCTTTTTTATCTGCAAAGGTAGAAAGTGAAGTTGCCTTTCCAGATACCACTTCAGGTAGATTAAAATCTGGTGCTTTTGTGCCTAGCGGCAACATAGTTGAAGCAGTTAAAGCCATAGTTCACCTAATATTTTTACGCTAATAAGGGCTTTTGCTATCAGTATATTTTCACTCTAGCACTAAGCTTTCCATAAAAGAAGAGACGGTAAATCTACCGTCTCTTAATATCTATTGAGAATTACGTTATAAAAAATTAGTTTTTACAGATTTGCCAAAACACCAACAATACCGTGTCCTGTGAATACTTCTAATGCTATTAGAGAAACAAAACCAATCATTGCTAAACGACCGTTGAGCATTTCTGCATAGGGAGTGAAACCAGTGCGATCGCCTTGCTCGTCTATATAAACCTTTGGCTCGATCGCAAAGTTGTTCAGTTTGCCTTGGTCGTCAATTATAGCAGTGCTTGTACGCATGGATTTTTCCCTGTTTTCTCTTTATGTAAATAACTGTAACAAAGTTATTAATATTTGTAAAGTATCTTAATCTCCTCAAGTAGAAGTCCAAGGCAGAGATATGATAGTGGATCGAGTTCAAAGCCATGTCTAACGAACAGGCTCCGCTTCTTCTGCATAAGCACTTTCAGTCACAAATCCATTCCTAAAAACTAATGCATCGATTTCGAGTAGAGGTTATTGCCAAAACGCCAAACCCGCAGCAGGTGATTTATGCCGCGATGCACCAGGACTATACCGATGGGTTCGTGTTTGATGAGCGCGACTCCTGGCCGTCAGAGTCACAAAGCGGCGAAGTTATTGTTAAGCGACTTTTAGCGGGTGAGAGGGGACACTATGGGCCTCTAGAGCATCCTCAGATTGTTTTCAACTGTGGTTACTTTCCCCACAGTGTTATGCAGCAGGCTCGTACACATCGTGTAGGAGTATCATTTGATGTTCAGTCTTTTAGGTACACAGGCAACCAATTTATTGATGTACTAGAAGGTAAGAAAGACATAGAAGATGTTTTTTACCTACGCCCTGTTGGTTATTACACTGATAGACAAGGCAAAAAATACCATTATTCACCAGAGCAACGAGCAGCAGATTTGGAGTGGTGTTTGGAAGCAGCTAAACGATATCAAGCTGATTTTGAGGGTGGAATGTCTGAAGAACACGCAAGAGGTAAAGTGCCTTTTGACTATCGCCAGCATTTTGTAGTGAGTTTCAATTTAAGGTCTTTCTTGCATTTTTGTGACCTGAGAAATAAGAAAGATGCTCAACTTGAAATTCAGAAATTGTGTGAAATGATGTGGCCTCACTTTGAAGATTGGGCACCTGCGATCGCACAATGGTATGAAAAACAGCGTCTTGGTAAGGCCAGACTTGCACCATAATCATACTTTGTTCTGGCTCAAGGGGATTGTCCAAACAGCCACCAGAAAATCATAAATAAAAAATTAGTAAAATGTTTTCATGCGTCGAGACTCAATATTTTACAAACTGTTTCAACAGTCTCCAACTTTGCTATTTGAACTGTTGACAAATCCTCCAACTAACGCAGATAGTTATCGTTTTGATTCAGTCGCAGTTAAAGAACCAAAATTTGAAATTGACGGAGTATTTCTACCACCTGAAAGCGATGGTGCTGGAGTTGTATATTTTTGTGAGGTTCAGTTCCAAAAAGATGAACAACTTTATGAGAGAGTATGGGCTGAATCTTCGTTATATTTCTACCGCAACCGTGTCAGATTTAGCGACTGGCAAGCAGTGATAATTTACCCATCGCGCAGTATTGAACAAATCGATATTCATCCTCATCGTTCATTGCTGAATGGTGAACAAATACATCGGGTGTATTTAGATGAATTAGGGGATATTCGTCAATTACCTATATGGGTAGCCTTGATGGTATTAACTACAGTGGATGAAGAACAAGCACTAGAAGAAGCAAGGTATTTGTTAACAAGAACTGCTCAAGAAATGCTATCACCATCGAGTCGCGCCATAATTGAATTAATAACAACGATTATGGTGTACAGGTTTGAACAATTAACTCAAGCGGAGGTAGAGTCTATGCTAGGAATCGCGCTAAAGGAAACGCGAGTTTACCGAGAAATTAAGGAAGAAGGACGTGAGGAAGGACGTGAAGAAGCAACAGCTAATCTCATTCTCCGGCAATTGACTAAGCGATTTGGGAAGCTTTCTGAGGAAATACGCTCCTCAATTTCTAGTTTACCTGTGCCTGTTCTGGAAGATTTGAGTGAAGCACTGTTAGATTTTACTAGTTTGGCCGATTTACAGGTTTGGCTAGAAGCGCGATGAATCCTTATATGCGAAAGCTGACATAACTTGCAGTGGGATAAAGCAAACTATCACACTCCGATTTTTAGGTATGATTTAGAGCGATCGCACAATGATATGAAAAGCAGATTTGGGCAAGGCAAGATTAGCATCTTAATGCCTTTATTTGAAATACAAAGTTCAAAGTTTAATACTTTTTGGAATTTGAACTTTATAATATTATTTTTAGTACTAATTAAAATGTAAAGCTATGTCAATACTAAGTGATAATGATATCAAACAAGAGTTAGGAATCAATATATTAATCTATCCATTCACGCAAGATAATCTTAAAGGTGCAAGTTACAATTTAACAGCCAGTAAGTATGCTTGGAGTTTATCAACTAAGCAAAGTATTTATAATAGTCTACAGGATAAAATTATTATTGCTCCAGGAGACACTGCTCTAATAGAAACTAATGAAACAGTTTGGGTATCCAAAAAAATAACAGGAACCTATCATTCTAGGGTTACTCAAGTTTCACAAGGTACTGGTCATATTGGAACTACTCTTGATCCTAATTATATAGGTCCTTCACTAATTTCATTACCCAATCATAGCAGTAATCCAGTAGAATTAATTCCGGAAACAACTAACTTTGTAACTTTAGCATTTCAGTATCTTCATACAGAGTCTAGCAGAGAACATGGCAACACACATGGTAGAAGAGATATTCTTGGTGAAGTAGGTATACAAACAAATAGAGAGGAGAGCAATGCTCTTGACAAACCCTACATGAGTAATAAAGATTTACTCCTATTAAAACTAGAGGAATGTAAAGATTATCAGAGTATAAAAAGTGAACGTGAAAAAAAAGCTAATCAAAATAACACAGAAGTTCAAAACAAAAATAAAAAAATCCTATCTCTAAAATTGTATGCTGCTTTTATTGGATTAATTCTTGTGTTAGGATTATTGACTGGGTATCTACAAGCCAATCAAAAGCAACTAGGACAAAAAAATTGGTATGCTGGAACTAATTATACTATCAATGCTCTTATGATTGTAATATCTTCTGCATTGACAGCCCTAATTACTGTTGATCTCAACCGTAAAATATAAGATTTGTTATGAAAATTAAACAAACACCATAGAGGTAATTTGTATATGAAGTTAAAAGTAGTGAAACTGGCTGATTCAGCTATTATTCCTAAATATGAACATCCAAATGATGCAGGCTTAGATCTAGTCTCTATAGACGAATTAGAACTTCCTGCTGGAGAAAGTAGGCTAATACATACTGGCATTTCAATAGAATTGCCTCAAGGAACAGAAGCTCAAATTCGTCCTAGAAGCGGTCTAGCTCTTAAATATCAAATTACTGTTTTAAATACTCCAGGTACGGTAGACGAAGGTTATCGAGGAGAGATAGGTGTAATTTTAATCAATCATGGTAAAAGTTCTTTTCAAGTCACAAAGGGAATGAAAATCGCTCAAATGGTTATTACACCTGTTGTTCGGGTTGATGTTGAAGAAGTTAATAGCCTCAGTCTTACATCTAGAGGAAATGGCGGTTTTGGCTCGACAGGAATTACAGCAAATGTGTAAACTTGCATATTATCTAGACTATACGCGAGCTAGTGTCACAATTTCAGCCTGATCCTGATATTTACCCTTGCGAGTTTCGTAACTGATATCGCAAGGTTCACCTTCTAAAAATAACAACTGCACGACCCCTTCATTGGCATAAATTCGACAGTCAGCACTGGAAGAATTGGAAAATTCCAACGTAAGATGACCTCGCCATGCAGCCTCAGCAGGTGTTAAATTTGCTATAATACCACACCTTGCATAAGTAGATTTACCAATGCAAAGCACAGTGATATTACCTGGAATATCCAGCCTTTCTAGTGCAACTCCCAGACCGTAGGAGTGAGCAGGTAAGATAAAATAACTGTCATTACCATCTGTGTGTAGCGGTGTTGGTTCCAAATTTTGAGGATTAAAGTTTTTGGGATCAACTATAGTTCCAGGAATGTGGCGAAAAATGCGGAACTCAGCCGAGGAAAGACGGATATCGTAGCCATAGGAAGAAAGACCATAGCTAATTACAGGTCGTACCCCTGAATCTCCATCTTTTTGCACTTTTCGGATTAAACTTTCCTCAAAGGGAGAAATCATACCCTTTTGAGCCATTTCAGTAATCCAATTATCGTTCTTAATCACAAGTTGACACCACAGCTAATTCAAACCAAGTTATCAGCATACCTTGGCCAACGTCACAATCTCAGCCTGATCTTGATATTGACCCCGACGAGCATGGTAACTGATGGCGCAGGGTTCGCCTTCTAAAAATAGCAACTTCACTACCCCTTCATTTACATAGATGCTACAGTCAGCACTAGAAGAATTGGAAAATTCTAAAGTTAAATGACCACGCCATGCAGCTTCAGCAGGAGTTACGTTTGCTATAATACCACATCTCGCATAAGTAGATTTACCAATGCAAATCACAGTGATATTACCCGGAACCTCCAATCTTTCTAGAGCAACGCCCAGACCATAGGAGTGAGCAGGTAATATATAGTAACTGGCATTAGCATCTGTGTGCAGTGGTATTGGCTCCAGATTCTGAGGATTAAAGTTTTTTGGATCAACTACAGTTCCGGGAATGTGTCGAAAAATGCGGAACTCAACCGGGGAAAGGCGTATATCGTAACCATAAGAAGACAAACCGTAGCTAATTACAGGTTGAAGCGCTACAGACTCATCTTTTTGCACTTTTCGGATTAGGCTTGGCTCAAAGGGCGAAATCAAGCCCTGTTGAGCCATTTCAGTAATCCAGATATCGTTCTTAATCACAAGTTCGTTGCTAACGTTAATTTAAACAGACTTGATATAGTAGCACGAACCGAGTACTTACTTTGTTTAGGGTCGATAACTCCGACGGATTTCTGTAATTTGATCTGCTACATCCAAGAGAGATTTTGGCATCTCTGGCCCTGTGAGAATGATATCAACGTGAGGAGGACGTTTTGCCAGAAACGCTAAAACCTCCGTTTCAGGAATTAAACCAAAGTTAATCGCCAAACTTAACTCATCTAAGACCACGAGAGAATACTTGCTCTCACACACTACTTGTTGTGTATATTGCCACAGTTCTTGTAAGGCTTTATTTTCCGTATCATCTAAATGTGGTGTATCGATACAACGAGGCAAATCACAGCGAATCCAATCTAAATTTTGTCCTAATTGTATGGGTCGATCGTGTCCTTGACGAATACCTCCTTTGAGGAACTGCACGATTAATACTGACGTTCCTTGTCCAGCTATTCTCAGTGATTGAGCTATAACGCTCGTAAAAAAATTACGATGTGAGCTAGTGAAAACTTGCACTAGTCCTTCAACTGGATATGGCAAGATAAGGGTTGAATTGATGTTTTGAGTTTCTAGCTGGGCAACCATAGGGTTAAGTTCAAAAAGATACAATAATTAAGTTTCTTTGCTGTCAGTAATTAGTACAAATCTGCCTGTATAATCAATCTGTTTTTCACAGGTGTGGTGGATTTGACAAATTGCATTCTTAGTCAAACACTACGTTTGTGTGTAAGTCAATAGTTGTTTTGATTTAAATTTACGTCTTTTCGCTGAAAATAGTTGTAAAAGTTAAAACATAAGAGTTACAGTTCCAATTATTTAAAAAGGCTGGGTATAACGTCTGAAAATTCCTAGATGTTAGATTTGTCGGTTGTTTGGGCAAAACAGACTTAGCAAGTAGTGAATTTGACAGCATGAGGAGTGAATTGTTGTGAGATTGGTGATTCTGGGAGGTTCAGGATCGGGGAAAAGCACTCAAGCACAAAGGCTTGGCAGATACTTTGAGATTCCTCTGATTTCTACAGGTGAGATTTTACGGGAAGCAATATCTGGCACTCAGCCCCTGCCGGAATTTCGATGGTCGGAAGCCGATCCCCGGACTTCTCTTTCGGTTTACGCTAGTCTAAGTGAACTAGGTTATCACGCACTGCCCTACATACAAAAAGGGGAGTTAGTTCCAGACGAAATGATTGTTGATTTGATCAGACTTCGCCTCAGACAACCAGATATTAACTGCGATTGGGTCTTAGAGGGCTATCCTCGTACAGCCTTCCAAGCTGAGGAATTAGATTTTTTATTGGATGATTTAGGGCAAAAGCTAGATTGGGCAATTTATCTCCAAGTTTCAGAAGCAGTGATGGTTAGTCGTTCTTTGGGGCGATCGCTACCAGATGACCAACCCGAAATCGTGCAGCGCCGTGTAGAATTATTCTACGATCGCACCATTCCAATCCTAGAATATTACGACCGTCGTCGCTGCCTATTGACCATCAACGGCGACCAATCACCAGAAATGGTGCAGCAAAATATTTTGACTCTGCTTTCAGTTCCTTGAAGAGTGCTGAGTACTGTTAGCGCTAGCGGGTCGTTTAGCCCGTGCTGAGTCAGAGAGTTAGGAAATGAATTCTTGGCAATGCCCAATGCCCAATGCCCAATGTCTAAAAAGATGATTTACAACACTAAGGTAATCTTAAGGCAGTATTGTAAAATTTGAGGCAATTCCAATGGCTTGGCAGCGTCCAGACGGCCGTCTTCCTTACGAACTACGTCCGATAAGCTTTTACCCCAGTTTCACACACTTTGCCCCCGGTTCTGTTCTCGCAAGATGCGGTGATACTCAGGTACTTTGTACTGTTAGCGTTAATAAGGGAGTCCCGAAGTTTCTCGAAGGAACTGGTAAAGGCTGGTTAACTGCTGAGTACCGAATGTTACCATCCGCCACTCAAAAACGCCAAGAAAGGGAATTATTGAAATTATCTGGACGGACGCAAGAAATTCAACGTTTAATTGGGCGCAGCTTACGTGCAG
Source organism: Nostoc sp. ATCC 53789 (assembly GCF_009873495.1). Classification (GTDB taxonomy): domain Bacteria; phylum Cyanobacteriota; class Cyanobacteriia; order Cyanobacteriales; family Nostocaceae; genus Nostoc; species Nostoc muscorum_A. Next base: position 3,940,638 of record NZ_CP046703.1, on the reverse strand, counting down.
CAGTGGATTTTGAGGTATTAGGAGAACGCACGCTGACTGTAGATGCCGATGTCTTGCAAGCAGATGCTGGAACTCGAACAACAGCGATTACAGGCTCCTTTGTGGCGTTGGCTCATGCGATTTCTAAATTGTTGCAGGAGGGCGTGTTAGAGCGATCGCCTCTGTGTGGACAGGTTGCAGCAATTTCCGTAGGATTACTGGAGGGAGAACCATTTTTGGATCTTAATTACATCGAAGATGTGGCTGCAACAGTAGACTTTAACGTGGTGATGAATCAACACCTGGGCATCATTGAAGTCCAAGGAACAGCCGAAGAAGGGAGCTTTAGCCGCACTCAGTTGGATCAACTTCTCGATGTCGCCCAAAAAGGAATTCAGGAATTGTTAATCCTTCAACGCGAAGCGATCGCTGATTGGGAATCATTGGTTGTGATTAATTAGTTTTATTAATTTTTAATAAGAATTAATAAATGTATCCTCTGTGGTGTTAATCAACAAAGTATCAAGTAACTGGGTGTAAATAAAAATAATTATGAGAAGAGTTAGTAGTTAGTACAACTGACTACTGACAACTTATCATCAATGGTGATAATAAGCATCTACATTTTCCAGCCTACTTAATCCATGATGTTAAATGTTTCAAAAGTTAAAAAGGAGGATTGTAATAAGTTCGGTATGGTATTGCTGGAAGCCAGCAATATGATGATGAAGCCATGAGCAAAACCGTTGAAGTTTTACCGGATCAGCCGACGCTGGTTGCACGAGCGCTAGAATTAATTCTGTCTAAGTTAGAAACTGCTATTGAGCAGCGAGGGCGTTTTACCATCGCCTTATCTGGCGGCAGTACACCTAAACCGTTATACGAAGCGATCGCTACTCAAAAACTGCCTTGGGATAAAATTCATGTATTCTGGGGAGATGAGCGTTACGTACCACCAGATCACCCCGATAGCAATGAACTGATGACGCGTCGTGCATGGCTAGATCGTGTTGATATCCCAGCAGCTAACATTCACCCCGTACCAACTTTAGAAGCCAATCCAGAACTCGCGGCTGCAAAGTATGAACAACATCTCAAAGAATTTTTCAATTCTTCTGGGGTAGAATTTCCCGCATTGGATGTAGTATTACTAGGAATGGGTGACGATGCACATACTGCATCTTTGTTTCCCCACACAGAGGCACTCAAAGTACGCGATCGCCTGGTAACTGTGGGTAACAAAGACGGAAACCCCAGAATAAGTTTCACATACCCCTTCATCAACTCTGCTCTCAATGTGATTTTTCTGGTTGCTGGTGCTAATAAACGCCCAGCTTTGGCGCAAGTCTTTGCACCTGTCGCCGATGACTTCGCTTACCCATCCCGCTTAATTCGGCCCCAAGGTGAACTTTGGTGGCTCCTGGATGCGGCAGCAGGTTCGGAACTTCAACATTAAATTTGGGAATTGGGAATTGGGAAGAGGACTTGGGGACAAGGAGAATTGGGGACAAGGGGAAAGACTTGTTTCAAGTTCTCACTTCTTGTCCCCTTATCTCCTTGTCCCCTGCTCCCCTGCCCCCTGCTCCCTTTTCCGTATCAAATCGGCAGTAATTGCTAGAATCTAAAGCTAGGGCCGCCCTCTGCTTGCCAGTCCTACCTATATTTATGATGATCTTGAACAAAGGCTAAATATCGATGATCGTCTGCCCTAATTGCAATCATCCCAACCCTGATGGTGCTGTCCAATGCGAAGCTTGCTATACACCGTTGCCTGCGACTACTAACTGTCCTAGTTGTGGGGCAAGTGTGCAGGCAGATGCTGCATTCTGTGGCCAGTGTGGCTGTAACCTTCACTCCGCAGGAGTTCCACATGTTCATAGTGCGGTAGCTACAACAGTTACTCCCGATGTTCCTGTGGAAGTACCGCCGTTAGTTCCACCCGATCCACTGTTAGAACTTTTACAACCAGATGCTTTGGGAATGAGCGGTTCTACAAACTCTCATCCTCCCAGTTCATCTTTACCAGCAACAGAGGTGGCAGCTCCCCCAGTAGCTCCCCCAGAGGCAGCTGTTATAGAAAACAGCCCCCCAGAAGCAGAGCCAAGCGTCGCAGTACCCGTAGTTTCTGGACAAAGTATTCCTACTCCACCACCGTTGGAACCAGCGCCACCCTCTGAAGCGGAACTACCTCCACCAGCTGCACCAGCACCAACTGTAACCGTTGCCAGAACGCAATTGCAGCAGGTTATGGCGCGGTTAATCCACGTTCAAACCGATCGGCTAATTGAATTGCCGCAAAATCTCTCTGTGATTCATATCGGCAAGCCTAATGACCGGATTCCTCCAGATATAGACGTTTCAGGATTTCCCAATTCAGAAGTTGTCTCGCGGATTCATGCAGATATTCGTGTTGAGGGAGACGCTCACTATGTAGAAGATGTGGGAAGTTCTAATGGCACTTACATTAATAACTTGCCCCTTTTACCAGGGAATCGTCATCGATTGCGACCAGGCGATCGCATCAGTTTGGGTAAAGGAGACTTAATGACATTTCTGTTTCAACTTGCTTAACTGATTTTCCATTAATTGTGACATCAGTCTAAGCATGTTCTGCCCATCCTCCGGCATCTTTTTTGGAGGAGAAACAAATGCACCGCATCAGACAAGCGACGGATAACTATGTTGTTTTTGATAGCGCCATAGTTTATAGCCGTCGCTTCGATGTGCGAATTGTTGCATTGTCCAGCAACTCCACTACCTCAATAATTACACTAGGATGGATAAAATACACTGCCAATTTAAAATTTTGAATTTTCCAGAAAATCTAAAATCCAAAATAGAGTGACCTATGAGGGAACCAAGTAAAAATTCTGAACCCTTGCTCACCCAAGAAGCCCCGTCAGTTGTTGAGCGTATGGGGCTAACCTGGCTAATTGCAGCAGCGATCGCAACTGCTTTACTGTGGCAAGTACCAGGAGGTGATTATATCTTATACCCATTTACAATCCTGGCAACCTGGTTCCATGAAATGGGTCACGGTTTAATGGCACTCCTATTAGGGGGACAGTTTCAAAAATTACAGATTTTTAGCAATGGTTCCGGTGTTGCAACTTATGGCATTCGGTCGTCATTCGGGCCAATTGGCCCGGCAATGGTCGCAGCTGCCGGACCAATGGGACCGCCTCTTGCTGGTGCAGCTTTGATTCTGGCTTCCCGCAGTTTTAAAGCAGCTTCCCTAAGTTTGAAAATATTAGGGAGTTTTTTGCTATTTTCCACATTAATTTGGATACGTTCCTGGTTTGGATTAGTGGCAATTCCCTTGTTGGGTTTAATAATTTTGGGTATCGCCCTGAAAGCACCTCGTTGGGCGCAAGGGTTTGCCATTCAATTTCTGGGTGTACAAGCTTGTGTGAGTACGTACCATCAACTTGATTATCTATTTAGTAGTTCTGCTGGCCCCCTTGGACTCTCTGATACAGCGCAAATGCAGCGATATTTGCTTTTACCTTACTGGTTTTGGGGCGGGTTGATGGCGATCGCATCTCTGGTGATTTTAGTCCAAAGTCTCCGCGTTGCCTATCGTTCGGAGTAATGAGTAAGAAGCATCATGAAAAGGCAATTAAATCTTTAACTCAAAGAATTACTGAACATCAAGAAAAGATTAGACTGGAATCAGAGAAGAGTTTTCCTGACGAAGGTTTAATTAAGCATTAGGAAAAAGAGATTCGTGCTTTTGACAAGGCAATGCAACAAGCGCGTAAAAGATTGGGACAATAAATATGCAGATTAGCGATCGCCCTCTTGCAGTCATGAATTCAACCCTCAGTACCTTGATTGCTGAATTAGGTACAGAGTGTCTGAAAGTACAAGCATTAGTTAACCAGTTACAGTTAACTAGTTTAACTGCTAACCAACAAGCCGAAATTCTCGCAGAACTCCTAGCTGCTGCCGTTCATCTGCATACTCATTGTGACGAAGATTTTCAAACGCTAATTGTTGAGGAAATGGAAAATTTGCCTGATGAGGAGGATTGACTAGTGATTTTAGTCCAAAGTCTCCGCGTTGCCTATCGTTCAGAATTAATATACAAAATAGCGATCGCCAATCCTTACCTAAGCTGACGGTTGAGGGCGAATTTCATTAGCGCAAGGACGACCATTTTCAACATCAGCAATATTAGCAAAAGTTGTTTCTGCAATATTGTGAAGAGCTTCTGCTGTAAAAAAGGCTTGATGTCCGGTAATTAGTACATTAGGGAACATTGTCAGACGTTGGAAAATATCATCTTGAATAATTTCGCCAGATAAATCCTCAAAAAACAATTCCGATTCTTGTTCGTAGACATCGACACCGAGATAGCCAATCTTACCAGACTTCAATCCCTCAATCACTGCTTGGGTATCAATCAGCGCTCCCCGGCTAGTATTAATTAGCATTACGCCTGGCTTAATCTGTTCTATAGCCTCAGCGTTAATTAAGTGATGCGTTTCGGGAGTCAGGGGGCAATGTAAGGAAATAATATCAGAGTTGGCAAATAGCTCAGGTAGTTCTACATACTTTCCACCTAGCGCCTCCAATTCTGGATTGCGATAAACGTCATAAGCGAGTAGATTACAGCCAAAACCCTTCATAATCTGTCCTAAAATCAGACCAATTTTACCTGTGCCGACAATCCCCACTGTACGCTTATGCAAGTTAAATCCCAACAGTCCATCTAAGGAAAAATTGCTTTCTCGGACACGGTTATAAGCCCGATGAATTTTGCGATTCAGGCTTAAAATCAATCCTACGGCATGTTCTGCTACTCCATAAGGTGAGTAAGCGGGAACACGCACAACAGTAATTCCTAAATCTGCTGCGGCTTGTAAGTCTACATTGTTAAACCCAGCACACCGAAGGACAACCAGCTTAGTACCCCGTGAGGCGAGAAGTTTTAAAGTTGGGGCATCAACCTGATCGTGTACAAATACGCAAACCGCCGGAAATCCGGCGGCGAGGATAGCAGTATCCCGATTTAAACGGGGTTCAAAAAACGCTAATTCGTGTTGTGTGGGAGAATTTACAGTTGATAAAAACTGTCGATCATAGACTTTTGTACTGAAGACTGCTACTTTCATTCAAAACCTCAAGCTCTATGCTGCACGGTATCCGACTACATAATAGCTTGGCAGTTAGAAAAGCGATGTCTAAGACGGGCTATTCGCTATCGTATTTTTGAATATTGCCAGCTTTCAGAATTACAGTTAGCTAAAAAACCCCCTTAAGGGGGTTGGGATATCTCTTCCGTGTAAGTCTGAAACTAAAGTAAAAATTTAGAATTCAGATTGAAAAAGAATTCAGAATTCAGGAGTCAGAATCAATCGTTGGTGATTAAGATCCGCGACTGATTGTTCGCGCTTGCGTCTCGTAGAGAAGACCACCAAATTGAAAATTTGGTGGGGGTATTAAACCCGATTATTCAGACGCTCGCAGACTCGCTAACGCTGCGCTATCCGCTTTTTCGTTCAGAATTCAGAATGAATTCTGACTCCTGAATTCTGTTCGATAAATAATTAAGGTAGATTACTAACTTTTGGTTGCTCGAAGTAGCCATACATCACCCGCGAAACTTGACGAATAAAATCTCTAGCTCTAATGTCATTATTTGGTCTACGCACAAAAATTCCTGCTAAATAACGCTTACCTGATGGTGTTTCAATAATACCTGCATCACCCAATACAAATCGCAGAGTACCTGTTTTATGAGCAATATTTGCACCAGAACCTAAGCCAGATGGAAGCAATGCTCTATTATGACAACGAATCATAATACCTAAAACTTGGGATTGACTTCTATCAGAAATTAACTGATTATTTGTAACCAAAGCTGACAGTCTTACCAAGTCTTTAGCACTAGTTTTATTAGTTCCTTTAAAGTCTCCTAACATATTGTGAATCACAGTACTTTGCAATCCCCAACGGCGAAACTTTTGATTTAATTTAGATACACCACCTAAACGATCGATAATCATATTTGTAGCAGTGTTATCGCTAATAGTCATCATCTTGGTTGCAGTTTGCAAGAGACTCAGCTTAGTTCCCACTCGTTGATACTGCAAATCTCCAGAACCGCCAGTGACATGTTTCCGTCGCATCACCAAAGTTTCACCAAGTTTGATTCTCCCTGCATCTACTTCTTGAAACAATGCAATCAAAATCGGATACTTAATTGTGCTAGCAGCAGAAAATGCTTTATCACCATTAAAACTAAAATAATCACCTGTTTTTAAGTCCATAAAAAAGATTCCGGGAGTGAGGAATCTATAGCGAGCCATTAATGCTTTAATAGGAGTTTTTAGTTCTGATATCTCGCGTCCTAGAGGAACTACACCAGTAAATTTAGAACTATTTATTGGGTTGGCAGGATCGCCTAGAGGAACGGGAGGAATAAATTTAAGTTTTGGTAATTGTAAATCAGATTGATTTGCACTCCAGTCATTTACGTTGCCAAGTTGATTGGTGTTAGGATTTGCTTTTACTGGAGACGAAAATAAAAAAATACTTGTAAGGCTGAGTAATAACCAGCGTAGTTTCATGTAGTGCCGTAAGGATAGTGTTGGATTTATTTACAGAGATTTTCTCAAGAAGTTAATGAAATCCGGATTGATTGACATAGTAATCACTAAGGTATCCCATGTCAATAGATATGAAAAACAGATTTATTGGAAAATTGAAAATAAAATGTATGGTAAAAAAGCACAGGTATAATATGGAGAATATGCTTTTATCACATCAATTGATTATATTTTTATACAAATACTAAGAGATTATGATTGCAGTTTTAATTCTGCTAGCAATGATTTATACATACATAGCGCTCTGGATAAAAAAGCAATTGCTTCTATATAATTCATAATTATTAGTTCATGAGATAAAACTTGGATAATTAGTTATGATTTTTACACTTAGTAACTAGGGTATTAAAGGTTATTTATAAAGTGTAAAAATAAAATTACCGTAGTGGCGTGGCACAACTAAAATAGTACAGTCGAAAAAGAAATGGTATGACTATACTGGATCGGTGAAATAGTCTATGTAGTTTCACTAATGCCAATCGACCCACGCATCTGCTAGAGATTTGAAAGGTTTACTGTTATATAAGAAATGCTTGCCAGAGTCTGGAGTGCATCAATTGTGGGCATCGATGCCGTCAAAGTAGGGGTAGAAGTCGATGTCTCAGGGGGATTACCGGGAATTGTTGTCTTGGGACTGCCAGATTCAGCGATTCAAGAATCGAGAGAAAGAGTCAAAGCAACGCTGAAAAATGCAGGTTTCGCCTTTCCTATGCGGAAAATTGTGATCAATTTAACTCCGGCAGATTTACGCAAAGAAGGCCCCTGTTTCGATTTGCCTATTAGCGTGGGAATTTTGGCGGCTTCTGAGCAAGTTAGCGCTGATTTGTTGGGGGATTATCTATTCTTAGGTGAAGTGTCTCTAGATGGCAGCTTGCGTCCGGTGGCTGGTGTTTTACCGATCGCAGCAGCAGCCCAAAAAATGGGAATTGCAGGTTTAGTTATCCCTGCTGATAATGCCCAAGAAGCCGCAGTGGTTCAAGGCTTGGCTGTTTACGGCTGCAAACATCTGTCTGATGTGGTAGCTCTTTTAAATAATCCAGGGCGTTACAAACCTGTGCAAATGGATAGTACAGTAGACATAGCAACAGTATCTTACCCTGGCGCAGATTTGCATGATGTGAAAGGACAAGCTCATGCGCGTAGGGCTTTAGAAATTGCTGCTGCTGGTGGGCATAATTTAATTTTTGTCGGGCCGCCTGGTAGTGGGAAAACCATGTTAGCACGGCGCTTACCAGGAATTTTACCGCCCCTGAGTTTTGCTGAATCTTTAGAAGTGACTCGCATCCATTCGGTAGCTGGTTTATTGAAAAATCGCGGTTCGTTGGTACGCGATCGCCCTTTTCGCAGTCCCCACCACTCAGCATCCGGGCCTTCTCTGGTTGGTGGTGGTAGTTTCCCTCGTCCTGGCGAAATCTCATTATCTCACAGGGGTGTGTTGTTCCTGGACGAATTAACTGAGTTTAAACGTGATGTGCTGGAATTTCTCCGTCAGCCTTTAGAAGATGGCTACGTTACAATTTCTCGTACCAGACTATCGGTAACGTTTCCCGCGCAGTTTACTTTGGTGGCGAGTACCAATCCCTGTCCTTGCGGTTACTATGGCGATACCATCCAACAATGTACTTGTTCTCCCCGCCAACGCGAGCAATATTGGGCAAAACTTTCTGGCCCGTTGATGGATCGGATTGATTTACAAGTTGCGGTAAATCGCTTGAAACCAGAAGAAATTACCCAACAACCTACGGGAGAAACATCAAAATCAGTGCTACAACGAGTGCAACAAGCAAGCGATCGCGCCATTACCCGTTTCCAAGAAGAAGCAAATCTGCGTTGCAATGCTCAGATGCAAAGTCGTCATCTCCAAAAATGGTGCAAGCTAGATGATGCTAGTCGTAATTTATTAGAAGTAGCCATTAGAAAATTAGGTTTATCGGCAAGAGCTAGCGATCGCATTCTCAAAGTAGCACGCACTATTGCAGATTTAGCAGGAGACGATGAGCTAAAAACTAATCATGTGGCGGAAGCAATTCAATATCGCACAATCGACAGAATGCAGTAGTTGTCTTATGTGATAGCTTAACTCTGTTAAAGGTTAACGTAGATAGTTCGATAGTTCGTGCTACCAGCAGCTAGAACAGCCACTTAAAACGTAGGAGAAATTAACTGACCAATACGCTTGAGAATTTGCAAAACGGCGTATAGTTCTCTCGCGGATGTAAACGGAGCGAAGACTCTTGACAAATCGTACTGTGGTGTAGTTGTTTGCGTCACTTTGACAAATAAAATATCGTCTCCATTCGTCACCATCCCAAATACAGGTTTACTGGGGTTGGGGTTAGCCATCATATAAGCTAAGGCTTGCGGTACAGCCGCCCAAACTGACAGCGTGGTTTTTTTCGACTCTAACACCATCAACCACAACTGATCTTGTAACACTAAAACGTCAATTCGTCCGCGCAGTATTTCCTCGCCATCATCCAGCACTAATTCCACAGATGATTCAGCCTTAATTCTGAAAGGAGGATCGTAAAATCCAGAGAGTGCAAGTATTGGTGACACCAATAACAATATGACTGTCCCTTCTAGTAAATCACCTCCGGCACGGTGATAAAGATACCTACGCCGCACGACATCCACAGAGGCTTTTTCAGCTTCTGTAATTTCAGACAATCCCTCATACCACTCTGGGAAAAATTGCTCGTCTTCAACACGGACAAAACCGAATCGATTTTCTGCATCCTGAAGAGTGGTAATCGCTTCTGTAATTGCTGCCGTCTGTGTCATTGCTTTTAGATAACAGTTGCTTTGTTATGCCACTGCATTTTATATGCTGAGGCGATCGCAGTACCTATTACCTACCATAAAGCAAATTATAGATATTGCCGTCAACAAATTATCGACTCTACTAAATTCCTCCTCAAGAACGCTTTACAAACTCCCTTGGGAGGATGTCGCCACCCAGAGAATAAGTATCAAATATATCAGGAAGTAAGCGATATCCTCTTAGAAGGAGACTGGTTGGATGAATTTGCAGGCGATTTGGAAGTTATTCCAAGAGACATTCAAAGAATGGAGTGAGGATAAAGCCTCACGGTTAGCGGCGGCGTTGGCTTATTACACGATTTTTTCTATTGCACCGTTATTAATTATTGTAATTGCGATCGCAGGGGCAGTATTTGGAGAAGAAGCAGCAAGAGGTCAAATTGTCGGACAAATTCAAGGTTTAGTCGGCCCAGAAGGCGCAAAGTTTCTCGAATCAGCCATTCAGAATGCTAACCAACCAAAGACAGGAGCGATCGCTTCTATCATTAGTATCGTAGTTCTACTAGTGGGTGCTACAGGTTTATTTACCGAGTTGCAAGATGCCATGAACACGATTTGGGAAGTTAAACCCAAACCTGGACGCGGCGTAACTAACATCATTCGCCTACGAATTTTGTCCTTTGCAATGGTGATAGGTATTGGCTTTTTACTATTAGTTTCTCTAGTAATTAGTACAGTTTTGACAACATTAGTAACATACTTTAGCAATTTGTTACCAGGTGTTGATTTTCTCTGGCAACTTGTCAATTTTCTTCTCTCTTTTGCTATAACTACAGTCTTATTCGGACTAATTTTTAAAGTTTTACCAGATGTCAAAATTGCTTGGGGTGATGTTTTAGTAGGAGCTTCCCTCACTTCAGTTTTGTTCTCTATTGGAAGATTTTTATTAGGACAATATTTAGGTAATGGGAGTTTTGGCTCAACTTATGGTGCTGCTGGTTCGCTGGTGGTGATTTTAGCTTGGGTGAACTATGCGACGCAGATTCTTTTCTTCGGTGCTGAGTTTACCCAAGTTTATGCTAGAAGGTATGGAAAGGGCATAACCCCAACAAAACACGCCATTCCATTATCTGATAACACGGAATATAATGGCAAGGCTCCAACACGGCAATCGTCCACTAACAAAAAGCCACCTTCTAACTTGATTAATCGCTTATTCCAGTCTTTCAAAAAGCCCAAGCGATTAAAAAATAGAAGGAAAAATCAGCGATATTAATCCCTTAATAGTGGAATTATATGTTTATAACTCTGATAAATATTGAAGTATTTTAACCTCTAATAAAAATCAGTTTTATGAAATAAGATCGCAGATAAATAACCTGATACTGGATTTTTCCAGAAGTCTATTGAAAAAGGAAGAAAATCAGTGCTAATGGAAAAATGGTTTTTTATCGATTGGCAAGCAATCTTTGTTCCTAGCATCAGCGTAGTTGAGTTGATTATCCGTGGCTCACTAGTCTACTTAGCACTGTTCACGGTATTACGTTTCCTTCCTAGCCGACAGCTAGGAACACTAGGAATTACTGATTTACTTGTAGTTGTACTATTTGCTGAAGCTGCCCAAAATGCGATGGCAAGTAATTATACATCGATTACTGAAGGCGCTATCCTGGTAGGAACTGTGATTTTTTGGAGTTATTTATTGAACTGGTTAGGCTACAAAATACCTCAGTTCCAACGTTTTATGAATCAGCCACCGCTACTACTGGTAAAAAATGGTCGGATGATTCAGCGTCATTTGCAACGAGAGTTAATTACAGACGATGAGTTGATGAGCAAGTTACGTCAGCAAGGTGTAGAGTTTTTAGCCGATGTAAAGTTTGCATATATGGAGGCTGACGGTAGGATTAGCATTATCACCTTTGACTCAAAAACTAATTCCGTCCCTGAGCCAAAAACACCATTAAAAATTGATCTACATTAATTAGACTGTAAAATATGACGGTTGTATTCTGTGCCGAACTGTGATTGAGCGTTATACTTTGCCCGAAATGGCTAATCTGTGGAGTGAAACCTACAAACTAAAAACTTGGCTGCAAGTCGAGATTGCTGTTTGTGAGGCTCAAGCTGAACTAGGTTACATTCCATCTCAGGCGGTTGAGGAAATTAAGGCCAAGGCAGATTTTGACCCCAAGCGGGTGTTAGAAATTGAGGCTGTAGTCCGCCACGATGTCATCGCTTTTTTGACAAATGTCAATGAATATGTTGGGGAAGCCGGACGCTACATTCACCTGGGTTTAACCAGTTCGGATGTTTTGGATACAGCTTTAGCGCTGCAATTGGTTGCCAGCCTGGATCTATTATTGCAACGTTTGGAAGATTTGATTCAGGTAATTCGTGAAAAAGCACGGGAACACCGTCATACAGTCATGGCTGGCCGATCGCATGGTATTCACGCTGAACCGATTACTTTTGGTTTCAAGCTAGCTGGCTGGTTAGCAGAGGTGTTGCGACACCAAGAACGCTTGAGAATTCTCCGCCAAACCATTGCTGTGGGTAAGATTTCTGGTGCAGTGGGAACTTATGCCAATGTTGAACCGCGTGTAGAAGCGATCGCTTGCCAAAAACTCGGACTCCAACCCGATACGGCCTCAACACAAGTTATTTCCCGCGATCGCCACGCCGACTACGTGCAACAATTAGCTTTGGTAGCTGCATCCATCGAACGTTTTGCTGTAGAAATTCGCAATCTACAAAAAACAGACGTTCTGGAGGTTGAAGAATTCTTCGCCAAAGGTCAAAAAGGCTCCTCAGCCATGCCACACAAGCGTAATCCCATCCGTTCGGAACGGCTAACGGGAATGGCCCGACTGGTGAGAAGTCATGCTGGTGCAGCTTTGGAAAACGTTGCTCTCTGGCATGAGAGGGATATTTCCCACAGTTCTGTAGAACGGGTGATTTTACCAGATGCTTGTACTTTGACGCATTTTATGTTGTCAGAAATAACCGACTTGGTGAAAAACCTATTGGTCTATCCTGAAAATATGGAACGAAATCTCAACTGCTACGGCGGCGTTGTGTTCAGCCAAAAAGTGCTACTTGCCTTGATAGACAAGGGAAGCAGCCGCGAAGAAGCTTATGCGATCGTTCAAGAAAGCGCTCACGTCGCTTGGAACAAGCCAGGAGGCAATTTCCAGGACTTAATTAGCAAAGACCCTCGCGTTACTCAAAAGTTGTCCCCAGCAGAACTAGAAGTCTGTTTCGATCCTCAACAGCATCTCCAGCATTTAGAAGAAGTTTACCAACGACTGGGAATTTAGGATTAATTGACTTGTAGTGAGCGCTTAAGCGCTTACTACAAACTTTTAGACTCAAAAAATAAACAATAGCCGAAACCCTCGTTTTCAGGTCTTAATTTACCTGAAATACGCTGTATCAACCATTGAACCCACGTTAAAAAAGAATATAAAAATATCAAAAATATTTAGTCTTGCATTGCTGAAGGCTGGATGTTTGATGCTGGAATTATTCCTATAACTGGGTAGTATACATAACAAATAAGTAAGTATTTGTTAGTCCTACGAGTGCCTTAATGATTGAAATCCTAGCCACACTTTCTGCCTCTGCCGCAGCAGGAATGAGAATAGGCATACCTTTGCTAATTATTGGACTATTGCAGGGTAGTAACTTATGGTCACAAGTTCCAATTTTATCTCACATTTCCCCACCACTATTGTTAGGCTGCCTCACCTTTTGGTCTTTAGTTGAATTATTAGCCTCAAAAAAGCTATGGGGGCAAAGATTACTACAACTAATTCAGTTATTCATGTCTCCTATCGTAGGGGCAATTATGGGGTTAGCAGTCGCTAATGCCACAGCAACACCAAACTGGCTGATTGCCTGTATTGGAGGTTCCTTAGCTTTAGTACTCCAGCTAGTTCAAGTTGGTTGGTTCTATCGGTTACGTGGCTTACCCTTGTGGGTAGTCTTTCTTCAAGATACCTTGTGCATTGCTCTAGTACTTTTTGCCTTTGATGCTCCTTGGCAAGGAGGATTAATTGCTTTAATACTGCTCTGGTTTGCAGTTCGTAGCGCCAAGCAGTGGTATGACTGGTATCACAAGGGCAGAAGAGGGCATGGGGCATAGGGCATAGGGCATGGCTAACAATTGAGATGAGGAAATATGGGAAGTAGGAGAACTAAGGGGAGATTTGCACTAAGCTTTTCGCCTCTGCCCAATGCCCAATGCCCAATGCCCAATGCCCAATTCCCCATTCCCCTTACTGCAAAAGCCCAATCATGTGCAAGAAGCCGTGACCGGTAATTAGCTCGATGATTAAGGCAATAAAGCCCAACATGGCAATTCGACCATTCCAGACTTCAGCACTAGTTGTTAGACCCCATTCCCAACGCTCTTGGGGGTACATTTTCACCATTTTTTTCATTTGGGCAGCTTGCGAAAGCTTAAAACTGGGGTTTTTCAGCGCATCAATTACTAAGTCTGCAAGTGCATTAATAAATACTGGATGAGTATTAGGAGCAGGAACGCGGCGGAAGTTGTGAATTCCTGATTCTTCTGCGACTTCCCGATACTCAATATCAATTTCTTGCAGTGTCTCAATATGCTCTGAGACAAAACTGATAGGCACGACAACCAAATCTTTTACGCCTTGTGCGCCTAGTTCTTTGAGCGCATCTTCAGTATAGGGTTGGAGCCATTCTACTGGGCCGACACGACTTTGGTAAGCTAAAGTATGGGCATTGGGACGATTGAGAGTCTGCATAATCAGGGCAGTACATTCCTCAATTTCTTGTTGGTAAGGGTCGCCAGCCTCTTCAACGTAGCTTTTCGGAACGCCGTGAGCGCTGAAGAATATATGAACCTCGTCTGGATTAGGAAACTGCTCAAGTTCTTGGGCTATCAGTTCCGCCATTGCTTGGAGATAGCCTGGTTGTTTGTACCAAGAAGGAATAACGGTGTATTCAATGGGCTGAAGTTTTGGGTCTTCTTGCCAAAGTTTATCTAAAAGTCGAAAGCTGGAACCACTAGTACTGATAGAAAACTGGGGATATAGTGGTAATATCACCAGGTGTTCTATATTGTCTTGGGTAATCTGTGCGATCGCTTCTTCTGTATAGGGATGCCAATAACGCATTCCGACGTAGATATTGGCTTCTTGCCCTAAATAACCCAACTGTTCTTTTAAAGCTTCCCCTTGCGCTTCTGTGATCCGCCGCAATGGTGAACCACCACCGATTTGCTTATAATTTTCTTGAGATGTTCTGGTTCGCCGCGAGGCAATAAACCAGGCTAGGGGTTTTTGCAACCAGCGAAAAGGTAGGCGAATAATTTCTGGATCGGAAAATAGGTTATACAAAAACGGCCCGACATCTTCTAGCTTATCAGGGCCACCGAGATTGAGTAATAATACGCCTACACGACCCATAGCTGTTACTTTCCCCCAATCTTTTCAGATTTTTTACTAATGTTAACAATATATCTTTATTAAATAATAAAGCTTAATAGCAAGGAAATATGCAATGGCAACAATTTTAAGGGATTGGAGTTACCGCTATCAGTGGCTTTATGATAGTATCTCTCGTTTAGCAGCCTTAAGTGTAGGTGGTGAAGCCCGTTTTCGGCAACTTGCTTTGCAAGCCTTAACAATTCACTCAGATACTCAGGTTTTAGATTTATGTTGCGGTAGTGGTCAAACAACACAATTTTTAGTAAAACTTTCACAAAATGTAACAGGATTAGATGCTTCACCTAAGTCTTTGCAACGGGCGCGGCTAAATGTCCCGGAAGCGTCTTATGTCGAAGCTTTTGCCGAGGAGATGCCATTTACAGATAATCAGTTTGATGTGGTGCATATCAGCGTTGCCTTACATGAAATGCAGCCTCAGCAATTACGAAAAATTATTAATGAAGTTTATCGGGTGCTGAAGCCAGGAGGGGTATTTACGCTGGTGGATTTTCACGCTCCAACAAATCCGATATTGTGGCCTGGGATATCACTGTTTTTGTTGTTGTTTGAGACAGAAACAGCTTGGCAATTGTTAAAAACTGATTTGGCTGGATTGTTAACTGAGACTGGGTTTGATGTTAGTAAGCCAATTTTATATGCAGGTGGTAGTTTACAAGTTATACAGGCAAAGAAGTGAGATAGAACTAAGGCGAACGCTGTAGCTTTTTCTTAGAAGAAAGCTTCGCTCCCTAATAGGGATTTTGTTTTATTGCGATAATACTTCTGCAATTTAATTTGTCTGTATTGCTCGTTTCCATCCCTAATAGTTTGGGTTGCACAAGACCCTTGGGAATATGCTCCCTCAATTGTTCTGAATTTAGATGCACTGAAATAATTGAGCTTATGGAAATAATGTAGTGCGTCAACGCAGTGTAACGCACTATACAAATAAATTAACCCTTAAACTTCAACATTCAAAGTCCGCACCAAAAAAGCCCATTTATCTGCGGCTTCCTCGATAATTTTAGCAGTGGGTTTACCTGCACCATGTCCTGCCTTAGTCTCAATTCTAATTAAGACTGGCGCATCACCTGCGTGAGCTTCTTGCAAAGCGGCGGCAAATTTGAAACTATGAGCAGGGACAACGCGATCGTCATGATCGGCTGTGGTAATTAAGGTTGCTGGGTAAGCTGTATCTGGTTTGATGTTGTGGAGTGGCGAATAAGCATACAGCGCTGGAAACTCTTCTGAATTATCTGCTGAACCATATTCGGAAGTCCAAGCCCAACCGATGGTAAATTTGTGGAACCGCAACATATCCATCACGCCGACGGCGGGTATTGCTGCACCAAACAAATCGGGGCGCTGTGTCATGCAAGCACCTACCAATAAGCCACCATTACTACCACCTGCGATCGCTAGCTTCTGTGTCTTAGTATATTTATTAGCAATCAACCACTCAGCTGCACCAATAAAGTCATCAAAGACATTCTGCTTTTTATCCTTCATTCCTGCTTGATGCCATTCTTCACCGTATTCTCCACCGCCGCGTATATTGGGCATAGCATAGATACCACCCATCTCCATCCACACCAACAGACTCACAGAAAAGCCAGGTGTCATTGAGGCATTAAAACCACCATAAGCATAGAGATAAGTGGGGTTATTTCCATCTAATTTAATGCCCTTTTTGTGGGTAATAAACATGGGTACTCTAGTACCATCTTTGCTCTGATAAAAAACCTGTTTTGTCTCATAATCGTTAGGATTAAAATCTACCTCTGGCTGACGAAAAACAGTGCTTTTCCCAGTGATCATATCGTAGCGATAGATGGTTCCTGGTGTGGTAAAGCTGGTGTAACTATAAAAAGTTTCGGTATCATGACGTTTTCCTCCAAAACCTCCGGCTGAACCGAGTCCAGGTAATTCTACCTCACGAACAAACCCGCCTTTTAGGTCAAATATTTTAATTTGGCTATGAGCATCTTTGAGGTAATCAGCAACAAATTGGTTATTGAGTATGCCTACACTTTCTAATGTTTCTGCTGATTGAGGAATGATTTCGCGCCAGTTTTCCGACGCAGGGTTTTGAGTGTCAATTGCAATAACTCTTCCCCGTGGTGCATTTAAATCTGTGCGAAAATAAAAGACGCGATCATCATTGTCGATAAAGCTGTAATCTGCCTCAAACTGGTTAATTAATTCTACGACTTCAGCATTATGGTTAGTTAAATCTTTGAAGAAAACTAAATTTTTGGAGTCAGTACCCAGCCAAATAGAAATTATTAGATAATCTCCATCTTCAGTAACACCACCACCAAAACCCCATTCTTTTTGGTCAGGACGATGATAAATTAGTACATCTTCTGATTGAGGGTTGCCTAGTTGATGATAGTAGAGCTTTTGATAATAGTTAACATCTTCTAATTGAGTTTTTTCATTCGGCTCGTCGTAGCGGCTGTAGAAGAAACCTTGATTATTATGTGTCCACGATGCACCAGAAAATTTAATCCATTTCAGATGGTCTTGTAGGTCTTCACCAGTTTCAACATCGCGTACTTTCCACTCTTGCCAATCAGAACCAGAGGTGGATAGACCATAAGCTAAAAGTTTCCCATCCTCGCTAATAGACAATCCTGAAAGGGCAACAGTGCCATCTTCTGAGAGTTGATTGGGATCGAGTAAAACTTTGGGTTTATCTTCGAGAGTTTTGAGAGTGTAGAGGACACTTTGGTTTTGCAGCCCATCATTTTTAAAATAAAAGTAGCGTTCGGTGGAACCGTCTTGTAGAGATTTGCCTTCTTTAAAAGGGATACCATATTTTTCATAATCCCAAAGTTTGGTAAGGCGCTGTTTAATTTTTTCTCTGGCAGGAATTTCACTCAAATAGCCAAAGGTAATTTGATTTTGTGCCTCAATCCAAGCCCTTGTTTCTTCAGAGTCAGGATCTTCTAACCAACGATAAGAATCTGCGACTAAAGTACCGTGGTAGTTATCGACTTGATTGCTTTTCTGGCTGGATGGGTAGGTGATAGATTTTTTAGATGAAGGCATAATCTTAGGTTGAAGTGCTTCTTTACATACTACAAAGATAGACCTAAGACGTGGGGCATACATTGACCAAATCTGCGGAAAATTCTAATCGGAAAGGGTAACAGCCAGGTTACTACTCAGCAGCAAGCAGCCCTGTTAGGATTTGAATCAGTAAGAAAAAACTATAATTTGCTTACCTACTCATACCAATTCTGTATGAAGATGCGCTAAACCATAACTAAAAGAAAGAAAAACGAACCGCAAAGGACGCATACTCCTACGGAGAAGCAAGCTACGCGCAGCGTCTCGTTAGAGAAGGACACAAAGAAAGAAGTTAAAAAGGTTTGGCGCAGCCTCACAAAGAAATGGTATTAAACCAACAGGACTTACGCAAAATAATGAAAAAACGAACCACAGAGGGCGCAGAGGACACGGAGAAATAAGAGTTTCAGAGAGTTCTTGCGTAAGTCCTAACCAAAAATTCCAGAGGTATCGTTACAGCTTTTCTTTTCTTACTCTCACAAAGACGAAACTCTACGGGATGAATTATTAAGCAATACTCCCACGCTTTCTGGCTTCTTTGTAGGAAGTTCCGACATTTTTTAAACCAGCTTTAATCATTTGTTGTTCTAGGAGGGCAAAGAAACGCGCTCTATCGCCACCTTTTACCACTGCTTGATTATGCGCTTCGGCGATCGCAACTGGATAGCCATATCCTTTTTGTACTTGTGCCAGCATCAGCCCCAATGCTTGATCTAACATGGTTGCATTCTCCGCTACCCATGCCGGAACTTCGATTCGGGCAATTTCAGTGCCAACGTGGACATAGCAAAAATAAATGGTTTGATCGCCGTAGAGTTCGAGAATCGGAGAATTACTCCGCCAAAGGGTACTACGTTGTCCTGGTTTGAGTCTGGTTGCCCAAACAGAAGTATCTCGCAACTGTTCAAAAATTTTACAAGGTACTTTTTCTAGCTGATTTGGGCAATGACTTTTACAGTCTGGCACTGGATGAGGACAAGCCAACAATCGTAAAAAGTTCATTGTTTCGATGCTGCGAGAGGCGCTAAGATAACCCATCAGGGGAATTTGAGCATCACGCATTTGCTGCCAAGCTTCCAAGATGGGGGGTAAAATGCGATCGCGTGCATCTATCGGTAATTGTTCTAAAAACCAGTAAATTAACGAACCATCTACCATCGCCAATGCTGGTGCTTCCCCTTTAGCTGCACATGCAAGTTCTGCTAAAACCGTTGTTTCTGATGCAGTGCGGCGGAAACTCATCCATTCCTCGGTTCTAATTCCCCACTGCCGAGACATATATAAGTCTTCTGGGCGGTAAAATACTTCTGGCAAACTATCGAGTAGCGGATGGCGGTTTTGTCCGTAGTGTAAGACGACTCTGCCAATATTTAGGAGATAACAGTAAGCAATTTCGTGATGGTTGGGGGCAATTTGGGAACCATCGGTAGCAATTACAGTATGAATTTTTGGCGGAACTGCAATATCGATGCAGGTTTCTAGCGGCTCAATTGGGGTAGCATTAGCAAAGAGAATGCGATCGCGCCATTTTTCCTGGCGATCAATTAAATCTTGTTGAGACTCATAAGCATTTTTTAGATGTTGTTGCGCCAATTCTAAACGTTGCCGACTGGCAGCAGCTTCTAAGGTAAGATGCTGGCTTAAACCCTGCATTTGTCGCGCCAGTTTTGTTAGATCAAGCATAAAGGTAAGTTATAAGTTAGGAGTTAGTAGTCTAATTTCTTATTATTTACGTACATCTTTTAAATTTTTCGCTTTGTTGATATTCCGTCTTGGAATAAATTTCCACGTTAATAACTAAAGTTGTTTGAAGAGGAATCAGTAAATAATTTTAGTCCACTTGAGTGGACTTGAGCTATGAGCCAGAAACTTAAGTTCCTGGCGGGATATTGGTAAGGTCAACAATATACTTAAAGCCAAGCAGAGAAATCTCTGGCAAAGTGAGACAGTGATAACAACCGAATCCGGTCATCATTTTGGGCAGCTTCCCTTTCTGCTTGAGTATTATAACCCCAGTCTGCAAGGAACAGTTTTACATCTTCAAGGTCTGTTTGCTGTTGTACTAACTGCAATGTCTTGAGTCTATCTTCAACAAACCAGAGACTAAGTGGCTGGTTTTCTACTTGCTGCTTCAATCCTCGCAGAATTTCGTATTTGGGACGCTTGACTTCTTTGCCATAAATTGATGATGTCGGTAAGTTAACTCCTTCTTGTTGCAGCAACTGCTGTACAAAACGTCCTTCTTTAGTTGTCACAATGTATAGCTTAACTCCACTGTCAAGAGTTAATTTGAGCTTTTCTATTACACCCGGATAAAATCTATGCAGACTTAGCCAACCGTTTAAATCTGTAGTAATCCATTCATCACGTTGATTATCTAGTTTCGCAGCAATTTCTCTTGCTTGTAACTTGTCATTTAACAAAAGTTGTGGGGCGATGCTTAACCATTCATGAAGAATTTTTTCATCAGGAATTCCATCTACTAGCGCTTTGATTAAAACGGGCATTTCCCAACCCGTCTCAATTACGGGGCGCAGGCGATAGAATCTCAAAGCTAAATCATCTGCTGGTGTGTCATTAACTGGCGACCAAATTTCACAGTAGGTACGCCACGCTACCTCAAAATATTCAATTAGTCCGTCGCAAATCACTCCATCAAAGTCCAGGGCTAAAATCGTGGGACTACTTGCGGTCATTGTTTTGAGGATGAAACTGCTGTTGTCAGCTTACCCGACAAATTTAAATTATGCAGTAATTTTTGTTAGTCTTTTATAATTTATAACTGGCTCAAAAAGTATGGTGGTATTTCTAATTTGATACTGGTAGGTTAACGAGGATCTACGGCAGGTTTATGATCAACTAAACGAACTTGGTTTTGCTTGACTACTATAGTGATTAGTGGTAGAGAACGTTTAGCTGGGCCGTGAACTACTCGACCCTGAGAATCATATTGAGATCCATGACAAGGACAAATAAAGTGATTCTTCTCAAGATCCCACTCAACTGTACATCCTAAATGGGTACAAGTTGGATTGATAGCGTACTCAGCAATCTTAGGGCCATCTTGAATGATGAGATAATCAACGCTATTGTCTGGCAAGCCTTTGACGAGAATTGGAATTCCAGACTTTGCAGTTGTCAATAGTGCATTAGTCTCAATTTGCTTGCCGTCTTTGTCTACTGCCACTGATCCGGGAAGATAATTTTCACAGCGCGAATTCTTTGGATAAAGGGAACAAAGCGTTTCTAGGCTGATCTCACGACCTTGGCTGACTTTGGGAAATAGATATGCGATCGCTACTGATGCAACTGTACCACCTAGCGTATAAGTTAAAAAATCCCGGCGCGTTTTTATCCTAGCTGGAATTTTGCCGTTAGTAGAATAATTATCTTTCATGACCCGATATACCAAGAAAGGTCTACTAATATACTACGGCGCGATCGCAGAGAATTATTCCTTGGTTTTAAGTTGTTTACTCGTAAAAATACCGTATTTAGGACTAAATAGTAATGCCAGCAAAAATAACCCCGATACTACTAAAACGATCGCAGGGCCAGAGGGCAAGTTATAAAAGTAGCTGAGGTACATCCCACTAATACTGGAAATTACGCCAATTACCGCACCCAAAATCATGACTTGGTTGAGACGCTTAACTAATAAATAAGCGGTGGCTCCTGGTGTAATTAAAAGCGATAATACTAAAATCACACCGACAGCTTTCATGCTGGCGACAATTGTCAAAGCTATTAGTACCATCAATCCAAAGTTCAGCCGATTAACGGGCAAACCTGCGGCTTGAGCGCCTAAAGGATCAAATGTATAAAATAAAAGCTCTTTATATAATAAAAGAACAACTATTAAAACAATAGTGGCAATGATCGCAGTGTCCCGCACTTCATCAATAGTAACGCCAAGAATATTGCCAAAAAGGAAGTGATTTAAGTCGATTTTATTATCTTTTTGAATAACAGTAATTAGGGTGATACCAAGGGCGAAGAATGCTGAAAAAACTATGCCCATTGCCGCATCTTCTTTGATTGGCGATCGCACCCTAATCCAGGCGATCGCCATTGTACTCAGAACACCCGCAATGAATGCACCAACATATATATTTGCTCCCACCATAAAAGCGATCGCTAGTCCGGGCAAAACTGAGTGACTGATGGCATCACCCAACAAGGCTAGGCGCTGCACCATTAGGTAGCTGCCTACAACTGCACACAACATCCCAACTAAAATAGCAATCACGAGCGATCGCTGCATAAAGCCGTATTGCAATGGCTCAATTAATGCTTGTAACATATTTTGTCATTTATCATTTGTCATTCACTAATTCCCTATACCCAATGACATTTTATGCAGCATCAGAAAAGTACATTACTTTACCGCTATAAGCACGATGCAGATTTTCTTCGGTAAGTACTTGTTGCCGTGAACCTGTGGCGATTACTTCACGGTTTAGTAATATTAAATCATCAAAGTGAGTGATTGATTCCCCTAAGTCGTGGTTGACTACTAGCACGATTTTGTTTTCGGCAGCAAGTTCATGGAATACTTCAAAAATCACCGACTGGGTTTTTTGATCGATGCCTACTAGAGGTTCATCAAAGCAGAAAATTTCTGCTTGCTGTGTTAAAGCACGGGCTAAAAATACCCGTTGTTGTTGTCCTCCTGATAATTGTCCAATGGGGCGATCGCAATATTCGCTCATTCCCACTCTTTCTATGGCGTTTTTTGCTACTTGGCGGCTAACTGCTGAGAAGCTACGCAACCAGCCTGTTTTCTTTACCCGTCCCATCATGACTACATCCCAGACTGTTGCGGGATAAGTCCAATCAATTTGGCTACGTTGTGGTACATAGGCAACTTTCTCTAATTGTTGCATCAAGGGTTTCCCTTGGCATAGTACCGTACCACTACTGATAGGAACCAAGCCTAACATTGCTTTCATCAGCGTACTTTTGCCAGCACCGTTAGGGCCAAAAATACCCGTCAGTTTTCCTGGTTTGATGATACAGCTAACATCCCTTAAAGCTTCTTGTGTCCGGTAATATACGCCTAAATGGGCAATATTAATTGCTGCTGTGGAACTCATATCGAATTTGATAGCTTTTGCAGGTACTTCCTCTGTTTTTGTCTGCAATAGACGAAATTTTGCAGGAAAAGAGACATTTTTCATAATCGGGTTTCAATATTTATTTCTTGAGCTTACTATAAAAATGAGAGAAATATGAAAAAATCTATAATTAGATGTAATATCCAAGATAAATGAAACTAATACCAGAGATAGACGGCAGTAATCCTTACGGCAAGGGAATAATCGGCAGGATGAAGGGAAAAATTATTTTCCGGCTTTGTTTGGGAATGCTTTTGCCTTTGGCTTTATTAAGTTGTACACAGAAAGACTCTAACCCCAACACTGCCAAGGGAGATAAACCGCGAGTTGTTGCAACTAGCACTGTCATTGCTGATTTGGCAAAAGAGGTTGCAGGAGACGAAATTCAACTAAGTGGAATCCTCAAACCGGGTACTGATCCTCATGTTTACGAACCAGTACCAGCAGATAGCAGGGTTTTGGAAGAAGCTAACTTGATTTTGTATAACGGCTACAACCTGGAACCGGGACTGATTAAATTAATGAATGCTTCTGGTGGTAAAGCGCAGAAGATCCCAGTGGGGGAAGCTGTCAAATCCTTGCAGCTTGATAAAGGCAAAGGCGAAATAGTGCCAGATCCGCACGTTTGGGGTAGTGCAGAAAATGCGATCGCAATGACAAATGCAATCCGAGATGCGTTGATTGAGTTATCACCTGAAGATAAAGACAAATTTACTCAAAAGGCATCGCAACTTACTAATGAATTAAAACAGTTACATACCTGGATTAATCAACAAATTCAAACTATCCCCGCAGATAAGCGGAAACTGGTGACAACCCATGATGCGTTCCAATATTATGGGCGTGCTTATGGGATTGCGATCGCAGGTACTTTAATTGGCATTAGTACCGAAGAACAACCAAGCGCTCAAACAGTCCAGAGATTAGTTGAGTCCATTAAAAAGATCGGCGTTCCCGCAATTTTTTCTGAAACTACAATTAACCCAGCTTTAATTAAAACTGTTGCTCAAGAAGCAGGAGTGAAATTAGCACCAAATCAACTTTACTCTGATTCAATTGGTGCAAAAGGAAGTAATGGAGATTCTTACATCAAAATGATGGAGGCGAATACCCGTAGCATTGTAGAAGCATTGGGGGGAAAATACACGCCATTTCAACTAAAGAAGTAAATTTATCCGAGTAAATATCTAACCTAAGACGTGTTCTTTTCAAAGTCTCTCCAGAGAAAGAACTTTTTGTATCTTTGATTTTTTAGAGTGTTATTAGCAAAGCTAGATTTTTTAATACCTGAAAAGCCATGACTGATAAAACTCAAGAAAATCAAATTAATCAACCAGTAAGTGAAGATACACATTTACGCGAAGAACCAAATGTCAAGGAAAGAAACTTAACAGCGAATCCTGGAGATAGAATTTCTGATGAGTCTGAATCTATTGAAGAAAAGGCTCAACAGGTAGCTGTGGATGATGTACCAGACATTACAGGCGACAAAATCACAGTCCCGACTTACTTCGTTGTGGATGAACCCGACGGCGAAAAGAAAGCGCTCCACCACGTTAAAGATGCTGAAGAGATTTCCGATGTAATCCGGCAAGCACGAGTTGACGAAAATGGAAATCGAGTTTGGTGGTAGTCATTCATTAAAGAGACGCGGGGACACGGAGAGTTCTTTCTTTGCGTCCCCGTATCTGTTTTCTTGGATCAAGTTAGTTTATATAATTACACATCTGGAACTTTTCCCAGGATGAACGATAATGCTAGATGTCACAAGTACCAAAGAATTGGCATATTGGACTACACCAGAAATTAAAAATCAAATTTTAGAACTTGTTAAAGATCGCAATCTAGAGCCATTAAAAGCCAAAGTAGATTTTTATAAAAATGAATTAGCACCATACTTTGCAGAATTGAGCCGACGTAATCCTTTTGGGAAGGTTGCAGATCAAGTAGCGATCGTAAAGGGAGTATGGGTCCCAATATGGTCTACTATACCTTTTCAAGATATTTTACCTGGTAGGATACACGAGCAGTCTTACCAAATTTTTCATACTGATGGTTACTATGCAAATATTGCCCGTTATGCACCAGGACATCAGTCTGGTTTTTGGCAAAAAATTGCATCAAAACTACCAGCTTATGACTTAATGTTGTTGCAAAAATATTCAGTTATAGATGAAAAGTGGGATATTAAAAATGTTGGGATATTCCAAGCATTGAAAAATAGAGAAATCCCGTTGACAATTGATGATGCAGATGAGTGGTTTACGACAACAGTCGAATCTAAATTTCAGGAAGCAGCACCAAATATAGATTTACAGCAAGAACTTATAGTAAAAGATATGGACAGAAATACTGTCAAAAAATTTAAAAAAGTTTACCTAGCTACTTCTTTTTTAGAGCATCTATATATAGATAATGATTTTCGGTTAGTTAAGAGTCAACGAGAAGCAACACAACGACCAAGTTATACAATAGCTATTCGTAGACGTTAAACTAACAAAATTTTTAATTTTATGCAGCCACTACAACAACAAATTACTTCTACCGACAGTTATAACTACCTGCTATTCTTGCCCAGTGGACTGCACCCAGACGCAAGTCGCAACGAAACACAAGAGCCACTTTTGCCAACAATCTTATGTTTACACGGTTCGGGTGAGCGAGGCTCTTACTTAAATCATGTGAAAAAGCACGGTGTCGCCAAGGTTGTAGAACAACAGCCAGATTTTCCCTTCATTGTCATTTCTCCACAATGTCCGCGCGGTGAATATTGGAATATAGAACGATTAAGCACCCTTCTGGATGAGGTTATTGCATCCTATCCTGTTGATCCAGATCGGGTTTACCTGACCGGTTTAAGCATGGGTGGTTACGGAACCTGGCATTTAGCAGCAGCACAGCCAGAACGATTTGCTGCGATCGCGCCTATCTGTGGCGGTGGTAATCCAGCCCAAGCACATAAGCTGAAAAGCCTTCCTGTGTGGGCATTTCACGGAGCAAAAGATAATGTCGTTCCCCCAAGGGAGTCCGAAATTATGGTTTCTGCACTCAAAGCCCACGATGGGAATGTGAAATTTACAGTTTATCCAGAAGCCGATCACGACTCATGGACGCAGACATACAATAATCCAGAGTTGTATGAGTGGTTTTTGCAGCATCGGAGACAGCCGACTGTAGATTAAAGATATTTTTTTTCTGCATTTTAATACACCTCTAAATGATAGCTATTTTCAGGTAAATAGGCCACGCGGTAGGGGCGCAAGACCTTGCGCCCCTACTAAAATTTACGCAAGAGCGATTGCCCTAAATTCAACATATTTTCATCAAAAATATTTTTTAGCGCCCAAAGATTAAAACTTCTAACAAGTCGTCACTTGCACCTTTGACATCAGAGTATATAACTTCAATAATGTTCTTACGTAAAAATCCGTAGTCATATAGGATTCTTATTTGATTTTTGCTAAATATACTGAGAACTGAAACCCAATCTGGCTAGCTCTCAGTCAGCTTTGCTTTGACAAATCAAATGAGATTGCTATATAAACCGGCATTAATAGGGTTGCATTATGCTTTTTTCGAATTCAAAAACTAACTTAAAAACTCGCCAAAATAATAAAATAGGCAGAGTTTTTTGGACTCCTACTAACGTTCTGATACTCACTGGATATTTAATAATTTTACCAATTTGTACATTGACAACTTTATCCTTATTATTGCCCTTATTCACTACTAGTTTATTCGCTTCCATTGGAACCTCGCACTACTCTACATCGATTCCTTGGATAGATGATGCCTCTGAATGTGAATATACTGGGAGAAGCTGGCGCGATCGCAAGTGTTGGGATAATCAACACGATCCCATGTTCTAAATGAACATTGCACAAAGAGGTGTGTAAATAATTAGAACAATTGCGTAATTTGGCAAAACAGGCTATCAGTCTTGAAATTAGATCAAAATGGATATGTAGCCTGTTGTTTGTCAAATCTTGAATCAACCTAACTTTGTGCGAAATCTGCAAGAAACTCATTTAAATCGTGCCCGCGCTAGTCTCAGACAAGCACTGTCTTGGTATGGATATCTCCGCAAATCAGGACAGTTGTCATCTAACCCGGAATTGGCAGGTTTGTTAAAACCGGAATTGGAAGCTTTGAACTCTACACTCAACAAGCTGGACTCTAACGTGATTAGAATTGCCGCTTTTGGTTTGGTGAGTCGCGGTAAATCAGCAGTTTTAAATGCTTTACTGGGAGACAAAATTTTGCAAACTGGGCCCCTAAACGGTGTCACTCAATGGCCCCGTTCGGTGCGTTGGCAGCCAGGAGGTAAGGTACTAGTAGAGTTAATTGATACCCCAGGATTAGATGAAATTGAGGGTGAGTCACGGGCGGATATGGCACGAGAAGTTGTGCATCAGGCGGATTTGATTTTGTTTGTCGTGTCTGGTGATATCACGCGCACTGAGTATCAGGCATTGCTGGAATTGCGGCGATCGCAAAAACCCCTAATTTTAGTATTTAACAAAATCGACCTTTACCCAGATACAGACCGGGGAGCGATTTACCAAAATTTGCAACAATTGGGTGCTGGGAACCCTCAAGCCAAACCTCTATTACCAGATGAAATTGTCATGGTGGCGGCGGAACCAGCAGCAATGGAAGTGCGGGTTGAGTGGCCTGATGGGCGTGTCAGTTATGAATGGGAGACACCACCACCGCAAGTAGACGAACTCAAAGAGACAATTCTGAACATTCTGAATCGGGAAGGGCGATCGCTTCTGGCTTTAAATGCCCTTATCCAAGCACGGGATGCAGAAGCCGCCATTGCTCAAAAAACCATCGACTTACGCGAACAAGAAGCTGAAAATATCATTTGGCAATTTACCAAATACAAAGCTTTGGCAGTAATGCTCAATCCCATCGCCTTTTTAGATATCCTTGGCGGAACTGTTGCCGATTTAGCTTTAATTCGCGCTCTAGCTAGATTATATGGTTTGCCGATGACTAGCTATGAAGCCGGAAAAATTTTAAAAACGATTTTATTTAGTTCTGGTGGCTTGCTACTGGGGGAACTAGGTAGTAGTTTTATTTTGGGCTTAGGTAAAACTACTGCTGCAATAACCAGTGCTGACAATCCCAGCAATATTAGTGCTTTTGCTGGCAGTGCGATCGCTCAAGCTGGTATTGCTGGTTATGGTGCATACTCCGTTGGTAAAGCTGCTCAGGTGTATCTCGAAAAAGGCTGCACTTGGGGACAGTTGGGTGCTAGCAGCGTAATTCAAGAAATTCTCTCTCAAGTCGATCAAAATACAATTCTGTATCGTTTGCGACAAGAGTTAGGCATAAAATATTGAGAATAAATAATTTTTGTTAAGCATTTGTTACTGTTTACAAGTGTTTATGAACTTCTATCAAGCTCTTCTGACAATTGACTGACATTTCGAATTTGGTATGCAAGATTGAGGAAACAGGTTACAGGGAGAAGGTTATAGAAAAAACTATCCTCATCCCCTAATATCTATCTGCGTAAATTAAAGGTGAAAGGATCATGACAACTACCCTAAACTCATTTGAAACTGCTGGTGTAGCAAATCTTGAAGAAGCCATTACTGAAGCCATTACTGAAGCTCGTACAACTTGTGAGCTAAATGGCAGCGATTCTGCGGGTTGTGCCGTAGCCTGGGACATTGTGGAAGAATTGCAAGCAGAGAAAGCCGATCAGCAGCAAGCAAAAGCAAAGAAAAACTCTTTAGAAAACTATTGCGATCGCCATCCTGCTTCCGTAGAATGTCTAATCTACGACGTTTAACTTTTCCGTAAATCAGTTGTTGCTGATTGCGTTATTTGCTTAATTGCCTCTAAATCGGGTAATGGTATTTCACTTTCCATTCCCAACCACAAAAGATATTCGATATTCCCAGCCGGGCCAGTGATCGGCGACCAAGTTAAGCCTTTGTATTTCCATCCTAATCCGTGGGCTGCTTGCAACACCTGAAAAATAGCATCAGCTTGGTCGTTTGGATCTCGCACAACACCTTTTTTACCCACACGGGATCTGCCAACTTCAAACTGTGGCTTGACTAACAATACAGCTTCTCGGTTAGCTTGAGTTAGTTGCCACAAAGCAGGCAGAATCTTAGTTAAAGAAATAAACGATACATCAACCACCGCCAAATCAGGAATCGGATCGTTTTCGCTATATAACTCCTCTGGTCGTAGTTGGCGTAAATTGGTACGTTCTCGCAAAATCACCCGCGAATCATTTCGCAGCCCCCAGTCAACTTGTCCGTAACCAACATCAATGCCGTAAACTTGTTTTGCTCCAGCTTGCAAGAGACAATCAGTAAAACCACCTGTAGAAATCCCACCATCTAAACAAATGCGATCTTTTACAGGGATGGCAAATACTGACAAAGCTTTGGAGAGTTTTTCACCGCCTCTAGAAACAAAAGGCGATCGCTCTTTAATATTTATTTGAGCCGCAATATCAACTTCTGTACCAGGCTTATCAACTAGCTGCTGATTAACAGTCACTTCCCCCGCCTGAATTAACCTTTGTGCCAAGGCGCGAGAAGAACATAAATTTAGCTCTACTAATAGTGTGTCGAGTCGCTGTTTAGCCAATTAACTAGACTCTCCTGGTGAGATTAAAGACTGAGTTTCCCGCATCCCGTATATTACTATGAAAAACAAAACCCATCTAGAAACTATCTAAATGGGAAAATTTTTGGTGAATTTTTGAATTCGCCAACAGGACGCATTTTTAGCTAAATACATATTTTCAGTGGTAGCCCATCCTGAAAAACTAGTAATTCTCCCGGTTGAATTTTTGTCCAAACTTCGTTGTCAGTCAGGGGAGTAGTAGCAATGACAGCAACGCGATCGCGTTCGGTAGTCACTTCCCGAAAATCTACAGTCATGTCTTGATCGATTAAATGGGCAGCTGCAAAGGGCGCTTGACGGACAATGTAGCTGAGGTTAGTTGAACAATGAGCAAAAAAGTGTTCTCCATCAGATAATAAGTAATTAAATATACCTCTTTCTGCAATTGCATCACTAATTTGTTTGAGTACAGGGTACAGTTTCTTGATGTCAGGTTTACCATCAGGAAAGCGCGATCGCAATGTTTCTAGCATCAGACAGAATGCTTTTTCACTATCTGTATCACCTACGGCTTGATAAAATCCCAAATTTTCTGGATCAAAATCTGGCAAATTACCATTGTGGGCAAACACCCAATATTGACCCCACAATTCTCTGCGGAAAGGATGGCAGTTGTGTAAGGCAACTTCACCCTGGGTAGCTTTACGGATATGGGCGATGACATGGGTTGAGTGGATAGGATAACTCCGCACAAACTCTGCGACAGGAGAAGCAACAGAAGGTTGGGCATCTAAAAACATCCGACATCCCTTCCCTTCAAAGAAAGCAATGCCCCAACCATCGCTATGATCATCCGTTTTTCCTCCCCGTGCAGAAAACCCTTCAAAAGAAAAGCAAATATCCGTTGGAACATTGCAATTCATTCCGAGCAATTGACACATGGATGTTGTCGCTCTCAATTTTTGACTACGGCCTCAGGATCAAGATACTTCAGAATGCTGACTTGATTCTGGAGCGATCGCTTCCATCTTAGAATTGAAAGCTGAGATATTCCAAATGATCCCTAAAAATAAAGAATTTGCTTTAAGTGAGCAATATGACATTATGCCAAAAGATGGTATTTGCGGATATCTGGTGCGGCAGCCACTAAAGCTTCTAGTTTGGCTGCTCCCACTTGGAAATGGGGCGAATCTAGATGAGCATTTAGGGCTTCATGAGAAGTCCACTCTTCTACAACAGTAAAGTCTGTTGGGTCGTATTGGTTTTGCAAAAGTTCATACTTTATCGCACCTGCTTCCTGACGGGTTGGCTCAATGAGTTCCAACAGTACAGCTTTTACATCTTCTACTTTGTTAGGCAAAGCAATAATATGGGCAACAACACGAATAGTTTGGTTAGTCATTTGTCATTTGTTATGGGGCACTTGTACTGAGCGAAGTCGTAAAGCCTACGGCATAGCTACGCTTAGGGTGCAGCCTCTCCAAGAGTTGTATTGGGCATCGGGGAAAGACTTTCTTGTCTCCCTATTGCTTTGGTGTTAATTTTTATTAAAACATCTGCTGTAAATATTGCTCATAGCCTAATCGTTCTAGCTTTTCTTGCTTTGCATTTACTGATTCACAGAGGGTTTGGCGATATTGTTGCACTTTTTCTAGCAATTCTGGTTGATGAGTTGCAAGAATTTGTACTGCTAAAAGTCCGGCATTTTTGGCATTACCGATCGCCACTGTTGCCACAGGAATACCCGCAGGCATTTGTAAAATAGAATACAAAGAATCTACACCTTGTAAGTTCCTGGTGACTACAGGAACACCAATAACAGGAAGTGGTGTTAAAGACGCTACCATTCCAGGCAGATGGGCAGCACCACCGGCACCGGCAATAATCACTTTAATACCGCGTTGGTGTGCGAGTTGAGCATATTGCACCATCCGTTCTGGAGTACGGTGAGCAGAAACGATCGCCACTTCGCTTTCAACGCCAAATTCGTCACAAACTGCGATCGCGTCTTTCATGGTGGGCAAATCAGAATCGCTGCCCATGATAATACCAATTAGGAGAGTCATAATAATTAAAAATTAAAAATTGAAAATTCAAAATTATCGAAACAGAATTCAGGAGTCAGGAGCTAGAATGGGCTAAACGCCCCGCTTCCGCTAACAGAATGAATTTTGAACGAAAGAGTGGATAGCGCAGCGTTAGCGAGTCCACGATAGCGAAGCGTTAGCGAGTCTTCGATCGTCGCGTCTTCATTCTGACTTCTGAATTCTTCTTCAATTGAGCTAGCTTATGGAAGCTAGGTTATGCCGATTTATCATCTCATTGATTGATGTTGGTTGGATCTAAAATCAGATTTATCTTTCTTCTCGTCAGTGTGATGACCCAAGCAACACAAAATCCTGTAGATATTATCAATGCTAGAGTGCCTGGTTACAAAGATTTGCAAATGCTCTTGGTTGATGAAGAGGGCATAATTGAGCAAATCTTGCCAATGAGTACAGTAGAGACATACAGCCGTGCATCCATAATAAATGTTGCAGGCGACTGGATTTCATTGGGTGGCGTTGATTTGCAAATTAACGGTGCTTTGGGATTGGCATTTCCTGATTTAACGGCTGAAAATGCTCATAAGCTCCAGGAAATCTCACAATTTTTATGGGATGTTGGGGTAGATGGATTTTTACCGACACTTGTGACAACTTCAGTAGAAAATATTCAGCGATCGCTTGCTATTATTGCTGAAGTTCTCCCCAATCAGCCAGCAGGTGCAAAGATTCTGGGAGTACATCTAGAAGGGCCATTTTTGAATTTTCAAAAGCGCGGCGCACACCCAGCAGAGTACCTGTTACCCCTGACAATGGATCGGGTAAAGTGGGTTTTGGGTGATTATGCCCATATCGTGAAAGTCATCACCTTAGCACCGGAGTTAGATTTCACTGGCGAAGTAATTCCATATTTGCGTTCTCTGGGGATTACTGTCAGTTTAGGGCATTCTCAGGCAACATCTGCTCAAGCACAATGTGCCTTTGAACAAGGTGCAACGATGGTAACTCATGCCTTCAATGCCATGCCAGCATTACATCACCGCGAACCAGGATTATTAGGGGCAGCAATTATCAATCCTGATGTAATGTGTGGTTTTATTGCTGATGGTGAACACGTTTCGCCCATGATGCTACAAATTTTGCTTCGCGCTAGCTATCAAGAACAAGGACTCTTTCTCGTCAGCGATGCCCTTTCTCCTCTGGGGCTACCTGATGGCGTGTATCCTTGGGACAGCCGACAAATTGAAGTTAAAAACGGTACGGCACGATTGGCTGATGGCACTTTGTCAGGGACGACTTTACCCTTATTGGTGGGAGTACAGAATTTAGTGAAGTGGGGAATTTGTGATGTAGAAAGTGCGATCGCTTTAGCTACTAATGCACCTAGAAAAGCGATTGGTTTACCAGGAATTGTTAAGAGTCAATCCGCTAACTTATTACGCTGGCATTGGGATGAGACAACAAAAGAATTAACTTGGCAACGTGCCATCACCGCAGAAATGCTTAAGAAGCCAGAAGGTGGAAATTTATCTGTTGTTCTCAACTCCATATAATTCAATACGGTTCAGTTAAGGATTTTTGGTATTGATTTTAGGTCTGTAGAGACGTTGCAATGCAACGTCTCTACAAAGGATTTCGGGCTTAACTGAACTGTATTGCCATATAATTCCAAAATAGCGAAAAAGGGAAAGGTTTTATTATCCCTTTCCCTTTAATATGAGTGGAGTCTAAGCTTTAAGTACGAATTACGTTAGCGTAGCGGGGCGTTCGCGTTTAGCGTCTCGCAGAGAAGCCCATTACGAATTAGTAATTATTACGCAGGGTTTGGTTGAGTTCGGCTTTGAAGTAGCTGGATAATTGCAGCTTTTTCTAAAATTCCAACTAGAACGCCGTTCTCACGAATTACGGGAAGCACAGATAGCTTTTGTTCTTCGAGTAACTGTATGACTTCTAGGAGAGGTTGATCTGATTGGACTGTGGTAGATTCGGTAATTGGTCGCATGACTTCTTTTACTTGAGTTTCTGACCACAATGCTGTTGGTACATTTCGTAAATTATCAACTGCGATCGCACCTACTAATTGTCCATCATCATCAGTCACTAAGAACCGATGCCAGTTTTGCCCACTGATGACTCGCTCATCGGCAAACTCTCTCAGGCTAAGATTACCAGATACAATCGGGCTATCTTGAGTTACAGCATCTTCAGCAGTCAAACCTGTGAGTTTTTCTTGCACTCTGGCAAATTGAGCCGAATTACCAGCATTTTGTAACAAGAAGAAGCCAACTAACAAGTTCCAGAAGTTACCGGCGTTGCCAAATAATACTAGGGGAAGTACACCTGAAAGAATTGCTACCCAACCAAAGATTTGTCCAACTCGACTAGCAAAGGTTACGCCTTTATAAGGATTACCTGTAACTTTCCAAACGATAGCTTTCAGTATATTTCCACCATCTAATGGCAAGCCAGGAATCAGGTTAAATAGGGCTAATGCCAAGTTAACAGAAGCTAGAACACCAAGAATTGCAGTTAATGGCCCTGATGCAGTAGTAGTAACACCAATTGCTGTAACGATACCGCACAGTAGGAAACTAACTAAAGGCCCTGCGATCGCTACCCAGAAAGCTTCACCTGGGGTTTTTGACTCTTTTTCTAAGCTAGCTAAACCGCCAAATATAAACAGTGTGATGGATTTGACATCAATTCCCTGACGAATCGCAACAAAACTGTGGCCTAATTCATGGGCGACGACAGAGGCAAATAACATTAGCGCTGTCATCAATCCCAGTAGTAAAGCAAATCCCGCAGATAATTGGGGAAATTGTGCCGCCAGTCCACTGCTATAGCTCCAAGTTACCAAACCCAGAACTAAAAACCATGACGGATGGATATAGAAGGGAATTCCGAAGAGATTACCAACGCGAATTGTGCCATTCATGTCGTTCACCTTTGATTTCAGCTTCGAGAGGTTTGTTTTCGTCCTTCTCGATATCTTGATTGTAACGAAAGGTTAAGAGATTTTAATCTTGGTAATGGTAGTGGTGTCCGTCCGTAAAGGTGCGGTTATTGGCTATATTTGCGAATAATAGCTCACTATTTCTCTATAGCTACATCAGGTAGACGGCTCCACTCATTCCAAGAGCCATCGTAATTCCGAACATTCGGGTATCCCAATAAATACTTCAAGACAAACCAGACATATCCAGAACGCGCACCGATAGTACAGTAGGGAAAAACTTCCTTATCAGCCGTAATGCCCTTACTGTGATAAAGATTTTTCAATTCCTTGAATGATTTAAAAGTGCCATCCTCATTGAAAGTTAAGGTATGCTCAAGATGCACTGCACCTGGAATATGACCAGTAAGTTGACCTGCTTTTGGCGGCTGATCGAAAAACCACTCACCACAGTATTCTTGAATTGTTCGGACATCCAACAACACGCAATCGCTTCTACCAATCGATGCCTGAACTTCATTATGTAATACTCTCAGACTAGCATCAGTAGCTTTGGCACGGTAATCAGTGGCAGGAAACGTGGATAACTCAGTTGCTAGTGGACGATCTTCTGACTTCCATTTCTGGTAGCCACCATTGAGAACTTTTACATTTTCATGCCCAAAGACTTGCAAAAGCCAGAAAATCCAGGCTCCAGTTCCAGGATAACTGCCATAAGCAATCACTGTTGTATCATTAGTGATGCCTGAACGTGCCATCAGCCTCTCAAAAGCTCCTGTATCCAAGTTCAGTTTCAAATCGGGCAATAGTAAATCTCTAAAGATGTTCCAGAAGACAGCACCAGGTATGTGAGCATTTTTGTACGGCTTTGGACTGATATCCACTTCAATAATGCGAACATTTGGATCGTTGAGATGATTTTCCAGCCATTGGGTATCAACAAGAACGGATGGATGAGCATATTGAGACATTTATATTTCTCCTGTAAGAGCGCTAAAAGAATTGAAAGTTAACTATTTAGTCTTGGTTATGGTTGGGAAATACAATCTGTGATGTCCGATGAACTAGGGTTGTGGAAATAGAGAATAAAGAAAAACCGATGAGTGGGTGGAAGACTGCTAAAGGAAAAGAAGTCTTCAAGTGAATTGTGAGAAATTGCAGTCCCAGCAAAACTGGGATACTTGCTGTAAGGTTCTGGACTCTTAAAGGAAACGGCATCAAAAACACCCATAACAACAAAATTAGTGAGAGTCCGCTATATCCTCGCACCAGCCAAATATGTAGGTTCCACCAATCAGAGTTGTAAAAGTAAGCCAGTCCAACACTGAATACCTGGGTTGCTAAACAGAGATTGAAAAACACTACTGCAATAAAAAAACTGATTTGAATCCAGCGTCCGGATATCTGTGTATCATCAATGGCAGAATTTAGAGTCATGCTTAAGTAATCCAAAAAAAGCAAATAAGGGAAAGACTTGATGTGACTAAAGCTAAGATAGGTCTGGTTGCTATACTGCGCCTAGACCTCGAAAGAGTACAATTTGCCAATCATGATTGCCTTACAAGCTCTATTTCATGCAATTGCTCAAGCTGAAGATGAAGAGGCGTTGCGATCGCACATACGCGCAGAAATGAGTGAATATTTTTCAGCTACACGGTGTGGGCTGTTTTTCTTTGCTCAAATTTCTCTACTTGACAGCAAGTTCCAAAAAGCACTGCAAATTGCGTTATCACCTCAACACAATCCAGTTGCACGTTACTTGCTAGAACACCATGCCCCTGTTCATGAAGGTTTAGTTGTAGAGCCTAAGACATGGAGATTGATCTGTCCTCGTGCCGATCACTGGCACGTCATGGCAGGGCCAGTTGTCAGCAATGGGCAGTTAGTAGGCGTAGTAGGTTTTACCCGTCAGCAAGGAATGCCTACATTCGACTCACAAAATCTTATAGATTTGAGTGCGCTTTGTCTGCACATATCTACTTGGGTGGCAATAGCGCGATGCCTACGGCTGGCTACGCCTACGCAACATCCAAAACTATTACAGATAGAGCGTTTAACGCCTCGTGAAAAGCAAATTGCTAACTTGGTAGCTCAAGGACAAACCAATGCAGAAATTAGTACTGAACTTTGGATTACTGAAAACTCTGTCAAGCAAGCTTTAAAAAGGATGTTTCGCAAACTTGAGGTTTCATCTCGGACTCAGATGGTTGCAAAGCTTTCCACAATTTCAAAATAGATATTACTGATTGAAACTCACACGACTTTGAGTTGCGGTAGGGGCAATTCATGAATTGCCCCTACATTTTCTTGATGTGAAAAGCAGGGGAGGTTATTTTCTGGTTGAGGCATAAAACTTATGCTGGGATTGTCTCTAACTGCTGAGAATTTTTCTGCAACATCGGGGCAATTATATCAGCAGGAACAGGACGACTGAAGTAGAAACCCTGACCTTCATCACATCCACGCATTTTTAGATATTCAAGTTGTTCTTCGGTTTCCACACCTTCTGCTGTGATTTTCAACCGGAGGCTCTTTGCTAGGGCAATAATCGCATCGGTGACGGCAGCGCTATCAGGATTAGACATGACATCCTGCACAAATGACTTATCAATTTTGAGCATATTCACAGGAAAGCGTTTCAAATAATTCAGGGAGGAATAACCAGTACCGAAATCGTCTAGAGCCAAGCAGATACCCAGTTCTCGTAATTGTTTTAAGGTTTTAACTGAACGATCAATATCAGCCATTAAGAAGCTTTCTGTCACTTCTAGTTCCAAGGAAGATGCTTGGAGTCCAGTTTCTTCAAGAATTTGGTTGACGATCTCAACCAGATAGGGTTGTTCAAACTGTCGAGATGACAGATTCACAGATATCCGAATTGGGGTAAATCCAGCAAGCTGCCAAGCACGGGTTTGGGTGCAAGCAGTTCGCAAAACCCATTCACCAATTGGTACGATCGCACCATTGGCTTCTGCAATGGGAATAAACTTTACTGGAGAAACCAAACCTAGTGTAGGATGCTGCCAACGAAGCAACGCTTCCATCGCTATAACTTGTCCGCTATGTAAATCAATTAGAGGTTGATAATAAACCAGCATTTCGCCACGCTCAAGCGCTCCATGTAATTCATTTTCTAAAGTCAGTCGCTCTTGCAACTGAGCATTAATTTTTGGCGAATAGAATTGGTATTGGCTACGCCCTTGCTGTTTGGACTGGTAAAGTGCTATATGAGCCTGTTGCAAAAGTTGATCTACGCTATTAGGATCGGTTAGATTATTAAGTGTGATACCGATACTGACGGTAATATGAATCAAGTTACCTTCTACAGAAAAGGGTTTACTCAGGTTACTCAACAGCATCTGAGATAGCTTAATTACACTTTCCAAAGAATGAATATCCATTCGGGCAAGAACAAATTCATCTCCTTTTAAATAGGCGAGAATATCTGTTTGTGCCGTGCAGCTTAATAATCTTTTGGCAACTGCTCTTAACAATAAATTTGTTGTCTGATGATCCAATCCATGACTCATGCCAGTGAAATCATCAATACTGAGCAAAAACACAGCTACAAGGCGCTGGTTGTTTTCAGGTTGGGATAAAATCTGATGGAGGCGATCGCGGAATAAATCACGATTGGGCAATCCAGTCAGATCATCATAATTAGTGATTTGGTGAATTAACTCATCTAATTTGTGAAGAGTTTGTGAGGTATCTGCCATCAATGTACCCGCTTCATCAGCAAATTCTGTGGGCAATTTAGGCAATGTTTTGGTGTTCAGATAATTTTGTAATGCAGCAGATGTGAAAATGACCGGTTTGAGGAGATGGTTTAGTGCATAGAGGGTGGCAGCTGTACCCGCTAATGTAGCCAATAGAGCAATAATCATAACTCGTGCCGCCATCTCAAAGGAATAAGAGTTTGAGATGACGAAGCTCAAAAGTAAGGTTAGAAGTGGTACATGAGTACCCAAAAAAGCCACCGACATGATTTTAGCGGTGTAACTTTTTTTGAGCCATCTAAAATTAGCTAGGAATGAGTAAAAGTATAAGTTTTGATTGAAATTCATAAATTCTGTTAAATCGTTGGTAAATTAGTTCCGAGCTATTCTGGCAAAAGAGTATTTTTGATTCAAATAAAAAAGAATTAGCTCTCCTGGAACCCAACCCTGATAAGGTTCTATATTATGCTTCCCAATATTCTTTTATAATTAATATGTATGGCGATAAAGTTTCTGTGAAACTTATTGCACAAGCAATTTCTTCATCAAAATAAAATTGTATTGATTCTTACACTGATAGTAATTATTCTTGTGATTAATGTGATATCAACGCAAATATCATCACAGATGTTTTTATAAATTTCGATTTCACAAATTTCGATTTATGGACTTCCAAGAAATAAATTATCCAAATAAACGTAGACGCTTTGGCTTGCCGCAGGCTACCACAGAGACACAGAGAACACAGAGGGAGAAGAGATAGAGAGAATTATTTGCTTTAGTTTTGGGATATTTTTTATTTGAAAGTCCCTTATACCAATTTTTTATGAAGCTGCATAGAATTCGATCCCCCTAGCCCACGCCAGTCGCTCCACTACAGCGCTTCGCGCATCCTGCGGCGGGGGAGACCCCATCGCTTTTAGCGTCTCCCCTTGGGAGAAGACCGCGCTGGCTCCCCTTAATAAGGGGGGAACCGGAAAAACATCTATCAAAGTCCCCCTTTTTAAGGGGGATTTAGGGGGATCAAGATATGTACAACTTCACATTAAATTGGTATTAGATGAAGATATATTCATAGAACTTTAAATCCCCAACTTATCTAATAAGTAGGGGATTTAAATACTTGTAACTGTGCTATTATTATCCAACCAATTATTTCAGTCTATTACCAAAAAAGAGCATATTTGTAACTTGCTCTAACACCTTTAATGCTGTTAATGAACCTCTAATTAGCCTAGTAGCTGCAAGCGGTTGTCTAAGCATTGCCATCGCTAAAGGGAAAGAATTTAGGGAGCCATCAGAGTTAATTGCTGATGTGAGATCGGGGATATCGTGCTGACAATCGTCACTGACTACTCGCAGCATTGCCACGGCTACCCCACCCACATTGAAAAACTCTAAGGCAGTAAATCCTTCCATGTCAACAACATCAGCCGCCAAAGTCTCACCCAAATGAAGTTTTTCGGCAGCAGACCAAATCATGCGATCGCTAGTTAATGACTTGACTAATGATACTTTTTCTGATACACGAGAATGCAATTGTGTTGTGAAAGTGCGATCGCACTCTAGCCGCTTCCCTTGATAAATACAATCTTGATACAGCACAATATCACCAACTGTATAGCGATCGCTCAAGCTGCCACAGATACCCATAATCAGCACCCTGGATTTGGGAACTAAAAATTGTCCTTGGTGCAGATACTTAAGTAAAGGCTTCATCCCAACAGGTATGGCTGCTACCTTTGGGATAGAACCAGTAACGCCGCTTAATCCGCGACAAACAGCTTTATATTCTGCTCCTTGAGGCACCAGAATAGTATTGATGGGCAAAAAATTAGGCACTAGCTCTCTCGACAGTTGCAAGTTTGCGTTTGGGCATTAACTCAAGGGTACGGAGGGCGATGTTGGCAAGTCTGGGTAGTAATTGCGGTTGGAGTAGTCGGGGGTCATACTTGCTCATCCGGCGCTGATTTTCTACTAGACAAATGCTGAGAAATTTTTCTAATGTGAGGTCTTTGGTAAAGATGTCAGCACCTGTGACAGCGAAGCCAGTTTTACTAGGATCATCATTGCCAAAGACGGCAATCAAATTACTGAGAGCCTTGCCGTATTGCCAGAGGGTTTTGGCGCTCCGTAATGGGATGAATCCCTGGCCACGATGAATTTGTGTATAGGTAAACCAGTTGACAAAAAAAACAATATGACGTGTCTCTTCATCTATGATGGGATCAAAGATAGTGAAAATAGACTCTGGAAAAACATTAGCTTCACGGGCGATCGCAAATAACCCGTAGGCAAAGAAAGTATCCAGACACTCTTCAAAGCCAAAACGCGTAAAGACTGGCTCGATATTTTGGGGAACTTGAATTGGTTGACGTTCTGGTATTTCGATGCCGTAACGATCAATTAATTTTTGAAGTAGACGGGCATGGCGTAATTCTTCTTTACCTTGGAGAGCGATCGCACTTTGTAAAATAGGATCGCTCACCGTTGCTGCGTAACCACTGACTATTGCTCCAGCTTGTCGTTCTGTATCCAGAGCTTTCTCCCAAAAGGGAAT
This sequence comes from Nostoc sp. ATCC 53789, assembly GCF_009873495.1. Classification (GTDB taxonomy): domain Bacteria; phylum Cyanobacteriota; class Cyanobacteriia; order Cyanobacteriales; family Nostocaceae; genus Nostoc; species Nostoc muscorum_A. The sequence goes on along the minus strand of NZ_CP046703.1, from coordinate 3,899,742 downwards.
ACTGCGTAAGAAACTCAAGGCTGTATCGTCCAAATCTGGCCAAGGGAGAGACTCAGGTTCGTATTCCCTGTAGCTTTCGGTAAAGCTCCGGCAGAATAATTCCTTATGCTCGACAGAACCAAGTTTCATCTTTGAAGTTTCCTTTTGTATTAAAGATTGGGTCATATCTGAGTGACAATAAGTAATATTGCTGTTTAGTTGTAACCAAAGCTCGCAAACCGAAAGTGATTGCTGTAGCATGACTAAATAATTGTGTCACCCACACGATAATTTTCCAAGATGGTAAAGCTTCGTAACTCAAAATCTGCACGAGAAGTATTCAATATTTCCAAATTAGCGATTCAATTTTCGTGGCTGACGGTGAGTTTTTGGATTGCCGTAACTGTAGCTGGGATTCTGGCTTTCAGTTCTCTTAAGTATGCTTTGTTTCCAGATATTACCTTTCCAGTGGTGGTTGTGAATGCTACAGCCCCCCTGACAACTGCCTTGGATACAGAGGCGAAGCTCACCAAACCTCTCGAAGAACGCCTCCGTTCCCTAGAAGGACTGGAGAATATCCGCTCATCCACCTATCCCAGTCAAACAGCCGTTAGCCTTTCTTTTGCCGTTGGTACGAATTTAGAAACATCAACCAAAAAGGTGGAAACTGCCCTCAAGCAGTTGACTCTACCTCAGGGAGCAACTTCTAAAATTATTCCCCTGAACCTGAACGAGTCAGCCGCCATTAGCTATGCCATTGAGAGTCCCACCCGGAATCTTACAGATTTGACAAAGTTGGCGAAAGACGAGATTGTAAGTGCGATCGCTAAACTACCAGGAGTTCTGAAAGTCTCACTGTTGGGCGGTGCGACTGCAACTCCTCCCCTAAATCCATCGAATCTGAGTGCAGCATCCATCCCCCAAGCAGGCGCAACATTAGTCAGGTTTAACGGCCAAGATGCACTCGCATTTCAGGTAATCAAACGCGGTAACGCTAACACCTTAGAAGTGGTGAGTCGAGTTGAGGAAGAAGTGCAAAGGCTACGTTCTACCCTCAAAGATGTCAAACTCACCTTAGCTGCTACCCAAGCAAAATATATCCGCCAAGCCACCCAATCAACTATCGATGCTTTGCTGGAAGCAGTCTTGTTGTCCATCGTGGTTATATTTCCTTTTTTATGGAATTGGCGAGCCACCCTAATTTCTGCCTTGGCGATTCCTACGTCTTTGTTGGCGACGTTTATCGTCATGGCAATTTTCGGCTTCAACTTAGAAACAATTACGCTGTTAGCTTTAGCTTTGGTGATTGGGAGTATTGTTGATGATGCGATCGTGGATGTAGAAAACATCATGCGACACATTGAGGATGGGGAAACTCCCCGCCAAGCGGCGCTTTTAGCAACCAATGAGATCGGATTAACAGTCACCGCCGCTACGTTGACAGCAGTAGCGGTTTTTCTGCCCATAGGTTTAATGGGTGGCGTAATTGGGCAGTTTTTCAAGCCCTTTGGCATCACTGTTTCAGCAGCCATGCTTGCTTCTATGCTAGTTGCTCGGACTTTATCTCCAGTTCTGGCTATTTACTGGCTAAAACCTAGACCCTCGCTCTCTCCGCGTCGAGAAGCAAGAATTTGGGTCGCATTTGCCCAATCTTACAGAAGCTTGCTGAGTTGGTCTTTGAATCACCGGAAGATAGTTGTTGGATTAGCTGTACTCAGTTTTATTGCAGGTATAGCGCTAATTCCACTAATTCCCAAAGGGTTTATTCCCAAACTCGATCGCGGCGAATTCAATATTGCTTATACTGCTCCTTTACCGAGTATTCCCGATTTTGCTAGAGGAGGGCAAGGGGGACAAGGAGGACAAGGAAGCAATATCCCCAATTCCCAATTCCCAATTCCCAATTCCCAATTCCCAATTCCCAATCCCTTAAACGATTCTCTTCAAGTTGCTAAAAAACTAGAAGATGTAGTCAGAAAATCACCAGCAGTTGAAACGGTATTTACTACTGTTGGTTCTCGTGAGGGTGAGCCGAATAAAGGCACACTATATATAAAGTTAAAGGAAGACCGCACAATCACAACTGGAGAACTACAAGACCAATTCCGCTCCACTTTACCTGTCCTTTCTGGGGTAACTACCAGTGTGGAAGATATTCAGTTTGTTGATTCTGGTGGTCAAAAACCTCTCCAAATAGCTTTGCGCGGTGACAATCTCCAAGCCTTAAGTAAAGCAGTCAAAGCAATTAAAGAGAGAATTCAGAGATTACCGGGATTTGCCGATGTCACAGTTACAGGTGAAACAAATCCTCAAGGTGAGGTATTTCAGATCGAGCGTCTGAATAATCAGCGAGTAGCTTATGTCAGTGCAAATCTTGGCAAAGGTCTATCTTTGGGTGATGCTACTGATAAAGTGGTAGCTGAAGCTAAGGCGGTGTTACCTTCTAATGTTTCGTTAAATTTAGGAGGAGACTCAGCTAGCCAAGGTGAGGTTTTTAGCAGTTTTGGCAGTACTTTGGCTTTATCTGCCTTGTGTATTGTTGTGGTGCTAATTTTGCTGTTCAAAAGCTGGGTAGACCCTCTAGTGATTGGTGTATCTTTGCCTTTATCACTGGTGGGGGCAATGTTGGCACTACTGATCACCAAGAGCGACTTTGGTATGATCTCACTGATAGGTTTCGTATTTTTACTGGGGCTGGCCAATAAAAATGCCATCTTGCTTGTGGATTATATCAACCAGTTACGCAATGCTGGCACAGAACGCACAGAAGCAATCCTCAACACTGGATTAGTGCGCCTCAGACCAATTATAATGACCACTGCCTCCACTATTTTGGGAATGCTACCGATCGCATTGGGTTTTGGTGCAGGTTCGGAATTGCGATCGCCTATGGCTGTAGCGATCGCGGGTGGACTGGTAACTTCAACTATCCTCAGCTTGATTGTCGTGCCGGTAGTCTACACTATTTTAGATGATTGGTTTCCCCGCTTTCAGACGAGAGAGAGAAGTTGATGCAAGTTTTTGTCACGGGGGGTACGGGTTTTATTGGTGCCCACTTGGTACGGTTGTTACTGAAAGAGGGTTACACAGTCAAAGCGCTGGTACGCTCAAGTAGCAATTTGGAGAATCTACGCGGTTTGGAGGTAGAAATTGTCAAAGGCGATTTGAACGATCCAAATCTCTGGCAACAAATGAGAGGTTGTCAATATCTATTTCATGTCGCAGCCCATTATTCTCTGTGGCAAACAGACCGAGATTTACTTCACCATAATAATGTTCTGGGTACGCGCAATGTCTTGGTAGCAGCTAATAAAGCTGGCATTGAACGCACCGTTTATACCAGTTCAGTTGCCGCAATTGGGGTAGGATCATCTGGTCAAGTGGTCGATGAAACACATCAGAGTCCCTTAGAAAAGTTGGTGGGTAACTACAAAAAGTCTAAGTTTCTGGCTGAACAAGAAGCCATGCAAGCTGTTGCTACAGGTCAAGAGGTAGTTATAGTCAATCCCAGCAGCCCTATTGGATCGTTAGATATCAAACCTACCCCGACAGGTGATATAATCTTACGGTTTTTACGGCGGCAAATGCCCTTTTACTTGGATACTGGTCTTAATTTTATCGATGTGCGAGATGTGGCCTGGGGGCATTTACTGGCCTTGCAACGGGGTAAGCCAGGCGATCGCTATATCTTAGGTCATCAAAATCTAAGTCTCAAAGAACTACTCGAACAACTTGCCGAGATCACAGGTTTGATAGCACCTCAACGCACAGTACCCGCTTGGTTGCCCTTTACTGCTGCCTGGGTTGATGAAAATATTCTCGCACCCTTGGGAAAATCGCCCTCAGTGCCATTGGATGGCGTTCGGATGGCAAAACAACCAATGTATTACAATGCTGCAAAGGCTGTACGAGAATTGGGTCTACCTCAATCTTCGCTAAAAGCAGCACTCAAAGATGCTGTGGATTGGTTTGTTGCTCAAGGCTATGTCAACCCCTCTGGGGAATTCAAAATTAAAAATTGAAAATTCAAAATTAAAGACCCCACAGATAAATCTTGGGGTTGGAAACGTGGTGTTTTGATCAACAGAGGAGTAATAGAATGGCAGTTAATCTACAACAAGCTATGGATATCGGGAAGTATCTGGTTACTCAGCGTTTGAAAGGACGTAAACGCTTCCCCTTGGTATTGATGTTGGAACCTCTTTTTCGTTGTAATCTAGCCTGTACTGGTTGTGGTAAAATCCAACATCCCAAGGAAATATTAAAGCAAAATCTCACCCCAGAACAGTGCTTTACCGCAGTGGAAGAGTGCGGCGCACCAGTTGTCTCAATTCCTGGCGGAGAACCTCTGCTACACCCCCAGATTGATGAAATTGTTCAAGGATTAATTGAGCGCAAGAAATATATTTACTTGTGTACCAATGGTTTGTTGTTAGAAAAGAGCCTGGATAAGTTTCAACCTTCACCTTACCTGACTTTTAGCGTGCATTTAGATGGAATGCGCGAGTTACACGATCATTGTGTAGACCGCCAAGGTGTTTTTGATATTGCTGTCAAAGCCATCCGCGCCGCTAAAGCTAAAGGTTTTCGTGTCACCACTAACACAACTATCTTTGAGGGTACTAAACCCCAAGATATGCAAGAGTTCTTCGACTTTCTGGAAACCCTAAATACTGACGGGATGATGATTTCTCCTGGCTACAGTTACGAGTGGGCACCAGATCAAGATCATTTTCTCCACCGCGAACAAACCCGCACCCTCTTCCGGCAAATTTTGGCTCCCTACAAAGCGGGTGAAAAAAACTGGAACTTCAATCACAATCCACTGTTCTTAGATTTTCTTACTGGTGAGAAGGACTACGAATGCACGCCTTGGGGTAGCCCTAGTTATAGTGTTCTCGGTTGGCAAAAACCTTGTTATCTGCTGAACGAAGGTTATTACTCTACCTTCAAGGAACTACTGGCACAAACTGACTGGAGTCAATACGGCCAAAAGAGTGGTAATCCCAAGTGTGCCGATTGTATGGTTCACTGCGGCTACGAACCCACCGCCGCAATGGATGCAATGCAACCGCAAAATATGGCGCGTGCCCTAGGCAGTGTGTTTGGGAGGAATTAATAATCAGGGGAAAAGGGGAAAAGGAACCCCATATTTGAAAACCTTGTTTTTATCCCTATCTTTTTAATCTCTCGCTTCGTTATCAACCCGCTTTGGAATTTATTCCAAGGCTAATAGCTCAATTCCTTTTAATGACGTAGATGCTGAGATAGGACTTACACAAACAATACAAAACCCTGATTTTCTGGTAGGGGCAATTCATGAATTCCCCTACTGCATTTACTATTGCAGAAGTCCTACCAGAGTTTGTGTGTTAGGGCAAGATGTAGACCAGTGCAATACTTTAACTGTTACAGAATGGTGATTAAACCTCGTCTACCTTGAGAACCGTAGTTTTGTAGGTTGGGTGCAGTGATCGCATAACCCAACATAAATAAGTGGTAATGTTGGGTTGCGTTTCACTCCACCCAACCTACATCAATATATCTTTTAAAAAACTCTAGGTTTCAACATAGATTAGGTTTAATAACAAATATTTAAAAACAGCCCAGCGCTGGATTTTATAAATTTTTTCAATCACTATCCCTTTATTTACCTGGCTTTACTTGGAACACCAGTAAAGGCGAAAAACTGTTGTTCTTTGGGTGCAGCTAAACTTTCACCAAGGTAACGATGAATACCTACTCCCATGTCTCCGGTTGCGGTGAGTTTGAAGTTCACTTCTTCAAATCCATATTCACGGAAAAATTTACGCACAGTCTCAGAGTGGGGAATACCGTTAGAGTGTCCACGAGTCCAAATTACAAAAGCACCTTGTTTGCTCAGAAAACTCAGGTTCGCTAGCAAGCGATTTAGTTCAGCTTCATCTGCAAGATTGCCAAATACACCACAGACAATCACAATGTCTGCTGGCACTGCTCCTACATAGTTAGACGAAAGTGTTGCATCTCCATTGATAAACTCAATTTGTTTTGTCAAACCCAAGGATTCTATTGTTTGTTGTCCACGTTCAACTAGGTGTGGATTTAGCTCTACGAGTCGGGCATAAACATCTTTTGCTCGTGGGTGATTTGATAGCGTTCCTAGCAAATCTCGTCCATCGCCCGCGCAAACACTAACTACACGGATTAACCCTGGTTCGGACAAATTCAAGCTATAGGAAATGTATTCCTGCACAATTTGCAAGCGTTGTTGCAATTTTGGTTCGTTCTTGTAGAGGTCGTGCCATTCAAACCAGTCTTTTACCATAGGAGGTGATTTCCGTTACCATTAACCACAAGTTTGCAAAATGACAAACATAACTATGTAATTTGAAGCTACGATAATTCTATCGTAAAACCGTAGTTTAGATTTGACTAAGAATATCATGAGAATTTATTCAAAATCAAGTCTTTTTTCTTTAAAAGTTGAGAGCAGAAACGCGAACAAATTGCACTTATTACCTTAATCGATACAATGCAGCCGCAAATATGCTGTGTACCCTTTGCAGAAGATATCAGGTAGCAAATACTACAAAACTTCAAGGTACGATACCTGTGGCAGGCTATACTTACGCATTCTTTAAGGGATTTCCCTGAAAGAAATTTCCAGTATTTATTGGAGCGCCGAGAAGTTAACCTGTATGTAAAGTTATGTAAACGAAATTAACAAACATAACAATAATTTGTAATAAATAATGACGCGGCAGCATTGTATAAAGAGAACTTGGAAGTAAAAAACAACATCTTAATCAGGTTTTCCAGTCGTTCATAGAAGTTTGAAGTTTTTTAACAAAAGTTTTAATCTGAAAGCCTGGAGATCGTAAACTTATTTCGTGGATGTCTGTTTTAAACCTTTCGTAACTCGTCAGGCAGTGCTGACATCAAAAAAAGCTGAACCATTCAGTTTTGAGTCCAATTATTCTTAACCAAGCAAAGTAGGAGATTTAACGCAATGGTTTTAGATGCATTTGCAAAAGTAGTTTCCCAAGCTGATACACGTGGGGAATACCTCTCCGATGCACAATTGGATGCATTGAGTGAACTAGTCAAAGATGGTAACAAGCGTGCAGATGCTGTTAACCGTATTACCAGCAATGCTTCCGCTCTTGTTGCTGCTGCGGCTCGTGATTTGTGGGCAGAACAACCCCAATTGATCACTCCCGGTGGTAATGCTTACACCAGCCGTCGCGCTGCTGCTTGCATCAGAGACTTGGACATCATTCTTCGCTACATCACATACGCAATCTTTGCTGGCGATTCCAGCGTGTTAGATGATCGTGCCCTCAACGGCTTGCGTGAAACCTACTTGGCATTGGGAACCCCAGGAGCTTCAGTTGCTGTTGGTATTCAAAAGCTAAAAGCTGCTTCCCTAGCAATTGTCAACGATACAAACAACATCACCAGAGGCGATTGCAGCGCTTTATCAGCTGAAATTGCTAGCTATTTTGATCGTGCTGCTTCAGCAGTAGCTTAAGGCAAATATTGCTGCTATTGACTGAGATAGTTGTCCATTAGGACAAAACAAAATTTCAACCAAATTTTTGTAAAAGGGAAATACCAAAAATGACAAAAACACCTCTAACTGAAGCAATTGCATCGGCTGACTCTCAAGGTCGTTACCTCAGCAGCACCGAAATTCAAGTTGCTTTTGGTCGCTTCCGTCAAGCTCCAGCTAGCTTACAAGCAGCAAAAGCATTGAGCGCTAATGCTCAACGCTTGACCGAAGGTGCTGCTCAAGCAGTATATAACAAGTTCCCTTACACCACTCAACAACAAGGCCCTAACTTCGCGTCTGATGCACGCGGTAAAGGCAAGTGTGTTCGTGATGTTGGCTACTACTTGCGGATTATCACATACGCTTTAGTTGTTGGTGGTACAGGCCCCTTGGACGATTTCTTGATTTCCGGCTTGGCTGAAATCAACCGGACTTTTGACCTATCTCCTAGCTGGTACATTGAAGCTCTCAAGTACATCAAAGCTAACCACGGTCTAAGCGGCGACCCAGCTGTTGAAGCAAATTCCTACATCGACTATGTAATCAATACTCTAAGCTAGAGTGTTTCTTTAGCCCGGAGAGGAAATCAGCTCTTATGACAAGTGAGTTCTATGAGTTGCTTACCTCTCCGGGCAGTTTTATTTTCAAAAGACTGTTAAAAAACTAGAAAAAAATTTTCTAAAAAGTTTTCAGTTTTGCAGTTAAAACTGAGGAGGTTTAAAGATGGCAGCTTTGGGACAAGCAGCAAGACTAGGGATTGGAGCATTTGAAAACTCAGCACCTGTAGAACTACGCCCCGATAGAACTGAAGCAGATGTGGCAGTGGTTATCCGGGCAGCTTACCGTCAGGTTTTGGGTAATGCATACCTCCTAGAAGGAGAGCGTCTGGAGAGTGCAGAATCACTTTTGCAGCAAGGTTTAATCTCGGTTCGGGGATTTGTGCAAGCTATTGCTCAATCGGAACTCTATCGGGACAAGTTTTTTTACTCCAACTCGCAAACTCGGTTTATCGAGTTAAATTATAAGCATTTATTGGGGCGTGCCCCAGAAGATGAGTCAGAGATTTCGTACCATGTTGAGCTTTACAACTCACAAGGTTACGAAGCTGAAATTAATTCTTACATTGACTCATTAGAATATCAAGAAAGTTTTGGCGAAAATGTTGTGCCCTACTATCGAGGCTTTAAAAGTCAAGTAGGACAGAAAAACGTTGGATATAGCCGATTGTTCCAACTGTATCGTGGTTATGCAAATAGCGATCGCGCCCAAGGACAAAAACAAGGACGGCTAACCTGGGAAGTCGCTAAGAATCTAGCTTCACCCATTTATCCAGTCTCTGCTGGAGCCTTAACCGGCCTCTCTACAGGTGGTCGTGGGGAAACATATCGCATCAGAGTGCTACAAGCAGCTTCCCCCAACTCAACTGTAGTGCGCCGTGGTACTGCGGAATTGATCGTACCCTACGAGCAACTGTCTAGTAAATTGCAGCAGTTGAATCGTAAGGGCAGTAAAGTTATTAGCATTACTGCCGTATAAATAGGGAATCGGGAATTAACTGAGGAGTTAGGAGTGAGGAGTTAGAAGTGAGGAGTGAGGAGTTAGAAGTTATGAGTTTTAAATTCCTAACTATACCCCTACCCTTAACTCCTAACTCTTAACTCCTAACTCCTAATTTTTCCAACTACTAATTACAAAAGGAAAATTACCAATGGCTATTACAACAGCAGCGTCCCGTCTAGGAACGGAACCTTTTAGCGACCAATCTCCTGTAGAACTGCGTCCCAATGCAACTAAAGAAGATATAGAGAGAGTAATCGCTGCCGTCTATCGTCAGGTGTTGGGTAACAACTATATATTGACATCTGACCGCCTTACAAGTGCTGAATCTATCCTGCGCGATGGAAAAAATACAGTACAAGAGTTTGTGCGTCAAGTCGCTAAATCAGAACTGTACAAATCCAAGTTTTTCTACGACAATTTCCAAACTCGCGTTATCGAACTGAACTATAAACATTTGTTAGGTCGTGCCCCTTATGATGAGTCTGAAGTGGTTTATCACTTGGACTTGTACCAAAACAAGGGATATGAAGCCGACATCGATTCTTATATTGATTCGCCAGAGTATCAATCTAGCTTTGGTGAAAATATAGTGCCTTACTATCGCGGCTTTAACACCCAAACAGGACAGAAAACTGTAGGATTCAGCCGGATATTCCAACTTTATCGCGGCTATGCCAGTAGCGATACTTCCCAACTCAAAGGCAAATCCTCTCGCCTTGCTGCTGAACTAGGTCGCAATAGTGCATCTGTTGTTGTTCCTCCATCTGGTGCTTCTTCAGGTTTTTCATACGTTGCTTCCGAAAAAGGCGTTACCCCCAACAGTACTTTTGGTGGTGCGGGAACATTTGGTAAAGAAGGCAGACTCTACCGGATTGAAGTGGCAGGTGTTTTTGGTGCCGGTTATCCTAGCACACGCCGTGTCAATCAAGCGGTAGTAATACCTTATGAAGAACTATCTAGTTACTTCCAGAGAGTGGTAAAACAAGGTGGTAAAATAGCTAGTGTGAAACCACTTTAGTGTCATTTGTCAATAGTCATTAGTCATTGATTAATGACTATTGAAAACTTAAAATTTGAAATTTGGAAGTGATTTATGCTTGGACAAATTAGTAGTAGAAATAGTAATCGCTCCTTCCGATATGAAGTAGTAGGTTTGCGCCAAAGCGAAGAAACCCAAAAAAACAACTATCCGATTCGTTCTAGTGCCAGTGTATTTTTCACAGTGCCTGAAAACCGGATGAATCAAGAAATGCAGCGAATTACTCGCTTAGGTGGCAAAATAGTTAGTATTCAGCCATTAAACGCTGAAACGACAAATAGCGAACAAAGCGATCATCCTTCTTCCTAATGAATTCCAGTCCACAGAAATTTGAAGATTTATCCGCGACAGGTGATAATGCCGATGGTGGATCTTTAACAGTAGAACAAGCGATCGCTAATCTAGAAAGTGAAGATTTAGGTTTGCGGTTTTATGCTGCCTGGTGGTTGGGTAGGTTTCGTATAGGTGAACCAGCTGCGGTTACAAGACTGATCAAAGCTTTAGAGGATGAAGCCGACAGAACACCAGAAGGCGGATATCCTCTAAGACGGAACGCAGCTAGAGCCTTGGGAAAACTAGGCGATCGCCAAGCAGTATCACCTTTAATTGCGTGTTTAGACTGCTCAGATTTTTATGTGCGGGAAGCAGCAGCACAATCTTTAGAAATGCTACGCGATCCGGTTTGTATTCCCGCCCTGATCAAGCTATTAGCAGCAGGTTTACATGGAGAACAGCTTGTCTCGCAGCAACCTGATTTATCTCAACCCTATGAAGCCATCTTAGAAGCCTTGGGAACCTTGAGGGCGACTGAATTCACCTCTTTGGTAAAGCCATTTTTAGAGCATCCAATTGAATTGGTGCAATATGCCGCAGCGCGAGCTATGTATCAATTAACCGAAGAACCAGCTTATGGAGAACGGTTGGTAAAGGCTTTGACAGGTGAGAGATTGCAATTGCGCCGAGCAGTGTTAGCAGATTTGGGAGCTATTGGATATCTACCCGCAGCAGATGCGATCGCACAGACTCTTGCTGAAAATAGCCTGAAACTCATTTCTCTCAAAGGATTACTAGAACATCAAGTCAATCACACAACACCAACCACTTTGTCAGAAGATGCGATTAAAGTGATTAATTTGATGGACTCGCTATTGTAGTCATAAATTGTAGAGAGTAAGTTGTTATTAATACGTTACACAAAAATGTTTATCTGTGATAAACCCCCAACCCAACTGCAAAATCAGGGTTAGGGGGTTTATGTATGATGTCAAATACGGATAACTTAAGCTACAATTGGCTGACGGCTAATTACTCATGAAAAATTGTTATGAATAACAGCGATCTTGCCCAAATATTGATCCGTGCTGTACAAGAAGCAGATTCGTCAGAGCGCTTAGTAGATGCAGTTCAAGAGTTAGCAGCAGCCGGTATAGAGGAATCTGTTCCTACTCTAATTGCAGCTTTGGGCTACAACAATCCAGGGGCGGCGGTGGCGGCGGTAGATGGATTGATTGCGATCGGAGAAGCCGCAGTATCGCCACTATTGGAACTAATTGATGACTATAACTATGGTGCTAGAGCCTGGGCACTTCGTGCCTTAGCGGGAATTGGCGATGTTCGGGCACTAGATACCTTGTTGGAGGCAGCAAAAACCGATTTTTCTTTAAGTGTGAGGCGAGCAGCTGCTAGAGGATTAGGTACTTTGCGCTGGCATCAAGTACCGCCGGAGAAAGTAGAATCTGTTCATACTGAGGTATTAGAGGCGCTATTATTAATTTCTCAAGATCCAGAATGGGTAGTCCGTTATGCAGCAGTGACGAGTTTAGAAACATTAGCCATTGCAATAGCAGTTACTTTACCCGATCAAGCGTCGCGGATTACAAATCAACTTCAGCAAATGCTCGATACCGATGCCGATCTTGGAGTTCGCACCCGTGCCAAGTTTGCAGAGCAAAAAATTCAGCAGCAACAACATCAAGAAGTATTTGCCCCGAAAAGAAAGTTACAAGACACTGAAGTTGAAGTGCCTCATCGTGGCGGCGGCAGACGTTAAACAATTCAAAATTTCTAGCAGCCGGAAAATTCGACTTGGTGGTTATAAACCTCGTGTAGACGAGGTTTTACCCGTTTATACGGGCTAAAAATAAAGGGTTTAACTCTTTGCTAATTTTTTCTTAGCTCAAGTAGCTGGTCTTTTTTTTGTAGCCACGTTCGCCCTTGTTTTACCGGAGGCATCATTCCATTCACTGCGACCGTGCTGTAAAATTAATCAGACAATAAAGACTGAATTTCTGCCTGGATATTGCCACGGGCAGAGGGTTCGGCGAACTCTAACATTAAAGGCGTAAAATAGATATGCGATCGCTGTAAAAATCGTTCTAAAACTTTCTGACGACCTGTGATATAGTCCTTCTCTGGAAGCCAGCCATATTCCTGGCGAATAGCATGGGCATATTCTTCATATTCCACTGAGTGAGCCGCTAAAATCGCTAAATCTGCATCAATTAGAACTTGGCTATCACAGTCATTCACCGCAGCTTCGTGGTCTTTAGTATTCAAAATAAGACGCGTAACAGTAGTTATAGTACTTTCTGGAATATCTAAAGTATTCAGCAACTCAAAAGCATAGTCTGCGCTTCGTTCTTCATTATCTTTAGCTTCAGTGTCATATACTACATCGTGAAACCAGGCAGCTAGTTGAACAGCAGCTAGATTATTGGTGTAGCCTTGTAATATCTGAATTGTGCTGAGAACGCGATCGATGTGTTTTAGTGTATGGTAATAGCGACTAGGGGTAGAGTAAGCTGCAACCAACGAATTAAAGGCTTTTTCAGCCGCTACCTGGTCAACACCAAAAGATTGGAGTGTATGTTGCCAGTTAGAAAATAAAATATCCATAAAGTTTTCTGTAGGCATAGAGTGAGTATACCCATTCTTAGTATTGGAAAAAACAAGTACATCCTGTTCAAACCACAGTGGGAAGATGCAATAAGAGAAAAAGCTGGAAAATCCTTCCCTTCTGCCCAATTATCGATGTTATTCAAAATTCTGCTTGTTAAAAGCCACTACTTAGAATTCTCTTGCTGTCAGACTTAAATTGCAACTTGGCAAACCATTAGATATGGTGACAGCTAAATGAAAGCGTCAAAATAGAAGACACAGGCTTTGTACAAAAAGCCTTGCCTTGATTAACGGAGTTTATTATCAGTGGTATTACAAGTACAAACAAGCACCTACGAAGCTAAAACCCAAGAAATTGCTAAACAACTTCTAGCCGCAACGCAGGAAAATCGTTCGTTTTTTTCTTCCCTGCGGGATCAAATGCGCTGGGATGATAAATTATTAGCTTGGGCGATGAGTAATCCTGGATTACGGGTGCAACTATTTCGCTTTATAGACACGCTACCTGCTTTACACAGTAAATCAGAAATTGCTTCACATTTACAAGAATATTTAGGAGATGAATCTGTAGAATTACCGGCAGCTTTGAAGGGAATGCTAAATTTTGCTAACCCTGACTCGATGCCAGGACAAGTTGCTGCGACAACCGTTGGTACAGCCGTTGAGACTCTTGCCCATAAATATATTTCTGGGGAAAATATTAAACAAGTCATCAAAACAGTTGAACGACTGCGAAAAGAAAAAATGGCTTTCACCATTGATTTACTTGGTGAAGCGGTGATTACCGAAGCCGAAGCGCAGTCTTATCTAGAACGCTATCTAGAATTAATGCAACAATTGGTAGAAGCATCAAAGAATTGGGCAGCTATCCCGGCTATTGATGAGGCTGATGGTGAACCGATACCCAAAGTTCAGGTTTCTGTTAAATTAACGGCGTTTTATTCTCAATTTGACCCTTTAGATGCTAAGGGTAGTGAGGAGCGAGTTAGCGATCGCATTCGGATTCTCTTACGTCGTGCTAAAGAGTTGGGCGCAGCTGTCCATTTTGATATGGAACAGTATGCTTATAAAGACATAACTCTCAGCATCTTGAAAAAACTCTTACTAGAAGAAGAATTTCGGCAACGCACAGATATTGGTATGACAATTCAAGCATATCTGCGTGATAGCGAGCAAGATGCCAAAAACGTAATTTCTTGGTTAAAAGAACGCGGTTATCCCCTGACAATCCGTTTGGTGAAAGGCGCATATTGGGATCAAGAAACTATCAAAGCATCCCAAAAGCATTGGAAACAGCCAGTTTACAACGATAAGGCGGCAACTGATGCTAACTTTGAAACCATCACTCAGTTATTGCTAGAAAATCATCAATATGTGTATTCTGCCATTGGTAGCCATAATGTGCGATCGCACTCTCGCGCCATTGCCATCGCTGAAAGTTTAAATGTCCCCCGTCGTCGCTTTGAATTACAAGTCCTCTACGGCATGGGTGATAAAGTTGCCAAGGCATTGGTTGACAGGGGTTATCGAGTTAGAGTTTACTGTCCCTACGGTGAATTATTGCCGGGGATGGCGTATTTAATTCGCCGATTGTTAGAAAATACAGCTAATAGTTCATTTTTACGCCAAAATCTCGAAAATAGACCAATTGAAGAGTTATTAGCGCCGCCAATTGTCAAAGAAGAAAAATCTTTAACTCCTAACTCTCATTTCCTCGGTGCAGCTGATACCGATTATGCGGTGGAAGAGATCAGAACGAAAGCGGCGCAAGCTTTCCAAAGCGTTCGTCAACAATTGGGTAAAACTTATTTGCCGTTGATTAATGGGGAATATGTTAATACGCCGGAATTTGTTGATTCTCTCAACCCTTCTAATTTCAGTGAAGTAGTTGGTAAAGTAGGCTTAATCAGCGTTGAACAGGCTGAACAAGCTATGCAAGCAGCCAAAGCAGCATTTCCTGGGTGGAGAAAAACACCTGCGAAACAACGCGCTGATATTTTGCGGAAAGCGGGTGATTTGATGGAACTCCGCCGCGCCGAACTTTCAGCTTGGATAGTTTTGGAAGTTGGAAAACCAGTTAAGGAAGCTGATGGAGAGGTTTCGGAAGCGATAGACTTTTGTCGGTACTACGCTGATGAGATAGAACGGCTAGACAAAGGTGTTAATTATGACCTTGCTGGGGAAACTAACCGTTATATCTACCATCCACGGGGGATTGTTGTAGTAATTTCTCCCTGGAATTTTCCCCTAGCGATCGCATGTGGAATGACTGTTGCAGCCTTGGTTTCAGGGAATTGTACTCTTCTTAAACCTGCGGAAACATCTTCTGTAATTACCGCAAAACTCACCGAAATTTTAATAGAGGCTGGTTTTCCCAAAGGTGTCTTTCAATACGTACCAGGGAAAGGTTCGCAAGTCGGTGCTTACTTGGTAAATCATCCTGATACTCATGTAATTGCTTTTACGGGTTCTCAAGAAGTTGGCTGTCGAATTTACGCAGAAGCCGCAATATTAAAACCTGGGCAAAAGCACATGAAACGGGTGATTGCGGAAATGGGTGGCAAAAATGCCATCATTGTTGATGAAAGTGCTGATTTAGACCAAGCAGTTGTAGGAGTAGTGCAATCGGCATTTGGTTACAGTGGACAAAAATGTTCTGCGGCTTCCAGGGTGATTGTGCTGGAACCGATTTATGAAGCCTTTGTGCAACGATTGGTAGAAGCCACAAAATCCTTGAACATTGGGGAAGCAGATTTACCTAGTACCCAAGTTGGGCCTGTGATTGATGCTAATGCCCGCGATCGCATCCGCGAGTATATTGAGAAGGGTAAGGCAGAAGCACAATTAGCCTTAGAATTACCAGCACCCGAACAAGGATATTTTATCGGCCCTGTGATTTTTAGTGAAGTATCGCCAAATGCGGTAATTTCTCAGCAGGAAATTTTTGGCCCTGTGCTGGCGGTAATTCGGGTAAAAGATTTCCAGGAAGCGTTAGCAGTCGCCAACGGGACAAACTACGCCTTAACTGGCGGACTTTATTCTCGAACACCTTCGCACATTCAGCAGGCGCAGACAGAATTTGAAGTTGGGAATTTGTACATTAACCGCAATATTACCGGAGCGATCGTTGGGCGGCAACCCTTTGGTGGATTCAAACTTTCTGGAGTCGGTTCTAAAGCAGGCGGTCCTGATTACCTACTGCAATTCCTAGAACCACGCGCGGTAACAGAAAATATTCAGCGCCAAGGTTTTGCACCAATTGAAGGTGCAGATTAAACTACAAAAGTAGTAAGGGCATATATTCCAATAGGTTTGGGTTAAAGCTTAATCTTCCCTAACTATCCTAGAACTTACGCAAACAGAAAGATTTCCAGGTAGAGGCAATTCATGAATTGCCCCTACAATATGTAGTTTTGCGTAAGTCCTACATCCTTAAAAAGGTATCCCAGCACATCCCAAATTTAGGTTACTTTCCATCTGGAAAGGTAAAATCAGGGGTTGAAGCTATGAGTACACGATTTATCTGTTTTAGCATGAACAAAAAATGGGCGGTCAAGCGAATCACTATAAACCTGGCATCAAATGAAGCCAAGAACCTCGAAAAATATTGTGAACAGACAGGCAGACCAGCGACGGATGTGATTAGAGAACTCATTCGAGCCTTGCCACAGACGAAATAAAAGTAGATTTGCGAACCATTTCACTTTGGTTGATTCTCAAGATATAAATATTAGAATTTGGGTAATTTTTGGAGAGGCAGGTAAAAACTGAGTAAAGGCGTGCTACGCTCGCCGTAAACGATCGCAGCACGCCGAAAACAAGATGACGTGATTACTATATTTAGTTACAAAATGAGGGCTGAGAAACTGTTTATACGGTTCGGCGACTATTTTAGTCTGTTGTCACTTCCATCAAAGAATAATTTTTAATCCTTGTTTTTTAGTATTTTCGCAACAAACAACAGTAAAGAAAGTAGCAAATATCCAGTTGGAAGTATTTAATTTTATGATTACCGCTCTTGAATTACTCTTGTCAGAGTAAACTGAAAACCTTTGTCCAAATCTACAACACCTTCTACTATAGTCATGATTTTTCTGGACTGGGACTTGACAGCTCAAGGTAAGGCTTTAATCAGTTCACGAATCACGTCTATTGCTGGTTTGCCTGTTTGTTCACAATACTTTTCAAGGTTCTGAGCTTCATCTAATGTCAAGTTTAAGGTAATTCGCTTAAGCGCCTTTTTCTTGCTGGAGGTTGCCAAATGGGGAAATTTAAGTGCAGCAGTTTTATTCATTGATTGATAGGCTAGATATATACAAACTTTCCTTATCAAGCTTGCCAATTTTGAAATGTCTTTACCAGTGAAAATCAAGATTTTGAGATTGAACTTAAGCGTTAAGCCCCAAACACATTACTGAAAACACAAGGTATTAAATTATTAGTATCATACGGAATAAATCAACTATTGCGGTTGGTGCAAGAAGCTTTTGGCTGAAGACCTTGTATCAGCAACGATCCACAGTCCAGATTTTATGTTAAATAAGTTATGTTAAATTACCGAAACGATTAGATTGCTAAAGATGGCTGACATTAGTAAGCATTTTGGACATACAACTATTTGAAATTTTCTGCAAGATAAAATTGTTCCTTTGTGATAGCTATCACCTCATATCTATAGCAACCTAGTAGATAATCCTTTTAGTTAAAGGCGATTACCCAAACGTGAGTTAATAAATGACTTTACAGAATTGGAGACGAAAGCGTGGCGTTGCACTTACTACCAAGGGTTTACAAAAAATTAAGGAAGCCAAGCATCAGTCGGAAGCAAAAGAAAATTTTGGAAACAGATATACTCTCGAAGAAATGAGTGCCCGCTCCGGGTTATATTCTGCTACCATCTCGAAAGTCTTGAATCGAGAAGGAGGAGTTGATAAACAGACTATTGAAAAGCTTTTTTCAGCTTTCAATTTAAAAATAGATAAAAGTGACTATTTAAGGTCAACTAATCGTCTAGATTGGGGAGAAGCTATCTTTAACTCAGTTTTTTATGGACGTACAGAAGAACTTACTACCCTAGAGCAATGGATTCTCAATGAACACTGCCGATTGATTGCACTATTAGGGATAGGAGGTATTGGGAAAACTACGCTGTCTATAAAGCTTGCTCAACAGATTCAGGAAAACTTTGAGTATGTGATCTGGCGATCGCTACGAGAAGCCCCACCTGTTAAAATTATTCTCAGTAACCTGCTCCAATTTTTATCTGACGAGCAGGAAACAGAAGGTAACTTACCAGAAAGCTTTAGCGATCGGGTATCAAGACTCCTCTACTATTTGCAAAATCATCGCTGTTTGCTGGTCCTTGATAATGCAGAGTCAATTCTCCGCAGTGGTAGCCGCGCCGGACTTTATCGAGAAGGATATGAAGAATACGGTGAGCTTTTAAGACGGATAGGAGAAGCAACTCACCAAAGCTGCTTAGTGCTGACTAGCCGTGAAAAACCGAAAGAAGTGGCATTACTGGAAGGAGAAGCGTTATCTGTTCGTTCGCTACCACTGAGTGGCTTGAAGGTAGCAGAAGGACAAGAAATCTTAAAATTCAAAGGGCTATCTGCGGCAGAGGATGAATGGAAAGTAATGATTGAGCGCTATGCAGGTAATCCACTAGCCTTGAAGATAGTTGCCACAACTATTCAAGATATTTTTAATGGTAATGTCACAGAATTTTTGCAACAGAACACGGCTGTTTTTGGCGACATTCGCGATATTCTAGAGCAGCAGTTTGAGCGCTTGTCAGATTTAGAAAAGGATATTATGTACTGGCTAGCGATTAATCGCGAGTCGATTACACTCTCAGAATTGCGAGAAGATATTGTATCACCAGTACCACAAGCAAAATTACTAGAGGCTCTAGAATCTTTAGGCAGGCGATCGCTAATCGAGAAAGCTACGCCTAAGCTCATTGAAAAAACTGGATCACTTTTTACCCTCCAGCCTGTAGTTATGGAGTATGTGACTAGTAGCTTGATAGAAAGTGTCTGTGAAGAGATTGTCACTCAGGATATTGATTTATTGAGATGTCATGCTCTGATGAAAGCAACGGGTAAAGATTATGTTAAAGATACTCAAGTTCGTCTCATCATCAAACCAGTTATCGATGGGTTGCTGAATGTTTTAAAAAGTAAAAGAAACATTAGAAATCTATTAACTCAAACTTTAGCAAAGCAGCGAGAAGAATCTCCGCTAGAACCAGGATATACGGCGGGCAATATTTTTAATCTGCTTTGTTATCTAGAAACCGATCTAAGTAGCTATGATTTTTCCGAGCTAACTGTTTGGCAAGCAGATATGCGTTCAGTTAATTTGCATAATGCAAATTTTGCTCAGGCTGAATTAGGTAAGTGTGTTTTTGCTGAAACATTAGGAGGCATCCATTCTGTTACATTCAGCCCAGATGGAAAACTTTTAGCCACTGGGGATACTAATAATCAGATTCGCTTATACCGAGTTGCGGATGGACAACAATTGCTTGTTTGTGTCGGGCACACAGATTGGCTTTGGTCAGTTGCCTTTAGTTCCGATGGTCACATTCTTGCCAGTGGCAGTCAAGATCAAACACTAAAATTATGGGATACTAAAACTGGGGAATGCTTGACCACCCTTTATGCTCATGAGGGTGGGATTTGGTCAGTTGCCTTCTGTCCTAACGGTCACATACTTGCCAGTGGTGGTCAAGACCAGAAAGTCAAGCTCTGGGATACTAGTACCAGACAATACCTCAAAACACTTTCAGGGCACCGTAATCGGGTTACATCAGTTGCCTTCAGTCCCGATGGTAGCACTCTTGCTAGTGGCGATGATGACCAAATAGTAAGGCTATGGAATGTCAGCACTGGTAAAACTTTTCAAATCCTTCTACATCCCAATATCGGTATCTGTTCAGTCGCTTTTAGCCCCGATGGTCAAACACTAGCAAGTGGTTGCCGTGATAAAACTGTGAGGCTATGGGATGTTAGTACTGGTCGCTGCATTCAGACTTTACAGGGTCATACTGACTGGGTAACTTCAGTAGCCTTCAATTTAGATGGCCATACACTTATAACTGGTTCACATGACCAAACTGTGAAGTTATGGGATGTTAGTACTACTCGTTGCCTTACAACTCTATCTGGACATAGTACTAGGATATGGTCAGTTGCTTTTACTCCAGATAGGCAAACGATCGCAAGTGGTAGCAGCGATCAAACAGTGAGGTTGTGGGATGTCAGCACTGGTTTATGCTTCAAGACTTTGCAGGGTTATTGTTATGGAATATGGTCAGTTATCTTCAGCCATGAAGGTAATATGCTTGCAAGTGGTAGTGGCGACCAAATGGTAAAGTTGTGGGATGTTAACACTGGAAAGTGTCTCAAAATCTTAAGAGGACATAGTAATAGAGTAACATCAGTAACTTTTAGTCCCGATGGTTGTATCATTGCAAGTGGTAGTGAAGACAAAACAGTGAAGTTGTGGGATACTAACACTGGAAAGTGTCTCAATAGTTTGCAAGGACATACTAGTAGAGTAACATCAGTAACTTTTAGTCCCGATGGTCGTATCCTTGCAAGTGGCAGTGAAGACAAAACAGTGAAGTTGTGGGATGTTAACACTGGGAAGTGTCTCAATAGTTTGCAAGAACACGCTTTGGTGGTATGGTCAGTTGCTTTCAGCCCGGATGGTCAAACTCTAGCCAGTACTGGTCAAGACCAAACAATCAAGTTGTGGGATATCAACACTGGTAAATGCCTTCAGACTCTGCATGGTCATAGTGGTTTTATATGGTCGGTCACTTTTAGTCCGGATGGTAGAACGCTAGCTAGTTGTAGTAGCGACCAAACTGTTAAGTTGTGGGATGTTAAAACTACTCAATGTATCTCAACTTGGCAGGGACATACTAGTTCCGTATACTCTATAGCTTTTATGGATGGTAACACGCTAGCCAGTGGTAGCAGTGACCAAACTGTCAAGTTGTGGGATGTTAATACAGGTAGCTGTGTCAGAACTTTGTTGGGACATAGCAATTTAGTATGGTCGGTCGCTTTTAGTCGCGACGGACAAACTCTGAGCAGTGCTTGTGAAGGTGGGACAATTAAGCTTTGGGATACCTTGACTGGTGATTGCCTAAAAACTATTCTGAACCCTAGACTTTATGAAGGTATGAATATTACTGGCGTTGCAGGAATGACTGAGGCGACTATTTCCACTCTGAAAACTTTAGGCGCTGTGGAGTTATAAATTAAAAAATCAAAATTCAGCAGCAATTTGAAATGTGGAACAGCTTATCTGCTATTTTTATATTGCTATCTCCGTTTCAGTAGCAGAACTGCACCTAAGTCAGCAAATGTCAATAGCCCAAATAGAACAGAAGGTTCAGGTACAGACGCTGGTTTAAGTGATGAAAATGCTAATTCTCCAATGATCTGATGAGTCGCCGTCGTTGGATGAACTTGATCCCAGAATAGAAACTTATCAGGAGTACAGACAACTGGCTGCGGAGAAATATTTATAGGGATTACCGATAAGTTTCCAATGCAAGATTCGGTCACATTTGTAAAACTGAATTCTCCAGGATCTGCAATGATTCTATTAACAAGAGAATTAACATCAAGAGGAATAATATTGATATCAGGACTGAGTTGGTGACTTAAAAAGTTAAGATTTGTGGCCAAGCTGGAGTTGTGTATATTGATAGAAGTACTAAGTAATGCGGTAACTTGATTATTGTTGCCTGCAACTGGAAACTTTCCTAAATCTGGCAGGTTAACCACCATAATATTTTTAGCACCAACAGCAGCAAGCGATGTCAATGATGCTGATAAGTTGTAGACTGCTTGGTTAATTACTTGGGTGACTGATGGGGTAGAATCGGGAATATTCACAAAAAAGTTATCTACATAATCATTCAGACCAGCCCAAATTATATAAAGAGCATTCGGGTTTACAGACGGATTTGCCGATGTAAAGCTATTAATCTGTTGCTGCAATCCTGGTAAACCACTAATACCGATATTCTTAGATCCTGTGGTTGCACCACCATAGGCAAAATTAGTTTTCGGATTGAATGTTAACCCTAAATCAGAGGCGAGATATTCTACCCAGACTGGACCATTAGAAAAACGTCCATTATAGTACGTTTGACTTGGAGGTATAGCTCCTTTCGTTATATTGAATACATTACCTGTATCAGAAAGACTATCACCAAAAATATAAATCTCGTCATAATTTTGTGCCGAGACTTTGAGTGGAAATATGATAGACAACAAAAAAATTCCTACTGTAAGAATTTTACTTTGCACTGTCGACTTTTGAGACATAATTTCAATCTTTCTATATGACCTTAACAAGAAACTAGGTTTCTATCTCCGGCATCTTTTCCTATTGAGTTAGATTGCTTGATAGGGTCAGAACCTAGTGCCACATTGCCCCAACGCATTACATTTGCAGCAGCAGCACCCGAACAGCCGGAACCATAAATTAGAACTAGGTCATTTTCGCGAATTTTGCCCAACTGTGCAGCGTGGTACAAATTTGCCACAGTGAGTACTGGTCCAAGGTTTGCATACTGCGGATAGAGGTTGAGTGTACATTCTGGATCTATACCTAATATGCGCGTGCAGAAACTTGCAACCCAAGCTGTAGGTGTATTGAAAAGAAAAAAGTCAATTTGCTCAAGAGTTACACCAGCAGCAGCAACAGCACCCTTACAACATTTACGCAGAAACTCCCCAGCTGTTTCACCAAGAGCATTCCCACCCTTGCCCACTTGCATACGGACTTGCGGATTATTTTGCTTGTCCTTGATAATTTGAGCAAAGAGAACTTCATTTAATGCAGCAGTATGAACAGTCTTTGTACCAAGGATTCCCTGGTTCGGTTCTAATGAGCCAATTACGAAAGCTCCAGCACCGTCGCTAGTAAACCAGGGAAATGTATCATCCTCATCGAAAAAGCGAGAGTAGGTACATGAAATAACCACCAGTACATTGCGGTACTCTCCTGCTTTAACTAAGGCACAGGCAGTTTGAAGGGCAACCGGAGTACTTCCACAGGTCGCATCAAGATTCCAAGCAGCACCCTGGAGACCTAGTTGACTGGCTAGGAAAGCAGCATTGCCAAATCCAATTTGTTCAGGCCACACTGAGGCAACAATCATCAATTCAACGTCGTCAGGAGAGAGCTTTGCGGCATGGAGAGCATCTATTGCAGCCTGATACTCCAGCGTTAAAGAAGACTCACCAGATCCAAGCATCCATCGCTCAACAGTGCCACGAAATGGATCTGACAGATAGCGCAACATTTCTTGGTCAAACTCGTTACTGGAAATAGACTCACTAAGCGAAAATAACTTTGCAAAACCTTTTTGCTCGGCTTGAGCGACTAACTCAGGATATTTTTCTATGTAATAATCATTTGTGCGTCTGATACTTGGAAGGCTCAAAGCAAGCGAACGAATACCGACTGGAAGATGCGTCATATCTAATCACCTTTTAATAATTCGTAGCGCCCTGTAAAATCAGGCTTAGATTACGACTTTGAGTGGGTGCTATTTGGGTGGGGTCGATGATTACGTCAACCACAAATGGGCCCTTCGCCGCGATCGCTTTTTCTAGTGCTACTTGAACGTCAGCTTCCCTTTCTACCCGAATACCATCTGCTCCCATCCCCTGAGCAATCTTTACGAAATCTGCCTGCGGAATTGTTGCATCTACGTTCTTGAATCCTAGATATGCTATTCCCTGTTCGCAGATGTTGTAGCGCCCATCGTTGAGTATAATCCAGACCGCAGGAACTTGATATTTTACAGCCGTGTTTACTTCGCTGTTCATCAGCATGGCACCATCTCCGACAATAGCAACAGCTTTGCCATTCCGTGCTAAAGCACCACCTACTACACCTGTGACAAAATGCCCCATAGAACCAAATCCGTTGCTAATTCGATAACGACTTGGTGTGGTAAATCGCAGCAGATGAATTACCCAAGCAAACGAGTTACCTGACTCTGCCATTACTAATGCATCGCTTCCATCAACAATCACTTGTTGAATTACATTCATAAGCAGTTCCGGTCGTACTAGACCGTCCACACGTGGCTTGATGAGATCGCATTTAAATCGAGGCAGCATTATTGTCCTTGAGCGACCAGTACTTTCTAGGAAGTTCTTCAGCAGGTTCTTTAGGAATATTGCTACGTCGGACTGGATGGCAAAAGTCTCGGCAGATGGATATGCAGTTCCTGGAACCTTTGGGTCGATGTCAACA
Organism: Nostoc sp. ATCC 53789; assembly: GCF_009873495.1. Lineage (GTDB taxonomy): Bacteria > Cyanobacteriota > Cyanobacteriia > Cyanobacteriales > Nostocaceae > Nostoc > Nostoc muscorum_A. The sequence goes on along the minus strand of NZ_CP046703.1, from coordinate 3,875,434 downwards.
TGCAAAAAGCCGTGTCTGGGAATCATCTCAGGGTTCCAGAATGAGGTAAACTCACCAAGACGTGTTCCCAGCACCAGCACACGTTTTGGACGTTGCTCCCTCATGTACGTTAAAACCGACTCATGCCCACCGAAGCCGGTAACGCCTACAAACTGAGGATGATCTTCAGGAAAAATACCTTTGGCCCGTGGTGAACACATTACCGCAGCCCCTGTTCTCTCAGCAAGCTGGCGAATCTCTTTTGCAGCACCCCGTGCCCCAAAGCCCACCCAGATTGCAAACGGCCCGTCAGATAGTAACCGGACACATTTTGCGATTGTCTCCTCGCTTGTTGTTGCCACAGCCTGAGACAGAGTTACTTGTGGCAAAGATGTTTTTACTGAACTTGTCTGGATGTTTGTCGGAATACTGATATGAGCTACAAATCCTCCCGGTTGTGCTAGACCGAGAGCAAGCTTTCGAGCAACCTCTGGAAGTTCATCGCTGGATTCGAGGGTTGTCGCATAATGGAATATTGTCCCCGAAGTAAAAATATCTGCACTGGGCATTGTGTAGGTGCTAGTTTCTTGGCAAGCCCACCGGCCACGCTGTGATGCTGAGGTTGAAGCTGACACGAAAATCACCTTAGCACACTCCCAACGGGCAGCCAACAGCCCTGTCAAAGCATTGGTGATCCCTGGCCCGGTAGTAGTGAATACCACAACTGGGCGATCGCTAGCAAAGTGCGCCTCAATGGCCGCAAAAGCTGCTCCAGCTTCGTGGCGAAAGTGCAGCACCTGGAGGGAACTTTGATGTAATGCAGCCCACACTGGGGCGATCGCACCTCCCGAAACACCAAAGGCATACTCTACTCCCATATCTCCTAGCATTTTAACCACTGCCTCTGCTACCGAAGAAGGTCTAGATGGCTTACTGTGAGATTGCTGTTCAGTGGAGTTTAATTGTTCAGTGGTATTCGCTTGTGTGTCCTGAAATTTAAGATGCATACAAACTATACTTATTAGGAATAATTTCCCCTGTGAAGTAACATTATCCCACACGCTAAACTCAGCAATATTACTTTTTTTAGATAACTACCATACAAATTTTTTAGTACTGCTTTACAAAAGCAGTTACTTAGAAACCTTAAAACGACCCTCACACTTTGCCTTGCCAATCTTTTAGCAGTTGAAAATCTGATACAAGGAATGTCTAGAGAATTCAACATTATTATGTGGATGTAGCGATGCCTGTGGCGGGTTGCGCCAACGCAGATAGGTTAACCTGTTTTCCAGTTTATGAGAACTGAACACTATAGAATCAAGCTCTGGAGTATAAAAAGGTGATTAACTTCAATCAGTATAAAGCTTTAACTTTCGATTGTTATGGAACCCTGATTGATTGGGAGAACGGCATCTTAGGAGCGCTCAAGCCACTTTTGCTAGCACACAACACTGATTTAGATGACGATCGAATTCTGGAACTTTTTGCTGAATTTGAAGCAGAACTGGAAAAAGGTGATTATATCAAATATCGAGAAGTTTTGAAGAGAGTAGTCGAGAAATTTGGTGAACAATTTGGCTTTGAGCCAACTGTCAAGGAACTAAATTCAATTGCTGATTCGATTCAGCATTGGCTACCTTTCCCCGATACAGTTGAGGCACTTAAAACCCTCAAGCAAAAGTTTCAACTGGTAATTATCTCCAATGTAGATGACGATCTATTTGCTTTTTCTGCAAAATACTTGGAGGTAGAATTTGACCAAATAATCACAGCAGAACAAGCAAAAAGTTACAAACCCTCCTTAAACAACTTCAGACTGGCTATTGAGAGAATTGATTTGCCGCTAGAGCAGATATTACATGTTGCTGCTAGTGTATATCACGATATCGTTACAGCCAAATCTCTGGGACTATCAACAGTCTGGGTAAACCGTCGAGCAGAGAAAAAAGGATCAGAAACCACAGAATCAGCATTAAGTCAACCTGACTTAGAAGTGCCTGATTTAAAGACTCTTGCTGCTTTGAGTTCATAGAAATGATACTGAGCAATAAGTGCTGAGTACCCAGCACTGTTTCGATGGGGATCTGTATCTGTAATGATTAGAACTCGAAGAGCTTTCACGCCAAGGAGTAGTCAAAAAACGAAACAGGGATTGCAACATAGATTGATTTTGCTTTACCCTGGAAAAATTACTACACCAGTTTGACGGCATGTTCGACCTCCTTTTGAGGGCGACACGCAAGGCACGAGTAAATCTCGTAGCAACGCTCTCTTTCTGGCTCTCCTTTCCTCAGCGCTCTGCCGATAAACTTGTTCAATAAAACACTTTGATAGCCTAAAACGATGAAAGCATCTGCTAATTTCGACTTTGAAGACGAGAAATTTAATGCACCGCCTTCTCAAGTCATCCCTTGGTGTCAGATGATTAATCCTCGGTATGGCACAGATGGTATGCAATCCCACGGTTTGGCGATTAAGCTAGATAACGCCAATGCTGTCGGCTTTGTGCCAGATGATAATTGGCAGCAGGTAGAGCATGAATTTAGCTCTGGAGTCGAAACAGTCTTTATTAGCACTACTCCAAACTTGGTTTTAGTGCGTCGAGGGCCATTGTCTGTCAAAGACCGGGAAAGTGGTCTAAAACTGGGTACGCTCAAAGAAAATTATGATGCCTTTTTAGCAGATAAACTTAAATTTAAAACCTTTACTCGCTATCTAATTTTTATAGTGGGTGAGAATAAAAAGTTTTTACACGAATCACCACTACAACTAACTCTTAATGGTGCTGCCGGAGCGAGTTTCAGCAAAACCTACTGCGAATATCAACAAGGTAAAGTAGTTAGTGGATTCGTGGCTGAACTAGAAAAAGCTTATGCTGTTTACCGCAAGCAACCTTTAACGCCAAAAGGCCCTTTGTTCCATGCTCACGGGATTTTTTGCCCGATAATTGAGTGTGAAGAAAGAGGTATTGAACCAAATACTGTTTTAGTCGCTTCAACTGTAGACTACAAACATCCCACGGTAGGGACTTTAACACAATATTTAATTGCTTCGGATTCTCTAGAGTCTGCAATGATTTGCAAGACTTTTGAAGAATACAAAGATTTTGGGAAGGAACCTGTAAAATCAGAAACGCCTAAATTGGCAATGGCAGGAGTTTCTAACTCTTATGTTTATGCCGATGAAGATGATTTTGCTTATCCGCCGTATTAAGTGGGAATGGGGAATGGGAAATGGGGAATGGGGAATGGGGAATTGGTAATTGGGCATTAGCCTGGATTTCTCACAAGTGAGAAATAAATCCAAGGGGTGTGGGAGGATGGGGAAGAAGTCTTACCCCCCACACTCCCCACACTCCCCACACTCCTCTTCTCCCTCTGCTTCCCCTGCTCCCCTGCTCCCTGCCCCCTGCCCCTCTGCCTCTTCTGCCCAATACTTATTCTTTGAGCAGCAAATAATATAGTGAACCATTGCCGCCTGTGATGCCAGCGCGATCGCCTGCTAGTTTACCAGATCCCATGAAATAATCCACCCGACCCGGGCCTTTGATGGCGCTTCCTGTATCCTGATCAAGCACAAAGCGGCTGACAGTACGCCTCTCTAGTTTGCCCCGACTGGCGGGATAGGGAAATGAATTGTAAATCAGAGCTAGCGCTCCCGGTGGCATGAGAGACTTATCTGTAGCAATGGAACGTTCTGCTGTCACTGGCACATGAATACTACCAGTTGCTGGTCTACCACTTGTTTCTTGGAAGAAAATAAATCGTTCCCATCGGGGCAGATAATTGTTCAACTCCTGGGGTTTTTGCCGGAAATAACTAATTAGACGTGGCATTGTCAATCCATTTAGTGGCAGTTTGCCATCTTTGGCTAGTTCTTTGCCGATACTAGTCCAGGGGTAATCTGTTCCACCTGCATAGCCAACTGACGTTGTTTTGCCATTAGTTAACTTAATTTGAGCAGAACCTTGGATATGTACCATGTATGCGTCGAGGCGATCGCGGAACCAAAGCAGTTCTAAACCGCGCAATTTGCTCTTATTCCCTTGTAAACCATCTTTCCCTTCCAAATCAATTCGTTTTGGGTGGGGTTTCGGCCATTGGCTGAAATCAGTTGGTAGCCGATAAAGAGGATACTTATATATTGCAGTTTTGACACGGCTAGCGGTGTAAACAGGTTCGTAGTAAGCAGTGAATTTAACAGTACCCTTGCCATCGTTGCCTACAGACTGGTAAAAGACAAACTCACGGCGGACAGCAGATTGTAATTGGGCTGGTGACTTAGAACTTACAACCAGTTGACGGAAACGTAACAAACTCCGGCGGACGCGATCGAGGGTAATCTCCTTGATTGGATAATTTTGATATGCTGCGATCGCTTCACCCTTTGTTAGGTAGATCAAACTGTTATCAATGGAAGCCAACAACGCATTACGATCACCTGTTTTACCTGTTTGACCCCAAATTTGATCATCCCAACCCAAGCACCTCTGCTGGAGCGTACAATCGCTTCCTATGGCGATCGGTTTTAGCGGCGGTGTTATCTCTGGAGTGATTGGTATTGGCACCGGAGAGAGATCGGGAGTAGTCGGTATTGGCAAGGGCAGTAAGTTAGGAACCTGAGCAACAGCTGACCAAAGAGGGTTTACAAGGACAACTCCCAGACTGAAGGAAAGTAAAGCAAGGGTTTTTCTCATCATTTAGTTGAATCTTTCAACACTGGAACTAAAAATAGGTTCTACCCGGATTGCCACAACCCGAGAAGGTCTTACTACCATATATTCCCCTTGAATATTTTTGATCGGCACACTAATAAAGTCATTGGAAGCAGATTTTGGCACAAGTTCGCCGCTATACCACTTCTGAAACTCTTGAATAGTAGGAAAACGTACTTCTTCCCGGTGGCCGCTTTCCAGTAGGAGGTATACAGCATATTCATTTGGAGTTCTAGCCATAAGATTGAACCATTTAAAAAAACATTCAACCCATTGTTAACCACGTAACCCCTGAATGAAAAGGGTAAGCATACGGGAGGTGGGGATGAGGGAAGAAGTAAGGGGGCAGGGGAGGCAGGGGAAGCAGAGGGAGAAGAGGAGTGTGGGGAGTGTGGGGAGTGTGGGGGGTAAGACTTCTTCCCTATCCTCCCACACTTCCCCATCCTCCCACACCCCTTGGATTTCTCACAAGTGAGAAATCCAGGCTAATGCCCAATTACCAATGCCCAATGACTCCTCACTTTAGACGGCTAATCCTTTAATCAGTTCCTTCAAAAGTGTAAGTTTACATTAGCTCCTGCATAACTCTCCAATCAACTTCTGATAAGTCATTGGCATTGTTGAACAACAGTTAGTTATTCAGGAGGCAAAATTTATGAAACTTTACTATCGTGGTCTGAGCTACGAATACAACCCAAGCAAAGCTGCCAGCAAAAAAACAGAACAGCCCTTTCAACCAGTTCCTCAACTCGGCCCAGCTTATAATTTAATGTACCGTGGGGTTAATTATTGTGTTGATCCAAATTCAAAATCGACAGAAGTTCCTCTATCACCAGTAGCTTATAAATTAAGCTTTAGGGGAATTACCTACTTTGTAAATAAAACTGCACAGGGAGACGTGACTGTAGTCTCTCAACCAGCAATAAATTCAAAAGTTGTGGCACTGCCGATTTCTAAACAATTAAAACTTCAAGAATAATATAGTTACAAGCTCATCTGGAGTCTAGGGAGTCATGAACTTGTGTGTAGTACAATCCTCAAAAAACCTTTGAATTTCAGCATTATCTACCTCAAATTCATCTTGCCAATATTGGTAGTTGTGCCAAGATGAATTTTAGGACTTAAGGCAAGTGAGACAATGTTAGGACAATTATTAGACGGACGTTACCAAGTCCTCCAAGTCTTAGGGGGAGGTGGATTCGGTCAAACCTATATAGCTCAAGATACCCATCGGCCAGGTTTCCCGAAATGCGTTGTCAAACACCTTAAGCCTGTTACTCGTAGCCCCGAATTTCTCGAAACTGCTAGACGGCTATTTACCAGTGAGGCAGAAACACTAGAACAACTGGGCAACCATGACCAAATCCCTCGGCTTTTAGCTTATTTTGAAGATAACCAAGAGTTCTTTTTGGTGCAAGAGTTTATTGAGGGGCATACTCTAAAAGCAGAACTTTTACCGAATCAACTTTGGACAGAAGATCAAGTAATTCAACTTCTGCAACAGATGTTGGGTATTCTGCAATTTATTCACAGCCACAACGTTATCCATCGAGATATCAAACCAGACAATATAATCAGGCGGCAAAAAGACGGTAAGTTAGTGCTGATTGACTTTGGTGCAGTTAAACAAGTCCAAACTCAACTGCTTACAGTTTCAGGGGGCACGGGGGCTACTATTATCATTGGCACCCCAGGATATATGTCTACAGAACAGGGTCAAGGTAAGCCCCGTTCTAACAGCGATATTTATTCTTTGGGTATTATTGGTATCCAATCGCTGACGGGGTTACATCCTATCAACTTTGAGGAAGATCCAGATACTGGTGAAATTTCTTGGCAACATCAGGCTAATGTCAGTTCTGAGTTGGCATCTGTGCTATCTAAAATGGTGCTACATCACTTTAAACAGCGCTATCAATCTGCGGCTGAAGTTTTACAGGTACTTAACCATCTTGATAGTAAAGTAGCAGTGCAATCACTTCAATCAGCATCTTTTAGACAATTATCTCAAGCTTCGCTTTCTCAACAAAACTCAATTGGATATCCGCCTGCTTCCATCCTGTCTACGGAAAATTATAGCCGCTTAGAAAAAATTCTTTTGGAATTTGTCGGCCCCGTTGCCTCAAGATTACTCCAACAAGTTGCGGCATTAGCACCCAACTGCGAAGAATTAATTAATCAATTAGCCCTTCATCTTCGAGTAAATCAACAAATTGATTTTAAGAAGAAAACAATATTTCTACTAGAGAAGCCTACTCTACTACAGGAATTTACTGTTAAATCTGAAATTCAGTCCAATAATTTACCAAGCCAAGAATCTCAAGTAATCAGCGATAGCTTTGTGCATCAGTGTGAGCGGGAATTGGCTGATTTAATAGGCCCAATAGCTAAGTTTCTAGTCCAAAAAGCTGTTAAGTCATCTGGGCAAATTTCTCGTGCAGAATTTGTGCAACTTTTAGCATCACAAATTCCCGATAGTGAAAAAGCTTTGAAATTTCGGCAGCGCTTACTTTCTTAAATTTTTCATTCATAGCGCAATCTTCTTCAATTATACCGTTTCTTTGTGAAGCTGGGCCAAATCTATTAATTTATTATTTCTTCTCTACGAGACGCTTCGCGTTGGCGGAAGCCTCTCGTAGAGATGGCAGTTCGTTCTTTATTTCTCGTACTTTATCCAAGTCAGTTTTTTTATGAACCGCAGAGGCGCAGAGGACACAGAGAGAATAAAGAAATCCTTAATGGAAGCGTATGGTTTTGGCTTTAACAGATTCATAATCTAAAATCCAGAATTGTGTTAGCTTTGGTTATTCAACATCTCCATAGCTATTTTTAAGCTTGATTTCATGCGATTAAATGCTTCTGCTAACCCGCCAATCTCATCATTAGAGCTTTCTTCAAAATCAGCGCTCATATCACCAACACTAACTTTTTGGGCTATTTTTTCAATTCTTCTGATGCGCTGAATCACATATTTTTTGATTAAGAAGTTAATTAAGAAAACTAAGTAGGTGGTTACAATTAAATATAAGATAGAGAAGGTCTAAAAAATAGGTTCTACGAGATGTCTGCTCCATTGCGAGTTAGATTAACAGATTTAGAAGATTTGACGCTTTTGGAGTTACGGTCAGCGACAACAGTTCCTCAACGGACACGAGAGCGTGCCCACATAATTCGATTAAATGCCCAAGGATGGAATGTACCAGCGATAGCTAAAATTTTTGAGTGTCACGAACATACGGTACGAGCAACACTGAGGCGTTGGGAAAATAAGGGTTTGGGAGGACTGTGGGAAACTTCCGGGCGAGGAGCAAAGTGCAAATGGCTTGAGGCAGACTTAGCATATTTAGAGGATTGCTTAGAGGTAGAGCCCCGTACTTATAACAGTTTGCAGTTATCAGAAAAATTGGCTCAAGATAGAAATGTGCAATTGAGTCCGTCTCGTTTGCGACGTTTGCTCAAAAAAAAGTGGAAATGGAAACGCACCCGCCATACTCATAAGAGAAAACAAGACCCAGAAAAACGACGAATTAAGCAAGCAGACCTAGATACCTTAAAGCAAGCGGCAGTAGAGGGTTATGTCGAGCTTAAGTATCTTGATGAGTCTGGGTGTTGTCGTTGGAGTCCCGTTAGCTATAGTTACAGTCGTATCGGTAGCCAAAAACAAATGGCACAAGTTGGTAGCCGTGGTGGTCGCATTAGTATTTTGGGTTTATGGCAACCCCAAGTCAGTTTTGAATATGCCTTGGTTCAAGGTGGGTTCAAAACAAAACGCTACATCGAGGTTATGGATTGGGTTGCAGCTAAGGCACAAAACACTTTAGTTGAAACTGGTCGCATCAGTGTTATTGTTCACGATAATGGTTCCTTACATACCAGTAAGAAAGCAAAACAAAAATGGCTTGAGTGGCAGGAAAAAGGATTATTCGTTTTCTTTTTACCACCTTATTGTTCCGAAATGAATCGGATAGAGGAAGAGTGGCATCAACTAAAAACTCATGAAATTGCTGGACAAATGTTTGACAATAACTACGATTTGGCTATGGCAATTATTGATGGCATGGAAGCTAGAAGCGTAAAGGGGGAATATGCCCTTGAGCGTCTTATATTTAATTGTGCCTAGCTACTTACGATCGCAAAGATAGTTATTAAAAGCCCCATGATTAATACCCAAGTCCGTTTGGCATTGGCAAAAATCTCTTGGGAAGGAACAGAGATTATTTGAGCAGAAACAATCTGATTAAGTTGCCAGCCAAAACCATTTTCCGAACCATAAGTTGCCAACTGACTCTTAGGAGCCTGATCTGGTGTAGAATGACATCGCAGACATTTCTGTTGTGTAATCTTTAATGGTTGCGCTATGTAAAATACTTCGCCTTCTGATAATTTACGAAAGCCTGTAATTTCTTGAGTTTTGGATTCATTGCGAAAACGTTCTACAAGTTGAGTTTCAAAATTATCAGCTTTATCCGCTAAATTTGTTGGATTAAGTGTTGCATCTTTATGAAAAAAGTTTTTATATTCAGGCTTTTTACGAAAATTCTCAAAGACTTCTTTAGAAGAAAAAGTTGGTACAATTTCAGGCATGAACGTTGGGTTAGTATCTAGTCTAGGTGCTAATAGAGGATCTATCCGATTTTGTGTATAATCTCTAACTGCGTTCACCATTTGAATGAGAATCTGCGCTTGAGAAGTTACTTCATTTTGCGCTCTCCCCTGAAGTACACTGGATAAGGCAATCCCACTTCCCACAATACTGACTATGAAAACTAATATTAAAAGTAAGTTAAATTTAGCACCGATTTTTAAGTTTTTTAATGTAATGTTGTTTAACATAACCTAACCAATGAAGGTGGTATCTGAGTTTGTCTAATATTTATTTATACCTGTTAGAAAGAATCTCAACAATATTTAAATAAATATTAACTTTTTGCCGCAATATAACCTATTTAGGCAGCAGTCAAACTTATCTAAATTAGTTCTGAAAACCAAGTTACTTCCTTAACCAATAATTAGTGATGTTTTTGCGACTTCCCCGACGTTTATTTCTGTTTAATCTGCTAGGTTTGACATTTGCTGCTTGTCAATCACCAAATGATATTAATGGTACGTTAACTGTTGGTGTTCTCAACTATGGTGGAGGCGAACAGATAATTAATCAATATGCTAAATTTAATAGTTATTTGGGTGAAAAAACAAACTCATATATTCAGCTAGAGCCAGTTTTTAATGAAAATAGAGCGGTTGAGCGCCTAGAAGCTCGTGCTTGGTCATTGGTATTTGCTCCACCGGGTTTAGCGGCTATTGCGATCGCACGTCACCAATATGCTCCCCTATTTCCTTTAATAGGTATTAATAATTTGCGCTCAATTTTCGTTGTTCGCAAAGAGAGTCCAATTACCGAATTGAAACAGTTACAAGGTCAAACACTGGCTTTAGGTCAGTTAGGTTCAGCAACAGGATATTATTTTCCTCTTTACAATCTTTATGGTACAACACTAGCTGAGATCCTATTTGCACCCACACCTAAAGCCGCGCTGGAATTGGTGGCTCAAGGAAAAGCGATCGCCTGTGCTGTTTCAGAGGCGGAATTGGCTCTCTACGGTTCACAGTCCGCCCCCACGGAATTCCGTATACTATTTAAAGACCCTCACTATGTACCATTAGGCGTGGTCTTGATTGGCCCGAATGTAGAACGTAACCGTCAAGAGTTTATCCGCAAAGTGATGAGTGATGCGCCTTCTGGTTTAGCTCAAGAAGTGGGGTATGTACCCAATGGACAAGTACCAGATTACAAATACATGATTTCTGTGGTCGATCGGGTAAGCTCAATTACTTCTAAGCTGCAAAAGAAACCTGTCCAATTATTTTGATTTACATCAGCGATAAGGTAAAAGGCAAAAGGAATTTATTTAGGGACTTTCAAGAAATAAATTACCAAAATGAAACGAACCACAGAGAACACAGAGAACACAGAGGAATGAGGAGAAGAGAGTTTTTTGTCAGTTGTTTGGGTATTTTTTTATTTGGAAGTCCCTTATGATTATTAACTTTTTACTTTTTACTGATTGCTCAAAAAAACAATTTGAATCGTGCTAGCTGGTTTTGAATTGTTCCTGTCAGGATTTTATTTAGTTCTGTAGTGTCTTGAAATTGCAAAATTTGCTGTGTGGGTAAGTCGAAGGGAAATTGTCCTTCAATATCTGGACGTTGCATTTGTGCTAGTACAATCTGTTCAGATCGCTTACTTTGGATAGCATAGCCAATCTCAATACAGACATTGGGACTAGGAATTAGTTGGGGGGTTTCTTTACCGTCAACACTAGCGATGGGTGTGGTGTCAGCGATAAATAACAAACTCTTACGGATTTTTCGCATGATCGTGCGGTTAATCCGTAGAGTAGCACCACTGGGGCGAGAGGATTCTACTAATGTTAGAGGAAGGCGCGATCGCAAGTTTAAACTTTCTAAACTTTTTCGCAGTTCTTCTCTGAGAGCATTCGTCGCAGCGACATACTCAGTTTGATAGGATAAAAAAATTGTTGGTTCTAACTGAGCCAACAGTGCCTGTTTGGTAAAATAAATTTCATGACTAATTAAGTCAATGTTGGCGACGCAATAGCCACCACTTCCTTCAATATAAAATTCAATATTTTCCCCTTCTAGATAGCGCCCAAACCAAGTTGATTTCTTAACTTCGTCACTCTCTTCTAAAAAATCTGCTCGCAATGCCGATCTCAGCAGGCTTTTTTTGCTTAAGCGAATGTCTGGGGGACGTTTTTCTAGTTCTGGAATCGGCTCGTAATCCTGTAGATACCACGCTCTGAGCGCAATAATTGACATAAGGCGCTATTTAAATTATTTTTCACTATTTACCTTAGTATAATCTTACACCAAGAGGAGTCTATATCTTAGACTTCTCTTTAAACACAACAACACCCAAGCATCTACTCGCTGAACTATCTTCTCTCGTTGTTTATCAGATGCAGGGATGTACTAATTTTCATCGCTTGTGTTAAACAAGTTATGAAATCTAGTAACAGCGCCCCCTAATCTTCCACATTTGAGGAAATAGCAGTTTTCGCGTTGGGTGTTGCTGTGTTTTGACGAGACAGATGTAAGTTAAACAGCGTCTTTTACCTCTTACTCACGACTCCAAATGCAGCTGTTATATCTGCCAGGGAAGCTTCTTTATCAGCTTCAATTATTAGATTATCACTCATAGATGGAAGGGAGTTTTTTTGCAACGAAACTTTACTTTTAAAGTATTGTGTAATCAAAGTCAATATAAGCTAACGCGCCTACATATTGCACTATTTTCCGTGTAGACCGTCATTAGTCATTAGTCATTTGTGTGTTACCAAGGACAAAGGACAAATGACAACCTCACCAGTTGATATGCTTTCTTATATGCGTAACAGCTTATTGCAGTAATGGGATAACTTCTAAATTTTTTTATTAGCCTATTTTTAAAAAATATCATCAACCTTTTGGATGAATAAAGTAATTACTAATTCAAATTTTAAGTTTTGAAACAAACATTCTGAAAATAAGGAAGAAAATCTATTTCTCTACCTTGAGTGAACTATTTTAGCTGGAGGCTTGACGGGAATTTCAATCCAGAACTCTGTACCTTTCCCAGGTTCGGAAATGCACTCCATTATTCCGCCATGTTTTTCGGCAATAATCTGATAACTGATTGCCAATCCTAATCCTGTACCCCTACCTACAGGTTTGGTAGTATAAAATGGGTCAAAAATTCGCTTTTTTATCTCTGGAGTCATACCCGGCCCATTGTCACTAATACGAATCAATAGACGAGAGTTATCTGCTGAGATTCTAGTGGAAATGTGGATAGTAGGCACTGAAGATGGCTTATCCTCTTTGTCCTCCTCCCCAGTCCCCATTTCCCAGTTCCCCATTCCCCATTCTCCATTCCCCGTTTCTAAAGCATCTATGGCATTGCTGAAAATATTCATGAATACCTGATTCATTTGGCCGGCATAGCATTCTATCGTTGGGATGTTGCCATAGTCTTTGATTACCTGAATGCCTGGGAATTCATCATTTCCTTTCAGCTGATGTTGTAAAATTAACAAAGTGCTGTCAATGCCTTCATGCAAGTCAACACGCTTGTTTTCAGCCTCATCCAAGCGAGAAAAATTGCGTAACGACAGCACTATTGAACGGATGCGATCGCTTCCTACTTGCATTGAGGTGATGATTTTTGGGAGGTCTTCTATCAAAAATTCAAAATCCACTGCTTCGATCGCAGCGCTAATTTCATTATGAGGATCGGGATAGTGTAGCTGGTAGAGGCGTAAAATTTCTAGCAGTTGTTCGATGTAGTCACTGGCGTGGCACAGATTACCGTAGATAAAGTTAACGGGGTTGTTGATTTCGTGAGCGATACCCGCCACCAACTGTCCTAAGCCGGACATTTTTTCGGTTTGAATTAATCTTGTCTGTGTTTCTTGGAGTTTATGTAAAGTCTTTCCTAACTGTTCTGCTTTATTTCTGGCTTCAGTTTCAGCTTTACAGGTTTGTTCGTAGAGTTGTGCTTGTTGAATGGCGATCGCAGCCTGATCTCCTAGCTGTTGCAATAAATCAATTTCTGTATCCTGCCAATTTCTGGGAGCGCTACATTCATGGGCAATTAGTAAACCCCATAGTTCTATACCTATATTAATTGGAACTATTAAGTTTGCTTGAATTTGTAGACTTTGCAAAAACTCTCGATGACAATCACTTAAAGAATTAGTTGAAACGTCGTTAATTGCTCGTACCCTACCCTGAGCGTATAAATACGTATGCTCATCAGGAAAGCATTCTAGTGGTGCATTCACTCCCAAAACTGACTGCCAATTACCATTAATCTCTTCCACAATCACCGATTTACTGTTCAGTTGGAAAATTACTACCCGGTCTGAATTTAGCAGTGAGCGGACTTCGGAGACAATAGTTTGCAGGGTTGTCTGCAAGTCCAATGTACTGCGGATCTGCTCTGTGATTTGCTTGATTACCTTGGTGAGAAGTAATGATTGTTCTAGTTCAGCAGTTTGTTCTTGCACCCGCAGTTCCAAGTTGGCATTCAGGGCTTGTACTTCTTTATATATCTTTTGCTGCTGAATTGCCATTGAAAAGTGATCGTACAAGGCTTGTGCCAATGTCATGTCTTCCGGTTTCCACTCAGGCGCTTGCCCCTTTTTTTGCTCTCGCCAAACCTCAAAGGAAAGCTGGGGTAGAAGTTGCCGCCGATTTTGTTCGCATCGTCCCGCCCACAAGATTTCCGTTTCAAATTCAGCGCGAAAAATGCTTAATACACCGATAAATTGTTCCCGGTAATGCAGGGGAATCACCATCAGTCCGCGAATTTGAGTAGAACGAAATGCTAAAGCTAAAACTCGCAAATGCGGTTCTTTATAGAGGTCAGAGGTTGCCCAAATATTACCTGGTTTACACTCAGTCATCCAGTTTTGCCATGTAGGATGCTGTTCAATAATTCTGCTATCTAATTCGTAGGGTAGTGTGGGTTGATCGCCCCAGGTGTATAGTTCCCGACTCTCTTCAATGTAAAGCCTGCCACCTACTGCACTGAATGCGGTAATAACTTCTTGAATAGCTCCTTGCAACTGGATTGTTGGTAATTTATGCAATAGTCTGGTGACTCGGTTAATAGTAGCTTCTTGCTTTTGCTGGGTAAGCGCTGCGGTGAGTAGATTACTTTGAGCGATCGCGATCGCAACCTGATCGGCAACTTGCTGCAATACTTTGATTTCCCGCTTCAAAATCTTTCGCGGTTCACTCTGGTGAGATACCAATAATCCCCACAATTTAGGCTTTGCCGATTGTTCTTGTGGATCGCGATCTAAAATTGGCACTACTAAAGAAGATTGCACACCCATTGCCTTTAAGTATTGAATATGGCACGGGTCTACTTGCCGATAGTAGATATTAGTTTGTAGGCGTTTGCCAGTTTCTGTTGATTGTAGAGGTGATAACCCGATTTTCTCGTTTGCTACATCGACAATCGAACGTTGCCCCGCCAACACAAACATCTCTCTGGCTGCTTCGGGGATATCATGAACTGGGAAGCGCAACCCTAACAAGGATGGCAGACGCTCGTTATAAATAGATTCAGCAATGACTTCACCACTACCACTAGTATCAAAACGATATACCTTGACTCGATCTGCACGTAAAAATAACCGTACTTCAGTAACGGTAGTTGTTAATATTTCTTGAAGATCGAGCGATCGCCTAATTTGTTTGATCATCCGGTGCAGTAAGCTTTCTTGCTCTAAGCTTTTCTGCAAGCCGTTTGGTTTATCGATAGATGTCATTGCTTATGTACACCATGACTGAAGTATAGTTTTTTTTATAAGTTGTCTCTAATGAGAAATTTAAATTTACAATGGCTTAATTTTTATTCCATTTCAATACATTTCTGCGACAAAGGCATTGCGAGGGCAGTACATCTGTTGAAGTTTTTTTAGAAATGGATTAGAGGATATTTGAAAAGTATTGGATATTTTGCTTAATTCCCGTAGTCCTAAGAAAATTAATTTAGGGAGATATCAAACAACTTGGTGTATCATTAGGGACTTTTCAAACATCCTCTCAAGCCTAAAGTTCAGAAAATTTTAATCATTGACACTATTGATTTTATATTCTCAATCATTAAATTATTTCAGTGATTTTACTTAAATAATATCTTCATCATTGCATTACTCTTTTAACATTTTTGCCCTATAAGCTGCCCAAAGGTGGTAGTAGCTCCCCTTAAAAAGCTATCCATTAGCCAGATATTCCTTAATATTTGTAAGAGCGATCGCTCCTACAAGTCCCAAAGCCTTAAACTACATTGTATATTCTCAATAGCAATAAGCTTTTTTAGCAGAAATAATGACTATTTTGCCAATTTAGCAAGAAAATTCAAGCATTGTAAGCAATGTAAAACAATGGTTTGAATATTGCTAATACAAAATGTCAATAATAAATTAAATGGTCTTGAACTTGCTCTTTATTAAGTAGCTTTAGGGAGATTTAAGCTTTAAATGAACTTGATTTAATTATTGGCAATTTTTCAAAAAAAAATGACTGGAGAATTTTAATATTTCCCGTTTAAATACTGATTTATATTAAATGTAACTATAGAACTCCTATTTGATTTTTCAAAAAGACTCAGTACGGATCTATCCCTTCTTTCCTATTCCCTATTCCCTGCCCACACAAGTAAATATGGCTACGCCATGCTGCGCGAACAGCAATCAAACCGGATTCCTATATTTTGATGAAATTATTCGTAAATTCTTGTTAAAGATAGTAAGTTACGAATTTCTTCACGCACACTCATGAGAGTTTTACCGAGATGGTTTTGACCTGCTTTATTAGCACCACAGCCCCAAAAAGAATCGGTTGGGGAGTTTTCAACCAAAAGCTCATCGCCTGTCTTCAGCAGAACTTCTCTAATATCAACATGAGTGAGAAACTTTTTGAGTACAGCTTCTCGCATAATTTGCGTTTTGACCAAATCCCAGTCTCGACGGAGTTGGCGAGTGCTACATCTTCCCAAAGCGGCAGCTTCTTCTGGAGTGGCGGCGGCATGGATGAGGGGTATAATTGCCGCATCTTTGCTGCCAACAAACTTTTGTGCTTGATAATAATGCTCAACAGTTGCCCAGTAAGTGTCCTGGATATGGATTCCGTGGGGAGAAAAGTTAGAAAAACAGCCATAAGGCTGCCAAACCTTATAAAAGTAAATGGTCATTTGAAAATTACTCTTTCATATATAGCAATCCTATTTGATTTGTGAGAATTGCAACTCAAAACCGAACTTATCTAAATTTTGTCACTTCATCAAAGAAGGGAGTTGTTGCAGAGGTCAGTTTTTCTCCCCTGCCTCCCCTGCTCTTTTCACAATAATCTCATTTTTTCGCGTCGCTCTCCTCCTGCCTCCTTCATCGGTAAAGTGAGGGTGAAAGCTGTTTGACCAAAAACTGTTGAGTCAAGGGTGAGGTCGCCATGATGTGCCCTGGCAATTTCACGGGCTAGGCTGAGTCCTAGTCCGATGCCTTCTATTTTGCGGGTTCGAGCCGGATCGCCACGATAGAAGCGGTCAAAAATGCGTAGACGATCGCTCACTGGAATATCTTTGGATGCATTGGCAATGATGACGTGGAGAGTTGTTTGAGTTTGATGAGTGCGAATTTTTATCCAGCCGTTGGCGAGATTGTATTTTATAGCATTACTGAACAGGTTTTGCAAAACTTGAATCAGAAGATCGCGATCGCCCTTTAAGTGTAGTCCATCAGTAAAGTCAGTTTGCACAGTCAAGTGGGGAGCCAGCATTTCCACATCTTCTAGCATCTCCATCAGCAACTCAGACATATCCACCTCAACCAAATACAAGCTCATTTTTCCGGCATCGGCTAGAGATAGCAGCAAGAGTTTCCGCATAATTCCACTCAGACGGCGCACCTCATCTAATAGGTTACTTAAGCGCTGTTGTACTTCACTTCCAGGATCAACCTGTTGCAGCGTTCGTTCTAGTTCGCCTTGCAAAATCGTCAGTGGGGTTTTCAGTTCATGAGCCGCATCACCACTAAAGCGGGAAGCTTGGGTAAAACTGCGTTCCAACCGTTCCAACATCAAGTTAAATACCTGAATCAACTCGACAAATTCAACATCAGTTGTTCCAATGGGAATTCGTTGATCTAGTCCTTTAACAGTTACTTGTTGAATAACACCTGTTAATTGATGGATAGGACGCAAAGCACCACCAGAAACTAACCATGCACCAACTGCAACTAGCAGTAGCGATCCCGGAATTGAAACCAGGAAAATATTCCGAATGGTAGCCATTTCTTGATCGACAGCTTGCAGATTCACAGCAATGCCAACCTGAGCATTGGGAAATTTAGTTGCTCCAATTCGCCAAGCTGCTTTTGCTGTCTTTTCAGTGACAAATTTAGGTGGACGTGGACGAAGAAAGGGTGGCGGCCCAACATTTCTATTTGAGGGTGGCGGTGGTTCTCTCTGCGGAGGTGATGGTAAAGGTATCAACTGAAGACGCTTAAGCAGCAGGCGATTCACCTCAACGTCGGCAGGTAGGGAGTTAGATTGATAAAGTATGTTGCCGTTTGCATCAAGCACCAGTAGGGCAATGGGGGTTTTTGTATTACTTCCAAAGGCATCAGCTAATGAGTCTTCGTAAAATTGCCATCGTGAGGGTCGGCTTTCTTTGCCCTGATTTTCAGGAGGTTCCCCGCGTGGTGGCAAATTCGGAGTTGCCCGCATCAAGTGATTTAACAGTTCTGCATCAAGACGGCTGATTTTAGCATTGTAAATCTGAAACCAGGAGACTGCACCAAAACCGACTAATGTGGTTCCTGCTAGAGTCGCAGATAATAGGGCAATTCGGAGGCGAAAGGAAGGGAGTTTCATGAGCTAGACTCTGGTTTGCGAAACCGATATCCAACCCCTCGAATGCTTTCAATCCAGACTAATTCATCAATGTGGTCAATTTTTTTACGAATTCGCTGGATACAAACATCTACGACGTTGGTGTTGGGGTTAAAGTCGTAGCCCCAAACATGCTCCAGAATTTGGGTACGGGTGAAAACCCTTCCAGGAGAACGCATCAGATACTCCAGAAGATTAAACTCGCGGCTGGTGAGTTCTATCGCCTGGCGATCGCAAGTAACTTCCCTGGTGATGCGATCGAGTTTGATAGGCCCAACACTAAGGATATTTTGGCGTAGGCGTAGCCCGTCGGAGACATCGCTCACACTCCGGCGAACAACGGCATGAATTCGAGCCGCTAACTCTTCTACAAAAAACGGTTTAGCAATGTAATCATCGGCTCCTAAATTTAGCCCTGCCAAGCGATCGTCTAGTTCATTTCGAGCCGTTAACAAAATTACCGGCGCATTCCGACCTTGCCGCCGCAAGAGTTTTAAGATCGATAGTCCATCCTTTCCCGGCACCATAATGTCAAGGATAAGAACATCATATTCATTTTCTAATGCCCGCAGATATCCTTCATCACCATTGTCGCAGTAGTCTACAACAAATCCCTGCTCCTTCAGTCCAGCTCGGACGAAGTTAGCAATTTTCGCTTCATCTTCGACAAATAGAACGTTCACAAGTATTTATTAGTTTATATATTGTTCCATTCTAGATTCATTACCTTTCTACTTAAATTACAAAACTGTAATTTAGAAAGCAGGTGGACTGTAATTTTGAGGTGGCTTAATCAGAAATATGAACACCTTACCTTTTGCAGGTTGATTTATATGAATATTCGTCGAGTCTTAGCCGTAGCAACGATTCCCTTTTTGATTGGTACATTCGGTTTTAGCCTACAAAATCAGGCAAATGCTGCTAATCCATCCAATCGAAATGCCCAAATTTCCCAACAGCCTCAAACACCACAAATATCTGATAAGAAACCACAGATTAGAAATTCTAAACCCCTTCTAAATCAGAAAAAGCGTCCTCCCCAACATCCCCAAAATCATCATCATGGTGCGGTTCAAAATCGTGTAGAACACAATAACCGTTAATTGCAGCACCCTTTCTTCCTCAAAATTACAAAATTGTAATTTACAAGCAGGGCAAACTGTAATTTTGGTTCAGTTAAATCAGAAATGTAAACGAGCTATTTTTGGAAAAATGATCATGAATATTCGTAGAATACTAGTTGTAACAGCGATTCCCGTTCTGGTTGGCACATTTGGTTTGATTTCACTCAATCAGGCTGATGCCGCTAATAAATTCTCTCAAATTGCACAGGCGCAACAACCACCCAACCAACCACCAGAAGGAGAACGGCGGTATCCTCGACCTGATTTTGCAGCAGCTGCCACCAAGTTAGGAGTTAGCGAACAGCAGTTAAAAGATGCGTTGGGTGTCCCTGTCAATCCTCCAGGTGGCGATGTCTACGACGGGCTACGCCTACGCAATCAACGCCCACCTCGTCCTGATTTTAAAGCTGCTGCAACCAAGTTAGGAGTTAGTGAGCAGCAGTTAAAAGATGCGTTGGGTGTCCCTGCCAATCCTCCAGGTGGCGATGTCTACGACGGGCTACGCCTACGCAATCAACGCCCACCTCGTCCTGATTTTAAAGCTGCTGCAACCAAGTTAGGAGTTAGTGAGCAGCAGTTAAAAGATGCGTTGGGTGTCCCTGCCAATCCTCCCACAGGCGATGTCTACGACGGGCTACGCCTACGCAGTCAGCGCCCACCCCGCCCTGATTTTAAGGCGGCAGCGACCAAGTTAGGAGTTAGCGAACAACAGTTAAAAGATGCGTTGGGTGTTCCGCCTCATCCTCCAGGTGGCGATCGGTCAGCACCTCCTGCAAATCAGTAGTTTACTCACTGAAAGCTTGCTGTAGTTATTACCAGTCTGCTCCATAACTGTGATGTTAGGCTTTAGCGATAGGGTATAGGTTACAGGGTACAAATTATTCTTTATTACCTGTTACCTCTCCCCTATACCCAATTCAAATTCCTGTTCTCTGGTTAGGAATGCGACGACTAGGCAGTGAGAGCGCGATCATCCAAACACCTGTCAACAAAAAATTAATCCCTGCAAATAATCCCAGCACCCAAGCTGCACTGAAAGGCCATTTATACAAAATTAAAATTCCCAAAATAATGGCCATCATGCCACTAAACAGTGTCCAACCCCAATTTGGCTCTGGACGTATTTGAAATGCTGTAATTACCTCAAATACACCCTCAGCCAAAAAGACAATTCCCAAGGCGAATGTGATAGATAGCGCAGCACCAAAGATGTTGCCAATCAACATAATCCCAGCAAGTGTATATAGAATACCAACCACTAGCTTTAGCCAGAAGCCTTTTTGTCGTCGTGATTGCAATGCGTGGACAATTCGGACAATACCAGCGATCAATAAAAACCAAGAGATGACGATTGTAATGGCAATCGTGGCAACGAATGGTTCTGCGATCGCTGCCATGCCTAGCACAATCATTAGAATGCCTAGAACGATTAACCATCCTAAGCTTTGTCTCTCTTGACCGATGTTTTCAGAATTCATAACAGGTTTACCAAATGGTTTAGAATTGGGGTTTTTTCAAGGATTTATATTCGTCTTAATTACCGAATAAAGGCAGAGGGCAGGAGGCAGTTCGCGTAGCGTCTCGAAGAGAAGGCAGGAGGAAGAAAATATATTTTTATATTTTTTGTTCTCTGCCAAACGGGTTTAAAGCCCCTAAATTTATTTATGAATAAAGATAAAAAATGGATTTTGAGACGCGCAGCGCAAAAAATACAGCGTCCATTATAAATTCCCTAAATTTATTTATGGGGATTACCTCTTGCCTCCTTAATTCATTTCTTAACTACTTAAGTTGTTTAGGCTCTGCTTCAGAATATATTTACCAAAGCTATTTTTGGTATTGCATATTTGCGGGATGGACAAGATGCCCATCTTTGTCTTTACGGGCAGTCTGTATGCCTATTTCCTAAGAATAATTCTCGTTACTTTGCCCCTAAGTTTGTTTTAAGATATAAATGCTCAATCTTAAACAGTCATAAAGATATTTAAAGCAAGCTGTAGAACTTTTAATCTGCACAAATTTGGCGCTCATGTTGCCCACCTCACAAGTAATTTATTTTTTACGAATGCAAATTAAAAGATTTTCAGCCTATTAGTATCAGCATGGACAAACGGAATCGTAATCCGCATAAGTAAAGAATTTACAATATCTGAAGTTTTGACTTCCTCACTCCCTAGAGATAAAGCAAGTCGTAGCAAATACTGATATTTAGCTTTGATTAATCTTTATACAGAGTGATGAAATAAAGTGGTGAAGATGCTACTAGATTACGGCGGAATTTAGCTAATAGCTCAGTGAACAAGACTTGGCTAAAATCCCCTTATTAAAGAGACTTATTGTATCAGTTTAAATATTCGAGTATTTTCGATTGATTGCGAGTTGGCTAACAGAGTCTGTTAGCCAACTAAACCATTAAAAATCGAAAGTTGTACGAAGCACGCCCACATACTGCGTATCATTTCTACTATCATTTTCCGGGTTGAGAATCACCCAAAAACCAGGAGTTACTGAGATATTATCGTTCAGGCGGTAGCGATAGAATGCTTCAATATGGTAAGCGGTGTCTCGATCTTGACGGATATCACTGTTAGAGACACGCGGTGGTATCCCAAAGAGAATTCCTGGCAGGTTGCCTTTACCGCCCACATCGGGAAACGACATACCAATCGCTCCAAACCAAGCATTGGCATTATCACCATTGTTCACGAAGAGAGAATCTGTTCCACCCCTACCATTAGAAATATCGCTGAAACCAGAGTTTTTCGCATTTGCCCAAACATATCCACCCCAAGAGTGAACCTGAAAATTTGGGGAAAAGCGATAGTATCCCTGTACGCCAACAATGCTATTGGAAGTGGCAACGTTATTTCCGAAGGGAGCATTTGATAGGGCGCTACCTCTGCCGGCGTTGATATCTACAGTGCCAGCAGGGTTATAACCATGAGAGTAAGCGACACCAATAGCTCCTTGTTCGCCGTAATATGCTAGGTGGGCTAGAGCATTGTAGCCGCCATCAAATAAGCCATTTTGCGCTGATGGAACGTTCGGACTATTTGCTAAATAGCCCAAGGTGAGAATCAAGTTTTTACTGATACTCCAATTAGCGGCTGCACCACCACCACCCCGCTCGAAGAGGGGACTGTTTTTACCAAAGAGTGAGGGAATCCCATTACCATCATCAGCGATCGTGGCAGGAGTGATGTTATTTGTGATGTCGTTGTAACCAATACCTGTGGGGCCAACAACGAAAGAAAGGGAGTCACCAACGGGGAAGTAGTAACGGATGTGGGGAATTATTAGTGTATTGTTGCTGTCATTATCGAAATTCAGTCGTGTCATGCCTGTGCCTGTGGCTGCGGCAATTTGACTTGCACCATTAGAATTTGTAAAGTTGCCAAACTCCAGCCGGACTCGCAATAAATCTTTACCGGTGAAGCTACTCTCTAAGTTGAGACGACCTCGGTTTGCAAAATAGGGACGGGAGTCATCGCTGTCTCCACCCACCCTATTACCAAAGGTATCACTAATGGCGGTAATAATTTGAGCATTCAGCTTGGTAGTGGTGGAAAATTGCTGCTCCTCCAGCATTGCTGTATGTGCTTCCAGGGTATCCACCCGGCCACGCAGAGTTGCCAATTCTGACGCAAACTCTGTCTGCAAATTTTGCAGCACTGTCAAATCTTCTTTTTTGACTAAATCATTAGTACCCACAGCAATTAATTCATTCACCCGGTCTAAACAAGCATTTAAACCAGCTGCAAATTCATAACGACTCAAGGCACGATTACCGCGATAGGTTGCATCAGGATAACCTGCAATACAGCCATAGCGTTCGACTAGTGATTGCAGTGCCTGAAATGCCCAATCGCTCGGTTTAATGTCGGAAAGTTGGGAAACAGAATTGACTTGTCCCTGCAAATTTCTATCATCTTCTGGAGGTGCTGCCCAAACTGCTGGAACTGCGAAAAGTAGGATAAAAAAGCTATGTAGAAGAATTTTAATCATGGACTTATTTATGTGAAAATGGTTGAATTCTGACTTTGTAAAGAAAGAAATTACAGTCGAACAAAAGCTTCTGGCTTATAAGCTAGCCAGCATTAAAGTTAGATATTTTGAGTTGAAATTTTAGATTACTTAAAGCAACGCTATAACTTTTTGCTCATTACTGCTTTTAATAGCTGCTTCTATAATCCGCATTACATTAATTCCGTCTTCGGCAGTAACAGCAACTGGCTGATTATCAACAATAGATTTATATACTGCGTCGTAATAGCCTAAATAACTGCCCTGTGAGCTTTTTACTTTTTCCCGAATTACTTTTGTGTCTTTTTCTGTATGCAGCAAGCCATATTCACTTTCTGGCTCTGTATACCAATCAAGTGTATTAGGCTTGATACCCGCGACTAAATACTGTTCTTGGGCATCGGCTCTGCTTTTGAGAAAAGAACCCTTAGTGCCATGTATGATGTAGGCAGGTGCGGGTTCACGCACAAGGAAACCTGCTTTTAACTTAACGCGCAGCTTGTCGTAGTATAGTATCAACTCGAAATAATCATCTACCTGCGATCGCACTCTCGTGATTCGGATGTCTGCAAAAATAGCATCAGGCATCCCAAATAAATGCACAGCCTGGTCTATTAGGTGCGGGCCTAAATTGTTTAATATTCCTGCACCTGGACTGGGAATTTCTACGTGTTGTTTATGGCTGAGTGCTGGTTTATATTTTTGAAATTGAAATTCTGCTTCAATAATATCACCCAGCAAACCTTCCTGTATCACTTTTTTTACTGTTTTAAAATCACTATCCCACCTGCGGTTTTGATATACAGATAATTTCTTTCCCTGTTTTAATGCCAATTCATTCAGTTGTTCTGCTTCTCTCACTGTTGTGGTAAATGCTTTTTCTACCACTACATGCTTGTCTGCCAGCAAAGCCTGTTTCGTATAATCGTAATGTGTATAAGTTGGTGTATTTACCACCACCAATATTACTCGATTGTCGGCTAGTAATGCTTCCAAAGAAGGATAGCTTTTTAGTTTCGGATAATCTTCCTGTATCAGCTTTTTGCTTCTTTCCCAAGAGCCTGCTAATTGAAAACCGGGATGCAAATCAATGAACGGCGCATGAAATACCCTACCAGACAAACCATAAGAACAAAGAGCCGTATTGAGAGTTTCCATCTTTTTACTGATTGACTGAAGCGAAAGCTTGTATTTAGTTGTTGTTAGATGTTCCAGAGAAAGTTTGCAGCATCAGGGCGGGCAAGATGCCCACCCCACAAAATTTACAGCAATCTTTTTTGATTTGATACCAAATCCATTTGTATCGGAATTATTCTTCTTTCCTCTTCTCAGCGCCCTCAGCGTCTCTGCGGTTCTTTAATCATTCAGATGCTACTGAATTTGATTTGAAAAGTCGAAAATAAAGTTTTTTACGAATGATTGAGTTCAGAATTACAAATTAGGCAGTAGAGGCATTAGGTAGATGCGAATTACATATCTTCCAACTCAATTCCTTTGGTTTCTTTAATAAAAAAGAGAATGAAAAAGAATGAGGTAGCCGCCGCAATTGTATAAAGTCCATAGGCAGAACCTAGACCGAAATATTGGAGTATGGGAGGAAATGTTGTGGAAATAAGGAAATTCGCGACCCATTGAATTGCAGCAGCAACTGAAAGTGCAGCCGCTCGAATCTTGTTATTAAACATTTCTCCCAATAGCACCCAAACCACTGGCCCCCAGGAGAAACCGAAGCAAAAGACGTAGAGGTTAGCTGCGATAAGAGCCACAGTCCCGGCGCTTCCGGTGAGGGCAGGGTTTCCAGCAGCATCTAGGGGAGCATTGCCAAAAACATAAGCCATCGTCCCCAAGGTCAAGGTCATGCCAATTGAACCTATTATCAGCAAGGGCTTGCGACCAAATTTATCCACAAAGGCGATCGCAATCAGTGTTGTAATAATGTTGACGGCTCCTGTAATCACCGTGATTGTTAGGGAACTTTGTTCGGAAAATCCGACAGCACGCCACAAAACGCTGCTGTAGTAGAAGATTACATTAATCCCAACGAATTGCTGGAATACAGATAAGCCGATTCCTATCCAAACAATGCGAAGGAGTCCACCATTTCTGCTTAAGAGATCAGAAAATCTCGGTTCGCGTTCTCGAAGCACTGTCTGCCGAATTTCTTCGATTTTTGCCAGCACATCACCCCCCAAAATCTTAGTCAGAACGTTAGCAGCTTCTGGCTCTCGTCCTTGAGCAACTAAGTACCGGGGAGATTCGGGAATCATCAAAGCAGACATTCCATACAGCACGGCGGGAGGAATTTCTGTCCAAAACATCCAGCGCCAAGCGGCTATACCAAACAAAAACGGCGACTCGGCTGAACCTGCTGATACAGCAATAAAGTAGTCGCATAGCAGTGCAATGAAAATTCCAACTACGATCGCTAATTGTTGCAGAGATCCTAATCTTCCTCGCAAATGGCTGGGAGAACATTCGGCGATATAAGCTGGCGCGATGACACTAGCAACACCAACTGCAATGCCACCCAATACCCGCCAAAAGATGAAATCCCAGATTCCAAAGGCAATCCCAGAGCCAATAGCACTGATGGTAAACAACACCGAAGCTGCTACCATTGCTTTGACTCGACCATATCGGTCTGCGATTTTCCCTGCATAGAAAGCTCCTAACGCAGACCCTAACAATGCTAGGGACACGGCAAGACCCGTTAACACACTGTTGGCGTTAAAGGCTTTGGCAAGAGCGCCAACCGCACCGTTGATTACAGCAGTGTCAAAACCGAATAGAAAACCGCCGAGGGCAGCAGCACCAGCAATCAAAATCACATAAAATGTGCTGGATTTACGACGAGTAGTAGTAGATGTCATAGTTTATATATTGGGAATTGGGAATTGGGAATGGGGAACTTGTACTGAGCGCAGTCGAAGTCGAAGTATGGGGAATTACTTAATAACCAATAGTTATGCTTCTCCTGCCTCCCCTGCTCCCTTGCCTCTTTTTCAACGTCTAGAACGTCTGCGGAGTCGGTCAATCATGACTGCCAAAATAATTACTAGTCCTTTGACGACTAGTTGCCAGAAGTAAGATAGGTTCAACAGAGTTAAACCGTTGTTGAGAATAGCAATAATTAATGCACCGAGAAGTGTGCCGCCAATGGTACCAATACCACCTGTGAAGCTGGTTCCACCTAGAATAACAGCAGCGATCGCATCTAATTCGTAACCTTGACCCAATATGCCACTGGCACTATATAGACGGCTGGCGCTCATGACTCCTCCTAAACCTGCCAGTAATCCGCTAATACCATAGACAAATAGCAAGACACGATTAACTTTAATCCCAGTTAATCTGGCTGCCCGTTCGTTACCACCTACGGCATATATCTGCACTCCTAAAACTGTTTGCCGCAGCACAAACCAGCTAGCGATTACAGTCAGTAGTGCAATGATTACTAACCACGGCAGAGGCCCGACGTAACTATTACCCACCCAAGCAAAATTGATGTCCCGGTTAATCAGCGTTGTCCCTTTGGCAATCAAAAATGCCACACCCCGCAAGGCTGTAAGTGAACCCAACGTCACAATAAAAGGTGGCACATCTAAGAAGGTAATGAGAGCGCCGTTGACTAAGCCTAAAAGCAATCCTGCCAGCAATGCAGCAGGTACAGCCGCCCAACTTAAAGCTGGCAGTAGCGATACCAGCAGTCCAACTACGGCAGAAACGGCCAATATTGACCCAACTGATAGGTCAATACCACCGGTGAGAATTACAAAGGTCATTCCTGTCGCCAGCACAATATTGATTGATGCCTGACGCAAGATATTGACGATATTACCGCCGGTGAGAAAGTTGGGAGAAAGAAATGCAAATAAGATGCAGATAATTACTAGAATTGGCAGAATACCCGCAACTTCCAGCAGAGTGCTGATTGATTTCCGGTTGCGAGCTGCGGGATTGTTGGCTGATTTATTGATAGGCGGTCTGACTGTCTGACTCATAATGCTGATACCTCCGATGCTCCAGTTGCGTAGTGCATAATCTTTTCTTGGGTGATTTCTTTGCCAAGGCTGCCGTCCAGTTCACCTACCAGTTGTCCCTCTCGCATCACCAAGACGCGATCGCTCATACCGACAATCTCTGATAGTTCGCTGGAAACCATTAAAATAGCAACACCTTGTGCTGCCAATTCGCTCATAATTCGGTAAATTTCGCTTTTAGCACCGATATCTACGCCGCGTGTCGGCTCATCTAACATCAGTACTCTCGGTTTAATGGCTAACCAACGCGCTAGCAGTAGCTTTTGTTGATTTCCACCAGAAAGATCCAACGCTCTAATTTCCAAATTGGCTAGACGAATATTAAAGTTTTCTACTGCCTCTGTTGACAACCGATTCACTGAAGGCCAGTTAACAATTCCACCCCTTGCATCCTGCTTGAGTGTGTTGATAGCAATATTCTTGCGGGCGCTCATCTCTAGAAATAAACCTTGGTCTTTGCGGTCTTCTGGGACGTAGCCAATTCCCGCAGCGATCGCATCACTGGGCGTATTAATTTCTAGTTTTTTGCCATTTAAAAATACTTCACCACTGGCTTTGCGGTCAGCACCAAAAATCAGCCGCGATAGTTCTGTGCGTCCTGCACCAACTAACCCCGCTAAACCGAGAATTTCCCCTGCATGAAGTTCAAAGCTAGCCGGCTCAATCTTCTTGCGAGCATCGCTCATATTTCTGACTTCTAGCACCACCGGCCCAGGATTCATTTGCCGTTGATGTTCGTAAAAGTCTTGCATGGAGCGACCAACCATCATCCGCACCAATCGCTGTGGAGAAATTTCGCTGCGTGTGAGACTACCAATATATTGACCATCGCGCAGTACGCTAATCCGGTCAGCTAAAGCATAGATTTCTTCCATACGATGACTGATGTAAATAATCGCAATGCCATCACTCCGTAGTTTGCGAATTACTTCGAATAAATGGTCGCTCTCGCGGTCAGATAGGGCTGCTGTTGGCTCATCCATCACCAAAACGCGGCTTTTATCTTTCAGCGCCCTGGCAATTTCGACTTGTTGCTGTTCTGCGATGGATAAAGTACCAACTATAGTCTGGGCGGTAAAATTCGCTCCCAAGCTATCTAACACTTGCTCTGCTTCCAGTTGCATCGCTTTGCGGTCTAAAAATTGACCTCGCCGCAACTCGCTACCCATAAACATATTTTCGGTAACGGTTAAATTAGGCGCAACGTTCAATTCTTGATAAATAAGATTAATTCCCGCCTTACGTGCTGTTGCCGGATCGGTAATTTTCAGGGGTTGACCATTGATGCGAATTTCTCCTTCATCGGCAATGTAAGCGCCTGCCAGGATTTTCATCAATGTGCTTTTGCCTGCTCCGTTTTCACCCATGAGGGCGTGAACTTCTCCTGGATAAATCGTGAGATTAACATTTTGGAGCGCAGATACACCATGAAATCGTTTGGTAATCCCTTGCATTTCTAATACAGGGGTGGTGGTTGGTGCATCAGGAAATGAGGTTTCAATATTTGTTGTCATGAACATCTCCTGTAAAAAGAATTTAAAATTCGCAATTGAAAGTTATAAATTCATCGCTGATGTGAAATTAAAATTATCACAAAATCATGTTTTAAAAAGCGATTGCTATTTTGGAAAGTTCTGAATATTGAAAGGCAATATTCAGAACTTTCTACAAATGCACATATATACATCATGGGTATGTGCAAAAACTATGTCAATGTATCAAAAGACTCAATTCAGCTTAGACATAACTCTTAATTGCGAATTTACAATTGTTATTATTTCCAGCCTTTTTCTGTGCTGACATTATCTTTTGTGATCAGCTTAACTGGAATCAAAATGGTGGGATTAGTAGGTTTTTTCCCATTTAAAATGTCGTTTCCAACCTGAACTGCTTTTTCAGCCATCCCTCGCGGATTTTGAGTAGCGGTAGCAGCATATATACTATCTTTAGCTGCGATCGCAGTGATTGCTTCTGGCGCACCATCAACCCCGACAATAAAGAAATCTTTACGTTGTGCTTGGTTTGCTGCTAGTTCTGCACCAACTCCACTCGGATCGTTGATGGCAAAAACCGCATCAATTTTCGGGAAGGTTGTCAGCAAATCAGTCATAACTCTTAGTCCTCCATCCCGACTCCCTTCTGCATTCTGGTTTTTGGAGAGGATTTTGATATCGGGATATTTAGACAGTACATTCTCGCAGCCACTAACTCGCTGAATCACCGAGTCTACTGGCGGGCCATTAACTATTACTACATTGCCTTTACCTTTGAGGCGATCGGCAATATATTTACAACTAACTTCTCCAGCTTGAACATTATTAGTAGTGATGGTGGCATCCACGCCTCCTTCAGCACCAGTATCTACCGCAATGACAATTCTACCAGCTTGTTTCGCTTTTTCAATTGCTGGTTTAATGCCACTTTTATCAGCAGCATTGACGATAATAATGTCAGTATTGGAAGCAGTGAAATTTTCAATTTGATTGGATTGTTGATTCAGATCGTAAGCGCTGGAAACTACAGTTACATTGACATCTTTACCGCCAATTTTCTTGGCTTCTGCCTCAGTTGCTTGTCCCATGAGGACAAAGAAAGGGTTACTTAAATCGCCAACGGTGAAGGCAACTGATCGTAATTTGGAATTCCCAGTGGCAGTTTTAGTCTCGGCACTAGTATTTGTAGCAGGTTTTGTCTCAGGGTTAGTAGCACTGTTGTTATCGGGAGAAGCATTTGTACAGCCGACAACCCCACCACTGATGATACCTAGTATGCTAGCTGCGATCGCAATCCTTTTCATATTTATCTATTTCCTAAAGTTAATTAAATTTTTCTTACTTACCAGCCTTTGTAGCTGCTGAGGTTATCTCTAGTAACCAAGTTGACTGGAATCAGAATGTCAGGTGACTCAGGTTTGTTACCCTGGATGATATCGTTGCCAATCTGAACCGCTTTTTCAGCCATCCCTGCGGGATTTTGCGCCGCAGTTGCAGCAAATACACCATCTTTGTCTTCCATTGCTTTGGTTGCATCTGGCGAACCGTCAACCCCAACAATAAAAAATTCTTTGCGTTTTGCTTGTCTTGCGGCTAAGTCTGCACCCACACCGCTTTGATCGTTCGTGGCAAAAACGGCATCTATTTTGGGAAAGGTTGTAAGTAAATCACTCATTACTCTCAAACCTCCATCCCTTGTCCCTTCGGCGTTTTGGTCTTTAGAGATGAGTTTGATATCAGGATATTTGGATAATGACTTTTCACAACCACTGACTCGCTGATTGATTGAATCCATCGGCGTACCGTTGAGGATGACTACACTACCTTGACCTTTGATGCGATCGGCAATATATTGACAAGCAATCTCACCAGCTTGCGTATTGTTGGAGCTAATCATTGCATCTACGTCTGCATCAACGGCTGAATCTACTGCAATGACAACCTTACCTGCCAGCCTTGCTTGGTCAATTACCGGTTTAACTCCTTTTTTATCAACAGCGCTGAGGATAATTAAATCAGTATTTGCAGCAGTAAAATTTTCGATTTGGTTGCTTTGTTGGTTCAAATCAAAACCACTAGAAACCGCATTCACTCTAATATTACCGCCAATTCTCTTAGCTTCTGTCTCTGCACCCTTCTGCACTGCATTATAGAAAGGGTTTCCCAAGTCACCCAAGGCAACACCAATTGTTTGCAATTTTCTATTTGGACTATTAACTTTAGTCTCTAAACTAGTGTTGGTAGCAGTATTAGTAACATTAGCAGCAGAGTTATCATTTGGAGCGCTATTTGTGCAGCTCACAAAAGTGAAACCTAATATGCCAACTATGAGCGCAATTGTCTTCATCTTTGTCTTATTTTTAACAACGAATTTAAATTTGATCAAGGTCGGCAGAATATTAAATATGTCTAAAATAATCAGACATTACCTAATATTTCTACAGGATTTGGCATTTTCAACTCTTATTTAATATCTTGCAAACTGATGTGATTTGAGTTGCTGCTATTCATTCCAATTCACTAAAAAATTTTATTTTTAAAGCAAACTTATGACGATTACATAACGTCATGAAATCACACTATTTTTTGGTGAAAATGCTTTTTTAATGTGCCTGGATTGAAACTACCTTTTCCGCAAAATTTTTAGAAAAGGATATTATTCGACTTGAAAACGTCTGCTTGTCTTTTTATGAGTTTATCCTTCCTTAGTACCAAAATGAGTTTTAGTTATTAAATGTTACAAAACAAAGAAAGATTTTTAATCTATCTTTAGTTAAAATTCTTGGAATTCTATTGCTGGAAAATGTTAAGTATTTTTAAGATTAAGTAAATTCAAAAAACTTAACATTTTCAGATTGAAATATCATAATTCAGCTCGGAGGATAAACAGTTTTAGATTTTAGATAATGCAGTTGAAAGATTTCAAATTCTAAGCTTCAAACTAGTTTTCAGCACCAATCTATAGATATAGGTTAATCTAAAATCCCAAACCTGAAATTGATTAACTGCTCCTAGCATCTCCTATAAAAATTGAGATTTTTTAGCGCACAGCAATAGCTAGTAATTGAGTGTCAGCAGTTTAAAACTTTAACGTCGTGGGTAGATATTTAGCCACTAAATCCTCATAGTATGGTCTTAAGTTTTGCCAATCGGGAGGAGTAGGGTTTTTTGAATACAAATCATAAGGATTGAATAAATTCACCCATTTAAACATTTCTCGATCGTGATTATCCATCAAATGGTTATATGCGTTTTCGCGGTGTTGAGGATAAAATGAGTGATAGCGAAGCATATACAACGCCGATTCAGGCAAATAGTTTTTCATTATTTGATATAAATACTCATCATGCCCCCATGAAATATGTACATTACTCAATCCACAATTCGGCTCATAAATACCATATTTAGTGTTGTAATTGGGATTATTGTAATCAGGGTTGTCTTTGAAAAATTCCGAGAAAACAATTTTATCAGAAAATGCACAACCCACTGGATAAGTATCACCTACAGTAGCCCATTGAGGCTCACCAAATAGACAAAGCACCTTCCCCAGATCGTGAAAGAAGCCAGTAAGTACCATCCAATCAGGATGACCATCAGCGCGAATGGCTTCTGATGTTTGCAATAAATGCTGTAGCTGATCCATATCTGTATCAGGATCTGAATCATCTACTAATTGATTCAAAAATTCAACCGCATTCCAAACAGACATTTCTTTCTTATCAAACTTGAGAAAATTCTTTTCTTTCTCAAGTACAAAATTATATGTCTGATTAATATGATTTAACCGATAAAATTCTTTCACCGTATCTCTAGTAGGCGTTTGGTAATTCCTATACTCTTCGGTGGTTTTACCTTCTTTAACTATGCTGTCTGGATTGGGATAGCGATTGAGTAAGTCTTCTTCCCACTCTTCTAGCGAATGTAAGGGGTTGTTTTGAGCTTGTTCGATGGAATTCTTTAAAATCTGAGACATATCCAATACTGCTCGGTTAAGGATTTTTAACTCGGAATTGGGCTTGGGGAAAAGGTTAAAGGATAAAGGTTTTTTCTTTCCCCTTCCCCTTTCCCCTTTTCCCCTTTTCCCCTTTTCCGACAAGTATTGGAGACATATCTTGTTACTTGTCGGTATTGATTTTCTAAATCGGACTTTGGGAATCCATTTATGCACAGGTGTGCAAAAGCTGTAATTGATTTATTTTTGCACACGTGTGCAGAGACGTGTGTTAAGTTTCTTTTCCATCTGCAAAACTGTGTACAACACACTTCGTCAAGCGTTTTTTACAATCCAATCGGGATTAGACAAAAGTATTGATAAAGTACACGAAATTTAGAGCGCAGACTTAAAATCAAGTACTTATGCGATCTGTGTAGGAATAAGTTTATACTAATAGATAATTCATCTGTTGGATAGATTTTTGAATAAATAGCTTTATACACACCTGTGTAAAATCTATATTAAGTTTTTTGTCGGTTTTACCTAGAGGAGTGTTAAGTTGTCAATTGTATGGTGTGCGAATACTTGATAATATTAGCCAACTCTTGCAATTGTTTTATTGCTTCTGCACCCTCCAACTTCATTAATTCGCGATCGTCCCATAATTCCATCCAAGTAATTCCGTAATCAGACACTACAAAACGAATCAGATGCTTTTCTCGTAGGCTAACCATAAATGAAGCACTCTTCATTTGGTCGCCGCACGTATAACATGAGGCAGAATACCCACGCCGCTCAAGAATAATTGTCAAGGCTTGTAGGTTCATTACCAAGTCTTGAACGAATTCTTGATGTTGTTGCGCTAATCTTAGAAACACTAGTTTTCTCCTACCACTACAGTTATGTGGTTGCTTTTAAAACTTCTTTAGACTTACATCCGACGTATTTAGTTGCCAAAAGTTCGTGTTTTCGTAGAGACGTGATTAATCTTAACCTTACGGTTTTAACCAATCAGCTAAAGTCTCAAAGCCGTTCTAATATTCTGGACAATGATCTGGGGTGGTTGTGCAACATCCATAGATATCGTATCTAATGGTTCTTCGAGAGTATCAAACTGGCTATTGAGAAGTTTTTCGCTCATGTAATGATTGCTACGTTCTTTTAACCGTATTTGAATCAACTCATAAGAGCCTTTGAGGTAAACTAACTTAGTGCGAACGCTATCCGATACCAAAAATTGCCGATAGCTGTCTTTTAAAGCCGAACACGCCAGCACGACATTTTTATTTTCTTGCAGCCAATGTTTGATGGCTGCTTGCAAATCTTGCAACCAAGGCATCCTGTCAGCTTCAGTCAACGGGATACCGCGCCGCATTTTCTCAACATTCTCTGGTGAGTGGAAACTATCAGCATCACTAAACTCCCAGCCTAAAGAGTCTGCTAGCAGTTTTCCTATAGTGGTTTTACCAGAACCAGATACACCCATGACGATAATAATCATATTTTTTGAAGAAAAGTTAAGTTATTGAGGTAAGGGACAGGAGGCAGGAAGTAAGACTATTGAATTTTTGTATGCAAAATATGAGTTGTATTAAAATCTCTTGACAAATAACCATTATTTTCTATAATACATACAAATGCACACGTGTGCATTATTTTAAAATCTAAACTAAAAAATGAATAAACGAAGAATTTCAATTGAAGATATCGCTCGGAGAGCAGGTGTTTCTCATTCCACAGTTTCACGTGCTTTGCGAGATAATGCTCTCATTAGCCCAAAAGTGCGAGAAGAAATTAAGCAGCTGGCGCAGGAGATGAACTATGTGCCAAATGCTATAGCTCAAAGTTTGCAAAATAAACGTACTAATACCATTGGTGTAGTAGTAACTTCCATTGCAGATCCCTTTTTTGCTGAAGTAGTAGACGGCATTGAACAGATAGCCAGACCAGCCGGATTGAGTGTTTTGTTAAGTGCTTCACACCGAGATTTTGAGCAGGAAATGGCAGCTATTGATACCTTTCATCGCCGGAGAGTAGACGGAATCTTAATAGCCGACTCACGAATTAGTAAACAGCATGTAAAGCAGCTAACCCAAATTGCTGTACCAACAGTTTTAATTAACAGCCAGACCGAAGATCAATCGGAAATATTTCACTCAGTGGCAATAGACGATCGCTTAGGTGCGAGATTAGCCACAGAGCATTTAATAAGTTTGGGACACACCAGCATTGGTTATTTGGGTGTAAGCGATCGCAGCAGGTCAAACCGCCAGCGCCTAGAAGGATATCAAATGGCTCTTGCTGAAGCTGGTCTACCACAAAATCCTGATTGGGTTGCAATTAGTGATGAATATGATACCAGAATCAGCGATGTCGCCACTGGACAAAACATGCTATCTAAACTTTTGACTGCTGAGGTAACAGGCATCTTTTGTTACAACGATATGGTGGCAGTTGGCGCTCTTTTAGCTTGCCAAGAACTAGGTATTTTAGTACCACGAAATTTAAGCCTGGTTGGATTTGATGGTATTGCTTTAGGTAGTTATGTTACACCGACACTTACAACAGTCAGCCAGCCGATGTTAGAAATTGGTGGCTATGCCATGCAAATGTTACTTGATTTATTAGAAGAAAAAACTGTGGAAAACCGCGTTTTATCTCCTTTTCTAGTAGAGCGTGGTAGTAGTGCAAGATTAATAAAGTAATTTGAAATCGTGTCTATCTTGAAAACTGTAGTTTTTGTGTAATTAGACTAAACCTACAAGAGAAAATGTTTCAAAATGGACAACTCTGCGTAAGACAAATCCTTATTAACACTCAGTAAAACTAAAAATTTTGACCAAACAAAAAATATGTTAACCAAAAAACCGGTTTTATCTCACGATCGCTGTTTTTCTCCAGAACCAGTTCAAAGACGACTAGCCCATCAATTCTTTGACAGCATATCTGCATTACCTTTGGTCTGCCCACACGGGCACGTAGATCCAGCCCTGTTAGCTAATCCAGCAGCCCGTTTTGGTTCACCAACTGAATTATTTATTATCCCTGACCACTACATTTTACGGATGCTTTATAGTCGGGGCGTTCCTCTGGAAGCTTTAGGTATACCTGCTCATGATGCACCAGCAGAAACCGACCACCGGAAAATCTGGCAATTGTTCGCCGAACATTTTTATTTATTCCAAGGTACTCCATCAGGGTTGTGGCTCAAAGACGAACTAACTAATGTCTTTGGGGTGGATGAACCATTAAATTCTCGCAATGCTGGACGTATCTATGATTATCTGGAAGGTTTATTAGCCTTACTTGAGTTTTCCCCTCGTGCTTTATTCAAACGCTTTAACATCGAAGTGCTTTGTACTACCGATGCAGCCAGTGATAACCTAGAGAATCTGCGATCGCTCCACGAAGAAGGTTTCACTCAAATTAGACCGACTTTTCGACCAGATGCAGTAGTTAACCTAGATGCTCCTGGTTGGCGGGAAAATCTGACCAAATTGGAAAGCAGTATCGGTAGAGAAATTAGCAGTTACGCTACTTTTGTACAAGCTCTAGAAGAACGTCGCACTTTCTTTAAAAAAATGGGTGCAACAGCTACCGATCAAGGTGCAGCTACACCTTATACCACACGTCTTTCCGACCAAGAAGCAGAAGCTATCTTTGCTAGAGCATTAATCGGCAAACTGAATCCAGGAGATGTGGAGCAGTTTACCGGTCATATATTCATGGAAATGGCTCGGATGAGTGTAGAAGATGGTTTGGTGATGCAAATGCATTGTGGTGTTATGCGTAACCATAACCCGGCTCTGTTTGAGAGATTTGGATCTGATAAAGGTGCTGATATTCCGCTAAATATAGAATGGACTCGAAATCTACACCCATTATTGTCAGCTTATGGGAACGATCAGCGCTTCCGTTTAATTATTTTTGGTATGGATGAAAGCACTTACAGCCGAGAGATGGCTCCTTTAGCTGGTCATTATCCTACTATTTTGCTCGGGCCGCCTTGGTGGTTTCACGACAGCGTAAATGGCATGGAACGCTACTTCAATCAGGTAATGGAAACAGCCGGAATTTACAATACTGCTGGGTTTAACGATGATACTCGCGCTTTCGTTTCTATTCCAGCCCGTCATAATGTTTGGCGGCGGGTAGCTTGTAATTGGTTAGCTGGATTAGTAACACGGGGATTAGTTGACGAAGAGGAAGGGTATGATATAGCCCGCGCCTTAGCTTACGACCTTGCTAAAAGTGCTTACAAACTGGACTAATACAATTCTCCAAAATCACTCCTAAAATCTCTCTTTTCCCTCTGCGTACCTTTGCGCTTACCTCTGCGCTCCTTTGCGTTTAAATATTAAATTTTTTTAACTCCCAATTGAAATAACCAGGACAATCAATTAATGCCAGACTTAATTTTGAATAAACTTTTTAGCCTAAAAGAGCAGGTAGCAGTAGTCACAGGCGGTTCTGGCGTACTTGGTGGAGCTATGGCGCGAGGTTTAGCCCTTGCTGGAGCGCGAGTAGTCGTTCTAGGCCGCAATGAAGCACGGGCAAGTGCGGTAGTAGCTGATATTACTGCTAACGGTGGAGAAAGCATAGCTGTACTGGCAGATATTAGCGATCGCTCCCAATTAGAAATAGCCAGAGATAAAATCATACAGCGTTGGGGTCAAATAGACATCTTGGTAAACTCGGCTGGCGGTAATATTCCGGCTGCCACAATTACCCCTGATGCGACTATTTTTGATATGCCACACGCAGCCTTTGAGGAAGTAGTTAGCCTAAACTTACTCGGTACTCTACTCCCCAGCCAAGTTTTTGGTCAAGCAATGGTTGAAAAAAAACAGCCCCACGGTTGTATTGTCAATATTTCTTCTATGTCAGCTATCCGAGTGATTAGTCGAGTGGTTGGCTACTCAGCCGCTAAAGCCGGGATAGATAACTTTACTCGTTGGTTAGCCGTCGAACTTGCCCAGAAGTATGGGGATGGAATGCGAGTAAATGCGATCGCCCCAGGTTTCTTTATTGGAGAACAAAATCGAGATTTACTCCTAAATCCAGATGGCAGTTTGACCGTGCGCGGGCAGAAAATCATCGAGCATACCCCCGCCGGACGCTTCGGAAAACCGGACGAATTACTCAGTACCTTGATTTGGTTATGCAGTTCTGGTTCTAGTTTTGTAAATGGGGTAGTCGTGCCGGTAGATGGTGGATTTAGTATCTACAGTGGAGTTTAATTATGTATTCACTAGCTGTAACTAACGGAACACTTTCCGACGAGCAAATTTCTGGGCTAGTTCATCAAGCTTTGGCAGATCGTCAATTAGATGGACAGCGTATCTTAGTATTAATTCCAGATAGTACCCGCACTGCTCCCATACCGCAAATGTTTCGATTGCTGCATCAGGAGTTGGGTAAAAGAGTTCCGGCTCTAGATTTTTTGATCGCTCTGGGTACACATAATCCTATGAGTGAAGAACAGATTAATCACCTAGTGGGGGTGACACCAAAAGAGCGAGAGACAACCTTTAAAGAAGTTCGCATATTTAACCACCTGTGGAATGAGCCAGATACCTTTATTTCCTGTGGAGTAATTTCGGCAGATGAGATAGCAGAAATTAGCCGGGGAATGCTACATCAGTCCGTTGAAGTCAGGGTTAACAAGCTTGTAACACAGTACGATCTAATAATGATTTGCGGCCCTGTCTTTCCCCACGAAGTTGTCGGTTTTTCTGGTGGAAATAAATATTTTTTTCCTGGCATTGGTGGTCAGGAAGTAATTGATATATCCCATTGGTTAGGTGCTTTAATAACCAGTTACGAAATCATTGGTACATCGGGAATAACACCAGTTCGGCGCTTGATTAACCGAGCCGCTAACCTAATTTCTACACCGAAACTTTGCTTGGCGATGGTGGTTGCACCCAAAACAAATCAGCTAGCAGGACTTTACATAGATAAACCAGAGTCAGCCTGGGAAGCCGCCGCAAAATTATCCGACAAACTGCATATTACTTATGTAAATCAGCCTTTTAAACAAGTGCTTTCAGTAATGCCCGAAATGTATGATGACATTTGGACGGCCGCAAAAGGAATGTACAAGCTAGAGCCAGTAGTGGCTGACGGAGGCGAAGTAATTATATATGCCCCTCACATTACTGAGTTTAGCTACACACACAGTGAAATTCTGTCTCAAATTGGCTACCATGTACGCGATTATTTCCTCAAGCAGTGGGATAAATTTCAAGCCTATCCCGGTGGAGTGCTGGCTCATAGCACTCACTTAAAAGGTATGGGTACATTTGATTTTATAGAAGGGGAACAAGCGCGGATTCGCGTCACTTTAGCCACTGGTATTTCTGCTGAACGCTGTGCTGCTCATAATTTAAACTATCGCGATCCAGCTACCATTAGACCCACAGAATGGGCTAACCGTGAGGATGAAGGTATCTTACTTGTACCGAAGGCTGGCGAGATGTTATACCGTGTAAAGGTTTGTATTGAGAGCTGATGCCTTTAACCTTTAATATAAAACAATTTAATTGATTTACATAGTTTGATTTATTCTTACCCACTTAACTTATCTCACTCTAAACCTTCTCGTGCACCATGAGCTAACAGTAACTCAACCATATCTTTGTTCCTCTGAGCAACAGCTATATGAAGCGGACTTTCTCCCCTCAAAGCTCGAACATTAACATCAGCACCATACATAACAAGAACTCTGATAATTTCATCATTACCTGACTGCTGAAAAGCACGCAACAGAGGTGTCCAACTTTGATCGTCTATTACATTAACTTCTGCACCGCGATCTAAAAGAGACTGCACTAGACTTAGATCGTAATGTCGGGCAGCTTCAAAGAGTGGACTACTTTTTGATCCATCTAGGGCATTAACATTAGCCCCACAGTCCAACAAAAGTTCTGTGATATTTTGATGTCCAAGCTGGGTTGCCAAATGTAGAGGAGTCTTACCATGTTCACCAAGAGCGTTAACATCTGCACCATGAGCTATTAGAAGCTTACAAATATCTAGGCAACCTGTAGCAGATGCACGATGTAGTGGGGAAACGTTTTTAGATTTCATCTTCTGATTAACGTTTGCTCCACAGTTTAGGAGAAGTTCAATAAGATTTTTATTTCTACCCATGATAGCTGCAATTAACCATGACTCCTCTTTGTTTAATCCTTTTACAAGGGAAGAATTGACATCTAAACCCGAATCGAGATAGTGCTTGACTAGTTCAACATCTCCAAGCATTACCGCGATCTCTGGCTGCATAACCGCACCACAATCTAACAGAAATTGAGCAATCTCCTTATGCTGATTCCAAGCAGCTAGGTATAAAGAAGTGCAGCCATCTTTT
Organism: Nostoc sp. ATCC 53789; assembly: GCF_009873495.1. Taxonomy (GTDB): domain Bacteria; phylum Cyanobacteriota; class Cyanobacteriia; order Cyanobacteriales; family Nostocaceae; genus Nostoc; species Nostoc muscorum_A. The sequence continues at coordinate 3,835,288 of NZ_CP046703.1, read as the reverse complement.
GCTTCAGCATCGATCTGCGCTCCATTAGTAATCAGAAGTTCGACTACATCCCTATGTCCCTCGGAAGATGCCTTGTGTAAGGGTGTTTCACCCGAACCATCTACAACATGAACGCTAGCACCAGCAGCAACCAATAATTCTACAATATCTTTATGTCCATGATAAGCAGCAATAAGTAGAGCTGAACAGGGTTTTCCTTCAGAGTAAAACATATTTGTAAAGGACTTGACGAGTTAGTAAAAAAGTTTATTGTTTGCGTACACACTTACAACTGATACGAAGCCGTCAAAGCCACCGCCAAAGCATCAGCAGCATCATCTGGCTTGGGAATTTCATCTAAATCTAACTCCCGCGCTACCGCCTCTTGCACATCTAACTTATCTGCATTGCCATATCCCGTTAAAGCTTGCTTAATTTGAGCCGGAGTAAACTCTACATAAGGAAGACGACGTTGGCCCAACACCAAAATTAATACACCCCGCGCCTGTGCAACCAAAATTGTACTTGACATCCGATAGAAGAATAGTTTCTCGATCGCAACCAAATCTGGTTGAAATTCCTCCATCACGGTGTGTAAATCATCAAACAAGGTACATAGCCTCAGTCCCATTTCTACATCTGCTGACGTTTTAATTACCCCGAAATCCAGCATATTGACTGTAGTTTCTGGCACCTTGTTGGCAATTTGGGTGCAGGTAATTACCCCAAACCCTAAAGTTGCCAGTCCTGGATCTAATCCTAAAATTCGTTTTTCCATTCAATTCACTTTTACTAAACCAGGGTATTGTTTAACTAGGAATACTGGCAATCTTGACCACTCGCTCTTAGTCTAATGGAATTGACAAATATAATAGTTTCACGCCTAGTGTTAAAAACCAAGTGGTGTACATTTTCTGTTAATTATTGTTTGTAGCACTGCTGTAAATCAGGTATGTCAATTGGTTTTCTCAGACAAGCCCTCAACGCCCTGCAAAAGCAGTCGCGTTCTCGAACTTCCTATCGGGTTAACCAGTGGTTCAAATGGTTATCCCCTGGACTATCGGTAAAACGTTGGTTGTTGATAAGTATTGGGGGTGTACTGCTGGCGAGTTTGGGGTTAGCTATTTGGGTTAAGCTGACCCCAATTTTTTGGATGATCGAGTTGTTTAGGGGTTTCCTTGGAGTAATCACCAACATCTTACCCAACTATATCAGTGGGCCTTTGGTGCTGCTTGGGGGATTGCTGTTAGTGCTTTGGGGACAAACTCGCACTGTCGGCTCAATTACTAAGGTACTAAGGGCAGAAGGCGGAGAAGAACTCATCGATGTCTTGCTGGCACATCATCGATTGTACCGAGGCCCGAAAATAGTAGTAATTGGTGGTGGTACGGGTCTTTCTACGTTGTTGAGGGGACTAAAAACCTACAGCGCTAATATTACTGCTATTGTCACTGTTGCCGATGATGGTGGATCTTCTGGGCGGTTGCGTCAAGAATTTGGAGTGTTACCACCAGGGGATATTCGCAATTGTTTGGCTGCACTAGCAGATGAAGAAAAGTTATTAACAGAATTGTTTCAATACCGTTTTCGAGCTGGAGATGGGTTAACGGGTCACAGTTTTGGCAATTTGTTTTTAACGGCAATGAGTGATATTACTGGAGATTTAGAACAAGCGGTTGCAGCCAGTTCTAAGGTGCTAGCGGTACGGGGACAAGTACTACCGGCAACTCTCAGTGATGTTCGCCTCTGGGCAGAATTAACCGATGGTCGCCGCATTGAGGGCGAGTCTAGCATTCCTAAAGCTGGAGGGAAAATTGTCAAAATTGGCTGTATTCCAGCTAATCCGCCGGCAGTGCCAGCAGCGATTAAGGCAATTAAAGAAGCTGATTACATTATTATTGGGCCAGGTAGTCTTTATACAAGTCTCATTCCTAATTTATTAGTACCAGAAATTGCCGATGCGATCGCTCAAACAGATGCCCCTCGTATTTATATCTGCAATATCATGACTCAGCCGGGAGAAACTGAAGGTTACACTGTTGCAGATCACATTAGAGCTATTGATGCTGCTTGTGGGGAAAGACGGCTATTTGATGCTGTGCTAATCCACAAAAAATCTCCCTCAGAGCAATCACTCATCCGCTACGCCGAACAAAACTCCCATCCCGTTTTCCTAGATAGAGAAGCCGTAACTCAACTAGGGCGAAGGATTGTTGCAGCTAATGTTTTATATGAAGATGAAACGGGTTTTGTCCGTCACAATCCGCAGAAACTAGCACAAGTGTTGTTGCGGTGGTACGGTAGAGGTCATTATGGAAAAAGGAGAAGTATCACGTCTTGACTCGGTTATGAAAATTTTTCTTGCAGATACAGAGGCGACGCTACACTTAGGTATTACTCTCGGTCAATCCCTGACTGCTGGCAGTGTAATTTTACTAGAAGGTGATTTAGGCGCTGGTAAAACTACCTTAGTTCAAGGTATTGGTAAGGGTTTGGGAATTGCTGAATCTATTGTCAGTCCCACTTTCACCCTGATTAATGAGTACACAGAAGGACGGCTCCCCCTTTACCACCTAGATTTATATCGCTTAGAACCACAAGAAGTTGCAGCCCTAAATTTAGAAAGTTATTGGGAAGGTATTGAGGTCATACCAGGAATTGTGGCAGTTGAATGGGCGGAACGATTGCCCTACAAACCAGATAGTTATCTAAGTGTGAGTTTGACTTATGGGGATGGGGGTACTCGTCAAGTCGAACTTATACCATTCAATTGTGCCCTTAGTGAAGCCATTGCTGCTATCTAAGCTCATATCCCGACCGAAGTACAAGAGATTTCACTTTTTTAGATCGCAACACTAAAAAATTTTTGCTAATAGTTGAGGGAGAACTTCACACTCCTTCTATCTGCCACTACCACGCTCACCACTGTAAATCACTAACATTGTTATCTCAACCCAAAATAAGTGAAAAATTTTTGTAACAGCAGCTTTATTACTGCAATAATCAGTTAAAAAACTGATTTAGATAGTGTATGAATTAAGAAAAGGTAAACTGTTGTTGGGTTAAATGAGAGTTTTGCAGCACCTAGTCAGCTTGATTTAATCTGATTGGTTCTCTACTCTCATTAAGAGAACAAATCTGGATTATTTAGCAGTCAAAGCTAGTAGAAAAAAGTTAAATAACATCAAGCTATCTAAAAGTTATCTAACTTTTCCTTATACTCAATATACCCAAACTAAAGTCACAATGTATACACAATAATACTGATTTATATAATAATTAAAAAATTAATTTAAGTAATTGTAAATACCAATAAATTCTTCTATTGACATCTGTAATTATCACTCTTAGCAGATTTAAATAAAACATCTCGTATTTCTACATAACTATCGTAGAAATACGAGATGTTTTATCTTATGTTAGTTGAGATTAATATATCTACGTGGATGCACTAGTTTTCTCTAATGAAAGAAGCGATCGCTTTTTTTATCGGTAAGCCAGAGTCATCCCTGGTATAGTACGTAAGGCCTTGATCGATAAATGCCGAGGTAGTATCTATTAACTGCTGAATAATCTCTGGACTAGTATTATCTATTTCTTGAGTAACTTTTTTGCCTGTAAATCGGTTTTTTCGCTCTTCTGGAGGTAATACAATCCGAGGATCTTTATAAGTTTCTTTTGGCTTGGGTTTAAATGTCTCATTTAATTCAAACTGAAGACGCAAGTAACGTTTAGACTCGTATCCACCCATGATTTGTCGGCAAATTGTGCTATCAATCTCCGATGTAGGTTCCATAAAGATATTAGTCAGATTTTGTACCCAGTCTAAGCCTTTCCATTTACTTATTTGCTTATATTGGTATGGTTCACCAGTTTGACCTGTGCCAATAGAAAGGATAGAAATATCTTCCAATCGCAGATTATTTAGGTTATATTTTTGCTTTATTTCTGGAGATACTGAAGACTGGCTGATCCTCATAACTAAACTCAAAGCTGCAAGACAGGGATTGTTAGCAGAAACTCCTCCATCAATGTGTGGAAATTCCCAATCGCCAAACTTTTCTTTATCTACAGGTTCTAATTTATATGGCGGAAAAAAAGTAGGTGCAGAGGCAGAAGCGGTACATATCTCCCATAAATAACAGTCATCGTACCATCTGTCTCCTAGATCGGGATGACAGTTTGTAAAAAAGGTTGTATTGCGATATAGCGTATCGTAAGCCAAAATCAAGATAATAGGTTTTTCAACATCTTTTATTCTTGTGTATTTATAAGCATCTTTGAGGACACTAATAATTCCATCATGAGAATATTTAGATGCTGAAAATACATCAAGAATTGATTTGATGACGGACGGCAAATTTTTATAGAGTTCTTTTCTATTCGGCGAAAAGATATCTTTACCTTTATCTATATACATTTTAATAAGTTCATCACTTGTCTTTCCTACAGCAATCCCTCCTGTCAATATTGAACCAGTAGAAGTGCCAGCAATGAGGTCAAAGTATTCGTGTAAAAAGTTCCCTTTACCCTGGTTTCTAATTTCTTGTTCTACTTGTTTAAGCATTCGGGCTGCAATAACTCCCCGAATACCGCCACCATCTAAAGCTAAAATTTTGAAGGACATAGCAATTCTCCTTGATTATTTCTCTGGTTATCTTTTCGGGCATAGTTTCTGAGAAATACATGACCTGGATGAAGGTCATATATGTTTTATTTTGTTTACTCCTATCCAGCTGTAGGATTTAACGAACCGCCTTCACTACGAGACACTACGCTACGCGTAGCTTGCTTTCCCATAAAGGTAGGCGCAACGTCTCGTTAGATAATGTTTTAAAAGTCTCCTTATCGGTATCGAAAGTTCTAGATCCCCCCTAGCCTTAAAAATGGGGGAACCGGAATCAAAGTCCCCCTTTTTAAGGGGGATTTAGGGGGATCTAAAAGTGCCTAAAGTCAGAGCGAAACACTTTTCAAACAACCTCTTAGAGAAGGACACCAAGTAGGGAAAACGAAGATTAAATAGCTAATCTTATAGCCGTAAGGAGGGAGTTATTGAAGATTTGACTTCAAACACTTATAAATAAATTCAGAGTTTCATGTTGCAATTTTTGATACAGCAATAAGTCAATACCCTTTGGTTAAAAGGGTAAAGAAGGAAAAACAAAGATTTTCGTCTTTTAGCTTTAACCAAACCGCATTGGTCTAGTCTTAACTCTGGATAGATGAAAATCTTGCCTATTCAAGTATGGCTTTGATGTATAAATATCTGTCTACTACATAAGCTTAAATAAACATTTGCTACAAGAAAGTTAAAGCTTGACCCCGCACTTGGGTATTTACTTGACCTTTCTCGTAAACTATCTCACCGCCGACAATGGTAGTTGTAGCCCAGCCGGTGAGGTTCCAGCCTTCAAATGGACTCCAATGGCATTTGGTTAAAAGTTCTTCGCGCCGGACTGGACGGTATGTATTTAAATCTACAAGCACTAAATCAGCATCATAACCAGGTGCGATCGCTCCTTTATTGGGAATACCATAAGCCACAGCTACATTCTTAGACATCCAGTTGACAACTTGGGAAACAGTACACTTTCCCTCCATCGCCGCAGTTAACATCAAAGCTAGGGAAGTTTCCACCCCAGGCATTCCTGAAGGAGTATTGGGGTATTCTTGAGCTTTTTCTTCTAAGGTGTGGGGTGCGTGATCTGTAGCGATGAAATCAATCACGCCATCGCGTAAAGCTTGCCAAAGGACTTCGTTATCGTGGGGCGATCGCAAAGGTGGATTCATCTGTGCTAAAGTACCAATCTTTTCATAAGCACTGGTATTCAACACCAAATGCTGTGGCGTTACCTCTGCTGTCACCCAACTAGGTTTCTCTTGACGCAGCAAATCTGCTTCTTCGGCTGTTGACAGATGGAGAATATGCAGACGACGGTGATATTTTTGAGAAAGTTTTAATGCCAGTTGGGTTGCCAACAAAGCCGCTTGATTATCTTGAATTTGTGAGTGAACGGCTGGATCGTGAATGTTGGCAAATTCTTGGCGGCGTTGGTTGATTCTAGCTTGGTCTTCGGCATGAACGGCAATCAAGCGATCGCCTTTAGCAAATATCGTCTCCAATGCTGTTTCACCATCAACCAGCAACTGACCGTGCATCGACCCCATGAAAATCTTAATTCCCGGTGTGGGTTTGGCCAAAAGCAAGTCTGGAAGATTCTCTGCTGTTGCCCCAATAAAAAAGCCATAATTAACCAAGGACTTTTGTGAGGCCCGTTCTAGCTTGTCGTCTAAAGCTTGCTGTGTCGTTGTTAGGGGGCGCGTATTAGGCATTTCTAAAAAAGAAGTGACTCCACCTTTAGCGCAAGCACAACTGGCAGTGAATAAATCTTCCTTGTGTTCTAGTCCAGGTTCCCGGAAATGTACCTGCGGATCAATCACTCCCGGCAACAAAGTTAACCCTTCTGCGTCAATTTCAGTGACTACTGCTGTTTGGGAGATTTCTGGCGCAACTTCGACTATTTGGCGATCGCGGGTCAACACATCCCCAATCATCATTTCACCATTGGGTAGGACTATGCGAGCGCGACGGATCAGTAAAATTTGTGGAGATGACATAAGGCTAACTTTTTTAGGCAGGGAGCTATATATTACAGATAACTATGCTTTTAGGTTAAACTTAGTCGCGCTCTGAGTGTTAATTTTTTTGCTGACCGTTAAAAAAAAGTTTATTTTTAATCTATGAAGAACCCCCTTTATCAATAATCTAAAATTGGTAGTCAAGATGCGAACATAACCAGGAAATTAAAATTTTCCCGTTAAGATTAACAGATAAAGTCTCACTAGGCGAGTTAATTACCTACATCTTTCCTTCAGTTAAGTAATTTCATGCAAAATCAAGTGTCTGATAACAACTCTAGTCAACAACCCGATAATTCCTGGATCGCAGAGCTAGGTAGAACAATTGTATTGAGTATTGTTCTAGCTCTGGGAATTCGTACCTTTGTTGCTGAAGCACGCTGGATTCCTTCTGGGTCAATGGAACCCACTCTGCATGGTACGCCAAACCAGTGGGAAGCAGACAAAATCATTGTCGATAAGTTGAAATATAAATTTGCTGACCCGCAGCGTGGAGATATCGTAGTATTTTCACCCACGAAAGAGTTACAAAAAGAACAATACCAGGATGCTTTTATTAAAAGAGTAATTGGCTTACCTGGAGAACAAGTACAACTCAGAGATGGCAAGGTCTATATTAATAACAAACCCCTTCCAGAAACTAATTATCTCAGTTCTGGTCAAAGCACAGTTATTAATGTTTGCCAATCAGGGCCACAGCCACCTTTTTTGGAAAAACCCCAGACTATACCAGATGATTCATATTTAGTACTAGGTGATAATCGTAACAATAGTTATGATGGACGCTGCTGGGGTGTTGTCCCTCGCCAGAATATTATTGGCCGGGCTGTAGTTCGTTTTTGGCCTCTAAATCATGTTGGAGGAATAGATAAAGTACCACCATATCCCCAAACAACCCGATAACAGATAATTTAGCTTGATGCTTTTGCTCAAGAAGAATTTAGTAAGGTGGATAAATCACAAAATAATTTTAGATTGGTGATTTAGCAGTCCCTAATCTAAAATCTAAAACTTACTATGATGCCTTACCTAGCCAAGATTTTACTGTATCCAGTAAAATCACTGGATGGTGTTGAAGTTGAAAAGGTTGGAGTTCTTGCCAGTGGCGCACTACAGCATGACCGCGAGTTTGCCATCTTTGACGAGCGGGATAAATTTGTCAATGGCAAGCGTCATGCTAAAATCCATTTACTAAGGGCGCAATTTGCACTTTTCAATAGAACTATTTCGCTACAAATCCCAGGCGGCGACTCACAACAAGTTTTTCATCTGGATGACGAACGGCAAGCCCTAGAAGCAACTTTGAGTAATTATTTTGAGTTTGCTGTTACATTAAGGCAAAACTCTCTGATGGGCTTTCCTGACGATACCCACTCGCCAGGCCCAACGGTAATTAGTACAGCAACGTTGACAGAAGTAGCTTCTTGGTTTCCCGGTTTAAGTGTAGATGAAATACGCCGTCGGATGCGTGCCAATATCGAGATTGATGGTGTACCAGCATTTTGGGAAGATCGGCTATTTAGCGAACAAGGTGATTTAGTCTCCTTTCGAGTGGGAGATGTAGATTTTTTTGGGGTTAATCCATGCCAGCGTTGTATAGTTCCAACACGCGATTCTTACTCAGGGGAAGCTTACCCAAGCTTTCAAAAAATATTTGCAACCCAGAGGCAAGCAACTCTGCCTAATTGGGTTGCTTCATCGCCTTTTAATCACTTTTACAGATTGAGTGTTAATACTCAATTGCCTATATCCTCAGCCGGAAAAATTTTACAAATCGGTGATAAAGTTGACATACTTCTATATGAAAATTAACATTTATTTACAATAAAAAACACTAAGTAAATTTTCTTGGATTTTTTTTGTTATTACTATGTATTTGCATGAAAATTTTAAAATTGTTGTAGTTAGATATAGGTTTTTGTGCAAGTCCAGAGGTTTCGAGACTGGAAAATCAAGACCTCAGCAATTAGAAATTAAATTTAGGATTAGGTGCTAATGGCAACCTGAATTTTAGAATGGCATACTGTAGCTTATCGGTTAAATTTCAGTTGTTCTGAGTAAATGTACTGATACGCTGTCAGATAAAACTGAGCAAATTAAGCCGTAATAGTTACAAATCGGCTATGCCTACGCAAAATTTGAAAATTGGAGGTTGGAGAAACTTAACCAGTCAGACAAGTATCCAAACAAAATTTTTAATGCTTTTTTTATACTCAATTTTCTCAGAGATGTCATGATCAAAGTGATGACATACCGTAATTTTTTTGGTATTAAATGTAGCTGGCATAGCAAAAATGCCCCAAATATATGCTGGGGAAAAATTAAACAACAATGTTATCCAAACTTCAGTCCGTCAAATCTCTTAATTGCTTAGTTGGCAAAGTTTACGCCAGGATGCCCCTAAAGTATGTTCTGATTGTCCCCTTTATATTGCAAATTTGCGGGGCGGTGGGGCTTGTGGGCTATCTTTCGTATCAAAACGGACAAAAAGCGGTAAGAGAGCTTGCTAGCCAATTAGAAAATGAAATCTGCGATCGCATTGAACAGCATCTTAATAACTATTTAACAACTCCGAAGCAAATAAATCAAATTAACTTAGATGCGGTTGAACTAGGTATGCTCAACCTTTCTGACTTTAAAACTGCCGGAAATTACTTTTGGAAACAAATGCAGGTTTTCAATGTTGGCTACAACAGCTTTGCCAACCCCAAAGGGGAATTTATCGGTATTGAACGTTTAGATAATGGCAAGCTGTTGATTAATGAAGTTAGTCAAAAGCATGGTATTGGGAAACTTTATATTTATGATTCAGACTTGAAGGGAAATCGTCGCCAGCTTCAGCAAGTTAAAGATTACGATCCTCGGACAGAAGCGTGGTATACAGATGCAGTCAAGGCAGGCAAACCCGTTTGGAGTCAAATTTATCAATGGGAAGATAAACCAGAAGTTTTATCTATATCTTCCAGCTATCCTGTTTACGATAAGACCCGCAAGCTGGTTGGGGTGATTAGTGTTGATTTAATTTTGTCACAAATCAGCAACTTTTTAACCAAATTAAACACCGATCAATCGGGTAAAGCCTTTATTTTAGAGCGTTCTGGGTTAATAGTGGCTTCTTCTACCGAACCACCATATAGCATCATTAATGGTCAAATAAAACGTCGAACAGCATTAGAAAGTCGAAATTCTTTAATTAGGCTCACAACCCAGTCTTTGATCAAACGCTTTGGTAGTCTTGGGTTTGTGGTGGGGAAGCAACAGCTAACTTTTAGCGCCGATGGAATGCGTTATTTTGTACAAGTAAAAAGTTGGAAGGATGAACTGGGTTTAGATTGGCTAATCGTGGCGGTGATTCCTGAAGGCGAATTTATGAAGCAAATTAATGAGAACACCCGCATCACCGTTTTGCTGTGCATAGTTGCTTTTTTAGTGGCTACAAGAATCGGGATTTTAACTGCTCGCTGGGTAATTAAGCCGATTTTACAATTAAACACATCAGCTAAGAAAATTGCTCAAGGTGAATGGGAGCAAACACCAGAAATTCAGCGCTCCGATGAGTTGGGGGAACTAGCCAAGTCATTTGAAACTATGGCAAAGCAGCTGCAAGCATCCTTCAGTGTTTTGGAGGCAAAGAATGCTCAGATGCAAGTTTTAAATGAAGCTCTATCTGAAAGTCAGAGTCGGCTAACTCAATTTTTAGAAGCTATGCCAGTAGGTGTATTTATCATAGATGCTGAAGGTGAACCTTATTACACAAATCATATTGGGCAGCAAATTCTTGGTCAAGGAGCGATCGCAGAAGTTAGCAGCGAACAATTGTCAGAGGTATATCAAGCTTACCTTGCCGGCACAGATCAACTTTACCCCAGCGATCGCCTACCAATTTTGAGAGCATTGCTTGGGGAAAGTACCAGGATTGATGATATGGAAGTTCGCCATTTTGACAAGATTATTCCCATTGAAGTTTTGGGCAAGCCCATCTATGATGAATCAGGAAATTTGGCTTTTGCGATGGCTACCTTTTTTGATATCACCCAACGCAAACAAGCAGAAAACTTATTAGCAGAATATAATCGCACCTTAGAAGCTCAAGTCAAAAAACGTACTGAAGAGTTCCAGCAAGTGATTGAGCAACTGCAAACCACCCAAGAAGAACTAATTCAATCGCAAAAAATCGCCGCCCAAGAACAGCAAGCAGCCGTTCGGGAAGCAGCGCGAAGTGCCGCCGCCAACCTCGCCAAAAGCGAATTCCTGGCGAACATGAGCCACGAACTGCGTACCCCACTCAACGCCATTCTTGGTTTCACCCAAGTCATGAGCCGAGATTATTCGCTATCTAGCGAACACCAAGAAAACTTGGCAATTATCAATCGTGCTGGCGAACATCTACTTAACTTAATTAACGACATTCTAGAAATGTCTAAAATCGAAGCTGGGAGAATCACATTAAATCGCAGTAGCTTTGACTTAATTCATCTATTGAATAACTTAGAAGAGATGCTGTATTTGCGTGCTGCATCGAAGGGCTTACAAATAGTATTTGAGTATGCACACGACATTCCTCAATACATAGAAACCGATGAAAATAAACTATTTCAAGTCTTGCTCAACCTCTTGGGGAATGCCATCAAATTTACTGATATTGGCAGAGTCACGCTACGGCTGAGATGGGAGCAGGGGGAGGAAAATCTTTCTTATAACCCTCGTCTCTTGTTCGAGGTACAAGACACTGGTTGCGGTATTAATCCGCAAGAAATTGGCTTGCTGTTTGAGGCTTTTGAGCAAACCGAAATCGGTAGAAAATCTCAACAGGGAACAGGACTCGGTTTAGCAATTAGCCGTAAATACGTGCAACTGATGGGGGGAGATATTACAGTCAGCAGTACTCCTGGTATAGGTAGTACATTTGCCTTTGATATTCAAATTGCTTTAGCTTGCCCTAGAGAAATGCCGATAAACCAAATTAAATCTCAAATTCTATCTTTAGCGCCGACTGAAAAAGCATACCGCATCTTAGTAGTTGATGATGCCAAAGAAAGCCGTCTACTGCTAGTTAAAATTCTGACATCTCTGGGCTTTGAAGTCAGGGAAGCTACAGATGGTGTGGAAGCAGTTAGTAATTGGGAATCTTGGCAACCAAACTTGATTTTTATGGATATGCGAATGCCGATCATGGATGGCTACGAAGCTACAAGAATAATTAAAGGTAAACAAGTAGGGTATGGGACAGCCAATAGATTACGGAGGTTCCCAAAATTTAAACAACTGACATCATCGGGGAGCCAGTATCTTAACGGAGGGTTAACCGATTCAGATGACTGTGAAGTTCTCAAAACTATATACAAAGCCTCTCCCACACCAGAAATAGCTGGTGTCGTGGAACACAATCATGATGCTTCTGGTGCGGCCATTTTGCGATCGCCAAAAGCCCTAGCTCCCTGTTTCGACTTCCTGGAAACAGGGCAGGGTTGTTTGAATAAACACACAATCGTTATTGCCCTAACTGCTAGCGCCTTTGAGGAAGAACGCCAGAAGATTTTATCTATTGGCTGCGATGATTTTATTCGCAAGCCATTCACACAGGAAGTATTATTGGAAAAACTGAGCCAACATCTGGGTGTAAAGTATACCAATCAAGTAGAAAACCCAAATACAGCAGTTGCCGAGCAAGCTACACAGATATTTGTTAGTTTTGCTGAACTCCTGAGTCATTTATCACAAATGTCACCTGAGTGGCTTCAAAAGATCCACTATGCCGCAGCCAGCTGTAGCGATGAATTGATTTTAGAGTTAGTCAAGCAAATTCCCTCAGATAATGTTCAGGTATCGCAAGTTCTCAGGGATTTAGCAAATAACTACCAGTTTGAGAAAATTATGGAATTGACTAGAACAAACGTAGAATGAATTACGAGCATTTAGACCCTAATAAAAAAGATATTTTGATCGTTGACGATATGGCGGACAACCTGCGGGTTTTATCCTCAATATTGACAAGGGAAGGGTATAACGTTCGTAAAGCCTTGAACTGGCAAATGGCACTGACAGCAACTCAAACAGTATTGCCGGATCTGATTTTGCTCGATATTATGATGCCAGAAGTAGATGGCTATGAAATTTGTCAGGCATTTAAAGCTTGGGAGCTAACAGCCGATATTCCGGTAATTTTTATTAGCGCTTTAGATGATGTTTTTGACAAAGTTAAAGCCTTTAAGGTAGGTGGTGTAGACTACATCACTAAACCTTTTGAGTTTCAAGAAGTTTTAGTGCGCGTGAAAAATCAACTGGCATTGAGGTCAGCGCGATTAGAAATATTGAAACTAAATGTAGAATTGGAACATCGGGTAACACAGCGAACTGAGGAGCTAGAAAAAGCTCTCCAAAAACTTCAAAAAGAAATTAATTCCCGTCAAAAACTGCAAAGTAAACTATTAGATATAGCGCTGCATGATTCGCTGACTGGATTACCAAACCGAGTGCTGTTTATGAGAAGACTAGATAATGCTCTCAATCGAGCTAAACAAGAATCTAGTTATCAGTTCGCAGTACTTTTTTTAGACTGCGATCGCTTCAAAGTTGTCAATGATTCCCTTGGTCATTTGGTAGGAGATGAATTACTGATTTCTATCGCTCGTCGCCTGCAAGCGTGTCTCATACCTATTGATACTCTAGCTCGATTGGGTGGTGATGAATTTGGAATTCTCTTAGAAAATATTACGGATATCAATATAGCAATCCAAGTTGCCGATAGGATTCTAAAACAGCTATCACTTGCTTTTAAACTATCAAGATATGAAGTCTTTATGAATGCTAGTATTGGCATTAGTTGGGGCAATAAAGATTACGATCGTCCAGAGTATTTGCTGCGGGATGCTGATACGGCAATGTATCGGGCTAAGGCTCAAGGAAGAGCCAAATATCATGTTTTTAATCCAGCGATGCATCAAGAAGCTATTCAGCTTTTAGAGTTAGAAAATGACCTACGAAGGGCTGTTGAAAGGCAAGAATTCCTCGTTTATTATCAGCCAATTGTTTCTCTAATTACAGGTAGAATTTCTGGATTTGAAGCCTTGGTGCGCTGGCAACATCCAATTCGTGGTCTAGTTCCTCCTACAGAATTTATTCCTGTAGCAGAAGAAACAGGTTTGATTAATGCCATCAATACTTGGGTATTACAGTCAGCTTGTCATCAACTAAGCATCTGGCAACATCAGCCAATGACACCAGAACCTCTAACTATTAGTGTCAATTTGAGTGCTAGGTTATTTTTACAACCCAATTTTGTAGAACAAATTGACAGAATTATTTATGAAACTAAAATAAATCCTACATATTTAGAATTAGAAATAACAGAAAGTGTAATTATGGAAAATACTAATGCAATTAAGATAATTTTTCAACAACTAAAACAGCGAAATATAAAGTTAATTATGGATGACTTTGGTACAGGATATTCCTCTTTAAGTTACCTGCACAGCTTTCCTTTAAATGCCCTCAAAATTGATAAATCTTTTGTCAAACGTATGCAGGATAATAAAGAAAATATGGGGTTAGTACCAGCAATGATTGGCATTGCCAATTCAATGGGTATGAGTGCGATCGCTGAAGGTGTCGAAACAGAAGAACAGTTAGACCAGTTGAGAAGTCTAAATTGTAATTTTGCTCAAGGATTTCTGTTTTCTGAACCCATAGAACAACAATTGGTTGTTAAGTTGCTTGCCGCATCACCTCAATGGTAGCTATCCACTAAGTATTTGGAAAAATTTTAATTGTTGGCGTTCGGCTAGATTATCTGTGTCGGCTATCTAGATAAGTTGCTATAAGCAGGCTATCAGATTTGTCAAGCTCATAATTGGCCAATAGCTTTGGTAGTTTATAAAACTCTCTAGCCACTGGGGGAGTTAAACTATAAATATAAGTATTTTGGTGAAATAGAGCAAAAAAATCAGGGTAATTTTAAATAAGCATTTACTATCCTCAATCATTACAAGCATAGCTTTTAATACATAATGCATTTCAATCAAACTAACCATCATAAAAAAAATATTTTGGTGGTCGATGATACCCCAGATAATTTGAGGCTTTTATCGGCAATGTTGACTGCACAAGGTTTTGAAGTTCGCAAAGCTTTAAACGGTAAAATGGCACTAACTGCATGTCAAATGGTTTTGCCAGATGTGATTTTGCTGGATATCAACATGCCAGGGATGGATGGCTATGAAGTTTGTCAACAACTGAAGGCTGACGATAAAACTTGTGAAGTCCCAGTAATTTTTATCAGCGCCCTGGATGATGTTGTGGATAAAGTAAAAGCTTTTGATGTTGGTGGTGTAGATTATATTGCCAAACCTTTTCATGGGGCAGAGGTTGTGTTGCGAATTGAAAATCAGATTAATTTACGTTTGCTCCAAGTTAGACTGCAAGAAAAAAACTTTTTATTACAAGAGGCTCTTGATAACTTAAAATCTGCTCAAGTTCAACAGATTCAGAACGAAAAGATGGTGGCGCTGGGGCAGCTAGTGGCTGGGCTGGCTCATGAAATTAACAATCCCATCAGTTTTATTTATGGTAATCTCCAATATGCTGGTCAATATGTGCAAGACCTAGTAAATCTAATTGAAGTTTATCAACAAGAATATCCTAAACCCACGCCAAAAATTCAGCAAATATCCCAAGATGTAGACCTGAATTTTGTGATTAACGATCTACAAAACCTCATAGGTGCAATGTATAGAGGCTCCGATCGCATTCGGGAAATTGTCGTGGCGCTACAACACTTTTCTCGGCATGATGAAGCAGAGATGAAGCGGGTAAATATCCATGAAGACATCGAAAACACTTTGGTGATGTTACAACATCGACTCAGAGAAGCAGCAGACCGTCCCGCAATTATTTTAGTGAAAGATTATGGTAACTTGCCCCTAGTTACTTGCTATGCGAGTGAACTAAACCAAGTATTTATGCATTTATTGAATAATGCTATTGATGCAATAGAAGAGGGAATGGGGAAGGTGGGGCCTCTGGGAATAAGGGGTAATGGGGAGTGGGGAGCGGGGAATCAATCTTTTAATCGTTATTCTCAAATGCCACTTGACGGGAGTCGCTCTAATTGGGGAGACACACCAGTTCCTGCACTTGGAGAAACCTCAAACCCGCAGTGGCTCTTCCCTACTCCCCAAATTAGGATTCACACAGAGGTGACAGACTTAAATACGATCAAAATTGCGATCGCAGATAATGGTCCTGGTATAGAAGAGTCATTGCGATCGCGTTTATTTGACCCATTTTTTACCACAAAACCTGTGGGCAAAGGTAGTGGGCTAGGATTATCTATTAGCTATCAGATTATCGTCCAAAAACACCGAGGAAATATTACCTGCACTTCTTCTGTTGGGCAAGGAGCAGAGTTTGCGATCGAAATTCCCATTGAGCAACCTGAGCCTTAGCCAACAGTAAGCTCGGTTAATGAAGAGGATAACCCGAATTTCTCACTCATAGGGTGGGGAGTGTGGGAGGTGTGGGAGGTGTGGGAAGATGAAGAATGGAACGGTCGAAATTAAAGAAGATGGAAGAAAAAGGGAAAAAGTATTTTAGAACTCATGAGGATTTAGCCATTTATCAATTAGCATTTGAGACAGCAATGCAAGTTTTTGAATATTCTAAAAAGTTCCCAGTTGAAGAAAAATATTCATTAACTGACCAAATTCGTCGCTCCGACGCTCGAAGACTCGCTACCGCTTTGCTATCTCGCTCTGTCTGTGCAAATATGGCAGAGGCTTGGAGAAAACGGCGATATAAAGCCGCTTTTGTCGCTAAACTGAATGATTGTGAGGCGGAGGCAGCAGAAACTCAAGTTTGGTTAAAGTTTGCTGTGAAATGTCAATATCTTACGGTCGAACAAGGAAGAGAACTCTACGCTCCTTACAATCAAGTCCTTAGTGGGTTAGTCAAGATGATTACCCATCCAGATGATTGGTTACTTGACTAAATTCCCACACCTCCCACACCTCCCACACCTCCCACACCTCCCACCCTTCCCACACCTCCCACACCTCCCACCCTCCCCGCGCCCTGCCTCTTTAGTCACAGGCTTAAGGGCAGTTGAACTGTGAACCTTGCCCAGCCCTGAGAACTACTAACTTCAATTTTGCCTTGGAGATATTCTACTAACTTCTTCACTAATGCTAAACCTAAGCCTGTGCCGCCATGTTGCCAGCGATCGCTCTGAGGAATTCGGTAAAATGGCTCAAAGATGCGAGATTGTTCGGTTGTAGGGATTATTACCCCAGAATTACTAATTGTAATTTGAAAGTAGGGGGCTTGAAGGTTATCTAATAGATCAGATTCTGCATCCTCATTTATGAGACTTTTTGTGGTGTCGATTATCCGAACATCCATTGTAATCTGTCCTTCAGGCGGAGTATATTTACAAGCATTGTTGAGTAACTCTGAGACAATTTCGGTCAGGCTAGCCAAGTCTGAAAGTAAAGGCGGTAAATTTGGCAAAATACTAACTTCCAAAGTCTGCTCTTTAGCTTTAGCCCTTTCTTCAAAATACTCGGCGACGTGAGGTAGCCAGTGTTCAAGTTGAATTGAAGTTAATTCCAATGGATAGACATCTGCATCAATCATTCGAATATGCAGCAAATTGTCTACTAGATTCAGTTCTTGTTCGCACTGCTCACGCAGGATAGTTAAGTAGCGGGCTACAGATTCCGATGGAGAAAGTGTGCTTGAATTTAAGCTATCCTGCCGCTCAAGAATATTTTCTAGAGCGGAGATTGCCATTTTGATGTTTGACAAGGGCGTTCGCATTTCATGAGAAGTGGTTGCGAGAAAATCCTCTTTCAACTTGTTCAGGCGTTGGAGTTCTGCCACTTGAATTTCTAGTTGTTGGGCACGTTCAGTTGCAAGATTGCGTTCTTCGGTGAGCCGTCGTTGTGTGTCATCTCGAAAAACTAATACTGCTCCTGTAATCATGCCACTGTTGTCTCTGAGGGGAGTAGCACTATCAGCGACTGGTATAGTTGTCCCGTCTCTAGTAATTAGTAAAATTTGACTGCCTAGATAGATAGTAGTTTCTTGTTGGAGAGCAGCGAGAATTGGATTTTGGGCAGGGATCTGAGTTTGTTCGTCAACGAGTCGGAACACCTCTGTTAACATCCGTCCCTTGGCTTCATCCCATCGCCAGCCTGTTAATGCTTCACCTGCCTGATTTAGGTACTTTACACGCAACTCAGGATCAACCACAATCACACCGTCGCCCATTCCCCTAAGGACAGAACTCAAAAATTGCTCGCGATCGTAGCGATTGAGTGCTGTTTGAATGGCAACGTAAAGTTCTTGTTCCTTGATGGGTTTGAGAATATACCCAAAGGGTGATGTCAGTGTTGCCCGCTCCACGGTACTTCTATCCGAATGACCTGTAAGGTAGATAACAGGAATTTGCAAATTACGCCAAATTTGCTCAGATGCCTGAATCCCGTCCATTTCGCCGCGTAACCTGATATCCATTAAAATCAAGTTTGGGCGTGACCCAGTTGCTTTTTCAATTGCCTCTTCTGCTGAATCGGCGATACCTAAAACAGTATATCCCAGAGACTCTAAACTTTCTTGTAAGTTGATGGCAAGAATATATTCATCTTCAACAACAAGGATTCGAACTGTCTCCTTTTTATATGTGTTTGATGGGATGCCAATCATTTTTATATCCGGCTGTTTGTAAAAGTAATTTTGAACTGTGTTCCCTGATGAGATTCAATTTCGAGTTTTCCTCTTAACTGTTTGACTAAGCCCTGAACAAGGTTTATGCCCAGTGTTTTAGCTTTCTTACTATCAAAATTTTCAGGTAAACCAATGCCATTATCTCGAATAATGAGTGTCAAAATAGACTCGGATTCTTGAGAAAACTTAACCTCAATTTCACCCCTAATATTACCGACAAAGGCATATTTCAAAGCATTAGAAACCAGTTCGTTGATAATCAAGCCACAAGGAATGGCCGTTTCGATATCAAGGCTAGCATCATCAACTTGAATCTTCAGGTGAATCTGGCTGGAATTGACGTTATAAGAATCAAATAAATGAGTTGTTAAATCTGGGATGTATTGAGCAAAATCAATATCAGCGAGGTCTTCAGATCGGTATAGTTTTTCATGAACTAGGGCAATGGAGGCAATGCGGTTTTGGCTATCGCGCAAAACAGATGTCACGACAGGA
This sequence comes from Nostoc sp. ATCC 53789, assembly GCF_009873495.1. GTDB lineage: Bacteria > Cyanobacteriota > Cyanobacteriia > Cyanobacteriales > Nostocaceae > Nostoc > Nostoc muscorum_A. Next base: position 3,816,454 of record NZ_CP046703.1, on the reverse strand, counting down.
TCTTGTGTCCGTCTGCACTGCATTTGCAGCAAACTGCTGACAATTCCTAAATTGTTTTTCACCCGATGGTGAATTTCTTTAAGTAATACTTCTTTTTCTTTAAGAGAGGCTTTGATTTTTTCCTCTGCTTGCTTATGCTCGGTGATATCTTGTTGGACAGCTACAAGGACGTTTCCATACTCAAGATGCCCAAAAATACAAGCGTTTGCCCTACACCAGAAAGGAGTGCCATCTTTCTTAATATTATGAACTTCATAAGTAGCTTCACCGTTTTGAATAATAGCAGTGCTAATTGCCTGATTAACTTCTTCAGGTGTAGTATGTTCGTCCCCGTAGTTGACAATCGACACATGCTGACCGATTAATTCACCAGGTTCATAGCCAAACATTTGCTCAAATTTAGGATTGGTGTAGACAAATATGCCATCTGTGGCACGAACTAGGCAAATTCCCTCTGCCATGTTACGGGTAATTACTGCTTGCAGTTCTAACATTTGTTCAGCGCGTTTGCGATCGCTGATTTCAACTACAACAATGCCCACACTAATGGGTTGATCAGCTTCAGACTGAATCGGAAAATAGGAAGCTAGCCAAGTTCTGATAACACCTGGGAGTTTTGGGGTTTCTCCAGTGATTTCCAAATCCAGAATCGGTTCACCCGTTGTCGAAACATATTGCAACACCTGCTCCAGCTTTGGTGTCAAATCGGGGACAATCTCCCGCAGTGTTTTGCCAATATGCGCTGCTGCGGGAATGCCATTAATTTCTGCCAATGCTTCATTAACAAATGAAAAACGCAGTTCTCGATCAAGAATGCTTACACCAACAGGTGCGCTATTGATGAAGGCATCCAATAACTTTTGCTTGTGAGCCAGTTCTCGCTCCAGAACCTTGCGATCGCTGATATCAATGATCACGCCCAGCATCCGTACAGGGTCGCCTGCTTCGTTGTAAACGCCGCGCCCTTTCCCCGTGAGCCAGTGAACTTTGCCATCGGGGTAAATCACTCGATATTCACCTTTAAAATTAATATGTTCTGCCAACGCATTTAATACAGCCTGTTCAATTCGCTCAACATCCTCTGGATGAACACAATCGCGCCATAGTTGATAGGCTGCTGACGTTTCTGGCTTTAAACCTAACAAACGAAAATGGTTGTTATTCCAGAGAACTTCCCCTGTTTCAACATTCCAATCCCAAAGACCGATGTGGTTAAATTCTAAGGTTAGCCTTAGTTGTTCTTCACTTCTAGCTAAGGCTGCTTCGGTTTGTTGGCGTAAGCGAAGCTCATCGTAGACATCGCTGATATCCCGATGAGTGCCAGTCATCCGCAAAGGATTACCCTTTTCATCTCGGATGACAACCTTACCGTAGTTGGCAATCCATTTCCATTCGCCAGACTTAGTTCTGAGTCTATAGTCAAATTTGTATCGTACTGAACTATCCTTGAGGTGGGCTGCCAAGATTTCTTCAACCCAAGGTAAATCATCTGGATGAACTAATTGCTCCCAAGTACTCCAATCCTGTGGAACTTCATCAAAGCTGTATCCGAGCATTTCTAAATAGCGGCGGCTGTAATACACTTCTCCAGTGATAATATTCCAGTCCCACAAGCCATCCCCAGAAGCTTCAAGTGCTAATTGTAGTCGTTCCTCACTTTGGCGCAAGGTTTCTTCCGCTTTTTGGCGATCGCGTAGCGCAATTTCCCGTTCGGTGACATCTTGGGCAGTACCATAAAGGCGAATTACCTCTCCATCGGCGTTGAATTCTACATATCCAATGCCCTCAAAATAGCGGTTAGAGCCATTCTGGGGGACACGAAGAATTTGTTTGTAGGACTCACCAGTGGCGATCGCCCGCTCAACTGCTTGGTGCAATTTCTCCCGATCTTCAGGGTGATACAATTGCAGATTTTCTTCATAGCTTGGTTCAAGAAGTGCGAATTCTCGATTGAAGAGATCAAAAAGCCCCTTTGACCAGGTAATTTTGCCACTGGCAAGTTCAAACTCCCAATTACCAAGGCGAGCAACTCGCTGTGATTCTTCTAGCAGGGCTTGACTTTTGCGTAAGGTTTCTTCACTGTTTTTGAGGTCGGTGACATCCACCACTAGTCCATCCCAAGCCACACGCCCATCCTGCAACTGGCGTGGTGTAGAACGAAAATGGAACCATTTGAGTTGACCACTAGGCGTTCGGATTCGTAATTGAATATCAAAGACAGACAGATTTAGCCGGGACTCTTCAACGGCTTCCTGTAGACGGGGAATATCCTCTGGGATAAACTGCCGATAAAGCAGAGATGAATCTCTGAGTGCATCTTCTACTTTGACTTCCATTAGTCTTTCAATGCCCCCACTCAGATAAGAAAAGCGATCGCTCCCATCCAGTTCGCGGATCACCCGATAAACTGCACCATTGGGCAGATTATCTCCAATCAAGTGCAACATCACTTTACGCTCATGCAAAACGAGTTCGGTTTGTTTGCGTTCAGTGATATCTCGCCCTTCTGGAATCAACAAAACGACTTTACCTGTCTCGTCTTGAAGCGGACGCAGTGAAAAATCGATTGTTGCTACTCGCTCATTTGCACCGAGAACATCAACTTCATAGCGGACAAACTTTCCCTTTGCAGCATGAGCGATCGCTTGTTTTAATTCTTCTTGAGTTTGGGGTGAAATTGTCCACCAGTGTGCTTCCCAAAAAGGGCGATCGATCACATCTTCCAACTGAAGTCCGCCAAAACTAAGTGCAGTCTGGTTAGCCTCCAGTAAAATACCAGATGGCGTTAGCAGTCCTGTGAATTGGAAAGTGTTGTTAAAGATAGCGCGGAATCGGCGATCGCTTTCTTGCAATTTGGTAGTGCGTTCGTGTACTTTGGCTTCTAACTCGGTGTTGAGGGTTTGGAGGTTACGGTAAAGTTGGGCTTGTTGGATGGCGATCGCTAATTGTACAGTCAGTTGGTTGAGCAATTCCACCTCAAATGCCTGCCATTGCCGGGGAGCAGAACATTGATGCACAATAAATAGCCCCCAGAGTTCAACTGCTGAAGTCTCAATGTTTTCTACCAGAATGGGGACAACTAAATTCGCCTTTACCTGAAATTGTTCTAATAATTGCAGATGGCACTCACTTAAACCCGCTTCGTAGATGTTCGTAGTTGTCCAAATTTTTCCTCGGCGGTATTTTTCCCCTTGGCTTTGTTGAAAACAGGTATCTTCAATCTCCAGTCCCAAGCTTGGTTTCCATTCAGGTAACACCGACTCTGATACGATACAACCCTGCATAAGGGGAGTGAATTGATATACCAGTACCCGATCGGCACCCAATAACTGGCGGACTTGTTGAACACTAGTAGTAAGAATGTCTTGAAGCTGCAAAGATTTGCGGATATGCAGAGCGATCGCTCCTACTAGGCGTTGTTGTTCCTGCTGCTGTTCTAGCTGCTGCATTAGCTGCTTGTGCTTGATCGCCCCATGAATCGTTCGGCAGAAATTTTCTCGGGTCAGTTTTCCCTTAACTAGATAATCATGGGCTCCACTCTTGAGAGCTTGGACTGCGATCGTTTCATTTCCCTGTCCAGTGACCATAATTACTGAAATTTGACTGCTGGAAGTTTGCCTCTGTAGCTTAGTAAGAAATTCCAGCCCATCTAAATCTGGTAATCGATAGTCCAACAAAATCACATCCGGTATTTTCCCTTGGCAAGCTTGTAGCGCCTTATTTCCAGACTCAAATTCGTAAATATTATAAGTGTAGCGATCGTCCCGCTCTAGGAAGCGCCGATACAAAGCTCTGTCTTCAGCAGAGTCTTCTACAAAAAATACAGTTATTGCATTGACTGTCATGTATCTCAGCTCCTCAGAAAGCTGCGGCAGTAGGAGAGAAGAATGAATAATCAATAATAGCCAATACCCAATGCCCCATTCCCAATCTCTAATTTTGGAAATCCGGATTTTTTCTTGATTACAGACTACTATTTTTAGTCGCATAAACGCATAATAGAATAGTGACTGATCTGTTCGTACCTTTACAATCTCTCAAACAAGGTGACTGGTTCAAGCTCATCTGCGGAGCTAGCTTCCAGCATTTGCCGGCAGTCAGAAATTTAACGTTAGCCTATACTTTGGCGGGCGCTGACTGCATAGATGTTGCAGCTGATCCAGCAGTGATTGCAGCAGCGCAAGCAGGGCTACAAGTAGCTAAAACTCTAGCTCAAGATGCCCAACAGCGAGGCTTTGACTACAAAGGCAACTTACCCTTTTTAATGGTCAGCCTAAACGATGGAGAAGACCCCCATTTTCGCAAAGCAGAATTTAATCCTACTGAGTGTCCTAGAGACTGCCCTAGACCCTGTGAACGGATTTGTCCGGCACAAGCAATCGTATTTGACAATATCAAAGAAGATTTTTCAGGAGTAGTATCCGAAAAATGTTATGGCTGCGGTCGTTGCATCCCAATTTGTCCTTATGGTATAATTTATACAGCTTCATACGTGACAACGCCAGGAGCGATCGCGCCATTAGTAATGTCAACAGGAGTAGATGCCGTAGAAATCCATACACAAGTAGGGCGGTTGGCAGAATTTCAGCGATTGTGGCAGGCAATTTCACCGTGGGCCGATCAATTAAAGGTACTAGCCATTAGCTGTCCCGATGGCGAGGGGATGACTGATTACCTAAGAGCAGTGTATGACCTGATTGCCCCACTCAAAAGTGCTTTAATTTGGCAAACCGACGGTCGTTCTATGAGTGGCGATATTGGCGATGGTACGACAATAGCCGCAGTGAAATTAGGGCAGAAAGTTTTGGCAGCGAAATTACCGGGATATGTGCAGTTAGCAGGCGGCACAAATAGCTATACCGTTGCTAAGTTAAAGGCAATGGGACTGCTGAAGAGAGGGGGACAAGGAGGACAAGGGAGAAATTTCCCCTTGTCCCCCCCCTCTCCCTTGTCCCCCCCCTCCTCTATTTCCGGGGTCGCCTACGGTAGCTACGCCCGTGTACTGCTGTCACCAATTCTCGAAAAGTTAGAGAATAAGGAGGTAAGTAACACCAATATGAAGGCGACTATTTGCCTAGAAGAAGATGAAGTATTACTTTGGCAAGCTGTAGAACTTGCCCATTCTCTCGTTTCCCAAATCAAGTCATCTCAGAGAATGGAGAGTGAGCATTAATTAAGCATAATTACTAGGTACCAGAAGATACTGTAACTTATGTTTAATTTATGTTTGTATAGTCAAGGTAGGAGGTTTGAGCATTGAATGAGCGCTTGAGAACAGTTAGAAGCTGAAAGTATCTGATTTACTGTTGTTTCCGTCACCATAGAAAGCATGACGATTACAGACGATCTCCAAAAGTTATTAGACATTTTGCCCCAAGACCTGCAACAAGTACTAGAGAGTCATCCCAAACGAGATATTTTAGTAGAAGTGGTCTTGGATTTGGGTCGTCGCCCAGAGGCTCGCTTTCCTAATCAAGCTGAGTATCTGAGCGAAATACCCGTTACTCAAGAACAGATAGATGATTGCATTCAACGAGTCGGAATTTTTGGTGGAGATAATCGAGCAGGAATTGAGCAAACTTTGCATCGGATCAGTGCGATCCGCAACCGTACTGGTAAGATTATTGGCTTGACCTGTCGCGTTGGTCGGGCGGTATTCGGAACCATTGGCATGATCCGCGATTTGGTAGAGACTGGTAAATCGATTCTCATGCTCGGTCGTCCAGGTGTAGGCAAAACTACCGCCTTACGGGAAATTGCTCGTGTATTGGCAGACGATCTGCATAAGCGAGTGGTGATTATTGACACCTCCAACGAAATCGCTGGAGATGGTGATGTTGCCCACCCCGCCATTGGTCGCGCCCGGCGGATGCAAGTGGCTCATCCAGAACAACAGCATCAGGTGATGATTGAGGCAGTGGAAAACCACATGCCAGAAGTCATTGTCATTGATGAAATTGGCACGGAACTGGAAGCTTTAGCGGCTCGTACTATTGCTGAACGGGGCGTACAGTTGGTAGGTACTGCCCACGGGAATCAGATCGAAAATCTGATTAAAAACCCTACCCTGGCTGATTTAGTTGGGGGTATCCAAGCTGTGACGCTGGGAGACGACGAAGCCAGACGGCGAGGTTCTCAAAAGACTGTTTTGGAGCGGAAAGCCCCTCCTACCTTTGAAATTGCTGTGGAAATGTTGGAACGCCAACGCTGGGTAGTACACGAAAGCGTTGCTGACACAGTAGATAATCTGCTGCGTGGTCGTCAGGCTACCCCACAAACGAGAACCGTTGATGACCAGGGCAAAGTTGCGGTGACAAGGCAGTTAGCTGTTGTCAACGGTCGCGGTGGACAGTTAGGGACAGTGGAAGAATCTTTCCCACCGGCACGACCATCTAATGGCTGGCGTTCTTCAGGGCAAATGGTTGCACTACCGCAATTGCCTGTAGAACGAGTGACTGGACGTAGTGAGTTTGATCGATTGCTGGATGAATCCTTCAATTATTCTGAGAGCATTGATTTAGATGCTGCGACTAGACACCCAGGGCCAAATGGTGAAGATTTGCCACTGCACGTTTACCCTTATGGCGTTAGCCGCCATCAACTAGAACAGGTAATTAGCGTGCTAACTTTACCTGTGGTATTGACAAAAGATATAGATAGTGCAGATGCAATTTTAGCACTGCGATCGCACGTCAAAAACCACGCCAAATTACGCCAAATGGCCAAAGCCCGTCATGTCCCCATCCACATGATTAAGTCCAGCACCATTCCGCAAATTACCCGTGGCTTGCGGCGGTTGCTGAACATGGATGACCCAGAAATGACCGATGACCTCGAACTGCAACTGTTTTTGCACAGTGGTAGCGATGATGAGATGGATGCCTTGGAAGAAGCTAGACTTGCTGTTGAGCAAATTGTGATTCCGAAAGGACAGCCAGTTGAATTATTACCGCGTTCTCCCCAAGTCCGCAAAATGCAACATGAGTTGGTAGAACATTATCGCCTCAAGTCGCATAGTTTTGGCGAAGAACCAAATAGAAGATTGCGGATTTATCCAGCGTAACTTCTACCCCAACCCCTCTTTGCAGTGCAAAGAGGGGTAAAGGAACGAACCGCATTCGCGTTAGCGTCTCCCCTTGGGAGAAGGACGCAAAGAGCGCATTCGCGCAGCGTCTCGCAGAGAAGGAAGAAGGAAAAGAGAGAAATAAAAATTTGTGTTACCAAGCATTGTTGGCTTGCTTGATGGAATACTAGGAGACACTTGATGTCCTATAGAGAGTTTTCTTTAAGAAAAGTAAAACAAGACTTTAATCTCACCTTAGTAGAAGGTGGGCGATTTTTACCTTCTATAGAACCAATTTCACCTAGTCCCCTATTAGCTGAATTTTTAGCAGAAAGTATCCAGTTAGCAATTGCAATGGGTTCTGAGAAAGCTAGATCAGAATTGATTATCAGCCCAATATTGTTTGAAGTCAGAAAAATTCTCAACAGACAAATCAGTTTTTTTTCGGGAGAAGAATTTAACGTTGAACCAGAAGTGGGACTAGCGGGATTTTGCGACTTTCTGATTAGCGTTTCGCCAGAACAGTTATTTATTGAAGCCCCAGCAGTGGTAATTGTAGAAGCTAAAAAGGAAAATCTTAAAGGTGGTTTGGGACAGTGTATCGCAGAAATGATCGCCGCCCAAAGGTTTAATGCCAAATACGAAAAACCTATTGCTACTATCTACGGTAGTGTTACTAGTGGCAATCTGTGGACATTCCTCAAACTGGAAGACAGCACAGTTACTATTGATTTAACTGAATACTTAATTCCCCCAGTAGAGCAAATTTTAGGTATTTTGGTGTGGATGATTAGATCGCAATCAACTTGAAGCAGGATTTCGCTTTTGGAAGAAAGCTTATCTGAACCGTATTGCTACATAATTTACATATTTAGCAATGCCAAAAAACCCGGTCATGAAGACCAGGTTTTTGTGGGGCCATATTTCCCCAAGGCTAGTTATAGAAGTTATTTATAAATCAGTGTTCTGGTAATTACTACCAAACTTAGATTATCAATTTCGGAAAATTATCGCTTAATTATCAAAATTTTCTCTCACTCACGTGTGCGATGCCTGGTTTGGGCTACGCTTACGCTCATATCTGCTATTAACTTGATAGCAGTATGATCGCTCTCTACTGATTGAAATTTAGATCACAACGTCTGTCTGAGAATTTTGCTATTATTTGCTACTTTAAAATATATGCAAATAATTGAAATTTCTCCATTCCAAGCATTTCGCCGGAGTGTGACGACGGTGATGCAAGTAGTTCCAAAGGAACTACGCTATGTGGCAATTTTGACATTGTTGGGTGGTGCAGGCCCAGCGATCGCTATTTGGCTCAACAAAACGATCATTGATGAAATTACCCGTTTATTGAGTACGGGAACAACGCAGAATGCGATCGCCTTGATACTTTCCCAACCTCTGCTACTCTCCAGTCTTGCAGGTTCACTGCTGGTGAATTTGGTAAGTGATGCGATCGCTAACATCAATAGCTTTGTATATACTTCTCTGCGCGATCGCATTACAGGTTTTATTCAAGGACAAGTGATTGAGAAAGTTGCCACTTTTGAAGATATTGCCCTGTTTGAAACACCCGATTTGCTCAATTTGTTGCAGTTGACCGAAAAGGGAATGCAACGACTTCCAGAGCTTTGTGTCAGGCTTGTGATGATGCTAGAGGGAATTTTTATCTTCATCCCAGCCATACTGCTTTCGGTATCGCTTGCTTGGTGGATACCCCTAATTTTGTTTAGCTGCGTTACTCCTGCTATGTATGTAGAAAGGAAATACCGTAAGCAAGTTTGGAGGGTAGAAAAAACCCAAGCGAGTGTTCTTCGGGAAATGAACTTATATAAAACGGTTTTAACTGGAGAAATATACGCCAAAGAAATACGCTTGTTTAGCTTGCAACCCTTACTACTAGAACGTTGGCACGGACTTTACCGCACCATTTTTAGAGCAATGGAACAGATTCGCCGTCGGGGGACAACGGCGGTTATTAGTTGGTCTTTACTCAGTGGTTTAGGCTTTGCGTTACCTTATCTTTACGTAGTTCAGGGAGTGCTAGGTGGAACTCATACTTTAGGGGATTTGGCGCTTTACACTGGGGTAATTTTAGAAGTGCGTCGAAGTTTGGATAATTTGATGTCTGGCGGGTCAGAGTTGTATGATATTGCACTGGCAACAACGCCCATTTTCCAACTTTTGGAATTAGAACCGCAATTATCCGGTTCTCAGTCAAAGGCATGGGGAAAAGTCAAGGAATCGGCTGTTAACAATCAGAACTTTCAAAGAAATGGGAATCGGCAAGCTTTATCAAGTGAAGCATTGCAGACAGGTATTTGCATCAAAAATCTATCTTTTACCTATCCCAATAGCGATGCCTACGTCGGTAAACCACGCCCCATCCTGAAAAATATCAATCTAAAAATTCACCCCAACGAGATGATTGTATTGGTAGGTGAAAATGGTGCTGGTAAGACAACCTTAGCGAAGCTATTGTGTCGCCTTTATGACCCTAGCCAAGGTGCGATTATTTGGAATGGACAAGATTTGCGATCGCTCCCCTTAGAAGATTTGCGATCGCGGATTGATGTAGTTATGCAAGATTACGCTCGCTTTCCGACTACCGTGCGCGAAAATGTTGCTTTTGGGGATTTACCTAAAATGCAGGATGATGCCGCAATTAGGGAAGCGATCGCTGAGGCTGGTTTGGCTAGAGTAATTGAGAAGCTAGATCAAGGTTTAGAAACCCTTTTAGGCAAACAGCTAGAAGGTGGTATTGATCTATCAGGGGGACAATGGCAGAGATTAGCGATCGCTCGTGCTTTGTTGCGACTGTCTCCAGCCGAACTACTCATACTTGATGAGCCAACAGCAAACCTTGACCCTAAAACAGAACATGAGATTTACAACATTTTGCGTACCCTAGCAATGGGGAGAATAGCCGTTGTAGTCAGCCATCGTCTCGCCTTAGCAAAACTAGCAGACCGAGTAGTAGTCCTAGAACACGGTCAAATTATTGAGGTAGGCACTCATGATGAACTAATCGCATTAGGGGGACAGTATCACCTGATGTTTACTCGTCAAGCTAGTAGTTACAACTGAGCAGGGGGCAGGGGGAGCAGGGGAGCAGGGGGCAGGGAGCAGAGGAGTGTGGGGAGTGTGGGGAGTGTGGGGGGTAAGACTTCTTCCTCATCCTCCCACACCTCCCACACCTCCCACACCTCCCACACCCCTTGGATTTCTCACTTGTGAGAAATCCAGGCTAATGCCCAATCCCCAATCCCCAATTCCCAATTTTTATTCTGGTAACTTATATTGATCAACAATACGCTTGGCAAACTCTGGAACATGCTCTTCTAATTTCTCTGGATGATTTCGCTTTACATATAAATAATTGCGAGTAAAGTGAGAATCAATGGAAAAACGCGCATATTCCAAACCCTTGGGGCCGATTTTTTCGATCACCACACCCATCAATTTTGCCGCCCACATAGGGAGAGTCACCCCTTTATCGTAAGCGGGAATACTTTGCTGTACAGCTTCCTTGCGGTTGCCTTTAGACGTAACTGGTTGGGTGTCTAACTGGTCTTGCACCAAATCTAGCATTTCCTTACCAGTGTCATTTCTAACTACAATCCATTGCCAGCCGAAGGGTGCGCCCATGTAGCCAACAACTAAATCGGCTAGGGAGTTGACGTAATCAAAGCAACTCATACAGGATGGGGCAAAGACATCTTTAAGTTTGTTGGTCTTCAAGCCAAAGAAAGGCACTGTTTCTGATGAGCCATCCTCATGTTTGAAGTGAACTCGGAAGTCTTGCATGAATTCGTAATGCACAACTGTTTCTGGGGATCGGCTAGTTGTTTCTAAGAATTTTTGCAATCCGGCGCGGTTAACATTATCTACGCAGGGTGTACCCAAAACATACAGCTTTTCTAAACCCAGTTGTTTTTCTACGGCTCGTAGCGCCTGGATTTGGCAACCAACACCAATTACTAATAGCCGCTTCATCCCCGATTTTTCTATCTGTTCCAATACGGAAAGGTTAGGGGAAAGCGTTGGTTTATTTACCCGCGCTGCTAGTATTTCTTCTGGAGTACGGGCGATGATGGGCATGGGTTGAAAGCGGTCTTCTTTGGTGTTTTGCACACAGACGACACCTTCAACTAAGCCGCGATTGAGCATTTCAATCGCAATGCTGCTAACAATACCCGTCCATTGTGCGCCTTCGATGGGCTGCTGTTTTCGCGCCGCCATCATGTCTTGGTGGACACCAAAGTATAGCTCATCAGGGTTGTCGAGATGGCGCGATCGCGTGTGCGTTTCTTCTTCAAGTTCGCCTATTTGCTGATTAATAAAAGCGCAGGCTTCCTTGACATAGTGAATATAGTATGTATCGCATAGTCCGCACTCGCTACAAAGTTCTTTAGCAGGGCGGCGGCTGGTAGGTTTTAAGGCTTTGGCTTTTTTGTGAGGAGAAACTGAGGTCATATAAATTTTTTGTTTTATCCAGTAATCGCTTTTATTACAATACCTTTACTGGCTATGAATTCTTTCAACTCTCCTCCTCAAAAAGAAAGCACTCAGAAAGGGAAGAACTGGAGTAAGACTGAGCCAAGGCTTCCCAAAAAGTCAACAAAACTGGGTTTACCAGGGCTTACCTTATCATTTACAGGTGTTTGCAGTTCTTTAATAAAGGCTTGGGCTGTTTGTGTTCCAGGGCCATTGTTTTGGGATGTAAACAATTTTTCAGCAACTTGGGCATCTTGGAATGCACCTTGTCTATCTAGTATTTGGTAACGGGCGACACCACGAGCTAAATAAGCACCAGCATATTCTGGTTTAATAGCGATCGCTTGATTAAAATAACTGATTGCTTGCTGTTGGTTGCCTTTTTGACCTTCCGCTACACCCAAAGCATAAAATTCTTCTGGTGAAGCAATTTGTGATGGTATACCAACTGCACCTTGGAAGTTAGCACCATTCAAGTAAGCACCCTTCATTTCTGCATTTGCTAGATAAGTATTTCTCAAATCAGCACCCGCCAAATTTGCCCCGCTAAATTTAGCTTCGCTCAGATTAACACCAAATAAACTAGCGCCACTCAAGTTTGCACCCCGCAAATCTGCGCCGCTCAAGTTTGCACGGCTAAGGTTAGCACCTGTGAGATTAGCCCCGCTCAAATTAGCTCCAGATAAGTCAGCCATTACTAAACCTGCATTAGTCAAATCACAGTTTTGACATTGCTTGGTTGCCAATAATTGGCTAATATGTTCAGAATTTGCTGCTTGTACGCTTGTTGTCAAACTAATCGTGGTTAAAAATGCGGCTACACCTAGAATTCGGTTCTTCATATTCGCGTAATATTTCTTACTCAATATCCAACCTTGACTGAGATGGATTTATACCTCAGCATTATGATATGAGCAATCTTTACAATTTGACCTCTGTAGTTACCTATATCACTTGTAAATTTGGGTAAAAGGGTTATAAGTTAGGTTTAATACACCGTGTTTGCCAGGTATACCTTTTGTTGCGTCTGGCATACGATCGCATTTCTCTATTTTATAAACAAGCGATCGCATTGTAGAAAAATAACCAAGCTATGACTATCAAGCAAAATGATGTACCTTCACAATAGTTAAAAATGAGGTAACAACCCTAAACTCAGTGCAAAACATCTCTTTAAATCAAGCATCTGTGACATCCAAATAGTTAGGATTTCCTTTAAGAAAGTAAATCAGTGGAGCCGTATACAAGTCAAGGGGCAAAAAGAAAGATTTGCTTTTGTATTCCCCGATTTTAAATAAATATGAGACTATAGAAACATTAAAGCAGTCAGAAAAACGTGAGTCAGCAAGACAAAATCTTAGACAAAATTCTCTCTGGGACTTCTGATACAGACATCCCTTTCGCCCAACTGTGGCAACTCTTATATAAACTAGGCTTTGAAGAACGTATTCGTGGCGATCATCGTATTTTTTTCAAAGCCGATGTTGAAGAAATATTGAACCTGCAACATAAAAAAGGCAAAGCCAAAAGCTATCAAATTAAACAAGTTCGGGCAGTGATTATCAAGTATAAGCTAGGAAGTAAAAATGATGTTTCGGTATGAAATTATTCTCTACTGGAGTGAATTAGATCAAGCCTTTATTGCTGAAGTACCAGAATTATCAGGCTGTGCTGCTGACGGTGATACTTATCAAGAAGCCCTGCATAATGTAGAATTAGTTATACAGCAATGGATAGAAACGGCTAAAGATTTAGGGCGTTCAGTTCCTCAACCTAGACCACGTTTGATGTATATTTAATTGATACAAAAACCAAGTCAAACATAATCCGGTTCAGTTAAGAAAAGTTATAGGTTTGGTTAAGCAAAGCGTAAACCAACAAAGCCCCAGAAATGTTGGATTTCGTTCCTAGCCATTTCAAGGTGGCTGGTAAAACTCTTTTTTTTCTCTCTCTGCGCTCTCTGCGCCTCTGTGGTTAGAAAATTACTTTTAAACCGCAGAGGCACAGAGAACACAGAGTAAAGAGATTAAAGAGGAATTTTTTTACCTACCTTGAAAGGGCTGATTTCGTTCCTCAACCTAACTTACGCAATTTAAGGGTTTTGGCTCTAACTAAATCGTATTGAAATCAAAATATTTGACACCATCTACCATAATCGTATCTATAGCAATTCTGCATCATTCATGAAAAGTTAGATACCCGACTTCTCAAAAAATTTGGGTATCATGTAATTGAAAAAGTTAGCTACTAATGGCAACCTTACAAATTACCATGATATGTGATTTGTATTTGTCAGTACTATATTGAATAAGTTGCAGTCCAGAACGTTCTAATTCTTGCAAAAGCTTAGGCATTTCATATTTATGATGTCGCCAAATAGTAATTTCTTCACCTTCAGAGATTTCAATTTTTTTATCTATCCCCATCCGGCTGAAATTTATAGTGTAATCATGATTAAATCTCATATTAGCAACTATACTATCGGTTTTTAAATCATACTTTCTCACCAATTCGCAATCTTCAGATTCAATCCCAACCTTATTTTTAACCCATCCATATATTTCTTCTACATGATACTTACAGCCACCTCTGACGTTTCCATCCCATTTAGAGTTAGATCCAATTTCATTAGTGAACACTAAGAAATCATTTCTGCCCATGCTCTCTCTAAAGTTTTTGAATACCTTATCCCTATTTTGATGGTTTCCAATAGTAACACCTAAGTGTAAAAATATTTTTGCTGTATTGTCAATTTCAAGATCAGCTTTATTTTGAAATAAGGTTTTTGGTACACAATTATTTTCTATGTCAATTGTAGAACTGATAAATTCAACCTTGGGAAACCATTTTTTAAAATTATTTTTTGATAAATTCAGTAATTCTTCACTAATATCTAAGGCAACATATTTATTGACCTTATTTAATTTATTAAGTCTTTGAACAAAGTGTTTAACTGGATAAGAGTTTCCTGCACCGACATCTACTATATTGATTTTCTCGCCACTTTTAATATTGTCATTAAAATATTTAAAATTATTTTTTAAAAGCTCAATTTCTACATTGGATGTTCGATACCATCTAGGAATGATATATTTTTGATAAAAATCATCCCAAATTTTTGCACCTCTCCCTTTATAAGAATACTTTAATGGGATTTCTCGTCTCATTTCTAAAGCAAAAATGATTCCTAAAATTTCTTCTTCCGAAAAAATAGAGTAGAACTCAGAACTTGGCTTTGCTGTGCGACTGATAGCAGTTGACATCTCTGAGGAAACTTGGGAATTGTCATGAAAATTTTGAGCCATTATTCTTGTTCTTTGCTTTTCTTCGGTATTTGCTTGCCAAAGATGTATCTTCCCATGCCGTTGTCCCCAAATTTGAACCGAAATTTAAACTTTTCATCATAAATAGATTTCATATTCCCCATTGACCAGTTGTTTTTTTACAATCAAAGTGCGAGATAATTTTCCAAAGATAGAGGGGTGAATTCTAGTGGTTCAGCAACCAAAACTCCAGGAAACTTCGTCGATACAGTCAATGCAGCGTGTGCTGAAAAGTTTAAGCACTTACCGATGGACTTCGTTAGGAGCATTGGTCAGCCTGTTACTGTTGACGATCGCAAATGCCGTTACCCCACAACTATTTAGATGGGGAATCGATCAGGGTATTACCCAAAAAAACCTCCAAGTTGTGCTGTACAGCGCCGCCTGGATGGTACTCGCCGCGATCGCTCGTGGTTTATTTAACTTTGGACAAAGCTATTTAGCAGAAGCAGCCTCTCAGGGTGTAGCTTATGACCTGCGAAACAAGATTTTCAGCAAAATTCAAAATCTTAGTTTCAGCTATCATGACCAAGCGCAGACTTCCCAACTCTTAACCCGTGTCACCAGCGATATTGAGCAGATCCGTACCTTTGTTGGTACTAGCTTAATTCAGGTCATTGGTGGAGTTGTCACACTGGTAACTATTGCAGTAATTTTGCTGGTGATGAACTGGGAACTAGCACTGATTACCCTAACAGCAGTGCCCATATCAGCATGGTTGATGGCAAGATTTGTCGGTCGGAATAACAAACTTTTTCGCCAAGTACAAGAACAATTAAGCGACCTCAATGCCGTATTGCAAGAGAACTTGTTAGGAATACGGGTAGTGAAAGCCTTTGTCCGGGAATCAGCCGAAAGGTCGCGTTACACAACCCTAAATGATGGTCTAGTTAGGGCAAACATGAAGACCATTAGCGCCATCCATAATACCTTCCCCTTTATCTTTTTGCTGAGTAACTTTGTCACACTGGCAGTTTTCGGCTATGGGGGAGCGCAGGTAATTGGGCGTAGATTTTCTATTGGCGAACTGGTGGCGTTTAACTCCTATTTGGCGTTGATTCTCCAACCAATTTTGTTGATTGGATTTGCTGCACCTGCGATCGCTCAATCAGCCGCTTCTGCTGAACGAGTCTATGAAGTTGTCGATGCAGAAGTAGAAATTCGCGATCGCCCCGGTGCTGTTCCATTCGACACCTGCGTTGGTAGAATCACCTTTGAAAATGTTTCCTTTCGCTATCCAGGAGCCACCACTGAAACCCTCAAAGAAGTTTCCTTTGAAACAAAGCCCAAAGAGCTAATCGCCGTTCTCGGAATGACTGGTTCCGGGAAAAGCACAATTATGAACTTGCTTGCCCGTTTTTATGATGTTACAGGGGGAGCAGTTCGCATTGACGGACGAGATGTCAAAGATTTCACACTCAAAAGCCTGCGATCGCGAATTGGTATTGTATTTCAGGAAACCACCCTTTTCTCTGGCACAATCCGCGAAAATATTGCCTACGCTAAACCCGATGCAACCCTAGAGCAAGTGATTGAGGTTGCAAAAACCGCCCAAATGCACGATTTTATTATCAGTTTACCCGATGGCTACGAGACGATTGTGGGTGAACGGGGCGTAGGCTTATCTGGTGGACAAAAACAAAGAATTGCGATCGCTCGAACCTTACTAACCGATTACAGTATTCTGATTTTGGATGATAGTACCTCGGCCGTAGATGCCAAAACTGCTGCCCATATTCAAGCCGAACTAGATGGCTTAATGCGCCAAAAAGCTTGTACAACTTTTGTAGTAGCTCAACGCATTAGCACCGTCAAGAATGCCGATCGGATTTTTCTGATGGATAAAGGTCGATTAGTCGCCCAAGGCACTCACGAAGAATTGATGGAAACCAGCCCCCTCTACGGTGCAATTTTGGAATCTCAGGTAAAGGCGAAAGAAAAAAACGATGCAAAACTAAGATAAATAACTAATCCACTTCAGTTAAGTATTTCTTCCTTCTTTTACTTAGCGTCCTTTGCGTCCTTAGCGGTTCGTTAAAAAAATTGACTTTGACAAAGAGTTAAGCCTTAACTGAACCGTATTAATAAATAGTCTTGTTCGAGACTTTTATAACAACTAATTAAAAGCAAAGACCTTGTAATCCAAAATCGTTCGACTGAGCGAAGTCGAAGTCCAAAATCCAAAATTTAAAATTGCTATGAGAAGCACTATTCCCGTTGTTGCATCTGAGCAGGCGAGTAAGCAACTTTCTACCCTGCGGCGCTTTTTGCAATACCTGCTACTTTATCGCAAAGAAATTCCCATCGCCCTGACATTAGTATTTATTGGTGCTGTAACCCAGGCAATTGGGCCATTTTTCCTTGGTTGGTCAATCGATCGCCTAATTGAAAAAGGTAATTTACAGGGACTCCTACTGTTATTAGGTCTACTAGCGCTGAACTACGGACTTGGCGTTTTAGCAATCCGGGGTCAAATTATTCGAGTCGGCTGGATTATGCAGCGATTATTGGCTCAACTGAGGCAAGATATTTTTCTCAAAATCCAAAGTCTGCCCCTCAGCTTTTTCGATCGCAGCGAAGCGGGCGATTTAATGAGCCGTCTGCTGAATGATGTCAATACTGTGAATCAGGCATTTGGACTGACGATCGCCCAAATGCTAGGCAACATTTTCAGTTTGGTTGGTATCATCATTGCCATGCTCTCAATCAACCTGCAACTTGGCTTATTGAGCAACCTGGTTGTGCCACTGATGATTTTTACCACAAGTTTGTTTGCACGTTGGGCAAGAGCCAGGTTTCGCGTTACCCGACAGACCATTGGGGAGCTTTCCGCCAAGTTGGAAGAAGATATTGGCAGTGTCAGAGAAGCACAGGCATTTAATCGGGTACAGACAAACATCGCCCAATTTGACGTTCTTAACGCTGCTAATCGTGATGCCAACGTCGAAGCTGTAGCAATTACTTCGGCCTTTTTGCCCTCCATCGATTTTCTCAACACACTCGCAACCGCAGGTGTACTGGCTTATGGTGGCTATCTTGCCGTCACTGGGGCTGTAACAGTGGGCGTGGTGACATCCTTTTTACTTTACGTCCAGCAGTTCTTCCGCCCTATCCAGATTCTCAGCCAGTTTTACACCCAAGCTCAATCTGCCTTCGCCGGATTAGAGCGAATCTTTCTATTACTAGATGAACCGTCAGAACTCAAAGATGCACCCGATGCGACAGAAATGCCGCCGATTCAGGGGGAAGTGAGATTTGAGAATGTCAAGTTTGGCTATAACCCAGATCAATTGGTTCTCAAAGGGGTGAATTTGCACGCCTATCCAGGGCAGATGATTGCATTAGTCGGGCCGACCGGTTCGGGAAAAAGTACAATTATTAACTTGATTTTGCGCTTCTACGATGTATCTGGTGGTGCAGTAAAAATTGATGATATTGATGTGCGGAGTGTTACCCAAGCAAGTCTGCGCCGTCAAATTGGCATCGTTTTACAAGATAATATTCTGTTCAGTGGTACTGTCGCCGAAAACATTGCCTTTGGCGCTCCTCATACGACCCAAGCTGACATCGAAGCGGCTGCACAACTGGCAAATGTACATGAGTTCATTACCTCACTACCACAAGGCTATACAACCCAATTGGGTGAACGAGGAGCGCCCCTGAGCCAGGGACAACGACAACTGATCAGTATTGCTCGTGCGGTATTAATTAACCCACGAATTCTGATTCTTGATGAAGCCACCAGCAGCATTGACACGCGCACAGAAGCGCTAGTACAAAGTGCGATCGCTCGTTTGCTGCAAGGTCGTACCAGTTTCGTAATTGCCCACCGCCTTAGCACAGTTACCCAGGCAGATCAGGTATTAGTAATTCAGCAGGGACAAATTGTAGAGCAAGGTACTCACGCCGAACTCATCAATCGGCAAGGTGTATACGCCAACCTCTATGGTCTACAACTGGGTGCAGCAGCAGACACAACGGTTCTTCAAAACGAAAAGTAAAATATATGTATCTCAAATTTACCAATTGTCAGAAAAGGAATGAAGCTACCTAACCTCGATTCAGAAACTATAAATCGCATTATTGAGATGGCATGGGAAGATAGAACATCTTTTGATGCGATTGAGGCTCAGTTTGGACTGCTGGAGAAACAGGTAATTGCCTTAATGAGGCGTGAAATGAAAGAATCTAGTTTTCAGATGTGGCGAAAGCGAGTTACCAAACGCAATACAAAACATTTATCTAAGCGAGAATTTATTGCAGGTCGGTTTAAATCGCACAATCAAAAAACGTAACTAATTGAAAGTAAAATGACGAAAGTTACGCTCTATATTGCAGCTAGTTTGGATGGCTACATTGCTCGCAGCGATGGCGGAATTGATTGGCTATCAATCCTTGACATAGAAGAGGAAGACTACGGTTATGGTGCTTTCTACGAATCCATTGATGCTATTGTTTTGGGCAGCAATACTTATGGAGTGTCAAATAGTTATGAATGTTGATGAGTTATGAGTTAAAAAATTCCTTTAACTCATAACTCTTACTACGATGCCAATAATTGCCGAATCAATCTAGCTACAGCTTTTTGCGTGAAGCGGTTGGCAATTTGTTGACCTAAACGTTGTACATCGGAATTTACCAATAACTGAGAAATTTGAGTCGCAAGTTGCAGTGGGTCAAAGCCTCGTGTTTCTCGGAGAATACCTAATATATGTTTGATATGCTCTAAGGTTTGTTGTTGCTCAACTGTCGCTGCTGGAGTTTCATTAACTGCTGTCAATCCAACTCGTTCCCGTAAGAGAGAGGTGAAGTTATGCAAAACGTTTTTACTTAAAGCATCAAGTCCATTAACAGATTCATCTACTAGCTTGTCAAGAATGAAAGCACCACGTTCTGATGACAGAAATTCTATTCCCTGATTCAGCACTAAATTGAAGTCATAGTCTTGACTGTTACGTGCATTACGTAACAGGTTCTCTAAGCGATTCCAGCGAAATCTGCCATCTTTAAATAGCAAGTCTTGCAATGATGCTCTTAATTGCGGTGCTTGGTCTGTTAACAGGCGTTTAGAAACGTAGGGATAAGCTTCGCTGAGGACTTTAAAGGTGGGATCTATAAATATTGCAATCCCTTCGAGAGTAACGAGAGAACGAATAATTAAGGCGTAGTAGGGCGGTACGCGGAAAGGATACTCATACATCAAAGCCGATAGTTCATCGGTGATGCTTTTAATGTTAAGGTCGGCAACGCTGGCTCCTTGGGCATCAGCAAAGACTCTGGCAAAAGCTGGGATAATTGGTGTTAAATCGGTTTCTGGCGATAAGAAGTCTAATTTAACGTAGTCTTTTGCTAATCCTTCAAAGTCACGGTTGACGACGTGGACGATCGCTTCAATTAAACCATAACGCTGTGGTGGCTTAATTTCGCTCATCATTCCGAAGTCGAGATAAGCCAATTTGCCATCTGGTGTTGCTAATAAATTACCAGGGTGGGGATCGGCGTGGAAAAATCCATGTTCTAGCAACTGGCGCAAGGAACACTGGACACCCACTTCAATGAGATAACGAGCATCTATGCCTTGGGCACTAATTTCTTCTGTCTGAGTTAATTTAATACCGTTAATCCATTCCATCGTCAAAACGCGACGATTGGTATATTCCCAGTAAATTTTCGGTACGTAGATGTCTTTTATATGACCGTATAGCTCGAAAAATCTTTCGGCATTTTCACCTTCGTGAATATAGTCCATCTCTTCAAAGATGCGATCGCCTAATTCATCGAGAATCCCAACTAAATCACTTCTTACCCGTTTGACTGTTTTCTGCACCCAGGCGGCGATATTACGCAAGATATACAAGTCGATGGTGATCCGCTCTCTTAAGTCGGGGCGTTGGACTTTTACGGCAACTTCTTCACCAGTTTTTAGCTTACCTTTATATACTTGTCCCAAGGAAGCCGCAGCAATGGGCTGGGCCGAGAGTTCGGCGTAAACCTCTTCTGGAGGTGCGCCTAGTTCTTCTTTGATAAACTGGTAAGCAAGTTCGTTAGGAAAAGGTGGTAATTGGTCTTGTAGCTTAGTTAATTCTTCTAGATATACGGTAGGAACGAGATCCGGTCTAGTGGACAAAGCTTGTCCAATTTTGATATAAGCAGGCCCCAGTTGAGTCAGCAATACTCGAAGCTGAGTAGCTCGGCGGCGGTCATTTTTGACGACAATTCCCCGTTTACTATCCGACCACAACCCAAAAGCAAAGGATAAAGTCGGCCCCAACACGGCGAAAATCCGCCGTAAAACTTGCAGGGGTCTGTTTTGATAATGCTCCGCTATGCTCACGGGATCGTAAAGCGTCTCAGGTTCGGCTGTTGTCCGAATCTTTTGGGCTGCTAAGAGTCTTGGCGATCGCACAACTAAGCTCGATGTACCATTTTCTTCTGGCACTATATCTATAACGTCCAGTTCACCTCGGCTATTTGTGCCGTTGCTACTGTCCTCCTGAATCGGTCGGGAACTAGGGGGAAGTGTCTTAACAATCATGAAAAAGGCCACCAGTCAGAACGATCACATTAAGTATTGTAACAATATCTTTACGAATTGGGTATTAGAAATGGGGCATTGAGGATTAGAAATTAGCAGGGTTCAACTAATTTTTCTATTACCCATTATCCATTACCCATTACTCAAAGGTTTGCTACACTTAAACGGGCATACTAGTTCAATAGTATTAGGTATTGCTAGTTAGCTGAAAAATCATACTTATTGTCCTGTAAATTAGAAGTATCCGGCATCTGCCCTTATGGAGAATTTGGCTTGATGTTGCTTTGCCTGCGAATTGAAAACTTTGCCTTAATTGACCAACTGGAATTGGAATTTGGCGCGGGACTAAATGTGCTGACAGGTGAAACCGGCGCTGGAAAATCGATTATTTTGGATGCCATTGATGCTGCTTTAGGCGGTAAAGTCTCTAGTCGAGTCATTCGCACAGGGACAAGTCGAGCGATGGTAGAAGCAACTTTTACCTCAAATGCTCCCCTAGCAGCTTGGTTGACTGAACAAGAAATAGATTTGCTTGATGAAAATTCCGTAGTTATTAGCCGAGAAATCACAGCCACTGCTACTAATATCCGCAGTCGATCGCGGGTGAATGGCGTGTTGGTAAATCGGCAGATTATGGGAGGAATGCGCGATCGCTTAGTAGAGATCACAGCCCAAGGCCAAACGGTACAAGTGGGGCAATCTGCTCAAGTCCGCGACTGGTTAGATTTATATGGCGGCGACTCTTTAATGCAGCAGCGTCATAAAGTCGCTACGAGTTTTAATACTTACCAACAGGCGCATTTAGCATTAGAAAAACGCCGGACATCAGAACGGGAACGGTTGCAACAACTAGATTTGCTCACTTATCAAGTGCAGGAATTGGGAGCAGCTAATCTCAGCGAACCCAATGAATTGGAACAGTTGGGACAAGAACGGGAACGCCTGAATCATGTCGTCGATTTGCAACAGATGAGTTACAAGGTTTATCAGGCTTTGTATCAAAACGATCATGAAACCCCAGCCGCAGGAGATTTACTGGGAGATAGTGAGGCGATATTAAATGACATGGTGGAGTACGATACCCAGCTGCAACACCTTTTGGAATTGGTTAGGGACGCGCAAGCTGCGGTAATGGAAGTGGGAAGACAAATTAATGCTTATGGGGACGGTTTGGAAGCCGATCCACAGCGATTGGAAGAGGTGGAAGAAAGGATTCAAGAATTAAAGCAAATTTGCCGCAAGTATGGGCCGACACTTACCGAAGCGATCGCTTATTACCAACGTATCCAAGAGGAATTAGCCCAGCTTAACGACAGCGAACAATCTATTGAAAAATTAGAACAGCAAGAAAAAGCGTGTTTTGAAAAACTCACCCAAGCAACTAATCAGTTAACTCAATTGCGGAGTAAGGCAGCTGCTAATTTAGAATCACGTTTAATAGCTGAACTCAAGCCTTTAGCGATGGAAAAGGTGAAGTTTCTGGTTGAGATAGTACCTGCTTTTCCCACTGTTATGGGAGCAGATAAAATTACCTTTACATTTAGTTCTAACCCTGGAGAACCACTGCAACCTTTAACAGAAGTTGCCTCTGGCGGGGAAATGAGCCGCTTTTTACTGGCGCTGAAAGCTTGTTTTTCTCAGGTTGATGTGGCTGGGACAATGGTTTTTGATGAAATTGATGTCGGGGTTTCGGGAAGAGTCGCCCAAGCGATCGCGGAAAAATTACACCAGCTAAGTCAACGCAATCAGGTATTATGTGTTACCCACCAGCCTTTAGTTGCGGCAATGGCCGATCAGCATTTTCGCGTCGATAAGCAAACTATCAATCAAGGCAAAGGTAAAAAAGCTAACAATGAGAACGCTGAACAGCGTACCGTTGTTAGAGTTACGACCTTGGATAATTTAACCAGTCGCCGGGAAGAATTAGCGCAGTTAGCTGGTGGTAAATCTGCAAGTGATGCGATCGCTTTTGCTGAATCTCTTTTACTACAAGCTGCTAACCACCGTCAAAAAATTAAAAATTAAAGATAAATCACTGGTCTGTCAACTTAGTTTTGAGCGTTAAAGGAACGAACCACAAAGAACGCATTCGCGTAGCGTCTCGTAGAGAAGATAAGGAAAAGGAAAATAAGAGAAATTGAAAACATAAAAACCTTAACCTGTGTAGGTTGGGGAGCCACTGCGTTGGGTGGGTTTTAATACTTTTCGGTTAAACCCAATAATCTCTCTTTTGGTCTGGGGAAAGGTTAAAGGGTAATGGGGAAAGGGAAATTCAAACCCTTTCCCTTTCCCCTTTCCCCCTTAACCGAAAAGTATTGGGGTGGGTTTCCCGAAGCTACGCTCTTAGCGTTCCCGCAGGGTAGCAAGTGGTGTTTGAGGAACGTAACCCAAGACAAGCGTTCATTGTTGGGTTTCACTTCCCTACGGAACGCTACGCGAACGTTCAACCTAAGCGTATTGGGATATGACCATCTAGAGGGATTTGTTAACCTAGTATACGGTTCGTTTAAAAAGATGTGTAGGGACAATTTGTCAAGTCTCATGCATACCAATTTAAATAAGTTTAACCTGCAAATTGCAGTAGAAAAAGTATCTAAATATTTGACATAAGCATCTAAAGATTTTTCATTGTAAAAATAACTTAATTTTTATATATTTTTTCAAGTAACTAGCGTTAATTAAAGGTTTTTTGGAAAGTAAATTTTATGAAACCACTATACAATACATTCCAAAAATATCAAGATTAGCAATTAAAAAAACAAAACAAAAGTTACTAAGAAAGCTTAATTATGCTTCCTTAGTATTTCTTGATTACACAAAATTTATCTACTAATAGGAGGATTGACTCTCATGGCATTTGATACAAATTCCTTTCCTGTTAACGCCTTGGATAGTCTTTATCCTGGCAACCTCAGCGATCCGTTTGCACCTGGAGGAGCATTCGGCATACCAACGGCTGCTAGCTTCGACCTTGCTGAGTATGGTATTCCAACTGATGGCAACTTTAATTTGGGTAGCTTTGGCATTCCAAATGAGGGCGGCTTTAATTTGGGTAATTTTGGTATTCCAAGTGAAGGCGGCTTTAATTTGGGTAGTTTTGGTATTCCAACTGATGGCATTATCCCAAATTTTGGTGCTAATGCGGGCGGGGGAGGTTTCCCAATTTTTTAGTACCAACTCTATAACTTTTAGGGCAAATTGAAGTTAGATATAATCTCAAAAATTTGAGTTTTTCTATCTTTTAATTACGCAATCTGCAACTTTCGCTAAACAAAAATCCCACTCTATGCAAAAGCTACGAGATTGTGATTCTTATCTTTTGCTGCGGTGGGACAAATATTATCTATGAAAAATAGATAAGTATTTCTATTTATACTCTTGCAAAGCTCCTAACTTACGAATTCCTGGCCAAATCATTGCCGTAGCAATTACCACCACAATTGTGCCAATTCCACCACCCACAACGGAAATCACCGGGCCAAATAAAGCAGCAGTCAAGCCGGACTCAAAGCCCCCCAACTCATTGGAGGCACTAATAAACACGCTATTAATAGCAGCAACTCGACCACGCAAATGATCGGGTGTTCTGATTTGAACCAATGTATGGCGAATCACAACGCTAATACTATCCAGTGCGCCACCAAGAATCAGCATTAACATAGATAGCCAAAAGGAACGAGAAAGTCCAAAGATAATTGTTACAACCCCAAAGCCAACCACTGACCACAATAAGGCTGGGCCTGCTTTGCGTAACGGTGGTAAATACGCCAGGGTAATCGCCATAGTCAAAGCACCGATGGAATGGGCTGCTTGTAGATATCCCAACTCCACTGGCCCCACGTGTAAAATATCTTTGGCAAAAATCGGGAGAAGCGCGATCGCACCACCCAACAATACTGCAAACATATCTAATGTGATTGCTGCTAAAATCAGCTGATTCTGCCAAACAAATTTAGCGCCAGCTGCAAGCGCTTGGAGTGAGATTGGCTCAGTTGAGCGAATAACTTTTTGCTCTTTAATCGCCAGCGTTAAAATAAAACACAGCAACGCTGCGATCGCTGCTAATACATAAACTCCTGTAGCACTTCCCAATAGCGCAATCCCGAATCCCCCGAAGGCTGGGCCGATAACTGCGGCTAACTGAAAGCTACTACTATTCCAAGTGGCTGCATTGGTGAAAGCTGTGACAGGTATCAATTGCCACATCAGAGCATCACTGGCAGGTTTGAGGAATGCCCTAGCAACACCTGTTAATACCAAACAGGCGTAAATTAGAAAAATTGCACCTTGAGTATAGGAAAGAACTGCTAAAGCCAGCGAGCAGAGGGCTAGCAGTATTACCGACAGTAACATGGTGAGTTTGCGATCGCGGCGATCGGCAACATCTCCGGCAATTAAGGTAAGAATAATCATTGGTAGGACTTGCGCCAGTCCTACACCACCTAAAGCGATCGCTGAGTTAGTCCGCTCATAGAGTTCCCAGCCAATCGCTACAGTTTGCATTTGCGACCCCACGAACAGCACCAGCCGTCCAATGGTAAATAGCCGATAGTCTCGAAACTTAAAGGCTGCAAAGGGATCGTGTTCTGCAACCTCAAAGTTATGGGGCTTTGAGTTCTGTTTTTTCGAAGACATTTTTTAGTAGAGTTAAGCCTTCTTCAATGTTGGAAATTTGGTCTTCTGAAAGACCTGTCAGTAAATCGGTAATATGAGCGCGAGTTTGATCTTGGGATTGCTTAAGATGGTGTTTTCCATCTTCAGTTAAATTGAGCAGCACCCGCCGCCGCTCTTGAGGATGAGCAATCCGTTTCACGAAGTCGCGTTGTACCAAGCGTTCTATGGTTGCTGATGCCGTGGCAGAGGTGACACCTAAATGCTCTGCCAGATCAGATAATGAAGCCCCAGGATTGCGGTTGATAAATGCTAGCGATCGCAATTGAGGTATAGATAAAAAAGCGGCACTATGGGCACGCATATCCGCTCGGATAAACCGCATCACTAATGGAACTGTCTCCATTACTCTAGCGGCACATTCTTCGGAAGTTGCACCTTGATTAGGTTTATCCAAGGTCATGGGCTTGTTGTTCTCCTAGTTACATGGCCACCCGTGGATAAAGTTTTCCACCAAGGATGGCCAAAATGATTAATGTGAATAAGAGAATTGTACAATCCAGACCAAAGCCATAGATGCTAGTGCCATTCAACAGCATCGTGCTGCGTAAGCCGTCAACCAGATAAGTCAACGGATTTAAATGAGAAATGAACTTTAACCAACTGGGCATCAAAGAAATCGGATAGATGGCATTGCTAGCAAAAAATAACGGCATCGTTAACAATTGTCCAATACCCGTCATCCTTTCTCGGCTTTTCACCAAACAGCCAATAATTAATGAGAAAATACAAAAAGAACCCGCTCCCAGTATGACTAGCAGCAGTACTTGGAGAATAGCTAGGGGATGAAGATTTAGTTTGACACCTAATAAAAATGCTAATCCGTAAATGAATATTACCTGAGATAAGCACCTCACCCCACACGCCAGGGCTTTGCCCAACACCATCGCCACACGAGGCGTAGGACTAGCTAAAAATTTATGGACAATGCCTAAATCTCGCTCCCAGATTAGCGTCATTCCACCACTAAAAATTGCCACAAACAAAATACTCTGAGCCAAAATGCCAGCAGAAATGAAGTCCAAATAGGGTAAGTTCCCTGTAGGAATCGCGCGAGTTCGGGAGAAAACTTGCCCAAAAATTAGCAGCCATAAAGCTGGTTGCACAGCCCGAACGACTAAATCAGTGGGATCGTGGCGGAGTTTACGGATTTCCAATTCAGCGATCGCCAGGGTTTTCGTAACTAACTCTTTAATTGCAGAGATCAAATTTACTCGGACAGTGGGTGGTGCTTTAACCCAACCGTTGAGCAGTACGTCTGGTTCTTGCTGTGTCACGGTAGTTGACTCCTGATGTTAGCTGGTCGCCTGTATAGTGAATAAAGACATCATCCAAAGTTGCATTTGGGTTATCTAAAGAAGCTTTTAAATCGCTCGGTGTACCTGTGGTAACGACTTCACCTTGCTGCATAATCGCCACTCGATTACATAAGCTATCCGCTTCTTCTAAAAAGTGGGTTGTTAAAAATATAGTTGTGCCGTAATCAGCACAGAGTTGTAATACAAGCTGCCATACTTGAGTTCGAGCGATGGGATCTAGTCCGACAGTCGGCTCATCAAGAAACAAAATTTGGGGTTGATGTAGAACTGATATGCCAATTTCCAGCTTGCGGATCATCCCACCAGAGTAGTTTCGTACCAAGCGTTTTGCCGCATCTTGCAAACCCATGTATTCTAGAATTTCATAGATGCGGCGATCGCGTCCTTTGGCAGGTATTCCATACAGCTTGGCGAAGATTAAGAGATTTTCGTAACCCGTGAGACTACCATCAGCAGAGAGCGCCTGGGGTACATAGCCGATAGCCCGTCTCACAGGATTGGGTTGACGAGTCACATCATAGCCAGCTAAGGTTGCTTTCCCTGCACTGATAGGCAGCAAGGTTGTCAACATCTTAAGAACTGTACTTTTCCCTGCACCATTGGGGCCAAGTAGTCCAAATACTTCGCCCTGTTCTACAGATATGCTCAGATTATTAACTGCGGTTAACTTACCAAAACGGCGTGTGAGTCCCTGAGTTTGCAAAATCAACGGTTTTGGTTCGCTAGCAGGTTGCGATCGATTTATTTTTCCCGTCAGTATTGTCACAAGTTTGATGCACTTCTATTAATTAGTAAATCTAACTATTAGCTTCTCAATAGATTTACCAGAAGTCAATAGACTTCTGGCATAAAGTTGAATCAGAGTAAAAAGAAACTCAGTAGAGTGGCGGCGAAGTTATTGATGGGCGAAGTATCACTGACAATGATCACAGTCTACCCATCGCCCGCAAGTTTTCTATATCTTGGTCAAAATCCTCGACCCCATAATGCACTGAAATTTGACGACTTGCGAGTAGATGCTGAAATGCTATACGGTTTATCCCTGCAAACCGACTGGCTTGAGCAAGGGTTAACTTTTCTTTTTGAAAAAGCATCACCGCAATTTCCTGCTTCATTTCGCCTTCAGTCATCCCAGTTGCGGTTAATATTTCGTTAGGAATGACGACGTTCATAATTACAATCCTTTCTATCACTACTATTCTAAGCAGCTTCAAACTCTTTGTTGCTGATTTGGTATACAGCGAAATGCCACTAGTGTTAATACTGTTACAATTTTGGTAACAATTGTGCTGTAGTAATAGGTATCGTGTACCAGATTATGAGAAATTGATTTATGAATTTTGAAGATATTACCAATAAAGCTGTTGAAAAAGGTGTAGAAACTGCTGTAGAAAAAACTTTGGGCGTTAAAGACCTAAAGACGGTAAAAGCCGTTGTAGAGACCGGTGCGGCCGCAGGGGCTGCTGTCAGTGCTGCTACAGGGTTATCTGTTGCAGCAACTTCAGGGGCAGGAATCACTTCCGGTCTAGCTGCGGCAGGTGGTGTGGTTGGTGGTGGTATGGCGGCTGCTCCTGCTGTATTGGCAGCAGGCCCAGCTTATGCTGGAGCAAAAATAATGAATGAAACTTTCTTCAAAGACCAACCGGATTTGTCCAAGGAAGAACGTGAAGCTCGTGCAGCTGCAAGAACAGCTACAAATATTGGGGCTGCTGCTGGTGTAGCTGGTGCTGGTGCTGTAACAGTAGCTGCTGGTGCTTCTGGTGCTGCAATTATGAGTACTCTTGCAGGTATCGGTGGTGTTGTTGGGGGAGGTGCGATCGCCGGTACTGCGATAGTTGCTGCTGCACCTGTTGCTGCTGCGGCAGCTATTGGATACGGGATATACAAACTTTTCGGCGGCGGTAAGGAATAGCATTAACTCTGTTAAAAAAGTTGAATAAAATTCAATAAATATACCCTTGCTATAAATTCAATGTATAATATGTAGTAAGGAAATAGAATTGAAGTGCCTGTGTATTTTAAGCGCAAATAGCCCCTTGGCTGTAAAACTTAATTTGCACAGGCATTTTCTATGTTTATATTCCCTAAACTCCATTACCTACTCTAAAAATAAAAATTATGTCTAACTCGGCCAATCTTATCCCAAATGCAGAAAATGCAGTCGTTGATATTCGTAAACTGCGTGATTATTGCCTCAATCCAGAACATGATGAAGGGAAACATAAAGCTCGCGTTTTTTGCTCAACTCTAGGTATAACAGCTGACGATGCTGAAGAATTGCGCCAGATTATTCTCAAAGTTGTCAAAACTCATCAAGTTCGCTTGGGACGACGCGATGAATTTGGACAACGCTACACTCTAGATTTCACGTTGGAATGGCAAAATAGAAGTGCAACCATTCGGAGTGGTTGGATTATCGAAGAAGGTTTTAATTTCCCAAGATTAACAACCTGCTATCTGCTGTAAATATTTGGAAGTCTAGAAGATGACTAAAAATACAATCAAGTTGCTGGATGTAGTAGCACTGACAGCTGATCTGCCTGAATACAACCTGTACCGTGGTCAAGTTGGCACAGTAGTAGAATTATTAGCTGGTGGTGCTGCTTTTGAAGTGGAATTTAGCGATCGCAACGGTCGCACTTATGAATCTGCCGGTTTACGCCCAGAGCAAATTATGGTGTTACATTTTGAGCCACCATCTCCTGATCCAGTCTCGGAAATGATGCTAGCGTAATCGAGATAAAAACGCAGATGCTAATGAGATTTATGATGGGCTACCCTGACGCACATAAATATAGAGAATCTGGCGATCGCTTTGCCAGAATTTTATTGAATTATTTGATTTATATTCTTAAATATCCTCATATTACTAAACAACATTGAGTTGCATATCTACTTTTAGTCTAGATTAAACTCATATCTATCTATAAGAAATTGTTCGTTTACAATTGTATGATCAACAAAAAATGGATGCTAATGATAACATCCATTTATCGCTTTTATCTCATTAATTTCATGACTTTGGAAAACATTAAAAACTAATACAATTCTCTCAAAGACTAATTGATATTGAGTGAATTATATCAATCTTGTTCCTATATGAATTCCAAAGCTTTACCTATGGTATTTATAGTCATGGCTTACTATTGGTCAAGCCTAAAACCTAAAACTAGGATGGGAATTTGATTCCCATCAGCAGTGGTCAGATTCCCGGTGATTCTAATATCAGGATTACCTCGCATATCACGAGCAATTCGCCTTCTTGAAAATAATTGTCCTCCAGACAGAAGTTGCTGTTGGTCTGAAGGTATCTCCACAAATAACTCTTGTTGTTTGGCTATAATTGACATAATTACCTCACTTACGTACATAGGTATTCAATACCTATATCATTATTTATAAGGATATTTATTTGAAATTAAATTATCCAAAAGTAATAATTTTGAAACCTATATATACATTTATTTTTTCATCTAAAAGCATTAGGGCACATCTAGCGGTTAGGGGATGGCAAAGTAGAATCTGGAAATAAGTTATCAAAAACGTCCATTCACCCAAGCTAGTCGTAAATATAACAAATGATTAAAACCGGACTCACTCCACCGCATTCCAACACCTTTAAATCTTGGCGTTCATCAACCATTTACAAGCACTTTTAACTCATGCCACTTCCCAACAGCAAATTCTACTCAGTAGAAGATCAACTTGTGCAGGTATCTTTTGTAATGTTCATGAAGTGACTCTGCAAGAGTATCGCTCATCGCAGCAAAGTATACTGACCATAAATGCAACTTGGTAACAGCGACATCGATGTCCATTCCTGCTAGAAATGCCATATAATAACGCTGATTGTAGTGAGCAGTGCGATCGCATTAAAAATTATTGAATCATTGAGCGCTTGTTGACAAAATCCTTCTTGGTAATCAGAATATAATTACTGAAAATTACGAATTATAAATTTTCTAAACATCTCTGGTTATCTTCAACATTTTATTTCCACCAGGCTGTAGCTCATATTCAACATTTTCAATATCTATCTTGTAACCCATTGAAGTGTAATGTTTTACTATTTCATCTAAATGTTGAGAATGTTTCCACATTAAAGTTATCAGGGGAAATATTCTGATTTCTTTAGCAATACGTAGCATCTCACCTATAGAATTTAGGTGAAAGTTGTAATCGAGATGGTCTGAATATAAAAACAATAAATGTGAACACAGGGCTATGTCAAACTCTTGATCTTTAAATTCTAATTTTGGAAACTCATCGACTATGTATCTATTGATTTTTTTGCCATTTTCATAATCAGACAAAAATTCTTTAATAACTTTGACTCGATTGCGTCGCAAATCATCTGGAGATTTATGATAGCCCCATACCCAATCTTTCGATGTAGCCTTGACTTGGTTAATGATGTTATCTACCACTTCATTAAATCGTTGCAATATCTCATCACCAGAAAATTGGTATAGTGGGTCAACAGAAACTACACTTTTACCCTGACGTGTCATTTCTGAATTAAAGCTTGCCGGTCCATCCCCAATTCCAATGATTTTTTTATTTAAATCTGCGTCTGTTAAATTGAATATTTTTATATATTCATCCATTGATCTCCCAAAAGGAACTACTTTATCTAGAACCATTGCCATAGAATTTACCTCGCCAAGAGACTGATTAAACAGGATGATAGCAAAATCAAAAAACTTGATGTATTGCTAGACGGCAATCATTTAGAAGCAAGTCAAGTTCTTTTACAACTTTCAACGGATTTCTACCTCTAAACACAGCAGCTAATGCAGCTTCATAAGGATTTCTACCTGTTTTCTTGACAGCAGCGATCGCAGCTTGATTTGATAATCCTCGGACACTAACTAGCCATGCTGCTAATACATGTCCAGTACGTCCAATTCCACCAGAGCAGTGTACAACTACCTTCTGATTTTGTTTGTCTGCTTCTATTAAGAAAGGAAGTATTTTCTGTGTGAGAGTTTCTAAATCAGATAGATGGAAATCTACAATTGGTGCCCAACATACTAGCTGATTACCAAATTCCTGTTTGTAGCTATCCAAAAGATTAGAGTAATGAGCTAGTTGTTGATTGGGAAGAAGGCAACAAACTCGCTTAATATTTTGGGACTTCATGAATTGTATCCAATCCTGAACCTGCTTATTAGTGTATCCAGGTCGCGCAGCACCAAATACTATTTGCTCGTTCTCCCAAGCCGGGGCAAACTTATACATCTTTAAGTAGGTAGGCACAAATAATTAATCTGATAACACCACATCTTTACGCAATTTGAGATTTTGAATGCGAGTATCTTTTGCGGGTGGCACATCCCCTTGAGAAAAGGGAATCTGCTTAAAGTTAGCAGCCAGATATTCGGCTAATGTATCTTGCTCGGAACCATCAGCAGCAAAGGTGGCTAAACCTGTGCGTTTGCTCTTATCAGCATCTTTTGATGTCAAATCAACCCGTTCTGTTTTCGGAAAAGGATAACCATCACCACCAGTTGCGAGGAAGTTGAGGGTAACAGTGCGGAAGATCCGATTAGGATCACCCACTAACTCTGCATTTTTAACTACTACATCAATCATTTTGCCCTGACCATCCTTGATAGCAAGGGATTTGACGCGCTTACCTGCTGGCAAATCTGGGTCAAAGCTAAAGGTTAATCCCGCTACTTGGGGAAAACTGCCAGGGGTAGCACTGGGTGCGATCGCTGCTACACTGTGTTCAATCACTGCCAGTAATTCTGTTGCACTCAGAGTAACTAAAGTCAAGCCATTGTTGAATCGTAGCGCATTGGTGATATCAAGTTGGGAAATTTCTTTTGCTTTCTTACCTGCTACAGGATTTGCTTGAGGTGGTAGTTTGATAACATCTTGTGAGCGAGTCGAACCAGGGGGAAAGGTGTAGATACCGATATTGTCACGGATACCACCGCCATTTTTGATGGAAATGACTGTCTTAGGATCGTACCGCTTGGCGATCGCTAAATTAGCTTCGGCTGTCAAATTCCCTAAATTGGTTTCTTGTGTGCGGACATCACCGCGCCAGCCATTGAGGAAGACGTTGGTTTTCCCAAAAATTTTACCATCTTGGGCAATAATCACTTTTTGAAGTGCCTCTGTAATGGCGACAATTTTAGGATCGGGTTTCCCACCGACAGTTGCTACACCTTTAGAATCAGTCGCATAAGCACCACTGATTTTGGAGTCAATACTCAACGGAATAATTACTCCACTGGCATCAAAGTTAACTACTAGACGACCAACATAACGATAGTTTCCATCGGTATTAACTACGGCTATCGGATTACCATCTGCTGCTTTTGTGAGAATTGGATAACTTCCAGCAGATTTATCACCGACTCGTAGACGGTCTGTTTTGTCGGCTAGTAAGGTATTAGAACCACCAGCAACAACAATATCTACTCCTTTGAGTAATTTTGCTAGCTTTTGCTCAATAGCAATTTGCTGCATGTGTGCCAACAGAATAACTTTATTAATATCTGGGTTTTTTGTCAGCAGTGCATCGACAGAAGTTTGAATTTCAGCAGCTAAGGCGGCGATGTCTGCGGGATTACGATCGTTAAATTCTTTAGGCAACACAGTCACACCACCGGGAGAAGAAATAGTCCGCAGAGTGGGAGTTGTCGCTCCAACTACACCAATCTTTTCACCATTGAGGGTAATGATGGTACTACGGGCAATTTTATTAGGAATTTTACTTGCCTCTTGTCCATCAGCAGTAACTAATTTTGCCAGGTCTTTATCAGTGCTGAAGTCTAGATTTGTGCTGAGATAAGGAAAATTTGTACCTGGGTAATCTTTTTTAGCACCGAGTAAATCGGCAACAACACCCGTACCTAAGTCAAATTCGTGATTACCAAAGGCGATCGCACCAAACCCTAGAGCATTTAAAATTAAAATATCTCCTCTTCCCTGTCCACCAAAAACTGTATCACTAGCAAATAAGAAAGGACTGGGAATATAGGCATCTCCAGATGAAAGGATTAAGGTATTAGGATAATCAGGCTTACCGTCACGATTAGCATCCTGATTTTTGAGTGCATTCAACACTGCCGAAAAGTTTGGTGCATCCTTCAATGCTGGAACACCTGCTTCTTGGTCGGAAGTATGTAAAAGTTGCAGTGTGAATCCCGGTTTAGGTGTTGTTCTGACTTGCGCTACACCAATACTAGTTCCCAGAGAGAATAATATACCAAATATAACTAACGAACTTAACTGGTTAGTACTTAAATTTAGGCTATTAAGCTTACCGAAAAATCTATTTTTGGAATTTAACAAAGGCATAATAACTTTAAAAC
Source organism: Nostoc sp. ATCC 53789 (assembly GCF_009873495.1). Taxonomy (GTDB): domain Bacteria; phylum Cyanobacteriota; class Cyanobacteriia; order Cyanobacteriales; family Nostocaceae; genus Nostoc; species Nostoc muscorum_A. Next base: position 3,781,709 of record NZ_CP046703.1, on the reverse strand, counting down.
GTGTTATGTTAAGTAGGTGGTTACAATTAAATATAAGATAGAGAAGGTCTAAAAAATAGGTTCTACGAGATGTCTGCTCCATTGCGAGTTAGATTAACAGATTTAGAAGATTTGACGCTTTTGGAGTTACGGTCAGCGACAACAGTTCCTCAACGGACACGAGAGCGTGCCCACATAATTCGATTAAATGCCCAAGGATGGAATGTACCAGCGATAGCTAAAATTTTTGAGTGTCACGAACATACGGTACGAGCAACACTGAGGCGTTGGGAAAATAAGGGTTTGGGAGGACTGTGGGAAACTTCCGGGCGAGGAGCAAAGTGCAAATGGCTTGAGGCAGACTTAGCATATTTAGAGGATTGCTTAGAGGTAGAGCCCCGTACTTATAACAGTTTGCAGTTATCAGAAAAATTGGCTCAAGATAGAAATGTGCAATTGAGTCCGTCTCGTTTGCGACGTTTGCTCAAAAAAAAGTGGAAATGGAAACGCACCCGCCATACTCATAAGAGAAAACAAGACCCAGAAAAACGACGAATTAAGCAAGCAGACCTAGATACCTTAAAGCAAGCGGCAGTAGAGGGTTATGTCGAGCTTAAGTATCTTGATGAGTCTGGGTGTTGTCGTTGGAGTCCCGTTAGCTATAGTTACAGTCGTATCGGTAGCCAAAAACAAATGGCACAAGTTGGTAGCCGTGGTGGTCGCATTAGTATTTTGGGTTTATGGCAACCCCAAGTCAGTTTTGAATATGCCTTGGTTCAAGGTGGGTTCAAAACAAAACGCTACATCGAGGTTATGGATTGGGTTGCAGCTAAGGCACAAAACACTTTAGTTGAAACTGGTCGCATCAGTGTTATTGTTCACGATAATGGTTCCTTACATACCAGTAAGAAAGCAAAACAAAAATGGCTTGAGTGGCAGGAAAAAGGATTATTCGTTTTCTTTTTACCACCTTATTGTTCCGAAATGAATCGGATAGAGGAAGAGTGGCATCAACTAAAAACTCATGAAATTGCTGGACAAATGTTTGACAATAACTACGATTTGGCTATGGCAATTATTGATGGCATGGAAGCTAGAAGCGTAAAGGGGGAATATGCCCTTGAGCGTCTTATATTTAATTGTGCCTAGCTACTTAACTTGTAACATTATTCGTAATTCAAAAATCATTATTTATTAATTATTCACTTTTCCTTGCCAAACAATTTCCTTAACTTTGATTTCTTTCGGTATCAACTTAATTTTGTAGAAGGTATCTGCAATTTCTTGTTGTTTAGTAATCACTTCATCTGTGAGCGGAAGTACATCATATTCACGTCGCTTTTCTGCTATTTCCAACACAGGAGCATCTATACCCAAAGCTGGGGAAAGAAGTTTAGCAACTTCACTAGGATTATTCTTTGCCCAGTCACTAACTTTCTTCACTCTATCCAAAACTATTTTCAAAACATCAGGCTTGGCATCAACAAAAGATTTTGCAGCTAGATAATAACCACGATTGGGAGCTAATTCGGTTGCGTCTGCTAAAATGTGTGCGCCTGTTGCTGCTTCTGCTGCGGCTAAATATGGGTCCCAAATTGCCCAAGCATCAACCTTTTTTCCTTCAAAGGCAGCACGAGCATCGGCGGGTGGGAGAGTTGCTGGCTGGATGTCGCTGTACTGTATCCCTGCTTTTTCGAGCGCTTTCACCAATAGGTAGTTAGCATTAGAACCTTTGGCAAAAGCAACTTTTTTACCCTTGAGTTCAGCCACACTTTTAATAGGTGAATCCTTGGGTACTACGATAGCTTCGGCTTTCGGACTCCAAGGATCGTAGGCAACATAAACTAGAGGAATACCCCCAGCTTGGGCAAATATTGGTGGTGATTCTCCGGTATAGCCAAAATCAATGCTACCTGCATTCAATGCTTCTAGCATTGGAGGCCCAGCCGGAAATTCTGACCAAGTTACGGAAGATCCTGAAGTTGCAAAGGCTTTTTCTAATTCTTCTCTCGCTTTCAGTGCATAGAGGACAGTTGACGCTTTCTGGTAGCCTATACGAATTGTAGTGCCGCTAGCTACTGGGTTGGGGCTAGCTGTCTGAGTTGTTCCATTGTTACTTGCACTTGGAGAGCAAGCAGAGATAGCCAAAGTTAAGCTAAGTCCCAATGCAAATAATAAAGAAAAGGTGTGGATTCTTTGCTGTTTGAACTTTTGGAGGAAGGCAAAAGCCATACCCAAAAATCGACTTGAAGAGAACTTAGTAAACATCTTCATTCTGCTTTCAGGAGTAAATAAATATCAGATTTTAGCGACTCAAAGATAAATCTACGATAAGTTTACTGATTCGCCGTATTATTGTGGAATGATAAAAATATCACATAATTACAGATGAAATGCAAGTTTATTCGTTGAAGAAAAAAATCTTACTAAAAGTCATAGCAGTGTCAAATATAAATTCAATCGGATCAGAAAGGACGCGATGACAGATAATATTCTTCAACAACAGATTGAGTACTATCGCGCTAGAGCCAATGAATATGATGAGTGGTTCTATAGGAAAGGACGCTACGATCGCAGTCCCGAAATCAACCAGCGCTGGTTTAATGAAGTAGCTGTGATAAAAAATACATTACACCAAATTGGTTTGGTGGATGATATTTTGGAGTTAGCATCTGGAACAGGTATCTGGACGCAGGAGCTTTTAAGGATCGGTAAAAAGATTACTGCGATCGATGCCTCTGAAGAAATGATTGCAATTAATCGCTCGAAGTTAAATTCACTGAGTGTTGAATATCACCTAATTGATTTATTTACTTGGCAACCTGACACTGAATATGATTTGGTTTTCTTCGCCTTTTGGCTATCTCATGTGCCACCAAAATTACTCGATTCTTTTTTGACGAAAGTCTACCAATCTGTTCGCCTTGGTGGGGAAGTATTTATCATTGACTCTTCCTTTGAACCGACATCCACAGCTAACAATCATATCCTTGAAGACGACGGAAACATATATAAAACTCGTAAATTAAATGATGGTCAAGAATTTCAGATTGTCAAAATTTTTTATCAGCCAGATGAACTTAAGGATAAGCTAAAAAAAGCAGGCTTTCAGGCTGAGGTAAAAGTGACAGATAATTATTTTATCTACGCACAGGGAAAAAAATTTGAAACAATTCGTAATTCGGAATCTGTAATTATTTAAACTACACCTGATGTATTACTAATTTAGTACCGCTTATATACTATGGGAGCGTCAGACATATTTTTTCTTGTAGAGATATTAATTCAAGATGGCATCAGAAAACATCTTTCTGCTATTTTCTCTGACATACTCCTCAAACTAGGTACTGTTGCAAAATCTATGTATATATATTGGTTCTAGCTATACAGATGACTTATGTGGGGCTAAAGGAGTAGAAATGAAATGTATTTTCATTAACTGCGAACAACATTATCAAGAGCTAGGTGAACAGAAAATTGAAGACCTTTTCAAGTTGAAGATAGACTATTTCTTGATCAATCTTAGTTAACTATGATTGCTGAGAGGATATTTGAAAAGTCCTCTTCTTGGTAGCAAAACATTCTAGATCCCCCTAAATCCACGCCAGTTGCTCATGGGGGAAACCCCCTTGGCGCTAGCCTCTCCCTTTGGGAGAAGACCGCACTGGCTCCCCTTAAAAAGGGGGACTTTGACTCCGGTTCCCCCTTTTTTAAGGGGGGTTAGGGGGGATCTAAAAGTGTCTAAAGTCACAGCGAAATACTTTTCAAACAACCTCTGAGTAAGCAAAACAAAATCCATTAGCTGCCTAATAGACAGTTTGCAATGCAAATTCTTAAAGTATTAACCAGAGTCTATCTTAGTCCAGTAGACTTGGATGAGGCGATCGCTTTCTATGAAAACCTTTTTACAGAAAAATGTTGGTTGTGGTTTCAATATTCCGAGTCTGAGTTAGAACTCGCAAGTGTGGGTTCTATTCTTTTAATTGCTGGTTCAGCAGAAGCACTCTCTCCATTCAAGAGTACACACGCAACATTTCTTGTGGACTCACTCAATGATTTTAAAGAAGCACTTATTCAGCAGGGTGCAGTGATTCTGGCGGAACCGAACAAAGTTACCACTGGAGCGAATATGCGAGCGATGCATCCTGATGGAACCATTATTGAGTATCTTGAGTTTGGATAATGGCATGGAAGGTTTCTAGTTGATGTGATATTAAGTAAGTGATTGATACTCATTGATTCCACAAAATCTTCGTATTATGGAAAGTGCTTAGTTTACCGCCGTAGGCATCACACCAAAATATTATTGATATTTCTGTGGAAGAATTTGCTTGGTAAGCTTTTTTTGATCGCGTGTGAGTTTCTTCTTCAAGTTCGCCTATTTGCTTATTAACAAAAGCGTAAGCTTACCTGACATAGCGAATATAGTATGTATTGCATAGTCCACATTTGCTACAGAGTTCTTTCGTAGGGCAGTGGCTGCTAGGTTTTAAGGCTCTGGCTTTTTTGTGCCTGCTAGAATCAATTGAGGTCATATAAATTTTTTGTTTTATCCAGGAATCGCTTTTATTACAATCACTGGCTTACCTATGAACTTCACGATAGAGATTGAACAAGAAGAGGATGGACGCTTTCTGGCTGAAGTGATTGGTTTTCCTGGTGTACTGGCTTACGGTCAGACACCAGAAGAAGCAGTTGCCAGAGTTCAAGCATTAGCTCTACGTGTGTTAGCAGATAAGCTGGAACATGGAGAAGTAACTCCAGAGCTAGTAAGCGTTTCATTTGCCGCAGCATGAGTGAGTGGTCTAGCACAAAGGCAAAGCGTGTCCTAGCTGCTTTGCTACGTATTGGTTGGGAGATTAAACGCCAGCCAGGTTCACATAAAATTCTGACACGTCCTGATTGGGCTGATTTTGTGTTTGCCTTTCATGATGGTCAAGAGATTGGGCCTCGGATGTTAGCAAGAATTGCTAAACTGACAGGTTTAACACCTGAAGATTTATGATAACAGTTTGAATTTTATATAAATAAACTTGGTAAATTTAAGCTTGGTAAATTTAAGTATTTTGACTTTTTTTAGTTTACAAGAAGTTAATTCAAAATTTAAGCTCTAAAACAGGCGCAGCGTTTATCGCAGGCGGAACCCTAGCAGGTACTGGCATTTCTGCAACTGTAGGCGGGAATACACGGGAAAAGTAAAACGCACCTTGAATGGACACTCAGATGCAGTTTTGTCTGTCACCATAAGTCCCGATGGTAAAATCCTTGCAAGTGGTAGCGCCGATCAGACTATTAGGCTTTGGGATTTAAAAACTTGGGAACAATGGTGGGAAATATTAGGCGTAAATCAGAGTGATAATGCCAACGTTATTAAACTTGCGTATCTTCGATTAGCAAGACAATATCATTCTGATGTCAACAGTTCTGCATCGCAAAAGCTTTAATGCAAACAATTAATCAAGCTTTTGATACTTTCAGGTCTAAAGATGCTGAGATTATTTAATTAACGAGCCAAGCTACTCCGTGTCTATACACCTCTCTATGAGACTTAATTACTTTTATAAACAGCCCATGTCATCTGCTAGTAGGGTAAAAAATTTAACCCTTCAGAAGTATTGACATTTTAAATTTTTCAAGAATCCATCTTGCATATTCTGAAAAAAAGTTATAAATTATTATTCTATAGGGGAATAATCTGACCTCTTAGTGTCAAAAACTAATCCTACTCAAGTAAATATACTGCAACCAGTTTTAACTTCACACAAACCCTAAACAGCACTGAAAATATATTTTTGTTTGGTAAAGCAAAGCTTCTGGACATGAAACAGAACAATAAATAATCTAAAAATATATCTTGTGTGACTGTTTGAAGAATTATATTACTACTATGGGTGAATAAAAACAACTATAATTCACCAATGCAGTAATCGATTATAGGGCAATTAACTAATAATAAGGCTGTAAAAATTTCAGCAGATTTATTTGTTGTTAGTTGATTAAATTTCTCCAAATTATGCTATTCAAAGAATCGTTTTTGTTATGCTGAGAATAGCAAAAATAAGGAATGAAGACGCATCTACCACAAATTCACAACCCGAATGGAGTTATTCTGGCGATGCACCTAAACGAATTGGAAACTACTGAAAATTTAAAAGAAGTAGAAGAAGCGTGGCTAACACTAGAAAAATCAATTCTCTATTATCAAGGCCGCCCCGTTGGTACTGTAGCCGCTTATGATGCATCTGTAGAGGCTCTCAATTATGACCAGTGCTTTGTTCGGGATTTTGTCTCTTCAGCTCTAATTTTTCTGATCAAAGGTAGAACAGATATTGTTCGCAATTTCTTAGAAGAAACCTTAAAGTTACAACCTAAAGAAAGGGCATTAGATGCCTATAAACCTGGACGAGGATTAATTCCAGCTAGCTTTAAAGTTGTATCAGAAAATGGGCAAGAATATTTAGAGGCTGATTTTGGTGAACATGCGATCGCTAGAGTTACACCTGTTGATTCTTGCCTATGGTGGATTATTTTGTTACGTGCCTATGTAATCGCCACTGAAGATTTTTCTCTAGCTTATCAACCTGAATTCCAAAATGGCATCAGGTTAATCATGGAAATCTGCTTGGCGAATCGCTTTGATATGTACCCAACGCTGTTGGTTCCAGATGGTGCTTGTATGATTGACCGTCGTATGGGCATTTATGGGCATCCTTTAGAATTGCAAGTTCTTTTTTACACAGCATTGCGTGCATCTCGTGAACTGCTAATTTGTCAAGGGAATTCCGATATTGTTGCAGCCATTGATAACAGGTTGCCTCTTTTATGCGCTCATATCCGCCAGCATTATTGGATAGATATTAATCGTCTGAATGAAATTTATCGCTTCAAAAGTGAAGAATATGGTAAAGGTGCTGTGAATCTGTTCAACATATATGTAGATTCTGTTCCCTATTATGAATTAGATAAGTGGTTGCCAAAAAAAGGTGGCTATCTAGCGGGTAATGTCGGGCCGTCGCAGCTAGATACTCGCTTCTTTTCACTCGGAAACTTAATGGCGATTATTTCAGACTTAGCCACCGAAGAACAGTCACAAGCAATTATGACTCTCATTGAGGAACGATGGGATGATTTGGTGGGAGATATGCCGATGAAAATTTGTTTCCCAGCTTTAGAACATGAAGAATACAGAATTGTAACTGGATGTGACCCCAAAAATATCCCTTGGTCATATCATAATGCTGGTAGTTGGCCAGTTTTAATGTGGATGTTGGCAGCTGCGGCTGTGAAAACTAACAAAATAAGTCTTGCACAAAAGGCTATTGAAACTGCCCAAGGACGGCTCAGTACAGATCAATGGCCAGAATATTACGACGGTAAGAAAGGGCGACTAATTGGGAAACAAGCTAGGAAATATCAAACTTGGACAATTACTGGGTTCTTATTGGCGAAAGAACTGATGGCAAACCCCACTTATTTACCATTAATCAGCTTTGGTAAATTACCAGCAGAACAGGTTTCTAGAGCATGTGAGTTTGAAATCGCTAGTGTAGACCCGTATATGCAATAATTCGTAATTCGTAAAGAGTTGGGAGTTAGAATACAAAAGCCTCCTGACTCCTGATTCATGTTTCCATGACAAACCCCCGTCAACTAGCTTTTATCACTCTGCGAGATGTTCATAAGGGGGCTTATGCTGATGTTGCCCTAGATAGAGTACTGCAAAAAGTTAATTTGCCCGATCACGATCGCCGTTTGGTGACAGAATTGGTTTATGGGAGCGTCAGAAGGCAGCGCACTCTTGATACTCTCATAGATCAATTTGCCAAAAAGAAATCTCACCAACAACCCCCAGACCTCCGCACCATCTTACACTTGGGTTTCTACCAGCTGCGCTATCAAGAGCGTATTCCCGCCTCTGCTGCTGTTAATACCACCGTCCAACTCGCTAAAGAAAACGGTTTTTCTGGACTTACGGGTTTTGTTAACGGTCTATTACGCCAGTATCTTAGAAAAGCAGAGGGGCAAGGGGGCAGAGGGGAAGAGGGGCAGGGGAGCAGGGAGGACAAGGGGACAAGAGGACAAGGGGACAAGGGGACAAGGCAAATAATCAATCCCCAGTCCCCAATTCCCAGTTCCCAATGCCCAGTTCCCTATTTTGATCCGTTACAACTTCCAGAAAACCCAGTGGAACGCTTGGGTATTTTACATAGTTTTCCTGACTGGATTATTCAAATCTGGTTAGAACAACTGGGTTTGACCGAGACAGAACAACTGTGTGAATGGATGAACCAATCACCAACAATTGACTTGCGTATCAACCCACTTTGCACTTCAATCGAAGAAGTTGAGGCGGCTTTGCAATCTGTTGGTCTTTTGGTAAGACGGATTCCTGATTTACCCCAAGCTTTAAGATTCATGGGTAATACTGGATCAATTCAAAAACTACCTGGTTTTAAAGAAGGTTGGTGGACTGTACAAGATGCTAGCGCCCAATTGGTAAGTCATTTGCTCGACCCCCAACCAGGTGAGGTGGTAATTGATGCCTGTGCCGCACCAGGGGGTAAAACAACCCACATTGCTGAGTTAATGGCAGATAGCGGGAAAATTTGGGCTTGCGATCGCACTGCTTCTCGTCTTCGCAAACTTCAAGAAAATTCTCAACGCCTAAATTTACAATCTATCCAAATTTATACTGGCGACAGCCGCCATTCCAACCAATTTCAAAACACAGCAGACCGCGTATTATTAGATGCTCCATGTTCCGGGTTAGGAACCATGCACCGTCATGCTGATGCTCGTTGGCGACAGACACCAGAATCTGTCCTGGAACTTTCGGTGCTGCAAAAAGAATTGTTAACACATACATCAACTTTTGTCAAAGCTGGTGGTGTACTAGTTTATGCCACCTGTACATTGCATCCAGCAGAAAACGAAGAAGTGATTTCGGCATTTTTAGCTGAGTCTCCTCATTGGCAAATTGAGCCTCCAAAGGGCATTGAGTTGGCTGCTTCTGCATATAGCACCCCTCAAGGTTGGTTTAAAGTCTGGCCCCACCGACAGGACATGGATGGCTTTTTTATGGTTCGCTTAAGAAAAACCAATAATTCCGAGTGAATACTGTTTGGGATTGTACGATTTGATGGTGGCCTGAATCTACCAGAGGAGGCAGCAATGGTTACCCCTTCCAATGTCAAAAACTTAGTTAAAATCCTGATTGGAGCAGCCTGGATTGATGGCAGAATCCAGCCAGAAGAACGGCAATATCTCCGCGAAATAGCTCAAGCAAAAGGTTTGGCTAACGATCCAGAAATTAAGCCTTGGCTATACGAATTAGTTCCTGTACAGCCAAAAGAATGTTATGACTGGGTGCGGGAGTATTTAGGCGATCGCCCCAGCCTTGAAGATTGTGAAAATCTGATTGAAGCCATCAGTGGCTTAATTTATAGCGATGGCGAAGTCGCCGTCGAAGAAGCTAGACTCTTGACCCAATTGCAAGATATAGCGAAGCCAAATGATTCAACTCAACCGATTCAGACTAAACTTCTCAAACAAATTCAAAAGCTTTACCGTCGTTGGGTTGACGTACAAACCTAATCATAGTCAAAAGTTCATAGTCTAATGACTAATGACTAATGACTAATGACTAAATTATGACTTCGGTTTCCCCACACCCGGAGTTTCTTCTTTATCAACTTTAGGCACAAAATCAGGACGCTCTTTGCTTTCCCAACCTGCGGGGCGTTTCGAGTTGTACCAAGCTATTGAACCAATGCTTACAGCAGCAATAAAACCAACGACATACACCAAGGTGAAAGCAAAGGGAAAATGACCACCACCTGTTGCAACTGAATCGGCTGCCTGCATCAATATATGCATGAGTATATTCTCCAATGTTAAGTAACACTACTTGACACACTATAGAATGAGCGTATCACTTAACATCCTCCCCTAGTTTAGTTTGAGTAACTTCATATTGCAGATAAAAGGGCAGGGGAGGCAGAGGGGCAGGGGAGCAGGGAAGCAGAGGAGCAGGGGAGCAGGGGAGCAGGGGGGCAGGGGGAGAATTCGTAACTCCAACTCTTCACGGGCTGCCCCGCTACCGCTAACAGCAAGGGCTAAACGCCACGCTATCGCTAACGGAACTGTTTTGCCCAATGCCCAATGCCCAATGCCCACTCTTCATTAATTAGAAGGTCTAAGTCTTTCGCGCCAAGATGGTTGTGGCGATGAAGAACCGGAATTATTGTCAGGAGATGAAGAACGGCGAGTTCTGGGAGGTGGGGGAGAGTCAGATTCTACTCTTCTAGAGCGCCGCCGGGGAGTAGATGATTCGGAAGAAGAGTTACTAGAATTTGATTCTTCGCTGCGATCGCGCCTTCTCCGTCTTGGGGTATAGTTTGACTGCTGTTCTTCTTGAGAATAGCTCCTTCTCCTACGTCTCCTTGATGAACCACTCTCCTCAGAATTTCTAGCACTTTCTCCTTCTGAGTCATTATCAGAGGAAAGAGAACGATTCAGCACTTGTTTGGGCTTGATGGATTGGGCTTTGATTGTACCTTTGCGACCTTCTAACTTTGGCCGTTTGGGAAACTTTTCGACAGGCATTCCCTCTGCCGCTTTTTCCATAAATTCGTGCCAGGTGTAAGCGGCGCTGCCACTGCTGCCATAAGTGGGGCGGTTATCATCATTCCCTAGCCATACCCCTGTCACCATTTGGGGAATGTAGCCAATAAACCACAAATCGCGGGCTTCATCAGAAGTACCTGTCTTGCCAGCAACTGGTCTCTCACCTAATTGGGCAGCAGCACCAGTCCCCTCTTCTACGACGTTACGTAGCATCCAAGTCATGATGGCGGCACTGTCAGCGTCAAGGGCGCGTTTAGATTTGAAATTAGCTGACCAGATTACCTTACCTTGGCGGTTGAGGATGCGGGTAATACCATGAGGTTCTGTGTGCAATCCCTGAGTTGCAAAACTGCCATAAGCGCTGGTCAACTCCAGTAGATTTACTTCATTTGAGCCGAGAGCCAAGGAGTAGGTGGGCTTGAGTTCAGATTTTATGCCCATATCATGGGCAAGTTTAATCGTTGGCGTAAATCCGACATCAATCAACACCTTCACCGCAATAATATTAATAGAGCGGGTGAGAGCATCTCGGATATTCATTGAACCCCGAAATCTTTCACTATAGTTTTTCGGTTCGTAGCCGTCTACTACAAAGGGTGCATCCTCATAGCTATCGTAGGGGCTTTTACCGCTAGCGATCGCAGTGGCATATACAAACCCTTTAAATGTCGATCCTGGCTGCCGTTGTGCCTGGGTAACTCGATTAAACTGGTTTTTACCAAAGTCTTTTCCCCCAACCATTGCCTTAATTTCACCGCTTCGGGGGTCAATGGCAACCATTGCTGCTTGTTTAAAGTTCTCCCAGCGCCCTTGATTTCGCAGCGTTTTGGCAACCGCCTCTTCTGCCACTTTCTGCCAAGCCGGGTTCAGCGTGGTTTCCACTACTAATCCCTCACTTGCCAGCACTTTAGCAGGAACATACTTCGGCAATTCTTTTTGGATGTAGCTGGTAAAGTATGGTGATTCTACTTGTACTCGCTTGGGTAAACTGCTTTTGAGAGTTAATGACTCTTGGAGTGCTGCTTGCCTTTGCTCTGGTGTAATCACTCCATCCTCTTGCATCCGTTGCAATACCAGATTTCTTCGCCGGATTGCCGCTTCGGGATTCTTGTCTGGGGCATATAAGCTAGGAGCGGGGGCTAATCCGGCGATTGTTGCCATTTCTGCAAGGGTAAGCTGGTCTGGGGATTTACTAAAGTATACCCAGGCGGCATCTGCTACACCATAAGCTCCACCTCCCAAATAAACCAGATTCAGGTAACGCTCTAGAATCTGATCTTTGGTTAATTCATGCTCCATTTTTTGTGCTAGGCGGACTTCTTTGAGTTTGCGCCAGATTGTCTGTTCTTGTTTCAAAAAGAGAATCCGCGTTAACTGTTGGGTGATGGTGCTACCACCTTCTACCACACCTTGCGATCGCAAATTATTCAAACCCGCTCTGACAATCCCTTGTGGATCAAATCCGTTGTGTTGCCTAAATCTTCTATCTTCTGAGGCGATGAAAGCTTTTTTTAAATTATCTGGTATTTGTTCCAGTTTTAACTGTTCTCTAGTTGCTTCACCTTGTTGTTGTAATATAGTTCCATCAGAGGCTTTGATCGTCAGCGTTTGCTCTCTCAGCACGGCGTTTAACTCGGCCTGATCTGGCAAAGTGCGGTCTATTAGACTGATGCCATAGATCAAGGCAACTATCCCACCACCTACACCCAAGCCTGCCCAAAACCATAAGCGACGATAGAGTGGTTTACCGCCAGTTGCCTGATTGGTCTTCATCCTAGATGGTAAAATTTTCATTTGCTCAGTAACTGCCTCGCCTGTGCCATATATGCTCGTGGTAAGCTCTCATTTGTTCCTCCTTGTCCAGAGTCACTCAAGTTAGTTGGTCTTCGCTTGAACCAGGAGGTAAGCTTCCCCACGTCAGTTCCTCGCTCAAAGTAGTAACTATAATAACCACCATCAATCAGCTTTGGGGTTAGCACACCACCATTGTGTTAGTATAATATCCTATAAATAATTAACTAAATTCACCATAAAATAATGTTTTTTAGATTTGGTTAATTTAGTTTTGTAAACTTCTGGTCATTTTTGATATCTATTGGAATACGCAAACTGTTGGCATTTTTTGGAACAAGTAAAGCGAAGTATCCATACAGACAGCCCGAAAAAAGCTTAATTAATGAGATTGCGATGGCTGCGGCTGGTTACGCAGCAATAAAGCCCAGACGAAGCGCCGTTGCCCTTGGTAGTAATATCGGCGATTCCCAAATAATTTTAGAAGCAGCTATCAAAAGTTTAGCCCAAACCCCAGGTATTCTCTTAGAAGCTAAATCCAGGTGGTACAAAACTAAAGCTGTGGGGCCACCACAGCCAGATTATCTAAATGGCTGTGTGACATTGCAGGTAGAGATGCTACCCCAGCAGTTATTAGAAATTTTGTTAGGAATTGAACAACAATTTGGGCGTGTGCGTCAAGAACGGTGGGGGCCACGAACTCTAGATTTAGATTTGTTATTATTTGATGACTTTATAGTAGATACACCAAATCTCCAGATTCCCCACCCACGAATGCGGGATCGGGCCTTCGTGTTAGTACCACTGGCAGAAATTGCCCCTGATTGGATAGAACCAGTATCCGGGTGTGTTATTAAAGAACTGCTGAAAGAGGTAGACTGTTCTGATGTACATTTATCGATGGGCAATTAAAATTACCATCTTTAAAACACAGAAAAGACTGATATCACCTCTGTACTTAACAGATAATCAGATTTTACTATGCCATTAGGTAGAGAATTACCACAACTGCTAAAACAACGCTTGTTTTATAAAGGACGCAAGTTTGATTTTGAAGTCAATCGCTTGCGTTTGCCTAATAAAGCGGAGGGAGAATGGGAATGTGTTCGTCACCCTGGTGGTGCTTTAGCAGTGCCGGTGACACCAGAGGGCAAACTTGTGCTGGTGCGCCAGTATCGTTTTGCGATTCAGGGACGGATATTAGAATTTCCGGCAGGAACTTTGGAAGCAAATGAAGAACCTTTAGAGACAATACAGCGCGAAATCGAAGAAGAAACTGGCTATAGTGCCCAAAAATGGGACAAATTAGGCGAATTTTTCTTAGCACCTGGTTATTCTGATGAAATTATCTATGCTTTTCTGGCGCGAGATTTGGAAAAGCTAGAGACACCACCAGCACAAGATGGAGACGAGGATATCGAAACTGTGTTTTTGACTCCCGAAGAATTAGAGAAAGCTATTCTGGAAGGAGAGGCGGTAGATGCTAAATCAATTGCTAGCTTCTTTTTGGCGCGTCCGTTTTTAATTTAATACCTTTATGCTGCTAGAGTTAGCGATCGCAGATGCCTACGGTGCAGGCTTTGAATATGCTGATGAGATGATCGTTAACAACGATTTGAGTCGATACGTCGAACATCCCCGTTTTCGACTCATCCCTGGCAGCTACACCGATGACACCCAGATGAGCATTGCCATTGCGGAAGTGATTGTTGCTCAATCACCGTGGACACCAGAAGTTTTAGCCGATAGCTTTGTTAGAGCTTTTAAACGCGACGAGAGAGAAGGTTATTCTCGAAACTTCTACCATTTTCTGCTAGAAATTCAGAATGGGGAAGAATTTTTAACCAAAATTAACCCTGATAGTGACAAAAGCGGGGGTGCGATGCGTGCAGCACCCATTGGCATCTATCCGACACCAGAAAAAGTCATTGAGGCGGCAACAATTCAAGCGGCAATTACCCACAATACAACCGATGGAATCAATGCTGCTGTTGCCGCTGCTTTGATGTCACATTATTTTATCTACCGACTGGGAGCAAAACGCAAATTAGGAGAGTTTCTCCAAGGTTATGTATCTGGGGAATGGGCTAAACCTTGGGAAGGTAAAGTGAAGTCTAAAGGTTGGATGAGTGTCAGAGCCGCGATTACTGCCGTGATGCGAAATGACAGCATGAGCGAACTTTTACAAGATTGTATCGCTTTTACAGGAGATGTTGATACAGTAGCTGCGATCGCCCTGGCTGCCGGTTCTTGTAGCGAAGAAATTACAAAAGACATTCCCAATCATCTTGTCACAGGCTTAGAGAATGGAACTTACGGTAGAGATTACCTCATAGACTTGGATAAGCAGCTGATGAGTTTGGCAAACAAAAATATCAGCTAAATGTAATACTCGGTTGCAAGCATCGCGCCTCCATCCATTTCTGCTAAAGATGCTGTCGCGTATAGCCTTCAAACAATTGTCATTGCTGTTTGCGTTGCTTCCTGTCAAATTCCCTCAATGATTATATTCTCCATCCTTGGGGAAGCATTTGGGCAAGTTTTCTTATTTTTAAGATTGTTAGCCAAACTTACCTTTTCAAATACTACGGTTTTTCGATATCATTACAGTGATTTAGGTAAAAATAAAGCCACATTAGCCTTCACTATCTCCAAAGTTGGGTAGTAAAGTACACATTAGCTGCTTACCTATATGCCTGTATGTTGAAAACATTAACCTATCATTGAGGAATTTACTACTTATTTTTCACATTGTCTAGAGTGATATGAAAATTGACTTAGAGCCAAAGTTATAAGAGCATAACGGCAAGAAGCTTACAACTCCTAAATATGTGTCTCTGTGCCAGACGCATACATGTTTCACACAGATGATAAAAAATAAAACTTTTAACAGTGCAGGTAAACTGACTGCTCTTTTGTTCCTGATAACTCTCTTTCTTACGCCTTGTGTAATTGTAAATGCAGGAGAACGTGGTGTATTGATGAAATTTGGCGAAGTGCAAAACCAGATATTAGGAGAAGGACTTCACTTAATTATCCCTGTAGTCAATACTGTGAAAAATTTGAGTATTCGAGTCCAAAAACAGGAAATTTCAACTGAAGCTTCTTCCAAGGATTTACAAAATGTTTTCGCCGATTTAGCTCTAAATTGGCATATTATCCCCCAAGAAGCAAATATCATTTTTCAAGAAATTGGAGATGAACAAGCTGTAGTCATGCGAATTATTAACCCAGCCGTTGAAGAAGTATTAAAAGCAGTAATAGCAAAGTATACTGCTGAAGAAATTATTACTAAGCGAGGAGAAGTAAAAGGTGCAGTAGATGATGCGTTGTCTACACGGCTAGGTAACTATCACGTTGCAGTTGATGATATTTCTCTAGTTCATGTCCATTTTTCAGAACGATTTGGTGAGGCGGTAGAAGCGAAGCAGATTGCGGAACAAGAAGCAAAACGAGCAGAGTTTATCGCACTCAGAGCAACAAAAGAGGCTGAAGCAAAAGTTAATTTAGCCAAAGGAGAGGCTGAAGCACATAGATTATTACGTGATGGTTTAACTCCAGAAATCCTACAAAGGCAAGCAATAGAAAAATGGAATGGTAAGCTGCCATTAATTGTAAGCAAGGAGGCTCCAAAGCTATTGAATTTAAGTGAATTTTTAAAATTTGATTAAAATTGATATTCTTTTTCAATGAGTTGCTCTCCACTGAGAGGCTTATATCCCCGACTTATTGAAGAAATCAGGGATATCTTTGTTCTGTAGGAATTTGATTAGCTAAATTAACCGTTGGCAAATAAAATGGGAGAATCGAGAATCTTCAACTGGATCAATAGTATAATCAAGAGGGTATAAGCTGTTGAAGAAATTAGACCCGTGAATAATTCTTTTTTGAGGTTATGCTCTTGAGGTTCTTTTTGAAAAATGTCCTTAGAACCAAATTGCATCAAGAGTATTCCCACAATATTAGAGAGCCAATATCCTATAATTGAACAAGGTAGAAGTAATTTTGGGGAAAGTAAACTACATATATACCCAAAACCATAAGCTATCGGCAGATTGAATAGTAGGTCATTCCACCAACATAGTGGTGACAATAAATATCCTAGTACCAGAAAAAATCCACCTCTGAGTTTTTTGAAAATGTCTTTTTTTAACTCTTCTGGAGTCGATTGTTGCAAATCCTCTAGGGCTTTGTCTCCTGTTACATTTAACTCTTGACTGACGTTTTGGACGCTTTCCATAAAAACCCACTATTCCTATCGACTTAGTGTATTATAGTATGTAAACTAAACCCAAGTCTAGTACAAGAGTGAGAAAAATTTGGCTTTCTGATGCTGAAAGTTTTACAGATAAATAGTTTCAGCAAAATAGTAAAAAATAAAATTTCCGTTTAACTCAGATGTAAATTAATTTTTATTGTTGCACATATAGCAGTCCCAAATCATGCGTGAGAATTTGAGATAATTGTAAAACCCTTGCCATCTCCCCGATACTTTGGGAGATGACGTTATCAGACGATGAATTCTCTTACAAATCATTTAGGATTGTTATAGTAAGGACATAAATTTAGACTAATAATAGCTACAATAAAAATACTGAAGCGTCTTAATAGTAATATGACAGATATAACTCCAAATAGCACATTTTTAATAGCTGGAATTGTTTTTGTAACGATTGCTGTAATTGGGCAGTCTAAATTAGGTTTTATTGAAATTAATCCCGGTTGTTTTGGTAGACTTTTGGCTCTTTTTATCGGTATTTCAAGCCTATTATATGCTTTGGGGTTACTTAATTTTTCAGGCGCAACTATTGACTTATTGAGAACTTCTTTAACAGAACAAATTAAACAGAGTATAAGTTATATCAATGAGCTTTTGCAAGGATCGTAGTAGGCCTGGAAAATTATTTATGGGTGTATTTAAATACCTTTTAGTTAAAAGTTTGTCTGAAAAAGGTTTAGTTGTGATTTAAGCACTCATTAATGTACTCCAGCTCTAAAAAAGGGGGAAAGCGGAATCAAATTCCCCCTTTTTAATGGGTATTTAAGAGGATATAAAAGTCTTTTAGCAGATATAGCATCACTCCTCATTTATCAACTCTTTTTCTTCAGGCAGTAAGGTAGTTTCATTCTTGGGGAGTTCGCTATCTACGGTTTTGACTTTAGTTATATACGGTTTGATAATTATACTGACACCAATTGCCCAACCTAATGTAACCATCCAACCTGCGAGAATGTCACTGGGAAAATGTACCCCCAGATAGAGACGACACCAGGCAATAGCTATTATGTATAAGCTGCCGGAGATAAGAACCAACCAGCGCCAAGAGCTAGCCCAAGCTAAGGATAGTAAAATTGCTACCAGAGTTATACTCGTCATAGCATGACCACTGGGAAATGCAAAACTAGACTCAGGCGCAATGGACTGCCACAATTGTGGACGCACTCGATGCATTAATTCCTTGGCTGTGCGGTTGATAATCACACTTCCCAGTGAGACGGTGAGCAAATAAGCTAGCGATCGCCAGCGTTTTTGTAGTAGTAATATTAGTGCGATCGCACCCAAAATCGGTATCGCCATCCAAGGCAACCCAATGATAGCCAGCGTCACTGCTAAAACATCAAGCTGTGGGTTTGCTGTAGAATGAACTGCTAACAGAATAGGCACATCCCACGGGAAGCCTGCTTGATTTTCCCATATCTTCACTGTCAGAATTTCAAAGACCTGCAAAGGTAAATAAACTCCGATCAACAGGAGTAAGAGCGATCGCCAACGAGCAATCAACAGATTTTTGAGAAAAGAAAGCGGTGACTGACTCTCCTTATTGGCTTTTTCCATAATCTAAGTTAAAAATACCGATTAACTACTCACTGATTACAAATTACTGGTGGAATTTTGAGAAGTTCCACAATGCTTACAGTACGACAAATGTTTATAAGTAAGATTATGACAGTTTTGGCATTCAATATATTGGTAATAGCCACAGTGCGGACAGTAAGTATCAATCTGTCGAATTTTCTTAGCGCAATTTACACAGCGTGATTTTTGGACTCTATTAGCTGCCTGAACTTTAGTATTAAAGACAACTTTTTGGAAAAACTGGATAATTCCAAAACCGATAATTGGAATCAGCAAAATATAAGCATAATTTATCAGGAAAACTAACCCACCAAAAAGGGTGCTAATGATATTAAATAAAAATTGGAATACTGCACCTATTTGCAGAAATTCAAATACTTTAACAATTAGTGGAATAAAAAATATAACTAGCAAATGCCAGCTAATTAGCGATACAAGTCCATATCCTCTTCTCTGAGCAAATTTGTTAACTGATAAGGCAATAATAATTAGAGGTAATAGAAAAAGTGACTGAAAACCAAGCTGTATACTTGGATACCAAAATGATGCCTGTTGATAACCTTTATCAACTTCCCGAAATTGATTGTCATCTTTAAGAAAGGCGATAAAACTAATGCTTTCTGGTTTGGCAAGCAATTCATTTTTAAGAGTAGAAATTTCTTGTTTAAGAAGAGAAATTTGGCGATTATTTTGTTCTAATGTCTGTTTAGCTTTTTCAGCACTAACTTGATTAATTGATTGTTGACGACCCTGACCTGCAATTTTTTCTAAGAGCGTTGAGTCATATTGGGCTTCAATAGTGCTATTGGCTTGTGCAAGGGAGCTGATTTTCGCTTGTTTCTGATCAATAGTTCTGATGATTTGCTGCTTTTCAGGATTCTTAAGTTTATCCTTGTAGCTGGCATATTGCAAACACGTTTGAGAAACCTTACCCAGATGTCCTGCTTCAGCCTGTTGATAGTTTTTCTGAAAACTGAGTTGATTATTCTGGTAATCTGGCAATGAAAGTCTCACAATTTCATAGTCTTTATCTTTAGTGGTTTTTGCCCGGTAATTTTGCCACTCTGAATAACATGGATAAGCCTCGGTCGGGCTGATATGCCATCTGCTAATATCATCTAGTCCCGTAAAAACATTCATCAAGATAAAAATATCAATTAAAATAATCACAATCAAACTCACTTTATTCAGTGGTTCGTTGTTGATTGTTCTTGATTTATTAAAAAATTGACTCAAAATTCGGCGGATTCTGGCAAGCATATTAGTTGTGAATAAATGGAAATTCAATTCGAGTCAATTCTATATGAGAAGTAATAATTAACTGGACAAAAATACATCTATTCATCTGAAGATTTGTTAATTAATGATTTTCACGAAAATATCCCAAAAATCACTGATGCTAGTTAGATAAATATTTTACAGAATATAAGATAGCTAATACTTAATTTTAATAAGTATGGGATTGATTGCGGTGCTTCTGATCGTCGGCTTATCACTTGCCTTAATCAAACTGTGGTCATCTCAACCACGGAACAAGGTTTCTAAGTCATACTTCAGTGACCCGAAAAACAGAAAACTGCAAAAACGTTTACTTGTTTTACTTAACGGTGATGCGACAACAGCCGAACGACTACTCAAACAGCAGCGCCAGAGGCATCAAGGTCAATCGGATAAATGGTATTTGGAGAAAGTGATTTATGACTTAGAACGCGATCGCCGTTACTAAACCTCAAAACAGAAGAGCAATCTTTGAATCCGTTGTAGGGACGCACATCTGTACGCCCCTAGTGAAAACTATTTAGCAGCGAAGTAGGCTTCTAATGCCTCAGAACCACCAATTAATTTACCATCGATAAAGACTTGGGGAACTGTTGTCGCCCCTGTAACAGCTCGTAACGAGCGTGTGGTGACATCCTTACCCAAAGTAATTTCTTCGTAGTTAATGCCATGTTCCTTGAGCATTGCTTTAGCACGGGCACAGAAGGGACAACCCACTTTCGCAAACAGAGAAACTACTTCGGGCTTCACTGCTTGGGGGTTGATGTATCTAAGCATTGTTTCAGCATCGGATACCTTAAAGGGATCTCCTGGCTCGTCTGGCTCAATAAACATTTGGTTAATGACACCATCTCTTACCAGCATAGAATAGCGCCACGATCGCTTACCAAAACCCAAGTCTGATTTATCTACCAGCATTCCCATGCCTTCAGTAAATTCACCATTTCCATCGGGAATTAGTGTAACATTTTCTGCTTCTTGATCCTTTGACCATTCGTTCATGACAAAGGCATCATTAACAGAAATACAGATAATGTCATCGACACCATTTTCTTTGAAAATCCCAGCCAACTCGTTGTAACCAGGAAGATGAGTGGATGAACAAGTTGGAGTATAAGCACCTGGTAAAGAGAAGACAACCACTGTTTTATTAGCAAACAATTCATCGGTTGTCACATCCACCCACTGGTTGTCCTTGCGAGTATGAAAAGTGACACTAGGAACTCTTTGTCCTCGGCGATTCGTTACCATGTTCTTGCTTCCTCAAGTAATCAATTCCAGTCATAACCTAGCATGGGAGGACTAGTATAATTGTAACTATCAATCAGCTAAGAGACTTCGTTGATGAATGGTGCGATCGCTGCTACAAATTCAGCAGTGGATTCATAAGGCAAAACATTACGCCCATTTATTTTTATACCTCTACCTTGAGGAAAACAGGCGAGGTAGTTAGCCAAGCGCTCGTCTGGCGTTTCTTTTCTATTATTTTGGCTAATACTCGATGCAGTTTCCCCGACAACCGCTAATGTTGGTTGCTGAATCGAGGCAATAAAATTAGTATAATCCTGTCGCCAAAACCCTGCTAAAAAAGAAAACACTGCATGACGACTAGCAGGATTTTCTGCACCTGCAACTAATGTATTCAACCACTCTGCATCAACAGCACTCTCAGAAGCAAATAGTTGGCGAGTTGAGAAAGAACGTAAAAACTTAGGAGTGCGTGCATAGCGATAAAAAGGAATTCCAAAAGGGGAATCTAACACATTCCAAATAAATTTTTGCTGCCATTCTGGTGGTTTATTTGTCATCAAAGCCCACGTTGGAGGCCCAGCAAGTACAAGTCTGGAAATTAAGTTTGATTCTTTTTGGAGTAATGCGATCGCAACTGGTAACAATGCCCCTTGTACAACTACAATGACAGGTTGACGTACTACTGTTTGTAAAAAGTACTGCAACTGTTCTGCCCAATCACTAGGAGTATAAGCCAGATGAGGCATATCACTTTCGCCACATCCCAGTAAATCAGGGTTGTAAATGGTATTATGCTGACCTGAATTATACCATTCATGACAAAATCGCTGCCAAAATTGCCGCGACAATCCGACACCAATAGGATGAATCAACAGCAAGGGAATACCCTCAGATGTTGTGTTAGTTGGTTGATGAACTTCGTAGGCGCAACGATAATTCTGCCAAGTGTAAAACTGGCTAGGAGATGCTGTCAAATTAGTTGTATTAGTCACAGCAGATGGTTGCATAATTCCTAGTTATAATACTTGCTAAAAAATCATCTGTGGATGAATTAACTGGTATCCAGCTTCTTTCAGCTTTTCATTCGATACCCAAGCATTATATGGGCGAGTACTCTTAATAGAAGTATCCCATATAACTTTGGGTAAACTATGTTTTTCAAATAGACTATCTAGCAAGTCTCGGCTGGTAAGATGTGCGTCATCTACTAGATTATAAATCCCTTGCAAACGACGGTGACGGGCAAATTCTATCGCAGCAACAATATCATCCAGATGAATCCAATTGGTGATATCCTCGCCGCCGGAACGGTTTGTACCCGAATATCTACTAAATATTTTCAAAAGTTCTCTACCGGGGCCATATATTCCTCCTAAGCGGAAGATACAAACGCGGAGATTTTCGCTAGATGCCGATAATAATATATCCTCTGTTTTGCGGAGAATTTGGGCATTTAAATTAGCCGGTGCAAGTGGTGTTTCTTCATCTACCCATACACCATTTCTGTCACCATATACTGCATAACTACCTGTATATATTAATTGTTTCACACTCGGAATTTGCTGCAAGCATGAAACTAAGTTTTGGGCAGTTTTTAGATAAGTTTCTTCATAAAAATCTGCACCTTTTGCACCAACACTCAAAAGTACAACATCTTGATTGTGCAAAACTGATTTTAGACTATCTAGGTCATTTCCGCAGGTAACGACAACTCTTTGGGATACTGATTGTAGTTTAGAGACACGCTCAGAGGAAGTTGTGGTTGCAGTAACAAAAAAATTCATTGTTTGCTGCCAATATTCAGCAACTTGATAACCAACATAACCACAACCAATAATTGCAACATTCATGACAAATTAAACACAAATAAATTAAACTACTAGTTGAGACACTATTCTCAAATTAAGGAACTGGGCGTAAATAAATTTAACCGTCCAGAGCTAACAGTCAATAGTACAAAAATTTTGATTTAGTGACTGATGACTATTTTGCTAGTTCTTTTTCAATTATGGCAATTATTTCTGGTGAATTGGGTTGCACACTACTATTAAATCTAGCTATCACTTCACCTTGTTTGTTAACTAAAAATTTTTCAAAGTTCCAAGCAATAGTTCCTGTTGGCTCAATGGCTTTGGTAAGTCGCTCATAAAGTGGATGCTGCTGTGAGCCTTTTGCATGGACTTTATCGAATAGTTCAAAGGTAACACCATATTTACTTGTGCAGAATTGCACAATTTCTTCATTGCTTCCTGGTTCCTGCGCTCCAAAATCGTTACAGGGAAACCCTAAAATCTTTAATCCTGCTTCACCATACTTCTGGTTCAACTTTTCTAACCCGTCGTATTGAGAAGTATAACCGCAGTAGGAAGCCACATTCACAATTAAGAGTACCTTCCCGGTATACTCGTTTAATTGCTTATCCTTGCCGTTGATAGTCTTAACGGCAATGTCCGAAATTGTGTTGTTCATCTTGAATCTGAATTTATAGGGAATATTGCCAAGTTTCCCATATTACAGGTACTCTAAACCCAGTTTGTTGAAGGAAATTAGATTTGTTAATCTTGTTTACCACTACAATTTTGTTTAACTCACGTGAAATAGGGAGTGGTGTACTTCCATTACTTGAAAAGGGCTATCTGTAGCGATCGCCTATAAGTTTATACTTGTAACCAGATTTACTTCTCCTGTAAATAGCTCGACTAATCTGCTATCTCAGAAATACGCGTTATTTTTAATACATTTTTTATTGCAGAGATCAATTGTCAATACAACCAGTAGTCGCTTTAAAGGAGCTACCAAGGAAGTAGCGGATAACTAACTTATTGTATAAAAAATTAATTAAGTTAAGTATTTTCCGTTCTCAGGTCGGAAAATACTTAACTATAAATGATATAGTTGCTTTATTTGTTGCATCAGAAGCTATTTTGCACAACTTAATCAGAAAATGTATTTTGTGATACAGTTTTTTGGTTACAGTCAATAGACAATCATTCAGATTTATCTATTTAGGCATAAATTTACTAAAGGTAAAACAATAAGTAGTCTCATAATTTCTGTGGAAGAATGCTTATATATTTTTTAATCAGAGTTTTTTGTCCATCCCGAAGCCGATCGCATTGGGATCGATGCTTATAAACACGCCACATCAGTATGGACTGATGTTTATACGATCGAATAAAAAAAATCATACTAAGACTTCGGAAATAGGAGCTTTCGAGAGCGAATAGAGCCAAGAATAACGCTTTCAAAAGAAAAATAGTCATTGTACGGTAGCTAAAGTAAATTGTCATAGATTATTTACGACTATCTACCCTATTTTTATTGATATTATGTTGATAATTTTAGGGAATTTTTATAGCCATGCCAAATACTTTGTTTGGCAATATTTAAAGTTGAAGTAAAGGAAACTTGACTTTTTGAGAAAGGACATAATAATTTCTGAAGAAGACTTCCAAAAAAGATTTACAGATGTACCAATAGTTTTCTAAACTCCTACTAAGGTTATTTGATTTTCTGGTTGGGAAAAAAATGGTCTAAGGAGAAAATATAAAAAACCAGTGGCTTTTACTTCTTCCGTTAGTTTTTTCCTGTTTTTAAGGATGGTTTAGAGGATAATGCTCAAGTTTATGTACAAACAAAAATCGAAAACAAAAAATAGGCGTTTGTCTGCAAGAAATTACGCTGTAAATTCACAGTCCAACTCAAAAGTCAAGCTATTTAATCAAGCCATTAAGCGGCTCTCTCCCAGTTGGCAAGCTTGTTTACCTATAGCTTGTCTGATTGTGTTGGGTTGGGGTTATGCCGCAGTTGCCCAAGCTCCAGCCGCAGGGCCAACGACAGCAGAACTTAAAGTTGCTCTTGATACCCTGTGGGTTGCGATCGCAGCCTTTTTAGTGTTCTTCATGAATGCTGGTTTTTGTATGTTAGAAACTGGCTTCTGTCGCCAGAAAAACGCTGTCAACGTTCTTTCCAAAAACTTGATTGTATTTGCTTTGTCCAGCGTTGCTTTTTGGGTAATCGGTTTTGCCTTAATGTTCGGTGATGGCAATGACTTCATTGGATTGAATGGGTTTTTCTTAGGAGGAACAGATAACAGTCCCGCCACAGGAGAAGCCTATAAAGGCGTTTTCAGTGCCATTAGTTGGACTGGTGTACCCCTAAGTGCCAAGTTTTTATTCCAGCTAGTGTTTGCTGGGACAGCAGCAACAATCGTTTCTGGTGCAGTAGCGGAACGGATTAAGTTTGTTGACTTCCTAATTTTTAGCCTGTTACTTGTAGGTATTCTCTACCCCATTACCGGACACTGGATTTGGGGAACTGGTTGGCTAGCAGACAGAGGCTTTTGGGATTTTGCCGGTTCTACGGTGGTTCACTCCGTAGGTGGTTGGGCAGCTTTGATGGGAGCAGCATTTCTTGGGCCCCGCCTTGGTAGATATCAAGATAAGCAAGTTGTGGCTATGCCTGGTCACAACATGAGTATTGCCACTTTGGGCTGTCTAATCTTGTGGTTGGGTTGGTTTGGTTTCAACCCCGGTTCCGTGATGGCTGCCGATCCTAGTGCAATCAGTCACATTGCTGTCACCACTAACATGGCTGGTGCTGCTGGTGGAATTGCTGCTACCATTACAGCTTGGTTCTACTTAGGTAAACCAGACCTGTCAATGATTATCAATGGTATTTTGGCTGGCTTGGTTGGTATTACAGCATCTTGTGCTTACGTAAGTATTCCTGCTTCTTTACTCATTGGCTTGATTGCTGGGGTACTGGTAGTTTTCTCTGTAACATTCTTTGATAAACTTGGCATTGATGACCCAGTGGGAGCTACCTCCGTTCACCTAGTTTGTGGTATCTGGGGAACTCTCGCAGTAGGTCTATGGTCTGTTGGCCCTGGTGTTTATTCCTGGTATGGCGATACACTTGGCCCAGCAAAAGGTTTATTTGCAGGTGGTGGCTTTGGACAGTTCGGTGTTCAGTTGCTGGGCGTTGTCTCAGTAGGTGGTTTCACTGTTTTACTCAGTAGTATTTTTTGGTTGGCACTGAAAGCTACTTTAGGTATCAGAGTATCCAAAGAAGAGGAATTAGAAGGTTTGGATATCGGTGAACACGGTATGGAAGCCTATAGTGGATTTCTCAAAGAAGGAGATGCAACTGGATTTTCTGGAGAAGAAAGTTCAGTTGGGAGACTTTAGGAGAAATATTTATTTCTTTGGTTTAACCTCTGGAATATAGCGGTTCCCAATTGCATGGAATACAGACCTAACCCCCAGCCCCTTCCCTTGAAGGGAAGGGGAGTAAGATTCAAAGCCTCTCTCCTAGTTTGGAGAGAGGTAAAAACTGTACTGCACCCAAGCAAGAACCGCTATATTCCTAATACGAGCTACCAACACAGCATTAGTCTAGGAACCGGCTTTGATTTTTGTATCCCTCACGGGAGCGTAGACATACTAGTTAATAGGCAACATGAAAAAAGCTTTTCGAGTTGCACGGGGTTTTTTCAAAAATCAAATATGAGTCTTATAGATTAAACTGATTCCGTCAAATTCTGTATCCAAGCGGGGAAAAGTAAGGGGTTTTATACCTTGTGCTTTTCCCACTTTCTACCTTCTTCAATAATTTAGCGATACTATTTCACGAAATGCCTGATTGAAAACTTATTTTATTCTGTGAAGATTTTATGGTTAGAGAATTGAGAGTTGGTATGCTGCTATTGGCAATTGTGGGAAATATGGCATGGTCGTTGAGTGCCAAGGCAAATTTTAACGGTAAACTTACCCTAGAAATTGATGGCTTAAAGAATAAAGAAGGACAAGTCTGTACCAGTATATTTGCTAGTAGTGAAGGATTTCCTAGCGATCGCGATCGCGGCTTACAAAAGCAGTGTACCAAGATTACTGACACTCCCTTATCCATTACCTTTGAGAACTTGAAAGCAGGTAATTATGCCGTTGCTGTCTTCCACGATCAAAATAATGACCGCATTCTCAACAGTAATGTTTTTGGTATACCAAAAGAAGGCTTTGGATTTTCCAGAAATCCAGAAATTCGCACAGGTGCGCCCAAATTTGGCGAAGCAGCATTTTTAGTGGCAGGCCCAAACACTAATATCCAAATTCAGTTGAAATATTTTTAGGCTTATTCTCGTGCATCGTTGTGTGAATCTTCTGGTAAACCTTGTTGTTCCGGTAAGCCACGCATTCGATTCATCTGAGTTAAAGCATATCGTGCTGTTGCTTGTACTTCGGCATCTGGGTCTTCTAATGCATGGCGCAACATCTGACTCATTTGACCCATTATGTCATAAATGCGCGTCAAGTCTCGGATCGCATTTTGCCGTACTTGGGGACTTTCATCTTGCATTGAAATTGCTAAACCCCGGTTCATCGGTTTGAGTGTGCGGATACCAATTTCTGCCAAAGCTGCCAAAATTAAGCTGCTTTCTTGAGAATCAGCATCAATCATTAGGTCAACCATTGGCTGAATTGCCCGCGAATCTCCCTGCTGTCCCAAATCCCAAATAGCCTTGCGTCGCTTCGTTGGGTCAGAACTGCGTAAATCTTGAATTAATTCGTCAACGATATTGAGTTTAGCAAGCCGGGAAGTTTTTTCTGGTACTAGTAATTGTGTGGGTAGCGGCGGCGTAGCTTTTTCTGGACTAGTTACAGTCTCTGGTGGGGGTGGTATCATCGTTTTTTTGTTAGCTTCACTCAATCTTTTAGTATCTAATATTTCGGACTTTTGCACTTGTTTAATCTGACGAAACCACCTCATCAGGTAAATAAGTGCGCCAATACTTCCTATAACTCCAATGGCAAATATAAACCACCAGATGAAACCTTTCTCAGGTGACTGGGGTTTTGCAATCGGTTTGGGAGTTGGATTAGGAAAAGTGACTATTGGAGATGGAGAGGTGACAATCTGATTTTTGGCAACTAAAGCTGCTAGCAGCCTCCTCCTAGTTGTTAGACCAGCAAGTCCATCTACTTTTAAACCCTTTGCTTTCTGGAATTTAGCTACAGCGATTTCTGTACTAGCGTTGTACTGTCCATCTACCACGCCATTGTAGTATCCCAACTGTTTTAATTGGATTTGTAATCTCTGCACATCTGATTTTTGACTACCATATCTCAATACAGCCGGACTAGCGGTAACTGTCGAACTAGCTTGTGCCAGTTCTAAAATTTCAGGCGCTAGGTTAGGAGTGGCTGTACTTGCACGATTTGGGTAAAAACCCACGCAAGAAAAACAGGTAAATATCAGAATAGAGGAACGGCATAGCCTCATATTGAAAGTTTCAGCCTGAACGTGCTTTTGAAGTCTTCGATACCACAATACCTTCTAGATGACAAAATGTTAACTGTCATTGGGCATTGGGTGTTGTCTCTAATCACCCTCACCTATACTTAACAAGTTAGGGTTAAATTTCTGGTTCAGATTTTCTAACTGCTAGGCTTACAGGGTTCAATTTTTTAACAGATGAATCTAAAACTGGTTGCTGTATATTAGCTATTTCGCCGACAGTAAGTGTGTCGTTTTGCGCTCCTAAAGCATCACGTTGGTTAATGAGATAGATGCTAATTAAAGTGAGGAAAACACCTACCCACTGCACCGGACTGAGGACTTCTGAGAGAAAGAGATTGCCGAATAGTAGGGCAAAGACGGGCGTAAGGAAGGTAAGAGAACTAAGACTAGTGAGACTGCCACTAGAGGCAAAGTAGAAGAATAACCCGTAGGCGATCGCACTGCCAAAGACAGTAGCATAACTCAAAGCCACTAAATCAGATCCTCCCAGATTTTCCCACTGCTGAGATTCGACAACTGACGAAATTCCCCATAATGGCAATCCACCTAAAATCATGTGCCATCCCGTAGCGGTTACTGGGTCAGCATACCTACACACAAACCGAATCAACACTGTTCCCACAGCCATTGATAAGGCTGCCAATAGCATCAACCACTCACCGCTAGCAAACAAGTCTTGCCAGTTGCCAATTGTGATATTTGCGCCTGAGTCGAGAATATGTAAAATCCACTCATCAGGTAAGCCAATTAAACTAATGCCTGTGACTCCCAAACCTAACCCCAGCCATCCCCAAAAACCAATGTGTTCTTGGAATAGCCACAACGACAGCAATGCTACTGCCAAGGGTTGCGAGTCAATCATCACAGACCCTAACCCCGCACTGGTTCTGACTAATCCCTCAGCCAAAAAGCCTTGAAATAAAGTCCCATCTATGAGGGCAAATAAGGCAATCCACAGCCATGCAGCCCAACCCTTGGGTTGGGGTTTACCCATGAATGCTGCTGCAATCAAAATTAACATCCCTGCTGGTATCAGGCGCACTCCCGCCATGAATAGCGGTGTGGTGTGGGGTATCACTCCTTTCATGGCTACCATTGCCGTCCCCCATAGGAAAAAGGGCGCAATTAACAAGAGAGGGGCGAAGGGAAGTCGAGATGCACTGAGTTTCAGTTGCATGGGTTTGCTGATGCCTTTGTTTAACAAGCACAAAAATTGCTTTACCCAATTTTACCGAATTATGTAGTTTTGCGATCGCTTCTGGCGGGTGCTTGACAACATCGTGTAGCGTCTGTCTCAATGATCAGGGAAGAATACTCAGGTGTAGCTCAAGTTACAGGAGGTTGAATATGTTTTTCAGTAGACGGATAGTTTGAAAAAGCTTTATTTAGTTAACAAACGCAAATGCTTAAAATTAGGCACTTTTGCCAAAAGTTCAGCATTTTTACTTCTTTTTTTATATCTGTTTCGGACCAGTTCCTCAAACTTTGACCACATGAGCAACGGACTTGCTTCTCTGCGCGTGAAGCGGTTCAATGCAGAAAAACAAGCAGTCTCAACTGCTTTCTTGAGATTTTATATTATAGAAGGATACCTAAGTTTTCCCGGCTTAGGTATCCGATAGCAACATAACCTATTAAATAGATTGTTAACTATATTCTAATTACTAATTTTAATTTTTAAATACTTCTTAGGACACTTTATAAATTGCTCCTTAAGTAGGATGCCAAAATTAGAAATAAGGTTTATTTTACTTCTGAAATCATCTTTATCAAAACAGAATTCAGGAGTTAGGAGTCAGTGTTCATTCAGGATTTTAACCGAAAAAGCGGATAGCGTTGAGTAAAACCTGCAAAGAAGCAAACTACGAGGAGCATCCTGTCAAGAGTATATTTATTCTGACTGCTGAATTCTTCTTTAACTGCAAAATCTTGTTTTGTAACAGGTGCGTTACACTGCGTTAACGCACCCTACTTTCTCAAAGAATTGAGCAACCTTAAATTTTTCTAAAAGGTTTTTCTAAACTTGCTACTAATTTAACTCCAAATTCTTCCTCAAACACTCCTTTTTTATAATCTAAACTCCAAAGTTCTAAAGCACAGTCATCATCAGCTTGAGATGAAAAAATCAGCAGGTTTACCTGTCGAAGTTGTTGATAATACTCACATTGCACTTGAGATATCGCCCCAATTTGTCGTCTATCTAGTGCCACCGCCAATCTTAGAATTGCACTCAATTGACTAACCATTTGGCACTGCTCTTTAGTCAGCAGACTCTGGTAAATTTCATGTTTTTTCTTGGGCGGCGATTTGCGATGATAACGTGCTAAGTTGGCTATGATTTCAATCTCGGTTTCTGTATAACCAAGTAATTCACCATTGCGAATTAGATAGTAAGAGTGCTTGTGGTGAGACGAATGACTGATATAATGACCGCAATTGTGTAATATTGCAGCGGCCCATAGCAGTTGTCGCTCGTCAGATCCCCAGTGATGTAACGTACCTTGAGTTTGATCGAATAAACTCTCGGCAAATTTGGCGACGCGATCGCTATACTCTAAGTTAACGTGGTATTTATTAGCGATTTTTAAAACATTCCGTTCTCGAACTGAACTTTGGTAACGCAGCTTATCTTCAATTAAGCCGTGGCCTAACATCCAGTCTACGATTACGCCTTCCCGCAGAGAACGCTCACAAATTGCGATCGATTCACTGCCTAAAAGGGTCATCGCTTCCTGTAGTATTACTGCACCAGCCAGTATAACTTCAGACCGCTTATCTGGCATTCCCGGAATCGCAGACTTTTCTGAATTACTCAGTTTCCGCAAGCGATTTACCAACTCTCGCAAGTCTTTAAGACTAAACTGATAGCCATTGAGAGTGGAAGGAATAACACCTGACTTTTCTCGTGCATGAATCATCGCCAGGGTTTCAATCGTGCCAGATGTACCCACCAAACGGGGGGATTCTCCAAACTGGAAATTTGCTAATACCTCATCCACGGAACGTTCTAACATACCGCGTGTATAGGATTGCAAATACATAAACTCCGTGTTGCTGATGGGATCGGTAGTGATTAACTCGCTAGTGAGTCGCACTGCACCAACTTTGGTACTGGTGAGAGTGCGCGGTTCGTGACTATCGCCCAAAATTAATTCTGTGGAACCACCGCCAATATCAATAATGGTATGGGGTTGGTTGTGAAATTCCATGCCCGAAAGCACGCCAAGGTAGATTCGTCGCGCTTCTTCTTGACCAGAAATCAAGTCAACGCTTAAACCCAATTCCTTTTCTACTCTGTGCAAAAAATCTTTACCATTTGGGGCTTCGCGCACGGCACTAGTCGCCACAGCAATGATTGTTTCAGCATTGATGGTTTTGGCAACTTCTTGAAAGCGTCCTAAAGCAGCGATCGCCTTTTTAATGATCTCTGGTTTGAGTTCTCCAGTGGTAAGATTGCGATCGCCAAGTCTCACAGTTTCTTTTTCTCTGGCGATAATGCTAAAGGCTGGTAGCGTCGGGTCAATTTTAACTACTACCATGTGTAGAGAATTTGTTCCCAGGTCAATGGCAGCAATAATCCGATGTTGGTTAGGTGGTTGAGTTGCAGAACTCTCCCAGCTAGCCGAAACTAAATTCTGCATCTAGTTTTCTCTCTTTATAAGAAATGATGGCAAACGGTGGTATGTCGGGGTAGCTGGCACTGATATTTATGAAGAAGGGGAAGGGGGAAAGGGGAAGGGGGAAAGGGGAAGGGGGAAAGGTAAAAACCTCGCCCCTTGTGGGTGAAATAATCCAAATTTTATGGGGAAGGTAAAAACCTCGCCCCTTGTGGGCGACCTGTTCATCCCTTTCCCCTTTCCCCTTTCCCCTTTAACCTTTTATTGCAACGCACTTACTCAAACTGAATGCTGAGTAAATAAAAAAATACTCAGCACTCGCAACTCAGTTTCGTCGAGGGTAACTGAGCTAAGTATATTCACCCTAATGCGTCTAACGCTAGCGACTATTAAAAGATATTTAAAGTTGCCACTTTGGGTGATGTTTTTACAAATAACAAATAACGTTATTCTATAGATGTAAAGATGTGTGAATTCATCTATCTAAAGTTATTTGTTGATTTCTATGTTAACGATGCCAGAACGCCCCCAGTTACCAGTTTGGCTTGTAATTATCCGGCTTTTACGCTGGCATAAACCAGAAGGACGGTTAATTTTAATGATTCCTGCTCTTTGGGCAGTGTTTTTAGCAGCTTCTGGGAAACCACCTTTACCTCTGGTTGGTGTAATTATATTGGGTACTCTGGCCACAAGTGCGGCGGGATGTGTTGTCAATGATTTATGGGATCGGGATATCGATCCAGAAGTGGAGAGAACACGCGATCGCCCCCTCGCTTCTCGCGCTTTGTCTGTGAAAGTTGGGATTGTAGTTGCGATCGTATCGCTAGCATGTGCAGCTATTCTGGCCCTTTACCTTAACCCCCTAAGTTTCTGGTTATGTGTGGCAGCAGTGCCCGTAATTGTCCTTTATCCAGGCGCAAAGCGAGTGTTTCCTGTACCGCAACTGGTACTTTCCATTGCCTGGGGTTTTGGGGTGTTGATTAGTTGGAGTGCAGTTACCCAAACCATCACTCTACCAACTTGGTTACTTTGGGGCGCGACTGTACTGTGGACATTGGGATTTGATACAGTTTATGCCATGAGCGACAAGGAAGACGATCGCCGCATTGGTGTTAATTCAAGCGCCCTATTTTTTGGGAATTATGCCCCTGTAGCGATCGGAATTTTCTTTGCTGGCACAATCTTGTTATTGGCTTGGTTAGGTTTGCTCATAAATCTGCACTTACCCTTTTGGATTAGCCTTGCAGTTGCTACTATGGGATGGGTTTGGCAATCTCTGCGATTAAGACAGCGAGATTTACCTAATTCTGTTTATGGTAAGATGTTCCGGCAAAACGTGTGGATTGGTTTTATTTTGCTTGCTGGGATGATCGCTGGATCTGTTTAATCAGTAAAAAGGGAATTTTCATAACTTTGATTATGGGATTTTTCCTTGAAGCGTACTTTGAAGTCGAAGCAACTGCGCGTCTATAAAAGTTAGACAAAAATATTTATGAGTTTTTCTATGAGTAAATTCTTTGATTTGTTTAGTCCATTAATTGAGTATATGCGTACTTGGGCAGCAATAAGTCTGCTCTGTTTCGTTGTCACCTGGTCATTTCCTGCACAAGCTGCTAGCCGGATTGATCCGCAATTAGAACAGCAAGTCTTACAAATTATCCGCGAACATCCACAGGCAATTATTGAATCTGTTCAAGCTTATCAGCAGCAGCAACAACAAAAACTCAAGCAAGCACAGCAAACATTTTTACAAGATTTAAAGACGAATCCTCAAACAGTAATTGGTGAGTCTCCCACCACAGGTTCAACTCAATCAAAAACTGTGCTGATAGAATTTTCCGATTTTCAATGTCCCTACTGTGCCGAGGCGCATAAAACATTGAAACAATTGTTAGCAAAGTATCCAGATAAAGTAAAATTAGTTTACAAGAATTTACCCCTAATTTCAATTCATGCTGAAGCATTACCATCTGCGACAGCAGCTTGGGCAGCATATCAACAGGGCAAATTTTGGGAATATCATGATGCGCTATTTACTAATCAAAAGCAACTAGGTGAAGCGTTATATTTAGATATTGCTAAAAAACTGAATCTAGATTTAAGTAAATTTAAACGCGATCTTACTCTTGCTACTCCCGCAATTACAAAAGATATCCAATTAGCAGAGAAGTTGGGTGTTTCTGGCACACCTTTCTTTATCATTAATAGTCCAACTTTTTCAGGAGTTCCACAGCTAGCGGATATCGAAAATATATTGACTGGTGCTAAGTAAATGAGTGTGTTTGAAAATAACCTGTCACTGTTTAAGTAACTAGTGGCGTGTCAAGGCTAAAATAGTGCATTAAACGTAGGTTGGGTGAAGCGGAGCGCAACCCAACATATATCAGAATGTTGGGTTACGCAAAGCCTCCACCCAACCTACAATTTTTTGCTAGTTTTACTACGCAAAACTGTCACGGCGTTGCTGATTCTATGTATGAAAATGATTTTGCATAATACCAAAATCCTTGTAGAGACGTAGCACTGCTACGTCTCTACATCCAGATTCATACTTTAATTCAGCAACGCCACCGTCCCTTTGCGAGTCGGAGAGGGACAGGCTTGAACACAAGTTTAAGGCAGGGAGAGGTTTATCAAACTCACATATTTTTAATTATGACTAGCTACATTTTTTTTTAATGATGCCTGATAACTAGCAATAAGCTTGATCAATATATAAGACTCATATTTGATTTTTGAAAAAACCCCGTACAACTCAAAAAGCCTTCTTTCCTATTGCCTCTTGCCTCTTGCCTATTACCTACCCACGTAAATATGGCTACGCCACGCTGTGCGAACAAAAATCAAAGCAGATTAATATATACTGTGTAAGGATTGTATCTCCATAGTATTTGTTTAGATAGATACTTTTTTATTTAACAATAAAGTGCATCTTTAGTTAGAGGTTTCATACAACAGTTTAGTGATGTACTTGAGGCAAGTGTAAGGAGTAGCTGATGAGGAGTGATGAGAAGAAATTTTCTTTACTCCTCATGTTCTTAAATATATGGTAACTTAAAGCTTCCTTTAAGATTAGGCAAGTCAGAAAACTTTCTGCGCCTAGACTCAGCTTAAAAAGGCTTCCTCTAGTTCCCTTCTTTTTAAGGAAGATTAGGGAGAATACAGTCTTAACCCAAGGATATTACTTTATGATGAATAGTCTTTCAGATTTCCTTTTTGATGCTCTAAATATTTATTCTTTAATTCCTCTGGAATAGGAATAGGACGACTATTTTGTAAACTGATAAAAGCACCCTTTTGACTCGCTACTGCTGCTAACTCATTATTAGATAAAATTTCAGCTTGTACAGTCCACTTCAATCGTCCTAAATTACTTAGCCATAAACGTCCAATTACTTGGTCAATAATTTTTATTGGGCGTTTATATTCAATTTCAGTTCCAGCTAGAACAGGTGCATATCCTCGATCAATTTGTCGATTCAGGTGCCAATGTTCATCTAAAAACTTTAAACGTAAATCCTCTAACCATCTGACATATACAATATTGCTTACGATTCCCATAAAGTCAATGTCGTATGTTCTTACAGGAATTTCTAATACTACTTCTAATGGTCTGTGCAAACTGTTATTTACTAGCATTATTTCTCTTGATATTTTGAAACCGATCGGTCTGTAAAATTAGAAAAAATTTTACTTTTTTCAACTATGGGTAATTATTAATTGCCTAATAACCCATTAAATACAATACAATAATTTCAAACTTCTATTTTGTAGTTTAAGGTTAACTCGTCGCCAGGCAAACCTCTGATACCCCAGTTCGATTTGGACGTTTCAAAAATTGTGATTTCAATATCGTATATAGGAATATTGAATTTTTCATTGATATTTTTAATTAGCAGGCGAATCAACTCTTTTTTTGTTTCCACTGAGCGTCCCTCAAGCATACTAATTTCGATAACCAGATAATTGTTTGTTCTATCAGATGGATAGTAAAAATCTGATTTATCCAGTGGAAAAAATCGGTGAAATCTTTTTTCAGGGGTAAGCTGTAAAACCTCCATGAGGGAGGTATGGATTACATTTGATAACTCCGCTTTAATAGGATTTAATTTGTCTGCTAAAGAATATACTTTGATTTGTACCATACATTTAAAGGTGAGTTTCCAAGTATTGATTCAGGTGATTAATTACCCTATGCATGTGAATTGAATCTCCATAAAGCTTACTCATCATTATGGCCCCTTCCAGCGTTGCAATTATGACGGTGGCAATTTCATCAGCATTTACTTCAGAGCGAATTTCACCCTTGGCAATTCCCGTTTCAATAATTCGACGAATTAGATGCAGCCAAGAGTTCATCGCCTGTTGAGCGCGTTCCCGCAACGCCGGATGAGCATCATCGCTTTCCACAGCAGTATTCAGCAGTGGACACCCTCCTTTGATAGGTGGATTTTCTGCGAAGCTACTAAATATCCCAATGATTGCTTGCAGGCGTTCTACTGCATGGCGTTTGTTTCGCAATGCAAATCTAGTATGCTGTTTAATGCGAGCGATCGCAAAATCAAAAGCCTGTAATGCGAGATCGTCTTTGCTTTGAAAGTGATTGTAAATTCCTCCTTTTTGCAATCCAGTAACACGCATAATGTCTGACATTGATGAGCCTGCATACCCCTGTTGGTTAAACAGTTCGGCTGCTTGGTGGAGAATTCTACTTTTTGTTTCTTCGCCTTTGGACATTACAGCGATTTATTAGACTAGGGAGTCGTGTAGTTTATTGAATTAAAAATTACAGACCATTTGGTCTGTTTATTTCTATCATTATACATACTTGTGAGTCAAGTATTTTTTGTCGTCCAGACAACGCAGACTTCATTCGGTTATAAACGCCGTTAGTTTTGATGCTACCCCTACTCTCAATACGGTTCGGTTAAGATCCCCCCGCCTGCGGCGACCCCCTTAAAAAGGGGGTAAAAGATGGTTAAAAGGCTGCCTTTTGAAGGGGGGTTGGGGGGATGTTCAGACATATTAAAACGTTAACCGAACCGTATTGCCCCTACTCTAGGTAATGATATGTTTTGGCATCAACAGAAATTCCAGCAGTAATATTGGCGATTTGAGCTTTGCCAAACAGGATTTTGACGGGGTTGTAAAAAACAAAATTTCCATGAGTCATTAGACTTGCGGTGTATTATCCAGAAAATATAGCGATATACAAAACGAATACGCTGGACGTTTGATCGTGTTTACAAGTAAAATACGGTAAGTACATAGCTTTACCGGCTTTTACATGTAAAACCGCAGAAAAACCAGTAAAAAGTTGATTTAGTAAAACAACTGACCCATAAGCAGTTATAAAAGTCTGTTTCAGCTAAATGTCAGTTGTCATACTTCCAAAAACTTTCAGACAGGTTTTAAGTTGTCCAGTAATCTTCTGCCCTAATTTTTAGCTAGATAAACCTTTCTTTGTGTCACTCATCCTTTGAGAAACACAATAATTTGCCATGACTAGCTCTATCACTGGGCCGTAGTTCGGCTGAGTTATTGCTCTCTAGTAGTGAAGTTCTAGCTGACTTTCTCAAACCCCCAAAGAGTATGCACTATTTATCACTACCATTCTTAAGCTTCTTCGTTGGCATCATAGTTGGTTTGACGGGAATTGGCGGAGCCTCTCTCATTACCCCAATGTTGATTTTTGTTTTTCAGGTTCCGCCTTCCATCGCAGTGAGTTCTGATGTTGTAGCTGCCACATTGATGAAGATTGTTGGTAGCGTCAAGCATTGGGAACAGAAAACTCTGGATACAGAAGTTGTCAAATGGCTGGCATTCGGAAGTGTTCCAGGCTCACTGTTTGGGGTGGGAATTTTGCACGTTCTTAAACGTACAGGTGAGTATAATCTGGATAACATCTTGCTCCGTTTGCTTGGTGTGATGATTTTGCTCGTCACAGCGTTAGCACTAGTGCAATTGTTGTTATTGACTTTTTTACCCAAATTCAATTTACCCGAACTACCAAAGTTAGACTTAGAAACTAACTTTGGCCGCTTCCTAACAATCACTTTGGGGGCCATTTTAGGCTGTTTAGTTGGTCTAACTAGCGTCTCATCAGGTTCAATGTTTGCCCTAGTGCTGATTGGGTTTTTCCGTTTAGATGCACGGAAGCTAGTGGGTACAGATATCTCACACGCAGCGATTTTACTGCTATTTACAGCCCTTGGTCATCTCAGCCTGGGAACAGTTGATTGGAATTTGGTAATACCTATCTGGCTCGGCTCTGTACCAGGAGTTCTGCTAGGTGCTAAAATCTGCCAAGTGGCTCCCCAGCGCCCACTACGGTTTATTATTTACGCCATTTTGATGATGGTGAGTTGGAAATTAGTTCATCAGGTTTGATAGGACTCGGTAATAGAGTTTGGTTGTAAAAGTTTTTCGCTGCTCACTCACTCTCCAAATAGACGGCACCCAAGTTAGGTGCAGCTAAATCTATTCCTCCGTTCGTTCCAGTATTCGTAGGAAAACAAGAATTAGCGACATTCAGCAGTGTTTTTGGAGTGCAAGTAACATCAGGGGCAAACAGCGAGTAGCCGTAGACCTTTTTTCCCTGTGACACGAGTTCGTCGGTACGAATCAGAAGACCTCCTAAAACTTGGTTCGCTGGAATAGTGAGTGCAGGGTTTATGGGAATTCCACTATTATTTTTGGCAGCATTATTCAAGAAATAATATTGTGGAATCGGGTTTTGTAACGGTGTTTTACCCCAGGTAGAAGCTGCTATTACGTAAATGGGCCCGTAGGAAGTGGGATTTCCGTGTTTATCTACACTTGTAATCGCCGCAATACCAAAACCATCGTGTCCAGTTGGTAATCCACGCTCAAAGACGGTAAAGCGAATTTTATTACTTGCCTTCACAGGTTTAACAAGTACAAAGTCAAGCCGCTCAATACTAGCGTTACCGTTGTAAAGTGTGCCGCCTAAATTTGCACCTGTGTTAGTAAAAACGTTATCTGGGCCTGCCAAGATATTGTTGATACTAAACAGCGTTTTCTCTGGAAGTGGGCCTAAACTAAGAAAGTTAAAGGTATTAGAGGAAGAATCAAAACTGCCTTGGTAGTAAGCTAGCTTTCTGTCATCTGTAGCGGGGTTACGGCGAATCTGTACAAAAGCAGGGATGGATCTAAATGTTGTGCTACCTCCTGTGGTTGTCAATCCTGTAATTGATTGAATTTTCCCCCCGAAGTTGAGAGTAAAAGTATTGCCTGCAAATTCGCTGTCACCTGCAACGTTGGTAATAGATATAGTAGGAAACGAAGCAGTGTCAGTAGTAATTGAAGTGATATCTTGTCCGATTATCTGAGCTTGTGCTGAGGTAAAGCACAAAAAGGGGGCGATCGCTGAAATCAGACAAAAAACAGGTTGGACGGTTGGGCGAAAACGGATAGAATTGCACCGAATCGCAGGTATAAGGGAGTATCGCATTACATAGCTTTCAATAAGTCAAATTATTATATTGATGCTAAACCTCGTCTAGGTTAAGAATTGGTAAACAAAAACTTTTTCGTTGAAGCTCGAATATTAACCATTTTGTGCATATTTAGATTTCAGATTGGAGTTTTCATCGTTCAATCTCAAATCCAGCATTCAACATCCAAAATCCAACATTGATTAACTTCTCACCCAAGGTAGTAGAGTGAATGTACCTCGCTCATACATAATGAACAGACCTAAGCCGATTAATACAAAAGGTACAGCAGCTTTACCGTAGCGACTTAAAATATAAGCAATGGTAGGTTGACGACTTAAAAAATAAGCGATCGCACACCAAACCCCTACCATGATAAAAAATATACTTAGAATTACTCCCAAGCTGGCAAGATTCTGACCAGCGAACAAAGGGATATATATACTAATATTGTCACCACCATTAGCGATCGTTACTGCTGCCACTTTATAGGTTTGGGGGTGCAAAACACTTAAAATAAAAGACAATACCGGGTTAGTAGGCGTAGGTTGATTAAAATCACTACTGACTGTCTGAACTGTTATAGTTTCTTCTTTTCTATATATTAATTGTTGAATACCAATAGCAATTGGTAGCAGTCCTAGCAATCCTATCCATTCTCGCTGTATTACCAATCCCCCAAAAAATCCTGGTAAACTAGCGATGATAATGGCTGAAAAACCCAGATATTGACCGAGTAAGATATGCCGCCGCCGAAAATTAACATCTATCTGTGAAAAAAATATTAACAAGATAATGATGTCATCTATGTTAGTGGCGATGAAGGCAATAATTCCTTCACTGAAGACTGTCCCTAACTTACTCATGCTGGATTTTTAGAACCTACGATTTCTCACCATACCAAATTAACCTTTCAAGTAATTGAACTACACTACTTTTTAATACCCATTCCCTACCTTACCAGTCTAAAGACCTGAAAACTGCTGTAAAATATGAACGAATTCGTTACTGCAATTACTACAGGGGCAATTGCGTTCATTGCCACTAATATTGATGATATTGTCATTTTATTATTGTTTTTTTCTCAAATAAATACTAGCCTTCGTCCTCGGCATATAGTTGCTGGTCAGTTTCTAGGTTTTACAGTTCTGCTAATCCTTAGTCTTCCTGGTTTATTTGGTGGGTTAGTATTATCCAAAAACTGGATTGGATTACTTGGTTTATTACCAATGTCCATAGGTATCAGTAGTTTGTTGAATCGGGAAGAAGATTCATCAAAAGAAGTTGTTGCTACGACAGAAGAGGCTGAAGCATCAACAATTACGAGTTTTTTTTCTCCTCAAGCTTATAGTGTGGCAGCCGTTACACTTGCCAATGGTAGCGATAACATTAGTGTCTACGTGCCTTTATTTGCTAGCAGCAACCTAGAGAGTTTTGTGGTAATTATTGGATTATTTTTTATATTGTTAGGAATTTGGTGCTATGGGGCATACAAATTAACTCACTACAGAGTAATAGCTGATATATTGACTCGCTATATTAATAATTTTGTGCCTTTTATTCTTATAGGATTAGGCGCTTTTATTGTACTAAAGAGTGGAGCTTTAAGCTTAATAAAGCTAGCTGCTAGTTGTTTCTGTTTGATGATTTTGGTGAAAAATAACGAAAGTACGGATGAAATTAAAGAAAATTCAACTAGGTGAGAAAGCCATATAACATTTTAGATTTTAGATTCTCAAATAGTTAGTTAAAGTGAGTCAGTTTGAGAGCCCACAATCATCGCCAATGCTGTATAACACTTTTGCGAGGTATTGGTTTTTACCCCTAGTTGCAGTCTCGCTATAACCAGCCATATACCATAATTTTGGCTTAATTTTCTCTAACTTTGGTTGGAGGGTTAAATTTTATGTAAGGATTCAGGTGCTGGGGTATTGACAAGTGTGGTAGGGGAAGCAGAATATAGCAATTATGGAAAAAAACCTGCCACTAAAACTAGACACTGAAACCCTAAAACAGTTGGAGAAAGAGCAACTGGTAGAGATGCTTATGGAGCAGGCAAAAGCTATAGAACAGCTAAAATCCAGAGTAATAGAACTAGAATCTGTAATAGAGAAACTCAAAGTTAGTAGAGACTTAGACAGCACAACATCATCAAAACCACCGTCGGCAGACATCCTCAAAAAAACCGAGAAAAAACTTGAAGATGAAGCAGGGGAGAGTGAAACGCCAAAACGGAAACCAGGAGGACAGCCAGGACATCGGGGAAAAACGAGAAAGGGTTTTGGGAGAGTAGATAGGTTTGAGATATTAAGACCGCAAGTGTGTTTTTGTTGTGGTCAAAAGGAATTCAGTAACGAACCAATAAAAATAGAAACCCAGCAAGTAGCACAGTTGGTAGAAAGACCTATCGAAATCGTAGAATATCAAAGACATACCTGTATTTGCAGCGAGTGTGGGTCAAAACAAACAGCAGACTGGTCGCCAGAAATAGTACCGGGACAAGATATAGGAATCAGACTGCAAGCTTTCTTGGGATGGATAAATAATTACGGGCATTTACCATACGAGAAACAACAAGAATTGTTGTGGGAACTGGGTGAAATAGAAATTGGAGTCGGGACTTTAGTAGCCACAAATGAACGAATAGATGGTGCCGTAGCTCAAAGTATTGACAACCTTAAAGAGTGGATAAAACAAACCCAGCCGAATATCCATTCGGATGAAACACCTTGGGTAATCAAAGGGGTAAAAGAATGGTTATGGATTTTTGCCAATACCGATTTCGCTTTATTTCATGCGGCTGATACTCGTTCTCGCGCCGAATTAGAGGCAATTTTGGGTTCAAGTTACTCTGGTGTACTCAGTTCTGATGACTTTAGTGCTTATAACGGTTATCCGGTGAAAGCCCAACAGAAATGTCAGGCGCATTTACGCCGTCACTTCAAGAAACTCATCTTAATTCCTGGCTTGAATAACAAAGAGATTGGGTCAGCATTTGTCAGCCTGATAGATGAAGGTTTTAAAAACTATGCTCTCTTCCAACAAACTAAAAACATTGATGAGTTCTGGAGTTGGGCATCCGAGTTTAAAATAAAAGTTGAATCTTCCATTCATTCATGGATTGATAAAGCTGGAGGAGAAGCTGGTAAACTTTTACGCTCCTTACGTAATAAAGCTCATCAATGGTGGTATTTCTTAGACCACCCGGACATACCCCCTGATAATAATTTAGCAGAACGAACATTACGTTTAGCAGTCACAAAACGAAAAGTCAGTGGTGGTTCTCGTTCTATGAAGCGATTCCAAGATACTGCTAATTTATTGACTGTTATACAAACTTGTCGCCGTCAAGGACGCTCTGTA
The DNA here is from genome assembly GCF_009873495.1 of Nostoc sp. ATCC 53789. Classification (GTDB taxonomy): domain Bacteria; phylum Cyanobacteriota; class Cyanobacteriia; order Cyanobacteriales; family Nostocaceae; genus Nostoc; species Nostoc muscorum_A. Next base: position 3,739,191 of record NZ_CP046703.1, on the reverse strand, counting down.
ATTGAGTTTTTTGACCAAGCTATCAAAGCGATGGTTAACTCTTCTGTGCAGACCCCTTCTTTAATTCCTCTCGTTTAGACCTGAATCCTTACAATTTTATAATCTATCATAATAAGGTTAAAAAGCTCGAAAAAGTCGGATTTATTTGCAAGGAAAATTCCAGACTTTTCTGATTTTTTTTATGCCCTGAAGTTGAATATAGTCCGGCTCAGTGTCCATCAAAATAATCAAAATAAAGGAAAAATACATGAGTAATATGACGCAAACTGGAAGTCTCCAGCTTAGCTCTGGGAACGATTCAGCAAAAATAGGAGGAGACACAAGTACTTTCACAACGGTGAGCTTCCCAACACCTTTCCCATCAGGGTCAACAGTTATTGTAATTCCGATGGTTCAAACCTTCAATGGGCCTGACACACCCGGAATCAGGATTGCAGATGTTAACCTTAGTGGATTCAAAATCCGTTTGAATGAAGTAGTCGGAGGTTTAGGGACTATTGCAGACGGGAAACATACCACTGAAACAATTGGATGGGCAGCCTACACAGTCTGAGTCTAAAATTTAGACTCGAAGTGGGAAAACGTGGCGACGGTTTCAACTGATGAAAATGCGATCGCAGCCCTCAATTGAGATGGAATAATGTTTCTGACGGGGCGACAAGCGCCCCGTAACCCTTGTAGTAGGCGTTTGAGTAGTGCAGTTTCGTGTTCCGATGTTTGCAGTTCGCTACAACTAGGGATAAAAACCAAGACCTCACAAGAAAGTTGCGAAATAATGGCACTTAAAACCTTTACATATTAAGCTTTTAAACGATTGATAAAATTTTGTTTCTTTTAAGGCATAACGAATGCCGTTCATTGGAAGCTCACGTTTACTTAATAACTTTTTGTCTATCCATCTGTCGCAATCATTTTTAAGAAAATCAATAAAGACGATGTTTCGTTTTTACCTCGCATTCATCTCATATCTGGACTGTACTCATACCGTTTCTTTGTGAAGCTGCATATATTTACCCACCAGCTACGCCGTCCCCCCTTGTGAAGGCAGGGCTGTTTCATTCGATCTCTTAGGGATTTTGTCAAGAGTATGAGTCAGAAATTTGCTTGAGTGGGAAAAAGAAAAACTACCACTTCAACCAGCAAATTTAAGTGCGAATACCATTTTCTTGCCCAATCAGATTTTTTAGTCACCTAGTTTTTTTACTTGAAACGCTTGTAAATCAGCGCCTTTTAGGGAATGAAACAGCCCTGCCCTTGTGAAGGGGGGACTGATTATGTGCATCTTCATACAGAATTGGTATCAGTCAGTGTGAGATGAATGCTGTTTCAGCTAAAATCTAAAATCCAAAATTACTTTATACTTTACTTAACCACTCATTCTCTTCAGGATCTTTGAATAGTGAGGTGCTGAGGTAGCGTTCGCCGAAGCTAGGCTGGATCATGACGATTAGACGACCTGCATTTTCTGGACGTTGTGCTACTTGAATAGCCGCATATAAAGCAGCGCCAGTAGAAATGCCCGATAACAATCCTTCTTCTTTTGCTAGGCGACGGCTGTAAGCGATCGCTTGCTCATCTGCTACCTGAATCACTTCATCCACTAATTCTGGACGGTAAATTGCTGGGACAAATCCCGCGCCGATACCCTGGATTTTGTGAGGCCCTGATTTTCCACCCGTTAATACCGGACTGCTGCTAGGTTCAACTGCGATCGCTTGAAAACTTGGCTTCCGTCCTTTAATAACTTCTGCAACTCCTGTAATCGTCCCACCAGTACCCACTCCCGCCACTAGAATATCCACCTCTCCATCGGTATCATTCCAGATTTCTTCTGCTGTGGTTTCGGCGTGAACTTTCGGGTTGGCGGGGTTGCGGAACTGCTGCAACATATAAGCATTAGGCGTTTGAGCTAAAATCTGCTCTGCACGACCGATCGCTCCTCGCATCCCTTCTACACCTGGCGTTAACTCTAATTGAGCGCCATAAGCTTTGAGCATCGATCGTCTTTCGTGGCTCATTGTGTCAGGCATCGTTAGAATAAGATGGTACCCCTTAGCGGCCGCCACCATCGCTAGCGCAATTCCTGTATTCCCAGAAGTCGGCTCTACTAAAATAGTTTTTCCGGGGTGAATCAAGCCTGCTTCTTCCGCCGTTTCCACCATACTCGCGCCAATCCGATCTTTCACAGAAGATGCTGGATTCATGCTTTCTAGCTTCACCACAATCCGAGCAACCGCTCCTGAAGCTTGGGGAATTTTGTTTAATTGAACTAGAGGAGTTCGTCCGATTAACTCTGTGATATCTTTCGCTATTCGCATGTGAATACTCCGTCGTGTCTAAATATAATACATCGGGCTTTGCTGGGCGCGAGTCTCTCTTTCCTCGCACAAGTCTTGGAGTGTATAGCGACCCAATACTTCAATTGAAGCAGCGTTAGCTTGCTCCCAAACTTCATAAACCAGAGTCTTTTCTAGAGTCGGAGAGTCAGATGTATCTTTCTCTTTCCGCTCACCTTCGACTAAAGTCACAATTTCCAGCAGTGTAATCTGCCAAGGTTCACGAGCTAAAACAAAACCTCCTTTAGAGCCGCGTTGACTCTGCACCACACCAGAACGCCGGAGGTTGGTCAAAATTTGTTCCAAATAGCGTTCAGGTATAGGTTGTTTGGTAGTGATCTCGCTCATGGTTAGAGGAAGTTTTTTTCCGTGGTGGCTTGCCAGTTCTAAGAGTGCTAGCAATGCATATTCCACTTTGGAAGACAGATCCAAGAGAGCGTAGTTTTGGCTATTCAAGACTGTACTCAACATACTACGGTGAATTGGGGGACTTATCGCAGTTTATCCGAAATTAATTTTTTCAAAGTGTGGAATGTGATAGCATCCCACTTACTAACCATAAAAACACTATATTCTATCGACTTACCGTAGATTATTATCTTACATAATTCCCATAAATGACTCGATCTTTTTGTGGGAATTATCCTGAGTTTCTGTTTTCAGAGCCTCACTTACCAACGAAAATCTCAACAGAGTATGCTAATAACTGATTTGCGAACCATTTTTGAGCGTGACCCAGCAGCCCGTAACTGGCTAGAAGTATTGTTCTGTTATCCTGGACTCCAAGCCCTAATATTCCATCGATTGGCACACTGGCTCTATAAAATTGGAATTCCCTTCATACCTCGGTTTATCTCTCATATTAGTCGGTTTTTAACCGGGATTGAAATCCATCCTGGGGCATTAATTGGACAGGGAGTGTTTATTGACCACGGTATGGGAGTTGTGATTGGTGAAACTGCGATCGTGGGCGACTATGCCCTGATTTATCAAGGTGTGACTTTAGGTGGAACTGGGAAAGAGAGCGGCAAACGCCATCCAACTTTAGGTTCTCATGTGGTTGTGGGAGCCGGTGCAAAGGTATTGGGAAATATTCTAATTGGCGATCGCGTCCGTATTGGAGCCGGTTCTGTGGTGCTGCGAGATGTACCCAGTAACACAACTGTAGTCGGGATTCCAGGGCGCGTGACTCGTCAGAACAACTTGTCTACCAATGTTCTGGATCATGATAAAGTGCGCGACGTAGAAGCTGAAGTTATCCGCGCTTTATTTGAACGTGTCAAGGCTCTAGAGAAACAGTTCGAGGAGTTGCAAGATCAATCAAGTTTATCCCCAACAGAGCTTGGCGACGAATTAACCGACAACCCTAAGAGCAAAAACTCTGATGGGATGATTGAAGATTTTCTTGATGGTGCGGGAATTTAGGGAATGGAGGGGAGAGGTGACAGGTGATAGGTGATAGGGAATTATCTGTACCCTGTACCCTATTCCCTTCTTCACTCCCCACTCCCTTTTTTAAAATACCCATAGGTTCTTAGAACCTGATATAAATATAATACTACGGTTAATTTATCGGAGAATAGTGATATAGCTATGGTATCTTTATATGCAAATTTAACTAGCTTAAACAGTAATAATACTAAAGAAATTTTTGCCCGGAGGTCATTTTTACCAGAGCATCCAAACGGACTTTGGAAGATTGAAACGGGTTTTGTCAGGACTTTTACCTATTTGGAAGATGGCACAACCGTCGCTCTGGGATTGTGGGGCCCTGGAGATATTGTTGGTAAGTCTTTGTCAAAATTAGAACCTTATCAGATGGAATGCCTAACTAAAGTAGAGGCGACAATCTTACCTGTAGAGGAGTGGACTCAACTAACAGAAACTCTACTTGCCCATATCCAACAGGCTCAAGAATTGATGGTTATTCGTAGCCATAAAAAAGTTGATACTATGCTAATCAAGCTGTTGGCATGGTTATCTAAAAAGTTTGGTTCGGAAGTTGAGAAGGGACGTTTAATAGATATGCGTCTAACTCACGAAGACCTAGCAGAAATGCTAGGTTCAACTCGTGTGACTATCACTCGTGTTCTTGGGCAGTTTGAGCATGAGGGCTTAATTGCTCGTCTTTCCCTGCATCGAATTGTGGTGCGAGAAGAAGAGATTTGGTACTACGAAATTTAGATTATTTCAACAAAACCAGCTATCGCTATCTGCATTCGGCTTGCCCACAATTCTAAGATTCAGGGATTCCAGATAAGCCAAACCGTTAGAGATTTGTGGTACTGTTCCCCGTAGTTCAATATCAAAGCACCCTTCTTCATCTGTATTTGGTTGTAGCATAGCCTTAGTAATATTAACTACCAAGCCGTAAGCAGAAATTAACTGTGAAATCACAGGCGCTTGCAGATAGCATTTGGGAATATATATCCGCAGGCGAATCTGAGTGACTTGGCTTTTGTTAGAGACTGAAGAAACCAGTGATAATCTGGTTTGGGAATTGGTTTGACGTTTATTTAATGCTGCCATTGGATAGTGACGATTTTATTACTTAGCCATCGCTATAAACGCTAGATAAATCCAGCCAAATCGGTAGCCCCAGTTTTTCTAAATAACTCAGGCTAGAGTAAAGTTGTTTGGTTCTCCCCCACAAATCCAAGTCAAACCAGCCGTCATCTTCTGTATCGGGTTGAAGTGTAGCACTGGTAATATTTACAGTTAATCCATAACGAGAAACTAGCTCAGAAATCACTGGCTCTTTGTAATAAGATTTTAAGACACACAGTTGCAAGCGCAATCGATTAGTTTGACCGAGAGAAATCCATTGCTGGAATTGTTCTTGCCATTGATTTTTCAGTAATGCAGAGTCTTTGGAACTCAGTTTGCTGGCTAGATTTGGGAAAGGTAAAGAGTGCTGGTTAGATTGAATGTGGTTAGCGATCGCTAATTCGAGTAAATTCACTCCTAATCCTTGCAAGTAAGATAGGCTATTTGTCAGTTTTTGGGGATTTCCCGAAAGTTCCAAATCAAACCAGCCATCGCTGTCACTATCGGATGTCAGTGATGCTGCTTTGATATTGACGGTTAAACCATAACGAGACACCAGCCGGGAAATTACAGGTTGCCTGTTATACCTCTGAGGTACGAGAATGCGGCTGTGGACTGAAGCAGGTTCTACAGATTTACTCTGAGACATCAGATTAATTCCCAATAGCAATGCCTACGGTGAGCTGCGCCAATGCAATTTTTGGCTTCGGCAGAGAATCTTGCTGATAGGGTAGCTGCTGAGATGTCAGCTTCATAGAGATTTTCATATTTCTGATTTTCAATAAACTACGGTGACTCTATCCATTTATCGTAATAATTGTTATGTAAAGGAGAGTCTCACAAAGACCGTAAAAAAACAATAAGTAAATTAACTTAAATATTGATAATTTTAGTAAAAGAATTTGAGGTTTATACGGTTGATAATTTTATACTCATAAAGTATCGGGTGGTTGTAAGAATATTTAAGTGTTTCCACTGTTTTAAGTTTTCTAATCGAAATTTCTCTGATGACTGAAAAAAACTAGGGATACTCAGGTAAAAACCTAGTAGTCTGCCAACCCAAAAATGCTGCGTGATGGCTGGGGAAAGGGGAAGGGGTAAGGGGTAAGGGATTTGAAACCTTTCCCCCTTCCCCTTTACCCTTTACCCCGCCAAGTGAACTTGGCGAACTACTAGTGGCGGGATTTGTATGTCTAATTTTCATTTCACCGTAAAAGGTGCATAGTTTACGCATACAGAGCAAGTCTGCCTGGTTTTGAACCCTGGTCTTGCAGGTAAAGTCTCGTGTAACCGAGACTAAGAGTTGCCTGAAGCTAGATATGAGTTATTCCCTGAATAACAAAAAATGAAAAAATGCAGGAGAAAATCATGCCTAATTCATCCTTCAATCTTGCTGACCTCAATGGCACTAATGGCTTCGTCATTAACAGCATTGCAACGGCTGACAGATCAGGCTCCTCTGTCAGCGATGCGGGAGATATTAATGGCGACGGCTTAGACGACCTGATTATCGGGGCACCCGGTGCCGACCCCAACGGCTCTGAATCTGGGCAAAGCTACGTGGTATTTGGCAGCAGCACAGGCTTTAGCTCTAGCCTCAACCTCTCAGACCTCAACGGCGCTAATGGCTTCGCTATCAATGGCATCGCGGCGAATGACTTTTCAGGCAATGTCAGTAGCGCTGGAGATGTTAACGGCGACGGCATCGATGACCTAATCATCGGAGCATCTGGTGCTGACCCCAACGGCTCTCAATCTGGACAAAGTTACGTGGTATTTGGCAAGAACACGGGCTTTAGCTCCAGCCTCAACCTCTCCACCCTCAACGGTACTAACGGCTTCGCCATCAATGGCATCGCAGCAAATAATATATCGGGTAGCTCTGTCAGAGGTGCTGGAGATATCAACCATGATGGTTTTGACGACGTGATTATCGGCGCACCTTATGCTAATAACTTTTCCGGGCAGAGCTATGTAGTGTTTGGCAAAAGCACAGGCTTTAGCCCCAGCCTCAATCTCTCCAGCCTCAACGGTACTAACGGCTTTGCTATCAACGGCATCAACGAAGCGGGTGACATATCAGGTGGCTCTGTCAGTGGTACCGGAGATATCAACGGCGACGGTATCGACGACGTGATTATCGGGGCATCCAATGCCTCACCTAACGGCTCCTCTTCTGGGCAGAGCTACGTGGTGTTCGGCAACAGCACAGGCTTTAGCGCCAGCCTTAACCTCTCTACCCTCAACGGTGCTAACGGCTTCACTATCAACGGCATCAAGGAAGGTGACTTCTCAGGCTCCCCTGTCAGTAGTGCTGGAGATGTCAATGGCGATGGCATCGACGACCTCATTATCGGGGCAATAAGTTTAAGTTCCGAGAACGGTACCGTCTTCGCTTCTGGGCAGAGCTATGTGGTGTTTGGCAACAGCACAGGGTTTAGCCCCAGCCTTAACCTCTCGGAACTCAACGGCTCTAACGGTTTCACGATCAACGGCATTAGGACGGATTCCACAGGGTTCTCTGTCCGAGGTGCTGGAGATGTCAACGGCGACGGCTTCGACGACCTGATTATTCTCAGATCGGAGCAGAACTTTGTGGTATTTGGCAAAAGTACAGGCTTTAGTTCTAGCCTCAACCTCTCGGATCTCAACGGCTCTAACGGCTTTAGCATCAACGGCTTCACTCCGAACAACTCAGCCATCTCTGTCAGTGGTGCCGGAGATGTCAATGGCGACGGGTTCGACGACCTGCTTATCGGCTCCCAATCTGGGCAAACCTATGTGCTGTTTGGCGGGACGAATATCGGCAACACTAACCTCACAGGAACTGCTGGTGCAGATACTCTCTTAGGCACATCTGGCAACAATATCATCGACGGCAAAGGTGGTAACGATACTCTTACAGGCAACGGCGGTCAAGATAAATTCGTAATTCGCCGAGGCGATCGCAATGATACCATTACAGATTTTGGTGGCGTTGGTAAAGGCTCAAATCCTTCAGCAGCAGTGATTGGCAATGTTGACACCTTGCAATTTACAGGGAGTGGTTTAACTACCCGAAATCTGCAACTAACTCAAAATGGCAGCAATTTGGAAGTCACCTTTGAAAATGTGGCTAATACCAAAGTTACTCTGCAAAACTTTCAGTTAGAAAACCTCGATAACTTGCCAACTTCAACAAGACCTGCCATTGGTAATATCTTATTTGATGGGCAAACCAACATTGCCGACAGCTTTGATGTCTTTGATGCAAATTCCACTCAAACTAGCCTGTACAACAAGAACACGGTAACTTTCCTCAATGAACTCAACAATAACATCACGGGTTTTGACAACTCTGCTGATGTGATCAATGGTCAGGGGGGTAACGATATCATCAATGGTAAAAGTGGCAACGACCTGCTGCGAGGTGATGCTGGTAATGATACTCTTATTGGTGGTACAGGCAATGATACCCTTATTGGTGGTGGAGGTGCTGACAGGTTTCTGTACAACACCAATGCGACCTTTACGAGTTGTGCTGTGGGTGTAGATACGATCGCTGACTTCAAACACTCCCAAGGCGATAAAATTATTCTGGATAAGACTACTTTTAGTGCGATCGCTTCTGCTCCAGGAATCGGTTTTAGTAATGCCACTGATTTTAAAATCACTTCTTCAGGGGCGGCTACTACAGCAAAAATTATCTACGACGCTGTGAGTGGGCAGTTGTTCTACAACCAAAATGGCAGCGCAGCTGGTTTTGGTAGTGGTGGTCTATTTGCAACTATTAGCGGTGCGCCCAATCTCACAGCTACAGACTTCATCATTCAAACGTAGCTTGTTAGTATAGCAGTTCATAATTCAATAGAATATAAAACATTAGTGAGGGCGTACAGTTAGCTGCATACCTTCACTAATGTTTTATCTCAATACGCTTGGGTTAAGCATTTCTTCCTTCTCTTCTTTCTCTTCCTTTGTGTCCTACCCTGCGGGTTCGCCCTTGGCATTCTCGAAGAGTAGCCGCTCCGCGTCTATGCAGTTCGTTAAAAAAATTAACCTTAACAAAGAGTTTTCGCCTGAACTGTATTGTTCTATAAGCCTTACCAATCACTTCTTTGAGTGTCATCCCAGACTTGTAACTCCAAGTCCTGAAGATAGGTTAGTCCGCTCTGAATTTGTGCATCTGTCCCTTGTAATTCAAGGTCAAACCAACCATCCCCGACAGCATTGGCTCCCAGAATGGCTGCTGTGATATTCACAGTCAGATTGTAGTCAGACACTAGGCGAGAAATCACAGGTTCCTGGTGATAGTCTTTAGGAATTCTGAGTCGAATCCGTTTATTGGTAGGTGTGTTACTAGACATAATTTAGTTAATAGCCGTAGAGGGAAGTGGGGGCAGAGGGGTGGAGGGAAACAAGGATGAATAAAAGGGAAAAGGGAAAAGGTTAAAGGGGAAAGGGATGAACAGGTCGCGCCACTTGCGGGCGAGGTTTTTACCTTTCCCCCTTCCCCCTTCCCCTTCTTATAACCAATGCCCAATGCCCCATGCCCAAAACCTAACTATTCAACATCTTTGATCCGGGTTTTCCGTTCTAAAATCTCTTTCAGCACCAAAGTTACTACTGCTAGCAATGCTAACAATACAGCCGCAGAGAAGGCAGCTTCGGTTTCATACTGTTTGTAAGCATCTTCTACAAACAGTGGTAAGCTCTGGGTTTGGTCAGCAATGTTGCCAGATACCACCGAAACTGCTCCGAATTCACCCATTGCCCTGGCATTGGTCAAAATTAAACCATAGAGCAAGCCCCAACGGATGCTAGGTAAGGTGACACGCCAAAATATCTGCCAATCTTTCGCACCGAGAGTTCTAGCAGCTTCTTCTTGATCCTTACCAAATTCCTCTAAAACGGGAATCACTTCCCGCGCCACAAAGGGCATACTCACGAAGGCTGTAGCCAGCACCATACCTGGAAAGGCAAAGATTATTTTGATATCATGTGCCTGGAGCCAAGGGCCAAACCACCCATTGCGTCCGTAAAGTAGCACAATCATCAATCCTGCGACTACGGGCGAGATGGAAAAGGGCAGGTCAATAATGCTCAAAACTATTGCTCGTCCGGGAAATTTATGACGAGCGATCGCCCAAGCTGCACATAACCCAAATACTGTATTTAAAGGTAGAGAAATTACAGCCAGCAACAGTGTCAGCCAAGCTGCATGGAGAAAAGCTGGTCGTGTCAGGTTGGATATAAATGGCCCAACTCCCTTGCTGAAGGCTTGAACAAAAACGTTGATTGCAGGGATATATTGAACTAAAGCTAAATAAGCGATCGCTATACCAATTAAAACTATTGGCACCCAACTCTTCTGTTCTTTCGGCTTGGCTGTATGTGTATCAGATACAGATGAATGAAAACTTGGCTTATCTAGTGTCATATCTCCTTGCCCATGCTTGTAAGAAATTAATTGCCAATAGCAATACCAACGAAATTGATAGTAAAACTATGCCAATTACTGTTGCACCAGAATAGTCATACTGCTCTAACCGTTGGAAAATCAGTACAGGTGCGATCAAATCTTGATAGGGCGTATTAGAAGAGATAATTACAGTTGACCCATATTCGCCAACCGCACGGGAGAAACCCAAGGCAACACCAGTTAAAATCGTCGGAAATAAAGGTGGCAAAATTACTTTCCAGAAGGTCTGCCATTGAGAAGCACCCAAACACCAAGCGGCTTCTTCAATTTCATGTTCCATTTCCTGAAGTACGGGTTGCACAGTTCTCACAATAAAAGGTAGTGAGATAAATATCATTGCTAATGCTACTCCTGTGCGAGTAAAAGCTACCTTAATTCCCAGTGGTGCTAGTAGCGAACCTATCCAGCCATTATCACTGTAAACTGTTGCTAGGGTTAACCCTGCTACCGAAGTTGGTAGGGCAAAGGGTAAATCTACTGTGGCATCAATCAAGCGTTTGAAGGGAAAGTCGTAGCGCACCAGAACCCAAGCAATGAGAGTACCAAATACGCCATTGAGTAAGGCAGCAAAGAGCGCTGTCACAAAAGTAACATTGTAGGTAGCTAATGCGATGTCACTGGTTGCGATCGCCCAAAATCTCGCCGGAGGTTCCGTACTCGCTTTCAGGAACATGGCAATTATGGGGATAAACAACATCACTGTCAGGTATGCTATGGTGATTCGCCAAGTCCAGGGAACCCGCCGCAATTTCTTCCAGAATGGTGTTTTGCGCTCAACTTCCAAAGAAGAAGATACAGTCGTCATAGTCAAGAATTCAAAATTTAAATTTCACAAAAAGTTTTTTGCCAGTATTCGTAACTGTTAATTCGTAATTCAAAGACATTCCAACAAATTTTAATTTTCGATAAAAAATTTGCATTGTCATCACTACGAATTACGAATTACTTAATTACCGTTTATTTTTGGGATTGAATCTTATCAAACACGCCCCCATCGGCGAAAAACTTCTTATCGATTGCACTCCAACCGCCGAAGTCTGCAACTGTACCCAAAGTTTTCACCTTGGGAAATTTGTCTGTGACTTCTTTAGTTTGAGCTAAAGTCTCATCCACAGGACGGAATCCTAATTTGACAAACTCTTGCTGTGCTTCTGGAGTATAGAGGTATTTCACAAAACCTTCAGCAACTTCGCGGGTTCCATGCTTATCGACGTTCTTATCTACTACTGCGATCGGATTGTCGATGGATATGTTTACATCGGGAATGACATAATCAACTTTCTCGCCCTTTTGCTGTGCCAAAATCACTTCGTTTTCGTAGTTTATTAAGACATCTCCCTGTCCTTGCTTGGCGAATGTATCAGTAGCTTCCCGCGCATCTTTAGGCAAGATTGGCACATTTTTGTACACTTTAGTCACAAATTCAGTAGCTTTAGCCTCATCGCCACCTGTTTTAATCACAGAATCCCATAGCGCTAAGAAATTCCACTTAGCAACACCTGAAGTTTTGGGGTTAGCAGTAATTAGTTTTACACCGTCTTTAGCTAAATCTTGCCAGTTTTTGATGCCTTTAGGATTACCGGAACGAGTTACTAATGCTGCAACTGATTTGGAGACAATACCATTGTTGGGAACTTCTTTCTCCCATCCTGGCTGAATCAATCCAGCCTTCTCAATCTTTGAGGTGTCCCCAGCTAGTGCTAGGTGGACAACATCTGCTTCCAAACCATCTATAACAGCGCGAGTTTGAGAACCAGAGCCGCCATAGCTTTGTTTGAAGACGACAGTTTGGTTATGATCTTTCTTCCACTGTTCTACAAATTTAGGAATAATTGCTTCGTGAGCCGCTTTGGTGACAGCAAAGGAAACCAGAGTTAGTTCAACACTATCTTTGTTTGCAGCCACAGGAGTAGCGCTAGCATTAGGGGTTTCAGAAGAAGAAGTATTCCCAGTTCCTCCACCAGAGCAGGCGGCAAGCGCCACACTCAATACAGTCCCTACTAAAAAGAGTGATACAAAACCTTTAAGCGAATTTAGTCTGAACCGATATGTTCCATGTTCAGCGAGCGCTTGTAATCTTTTCAGTGGGTGTTGCCACAAACTCATTCCATTTCCTCCGCTAAATCTACAGATAACTGATGGGAATACAGTTATATAGTGTTTATCATACCGGATGATTACATCTAACTAGTTGCAAACACCAATAAACCTCACATTCTTCATCAAGAATATGGTGATTCTACCAATTATGTAAGGAATTACAATACTTTTATTTTCAAGTATCAAGCAATTTGCTATAGAATAGCTAATTTTTGAAGATGGTCTATTCTAGCGATCGGCTTTCATTGAAGGATGCAAGATAGCGCATCGGTAGCGAGTCCAGGAGCGGCGGCAAGTATACAGGAGGAATCTCCATAAATAAATATGGGTAATTAATATACAGCAAAATCCGTATATTGCCGTAGTTCAGCAGGATGAAAACCCAAAACAATATCTTCGCGCAAAATACCCGCTTCTAGTAATGCTTCTGCCACTGGCTGAGAAGTACCATCATATTGAATCCACACTTTATCATTAATAATATCTATATGTACCACCGAACCATGTACGCGGCGTACTCCATCCCAACCGACATGTAAAACTTCGTAGTGATCTCGCTCTCGCTCCGAGTCAATAACTGGTTCTGTCTCTATTTGACCATTAGCAGGCTTGTGACTAGCATAGTCAAATATCAACTGACGAATAATTTCACGATACCGAGCTAGCTTATCCCAGGACTTACGCAACTGTCACAAACGACGGTGCGGCGCAGCCGCACCGAGCGCCAAACAACTAGACAATAAACATGGGAACATTCGGGCGTTTTAGTTGCTGAACTAAATAATTGGATAATAATCCATGTTTAATTTGATAAATTGTTTGGTAGCTTTGATAAGCTAAATGTTTGAGTCGAAGCCAGACTAAAATAGCACAGGCAATATGGTTTCTTTGAATACGTCCCTTGCGACATTGACACGATTCAATACCAGTTACTTGTTTTAATTCTCTATGAAACTCCTCAACCTTCCATCGAACCTTACACACTTTTTGTACAACGTCCGTAGAATCTTGAGATAAATCGTTAGTAGCGATAAAATCCGTTCTGTCGGTCGAGACAGTTACCCGGAAGAGATTCACTTTTGTAGCTTGGGGAAACTTTTTTATTTTAATTATTTTACCTGATTTTAACTCCTGGCTATCCCAAGATAACAATTCAATTCTTTGATAATTTTTTTGACCTGCCGTATCATCAACAAGTCTATTACGTTTCAGAGGACAATAATAATATTTTCCTAATCCATCAATATATAACATCAATTTATTTGTTGCATACCAAGTATCCATTAAGACAGCTTGGAACGGTAAAGCCTTATGATATATAAGGTTTTGCAGCATCTCTGTAACATGATCTATCTTTTTTTTTCCATCTCTATCTGGGTCATAAATCCGATAATCAACTATCCAAAACTTTCCGATTTCATGATTGACATATATACAATTTATTAGCCCAATACCTTGGATTACACCATGTTGGTTGCCACTATACTGCCTTTTACTGGTCTCTATTTCTGTGGCGTATCGTTTATCAAGTACTGTGTCATCAAAAACTAGATATGCGCTATCACTCACTTGTAAGATATCTTTAACATTATCCCAAAGTAAACGTGGTGTTAACTTTTCATTCTTAAGATAACGGTTAATTTTATCATGACTAATCTGCTCTAAATGCTCTGCCAAATTTGTCAGAGTATAATTAATCTGACTACTTAACAAGTACTGGCAATAGTTAAGTTTTGTAAATCTCATAAACTACAAGATTTATTTTCTGAATACTCAACTCATTTTCTCATGATTTGAAAAATACTTAACACAGCTAATTACTGTTATTAATTTCAGCAATGTCCTCTAGGTACGCCACTTTGACATAGTACGTAAATACTATAAAATTGCGATCGCACTGTGCCAGTTGCGTAAGTCCTGTTATCCATCTGATAATCCTTTCTAGTTGCTCGTCAAAGACAATTAGGTTTATTCCTATACTATTAAGAATTAGCTGACCAAAGCGTTCGGAAAATATACCTTCATGGACATCGGGATATTTTTCTTTAGTTTGCTTTAAGAAAAGTAAACGCACCTTGCCAATCAAGCCAAAGTGCGATGTCTGTAAAGTATGCTTACGCGAACTTTCTTTGTATAGTTCCGCGATTTTTAGTCACCAAACCTAGATGCTAAATATCCTGTTCGCTCAACTCGCGTGTGATGTGATCAAATGGTTCATCCACAAAAGCAGTATTAACCACACCTGCTGCTGCTACTTGCTCCTTAATCAGATCCTTGAGAATCTGGATACCACGAACCGTAGGCCCAATAGGCACGCCTAGAGAATTGTAAGTTTCCCGTAGCCCTTGCAGCACTCGTTCATCCAATACATTTGTGTTCCCAGCAACTAGCGCATAGGTAGCGTAGCGCAAGTAGTAATCAAGGTCGCGCAGACAAGCTGCATAACGACGAGTTGTATAGGAATTTCCACCGGGGCGAATCAATTCTGGCAGTTCTTCATATAACTTCAAACCCGCCTGCTTGACAAGTGCAGCCGCATTAGAATTTATCGCCGCCGCCGCTTGGACTCGGACTGTACCACTGTCAAAGTAAGACTTTAGGCTATCGATCGCATTCCGGTCAAAATACCGACCAGCTAAGTCATAATTCTTAATTAAACTTGTTACCGCATCGCGCATTCTTTTTTCTCCCAATCCTTGCTATTTATGGTTTGATATTTATTTGGCTGCACTCACGCACCAGTAAATTTTTGTGCTATTTAAAATAGATTCGGCACAAAAACAATCTATCCACTATTTAAGGATTCTATGCCAAAGTTGACCCCTATATGATGAACTTTCCAGTTTTGTACAGATGAGCGCTGAAAGGTTAATATAACCTGATAATCCAGATATCTGTAACATAAACTACAAAATCAGCTAATGTCTACTATTTAAGATATTTCTGGTGTGTCACGGTCTGATTGAGATCAGCAGGGTTAGGATGCAATGTAAGATTCTGGTTGACTTTAGGAAATTGGTAGAGAAGGAGTAACAATGACTACACCACAAGAACTCTTGAAGAGAATTCAAGATGAAAAAATTCAACTGATTGATCTCAAATTCATCGACACAGTAGGGACTTGGCAGCACCTCACACTGTACCAAAACCAAATCGATGAGACTGCGTTCACTGATGGCGTACCATTTGACGGTTCCAGCATCAGGGGTTGGAAAGCGATCAACGAATCGGACATGACGATGGTACTCGACCCCAACACTGCTTGGATCGATCCATTCATGGAAGTGCCAACACTAAGTATAATTTGTAGTATTAAAGACCCCCGCACGGGCGAACCATACAACCGTTGCCCACGGGTTATTGCCCAAAAAGCAATAGATTACCTGGTTGCCAGTGGCATTGGTGATACAGCCTTCTTTGGGCCTGAAGCTGAGTTCTTTATCTTTGATAGTGCTAGGTTTGCCCAAACTGCTAACGAAGGCTATTACTTCTTAGACTCCGAAGAAGGTGCTTGGAATTCTGGTAAAGCCGGTACAGATGAAAAACCCAACTTGGGTTATAAACCACGCTTCAAAGAAGGTTACTTCCCAGTCGCACCGACGGATTCTTTCCAAGACATCCGTACAGAGATGCTGTTGACAATGGCAGAATTAGGTGTGCCCATTGAAAAGCATCACCACGAAGTTGCTACTGGTGGTCAGTGCGAACTAGGTTTCAAGTTTGGGAAGTTGATCGAAGCGGCTGACTGGTTGATGACTTACAAATATGTCATCAAGAACGTTGCCAATAAATATGGTAAAACTGTCACCTTCATGCCAAAACCGATTTTTGGCGATAACGGTTCAGGAATGCACTGTCACCAGTCCATCTGGAGGGACGGCCAACCTCTGTTTGCAGGTGATAAGTATGCTGGTTTGAGTGATATGGCGTTGTACTACATTGGTGGTCTTCTCAAACACGCACCAGCACTGTTAGCAATTACCAACCCCAGCACCAACTCATACAAGCGCCTAGTACCTGGTTATGAAGCTCCTGTAAACTTGGCTTATTCCGAAGGGAACCGTTCTGCTTCTATCCGTATTCCTCTATCTGGTAAGAACCCCAAAGCCAAGCGTTTAGAATTCCGTTGTCCAGATGCTACATCTAACCCCTACTTGGCATTTGCTGCAATGCTTTGTGCTGGTATCGATGGCATCAAGAACAAAATACATCCTGGTGAACCCTTAGATAAGAATATCTATGAACTCTCTCCAGAAGAGCTTGCAAAGGTTCCCTCAACTCCAAGTTCTTTAGAACTGGCATTGCAAGCACTAGAAAACGATCACGCTTTCTTGACAGAATCAGGCGTATTCACGGAAGACTTTATCGAAAATTGGATTGACTACAAGCTTAACGAAGCCAAGCAGTTACAGCTACGTCCTCATCCCTATGAGTTTTACCTCTACTACGATGCTTAATTAATTAAATTAAGAATCGTATCTAACTAAAATTAATAAGTTTAGCCACCCTAGAGTAGAGGGTGGCTTTTTTTTCCAGAGTTGCCAGTTGAGATATTCACTCAAAAAATCTAGCTTCAAACTCTTGAAACTTAACTCATGGAAGCGTGGCTGGGGCCATAAATCATCCGACTACTAGCATCTACCTTCCCTTGAATTGGGTTCCAGTAGTGAGATACTTCTTCAGGAAGACCAAGTTCTTGTGCAGCCCGCATCAGCATTGATTGTTGGCGATTCTTGACTTGCTGATGTTCACGCACCATCAACGCACGAGATTTATCTGCGATAGACATAATCATAGTCCTCTCTATTTTGTGAATATATAATTTTTGTTTTCCTACAAGACTAATATAGCAAAAATTCTGTAACATAAGCTACTTTTTACATAAGTTTATGTTTTGCTTTGCTGACAATATTAGCCATTTATCCCCAAAGCTGGAAAAATCTTGCTCAATCTATCTCTAATGGCTAAAATCATCTGGCTTCAAGTTGTCTTCCCTGGGAGCTTTTACTTTTCCAACAGTAGATAATTTTTTCGTTACAATTATTTACATAAAAGTAATCAAAACTGAAGCTATTTTTATGCCTGAGAGTTTAACTAAGCTGACTTATCAGACCTTTCAGCAGGGTAAAAATTACTTTGGTCTGGCTCACAAGATATTAAGTTCACAGTTGAGGAACCTGGTGTATCCGACACTTGAACAAAAGACCAAACCCATCCCAAATGAGCTTTTAGTCCAGCTTCAACAGAGATTGAACCAGCTGCTCGAAACAGACTGGCAAGATGCCCAAAAAGGTGTCTACCCCGAAAGTTTATTGTTTGATAACCCCTGGCAAGACTTTTTTTCCTACTATCCTCTGATGTGGCTAGATTCTCCTCAAATCTGGGAGCGGGTTAAACAACAAAATTATCAAGATTTTTCGCCCGAAATTGACACTGATGGTTATCCCAGCTACTACGTGCAGAACTTCCATCACCAAAGCGATGGCTACTTGAGTGACTTGTCAGCCAATTTATATGACTTACAAGTAGAAATTCTTTTTGGTGGGGCAGCTGATGCGATGCGGCGGCGAATTCTCGCTCCTCTCAAGCAAGGGCTGAAAGCTTCTGATTCGGTTACACCAAAGCAAGTCCGTATTTTGGATGTAGCTTGTGGAACTGGGCGGACTTTAAAGTTAATTCGGGCAGCCTTGTCTCAAGCATCTCTGTTTGGCACAGATTTGTCACCAGCCTATTTGCGGAAAGCAAATGAACTACTATCGCAAATCCCAGGAGAACTGCCGCAACTTTTGCAAGGGAATGCCGAAGAGTTACCTTATGTAGATGATTATTTTCATGCTGTAACTTCTGTTTTTCTCTTTCATGAGTTACCAGCATCTGTACGTCAGACAGTTATTGAGCAATGCTTCCGGGTGACAAAACCAGGAGGAGTCTTTATTATCTGTGACTCAATTCAGTTGAGTGATTCACCTGAGTTGGAACATATAATGGATTCTTTTCCGGAAACTTTCCATGAACCCTATTACAGGCATTACACCACTGATAACTTGCTAGAGCGTTTACAGAGAGTAGGCTTTGAGAATATTGAGATACAAACCCATTTTATGAGTAAGTATTTCATTGCTCATAAGCCAGCTTGAAACAATACCTTTTCATTGCCTTTTCTTTAAGGAAACTTTACCTAAAAAGGACAGATGCAAAATTTTGCATCTGTCATTAGGTGTAGAATAATTAAAATGAGTGAGATTCTCTAGCAAATTCTTCTTAATATTTATTTCGTTGAACACCATCTACGAGGAGAACGAACCAGAGTGCAAGAGTAGCTCATAAATAGTAATATTTGTTGCCAAGTGCAATAAATCTATACTACTTGTGCGAATCTGTGTCCTAGATAAGCTCAAATGGAACGAAAGGGATTTTATGCTTAGGTAAAGGACGCTAAACACGCGTCGAAGTGAAGATCCATTAGTTGCTCATATAGAAACCAGCTACTCAATGTATGAGAAGAAAAGATATTGGGGAATAAAGTGAATGAAGTTGCCTTAAGACTATTTCCTTAACAAGCAAAATGTTTGAATTAGACGTGCTTTAGATTAACTGATAGTCTAAATAACATCTATTTCTAGAGCCGTTAAGGATTGAGACGCAGAGCTTCCCACCGAATATAAGCAACAGTTATGTAGCTTTTGGGAGTTGTTAATGCTGCTGATCAAGACACTTAATTTTATTTGCGTTTTGATCGCCAGGATTAAAAGACCAACTAATGATATACAAAGCTTGCAGTTGAAATACTAAGCGATCGCTGAAGATTTTCGTGTGTCAACTGTATATATCTCTGTCACAAAAGCTGTGTCAAATATGTTGGCACAACATCGTGTTTTCTGGAACTTTAGTTTTGGTTCTTTTTGAAGAACAGGCATTATCCTACGGTGGTTAAACCACAACATAGGTATTTCCGAATTTTTGTGTCACTTCCCTACGCCCACTACCGCGATGACGTGGCGCATCATCTGGATTTTGTTCAGATGCTGCCGAGAGCCACTGTTCCGAAGTAGGCGTGGAAAGTAGCCCAGTTGATAAGTGATTGACCATTGCTTGGCAGTTAGAAGCTAAGGGGCCGAACACCAGACTCGATACTAAAAGTGAAATGGCAGCACGCATAGCAAATGTCTATTTTGGAACTCTCCACTTCACTGATACTTAGCTTTTTGATTAATATCCGGACAATTAATCAAAAAGTATTCTGTTTTACTGAAAATAAACTCTTCTTATCCTCCGTTTAATTGTTCGACTAATAACCAATTACCAAAGTGGTTCTGGCGACCCCACAATGTAACTAATTGTTCGTGAGGGTAAGTGCGTAATTGCTCGTCGATATGCGATCGCAAAGTTACAAGCTGCCAATTTTGCCCTTGATATGCGGCTGGCGCTGTGACAGCAAATCTGTATTCCTGCTGTTCCAAGCGGGAGAAAATGCCTTTGAAACAGTTACTTTCCCGAATTAATGCCTTTTCAAAAGCAGAGTCAGGGTACTCATTCTCCGATGGGCAAGGGCAATAACCACTATCTGGATAGGCTTGTGGGTTATTTAAGTAATACAGTTGCCAGTCCAGCCAATCCGAACGATTGGGTGGAAGATTAAATAAAGGAATAATTGCTGTTTTTGAACGATTATCCTCTAATAAAGCTGTTTGCAGTGATCTAACAGGTAAATGCCTCGGCTGACAGTTTAACTCAACACACATCGCCGCCGCCATACCTGCTGCTTGACCGATGCCCATAACCACAGGTTGTAATCTGGTAGCGCCATTGGCAATGTGAGAGACAGAAATGTTCTTTTCACAAACCAAGAAACCATCTGTTGTGGCTGGAATTAGGGAACTGTAGGGAATTGTAAAGGGTGTCCCAGTCCAACGCCCGCCCCAACGGATAGATTTTGGTTGCAGTGGGAATTGAACACCAGGATAATGATGGTCATTGGCGTAGTTACCAACTGCGATCGCTTCGCAAACGCCAGGGGCGAACGCATCATTAAATATAGATGCAACTCTTCCGCCGGCGATCGGCAAAATATCCTGTTCTCGGACAGTAGTTAGTCCCAATAAGCGGCGGCTTTCCCGGTAATACGGATGCAGTGCAAAAGCTGTAGGGGCGTGAGGAAATACTTTTTCTGCTAAACCATAGCGACGACCAAGCTGATTTTGGATAAAATGGGCAAAATTTTGGCTATGCCAGCGAGATTCTTGGATGAATTCACCTCTGGACACATCTGACTCTATCAGCCGCCCTACTCCTTGGCCGTAGTCATTGCCACAGATTGGCCAATTAATCATGAATCGATTACCAGGCAAACGTCCATAATTCAAAAATGTCTCTGCTCCATAGCCATCCCAAGCATCTGTAAACTGGGATGGATTATAGTTAGGGGCAGCCGGAATTTCTGGTGCCGCAGCTACGCCCGCACTTCGACTTTTCTGCGAAACGCTATGCGATCGCTCAGTGAATGTCGTAGACATAGCATCACCAAAGTCTTGCATAATCACTACATAAGTGGGCGCTTGCACAGGATATTTCTGGGTGAAAGAGTTAAAAACCACTGGAGCACTTGGTTCTCCCCACTCAGATTGCAATTCCCAGCCCCAACGGTAAGGTATCTCAGCTAAAGCTAATAAATCTCCTAATTCTGTACCGTCGAGAATAATTTTGGCTGTGACAGCAAAATCAGCAAAGCGCACACCAGTAATAGAATCACCTTGGCGAAATACCTCTATTGGTACTTGTCCAGAAATCCAGTGCAGATTTGGTAATTCCTGCACCCAATCTGCAAAAATTTCTGCCCCAATTTGAGGATCGTAACTAAAAAAGCTTACCCAGCTGTTATCTAATCCTCCGGGCTGCCGTTGCCGCAATTCCTGCAAAAACGCACCCCATAAACCCGTTTGAAAGGCTTCTAATTCGTTGCCATCGGGTGCAGACACCCCAGCCGAAGTTAGCATTCCCCCCAACCAAGGAAATTCACTCACCAACATCGTTTTGGCTCCCCGTCGTGCCGCTTGGATAGCAGCCGCAGTGCCCCCGGTTCCTCCACCGACAACTAAGACATCAACTGTATATGTCTGATTAACCATTGCTTAACCTCACTGGAGTTTCGTTATATTCCCCCAGATAGCTTGGCATCAAATAGATAAATTATTTTATTTTTCAGATACTGAGCATTAAAGGTTCTCAGACGAAACTTGGTTCTAAATAATACAGAATAAATTCTTATTCCTGATTCGATTTATCAACTTTATATTTTTTTAACTGCGAATTCCGATCTTCGCAGCGTTAGCGACGAAAGAGCGTCATTGCAAATTGTGAATTGTAGTTGACCAATCCCCAAATCCTCGCTATGTTCCAGATACTTGCAATCACACATTTTGAATCCAAATTACTGTTTGAGTTGTGCAACTGGAATTGTAATAATAAGTTCTGCTCCCCCTTCAAGAGAAGAAACACACTCTAACGAACCACCATGCCGCTCGGTAATAATCTGATAGCTAATTGATAAACCTAAACCAGTACCTTTCCCCACATCTTTGGTAGTAAAAAAAGGATCAAATAACTTTTGTCTAACTTGTTCGGGAATACCAGGGCCATTATCGATGATCCGAATAACTATTTTTTGAGGATTCAGTTGTTGAGTACAAATGCGAATTTGTGGCTGGTTATGCGAGAGTTTACCTTGAATTAATGGCTCTTCTAAAGCATCGATTGCATTGGACAAAATATTCATAAATACTTGATTTAGCTGACCAGCATAGCACTCAACTAAAGGTAAATTGTCATAATCTTTAAGAACCTGAATTTGGACATGATTGGCTCTAGTTTTCAAACGATGCTCCAAAATACTCAGTGTACTGTCAATACCCTGATGAATATCCACTGCTTTTAACTCGGCTTCATCTAGCCGCGAAAAGGTACGAAGAGAAAGCACAATTTGCTGTATGCGTTCAGCACCGACTTCCATTGAAGAGAGTAATTTTAGCAAATCTTCGACTAAAAAATCTAATTCCATCTCCTGAATTGTCGTTTGAATTTCAAGAGCAGGATTGGGATAGTTTATGCGGTAAAGATGAAGTAGATTCAGTAGTTGTTGGATATATTGGTTAGCGTAAGTTAAATTGCCAGAGATAAAATTTACTGGATTATTGATTTCATGGGCAACTCCAGCAACTAATTGACCCAGAGACGACATTTTCTCACTTTGAATAAGTTGAGCTTGAGTACTTTGTAATTCTTTGAGAGTTTGCTCTAGTTCTATTGCTTGCTGTTTGAGTTGAGCTTCTGCTTGTTTATCTTCTGTAATGTCGTCTCGAACCACTAGTAAATATTTGGGCTGACCTTGAGAATCAAGAATCGGAGCTTTTTTAATCTGTAAAATACGGGTTTCGCCGCTTTTTTTCCGAATTCTTTCTTCAGGAATCTCTAATAATGTTTTGCTATTAAGTGCTTCGTGATCTCGCTGGGTAAAAAAATCGGCCTCTTCTTTAGGAAATAGATCGTAGTCGTTCTTGCCTAAAATTTCATCAGCACTGACACCAGCTAACTTTTCTGCGGCTTGATTACATAAGACAATTCGCAGATCAGCCGCATCTTTGACAAAAACTGCTACAGGCATGGTTTGAATCACAGAATACAGAAACTGTTGAGCAGTTTGCAGTTCTTCTTCTATCCGTTGGCGCTCATCTAGTGCAGCTTGCTGTTCGCTCTTATGTTGCTGTAATTGAGTAGTATATTCTAGAACTGCCTGACTTAGTTCAGCATTATCTATTGTTAGTTGCTGAAGGCATTGACGTAATCTGGTTAACTCTTGATTTAACTCTTCAATAGACATATTGATTCACTATTTTTTAGTTTTAGACATTGAGAAAGCTATCCATATCTCAATACAATGAATTGATTTGTCTATTACCAGAGTAAAGTAACTTGAAAATGCGATAGCCATGCAGAGATTTTGTTTTGGTATAGTTGCTCATATCTATGAATTTACTGGTGAAGAAGTTATCATTAGGAAATTTGGCCAAATCTACTGTCATAGAAAGAGCCTGAGATCATTTTGCCCAATTCAATATCAAATATTAACTACTAGTTACATTTAAATCCCCTGGTTTTTCATAACAGCGAGAGATTTATATCACAATACGGTTCAGCTAAAGCTAAAACTCTGTTACCAAAGTCGTTTTTTTAATGAACCGCCTTCTCTACGGGAGGCTTCCGCCAACGCGCAGCGTCTCCAAGAGTTGGCGCAGAGAACGCAGAGAGAAGAAAGAGATGCTTAACTGAACTGTATTGCTTTATATCACGGGGGTTCTGCCATTCTAACTTCTCATACTAAGTCCTCAAGCTCCGGAAAAGCGTAACTTTCTCCATAGCTTGATTATCATTAACTCAGAGCTATTGATAATCAGCCTATGGAAAGATCAGGCTTGGGAAACCCTGAAAATGACCTTTTCCAGATACTGTGAAAAGTCAGATCCACAGTTCTGGGCTTTTACATAATTTTGTATTTCTGACTAGTTAGAAATACTCTTTTGATATACAAGTACCTATATATCTATTACCTCAATAGATAGAGAAATCCTATTTATTTATATTTAAATAGTTTGATTTTTCACACTGCACTACTTAAATAAGTTTCTCATGTCAGGAAAAGAAAACTTTTTTATCTATATGTATACCACTTTTGAAAAAGTGAGATAATTTAATTTTTTGTACTCAGCTAGTAGAAAGATTTTGGCAAATTTGTTCCTTGTAATTTATACATAAATTCGAGAATATAACATTAAATCCTTTAAGAGCAAGAATTACAAGGAATTTGGATATACGTAGAATTTAGTATTACATCTAATCAGGGATTGAATTTTTTAACCATACTCATAAGAACTTCTTTTAAATGGATAGAAATAAATACAACTTGTATATACAGCTAAAGATAGAGGTTACAGTTGTGGATTGGTATTTAAGATTAATATAAATAGATTTTATAGATTAATAGGATTAGTGAATTAGAAATATTATGTTTACTAATTGTCTAAAAAATAATGATAAATTAAGTGTAAATCAAGATAAAAATGCCTCAAACAATGTTGAAATAGCACTTTTTATAGATCAAATTAAAAGTAATATCTGGATATTTGGTATTCCATCTTGGCTTTTTGGAATAACCGATAGAAGTATAGCTGCATTTGCTGATGGCTATTTATCTTATATAGAAATATTCCAGCTATTTACAGCTTCTTTCTTCTTTGTGAGTTGGCTATATCTCAAACCTAACGAAAGCTTTAATAGTAACGATTTAGGCCCCAGCCAATATCAAGAATATCTTGCTCGTACTCAAGCTAATAAGCTTCAAGTAAAAAAGCTCCACATGATTAGCCAGGAGTATATTTTACCGTTTCCTTATCTTTGTCAAATTTATCATTTATTGAACTTAAAGCATTTAGAAACAGTTCATAATTTTAGCCTTAATAACCTGAAAATTTTTCAAATTAGCCACTTTCAGCCCACTAGTACTGGTGGAATAATCAAATTCCAAACAATATTAGACTCGCCAGCGAATCCTTTGAGAATTTGGCGACAACCGATTGTGGAGGTAGATTTAATATTACATACTCCATATACCGTTGAATTGAGTATTCCAGTTTACAATAACAAAAGGATAATTGTTTTATTTAATGCTTTTCCGTTAAATGACTCAGAACATCAGTTCTTTATAGATATATATAGTGACCTAGAGTGGCCAAAGCCATTATTACAAATAATATTGCATTTTGCTTCTTGTTTGACACTATTTGAAGATTTGCCCTATTTAAGAGCTTTAGCGGATAAAAATATAGAGCGTTTATTCCACTTAAACAGAGCTTCAAATCACGAGACTGCATTGCTATTTAAAAGATTCGTTGAACTATATGCTTCGAGTGGAGAAGCAACTAAATTACTTAAGGGTAGTGAAGAGAGTTAGGAGAGATGCGATTAATCGCGTCTGTACATTAGTTAGTAGTGGGGAGTTAGTAATTCATAACTCCTCACTTTGTTGAGTTAGGCGCGTGCTAGTAAAGGTGCAGCAGCTAGTAGTGTTTTGGTATAAGGGTGCTGAGGATTGGCAAAAATAGTTTTTGTCAGACCGAGTTCGACAATTTTGCCACCATTCATCACGGCAATACGATCGCACAAAAATCTAGCTAACCAGAGATCGTGAGTGATGAATAGATAAGTTAACTCAAATTCTTCCTTTAATTGCAACATCAAATCTAGGACTTGCGACTGCACGCTAGCGTCTAACATACTCACAGGTTCATCGCAAATCAAAAGTTTAGGATGAGTAATCAAAGCACGAGCGATCGCAACTCTTTGCTGTTGTCCCCCAGATAAATCTGATGGATAACGCTCATAATATACTTCTGAGGGTGTTAACCCAACTTTCTCTAGCATCCACAAAACCTGTTCTTTTGCCTTAACAGGATTGGCTAAATTGTGGATAAATAAAGGATCGGCGATACTTTGTCCCACAGTCATCGCTGGATTGAGACAAGCATGGGGATCTTGAAAAACCATTTGGATTTGTCGCCGTGAGGAGCGAATTTCTTGAGGTGACAGTGTAGTTAAATCTTGTCCTAAAAATTTAACTTTGCCACTGGTGGGACGAATTAATTGCAGGATTGTTCGTGATAGTGTGCTTTTACCGCAACCTGATTCACCGACTAAGCCGAGAATTTCTCCTGGATAAATATCCAGATTGATACCATCTACTGCTTTAATTGTCTGCGCTTGTGTGTTAAACAGTCGTTCGATAAAGTTAGGTTCTATGGTGTAGTATTGCTTGAGTTCTGTAATACTCAAAATTGGAGATTGCTTATTAATAATCGGTAATTGCTTTTCTGAGTCGTTGGCAATTATCAATTCTCCATCATCGTTTACTGCTTGAATGTGTAAAGCTGCTTTTAAGAGCGATCGCGTGTATTCATGTTGAGGTTGTCTAAAGACGGTTTCTGTAGAACCCATTTCGACCATTTTGCCCTGGTACATCACGCCAATGCGATCGCAATACTCAGCCACCATTGCTAAATCGTGAGAAATCAGCAACAATCCCATGTTTTCTTCACCGCACAGGCGAGTTAATTCTTTCAATATCTGCGCGGAGACGGTGACATCTAAACTGGTGGTGGGTTCATCGGCAACAATTAACTTGGGGTTGAGGAGTAAAGCTAAAGCGATCGCTACCCGTTGGCGCATTCCACCGCTAAATTCGTGGGGATACTGATTCCAGCGACTAGCGGGGATATTCACCTTCGCCAAAGTAGCAAGTGCTTTTTCTTTGGCTTCCCGCGTTGATAATTCTGGTGAGTGCGCCTGAAGGGTTTCGATACAATGTTTACCAATCGTCATCAACGGATCGAGGCGTGTCATAGGATCTTGAAAAATTAATGCGATCGCCTCTCCTCGAAATTTCCGCAACTGGTTAGGCATCAAGTCAAGCACCGACTGTCCTTGAAATGTCACCTTTCCTTCAACACAACTAGAGGCTGGTAGTAAACGCATTACTGCCCGCCCGATAGTTGACTTACCACAACCTGACTCTCCTACCAATCCCATTCTTTCACCTGGTTGCAAGGTGAAAGATACATCATCAACCGCCCAGCTTGCCTCTTCTCCACTCCGTTGAGGATAGGCAACTCGCAGATTTTCGATACAGAATAAGGCTTCACTCATATTTAGTTATCAGCCCTGAGCTACCAGCTTTTATAATTTCAAATTTAAGATAGTCTATCAGATTATTATTAAAGATCCGTTGTGCGAATATCTTTATTCTCTTAGCTTACTTATTTATACCGCTTGTCTCAAGTTTTATCAGTTAATGTTAGGAGACAAGCAAGTATTTTTACTATTAAGCTAATTAATGTTCATGATCTTGATGATGATCGTTTGTACCTTGCTCAGTTTCTAGTAGCCGTGAAATCAGCACGTCTGGTTTTCTACTAATAACAGACCTAACTTTATCAATAGCAACTACTTCACTTATTTTTACAACCATTTCCCAGAGAGTATCCTCTTCTGTATCTTTGTTGTAAGTTCTATGTTTAAACCACAACAAATCATCCCAAACTCCAATAATTGTGGCGAAATACCACTTCTCTCGTACTAATATCCAAATTTCTTGTTCTAAGTAAGTCTGTAGAAGAGATTTCACAATGGCTAAGATAATTAAAAAGATTGTGCTACATATTAAGTAAGTATTAACAGGTAAGACAACAGTTAAAATACTGATATGTTTTAGTGTAAATTATATTTATATAATTTAACGATTAGCAAGCACAAAACCTAGAATAACTATGTTCCAGCCAATATCTCAGTTGATAATTGTCTAAATTTGACCAACAATACCTGTATAAAATACAATTTCATGATTTAGTATTAGCTGTTACAGAAAAGAAGTATATAATACAGTACTCTCACTGAGGTATATTGAGACTATCCCCCAAGTAGTATTATTCCCAAGAGTGCGACCCAACCTAACAGAACTGTTTCCTATTTAGTACCTTGGATGATATAGAACTCATATTTGATTTTTGAAAAAACTCCGTACAACTCAAAAAGCCTTCTTTCCTATTGCCTCTTACCTAGCCACGCAAGTAAGTATAGCTACACCACGCTGCGCGAATAAAAATTAAAGTATATTCTTATATCAGCTAGTTCCAGATATTTAATAAGGTAGTTTAACCAGCCCTCTCAATATTGACAAATAACATATTTTATGAAATTGCTTCACGGGATAGCATCAAGAGCTGCTTTGTATTGCTTGAGCTTTCGAGTAGTGGAACAGTGGGAATGTTTGCCATCAACAGAGAGTGGTGGTCGTTTCTTTTTGGGACTTCTGGGGTGTTTGCGAAAAGATTTGAGATGTACTTTGGTTGCTAGATGCTGGAGAACGTCTACCATCTGAATGTTGGTAAACTCCTCAAAGAATTGCCAATGAACCGGAGGAATAGCAATCATCATGCCCCGATAGATGGAATGGATATCATCTACTAGGTAAAAATCGGATAGCCCAATATCGATTTTGTCTACCCCATGTACACTGCCAAGAACTGCTTTAAGTGTCGCTAAAAGGTTGTAGGCTGACAGTGCCATGCAGTAGGAGAATAAGGCAGCTTTAGGATAAGCTAGGGTTTCAATTTCTCCATGAAAGTTTTGGGTCACAGTTTGGAATAAAGTTTCCACACTCCACCGCCCTTGATAGAGTTGTGCCACCAGAATGCCGTCTGCGTCAGTGGGTGGTAAGTTGGTAAAAATGGCAATTTCCCACTCTTGGTCACGGGTGGGACGAGTCAACTTAACTACGATACGGCGACACCGAAAAGTCCCTCCCTCATGGACAATTTCCACCTGTTGTTCAAACACAGTTCCTGTTTGGCACAACCCAACAGCTTGTAACTCACCAAAAGGCTCGTATCCTAAACCCCCGTGTTGACGAATCACAAAAAACGCTCCAAGTTTGGCAATAGTATGGAGAAATCCTGCGGTACAAAAGTTACGGTCTGCAATCCATACCTGTTGGGGTTGCACTTGTGCCAAAACCTGATGAAACTTGGAGCGTTCT
This sequence comes from Nostoc sp. ATCC 53789, assembly GCF_009873495.1. Taxonomy (GTDB): domain Bacteria; phylum Cyanobacteriota; class Cyanobacteriia; order Cyanobacteriales; family Nostocaceae; genus Nostoc; species Nostoc muscorum_A. The sequence continues at coordinate 3,710,111 of NZ_CP046703.1, read as the reverse complement.
TGGGAATGACCGTCTTCACAAGGAATCACATCAACCACCAGTTTTGTCCCTGGGTCGAGAATGGCGATTGTTTTTCCGGGTAATGGTTTGGCTGCATGGGGGCGCAGCGCTGCTAGTCTGCGTTCGGTTCCGGCTAAACAACTGCCATCTACAATCCGCAACCGATATTGTTTTCCTAGAGGACTGGGGCGTTCCACATTCAACATCAACAGCAACTGCTGGAGGTCAGATGCTGTCTCATGCACTAATGCCCGACTTACAGGCAGTTCAATCCGTTGCAGTTTGTTGTATAACGCTGTGGCGCTGACACTTACCTCCACTGCCTTCTTCTGATAGGCTGCATGAACCGAGGGATACATCCCACACACTACTAGACTCATCAAATCCACCTGAGTCGAAAACAGTAGCTCTTGAGAGTATTGGCGAACGCTTGATGTATCAAATATTTGATTCATTCGCGAGGAATTAAAAATGTTTTCCATTAGGACTCGCATCATTACACTGACGGGGCTTGCCTCTACAAAAGCATCAAATAGGGGAGATAACATAAGCGCTTAAGTGCAGTTTTAGTCTTACCTTCTTAGAAAACTCACATAGTGTACTATTTGTCAATATTGAGAGGGCTGGGTAGTTTAACTGATTAATTCACCCATTTGCGGGAGGTAATTAACAAGCCAATAAGTGTAGCTTGCTTATAGTAAGACCAACAGAAGATGGTTTGAAGTAGCAGTTACACAACAGATGTATCAATCATGTTAAACCTAATATTAACCAGATGTATAAAAAGCCAACTCTTGCTGATTTCAGCAGCTTTTTTGCTGGCTGTACAAACTTCTGCCAATGCTGAACAACCCCTTCCTAGTTTGACTCCTGCACAAGCTCAAAGTTTGTCCCGTGACTTAGTTCCATATAATTCTCAAGACTTTTTTAGACAAGGAAAAGATTCGATTGAGAGAGAAATTCAAATTCTTAGGCAAAGGCAACTGCGCTCAATTAAACCTGTTCTAAAGATTGAGTCAGTACAGCAGATTAAAAGACCACCTACGCAGCAAAAACCCTAATATAGCATTCAGCTTTGATTTCTATTCGCACGGCGTGGGTAGGCAAGAGGCAACAGAAAAAAAGCTTCTTTGAGTTCTACCTAGCTTCGTAAAATCAAATCTGAGTTCTGTATGTTATCTAAGTCGGAAGTATTGTGATTTTATGATACTGATACCTTAGATAGCTTTGAGCCATAGCACATAAATCGCACTTTCAGGCATCATAATAACTAGGCTCTGCTTTCCATAAACAGAGTTTTTGTGTTTCAAATAACCTTTGTAACAAAAAGGTACAATTTTAATCGTCTAGCAAACTCATCAATGCTTGAACTTCAACGTCTTGCGGCTCTGATAATTGACACTGCAACTTTAATAACTGACTCTGTAGTGCTTCTACTACATGGATCATATTAGATTCTTGGGCAATTCTTAACTGATTTTCTTTAATTTGGATTTGTTGAAGCAAGTCGTTTTCAACATGAATTGAGTTGTAATGTTGAGCAATCATAGGTTTACATTTTTTATCAATAGCTAGAGGGGGATTGAAGAAGAATTCAGAAGTCAAGGCGGAGACGTTTAGCCCATTCTGGCTCTTGACCTATGACTCTTATTTCGACTAAATTTATCACCAATGCATTATTCCACACTTTTATCATTTTTTAAATATCTGGTAAATTAATTTTCATTACTCATAGTGTTTATGGGTATGGCAGACTTAATACACCATGTCCATTTTTTGAGGGGCTTTTACAAAAATGTAAATCATGATATAAGATTGGTTGACTTAAGGTGAATTTTAGATGACACACATAAGATTTATGCATGAGTAACAGAAAAGCTAGGCACAGAGAACACCGAGAAATAAGAGTTTGAGATATTTTTTGCGTAGGTTATCACAGATAAACTTATCTGTTACTTCATCGAGTCTTGTAGAGAATTTTCAACGATTGTTTTGTGAATAGCATGAACTTAAAACTTATAAAAAGAAAATTTTTTGCAATGGTAAAAATTATATCTACAGTTCTTATATCCAGCGCAATTGGATTAGAATCATGGCATATTTATGCATTAATAACTAATAGTAATATTCCCAGCAGCCTTAATCCAATTTTTTGGATTGAGCGTTTTGCCATGACGTGCCATTTTATCGAAGGTATTATAGCAGCTTTTTATGCACCTTCAAGAAAAAAGATGCCAATACAATATGCCACTTATACTTTTTTTGTAGGCACTATTGGGTTGTTAGAACTGTTTGATCGAGATGATGCTTCTACATCTTCTACATCCTGAAGGTGTGAGGTTTTTGGATTAGGTAGGTTGGTAGGTGCGATTTCTACGACGGGCTACGCCTACGCACCAAATGTAAGATTATTAAATCCCTGCTACTGACTTTTGCTCAGTAGCAGGGTGCCAATACAGGTGGCTGGTGAACCTGACGGACAGAAGAAGGTATAGTTTGTATAGTGAGATTTTTGCTGCAATTTTAGTTTAATAGTAAGGAATTAAAAAATGTCTGCTGATACTCAGATAGTTGCTTATCTTGAAGAAAGTGAATTTGATGTTGTTTTAAATGGAAGTGAAGAGAAAGTTGTTGTTGTTGATTTTACTGCTACTTGGTGTGGCCCCTGTCGGTTGGTCAGTCCTTTGATGGAGCAACTTGCTGAAGAATACAAAGGCCGCGCCAAAGTTGTTAAGGTAGACGTTGATAGGAATAAGCCGATTTTCAAAAAATTCGGTCTTCGCAGTATTCCAGCAGTTTTAATTTTCAAAGATGGCATTTTAGCAGAAACCATTGTGGGAGTTTCTCCTTACGAGCAGTTTAGCGAAGCTGTTCAGAAGCTTCTTGAGGTTGTTTAAACTTAATTCGTAATTAACAAGGCTTTTTACCGGATATTTAATAACGGTATTGACGCTTCAGGTGGTGTTTAAATTTCCCGAAGTTTTGAGTATCGGACTTATCACCACTTGAAGCATAATTATGAATTATAGATTTTTAAAGCTTCCCTTTTCGCCTATAATATGATTGCAGTAAACCACTAGAATATTGTTTTGAGTTAATCAGTTCCAATTTTTCTTCAGGGGTTGGCGGTGGGAAAAGCTGTATACCGCTACCTAAGATAGTTGGAATAGTTGAAATAATATATTCATCAATCAAGCTGTGCTGAAGAAATGAATTGATTAATGCTCCGCCACCAACTAGCCAGATATTTTTAAAACCTTGAGCCTCTATATTTGCCAAGGCGTTCTTGACTGTATCAGAAACAAATACAACGTCCTCGCGGTCAGATTGGAGATGGCGTTTGGTGAAAACAAATGATTTCTTCCCCGGATAAGGCCATTCATCAAAACCCAGCCCTACTTCATAAGTATTGCTGCCTAAAACAATAGCATCAATGGATTCGTAGAAAGCAGCATAACCGTAGTCTTCTCCCTCTATATCAAGGATTGATAGCCAATCAATTCCGCCATCGCTGCGAGCAATATAACCATCCAAACTAGCTGCAATATAGAGTGTAACTTTCGTCATTTGGCTCTCCAAAATTTCACTGCTAATTAAAGTCTTAATCGCAAATTGGTAAATTTCTGATTGTATCACAAAAAACTTTTGCAAGAGACTCCATGAGCTGCGCTCACAAGAAACAATGAAAATGTGATAGATTTTGCTCAAGTAGTTGGTACAAAGGTCGGAATGACAGTAGTGCTGTGAGCCTGAGCAAGAGACAGACCGAGATGTCCAGTGGCACAAGGAAATGTGATATCCCAAATCTGAGTGGGAAACACGTAAGGCAGAATCATTTTTGAAAGGACATCACGCCATCTGTGACAACATTAATGGAGGTGAAAGATGGAAGTCACCTACACTCACTGTGCGGGATTAGATGTCCACAAGAAAACAGTAGTTGCCTGCTGCATGACTCCTGGAATTAATATCGACAGAGCCCTCACCAAAATGACACCGCTATTATTCACCAGTTTAGGCGTGTTAGTGGCATTGCGGGCTGGGCAATTTAATATCGGTGGAGAAGGACAAATTTATCTGGGTGCGTTGGGAAGTACTTTAATTGGGTTATACGTGCAAGGATTACCTGCGGTGATTCATATCCCCTTAGCACTTTTAGCAGGATTTCTTTTTGGTGCAGTTTGGGGTTGGATTCCTGGTTATCTCAAAGCTATACGCGGAGTGAATGAGGTAATTACTACATTGTTGCTCAACTATATTGCAGTGAATTTAGTTAGCTACCTCGTCCAAAATCCATTAATGGCAACAGGTGCGCCTAGCCCTTATTCGCCATTAATTGCCAAAACAGCCCAATTGCCGATTATCTTACCGCAAAGCCTTGCCCATGCTGGGATTTTATTCGGTTTAATTGCCGCAGGTATTTTATGGGTATTGTTAGTGCGATCGCCACTAGGTTATCAAATTACGGCAGTGGGATTTAACCCCATTGCCGCCCGTTATGCCCACATCTCTGTTGAACATACAATTATGCTGGTGATGGCTGCTGCGGGTGGTTTAGCTGGGTTAGCTGGGAGTTGTGAAGTGATGGGGTTAAAATATCGGCTATTTGAACAAGTTTCCCCAGGTTATGGATTTGATGCCATTGCGATCGCTTTTTTAAGTCGTGGTAGCGTTGTCGGTGTAGTCTTAACTTCTTTATTTTTTGCAGCCCTTCGCAGTGGTGCAAATGTAATGCAGCGTAGTGCAGGCGTGCCGGTAACTGTGGTTTACGCGATTCAGGGGTTTATGGTGTTATTTATTGCTATCAGTTTCGCAGTCGAAAGAGAAATAAGAGTAAAAACGCAAAGGGACGCAAAAGTTTAACTCAGAAAACTCTGCGAAACTTTGCGCTTCCCTCTGCGAACCTCTGCGTTAAAAAATAACTCCATGAATAATCTCAACTTCTTCTCTGATTACTTAATAGCTACCTTACGTCTAGCCGTCCCCCTAGCATTTGCAGCCCTTGGAGGATTGTACTCGGAACGTTCGGGCGTGTTAAATATCGCCTTAGAAGGGATGTTGCTTACAGGCGCTTTTACCAGTGCTGCGGCTACTTTCTACACAGGCAATCCCTGGCTTGGTATCCTTGCATCCTTGATTGCTGGGGGATTAGTCGGACTACTCCATGCTGTTTTGTGTGTAACTTTGCGTGTCGATCAATTGGTATCTGGGCTAGCAATTAATCTCGTCGCTGCTGGATTAACATCGTTTTTAGCCCGGTTAGTGTTTAGTGGCAGTAGTACACAGCAGTTACCTGGAATTGGGACAATTATTATTCCTGGTTTAGCCAATATTCCCCTAATCGGGCCGCTACTATTTCAGTCAGATTTTTTAGTATATTTATTATTTATCTTAGTTATTTTAACTACATACCTTTTATTTAAAACTAGCTTTGGGCTGACATTGCGGGCAGTGGGTGAATCTCCGAAAGCTGCTGACACGGCTGGAATTTCGGTACAAACTATCCGTTATATCGCAGTGGTAATTAGTGGCTGTCTTGCGAGTTTAGGAGGTGCTTATTTAACTCTGGTACAGGTAAGATTTTTTGCCGAGGGGATGAGTGCTGGTAAAGGATTTATTGCGATCGCAGCATTAATTTTTGGCAGATGGCATCCTGTAGGTAGTGCTTTGGCTTGTTTGCTATTTGGGGCTACAGAAGCTTTACAACTGCGAATTCAGGCATTAGGGGCAAATATCCCTTACCAATTTTTAGTCATGCTACCTTATGTGATCGCTTTATTGGCATTGGTGGGATTAGTGGGAAAATCTACACCTCCTAAAGCTTTAGGTACTCCCTACTTTGGAGAAAATCGCCACCCAGACTAATTTACAGAAATTTTCAGGTAAATAGACCATACGGTAGGGGCGCAAGGCCTTGCGCTACGACGGATGTGGTTCAAATACATGAAAACTGCTGTAAAGTGAAATTCTGGATCGCAAGGGTAATTAAGATACTTTCATTTGCTTCCATAAGATGAGTTTCAACTCAGAACAATTACAAGCCCCATCACTAATTTCTCCTTCGCGATCAGCTAGCCAATCATAAATTTGTGCAGCTTTTGCCAATGCTACTTTTTCTGAACGATAAAGCCGAGGAGTAGGGCAGTAGGCGTGGCCATTGATGTGTATAGCTACAATCTGCCAATAATCGCTCTCTGGTACAATTTCTAAAAACCCGTTACAGTAAGACTCGATTATTCCTATATTCATCTACACCATCAAACTTTTTAACGTTAGCCACAACAAAGCCGATGCCAGCCAATTTTTGCAAGTCAAAGCTGGAATCACCAGGGAATGCAGTAACAACCCCTGTTAATGATTGTGGGTTCGTAGTCAATGAAAATCTGAATTATTGGTCACTTTTTAGCTAGTTGTCTTAGTGCTAATTTGAGCTTGATGATGAAAGTTTTCGCATCAAAAGCAATATCAAAACAATGAAGAAAGGGAAAGGGGGAAAGGGGAAAGGGTAAAGGGTAAGGGGAATAAAGGGAAAGGGGAAATTTTATTCCTTTCCCCTTTCCCCACAAATGCCAAGAAGTCTCTGGTGGGGAAAAGTTCTTTATCCTTTCCTTTCCCCCTTACCCTTTCCTCTTTTCCCCTTTTTGGTAAACTAGCAAAAACTAAAAATAATATGTGGATAAGTGCCATAGTTGCGTACTTACATTATTTAAGCTTCATGTTGTGTTTTGGCGCTCTGGTATCAGAAGCATTGAATTTAAAAAAAGAATTGAGTTTAAATGAGGCTTGGAAGATTGTCATAGCTGATGCAGTATATGGCATATCAGCAACTGTCGTTCTTGTCACAGGCATTTTGCGTGTTATCTACTTTGGTAAAGGCGCGGATTACTATTTAAGCAACCCAGTTTTTTACGCCAAAGTTGTGGTTTTCATCGTGGTGGGTTTGCTATCTCTCTATCCCACTATTTCTTTCATTGGTTGGGTGAAAAGTCTGCAACAGGGGCAAGCACCCAAGCTAGAATTCCTAAAACTAAATCGTCTCATCTGGCTCATTAGAATTGAATTGGTTGGTTTTACCCTAATTCCTTTATTAGCAGCAATAATGGCAAGAGGAATAGGTATAAACTAGGCTAAATTACTCCTGGGTCAGTAATACAGTTTTGGTAAACAAAAGAATCGAAGTTACACACAAGAAGCGATCGCCATCCTAAAAATCAAGCGTTCACGAGGAAAATCAAAAGGCGATCGCACTTTTGCAGGTAAGTAAGTTAGCGTGAAAAAACTAAGTAGGCTTAAAATCCTTACGAATGACCAATGACAAAGGACAAATGACAGCCTTAGCCAGTTAGCTTTAATTTCGCCGACCTACCTTTTCATTCAGTAGCTTCTCTCCGGGACTTCAGTTGAGATGCAATCAGAGGAACTTTGGGCGAGAGAAAAAATCCAATTAAACTGGCAAAAAGGATTGGTGTAAAAGGACTTAAGTTAGTCAATTTTGACAGCAGCAGAGTTGTACTTATAGGTGTACGCGTTACGGCTGCATTGACGGCCGCCATTGTACAAATCATGGCAAGAGCGGGATTAAGCCCCGGAATTAACACTGCTACTGCTTTACCAATACAAGCACCAGTGAAAAACAGGGGGATGATGAATCCACCGCGCCACCCACCTGTTACCGTAATGCTAATGGCTGCCATTTTACCAAGAGCAAGAGTTAAGAGAAAAATAGCACCAAAGTTAGTAGTGAGGACTGGCTCTAATTCTTCATGTCCAAAATAACGGGTTAGGGGTAATAAAGCTGCTAAAGTGCCAAGCCCAAATCCTGCTAATGTTGTGCGTACATAAATGGGGCCAGGAATTCGAGCAAACAAGTAATCGCAGCCCCGAAAAATGCTCATAAAAATCCATCCCGCCACCGCCCCAATGATTCCGAATACGATCGCGATCGCAAAATCATCAATTTTTTCTAGGTGGTACTGGGGAAAATGCCAAGTGGGTGCAATTCCCAAATGTGTAATTGCTGCAAATACCAGATAACTCGCGCAACTTGAAACAATGGCTGGCATCAAAGCTTCGTAATATTCCACAATATGTTCATGGTGCAAAATCTCCAACGCGAACATTGCACCGCCAAGAGGTGCGCCAAACAAAGCTGTGAAGCCAGCCGCCATCGCCGCTAAACTCAAAGTTCTGAGGTCTTCACCCTGGAGTTTTAGGCGATCGGCAACCCAAGTACCGAAAGAACCTGTTACTTGTACTAGTGGCGCTTCTGGCCCAGCACTACCGCCTGCCGATATGCTGATTAAAGAAGCAAGAATCATTGAGGGATTTTTGCGAACATCTAAGCGTCCGCCACGAAAATGGATATTATCAACAATTACGGCGATTTCACCGGGATTTCCCAGAAAATGAATCACCAGTCCGATAACTAAACCAGCGAGTGGCATCACTATCAGGAGGCTAAAACCTTCAAATCGTTGCAGATGGTGAGTTAAAAATTCTAAAACATTCCAGTAAAACGCAGCGAATAGACCACCAGCAGTACCTACAGCTACCCAAAGGATCACCCACTGCGAAATCATCAGGGGATTACGTTTTACCAGTCCAAAAAGTTGAGCAAATGTCCAGCGTTGAGTTTGATTGCTAGCGGTGGTCTTTTTTGGTAACACTGTTTATTTCCTATTTGTGAAACGAAGAATATGGAATATTACGTTTTTTATCGTAAATGCTATTTAGTTCACTGAATCATCTTGGCTCTATAAAGCCATACAGTTCACTTAAGCAATTTTTATTTTTTCCTTCTCTCTGCGTTCTCTATACGTCTGCGGCAAGACGCTTTACGTCACACAGCGCAACATTATATGTTTAGAATTTCATGGTTGATACTTCATTGGTCTATAAATCATTTTAGAAAAGCTTCCTTTTGAGATAATTATCTAGCTAAGTTGCTTATTTCTCTTGGTAGATTCAATCAAAATTAAAAAATACAAAAATAACAATATAGATATCTGAAAACTAAACTGTAAATTGTTAGTTTTATGCAAAAAGTTTATGGCAATGTTCAGGGAATCCGTTGTGTTGCTACTCAAGTTAAATCAGAACCACCTGCGATCGCTGCAACTAATTGACGAACCCGTGAAGGCGATTGCAGTCCCACAAAATTCATACTAACAGGAAGAAATTATATGACACCGACCATCATTGTCCACGGTGGAGCAAAAACCATCACAGACGACAAAGTTGCAGCTAACAATGCAGGCTGTACAGCAGCAGTAGAAGCTGGTTGGGCAGTGCTAATCAGTGGAGGTACTGCCGTAGAAGCTGTTGAAGCAGCTACCCGTGTTTTGGAAGCTGACCCGACATTTAACGCTGGTCTTGGCGCAACTCTCAACAGTGACGGAGAAGTGGAGTTAGACGCGGCGATTATGGAAGGCTCTTTAAGTTGGGGAGCGATCGCAGCAGTTCAGGGTGTACGTCATCCAATCTCGGTTGCCCGAAAAATTATGGATGAAAAACCCAGGCTGCTAGTAGCGCGGGGTGGAGAACGCTTCGCTAGAGATTGCGGTGCCGAAATGTGTAAAAAAGAAGACTTAATAGCTGAGGAGCAATGGCAGCAGTGGAAGGAAGATCAAGAAGTGATTGATCGCCCCAACACCATAGGTTGCGTAGCTTTGGATACTAGCGGTATCTTGGCTGCTGGTACTTCAACTGGCGGTACTACGAAGCAGCAACAAGGTCGCGTCGGTGACACTGCGATCGTTGGCTGTGGCTTGTACGCTGATAATAAATTCGGCGGTTGCTCAACAACAGGTGATGGCGAGTCGATTATCCCGGTGGTTTTGGCTAAAACTGCGATCGATTTTTTGACTGGAGACAGACACCCAGATGAAGCAGCACAGATGGCAATCGATGCTCTGGTTTCTAAGGTTAAAGGTGAAGCTGGGTGCATCCTCATAGACCGTCAAGGACGTGTTGGCTGGGCGTATAACTCATCACACATGGCTTGTGCTTATATGACGGCAGGACAAGACAAGGTGGCTGCCTTTACCAAGAAATAACTCATACCAATTCGTAATAGTCTATGCCCCACTACGCTAAGTTTATGCGTACTTAATAAAACAAAATTCAATCTGAGTTTTCAAGTTTGAATATATAGGCTTGTTTTTTCAAGTTAGTGTTACTTGGAAATGCAGGAGACTCATTTTTTATAAACAACCGCATCCCTTTATAGATGTGGTTTATCGGAGGAGTAGATGAACTCAAAATATAACTTTCATTATTTTCAAGGGAGTACTCTTTCTGATCTGTTTGCTCAAGATATCATAGATGGATCTTATGGATTTATCTTAAATTACCCTGCAACTGCGAGTTGGGCTGCTTATCCCAACCGGAAACAATATTTTATTCAAGATGGTAGTAGTGAAGCCAGCAAAACCTCCTTCGACAAGATTTGTCAGAAAGAACCTTGGAAAAATCTGGCTGTCTTAGGCGATCGCATTCCCGGAATTGTGATTATTCCGCCACCAAAGGCCCTACTTGAATACTGGCAAGAGCATTTGGGATTCAAGCACTCCAATATTGAGATGATGGATTGCTCGACTTATCTAGACGATCTCAGCCACAGCGAACGCTTTGATAAACTCATCACTCTATTTCCTTTTGATTGTCTAAAACCTGAAAAACACGCTGTTGCTTCAGACACCCATTACCGTTTACTCAGCAAAGTAACGCTAGAAGAACTAGGGGTGCAATGTCCAAAATATAAGAGCTACAATCTGCAACAAGTCAATATCGCAGACATTCAGTTACCACAATTTCCCTACTTAATTAAAACGTCCCACGGGCTCTCAGGAGAAGGCACTTATATCATCAAAAGTCCCAGCGATCTAAACTACTGCCTTGAAGAAATTAAGAAATATCTTGATATTAAGTTGCTTGATACGATTATTGTCTCAGAGTTCGTCAAGAATGAAGTGCAGAATTACTGCGTACAGTTCTATGTCAACAAAGCCGGGGAGATAACTCTCATTGGCACTACCGGACAACTCGTCACTCCAGAAGGCAACTATTTAGGAGGAATTATTGACTACGGCAAAACTGACATGAGCAAGTTCTTTGAAATGATTGCCAACGTTGGTGATTATGCCCACAAACAGGGGTATTTCGGTGTGATTGGCTTTGATGTGCTGGAAAATCAAGACGGACAATTTTACGCGATCGATGCCAATTTCCGAGTTAATGGTTCTACTCCGTTGTGCTTGCAGCGTCATACTCTATTGCGACTGGGAAAAGAAGTAGCTAAATACTCCAGTAGCTACCGAATGGAGGGGACATTAGAATCAATTCTCATAACCTTGAAACCAGAATTAGATCGCAAAGACTTGATTATTTTATCGGCTTTAGAGAAGGCTAAATACGGAAAAATCTACACTGAACTTTATGCGATCGTTACTGGAGAAACTATCGAACAAATGCAGTATATCGAGCAGCAATTACAGACTAAGGGATTACAATTACTGTAAGGATTCAGGTGCTGGGGTATTGACAAGTGTGGTAGGGGAAGCAGAATATAGCAATTATGGAAAAAAACCTGCCACTAAAACTAGACACTGAAACCCTAAAACAGTTGGAGAAAGAGCAACTGGTAGAGATGCTTATGGAGCAGGCAAAAGCTATAGAACAGCTAAAATCCAGAGTAATAGAACTAGAATCTGTAATAGAGAAACTCAAAGTTAGTAGAGACTTAGACAGCACAACATCATCAAAACCACCGTCGGCAGACATCCTCAAAAAAACCGAGAAAAAACTTGAAGATGAAGCAGGGGAGAGTGAAACGCCAAAACGGAAACCAGGAGGACAGCCAGGACATCGGGGAAAAACGAGAAAGGGTTTTGGGAGAGTAGATAGGTTTGAGATATTAAGACCGCAAGTGTGTTTTTGTTGTGGTCAAAAGGAATTCAGTAACGAACCAATAAAAATAGAAACCCAGCAAGTAGCACAGTTGGTAGAAAGACCTATCGAAATCGTAGAATATCAAAGACATACCTGTATTTGCAGCGAGTGTGGGTCAAAACAAACAGCAGACTGGTCGCCAGAAATAGTACCGGGACAAGATATAGGAATCAGACTGCAAGCTTTCTTGGGATGGATAAATAATTACGGGCATTTACCATACGAGAAACAACAAGAATTGTTGTGGGAACTGGGTGAAATAGAAATTGGAGTCGGGACTTTAGTAGCCACAAATGAACGAATAGATGGTGCCGTAGCTCAAAGTATTGACAACCTTAAAGAGTGGATAAAACAAACCCAGCCGAATATCCATTCGGATGAAACACCTTGGGTAATCAAAGGGGTAAAAGAATGGTTATGGATTTTTGCCAATACCGATTTCGCTTTATTTCATGCGGCTGATACTCGTTCTCGCGCCGAATTAGAGGCAATTTTGGGTTCAAGTTACTCTGGTGTACTCAGTTCTGATGACTTTAGTGCTTATAACGGTTATCCGGTGAAAGCCCAACAGAAATGTCAGGCGCATTTACGCCGTCACTTCAAGAAACTCATCTTAATTCCTGGCTTGAATAACAAAGAGATTGGGTCAGCATTTGTCAGCCTGATAGATGAAGGTTTTAAAAACTATGCTCTCTTCCAACAAACTAAAAACATTGATGAGTTCTGGAGTTGGGCATCCGAGTTTAAAATAAAAGTTGAATCTTCCATTCATTCATGGATTGATAAAGCTGGAGGAGAAGCTGGTAAACTTTTACGCTCCTTACGTAATAAAGCTCATCAATGGTGGTATTTCTTAGACCACCCGGACATACCCCCTGATAATAATTTAGCAGAACGAACATTACGTTTAGCAGTCACAAAACGAAAAGTCAGTGGTGGTTCTCGTTCTATGAAGCGATTCCAAGATACTGCTAATTTATTGACTGTTATACAAACTTGTCGCCGTCAAGGACGCTCTGTAATTGAGTTTTTTGACCAAGCTATCAAAGCGATGGTTAACTCTTCTGTGCAGACCCCTTCTTTAATTCCTCTCGTTTAGACCTGAATCCTTACTTTAATCGGAATATTCCTTTCTCGGCATTTGTTCAAGCTTTCCGTCATTTTATGGAGCAGTTACTAGCAGAAAGCAGTATTAAAATACAAGAATGGAAAAATAAAATTGTTCAAGCATTAGGTGAAGATGGTCAAGTAATCATTGAAGTAATTCCTGAATTAGAAAGAATTATTGGCAAACAGCCCCCTGCACCAGAGTTATCAGGTAACGCCGCCCAAAACCGATTTAATTTATTATTTCAGAAATTTCTCCAAGTATTTACAACTAAAGACCATCCTTTAGTAATATTTTTAGATGACTTACAGTGGGTAGATTCGGCTTCATTAAAACTCATACAGTTATTAACGAATGAAGCTAACCAGGGATATTTATTGTTAATTGGTGCGTATCGAGATAATGAAGTATTTCCAGCACATCCGTTGATGGTGATGTTGGATGAAATTCGTAAAACAAGTGTAACTGTAAATAGCCTTAACCTGAAACCACTAAACCAATTACAATTGAATCAACTGGTAGCAGACACGTTAAATTGTGCAGAGGATGTGGCATTATCTCTTTCGCAATTGGTCGATCGTAAAGCTCAAGGCAATCCATTTTTTGCAACTCAGATTCTCAAATCATTACATCAAGACCGTCTAATTCAATTCAATTTTGTAGAGGGATGTTGGGAATGTGATATTTCCCAAATAAATCAGCAAACTTTAGCAGATGATGTTGTTGAGTTTATGGTCTTCCAATTACGAAGACTACCAGAAGCAACTCAACAACAATTGAAGCTAGCGGCTTGTATTCGGAATCAATTCGATTTAAAAATATTAGCGATTGTTTCCAAACAATCGGAGGTAGAAACCGCAGATTGTTTGTGGAAGGCTTTGCAAGAAGGGTTAATTTTGCCGCAAAGTGAGGTTTATAAGTTTTTTGTTGGTTCAGACAATCAAGCAGCTACTCAAGAACATTCTGGGATGGTTGTATAGAACCCATTTGACATCTAAGAAGGTGCTGCAAGCCTCTTAATCATTAGCCTGATGAAACAGAGATTGAGTTTGGCAGTGGCACTAACGAGGGTTCGTTCAAAGTTCTTAACCAGAATTTTACAGCGCTCCATCCAAGCATTGGAGCGTTCAATTACCCATCTGGCTATTGCCGGAACAAATCCAGATTTTTCTTGTGCCGCTTTCTCTTGTTTTGAGGGTTTCGTAGAAAGTTGAAACTGAATTTTGGTCATGATCTCTGGGTAAATCTGCTCTAACTCCTGAGTCAAGTATTCTGGGTGATACCCATGATCTAGCAGGATAGTGATCTTGGGAATATCGATAGGTTTTGACTTGAAGTAGTCGATGTTGAGAGTAAACATCTCAATTAATCCGGCATCATCCGAGACATTGGCGCGAGTACAGTGCGTAAAGAAGGGAAACCCAAGGGTGTCAATAGCCAAATGCCTTTTAATACCGTTGGTGGCTTTGTAGAAACAAAAACCTTTCGACTCCACACTGGCATTACAGGTATTTTTCACTGCTTGGGAGTCAATGATGATCAACGTCGTCCAGTGCGGTTTTTTTTTACCTGTTCACGGACTTGTCCATGTAATACACTCATCAGTTCCTCAAATACCCCTGCTGCTCGCCACTGTTTGTAGTGCCAATATACGGTGGAATAAGGCGGGAAGTCTTTAGGTAAGTCTTGCCAATTGCATCCATTTTTTAGTTGATAGAGAATTCCATTGAAGATATCTCGCTTTGGCCAGTTGGTCGGTCGAGTCTGCTTCTTAGTCGGTAATATCTCTTGCAATAAGGGTTCAAAAATTTCCCATTCTGCATCAGTGAGGTTGCTGGAATACGCCATTAGTATTGGATTTTTGATGCTGAGGAGTACCTTAATTCAAAACCTCATAAGATGTCAAATGGGTTCTATATAAATTTTTACACGATCGCGTCCAGCAAGCTGCTTATTCACTGATTCCAGAAGCACAAAAACAGTCAACACACCTGCAAATTGGTCGATTGTTGTTGGAAAATACACCTTTGCATCAGCAAGAGGAAGGCATTTTTGCGATCGTTAACCAATTCAATTACGGATTGGAGTTGTTGGAAGAACCTGGCGAACGAGAACATCTGGCCCGATTAAATCTAATAGCTGGTTGTAAAGCCAAAAACTCAACTGCTTATGCAACAGCAGTAGAATATTTAAAAGTTGCAATGCTTCTATTACCGATAAATGCTTGGCAAAGTAGCTACGATTTGACCCTTGCTGTTTACGAATCTGCGGCTGAAGCAGAATATCTGAATACAAACTTTGAGTCATCCAAATCATTAGTAGATATTATCCTCAAAAACGCCAAATCTCCATTAGAAAAAGTTCGTACTTATGAGATTCAAATCCAGTCTTATACGGCGCAAAATAAATTCATTGAAGCAATAGCCACAGGTAGAGAAGCACTCCAATTACTAGATTTGACCTTACCTGAAGATGGTAACACTCAAATGATTTTTGATGAATATGACCAGTTGCAACAAATGTTAGTTCATCAATCAATTGCAGCATTGGCAGATATGCCAGAAATAACCGATCCCAAAAAATTAGTCGCACTTCGCATTTTATCGGGTTTATTTGCCCCGGTTTATATAGCCAAACCGATGTTGCTGCCAATCAAGATTTTTACAATGATCAAAATTTGTATTCAATCTGGCAACTCACCACAGGCTGCTGTAGCTTACAGTCTCTATGGATTATTTTTGTGCAGTATTGGTGCAATTGAAGATGGATATAGCTTTGGTAAACTGGCAATACAACTTTTAGATAAATTTCAAAATAAAGAACTTAAAAGTAGAGTTTATCTCACATTTAGCCTATTTATTAAACACTGGAAAGATTCAATTAAATCCACGTTAGGTTTATTTTTAGATGGGTTACAAAGTGGATTAGAAACTGGAAATTTAGAATATGTTGGTTATTGTGCTAATTGCTATAGTCAGTTTCTCTTTTGGAGTGGAGAAAACCTAGAAAATGCAGTGCTGGAGGCAGATAAATATTGCGACCTAATGCAGCAACTTAAACAAGAAGTATCTCTAGTTTGGGGAAATATTTGGCGGCAGACAGTTTTAAATTTACAAGGAGAAGTGGTTAATCCCTGCTGTTTAATTGGTAAGCATTTTCACGAAGAAGAGATGTTACCAACTTTGATTGCAACTAACAATATTAATGGGATTTGTTATGTCTATCTAGCAAAAACTCTTCTAGCTTATCTTTTTGGCGAATACGAACCTGCTTGGGAATATTCCCAAAAATTTGAGCAGTATGAGCAGGGAGCAGCAGGCTTATTAATTGTTCCTTTGCGAAATTTCTATCAATCTTTGAGTTTGTTAGCTCTTTGTTCTCAGGTAAATGAAGCACAGCAACAGCTTTATCTCCAGAAAGTAGCTGAAAACCAAGCAAAAATGCAAGAATGGGCAAATCATGCGCCAGTCAATTATCAGCATAAGTACAATTTAGTTTTGGCTGAACAAGCTCGTGTAACTGGCGATCGCGTACAAGCCGCAGATTATTATGAAATCGCTATCCAAGAAGCGATCGCCAATGACTATATTCAGGAAACAGCAATCGCTAACGAGCTTGCTGCCAAATTTTACCTAGAATGGGGTAAAGAAAAAGCCGCAGAAGGATATCTGCAACAGGCATATTACTGCTATGCCCGTTGGGGAGCAAAAGCCAAAACTGATGATTTGGAAAAACGCTATCCCAAATTACTCAAACCCATTTTGCAACAGCAAGAATTCTACTTTAATCCCTTAGAAAGCATAACCACTATTGGCAGTATATCTACTTGCGCTACCAGCAGTACTAATATTTCTGATACTCTAGATTTGACCTGCATTCTCAAAGCCGCTCAAACTATCTCTAGTTGTATCGAATTAGATGTACTCATCAGCAGCCTCACCCGCATTATCCTAGAAAATTCAGGTGCAAAAACATCTGTATTAATTCTTCCTCAAGAAGATATTTGGCAAGTACGGGCAATTACCTTTATCGATCAACAGTCAAATTCTCAGACTGATGTCAAAACCATTCTTGATTCACAACTACTAGACACTTGTCAAGATATTCCCATAAAACTGATCAATTACGTTAAAAATACTCAAGAAACTGTCATCATAGATAATTGCAAAACAAATATTCCCGGTGTCATTGGGGAATATATGCTCCTACATCAACCTCAAAGTGTATTATGTACACCCATTATTAACCAAGGTCATTTGGTGGGGATTATCTACCTAGAAAATCAACTGAATCAAGGGGTATTTACTACTAATCGTTTACAAGTAATTAACCTACTATCTTCCCAAGCAGCAATTGCCTTAGAAAATGCCAAACTTTATCAGCAAGCCGGGCAAGCTTTAGAAGATTTGCAACAAGCTCAATTACAAATCGTCCAGAGCGAAAAAATGTCTGCATTGGGTAACTTAGTGGCTGGGGTAGCTCACGAAATGAATAATCCTTTGGGCTTTATTGCTGCCAGTCTCAAACAAGCAAAACCCATATTTCTTGATATTTCTGAACACTTAAAACTGTATCAAGAAAAGTTTTCCGAGCCGGGGGATGAAATCATCAACCATGCTGAAGAAATTGATTTAGATTATACATTAGAAGACTTACCCAAGATAATTGATTCGATGACTATGGCCTGTGAGAGGCTAGAAAATATTAGTACGAGCCTCCGAACTTTTTCTCGTGCCGATAGAGATTACAAAGTTCCATTTAACATTCACGAAGGGATTGATAGTACAATTCTAATTTTAAAACATCGTCTCAAAGCTAATGAACATCGTCCAGCAATTGAGGTAGTGACTAACTACAGTAACTTGCCGCCAGTTGAATGCTTTCCAGGGCAATTAAATCAAGTATTTATGAATATCCTAGCGAATTCTATTGATGCCTTGGATGAATCAAATACAGATCGGACATTTGAGGATATTAAAGCTAATCCGAATCGAATTACAATTACCACCTCCTTAAAATATCAACAGGTTGAAGTAAAGATTGCTGATAATGGGGTGGGGATGAGCGAGTCAGTCAAAGAAAAAATATTTGAGCATTTGTTTACTACTAAAGGTGTTGGTAAAGGAACGGGATTAGGATTAGCGATCGCTCATTCTATTGTTGTAGAAAAACACAGTGGCAATCTAAATGTAAATTCTACTCCAGGTGAAGGAACAGAATTTGTCATTAGCTTACCAATTCTGGCTCAAACTCAAAGTTAAATTGTTGGAGATATGAAGCAATACGGTTCGGATAAGCAGGGGAGGTAAGACCTTGATTTCTCACTTGTGAGAAATCAAGGAGTGTGGGAGGTGTGGGAGGATGGGGAAGAAATCTGACCCCGCACACTCCCCACACTCCCCACACTCCTCTGCCTACATCTCCCCCTGCTCCCCCTACCTGCCTCAACCAAGAAATTATTTACCACCATTATTAATTTGTGCTGCTATTAATCAAAACTGAAAAAAACTCACCATAATATTACACAGCTACCCAAATTGCTCAATTCATTTTGGGAAAACTAGACACAAGATAAATAATTACAAATTTGGCTGATGAAAATAACTTTTGCTAACTTAAGCTTAATTGGTGCAATCTACATATCTGCTATTGGTAACAGCAATGTTCAAGCGCAGATCACGCCTGATGGTACTCTCAACACCACTGTGTCTGGCAGTAATAGTTACAACATTACTGGCGGTACTGTTGTTAGCAATAATTTATTTCACAGCTTTAGCCAATTCTCTATTCCTACAGGTGGTTCTGCAACTTTCAGTCATAATTCCAACATTCAAAATATTTTTAGTCGCATCACTGGTAATAGTATTTCTTATATTAATGGTTCCATCAACACTAATAGCGGTGTTAACCTTTTCTTACTGAACCCGGCGGGGATTATATTTGGTGCAAATGCTAGCTTAAACGTTGGTGGTTCTTTTGTCGGCACAACCGCTAATAGCATCCAATTTGCTGATGGCAACGAGTTTAGCACCAACATAACTAAATCCCCATTGTTAACTATGAGTGTACCTGTAGGGTTACAACTTGGGGGCAATCCGGGAACTATTTCCGTGCAAGGAGTGGGAAATAATAGTAGATTGAACCCCACAACTTCTGTTTCTGGATTAACTAGTACAAATGGCTTGCAGGTTTTACCTGAAAAAACACTAGCTTTGATAGGTGGTGATCTCGTTCTCGATAGTAGCTTTCTTTCTGCACCAGGAGGACGAATTGAACTTGGCAGCATTACCCAAGGCAGTGCAAATATCCATCTCACGCCGCAAGCATTAACGTTTAGCTATCCAAGTATTGGCTCTAGCTTTGGTAATATCCAAATGAGTCAAGGTGCTGTTGCATCTGTACGCGGAACCAGCCCCGGTTCGATTCAACTTCAGGGTAAACAGATCGATCTTCAGGATGGTTCTTTGCTGGTAGTACAAAATTTAGGCAACAGTAAAGCAGGTGATATTACTGTTAATGCTACAGAATCGCTACAAGTAGTTGGTAAATCCTCAGATTTTCGCAGTTCCAGTGGCATAGTCAATGAAGCTCTACTATCAGGAACCGCAGGAAATATTGTGATTACAACTCCAACATTGACCATTGATCGTGGGGCAATTGTTATGGATCGTAGCTATAATTCGGCCCGTGGTGGTAACATCACAATCAATGCCAATGCAGTGTCTGTGGGTGGGGTCGATCCGAAAGATCCATCTACTGTTCCGATATTTGGTGTGCTTGTTGCTGCTGCTTTTGGAACTAAGCAAGGTGGAGATTTATCGATTTC
The DNA here is from genome assembly GCF_009873495.1 of Nostoc sp. ATCC 53789. Taxonomy (GTDB): domain Bacteria; phylum Cyanobacteriota; class Cyanobacteriia; order Cyanobacteriales; family Nostocaceae; genus Nostoc; species Nostoc muscorum_A. The sequence continues at coordinate 3,690,228 of NZ_CP046703.1, read as the reverse complement.
TACTGATAGCCTTTCAATTTTGGGCGGTGCTAATGTTGGTACTAGGAGCTTTTCTAGCGGTCAGAGTGGCAATGTTAAAGTTACTGCTGATACTGTGAATGTCTCAAGTCTGGATTCTCCTCCTGGATCGCTTTTTATCAGCTTGCTATCAGCGAATACTTTTGGCCCAGGAGATGCAGGAGACTTACATTTAGATACCCGGAAATTGTCAATACAAGATGGGGGTTTAGTCTCAGTTTCGAGTGTGAGTAGTGGGAATGCTGGCGATCTTACCATTAATGCCACTGAGTCAATTGATGTTAGGGGCATGAAAGACGCAGAAAATCCTAGTTATATTGGGGCGATCGCCCGTTTATTTCTACTGAGAACTTCTACAAATATTAATAACAATAGTACCTCCAAGGCAAATGCAGGGAGTGTCACAATTAATACTCCTAAATTAACCATTCGTGATGGGGCAAGAGTTTTTGTCGAAAATGAAGTTCAAGGTGATGCAGGTACCTTAAACGTTAATGCCAATACCTTATATCTCAACAATGGTAGTCTTTCCGCATCTACAAAAGCTGGTCAAGGAGGCAATATCAATCTCCAACTCCGCGATTATTTGCTCATACGTAATGGTAGCTTCATTAATGCTGAAGCTGGTGCTGCTGGCAATGGTGGTAACATTACCATTAATTCACCTATCATTCTCGGCTGGGAAAACAGCGATATCATTGCCAATGCTTTCCAAGGTAAAGGCGGAAATATTGAAATTACAACTCAGGGGATTTTTGGTTTAGAATATCGTCCGAAACTAACATCAGAAAATGATATCACCGCCAGTTCACAATTTGGAGTGAATGGTACAGTTAACGTTAATACTATTGGTTTTGACCCCAATTCTGGTCTAGTGGAATTACCTGTGAATGTTAGTGATTCTTCCCAAAAAATCGCTACAGGATGTGCAAATAGCAGTGGTAGTAGTTTTGTCGCCACAGGTAGAGGTGGGATACCGCAAAATCCGACACAGGAAATTAGCAGCGATCGCACTTGGTCAGACATCCGCGACATCTCTGCATTCCACACAACACAACCAGTCAAAGCACAAATACAGAAACCCCCAGAAATACTTGTTCAAGCTACATCTTGGCGACGTAATGCCCAAGGTAAAATTGAATTAATTAGCAATCAATCTCCGAATCAGGTACAAACAGCATTAACCTGTGCGGCTACACCTCAAAATTAATTAACTTTACATAAGTTACTAAACCAGAATTGCACATTATTTAATCCACGATCCTTACCCGGATTTCTCACTTGTGAGAAATCAAGGCTTCATGCCTTTTGATTGGTTCCAAAGTAGAGGTCGCTTAATTCTTCCAAAGAAACATCGGTCTGCGATTCTGGATTACGAAAGTAGGGATGGATGGGCAGGAGTTCAGCGCGATCGCGGTTTTCCGGTAAAGACAGAATCTGCTCAAGCAAAGTCAGGTAGTTTTCAGCAGTAGATTCCCAACTGTACGTCTTCAGAACCCGTTGCTGACCAGCTTGGGCAAAATAGTCCCACTCCTGAGCATCACATAGCACCCGCTCTAAGCCTCGTGCAATATCAGCAGGATCTTCTGGGTCTACGAGTATGCCATATTCCTTATTTCCCTGTCGCAAGCTTTCGCTAGGGCCACCGTTCTTGGTTGCTACCACTGGTAAACCTGCAACTGCTGCTTCTAAAGGAGCAAGTCCAAAGGGTTCGTAAAGTGCTGTCAGCGCAAATACCGAGCGGCGTTTAACCATAAACCGATAGGCTGCTGCCAGTGACTCTTGAGACTGATCTGACAAGCCAAATGCACTAATCTTGCCCCACAAGTCGTTTTCCTTCACCACCTCTCGAATGGGGGCTAATACCTCTTCAGCTATGCTGTCACTAGCCTCTTCTCGTAAGGGATCGTCCAGTCCCCCTGTAAGTAACATCAAGTTAGCTCGTTCCTGAAGTGTTGGACTGATTGCGAAGGCTTGCACTAGCCCTAATATGTTTTTTTTAAGCTCTAATCGACTGGATGCTACGATGACAGGCAAATCTCGACGGGCTTCTGCAATGTCCCGTGCCAATCGCTCCTGAATGAATTCTTCAGTTGCTTTCTCATTTTCGGAACGTGCCTTTGCACCGAAAATCGAGAAATCTGCTCCCGGTGGAATCACTGCAAAGCGGTTGTCGTTGTCTACATCCACTGCACTCCTATAGACTCGATGAGAATACTGTTGAAAGCGTTCTTGTCGTGTACTGGTGATATTAACGACCGAGCGATTCATGCTCAAGCGTTCGGCTAGGATGCGATATTTAAAATGGAATTGCTCATCTATTTCTAACAAGTTCTCTGAAGTGACTTCCAGCTTGTCCATCTTTTGGGCACCGAGAGAATGAGCAGTAAAGGTAAAAGGTATGCCTGTATCCTCTTCAATTAAAACGCCACACAGCCCTCCATCGGCGTAGTGAGCAGTCATAGCATCGGGTAAGCCACCTTGCTGTTGATAAAATTTCAAGATATTGGGTACCCAATCACTAATCAGATGAGTCCATAACAACTCTTTGGGAAGAAATTCTTTTGGCCCAGCTGGTAAGCGGATAATGCGGACGTTATCGATTCCTGGATAAGTGTCAAACGCTTCGGCAAATTCTGGCCATTCCGGATCAATAATTTGACGGGTGAGAATATCTACTTTGTGTCCCTTTTCGGCTATCGCTATAGCGACTTGCTTAACGTAGATCAGTTGACCCCCAAAATCTGGGTGTTTGCTTATGTGACTATTGTTTGAATCAAAATTGCCTTGAGGGTTGAGAAATCCAATGTGCATCGCCCACTTCCTAATACAGGTTGATTTCTACTAGAGATTTTGCCTGAACACGGCAGCATAACAACTTAGTGAGCTTGTTAAAAACTCCCAAGGCTGAAAAACGCAGGCAGTGAGACTGTACATAAATACCATTGCTAAAAAAGTAAGCCAAAGGGCTTTTATTGATTCCCTTTAGCTTAAACCCAGCCAATTCGCGCATTTTCCTAATATTTAAGTTAATCGCTACTGCGGTTCGCGCACATATACCGGATGGCATAAATGGTAAGGTGATATTTCTCTTTAAAATTCAACGTATTCTCGCTCTTATTCCGTAGTTTCACTTTTATCTGCATCTTTTGTTGCCCAAAATATATCAATACACTTACTAAATAGTAAATTTATTTCTTCCACAACAACGCATTGGCTAAAGGAAAACCATATTTATTTGGCAATTCTATCACTCAAGATGATGCTTGCTATCAGATACAAATATTACAACAATTAAGTAAATGCAAAAATCTATATGATGGTCTCATAAAAGATATTTTAAGTAAATATACATGCTGATATAAATAAATTTATTCATTTTGGTAGATGCCGGTATTTGCTATTTTTCATAAATTTATGAAGCTGAAAAGATTTGCAGAGAAACTTATTAGCATATTTATGAATTCAAAAGTAACAAGGATGTTGCCAATATTATTAATTAACGATGAAAATTATATTTTTAAATGTAAAGCGATCCTTGCTATCATCAAATTTTAAGACTTTTTAAAGATAATAATTGCAATAAAATAGTAATCTTTCGTTAATTTAAACTTATTAAGTTTAGCCTGAAAACTAACTTGTATTAATTACTATCAAACACATATTCAAGTTTTTTGTTAACAGTAAATTTAGTTCTTGGTAATTTGCTTATGTATGTAGCTGTATGGCCTGGGAATGTATATCCCTTGGGTGCTAGTTGGGATGGAAAAGGTACGAATTTTGCTTTGTTTTCGGAAAATGCAACAGGTGTAGAACTTTGTTTATTTGATGCTGATAATCATGAAAATCGCTTGCCTTTAACAGAAAAAAATAATTTTGTTTGGCACGCTTATCTACCAGGAGTAGGGCCTGGGCAACGCTATGGATTTAGAGTACATGGCCCTTGGGCCCCAGAACTTGGTCATCGCTTTAACCCTAATAAACTATTAATTGATCCTTATGCCAAGGCAATTGATGGGGAAATTAGCGATACCGCAGCTATTTTTGGCTACTCTTTAGATGCGCCAGAACAAGACCTAGCTTTTTCCGATTTAGATAATGCCGAAACTATGCCGAAGTGTATTGTTGTCGATCAGTCTTTTGATTGGGGAGATGACAAACTACTTTCTATACCGTGGCACGAAACTATTATTTATGAAACTCACGTTAGAGGTTTTACTAAATTACACCCAGAAATTCCAGAAGAATTACATGGTACTTATGCAGGGCTGGCACATCCAGTTGCAATTCAATATCTCCAACAACTAGGAATCACATCTGTGGAATTGATGCCTGTACATCACTTTTTATCTTCTCCAGGATTTCTGGTAAATAAAGGACTCAAAAACTATTGGGGCTACGATTCTATTAATTATTTCACCCCCTACTCTGGTTACAGTGCTAGTGGCTCAGTCGGACAACAAGTGACCGAGTTTAAGCAGATGGTCAAGGACTTACACTCTGCTGGCATTGAAGTAATTTTAGATGTAGTTTATAACCACACTGGCGAAGGCAATCATTTAGGGCCAACATTATCGCTACGAGGCATCGATAATGCTGTGTACTACCGCTTGGTCAAAGATAATTCCCGTTACAACATGGACTTCACAGGCTGCGGCAACTCCCTCAATGTGCGTCATGCCCAAGTTCTGAAGTTAATCATGGATAGTCTGCGCTATTGGGTAACAGAAATGCATATTGATGGCTTTAGGTTTGATTTAGCCTCAGCATTAGCGCGAGAACTATATGAAGTAGATAATCTCGCAGCTTTTTTTGATATTATTCATCAAGATCCAGTTCTGGCAGATGTAAAGCTGATTGCTGAACCTTGGGATTTAGGAGAAGGCGGTTATCAAGTTGGCAATTTTCCTTTACGTTGGTCTGAATGGAATGGCAGATATCGTGATACTGTGCGGGATTTTTGGCGTGGTGAGGATGATAGCCTCGGACAATTTGCTTACTGTTTTACCGGCAGCCCTGATCTTTACCAAGCAAACGGGCGTAATCCCAGTGCCAGTATTAATTTCATCACTGCTCATGATGGCTTCACACTCAATGATTTGGTCAGCTACAACGAAAAGCATAATCAGGACAACGGCGAAGATAGCCGGGATGGGGAAAGCCATAACCGCTCTTGGAATTGCGGTGTAGAAGGAGAAACCAATGACCCAGATGTAATCCGCTTACGGCAACGTCAGCGACGCAACTTTTTAGCAACTCTAATGCTGTCTCAAGGCATACCCATGCTATTAGGAGGAGATGAAATTGGTTGCACTCAGAAGGGTAACAACAATGTATACTGCCAAGATAATGAAATTGCCTGGCGCGATTGGAGTTTACAAAAGTCTAATTCCGAACTACTAGATTTTGCCCGCGAACTGATTTATTTTCGTCATCAGCATCCAGTATTTCGGCGGCGTAAGTGGTTTCAAGGCCGTCCTATTCACGGTTTTGGGATCAGTGATATTGGTTGGTTTAATGACGATGGCAGCGAAATGACTGAAAAGCAGTGGCTAGTTAGTTATGCCAAAGCTATGGAAATTTTCTTGAATGGCGAGGGCATTGTTACTCCTGGCCGCCGTGGTGAACGGATTATTGATGAGAGCTTTCTGCTATTCTTTAATGCTCACTACGAAACGATTGAGTTTGCTTTACCCAATGTTTTCAAAGACAGGGAATGGGAAATAGTTATTGACACCAATGAATCTCGCTTCCTTAGCCCAGGAAAGTTGGTTATGGGTGAGCAAACTGTGCCAGTTACAGACCGCTCTCTCATGGTGTTACGTCGTCTTGCTTCGTAAGACAAAAATCTTATGAGCGATCGCGCCTATGACAAAATAAAAAATTGAGTGATATAGGGTGAAGTGCGATCAGGAAAGCGATCGCACTTCACAACGGTCATTTGATTGAAGAAGAATTCAGAAGTCAGAATGGGCTAAACGCCCCGCTACCGCTAACAGGAGTCAGAATCAAGACGCGACGCTCGAATACTCGCTACCGCTCCGCTATCAGTCGGGGATTCAGTCCCACGACTTTCTTGTTGACCACCAAATCTACGATTTGGTGGGGGTATTAAACCCGATTATTCAGACGCTCGCAGACTCGCTTTAAGCGAAGCCATGCCGAAGGCTTTACGCTGCGCTATCCGCCACTCATACAGAATTCATTCTGAATTCTGACTCCTGACTCCTGAATTCTATTTGATAAAGTAAACTCCGTTAAAACCTACTAACTATTTGAGGGAACTAATGTAGTTATTCAGCGTATTGATATTATTATCGTAGGCAGAGTAATCACCCAATGAAACACGTTGATTTTGCACAAAGAACTTGAATGGTAGCTCTCGTTCGCCAAAGAAATTAACAAATCCGTCTGGCTCACTGGTATCTCCATTGAGACCAATTGCCCACTTCCGGTCTTTGTATTCCTCTAGTTCAGCGATCTTATATTCGCAAGCATCGCTCTCTTGATCGATTACATCTGCGATGTAGCGATTTAGGGTTTTGATATTATCATCGTAAGCCGAGTATTCACCCAATCCAACTCGATTTTGCAAATAAAACTTAAATGAGAGCTTTCGCTGGTTGAAGAAGGTGAGAAATCCGTCCGGCTCAACGGTATCTCCGTTTAGACCAATTGCCCAGTTCTTCTGCTTGTAATTTTGAAGTTCATTGATTATGCCTTGAGCCGCTTCGATCTCTTTTTTAGGAACTCCGCGAAATTCTATATGGCGACTGGGTTCGGGAGCAAGCGACTTGAGGAAACTCATACAAGGGGTAAAGAAAAATTCTCCGCCTTTCATAGTTACCCAATGGCTAAAGTCAGCTTCAGTCTGCTCTTCACCGCCCCACTTAGTTGGCCAACTGTATGTCTCCGTGACAGCTGTGTTATCGTCTCCTTTCTTTTCTACACCAATAACTACATCTGTTCCCACATCTCGCTTGATAAAGTTCCTTTCTTTAGCCCATGCCTTCTGCATGAAGTTGAACTGGTTCATTAAACTGGCTTGAAAGCTCATAAACAGCAGTCCAGCATCGTTTTCTGGCTCTTTGCTGGGGAGAGTGCCATAGTTAATTGCACGACGGGCAATCCGATGCATCTTCTCCTCTTCTAGAGGGATTGATACAAGGGCTAATGTATCCCCACGGGGATTGACCTTGCGAGTGTGGGCATGGAAAGGACACTTGAAACCTTGCGGATCATCTTGATAATTAAAGTTGTTAGTTTCAGGCTTTTTATCCTCGCTTGGTGTCTGAGCGATCGCTACTGGTGTTCCATTCTGGAAGCGTCCCATAGTGTATGCTCCAGCTAAAGGTGCATTTAGTTCTCCTGAACCTTTCAGCTTCTCGGCCAGGTTTTTGACAACATCTTGATTCCAGGCTTTAACGTTCTGCTCCAGTTTACGGAACACCAAGAAGCTACCGTAACTTTCCTGTTTTTTACCCAAGGGATCTTTGAATAAAACCAAGCTTAGGGGTGCGCGGGGGTCCCATTTGGTAAAGTCGCTATGTTCTTTTTCTTTGTCAACATCGCGCTTCAGAAACAACGGTTGACTGACTCCATCTCGGAATCCGAAGTGTTCGATCTCTTCTCCAGAATTTTCATCTCTGAGGACATAACCTATTTGCTCGTGGACAATAGAGGCGATCGCATTCAACTCTCCTTTTATTGCCTCTACTTTGTATTTCAAGAGAGCAGGTTGCTGACACAGCTTACTCTGATCCCTCCGCTCCTCAAGCTTTGCTTCTTCAGTTCTGGGGCCGACTATCTTATCAGCTGCGAGTAAAACGAGAGCATGAATTTCATTATTTTTAAACCCATCCTCCCATTGATTAGAATCATCGCCGAGTTCATTCTGCATATTAGGATCTTTCATCCCTTGCCGAAATGCGTCTTCATTGGGCAGATTCTGGTAGCCATACCCTAAATGCATATAACCAGCCCTTGTCAAGAAGAAGTTGGCAAATAGTTTACCTGGTACATCTTTCTTCTGGCGATACAGCTTTCCTTGCTCGGCTTGCTCCAGGGCTGAGGTGACATACCTGTGAGTAAAACTGCCAATCCATTGCTTGGCGGCTTCAATGTCGTTTTCGAATTTTAAGAACAAATAAACAGCATGGTTGCGTCCGTGTGACTTGAGGATGTTGCCCTGTATCTCATCCAATAGGGCTTCATGTTCAAAATCATCAAAAGGGGTAGCAATTTCGACGATTTGATTGATGTCAATTTCCTTGATTTCGCTTGTCATAAATAACTCCTGACTTCAGATTTATCTAAACTTGTCTGGTTGAGAGCCGGACTGGGAGATATTTGATAAGTAGTCAGTCTAAAAAGCTACTACAAATATCTCCCTTCTGGAAGAATTAATGAGGAGAAAATTAGCTATTTACTAATTGCACAATCTTGGCGTGAGAAGGCTTTCCGGCACTATTGATGTAGAACAGCATGTAGTAGCCAGGTGGAGTAAAGTGGTCGTTGGTGGGAGCGGTGAAGGGAATGCTAGCGTTGTATTTCAAGCCACCTAGTTGTTGCTCTTGTGCGCTCAAGTATTTAATCTGTTTTTTGTCGATCTGGATATCTACCAATCGTTGACCATTGTCAAAGGAGTGGGTGACAGATCCCAATTTTACAAGCACTATAGAACCTGGTTGATCTGTAGAGGCATTGCTCACAGAGATAGTTTGAGACGCACCGTATTGGAGTTTTTCAGGAGCGATCGCAATTTCTGGGCGATCGCTCTCTCCGAAGAGATAGGGTGGGTAAAAGATCGCATGTTGCCATATTTCACCGCTATTGCCATCAGTGCCTTTATTAACAAAGGCAAAATCGTTCTTGGTATCCAGACGAACTGTTCCATCTTTATCAAATCTGGCAGCACGAGAGTTATTACCACCCATGACTAACACCCGTGCATCTGGCAACAGCAAAGCGGTATTGTGATAAAGTCTGGGTTCAACATCCGGGTTCATCAGCTTGGTACGGAAGCCTTGGTGTCCGGTTTTAGTCGCATCGGGAATCAACAGGGTGGGGTTGTAAGCCGGACGAGTTTCGGCGTAGTTACCTCCATTGACCACCAAAATTTCTTTGGTGGGTAGAATAACCGCCTGTTCCATAGCTCGTTTGCCATAGCGACCCAATTTTGAAGACTGTTTCACATACTTATAATTCAGTGGAAATTTCTTCACCTTGCCATCGACAATATCCTCAGTATTCAGCAGAATGTCTTCATCGATTTTGGCCAAGAAGTCATTATCGATCTCCCATGAACCTTTAGTACTAGCGTCTTGTGGTGCTTTCCAACGCTCTAGGCTAGCAGTGATGCTTGCTCCCTTGATAACATCTTTTCCAGGGCCAATGCCAATGTTATTGGTACCCATGATGCCACCCAATAACAAAACATCCCCGTTAGGAGAACTAGGGTCGAGAACAGCAGTGCCATAGACTTTGTTGATTGCTAGTCTATCGGGGCCTGGCTCGAAGCTAATGGAATACTTTCCATCCTGATCTTTATTGAACGTTACAAAATAGCTGTGGGTACTTGCGTGTGCAATCTTCGGTTCATTTTTACCACCGCCATCACCAGTGATGATGAATCGGTTTTTCTGTTTGGTGGGTAGTATGCGGGCATAGAGGTCTATGATGTCAGAGCCGAAGCTCTCGTCATTCATTTGAGTTAGAAACGGATTGTTGGGAAGATTCTTGACATCGATAGATTGCCAAGTCTTCAAGTTAGGATCGTAGATTTCTACCAGAGTGCTAACAATCTGAGAGGGATCGGCTGTGAATCCTGAGAAAGAAGCGATCGCTCCGTCCGCTAGAGGAATGAGGGTAGGATACCAGTGACCATCCTTGGTTAAACCCAGGTTTTCCCACCTCTTTATATTTTGGTCTTGTTTTTGCCAATCTTTTTCTTGCCAGTGATAAATATTGGCTTGTTTTGACCCGGCGAAGCGTACACCTGGGTAATATACTCGACTACCACCGATAAATAGTACATCTCCGTTGGGCAGCTGTAAATGACCGGAACAGAAAGGGTCATTGCTTTCACCGTTTATCTCTGCTAGGGGTGAGTCAATGCGCTGGAAAGGAGAGATGTTGAAATCTAGCTTTGCATTCTCGATTAACGAATCGGAAAGGGAGGGATCGAAGATAGAGGTATTATTGACGACATCATAATTTTTAGTATTAACACCGTCTTCGATCTTGCCTTCTGTTGTGACACGGTTGCGGTTGCTGCTGCCGTTGACAATCAGGACTTTATTGTTGGGTAATAGCGCTGCGTGAACAGCTTGCATCCGATCGCTTTCGTTTTTGGCCATCGGTAGCATATACCAAGCGCCCATTTCTTGCGGACAACCTTCGTATGTGAGCAGTTTATTGCCCAGTTTGCCTCGCAAGTTCTTTTCTAAAGTACTAGTTTCTGCACAGATAATTGAGGCATTGGGTGGCGGTTCATCAGCGATCGCATAACGACCCCCATAAAAGGTAACTGCCACTGCCAAAACAAAGATCGCCAAGATTTTCAGGAGTTTGTTCCGCGTCGTCATTGTCAATTGTTCTTGAGTCATAAATCCTTGTAACAGTGGTCTGAAGGTACAACAAAGACAGCAGAATTCTTTATCCCCATATATCTCAAAAAATGGGTACTTGACCCACCAACACAAACTTTGGAGATTCGGTTACTCGACAGCATGAAGAATAACCTCTTGTTGGAAAAGGCTTTGAAGTGCAGTTAGGTAAGTTTTGGTTAAATCCCAAAACCAACAAATTGGTGCATTAGTACTTATTAGTTAATACCAATTCTGTTAATTCAAGAGGGTCGTCACCGCTTTTAGCTGTCAACTAACCACATTAAATCTAGTCACTTGCTTAATGAATCAGTATTATTACTGAAAAATACGTAATTACACATTACTTTATAAAGTATGATGCGCTTTTTTGATGAAAAGCCAGAAAATTAAGTATAAACTCAATATTTTATCGATAAATATACTACTGGTAAAAATACTTAAAACCGACCTTGCATAAGTTCGTAGCGAATTGACAAGGGAAAATTCTTGAGGGTAAGGCTAGAGATAGAAACATCTATCTAATGCGTGAGTGCTGCATTTGTGCCTCACTTACTTGCAAATATCTAGTGAGCCAAGGTGTAATTAAGTTGACTGGTTAATCTATCTGATTTTTCACGGTAAGTTCTCAAACAACCTGGCTTTTACACAGGCTGATTCTCAACAACTATAGATTAATGAAAATACCTAACCTAAAATCAGGGTTGGAGAAAACTGATTGACTTCATCAGCACTTCTTTTTGTATTTCTTTATGTCCAACAAAAAGAAGTACTGAATGTGGGTAGTAACATTAAAAAATTCTCGGTAAGTGTCACTCAATCTACAGGTTTTTAGATGATGGAACAGAGACAGGCAAGTATATACAAATACACTCAGCTACTTTGGAGTGTTTTGTTAGTGTTAGTAATTTGGAATCAACCCCAATCCGCTTTAGCAGATGTCAACCCACAGGAGATAACTGCAATTATTCGCACACGGGACATTGCCCTGCAAGCCCTAAACACCCGCGATTTTGCCAAAATACAGCCTTACTTGCACCCAAATTTCACAATCACAACAGTTGATAACCAGATTTTTCACAAAGTTCCTGAGTTTGAAAAGTACTGGAATCAGCAGTTTTCCAGTTCCATCAAAGATATCAAAATGCAACTGAAGGGAGATACTCTTAGAACATTTCTTACTCCAGATATAGATGTTGCCTCTGGAGAGGCGATCGCATCCTTTTATTTCAAAGATGGCAAAGCGGCTGATATGGCGTTGCGATGGACAGCAGTGCTGCAAAAACTCCAAGATAAATGGACGATTCAATCGCTGCATTTTTCCTCAAATCTACTGAATAACCCGGTGCTAAATGCTGCTCAACAATTGGGACGCATTCTAGCAATTGCAGCAGGCGTAGGTGGTTTCCTTCTGGGAGCAGTGACGATGCTATTATTACGTCGCAAGACTAAGCCACGAACCGAAAGGATATAGCAAATAAAGTGGGAAGAAGCAACTATCAGCCCAGTAAAAATATTAGCTTTCATCGCCGTCTCAAAGCAACCATAATAGTTTTATTTGTTTGGGGTGGCGTGAGTTTGCTGCACTGGCTACCAGAAACACAATGGTTGATGCTGGGATTAACGGCCATCCTGACTGTGCAAACATTACGGATGCTGTTAGCAAAACCAGTAGCGGCGGTGATGGAGAGTGAGATTTATTTACCGCCAGTCTCGATTTTAGTTCCGGCTAAAAATGAAAGTCCAGTCTTGGCTAATCTAGTTTACAGCTTATGCCAATTGAATTATCCCAGCGATCGCCTAGATATCTGGGTTGTTGATGATGGTAGTACCGATGAAACCCCCCAGGTTTTGAGGGAATTACAAACTCAATTTCCATCTTTACAAGTTCATCGACGGGAATCAAAAGGTGGTAAATCAGGGGCTTTAAATGCGGTGTTTCCCTTTACCCAAGGGGAAATTATTCTAGTCTGCGATGCGGATGCTCAGTTACCTGCCAATTTTCTCCAGCGAACAGTACCTTTATTTCAGAAGCAAGCGATCGGTGCAGTGCAAGTACGAAAAGCGATTTCTAATGCTAATACCAATTTCTTAACCCGTTGCCAGCAGATGGAAATGTGCTGTGATAGCTTTCTGCAAACCCATCGCATTGCGATTGGTGGAATGTCTGAACTGCGGGGTAATGGGATGTTAGTTCGTCGGGAATTGTTAGAAAAGTGTCAAGGTTGGAATGAGAACACTGTCACCGATGATTTGGATCTTTGTTTCAAACTCTATTTGGCAGGTGCAGAAATTGAGTTTGTTACAGTTCCATCAATTCAAGAAGAAGGTGTAACTACTTGGGAAAAACTTTGGAATCAACGCTGTCGTTGGGCTGAAGGTGGCTATCAGCGTTACCTGGATTATTTTCCTCAAATTCTTACTTTAGGTTGGGCGAAAGAAATAGATTTATTATTGTTTTTCTTATTGCAATTTCTTCTACCAATTGGACTAATACCAGACTTAGTTTGGACAATACTATATAGCCATCATCCAGTTCTGTTTCCACTGCAAACACTACTCAGCATCATTCTGACAATTGCCTTTATTGCTGGACTTTACCAATTTCAAAATTTACGAGGATGGTCTTTGCTTTGGGCAACAATTCAAGGGTCATTCTACATGGTGCATTGGATTCCTGTGATGATTGTGACGACTTTAAAGATGTGTGTGCAAAAAGAGCGATCGCGCTGGGTAAAAACTGAGCATCGTGGTGGAACGGCATAAAGAAAATGAAATATAGTGTTAAATTTATCGAATTGTCAGATAATTGGAGCAACTTGTAGGATTACTTTTAGTTGAGCAAAGGGGCTTAAATGTCTAAAGTAGAAGGCTTTAGGGTAAGAAATTATAGAGTTCTTCGCGATATCACTTTGGGAAAGTTGTGGAACACACAGAATGCCAAGCCATTAACGTCAATGACAGCAGTCATCGGTAAAAACGGTGTGGGAAAAAGCACCATTTTCGACACTTTTGGATTTCTTGCAGACTGCTTGAAAAATGGAGTAGAGGAAGCGTGTGATTCTCGTGGACGTGGGGGCTTTGAGAGAATTCGTTCCCAAGGACAAGAGGGAAGTATTGAGTTTGATATTTATTATAAAGAGGATCATAATGCCCGGCCAATTACCTATGAGTTGGCAATAGATATTGACTCCTCTGGAAGACCTTATGTAAAGAGGGAAAGACTCAGACAACGAAGAAAAGGACAAAGCAAGGGACAACCTTTTTCTTTTCTAATTCTCAATGAAGGTAGAGGAATTGCATGGAAAGGTGAACAAGAAGGCAAACAAGTTGAGGAAGAAAAAGGTGATTTTGATTTGTCAAAATTAATAGAAAAAATACAGAGAGGTGAAGGAAAAGAGGAAAGTAAGGAAACTGAGGTAGTTGAACTTGACGATAAGCGGAAACTGGGAATTGCAACTTTGGGCTCACTCAAACAACACCCAAGAATTTCTGTATTTCGTAGATTTATTGAAGGATGGTATTTAAGCTATTTTACTCCAGATGCTGCACGAAGCTTGCCTCTGGCTGGGCCACAAAAGCATCTGAATATTCATGGCGATAATCTGGGCAATGTAGTTCAGTTTATGGAGAGAGAACATCCTAAAAAGTTTCAATCCATACTTGAAAAAATATCTAGCAAAATTCCAGGTGTCAACAAGATTAGCACCGAAAGAAGTCCAGACGGAAGACTACTACTGCGTTTCAACGACAAGGGTTTTCAAGACCCATTTTATGCCCAAAATATGTCAGATGGAACACTTAAGGTATTTGCTTATCTCCTCTTGTTAGAAGATCCCTCACCACCACCATTTTTGTGTATTGAAGAACCAGAAAATGGACTTTACCATAAACTTTTAGAAACCCTAGCGCGAGAATTTCGAGAACACGCTACAGGTCAGAAAGGTGGATCACAAATATTTGTGACAACACATCAGCCATATTTTGTAGATGCCCTTAAACCTGACGAGGTTTGGGTCTTGGAAAAGGGCGAGGATGGATTTGCGAAAATTAAGCGAGCTAGTGAAGATCCTCTGATCAATAACCTTGTTTCTGAAGGTTTACCTCTTGGCGGACTTTGGTACAGTGACTATTTGGATGCAAGTTGAGTATATGCACTTTGAGATACTCGTTGAGGATATTTCCGGTAAAATTGCTCTTGAGATTCTTGTCCCAAAAATTATTAACACCGAACAACATACATTTAATATCCATCATTACAAAGGAATAGGGCGTATTCCTAAAAATCTAACATCTACTTCTGATCCCAAAAAACGAATTCTGCTCGACCAGTTACCACGACTTATTCAAGGGTACGGTAAAACATTAGGGGCTTGCAAGAAAATAAAATACCAGTCATTCTAGAAGAATAGGAGGCGCGGATCTGCCCGCGTTTGCTCTGAATTTCTAGAATTGGAATCACAGGGTTCATGCTTACCGACACCATAAAATCTACCTTCAAAGATGCAGCCAAGAAACTAACTGGCAGCTGTAAAAGAGACTTCATGGCAAAAGTTACTGAAGATTACTTCGATAGTTCAGCACGCATTGCAGAAACAGTTTTAGGATGGAATCGCTCCTGTGTACAACTTGGCTTGCATGAACGGCGGACAGGGATAGTCTGTGTGGATAACTATCATGCAAGGGGACGACATAATAGTGTTGAGATTCTGCCCAATTTAGAAGCAGATATTTGTTCTTTGGTAGATGCTCAAGCCCAAGCAGATCCAAAATTTCAATCGACCTTTCTATATGCTCGTATCAGTGCCAGAGCGGTACGAGAAGCATTAATCAGTGAAATAGGTTATGACCACAGTCAATTGCCGTCTCGTCAAACTCTGGGGAAGATTCTTAATAGCTTGGGGTATCGCCTAAAAAAACACAAAAAACAAAGCCCTTGAAAAAGATTCCGCAAACAGATGCCATTTTTGACAATGTGTTTCAGGAAAATCAGGCATCGGATGAGAATCCCAAATCGTTGCGAGTCTCTATCGATACTAAAGCCAAGGTGAAGATTGGCAATCTTTCCAGAGGTGGTAAAGCTCGGACACTGGAAGCAAAAGCTGCGGATGACCACGATACACAGTGGGAGGCAGTCTTAGTTCCTTTTGGCATTCTCAACACACACAGTGAAAAGCTTACGATTTACTTAGGTCAGTCGGCTGAAACCAGTGATTTTATTGTCGATTGTTTAACTGCTTGGTGGTATGAGAATCAACACGATTACCAAGATTATGATGAATGGGTGATTGACCTTGATGGTGGTGCAGCAACTCGCAGTAACCGCACACAGTTTATCAAACGTATGGTTGAACTGTCTCAAGCAATTAATTTAAGAATCCGACTGATTTACTATCCTCCGTACCATAGCAAGTACAATCCCATAGAGAGGTGTTGGGCAGCCCTAGAGAACTATTGGAATGGCGCAATTCTGGATTCGATTGAAGTTGCCATCAAGTGGGCTTCCAATATGACTTGGAAAGGGATTGCACCCATTGTTCACCGTGTTGAAGCAACCTATGAAAAAGGAATCAAGGTTCTCTCACAAGAGTTAGAACACTACCAAACCTTCTGGCAACCTTCCGAAACTCTACCTAAATGGCATATCACAATTTTCCCCGTTTAATTGGTATCTTATTTTCTTGCAAATCCCTTATCTTATTTCCCTGCTGTCCTCATAATCATTTGCGATCTTGATGACCGATGCCTGAGTGCTTTTCGCAAAGAACTACTTGAACTCGTAAATTATTGTAATCCTAAGCCAAAGACACAATTTTGTATTGCTATTGAGGAAGGAGAAGCATGGTACTTAGGTGATTTAGCAGCAGTAAAGGCAGCTTATCCGAGTGCAAAACAAGCAGTTCTAAATTCATACACCAACGATGAGATTTGTGGCACATGGGAGAAGTTAGCTGACGCAGTATATTCTGGTGGTTGCCAAAAGTTATCTAAATTTGCTTATCAGGCAATTGGTAAAGAGAAAGCAACTTGGGCTGAAAAGATATCTCCCCTTATGGACATTGACAATAATCAATCACCAAGTTTCTGCTATTTTCGAGATCAGCTTCGACGTTTAAGTGGACAGTAGCAAACAAGAGCAAAAAAGAATCATGTTGGATTTGCTGATTCAAAACGGGTTAATTTTCGATGGCTTAGGTTCTCCACCAGTTCGCGGAGATATCGGCATTCAAAACGGCCGCATTGTCACCCTCGCACCCTCCTTAACTACCCCAGCGCGTGAGGTGGTTGATGCTTCTGGGTTATGGGTGACACCTGGATTTATAGATATTCATACTCATTACGATTTAGAGTTAGAAATTGCACCAGGATTGAGCGAATCAGTGCGTCATGGTGTTACCAGCGTGGTTATTGGTAACTGTAGCTTGTCCGTTGCGATCGCAGAACCCCAAATCTTGGCTGATATTTTTCAGAGGGTAGAGACACTTTCCCATCGGCTGATTGCAAAATGGTTGAAAAAGTCGGTTTCCTGGCAGACACCAGCAGAATATTTACAGCATTTGCAACAGTTACCTCTTGGCCCCAATGTTGCCCCAATGTTTGGACACAGTGCCTTACGCGCTTATGTGATGGGATTAGAACGCAGTTTAACGGTTCAGCCGACAAAATTTGAACTAAAACTTATGCAGCGCATAGCCAGAGATGCAATAGATGCTGGCTTTATTGGCATTTCTATTGATATGTTTCCCTGGCATCGGATGAGTGGAGAATGGCAAGGCTGTACAATTCCTTCTCAACACGCCAAATTTAATGAATATGCAATGTTAGCGGATTTATGTCGGCATAGCGATCGCGTTTTTCAAGTCACACCCAATTTACAACGGCTTGCTTCCTTTGTGGATATTCTGCGGATGGGTTCAGGAATTGGACAAAAACCACTGCGGCTAACTGTCCTCTCAGCCTTAGATGCCGTACACGATCGCAAACTATGGCGAATATTTTCCCCGCTACTATTTATTTGGAATCGGCTTCTAAATGGGAATGTGCGCTTTCAAACCCTAACCGAACCCTTCACCATTTACTCTGATGGGTCTGTGACTCCCTTATTTGAAGAATTCTCCACAGGCGCACAACTTAATGGCTGTCAGTCACGAGAAGAAAGACAACAACTATGGGCATCGGAAATTTTCCGTCGTCAGTTTCGCCAAGAATGGCTCAGTAAACGGCGTAAATCATTCCATCGTCAGTTAGATTTGATGGAAGTTATTCACTGTCCCGAAGCAAGTTGGCAAGGGTTAAGTTTTGCCCAAATTGCTCGTCAAAAGCAACAAGAACCAGTGGATTTGTTTATCCACGCATTACAAAAATACGATACAGATTTACGCTGGGTGGCGACAGGAGCGAATGATCGCCTAAAACCCCGTTTAGCGATGATGCAGCATCCCCATATTTTGCCTGGTTTTACCGATGCTGGCGCTCACGTCCGTAACCTGGGCTACTATGATGGAGCTTTGTCTTTGCTCAAACAAGCAGTTACAACGAAGTTTCTTTCACCAGAAGCTGCAATTTGCCGCGTTACTGGAGAACCTGCTGGTTGGTTTCGTCTTAATACGGGAGTTCTCAAAGTTGGTGCGAAAGCGGATATAGTTTTACTCGATCCCAATGCTTTAAATCAGCCAATTAGCCCGCAAGTGCAGATATCAGATCCGGTTTTAGATGGTGAACCTCGGATGGTTAAGCGTGGTTCGGATGAGATTGTACAAAGGGTTTATATTAATGGGGTTCAGGTTGTTTGTCGGGGTAAGGTGAGCGATCGCTTGGGGCGTGAAAAGTTGGGAACTGTTTTGTTTCCTTGAAACGGTATTAACTCCAAAAAAGCTGAAACTGTGCCAATTTTCCAGCCTTTAGATTCCAAACGTTCTCTCTTTGCTTGCTCCATCACATTACTCCTGTTGATCGGTATCATATTTGCTCAGACGCTTTTTGCAAATCTCAATTATCTTCTTGGATGTTGTTCTTGTTGTTTTATTAAAAACGGTTCATCCGTTACTTTTATGGAGAATTAATAGAAAAGTGCCAGTTTAATAAACTGCGTAATCGAAAATTGCTAAAATTCCGAAAGCCATACCCAAGTCTTTTAATTAACTTGAGTTTATTATTAATTCCTTCTACAGTACCACTGGTAGTTCTGCCATCAAAATAACCGACTATTTCCCCAAACCATCTCACCATTGTCCCTAGACTTTTCGGAAAGTATGAACGTGCATCATACATCCAATCTAATAATTGTGTTATGCTATCTCCCCAAGATTTAGTGGTTTCAAATATCTGGCGGAATTGTTCTTTAAGTGCGTGCATTTTAGCCAGAGTCGGCGACACCTATAACACGGAGTTTAATTTTGATTTTTGCTTTTCGTTTAAAGAATCTTCATTTTTAATTAAACTATATTTGCTTTTAGTTAATGCCTCTAGTTGGCGAGATTTTTCGGATTTATCTTCTAACGACATTGCTGCTTTCTTCTCAGTTTTACGCATCCGATCTAATTCATCATTTACTTGTTTCATCACATGAAACCTGTCAGCAGTTATGTTAGCATTTGGCATTAAATCTTCTACTAAGCTTTTATAAGGCGACCAGAGATCAATACTCACTTCAACAAGCATGATTAAGTACTTCAAATCCCCAGCCAGCAATTACTTCACGGATATCTTCTATTCGTCGTGATTGCACTATTTCAATTGGCTTATGAGTATCTAAATCCACTAATACTGCTAAGTAGTTTCCTTGACCTTTAACTAAAGCTATTTCATCTATACCTAACTTTTTTACCTGGCTTAGATTAATATTTAATATTTGTGAAGCTTGCTTTTTTAACATTGATTCTACTTCTTCATCACTCAATCCATTCCTTTCGGCAACACTATGAATATTACTATTTAATACTTGTTGTACTATGTCTGTTGCTAATCTTTTTGTATATCCTTTACTTTTATCTACAAAATCCAATTTCTCACTAAAGACTTTTTTACATTTATGACATTTGAACTGGCGACGATTTATTTTTAAGAGTACTGGCTTTTTACTCCAAGATAAATCATGAATCATCCGCCAATGATTTTGATGTATACTCTGAGTATTTTGCCCACAAGATGGGCAAGTCGAATAGTTAACGCTTTTTTCTATCGTTATAATTATTTCTTCCCCTTCAATTTCTTGAAAATCTAATACTTTCATATCGGGCAGATTCAGGATTTGCTCTACAGTAAATTTCATAGCGATACCTACGGCACACTGCGTGAAAGCCTTAATTTTTACTGTGTTATAGTATAAATCATGCTATTTGGATTATTTCAGTATACGTGAAACTGCTACAATGCTTATACAGTCTATGTTTTAAGGATAAATATCATTAAAATGTAGTTAATAAAATTTACTAAAATTTAGTAACCACCATAAAAGCACCGGAAGAACCAGAAATGACAGCGATAAAAAATTGACTGGGTAAACCCAAAACAATTTGAGAAACTAGATTATGAACTCTTTCTATATCATCAATGCGGCTAACAACTTCCCCACTGCGACGGGCTTCAAAGTAAGATAAGGGTAAGCGGAGGAGTTTATACCCGTAATCTAAAATTAATCCTAACTCTAGCCTTTGAGCATATTGTCCTACCAAGTGAGATTGAACAATACCAATAGCAGCTTGAAAAATATTTAAGGTAATAACCGCAATGGCTACGGTAGTTAATAGCTGTATATCTCCCCTCACCAAAACATCATCTGTAAGGAGCTGCATCATTAAAGGATAAGCCAGAGAAAGAAGTCCAACTACAATATTGATTGCGATCGCTTCTGCAAGGATTTTGCTATAGGGTAAAACTCTTTTGAGGAAACGTCCAAAGCCGTCTATTTTATCCGACTCCTGTTGATAAAAACGAGTTTCATCTGGAGTTAATAACAGCATGACACCATTCGCCCATCCCTCTAATAACTCTTGATGGTTGAGCTTGCGAATACCTACTGCTGGGTCGGCAATAACATATTTCCGATCTTTTTGTGCGTACAATACAACCCAGTGATATCCTTTCCAGTGAATGATGGCAGGCAGAGAAATTCTATCCAAGCTTTCTATTAATTCGGGAGTTGCTCTGACTGGACGGGCATTAAAACCCAAGTTTTCTGCTCCTCGTCTTAAACTAAGTACAGCTTTGCATTAATTCGTAGCGAATTTCTCCATCATCTGGGCTACTGTATATGACCATTTGATTGGTTGGGCTGAATCATTGTGACGGACGATGAAATCAGTTATACGTTGCTGTAAGGTCTTGAGGTCAGGAAAATCATTTGGAGTCAGTAATTTACGTTGTAAAATGCTGAACCAAATTTCAATTTGATCTAACCATGAAGCATATTTTGGTAGCCAGACCACTTCCACCGTAAAATTCCAACCGTCTTCTTTTTGCTTCTGATTCAACCAAGCCTGTAATTGTTTTGGGGCATGGGTAGAGCCGTTGTCAAGGATTAAATAAATATGGCGCATACCCCGACGAATGGCTTCTGGTATCAATACTTCTAAAAGAAATCCTTGAAAATCAAGGAATGTTTTTGTTGGGCGACAACAACCATAAATCAGACCATCAGCAACGCTCAAAGCCGCAAAAAGATGTGTTGCTCCTTTTCGGGCATATCTGGCTGCAAAGTGAACTGGTTGTTTGACACCTGCCCCAATATTTGGATGTAAGCCGGATCGTGCTTGGATGGAAGTTTTTTCATCCACACATACCACCCAGAATCCAGCTTTAATCAAAAATTTTGCCTGAGCATACAGTTTAAGTACAGGGGTTGCTTTTGCAACAAAATTATCATCAATCCGATGCATCCAAGTATGAAACCGCCAAGGTTTTATCCGCTCAGATTTTAGCCATCGCCAGACTGTTGAAGTCGCTATGGATACTACAATGCCTAGCGTGACTAGATGTGCTGCAATATCGCTACAACTCCACCTCGCCAAGGGAAGATCAAAATCCGTTGGGTTGCTGCAAGCGATGCCTGCGGCAACGCGAAGCGCGAACGCAGTAACTTTTGCTCGTATAATTGCTTCAAATATCCGAGGACGACCTGGACGGGGTGCTTCTTCTAGACTACGAGTTTGACACCAACGTTTGCGCCATTTCCGAACAAGGGCTTGTGAACAGCCGATATTTTGAGCAATTTGAGCATCTGTCCAATCTGAATTTTCAGCAGTTGTAAGTATTATTTTGGCTCGTTTGCCTTTGCTTTGCCCTGTTTTTCGGGCATTCGCTTGCTGCTGCAACAGTTCTTTTTCCTCTTCTGTTAGCTGCACCTTGTAGGTTTTTTGCCGACCAGCCATAGTACCGAATGCTTGAGGGATAGTCCACGTATCCTCACCTTACCGTCAACAATTTACCCCTGTCAATTCGCTACGAATTTAAGCAAAGCTGTACTAAGCAGAGTAGTACCTTGCTTACCTGTACCTACTAATTCCCGCATTTTGTTGATGCCGAAGGTTCTACCATAGTGTTGTGCTATGGTTGCAAGGCAAGCAGCACCACAATCTTCTTCACTGTGTTGTAAAACCGCTTTCATCACAGAAAAATACCCAACTTTTTACGTTATCTTTCCCAATTGGGTTCTGAAATTAACACAACGCTTCCCCTAATTACCACTGCTATACGCACTTTCAATGCCTCCTTTCCCTCTCCCCCGCACAATTATCATTTCCAATAAGATTATTTTGGGTATTTTAACTGATTGACAAAAGGCACTTTACCTTAACCTCTCACGGATGATAGAGCAGTCACAAATGCAAAATTCTTCATCAGAAAGTCAATCAAACTCAGAATCCTTCAAAAATGCTACGAAGACGCTTTCGCTATTGGAGTAGATATTCCCAGTCTCCTTGAAAATAACAATAATATTTCAAACAAGAAAACTGTTGTTATCCTCGGACAAGATCCTTTAAGAAAAAGTAATAAAAGAGTAGAGGAAATTGGTATTGCAACACCTTATGCTTCACACTCAAAGATTTGTCGGGATAAGTTGCGTAATACAAGGCTATACTTTGATTTGATCAAAGTTTTACTAGATGCAGGATACCGAGTCTACCTCACGGACATTTTCAAAGTATGGGTCAGTGAGGCTAATTGCGATCGCGGCATTCCTCCGAATAAGAAAGATCGTACTCGCTTCATTCAAGTTCTGAAAACAGAGTTAGAAATTTTTGAACCAGTTGCGGTGATTACCTGGGGAAAAAAGCAAGTAGCGCCATTAGAAGTATAAGTTTAGAAGTAAAACACCTTGAATTTCCTCATCCGGGTGGTGCAGCAATGGGTACTTGGCATAAACTATTGGGCAAATCACCAACACGAGAAAACTGGATTAATTACTGGCAGGAAAAAGTTTTTGCCTACTTATCAGGGTTGTAGACAAGGTTAGTTGCCAGTGCGTTGGTGCAACCCGCCGTAGGCATCGCTCTTCCTGTACGCTACGTTAACGAAACATAACGCACCATTTTTATGAGAGTAATACCTACGGCAAATGGAGCGATCGCTTTATTCAGGACAGGTATGACTTTGCTATATTAGATAGTGCCTCACCAATAATCACTCGTAAATAACTTGTAAAATTTAAACAGCAAAAAATCCCTCCATTCTTATGAGTGAAAAACTTCAGACCGAAAAAGACAAGCTACAGACAAGCACTAGTATAGAAATAAATCAAGAAACAGAAAACGAAAAAGTTTTATGTTCTCATTGCCAGCGTACTTCTACAAACGGTATTAAATGTAAAGGTATTTGTGTGGCTGACAATGAATATTAAGTACAACTTATATTGATTTTTCCTACACTCTATTATGATTAATATCAATTCTAATCCTAAACAAAAACTGAAAAATAAAATTAATAGTCAAATTACAGATCATCCTTTTACAGATTATTGGGATATTTTTATTCTTAAACATCAACATCCAATTAATATTACTTTACACATTCTGGGAATATTATTTTTTTACAGTTTACTTTTTTATACTTGGAAGTTGCAAAACTTTTGGTTGATCTTGGGCTTACCGTTAACTCAATTGGTGGGATTAACCGGACATTTTTTATTTGAGCGTAGTCATATTGATTTACAAGATGCTGTTTTTTCTTGGCGGGCTTCTTATTGTTTAGGTAAAATGTTATTTAGAATTTTGACAGGTAAATATCGAGATGATATTCGCCAACGACAAGAAATATTAAATAATTATCTATCAAACAATTATGCAAATATTCAATAATTGGAATGTAATTGCTAAGGGTTGGTATATTGCCTGCTCTATTCATGAAATCCCTAAAAAAACAGCAAAATCGATAGATGTGTGTGGTCATAAAATTGCCATTTTTAGAGGTGAAGATGGGCAAGTACACGCTTTAGATGCTTACTGTCCTCATTTGGGAACAGATTTAGGAATTGGGAAGGTTGATGGTAATTGGATTCGTTGTGCATTCCATCATTGGGCATTTGATGAAACAGGGCTTTGTCAAAATATTCCCTGTCAATCAGAAATTCCTACTCAAGCTAAATTACAAGCTTATGCAACAGAAGAAAAGTATGGATTTATCTGGATTTATCCAGATGCTAAAGCACCAGAAGGAGTGGCTGATTTTGATGACTTGAAGGGAAAAGAAATTGTTGCACAAGCTGATATTGCATTTGAAAGAAGTTGTCATCACCATATTTGTATGATGAATGGGATTGATGCTCAACATTTAAAAACAATTCATCATTTAGATATCAAAATGGATCTATCGCTACATCGCAGCGAATTAGGCTCACAAATTGACTTTACAATGCGGGGACAATTCCCTCAAACTACTTGGAGAGAAAAGTTAGGTCAAAGATTTCTTGGTTCTACATATCAGTATTCAATGCGTTATGCTCATGGTTGCATTGGTTTGTTAACAATGATGAAGGATGTCAGGCTTTTTCCGCCACTGTTTATGATATATGCTTATACTCCCATTGCATCGGAAAGAACGAGAATTCAACCGATTTATGTGACTGAAAAACGTAAAGGTATTGTGGGATATTTGCTGAGTCAGTTTTTGCTATTCTGTACTCGCTTGGCTTACTATATGCTCAGAGATGAGGATGGCAAAATTTACGACAATATTCGTTTTAATCCGAAGTTGCTCCTTAGTATTGATCGGCCATTAGCTGAATATATGGAGTATGTAAATCAGCTAAAACCGTCTCGATGGTCAAAAAATAGGGGTGTAGAATAGTACATTGGGTTCGCGATCGCGTAACCTAACAAAAGGTTTGGTAATGTTGCATTTTGTTTCTCAATCTAAATACATCTTAATTATTTTGTAGAGTAGGCGATTTCCATCAACCCTTATTGAGAAGGTGCAAGATCTGAATACGTAATTGTAGCGTAAATAACCATTCTGGAATCTGTCACATTACACCGTAAATTTACCATAATGGTCGATAAAGTTTTAATTAAATATAATACAAATCGAGTTTAGGTAATTTACGAATAATGAAAAGTTTGCTGATTCCTGTTGAAAATTTGCAACAAAGCGATCGCATCGCCATGTATGCGTTGCTGCGAAATCACTTCCAAGGTATAACCTGGGATGGGTTTCAAATTGATCTAGAGCGCAAAAACTGGGTTTTGTTGTTGAGAGATGAAACATCCAACGCACTCAAAGGATTTTCAAGTTTGATGTTATGCCAAAAGACTTTTTTGGGAGAAAAAATTAGTGTGGTGTATTCCGGCGACACTATTGTTGATCCTAGTGCTTGGTCAAGTACAACACTACCACGAAGTTGGATTGCTGCCATCAATTTTCTGCGTCAAAATTATGCAGAAAATAAACTTTACTGGCTGCTAATTTGCTCTGGTTTTCGCACTTATCGTTTTCTACCCACTTTTTGGCAAGATTTCTACCCGCGTTATGATGTTACAACACCTGCCGATGTTAAGCATCTAATGGGTAATTTGGCACAGGAATATTATGGTAGCTTATATCAAGAAGCAACTGGTATTGTCCGGTTTCCGCATCCCCAAATTTTACGGGAAGGGTTGATTGAAATTCCATCTGGACGACAAACTAATCCCCATATCCAGTTTTTCGAGGAAAAAAATCCTGACTATCGGTTAGGTGATGAATTGGTTTGTTTAACTGAAATTAATTATGACAATCTCACTCGTTCTGGGCAACGAATGTGGAAGTCAGAATCATCATTAAATTTTGTGCAAGATTGTGTTCTTGTTTAACTTGTATGCCATCTACCAACCCAGACTTAAACTTTAATAATCCAACACAATTTATAGAGGGATGGTACTGGACATTACCATCAAAAAAATTAAAGCTTGGCCAGGTAAAAGCTATAACTTTGCTAGGTAGAAATCTGGCAATTTATCGGGGAGTTAGCGATCGGGTAGTAGCTATAGATGCTTATTGTCCACACATGGGCGCACATTTGGCAGAAGGTAAGGTAGAAGGTGATGGAATTCGTTGCTTTTTTCATAATTGGAAGTATGACAGTTGCGGAATTTGTGTAGATGTTCCTTCTCTCGGAAAACCGCTACCTGTGTGTATTAAAACTTGGCATACGGCAGAAAAGTACGGCATGATTTGGGTTTGGGTAGGAGAAGAAAAGCCAAGTTCGCTGCCTTTTGTACCAGAATTAGAACAGGCAGATTGTGATTATATATTGGGGACTCGATTTGTCAAAAACTGTCATCCCAATGTCTTACTAATTAATGCGATTGATGCTCACCACTTCAATACAGTACATAATCTGCCTTTAGAAATTGTTTTTGATTCTCAAAACCTCAACCCTAACGCTATTGTCTTCAGCAACACTACACGCGGAGGGGACGATTCTTGGTTAATTCGCCTAATTCGTCCTCTATATCGCAACGAAGTTACTTATAGTATGTGTTACTGGTATGGCAGCACTGGCACTGTGACGCTAGGCCCGGATTTTCTGCACTTCTACATTATATTTACACTGCGAATGATAGAAGGTGGCAAAACTGAAGGGCAAACAATTCTTGTCACTCCCAAGCGTCCGGGATTTTGGGGATGGGTTTTAAATCGTGGTTTGTTATGGTTAACTCAGCAGGTTGGTAATTACTTTGCTAAAGGGGATACACAGGTATTTCAAACAATTCAGTTTGATTTAAAGACTCCTACTAAAGCAGATCAATCTATTCTGGAATTTATTCAGCACGTTAATCAACAAAAAGCTTTAAGCTGGGGAAAGTGGGAAACTGTTAATTATCCAGATATTGAAACCCTATCAATACTTAATACTAATTCGCTATGAAGATACAGTTAATTATTAAACGAACCGCCAAGTGCGCCAAGTACGCCAAGAGAGAGAAGGAGTAATTATTAAGTGCAAACTTACGGATAATTAGTATGACCCTGAATTCACTTTAATTGAACAGTAAAAATGGATTTAAAATATAACATTGTCGGTTTTGATCTACCACACATAGATTCTGATAACCGTTTGCGACGGATATTGACGGCAGCATTACCCAATCATAATAATTATGCTAATTACCCGCAATTAAATTATTGGGATGCGGAATTTTTCAATTTACATCAAGTAAAAATTTTTCAACAATCTAATATTAATGAACAATCTACTATTCTAGAAATTGCCAACCGCAGCCTGTTAGAAGAATCATATTTTATTGAGAAAGCAGGTGTTGGTTACATGGCAAAAATGGTACTGTTAGCAGAAACAGTTGAAGAACGAATGCTTTATGGATTGTTTACGGCTGATGAAGCTACCCACCTTCATCAAATTAGCCTTTTTTTACCAGCAATGGAAGTAACTAATACGGACGATCCGTTTTTGCGCTTACTATCAGAAGTGGTTGAAAGTGCGGATAAAACAGTTTTGTTGTTTGTGCTGCAAATCGTTTTAGAAGGATGGGGTTTAAGCCATTATCGACGTTTAGCGAAGGAATGCCGCTATCCAGTTTTAGCAGAACTTTTTTCCAGTTTTTTACAATCTGAATCCCGCCATCATGCTACGGGAAGCACCTTGTTTAATCAAATTACTGTTTCAGCATTGAGTCAAACAACAATTATCGATGTATTGGCACAGTTTTTATTTATGGTACAGGTGGGGCCACAAAGCTTACTCGCAGCAATCGAACAAGTGAAAGGACATCTGACGCGATCGCAAAAAATCCAAATTTTAGAAGAACTAGATACAGAAACCCACAGTAGAACGCGATTACAAATATTGCGATCGCTCATGGGGGGAACATCAGCCCAGTCTATCCTGCAAAATTTGGAAGAACGCGGAGCCTTTGAACCACTCCCCGCCCATCAATGTGTGTAATAAATCTCAATCTTATCTCTGCGTTAAATAAAAACGGATATGGAAAAAACTATTCATCGCAAATTACAAATTAACCACACCCGCAACAAACAGCAAGATCATACTGCTTTAATGGATGAAGCTGTCACCAATTTTCGTTACGAAGATTGTCAAAACGAGTATTGGAACCCAGAGGAATTTTCTCTGCTATATGGTACACCTTTATGGGAACAGTCCAGCGAACATCAGCGTATAATTTTGAACCAACTTTACTGGGTAGCTTACTACTCACAAATTGTTTCTGCGGAAATTGCAACTATCTTTTTCAATCAAACCAGTGCAGCCGGACTTTACGCCCAAGAAGATTTTCGCTTAATCTGCGATACATTAGACTTGGAATCCGCCCAAGAGCGATCGCACATTAATGCCTTCCGCACAATTGCCAAACAGGTTGAACAGGCGTTGTTTGGGGAACTTATCTTTACCTACCCCATGCGCGGCCCCTTTACAGAAACGATGGTTTATGCTGACACCAATGCCCTAAAAACTTGGTGGAAAAAAATTCAACTTCAATACTTTGGGCTGATTTCTGCGAATAATACTTTTTTGGCTTGTCAGTACTTCACAGTTCGGGGAGTGCGGACGCTAAACGGCAAGTTAGTACAGCATAAACTCAGCAATTATTATCAAAAACATCTCCATCCTGAAGCTGCTCCCATTCCTGCTAAAGTCTCCTATTATCACTTCATGGATGAAAGTTTTCATTTCAATAGTTCAACAATTATATCTCACGATGTTATCACTTGCCTTAAGCCACCAACTGGTTTTGAGCGACTGGTTGCTAATTTAGGATTGCTGGGATGTCAGCACGATCATTTTCATTTTTCAGCTGCGATTAACGGGATTTTTTGGTACGATCCGGCGCTGTATGGCAAGATTTATCGGGTGCTGCGATCGCCCATTTTTGAGATGAGTGACAGGGATGCTAAAGAAATGATGCGGCGTTGCTTTACAGAAGAATCAGAAGGATTGCAGCGCAGTTTTTCAACTCATCAAGAGGCAATGAAATCTTATCAGGTGTATATTGAAAAGCTCGATTATCTTTGGCAACGTAATCGGGATATGTCGCTGATGGCGACTAATTCAATTTCTCGATATTTAGCAACTCAACAAATGGCTTTTAAAGGTTTTGAACAGCATTATACTGATAATTTACAGGGATTTGCTGCACAACATGAATAGACTTTTAAAAATAAGGAAAATTCAGTTTGTCTAAATTAAAAGTATAACAACTTATACTATTTGGTAAAGAGAATAGTTGGTGTATAACGATATACAAGTAATTAGGCTCAAACCTTTTTTCCTTCTGCCTACTGCTTTATCCTAACGATAAATATTCACCCCTACCTACTTATCGCTCTTCTATCACTTCCCATTTATCGAGGATAGCGTTTGTGATGAAAGTAAATGTAATCTAATATGTAGCTAATCCCTCTGTAGATCAGCAAAGCACCTGAATTTTCAGGATTTTTCTGGCAATGCTTATTCACTACTTAGGCAGATCAAAAAGTTCTTTCACTTTCCACTCCTCAGAATCGTTTTCCTATGCTCCAAAGACTATATATACACAACTTCAGATGCCTAGAAAACTTTGAACTGCCCATAAAGGGGATGCCATCTGCTCTCTTGATTGGAAAAAACGGTTCAGGTAAATCAACTACTGCTGCTGCATTAGAGGTACTTCAGAAGATTGGTCGAGGCATAAATAGAGTTGGTCAACTTGTCCAGTCAAAGGATTTCGCTCGTGGAAGGTCTGATGTTCCGATCAGGTTTGAAATAGAAGTATTAATTGAAAGTAAATTATACAAATATGCGCTTGCTTTAGAGTTGCCAGAAAGATTTAAAGAACTTCGAGTTTTTGAAGAGCAGCTGCTAGTTTCAGGAGATCCAATATACTCTCGAAAAGAAGCCAAAGTCACTCTTCACAACAGTTCACAAAATTATGAGGCTCAGTTTTTGGTTGATTGGCATCTTGTCGCCCTTCCAGTAATTCAGGAGCAATCAGAAACTGATCCACTCCGTATGTTCAAGACTTGGCTTGCTCACATGATTATTTTAGCCCCCATCCCAAGCTTGATGACAGGAGACTCCAACGGCGACACTTTGGAGCCAAAACGGGATGGTTCAAACTTTGGAGAGTGGTTTTCTGGATTATTGAGTCGATATCCTGCTGCGTACACAGAGGTTGTCCAATATCTCCGTGAAGTTATGCCTGATATTAAGGATTTTCTGAATGAACTAATCGGCAAAGACTCCAAAAGCATGATTGTTCGGTTTCAAGAAAATAATGCGAATCTGAGTGTTGACTTTGAAGCCTTATCTGACGGAGAAAAATGCTTTTTTCTTTGCTCTGTTGTCTTAGCTGCCAACGAATCATACGGCCCTCTTTTCTGCTTCTGGGATGAGCCTGACAACTATCTCGCAATATCAGAAGTTGGACATTTTCTAACATCACTACGACGCTCATTTAAGAATGTTGGTCAAATTTTGGTGACATCTCATAATCCTGAAGCAATCCGAAAATTTTCAAATGAAAATACCTTTGTACTTGATCGGAAAAGCCACTTAGAGCCAACTTTAATCAGATTGCTCAGTGATCTGTCTTTTCAAGGTGATCTTGTAGATGCCTTGATTCGTGGTGATATAGAACTATGAGTATAAATAAGCATAGACCACACATTCTTGTATTGCCTGAAGATGATGCTAATCGTCAGATTGCAAACGGATTTATTCTTAATTTAAACCTCAATAGCCGCGCTATTCAAGTTCTACCGGAGGCTGGTGGTTGGAAAAATGTTTTGGAGAAATTCACGAATGATTATGCCTCTATAATGCGACAATATCCAGACACAATGGTTGCTTTGCTGATTGATTTTGATGAGGATAAAGAGAGATTGAGTTATGTAAAGGGTCGGATTCCAGATGATGTAAAAAATAGAGTATTTGTTATTGGGGTGTTATCTGAACCAGAGAGGTTAAGGAGAGATATTAAAAAGAGTTTTGAAAAAATCGGAGAAGCTCTTGCAAAAGATTGCTCCGATGACACGAATGAATTATGGGGACACGATCTTCTCATACACAATAAGACTGAGTTAGAGCGTATGATTTCATCTGTCAAACCATTCCTGTTTAATTTGAAGTAATTTTGGTGAATGGTAGATGCTCACTTTGCGCTGCAACCGACAAAACCCAAATATCAGTAGTGATCTAAAGGGAATCTGTCACATTTAAACTTGACCGTTACACAATTACTAAAAATACTCTCAGTGAATACTTTGCAATAAATATATGTCTGACTTTTGTAAGATATCTTTTCCTGGAACTGATTACCTTCCCCTGACTCTGCAACCCCATAAAAATTTATCCGAACATCTCACGATTCAGAATTCACCTATTTTCTTTGGTTGTCGGACTGGTATTTGTGGCACTTGTCTGATTGAGGTTATTGGTGATATTCCTCCTGCTCAACCTGATGAACAGGAAATGTTGGAGACGTTAGCAGCTAATATTCCGAATATTCGGTTAGCTTGTCAGCTTGAGCTTACAGGTAATGTTCAATTTCGTAAGGTTTAGATGGTAATTAAAAAAACTAAAATATCAAGTATGGATTCGTGATAGGGACTCGCAAAAATTCGCATTATTGATATTTTTCAGTCAGATAGTTAACATAATCTACTTCAACATTTTCACTTGATATAGATACAGCAATGCAGTTCTACTCAAGACATTGCCATAATTTAAATACGATCGCTCCCACCCACCATGCAATTTGCAGATTTCTGGTATATTGTCGCACTCAGCGAACAGTTACAACCTAACCAAGTATTATCACGCACCGTTTTAGGAGAATGGTTAGCGATATTTCGCGGTGAAGATGGACAACCCGTAGCTTTGCGCGATCGCTGTTTACACCGCAATAGCCGTCTATCATCAGGTAAAATCTGTAACGGTGCTTTACAGTGTCCCTATCATGGTTGGGTATACGACGGGGTTGGGAACGTTATCGCTGTTCCAGCTGAAGGAGATGATTTTAAACCTTCCCCACAGCGTCGAGCCAAGGGTTACGCTACCAAAGAACAGGATGGCTATGTTTATGTGCGGTTAGCCGATACCCCAAAGGTTGATTTTGAACCCTTTTCTATGCCTCACTACGGACAAACAGGATGGGAGACGGTACGGGTAATTAACCGTTTTGCTAATAATGTTATTAATTGTGCAGAGAACTTTATTGATATTCCCCATACGGCTTTTGTTCATCCTGGTGTTTTCCGTACTTCCCGCCAAGAAAAGTTAGAGATGACTGTTGAACGGTGGAATGGTTCGGTTTTGGTGGAGTATCGCAACGAAAACAGTAATTTGGGATGGTACAGCCGTTTTCTGAATTTGCAGGGTGCAGAGATTAAACATAGCGATCGCTTTTATATGCCAAATATTACCTCTGTGGAGTATAATATGGCACATAATCGGCATTTGTTCATTACCAGTCAATCTATTCCAGAAACCGATAATTCAACTCTGGTTTACACCGATGTCACTTATAACTATGGTATTTGGAATAAATTAGCACGTCCCTTTGTGCGGTGGACTGCTCAACACATTATCCGCCAAGATGTGGAAATTTTGGGTATTCAGGGGGAAGCGATTGCTAAATACGGGACACAATTTTATAATACGCCTGCGGACACAATTCAT
The DNA here is from genome assembly GCF_009873495.1 of Nostoc sp. ATCC 53789. Classification (GTDB taxonomy): domain Bacteria; phylum Cyanobacteriota; class Cyanobacteriia; order Cyanobacteriales; family Nostocaceae; genus Nostoc; species Nostoc muscorum_A. The sequence goes on along the minus strand of NZ_CP046703.1, from coordinate 3,657,495 downwards.
ATATTTGTAGAGTCAATTATAGCGGCTATATCTCGTGGAGAAGATCCGCGTTTATTGCCAAATCAATCAGTAAAAGTTACATTTTGGGTTTAAGAGGTTGTTTGAAAAGTATTTAGCTGTGATTTTAGGCATTTGTTGATCCCCCCTAACCCCCCTTAAAAAAGGGGGGAACTGGAATCAAAGTCCCCCTTTTTAAGGGGGATTTAGGGGGATCTAAAACATTTTTCTACTAAGAAAAGGACTTTTTAAACATCCTCTAAGAATAATTCGTAATTAATCCAAATCACCGTGAGCAATCAAAAGTGGAAATACAAAACTTTTCACAACTACTAATTTTTGGTTCTTTTATCGGATTAGTTGGTTGGACTATTATCAATCAGGTTGGACGAACTCAACTTCAAGCTAAAAGTCGTGAAGATTGGTTGCTAGATGGTACAGGATTAACGATTCAAGGAATTTTGATTCCCTTACTACAAGCTACTTTAGTTTATTGGATTTATCAATATTTACTACCCACTCAACAAGGATATTTAAAAGTATCAGTAGTTGCGGCTTTTCTTATCAGTTTTGTTGTAGTTGATTATTTATATTATTGGAATCATCGTTTATTACATACTAAATTGTTGTGGAAGGTTCATCAAGTCCATCATACTGTTACTCAGATGGATGTATTAGGAACTTCTCGCAATACACTTTGGACAAGTTTGTTAATTATTTATTTATGGATACACACTTTGTTTTTGTATCTGTTAACCGATCCTACAGGTTATTTACTTGGAATAAGTCTAACTTCTGCCTTAGATTTATGGCGACATAGCAGTTTGATAATTACTGAAAATAGCTGGTTTCATCAACTTTTATCTTCTTGGTTAATCTTACCACAGGATCATGCTTGGCATCATTGCCGCGAATTCCAAAATTATAACTACGGGGCTAATCTGAAAATTTGGGATAAGTTACATGGAACATATTATGAAAGCAAAAACTTGCCATCTATAATCGGAATTCCTAGCTCATTAAACTTGTTCCAAAAACTTTTATTCCCATTTTAATGACAGTTCTAAGTAAAATTTTTTCGTTTTTTCCCGCCTTTATATTATTGCTAACTGGAGCAGCAATAGTCTACCTCGCTTATTCACCCAATGTCTTCAGCATTCTGGCGGTGTTCCTTTCTATTTATGGGCTACCAGTGCTAGTTTACCGCTTGCATGAATGGGTTTATCCTGTGCGGGAGGGGATTAGTTATCTACAAGGTAAAGAATATAGTCCCTGGTGGGGTAGTCATCAAATCCAGGTAATTTATATTGCAATTCCAGCGCTAGAAGCATTGCTGCGATTGATTCCGGGGGTGTTTTCGTGTTGGTTGCGATTGTGGGGTGCTAAAGTGGGGCGAGATGTATACTGGACAACAAGATTGGAGATTGCCGATCGCAGTTTATTAGAAATTGGCGATCGCGTCGTTATCGGGCATGGTATCGGTATTTATTCTCACATCATTAAACCCCGCAAGCAAAATTTAATGCTGTATGTCAAAAAAGTCAAGATTGGCAGCAATGTTTTTGTGGGAGCTGGTTCTAATCTTGCTCCCGGTGTAGTCATTGCTGATGGTTCTTATTTACCAGCAGCTACCAAGCTTTATCCTAATCAAAAGGTGCAATAATGCATCCGATTATTAAGCTTTTTGGGCAAATCCTCGCACCAACTGCGAAGCGATTTCATCAAGCTTTGGATAACCCAGAGTTAATGCAGACATCTGTAAAAAGGCAGATTTGCGATCGCCTAATCAAAAGTGAGTATGGTAAAAGTTTGGGGATTCATTCTGTAGACGATTGGCAGCGTGTGCCAATTGTAGATTATGATGCACTCGAACCCTACTTAAATCAAAAACAGCAGCAAATTTCCCTCACACCAGAACCGATTTTGTTCTATGAAAAAACCTCTGGTAGTAGTGGGGCGGTGAAATGGATTCCTTATACTCAATCTTTGCGGCGATCGTTTAATAAAATGTTCTGTGTATGGGCGCATGATTTGATTGTACATGGCCCGAAATTTTACACAGGCAAGATTTATGCTTGTATCTCGCCGCAATTAAATGTAGCTGATAGCCAAACTTTACAGGATGATTTAGATTATTTAGATGGGTGGTTGCGTTGGTTTTTGCGTCCTTGGTTGGTGATGCCAAATAAACTTAATCGGCTGCATGACGCGAATTTGTTTAAACATCAACTGGCTTTGGCATTATTAGAGGCTGAAAAACTAGAAATTATTTCTATTTGGAGTCCTAGTTTTCTACAAGTACATTTAAAATATATTCAAGAAAATCAAGATTTATTGCGAAAAGAATTACACAATCTAATTTCACATCATCGCCTGCAACTTCTCAGCGAAAGTAATATTCCCTGGATGCAACTCTGGCCAAATTTAAAGCTAATTTCTTGCTGGGATAGCGCCAATGCAGCAGATCAAGCTCAGGGATTAAGATTAAAATTTCCAGGTGTATTAATTCAAGGTAAAGGACTACTAGCAACGGAAGCCCCAATGACGATTCCGTTGATTGTAGCTGGGGGGTGTGTGCCGGTTCTGGATGAAGTTTTTTTCGAGTTCGAGGATGATGCTGGTTCACTGCATGGTTTACATGAACTCAACATTGGCAAGGAATACACGATTATTTTATCCCAGAAAGGCGGATTGTATCGTTATCGAATTGGCGATCGCATCCGGGTTACTCATTACTATCGCCACACTCCCTGTTTAGAGTTTCTCGGACGACATCAAGCTATTAGCGATTTGGTGGGCGAAAAGTTGCAAGAAACCTTTGTAAACAATGCTCTGACTCTGTTGAACTTGCAAGAAACTAATTTTAAAAGCTTGATGCCTATTGCCGATCCTCCACACTATATTCTATTACTAGATTCGGCAAAAGAAACCCCAGAAATTATTGCGGAAAAACTGGATCTGGCTCTATCAGAATCATATCATTACCAAAGAGCTAGAACCATCGGTCAACTTGCACCACCACAGGTTTTAATCTCTAATGAAATTCCTGAAGTGTTAGTTTCCCATCGTATCCGCACTGGAAGTATTTGGGGAGGTATTAAGCATCCAATTCTGGCAACTTCACCCATTAGCACTGAATTTTTACAAGAGTTGAAGTTGGAAATTACCCAGAAATAGTTAACCCCTGGATTTTAATGATTTCCTTGCTATATTTGTTTATTTAGTAATTTTCCAACAGTGAGCGTCTGCGATCGCGCTCAACAGATTTTGGCTCAAGCACATTTGTAGGGACTACCTACCCTGTGGAACGCTTACGCGAACGCGGAACGTCCCGAAGGGATGTGATATTTTTTACTTCTATACTTTTCTCCCTCTAGGTTGCACCATCTAACTTTTTTTGCGCTATTATGATAACGATTCTCATTGTATTTTGATATGGTCAGTTCCCTAACCCAGTCCCAGGAAAACTTATGCGGATTCGTCACACCTGCGCCCATACAATGGCGATCGCAGTGCAAAAGCTATTTCTTTCTAGGGACTATAGCTATTAATAATTACTACTATAGGAATCCGCTTTGATTTTTGTATCCCTCACGGGAACGTAGCCATACTTACTTGCATAGGTAGGAAAAAGGCAAGAAGGCTTTTTAAGTTGTACGGATTTTTTTGAAAAATCAAATATGAGTCCTATAGCAGTTTTGTAATCTACAGAAAATTGAATTTATTATGACTCAACTAAGCACACTAACTTCAACCCCAAATCTTGATATTCCTAAAAAAGGAATGCCTGTTACTATTATTACAGGATTTTTAGGCAGTGGAAAAACTACACTGCTAAATCAAATCCTCAAAAACAAACAAGATTTAAAAGTTGCCATACTTGTAAATGAATTTGGTGATATTGACATAGATAGTCAATTGGTAATTTCTGTAGATCAAGATATGGTCGAACTAAGTAATGGCTGTATTTGTTGTACCATCAATGATAATTTAGTTGATGCAGTTTATCGATTTTTAGAGAGAGAAGACCGCATTGATTATTTAGTAATTGAAACAACTGGTGTTGCTGACCCTTTGCCAATTATATTGACTTTTTTGGGTACGGAATTAAGGGATTTAACAAACCTCGACTCGATTATCACTGTAGTAGATTCTGAAACCTTTGATGAAAATCATTTTGATAGTGAAGCTGCTTTAAAACAGATTACTTATGGAGATATTATTCTTCTGAATAAAACAGACCTCGTTACTCCAGAAAAACTAGAAGAAGTAGAAAATTTCATTCATGATATCAAAAATGGTGCAAAAATTCTGCACACCAAATATGGAGAAGTGGCATTACCATTAATTTTAGGTGTGGGTTTAACTCCAACAGTTCCTTATACCGCTAATGATGCGGAAGATACTCACGAGCATGGACACCATCATCATGGCCACGATCATAATCATGAACATCATCACGAACACCATTCACATCATTTAGAAAATGATGGCTTTGTTTCGATTTCCTTCCAAACTGATAGACCATTTGATGTCCATAAATTTGAGAACTTTCTTACCGAAGAAATGCCACAGAATGTATTTCGAGCTAAGGGTATTTTGTGGTTTAGTGATAGTGAATTGCGTCATATTTTTCAGATGAGTGGACTTCGCTATAGCTTACATGCTGATGAATGGCAAACTGCGCCTAAAAATCAGGCAGTTTTTATTGGTAGAAATCTGGATATTAGCCAAATCTACTCACAGCTTCACAAATGTTTGACCTAATTAATAAGCTTTAATTATTCTCTGTACAAAGCTATACGCTATTAAGTAATATTCATTTTCATGGTGGGAATTTAGTATTTCCTTACCATGAAAATGAAATTGCTCAATCGGAAGTTATTACTTTTAAGGCACTAGCAAGTTACTCGATCTGTAACGGCATGGTAACGGTGAATAGCAAGTATATTTTTAATAACTAATGCAGACATTCAAACTTCAACTCAACTGCAACAAGATGTATGGAAACAACGCAATTTAGCAACTTTCATCGATAAACCAGATGGTACAACTCGGTGGCATTGGTAAAATCAGCAATTTTCTCGCTACTATATTCAAAGTGCATTAGAATGATTATCATTAATGTTTATGTCTCTACCAATCATTACTGTTGTCGCTGGTTCGTGTGGAGCGGGAAAAACTACTTGGATTTGCCAACAGATGCGAGATATTGCTGCTGTTGACAAAATAATTTATTTCAGTCCTGGGACTGGGACTGTTCCCATTGACCAAAACCGCATAGCTACCGAATTTCCTGGTATACAAGTTTTTGGTGACGGTCAAGAAATTGAATTTTTCAACCAAATACTTAAAGCAGAGGCAGTTTACATCGAATTGGGATTTTACTTGGAGTTGGGAGCAATGCCTACGGCGATCGCAGCTAACGCACAAATATTAGATAATCTCACTTACCGTAATATTGCAGTCCTACCAGCCGACTGCAAAGATTCTGAATACCATTCTTGGGCAAACGAGATTGTCCGTGGCGCATCTACCCAAGCTAGTAACGCTGAAACTTTATGGCGGGTGGCAAGCAATGGTCAAGTCATTGACGAAAACAGCCTAGAGGAATTTTGGTACGAAATTACCCACGGTGCTTACGGTATCGTCACCCGCGCCAAAGGAATTTTTGATGTGAGCGATGGTAGGTCACTTTACTGTGATTTTGTCGCTGGTGTTCCCCAAACGGATTTTCTGGAATTAGACCTACCACGTTACTTAGAGGGTAGACCCCATCGTTTCAGTGGCTTAGAAGTGGTGGGGGACAACTTAGATGAAGCAACTTTAAAGCAAACCTTATCAGATTGCTGTTTATCTGATGAATTGATTTTGCAATATCAACAACAGGTGAAAGAGATTCTACTAGAAGGAGAACGAGTGTGAAAATAGCCGTTATGTCATGTATTCATGGCAATTACGAAGCCTTGGATGCTGTATTACTAGATATTGACCAGCACTCATGCGAAAAAATCTTTTGTGTAGGCGATTTAGTAGGATATGGGCCGCATCCCAACGCAGTAGTTGCCCAAATTCGTGCTTTAGATATTCCCACCTGCGCCGGCTGTTGGGATGAAGATATTGTGGAAGGTTTGAACGCTTGTGATTGCAGCTATCCCTCATTATTGGCAGAAAAAAGAGGAATACAGGCTGATAAGTGGACTAATAAGGAAATAAACCCAGAAAATCGTGAATTTTTAGCTAATTTACCCCACAGTTTCAAAGAGGGAAATTTGGCTTTTGTTCACGGTAGCCCTCATAGCAACCATGAATATTTACTACCTCAACTCGACGCTTTTGTAGCACTAGAGCGAGTAATTTCCACAGATTCAGACGTGCTTTTTTGTGGACATACTCATGTGCCTTATGTCCGGACTCTTGATGCAGTTCAACTACAAGTTCGTGTTGCCAAAGGACAGAAGGCACAGGAACTTAGTTTTACATCCCCTCTAAAGCGGATTGTGAATGTAGGTTCTGTGGGAGAACCCCGACATGGACGACCGAACGCTACTTATGTGATTTACGACACGGATATTCAAGAAGTCAAACTGCGTGAAGTACCTTACGACTACCAGAAAACCTGTGCGGCGATTATTGAGAAAGGTTTGCCTGCAATTTTTGCTTGGCGTTTAGCGCATGGATTGGAGTATGCAGAAAGGGCAGATGACCCGACTCATGTGTGTACAAGGTAATAGGGTATGGAGATATCTAAGTAGTAATAACCAATCTAAAATCTAAAATTTGTATGTGGGCGATTTTAAGCGGAATTGAAGGTAATTTAGCAGCTTATGAAGCTGTGCTGGCAGATATTAAGCATCAACGTAATAACGTAGAAATTTTGTATATTTTAGGCGATTTGGTGGGGCCAAGACCAGAAGCCGAGAAGTTGGTAGAACGAGTACTTAACCCATCTCGTCGAGAATTAGAACCCCTAATTTGTAAAGGTTGGTGGGAAGAACAGTGTTTGATTTTGCATGGTTTAGGCCCCACTGGAGACGCTCCTGAATTAATTGCAAAATATGGGGGCGACACTGTTCAAATGTTATGGGAGTGTGTTTCCCGTAAAACAGTACAATGGTTGCGATCGCTAGACTTTGGTTTTTTTGAATTAGATTGTTTGTTAATTCACGGTTCAACGGTAGGTGTGGGCGAGGAATTAACCCCAGAAACTCCCCCAATCCAAATGCTTGATAGACTGTCGCGGATGCAAGCGAACAATCTATTCTGCGGTCGTTCTGGTTTAACTTTTCAGTATCAACTGCAAGCCGGTTCCATCACCACTAGACTAACTACTCTTGATAACCAAACGCCTCCACAGACTGTTACCGTTACACCACGTCAGGTAATTGGGGTGGGGAATGTGGGACGCACATCAGGTCAAGCTACTTATACTCTCTACGATCCTGGCACAAATCAAGTGGAATTTAAGACAGTATATTACGGCAACAGTAAAGGATTTCAAACCCAGCACAAGTCTTTGAAGAAGAATTCAGAAGTCAAAATTTAAGAGCAAAGCCGGAGACGCTCTGCCTCCGGCCAGAATCAAAACGTTAGCCAGTGCGTGAGCCTCTATAAGACAAGCAATTTGAAAATTTGGTGGTCTTAAAAACGTTTATTTACCTGCCAGTCGTATAGAATTCATTCTTGAATTGTGTTTCGATAAAATCCAAATCTGGGGTTTAAGCTTTCAGAAATCCCAGCAAGCAGTTCAATATTAGAGACGCAAAATGGCACTGGGTCTTGCAGCTATAAGGCGATCGCTAGATGCCATATTGATATACACGGAGACAAAAAAGTGCAAATTACTAAGCGCAACGTTGAGTTAAGAGTCGATGGCAGTTTAATGCGTGTTTATGTTGCGGCTCCTAAAGCAGCAGGAAAATACCCTGGTATTGTCTTCTACAGTGATATTTATCAGCTAGGCGATCCAATGATTCGTCTAGCGAACTACTTAGCAGGATATGGCTATGTAGTAGCAGCACCAGAAATTTTTCACCGAATAGAGCCAGTTGGTTTAGTAATAGAGCCAGACGATCTGGGAAGGATGCGGGGTAATGACGATGCGCGTCGAACCTCCGTAGCTGATTATGATGCCGATTGCCTTGCTGTGATTGAATTTCTAAAAGGAGAGAGTGCAGTTTCTCCAAATCAAATAGGCACTCTCGGCTTTTGTATTGGTGGACATTTAGCATTCCGCGCAGCATTTCAAAGCGAAATTCGGGCTTGTGTCTGCTGTTACCCGACTGGTATTCCCAGTGGTAAGCTGGGTAAAGAGGTAGCCGATACAATCCAGAGAGTAAGTGAAATCAAAGGCGAGATGCTAATGGTGTTCGGTACTCTTGACCCTCATATACCAGATAGCGATCGCCAAATCATAATCAAAGCAATTGAGAATGCTAACATCCCTCACCAAGTTTTCTTCTATGAAGCAGAACATACATTCATGCGCGACGACGGTTATCGTTATGATTCTAGTGCTACCACCGCAGCTTGGTCTGAAATAATAACTTTCTTAGGGCGCATATTCGCAAACTGAAAACTCCTATTATTGCTTTTTTCACGTCAATTTTGAGTTGTCTGCAAAGCTAATAAACCAGCACCGTAAGCAGGCTCGTACCTCGGAAAAATTACCTTTACATTAGGAAACTTCTTAAGAAGAGACGCTGCAAATCTTTCATGAATCTTGCATCTACCGCGCCACACACTTCCCGTTGTGACTACTTCTAAAACTGAGTCAGCACTAAAAATCGCATCAATTACTGTAGATGTAGCTTTTACTAACTCTTTTACAGCATCATCAATTATGATATTTGCTACTATATCACCTGACGCTGCTGCAAAATCTACAACTGGTGCTAAAGCAGCTATCTGTTTGACTCCCCATTCTCGGCGATATACTACTTCTATTAAATCTTCTATACTTTCTAAATCAAGATGCTGTTTGAAACCCTCTATCAAACTCGTTGATATTTCTCGCCCATCATAAGATTTTAATGCTGCATTCATGCCTGCGATCGCAATTTTATAGGCGCTACCTTCATCTCCTAAAATATAACCCCAGCCACCGACCCGTTTCGTATGTCCTTCATGATTTCGTCCGAAAACTATCGAACCAGTACCTACTGCAACCACAATTCCTACAGGCTGGCCAATTCCACCAACTAAAGCAATTAAAGCATCATTACAAATTACAATATTCTCTGGTTGTAATGCCCAAATTACAGGCAGAGATTTGTGATTTTGTAACTCTTCAACTAAACCTTTTACTACTTCAATATCTGCTGCACGACCGACACCCGCTAAACCCAGGCATATCGCGTCAATCTTCAGGGTATTTATAATTGTTGCTGCCTCAACAGCATTCTTAATTGCTGATTTGATAGATTTTAAAGTTGCTTCAATACCTATACTTTGATAATTAGATGGGCCTGCTTCACCGTAACCTAGCACTTGACGCAAATCATCCATCAAGACACAAACAGTCTTGCTACCACCGCCATCTACCCCCAAAACATAAGTCATATAGCAGTCCTAAATCATCTTTTAAAATCTCCATTTCTTATCTCTCTGTGTTCTCTGCGCCTCTGTGGTTCGATTAAAATTCTATTTTTCATAACTCATTTAAGATTGCTATAGATTTGTAACAATATTAATTATTTTGACGCTTCAATTCTTCCTTTAAAGGAATAAAAAAGATGGCAATCATCCCAGGAATAGTAAACAAACAAACCAAGAGAAAAAATAATGGATAGCCAAAAGACTTTTGGAGATAACCGCTAACTAATCCAGGTAGCATCATTCCTAAAGCCATAATGCCAGTGGATATGGCAAAATGAGAAGTTTTATATTCGCCTTGGGAAATATACATTAGATAAACACTAAAAGCCGTAAATCCAAAACCATAGCCAAATTGTTCTAATGAAACCAAAGGATATATTAATTTTAACGAAGGTTTAGCATAAGCCATATATACATAAAATATATCAGGCAAGTTTAATGCCAAAGCCATAGGAAATAGACACTTTTTTAATCCATATTTTGAAATTAGCAAGCCTCCTAAAATTCCTCCACAAATCAGGGATATTACCCCAAAAGTACCGTATACTAGCCCGACATCTGACGTTGAAAGCCCTAAGCCTCCTACTTCTGGTTTGTCCAATAAAAACAAAGAGGCTATCTTGACAAGCATCGCTTCGCCAAATCTGTAGAGCAAGATAAAGGCTAAAATACTGATAATTTTATCTTGAGCAAAATATGAGCTAATAATTGACCAAAATGGTATCTTTTCTCTAACTTGTATTTGCCGTTGATTATCTGATTCCGGTAATGGTAAAAATAGGCGATGGGAAATAAACAGGATTGCTAAAATTAAAGCTGAGAATCCAATAGCAATAGTCCAACTTAAAGGAATGTTGTTGAGAGATACTTCAAGCTGACCTGCTAAGACTACTAATATTCCAGAACCGAAGATAACAGCCATTCTATAAGATAGTGAGCGAATGCCGACAAAGAAGGCTTGTTGTTCTGGAGATAAAGCGAGGAGGTAGAAGCCATCTGTGGCAATGTCATAAGTTGCAGAAATAAATGCTCCTATTGTTAATGTTGCGAGGGAGATGAAAAAGAAATTTGGCAGTTGTAAGGAGAAGGCTATCAAACCCAAGCAGCAGAACATGGCAAATTGGGTATAAAGTATCCATTTACGTTTGCTAGAGTAAGTATCAACAATTGGCCCCCAAAACATTTTGATGACCCAAGGTAGATAGAGGAAGCTTGTCCAAAGGGCAATTTGGGCGTTATCGATTCCGAGTTTTTTGTAAAAGATTACGGAAACTGTGTTGATGATAATGTAAGGGATGCCGGAGGTGAAATATAGGGTGGGGATGAATTTCCAAGGGGAGGTTGTTTGGTGTTTCATGGGATTTGGAGAACGAACCGCAAAGGACGCAAAGGGCGCGAAGAAGATTAAGAAGAGAGTATGATGCGTTTGATGCCGTCTTTGAGGAGAGGGACGTTAAAGTTGATGAGAAGAGCTAGAGGGTAATGAGTCATTTTAAGGTACGAGAGGACTTGGGCTTCGTGAATGGGGATTAAGTTTTGGACAGCTTTCAATTCAACAATTAGAGAGTCTCCAACCAAAAAATCTAATTTGCCCTCGCCGACTGGACGACCTTTGTAGTTTACTTTTACTGGATGCTCAAACTTGTGAGGTATCTCGCGCATTAGAAATTCTTCTCTCAACGCCTTGTGATAAACCTCCTCTAAAAACCCTGCTCCTAATACCTGATGTACCTCAATCGCCGCCCCAATCACTCTATAAGCTAGATTTTCTACCTGACCACTTGGTTGTCTCATCTTACCTTCCTCCTCTTCCTTTGCGTACTTTGCGCCCTTTGCGGTTCGTTTCCATCAATCCCTCTCCAACCCTGTGGCAAAATTTATTAGAGTCCTTCCTTAGTTTTCCCGCATGACCGCAACCATTCCCAATCTCCCCAGTCTCTACGACCCCTTTTCCACCGAAGCCAAGTGGCAAAAATTCTGGGAAGATAACCAAGTTTACAAAGCTGACCCCAACCAAGGCGGCGAACCCTACTGCATCGTCATTCCCCCCCCAAATGTCACCGGCAGCTTACACATGGGTCACGCCTTTGAAAGTGCCTTAATTGATACCCTTGTGCGCTACCACCGGATGCAGGGACGTAATACCCTATGGCTACCCGGAACTGACCACGCCAGCATTGCTGTGCATAGTATGCTGGAAAAGCAACTCAAAAAAGAGGGTAAGACTCGCTACGAGTTGGGGCGCGAAAAATTCTTAGAACGCGCTTGGCAATGGAAGGCGGAGTCTGAGGGAACAATTCTTAATCAGCTACGACGCTTGGGTGTCTCGGTGGACTGGTCACGGGAAAGGTTTACCCTGGATGAGGGTTTATCTAAAGCTGTTGTCGAGGCGTTTACTCGCCTCTACGAAGAAGGCTTAATTTATCGTGGTGAATATTTAGTTAACTGGTGTCCCGCTTCTCAGTCGGCTGTGTCTGACGTGGAAGTAGAAAATCAAGAGGTGAATGGAAATCTCTGGCACTTCCGCTATCCCCTCACCGATGGTTCCGGTTTTGTAGAGGTGGCGACAACTCGACCAGAAACGATGCTGGGTGATACGGCTGTAGCAGTTAATCCCAATGACGATCGCTACAAACATCTCATTGGCAAAACTTTAACTCTGCCCATTCTACAACGAGAAATTCCCATTATTGGCGATGAATTCGTTGATCCTACCTTCGGCACAGGCTGCGTAAAGGTAACTCCCGCCCATGACCCCAATGATTTTGACATGGGTAAGCGTCACAATCTGCCGTTAATCAACATTATGAACAAAGACGGCACTCTCAACGCCAATGCTGGGGAGTTTCAAGGACAAGACCGCTTTGTTGCGAGAAAAAATGTGGTTTCTCGCCTAGAAGCAGATGGCTTTTTGGTGAAGATAGAAGATTATAAACATACCGTTCCCTACAGCGATCGCGGTAAAGTACCTATTGAACCCCTCCTCTCAACTCAGTGGTTCGTCAAAATTCGCCCCCTAGCTGACAACACTCTCGAATTCCTCGACCAGCAAACTTCCCCAGAGTTTGTCCCCCAACGCTGGACTAAGGTTTATCGTGATTGGCTAGTAAAACTCAAAGATTGGTGTATCTCTCGCCAATTATGGTGGGGACACCAAATTCCGGCTTGGTACGCTATCAGTGAAACGGATGGGCAAATTACTGATACCACGCCGTTTGTGGTAGCAAAATCGGAAGCTGAAGCTTGGGAAAAAGCTAAATTACAATTTGGTGAAAATGTCAAGTTAGAACAAGATCCAGATGTGCTGGATACTTGGTTTTCTTCTGGACTCTGGCCGTTTTCAACTTTAGGCTGGCCAGAACAAACTCAGGATTTAGCAACTTACTACCCGACTACTACTTTGGTAACAGGCTTTGACATCATCTTTTTCTGGGTAGCCAGAATGACCATGATGGCTGGGCATTTTACGCAGCAAATGCCTTTCCAAACGGTTTACATCCACGGCTTGGTGCTGGATGAAAAAGGTCAGAAGATGTCAAAGACCAAAGGTAATGGTATTGACCCATTGTTATTAATTGACAAATATGGTACTGATGCCCTGCGCTATACCTTAATTAGAGAAGTGGCTGGCGCTGGTCAAGATATCCGCTTAGAATACGATCGCAAAAAGGATGAATCGGCATCTGTAGAAGCATCACGCAACTTTGCAAATAAGTTGTGGAATGCTGCCCGCTTTGTGATGATGAATTTGGATGGACAGACACCGCAACAATTGGGGAACCCAGTAGCCACAGAATTGAGCGATCGCTGGATTATCTCGCGGTATCATCAAGTTATCAAACAAACCAGCAATTACATCGATAATTACGGGTTAGGGGAAGCAGCAAAAGGACTCTATGAGTTTATTTGGGGTGATTTTTGCGATCAGTATATTGAACTGGTGAAATCCAGATTGCAAGCAGATGCCGATCCAGTATCGCGGCGGGTAGCACAGCAAACCCTCGGCTACATATTAGAAGGAATTTTAAAACTGCTTCATCCGTTGATGCCTCATATTACCGAAGAAATTTGGCAAACTCTCACCCAACAACCAGCAGATTCCCCGCAAACTTTACCATTACAAATCTATCCCCAGGTAGATGTAAACTTAATTAATTCAGCCTTAGAAGAACAGTTTGAATTACTGATTGCTACTATCCGCACAATTCGGAATTTGCGCGCAGAAGCGGATATTAAGCCAGGGGTAAAAGTAACAGCGAATTTGCAAACTGAAAGTGAAAAGGAGCGGGAAATTCTCACTGCTGGACAGTCTTATATTAAAGATTTGGCGAAGGTTGAGACTTTAACCATTACTGACAAAGAAAAAAGCCAAACTGTTGCTGTTAAGAAACCTCAGAGGGGTTTGAAGATAATTGGCTTAATTCTTGTGGCCATTGTCTTTGGTAGATTGGGTTTAGCTGCGGGAAATGCCATCGATGACATTCCCATCGTCGGAACTTTCTTTGAATTGGTTGGTTTTGGTTACACAGCTTGGTTTGTTAGCCAAAATTTACTCACTGCTCAAGCGAGAGTTAGGTTATGGGGACGCTTTTTCCCGCAGAGAGAATTAGAACAACCACAAGAACCAGAAAATGCGATCGCAGGTGTAATTGGTACAATACAAGTGCTAATTCCTCTAAGCGGTGTGGTAGATATTGAAGTTGTACGTGCCAAGCTAGAAAAAAGCTTGAGTAAAGCTGAAGCCGAAGTTCAATCCCTGAGTACCAGATTAAACAATCCTAGTTTCGTAGATAGAGCTAGAGCCGACGTGGTACAAGGGGCGCGAGATGCCTTAGCAGAAGCACAAAAGCAAGCTGAAATTTTGCGCGTACGCCTTAAGGGGTTAATGTAGGCATAGCCTGCGTGGCCTAGGATAACTGTAATGGGTAATGGGAGTGTTAATAATTCCAATTACCCATTACCAATTAACAAGATCCAAATATCAATTCTGGGACTTATTATTTTATTAAATTTTTTTAATTTTTAATTTTTAATTTTTAATTGGAGCGAAGCGACCCTCATGCTATATCTAGCCCAGGTGCGTAAAAACGATTTTTTAGACCAGCACCAGTTACGCTTGTTGGCGCGTCAAGAAGCTGATAACTTGTGGGCGATAATTCCAGAAGAGGCTTTCATTCTGCTAGGAAAGGGAAAGAACATGAGTGAGAACTTGCTTGTTTTAGTAGAACTTTCCTCAACAGGCGACATTGAAAGAATAGAAGACGCTACCAACTGGGTACTCCATTTGGTACAAAACTACCTCACTATCGGCATTACCCCAGAGTTTTTGCAGCACGAAGCCGAGCGAGCAGAACATTGGCGGCAATCCTTGACGTTGCAAAACCAAGATTTAGCCAGGCGTTCCTTAGAATTGGAAGCTCGTCGTGAACAAATTCAAGCCTTAGAAGAAAGCCTCAAACGTGAGAAAAACGGTTATCCCCAACAGGAGAGTTAAAAGCAATGCTTTTGAGAGCCTCCAGACTCCGATAAATTATCCTCCGGGTAACATTGAACAAAAATTGAGAAATTCTTTCCTCAAAGGCAACTTGATAATTTCATTCACAGGTATTGGATTTAATTCAATGTCAACATAAAAATTTTTACTTATGTGGCATAGGTGAATAAAGCGCAACATCATACAGAATTAGTACAAGTATGCTGTATTCTTAACTTCACCGATAAATTGCTTTTCGAATAAATGCTTAATTTTATTTCCTATTTGCTTTTGGCTCAAGCAGCACCTTCTCCAGCATCTGAACCCCAGGAAATCTTCATTCCCCAACAAACAAGACCTTTACCTGGGCATCTTGATGCAATACCAGTATTTAACAGTAATAACCCAGAAGTAGTTCAGAGTGAAGGTATTTTGCTCTCTACATTTCCTCCTCAAGGCAAAAAAGTGCCAAGCGCACACCTGAACTTTCTATGGAAGGGACGCTTTGATTTGTTTTCTCATCATATTGCTCGAGCCATTGAGACTCCAAATGATTTGCGGACTCTTTATTTGGGGGTAATTGTTTACAATCCAAGCGATCGCCCTGCAACTATAAATATATTGCAAGCAGCCAGTTATGTTAGTCAACCTGATGCACCTTTTCTCAAACTTCCCCCCATACAGTCAAATAATTCGGGAAACATTTATGCTGGGCCTGGCGATCGCGTCATGAATGATGTGCTACGAGGAAAACGGCAGTCAGGATGGCCAGCCCAGTTGGTAATTCCACCAAAACAAAGCCGGATGTTAATGAATCATCCAATTCCTGTGCGTCCTTTAAAACCGCCATTAAATGGACGTTCTACTTTGTTGCGTTTGTACAGTGATAGTCCAGTTTATATGGCAAACCTAGCTATGTTTGCCAAACCCAATCCAGATGCTACTGAACGAGCGCCCACTTTAAAAGAATGGGAAAACTTGTTAGAAAATGGTGATTTTGCAGGGCCGCGTGAACCTGCCCCTAGTCCTCCAAATAATCTTACAGCGACAGCAGAAATTTACGGTCGGGTAGCAGCGGTAGCTGTCGGCTCTCGTTGGCAAGCACAAGTTACCGACTCCAATAGTTCATACCTGACAATTCCTGCTTCAGGACAAGCTTTTTCATACGGTTTAAGTACCCTTTTAGCAGGCAAAATGGGTACTGGACAAAACCAAACTGCCAAACTCGCGGTGCGTTATCCTGGTACTGCTTACGAAGCTCATGGCAATTACGGCATTGAATATAACATCTCGCTACCATTAATCAACAATACCGCTAAACCACAAACTGTAAATGTGCTTTTTCAAACACCTATTAAAGAAGACGACTTAAGTAAACCTGGACTTCGCTTTTTTTCACCACCCCAACCATCCGTCTTTTTTCGTGGCACAGTTCGTATTCGCTACAATGACGATAATGGCTTACCCAGAACCCAATATTGGCATTTAGTTCAACAACGGGGACAGATGGGAGAACCGCTTGCTCAATTAAAAATGTCTCCAGGCCAGCTGCGAATGGTAAAAGTAGATTTTCTCTACCCACCAGATGCTACACCCCCTCAAATGCTGACAATTCAAACTGTAGACCAAAAATAAGGGAAACCAAAGAAAGCAGGACTTGCATTCCTTCCAATCCATCTTTATCAAAGTAGTCTACTCAACCTATGTTGTTGCTTTCTTCAAGCAGCGTGTATCCTTACCAGCCTCTTTGCAGTCTTCAAAAACGATTTTTTTATTAACAATTTCTTGCTTTGCATTCAATACCTTTTGCTTAATTGCTTCCGGTATGATTTCTCCAAATTTCCCTAAAAATAATATATCTGGTCTTTCTAAACCAATTGTATATATTTGTCCTTTGATTTGTTTTTGCTTGGCTAATTCTGCTATATAAGCTATGGCTAAATCTAAGCGTTTGACAGCACTGGTTAAAACAGCTTTTGGTGCAACGTCTAATTGATCCTTGGTGTTACCAAAAGCATATACTCCTTTTTCACCTGCTGTTTGTAAAACTGCGGCTGAAGCATTATCTAACCATTGATAGATGACATCAGCCCCAGAAGAAATTAATGCCAGAGTTGCTTCCTTCGCTTTAGAAACATCATCCCAATCACCTGTAAAAGTAGAGGTAATTTGGATATTTGGTTTAACAGACTTTGCTCCTAATTCAAATCCCCGCAGTTCTCCCTCGGTAGCAGGAAACTTCTCTCCAGCAATATAAGCTAGTTTATTAGATTTAGTGACATAAGCAGCGATAATGCCACACAAATAACTAGCTTGTAGATGATCTATTCGTAAAGAAGCAATATTCTCACCCTTGAGATTACCATTTATTCCCACAAAAAATGTGTTGGGGAACTGTGAGGCGACTTGTTCAATTGCGGCATCAAATTGTCCGCCATGCGCGAAGATGAGATTGTAGCCTTTACGAGCAAAATCTGTTAATACTTCTGTCTGATCTGCCTGTGCTACTTTTTCTACATAGGCGGTTTCTGCACCTAGCTTTTGTTTTGCTAGATTGATTCCTTCATAACCAGATTGATTCCAGCCTTTGTCAGTAATCATCCCAGGGAGAGCGATCGCTATTTTAAACCCTTCAGTACCACCTGTTGTTGTCGCTGTTGGTGCCGTTGGCTTATTACTGCAAGCTTGTACCACTAAGCTGGTAGCAAACGCGGCTGAACCAAACAAGATAAATTCACGCCGACTAAAGTTTGTTGTCATACCTCGCCTTCAGATAAATAGTTATTTGAGTTATTTCAACACTCTAAAGTCGTAGGTGGTATTTTGGAAACAATTTCTCCCAGATTTCTAAATTCAGCAAAATCATCGCATTACCTTGACTGTTTGAAGACAGCAGTGATTTATACGATATTTTATTACTTATAAAACCACCAGCCAATCGTAAATAACTCATTTGCAGCCTTGAAGAGCCGGGATTACCATTCTGATTGATTGGCTGATAATCAGCGCGGAGAAGAATTTTTAGAATTCATTATCCGTAAAGGGAACTATGGATGGTAAAAACTTTTGAAGAGATGGAGAAAATTCCAATCTTGCTGCATAATCATCTGTTTGTGATACTTCTAATTCAATTGTTTGCTGATTCTCTTCATCAAAGAGTAATTGAATTTGATAATTTGTCCAGAATTCTTTGCCTAGTTCATCTTCTAAATCGATAAGGATTTGTTCATCATCACTCCATATATTCGACCAAAGTACTATCCTATTAGCCCGAAAATGATTTTGACCTGTTGTATCTCCAATTACAAAATATGCTTCGACACTTAAATTAAATTCTAACTCATCGACTTCTGCTTCTGTGATCTTACAGTTAACCACTATTAAAGTATCTGGGTTAACGTTTACTAGCTCCTCTTGACGTTTTAATAATTCTTGAAATACGAAATTCGGCAACAACTGAGAACGCTCTTCAAGTGCTTGCTTTTGAGTTTCTGGGGAATAACGAGTTTTTAATTCTTGTGTGATTAAATTTAAAATATCTTTACTTGCTAAATTGATAACTATCTTTTTATTTGCCGGATTAAGGAAGCATCCTTGATTAAGCTCAATGCGCTTTTTTATTGTCATAGTTCTCTAAAGTACTTTTACTGCGATCGTATCATCTATAAATCAAACTAAAATTTGGTCGCATCATTTTAGCCTTAAGCTACGCCAACACAACAAAATGCGAACAAGCCTTTTTGATATACCCCAAAGACTTGACACACCCACTAAATATTAAAAGCGATCAAATTCGAGTCCGTAGCCTCACATTTATCCCTAGATGATAATCTCGATCGCACAGGTCAAACCTTCTTAAAAAACCTTTTTCTCCTAATCCCTCAGAACTCACACCGATAATTAGTAAAGGGGATAGATGACATTCGCTTGTGGCGAAGCACCCATCCCCGAATAGCTGCCCAGATCATTAACCTGGAATCTATAGTCCGGTATCTAATCATCCCAGTATGGTCTGAGATATGTCGATTGTCACTGGGATAGATACTGATTTAGAAGATATCTACGAAAAGATAGTTACACGTTACTCTTTTTCACGCCTTCCATACCCAACAGCGCCGTTCCGTAAGCAGCTTCTGTATACACTGAGGCTACTACAGGAATCTGCAAATAACGCGCTCTAATCGTAGTCCAAGTATCATTAGCCGCACCACCGCCAGCAGTATAAACACGGCTTAACTTGTCTGCTCCCATTTGCTGTAATAATTCGTACCCTCGTGCTTCTATGCGGGTAATACTTTCTAACAACCCATGCAAAAATTCCACTGGGTTATCTGGGCGTGGTGACAAACGTGGGGCTAAATTGGGATCATTAATTGGAAAGCGATCGCCTACCTTCAACAACGGATAATAATCTAACTCGCTGGCAATTGATGGATCAATCTCACGGCTAAGGCTTTCTAACTCAGCGTTGGTGAAAAATTGCTTAAGTACTGCACCTCCAGTATTAGAAGCACCCCCAGTCAGCCATAAATCACCCAACCGATGGCTGTAAATTCCATATCTGGCATCTTCTATACGGGTACGACTTAATAACTTTAGTACCAATGTTGAACCCAAGGAAGTCACGGCTTCACCAGGTAATTTTGCACCACTGGCGAGAAAAGCCGCGATACTATCAGTCGTACCTGCACATACCAGACAATCACGGCTAAAACCAAACTTATCCACAATTTCAGGACGTAATTCGGCAATGGGAGTACCAGGAGTTAAAACTTTGGGTAGCTGAATCGGTATTTGCAGTTTTTCTAGCCATTCTGGGTATTTCAACTCTTCCACGTCATAACCCAGCTTTAAAGCATTATGGTAATCGCTAATTCCCAACTGTCCATGTAGGAGAAACCCCAGCCAATCTGCCTGATGTAGAAAATATCTAGCTTCACTAAAAGAGGGTAATTGCCTCATCCACAAAAGTTTCGCTAGGCTGGAGGTGGCACTCAACACGGTATGATTTGGGGGTGCTATACTCCTCAAATGCTCTAGCAGCAATGATCCCCGCGCATCGTTATACATCATTGGTGCGTCTGTTGGATTGCCAGCAGCATCAACAAGCAAGACGGTCGAAGAAGTACCATTAATGGCGATCGCTTTTATTTTTCGCCGCAATTGGTCAGGTATATGTTCCAGCAGTAGAAACAAAGCCTCCTGCCAAATTTTTGGCGTAACGGTGGCTTTTGAGTCTTGGAAGGGATATCTCACCTCAGCCTGAATACAATAGGCTTCCTCGTCAATTACCACGCCGCGTGCGCCAGATGTACCGAAGTCGATACCCAAATACAAATTCATAATTTTTATAAATTTTTTTAATAGAGAATAAATAAGGACTACTGACTAATAACTGCTTTTGTTGCATCTTGTAACAAGATATTCCACAATTCTGGCAAAACAAGGAAAAGTAGTAAACGAACTGTTCAAAATCTATTCAGGTTAGGAGGTTTTCAGCCATGCCTATCTTAGATACTCTGTACATCGCTCAGATATCTTCCATCTCAGACACTCAAGTCTACATCGCTCTAGTTGTAGCGCTGATTCCAGGAGTTCTAGCTTGGCGATTAGCCACAGAACTTTACAAATAAGGCTACGATGTGACACAGTTGAAAAGCTAATAATCCTGGCAGTACGGGGTGCAATTTCCTTTCTTCTTTTGGCGTTATGCCATCAGTAGCGAAGAAACTAGCACTTACGTAAGCCAGGTTATTTTTTAACTGGTGCAACACTTGTAGCTATTTCAAAAAAATGAAGTAATATGACAGCTAAATCAAGCAGTAATTATCGCCAGAGGGCTTTTACAGTGCTTACCTTCACTAAGCGAGGTTATCTCTTAGCATCATGAACGCGATTCAACCCTCCAGACCACCGTTACAACCTATACAAAAACGCCGGGCCATTCCTCGACCAAAGCGGCATCTTCGTCAACGTTCTTACCAGGTGATGGCACTAGAAAGCACAGCCAAGATAGCGGTTAATCTTGTAGTTACAGCCGTAGCAGCATCTGCTTTAGCACAACTTTTACCCCATCATTGGTTACAGCAAGAAAAGTTGCGAGAAATTAATACTGAAGTCAAGTTGATGGAAGTACATGTCGATGGTTTACAGGTGGAATTTAGCCGTAACTTCGATCCTCAGCAAACTAGAAGAATTATGCAACAACAAGGATTCCGATTTGCTCCTAATCAGCGTCGGGTCGTGTTGATGAATAAGGATCTTAGAGAAGATGAACAAACAGAGTCATCACCTTAAGCTAAATGGCGAATTTGGCATTATTTAGGTTTCTTGTGATTTTGGCTACGTAAAAACCGGGTGCTAATTTATATTATTGCTAATAAATAATGGTTAATAGCTAATGTTTGAATAGCTATGTAGTGATCATCTATTAGTAAAATCCTATTCAAAATTTAATCAATTATTTTGAATTTTGAATTCCCAGTAAGTAGGTCGGCGTAAATAATTATCCTTGGGATCAGCCAGGGGACAAGGAGCAGTAAAAAAAGGGCTTGAGCCTTGTTTACTTTTCTTCACGCAATTTGGTTTTATTGTGCCGACTTACTTAAGAATTAATCTACCAAATAGGCAGTAGGATGCTCAGGAGATAACAAATCGTTTAGCCAATTTTCGATTTGTAAACGCAAGTGAGAACCAGTAAAGTCCCTAGTTGTTTCGAGAGCAGGCAGTTGGGTGAGGGCACGACGATAATCAGCGATCGCACAATTCCAGTCACCCCAAAGATGGTAAGTTCTGCCGCGTTCAGCCCAGATATGACCTTCTAGTTGACCGAAAAGCTGTGCTAACTCAAAATTCTCAATTGCCTCCTCGTATCGCCCCAGGTCACGCCAGGTAATGCCTCGGTTAATCCACGCCCGAACATAGCCAGGATTCAAATCAATGGCTTGATCGTAGTCGGCAAGTGCTGTTGCTAATTCTCCACAAGCTGCATAGTAATTTGCCCGGTTATTATAAGCACTAGCCAAATGGGGATTAAGTTTCAGGGCGGTGTTATAGTCGTAAAGCGCTTTTTGCCTTTCACCACTTTGGAAATAAATTAGTCCCCGGTTGTTGTAATCAACGGCATTGTGCGGACGGCGGTAAATTAGTTGGCTTAAAAGTGCGATCGCCTCAGCATAGTCACCTTTTTGAGCCGACTTCAAAGCAAAAGAGCGTAAGTAGTTATTCCCTAAAGTAGATGCGCTGCGATCGTTTTTCCTGTCTTCTTGGACTTTACTTGTATTATTTAAAACACATTTATATTGCTTTCTTTGCTGGTCATCGTCAGCTAAAAATGAGTGAATATTCATCTTTCCCTGCCTGAAATCCCTGCTTTGTAAAATTAAATTCTAGTTTTTGCTCGGTAGTGCTTTTACCACTGTGTCTATTTGTAAGGTATTTAGGGTTACAAAAAAGCCATCTAAAGAGAGAACTTTACCTAGCCGCACAAGAAAAATATACGACACGTCCTAAATAAACAATTGCTCCTCAAACCTAATGATGGATACTTGATCCCAGAGGTCAATTCCAGAAATAGTAGATGTCAATCTCAAAGACTAGTCAGGTAGTGAGAGCGACAAATTGGTAGAATGCCAACAAGCCGTTCTTTTAGAGATGAGAAAGAGGGGAGAGGGGCAGAGGGGGACAAGGGAGATGAGGGAGCAGGGGAAGCAGGGGGAGAAAGAATAAATAACTAATGCCCAATGCCCAATGCCCCATGCCCCATGCCCAATGCCCAATGCCCCAGCATCTAGATTTAATTTTTAAGTTTTGAGAAATTTTCTGATGACAACTGCAATTTCCTATCCCAATGCCCCTGATTTAGCAACCGATGACTACATTGTTCTCGGCTTGGCAACCTGCTTCGTCAAAGAAGATGGAGAAGTTTATCAAATCGAAGTCATAGAACCGATTCCTTCTGCGGCTTTGGAAGCGCTTTTAAAAGGCATTCCTACCTCCTATAAGCTGGCTCATGCAACAACTTTGGCATCTGTCTTGGATGGCGATTCACAATTCTTGCCAGATGGCTTCCCAGAGTCGGCTCAGTTTGGAGAGGAATTTGTGCCGCGAGTATTTGCAGCAGCTCGTACATACAAGCGCCGTGAATCTGCAAAATCCCTAATTCCATTAGGCACAAACTACAGTGAATTTAAGTATTCAATTGAGCGCAAACGGGTGCTAAATGCCGCTAGGGTTGTAACAAAAGAAGATAACGTTAAACAGCATTCTCACACTCACAAAGTTCTTTAAGTAATTATGCTCAAACTTTACGGTGGCGCTCGTAGTCGAGCCTCAATTGTTCAATGGTATTTAGAGGAAATACAAGTTCCTTACGAATTCGTCAAACTCGATATGCAGGCGGGTGAACACCTCAAGCCTGAATATTTGGCAATTAACCCAGTTGGTAAAGTTCCAGCAATTGTTGATGGGGATTTTCAGCTTTGGGAATCTGGGGCAATTTTGCTGTATCTTGCCGAGAAGTACAGTAAAAGTCCACTTTCATTAGAGGAACGTGCTGTATTTTCCCAGTGGGTGTTGTTTGGCAATTCTACCCTAGCTACAGGGATTTTTGTAGAAGCAAATCGGGAGCGAGAAATGCCTCGCTTGTTGAATGCGTTAAATGAAATTTTCAGTAAGCAGCCTTTTTTGCTGGGTAATGAGTTCACTGTTGCTGATGTGGGAGTGGGTTCTATTCTGAGTTATATTCCCATCATGCTGAAGCTAGACCTCAGCCCTTACCCAGAGGTGTTGAACTATATCAAGCAGTTATCTGAGCGTCCGGCATTTCAAAAAAGTATTGGCGGACAGGGTTAGAATAATTCGTAATTCGTAATTAAGAATGAAATTACGAATTACGAATCTTTTAACGATAATTTGTAAATTGCAAAGCAACTGGGTAGTCTTCTTGTTTCAGGCGCTGCATTACTACTTGTAAGTCATCTTTAGATTTGGCAGAAACCCGCACAGCATCACCTTGGATTGAGGCTTGTACTTTTTTGAATTCGTCTCGAATCAATTTGGAAATTTGTTTGGCGATTTCTTGACTTATGCCTTTTTTGAGTTTGATTTCTTGACGCACGCGATTACCGCTAGCTGATTCAACTTTGCCAAAATCAAAGATTTTCTGGGAGAGGTTACGCTTGGCGGCTTTTTCTCGCAGGATGGTATGTACAGAATCTAACGTAAACTCGCTGTCAGTACTAACGTTAATGCTTTCTTCGACCAACTCGACAGTAGTTTGAGTGTCTTTGAGGTCGTAACGACCTTTGATATCTCGTATCACTTGATCGACGGCGTTAACCAACTCTTGTCGGTCAAAGTCGCTAACAATGTCAAAGGAAAATGTAGAAGCCATAAAACATTTTAGATTTTAGATTTTGGATTTTGGATTGGATTTTGGAAAAATTTTTCCCATTCCCCATTCCCCATTCCCCGCTTAATTAGTAGCTTGGATAATACTCAAGAAGATGAGAGTGGTAGAGCCAAGCATACCAATGGCAAACATGAGCGATCGCAAAAGGGGTATATTCAAAATATAAAAAATCGAGTATAGGAAACGAGCCACCACAAAGGCGATCGCAGCCACTTGTGCTGTAGAGGAATTTACACCAGTTACATAAGCCATCAATGCGGCTGCGGCAAATACCATAAAGGCTTCAAAGGTATTCTGATGTGCCCAAGTAGCTCGTTGGGCATAAGGCGGCAATTTATCCAACATGGCGCGAGGAGTAGCAAGCATTTCCTTGCCAATACGCACACGGGCATAAGCTACTACCAAAAATGGCAGGTAAATCAGAACGACAGCAGCAGCAATCGAGTACAAAAAAATTATCATTACTTATTGTTGTTGGTTATTAGTCATCAGTCATCAGTCATTGGTCATGAGTCAAATACAAATGACAAAAGACAAATGACAAATGACTAATCAAAGTAGAAAAGCGTTACCACTTTTCTTTGTTCTTCTGCATCTTGACAAGTTTGCAACAGGGTGCGGCTGTCGTGAAACGCAAAACAGATCAGTTGCTGACAACGGGAGACAATTTCCTTGTTGCACAAGTAACTAGCTTCAGCAAGAGACAGATTATCATTACTGGGATTTTCCACTAAATGCATTACCTGTTCTAGTTGCTGGCGCGATTCCAAAGGCTGGCGTTCCAGGCTTTGAGGTAAAATCACCGTCAACAAATTTGCATCAGCCCGCGTTGCTCCCTTGATGGCCGCTGAGTTTGTACCTGTAGCACCAGAAGTAATGATGCGATTACCCGATAAAACTAGGGCATAAGTCATCATTTCAATAAGATTCTGGTGCGTAATCGGAACGTGACGAGAACCCAACAAGGCGATTCTTTTAGAACCCGTTTGCTGGATGGTCGCCAGTTCTTGCGCTAATGTGTCTAGGTTAATAAGGTCTGTTGATTGGCTCAAAGATAGACATAATCCGATTAAACGACCCAGATATTTTACCAAACAGCGTGTAGATGCGAGGAAAACTTGAGTTAGACATTGCTACAATTTTTCGACTGTTTGGTTCAATAATCGCTTGAGGATTTGGAGCGTTTTGCCAGAAATCCAGCTTATGCACACCTAAAAGCTTGGCAGAAGTTTAATCGAGCCATTGGTACTGATGGTAGTGTTGCTATTTGGCACGAAACTTATTTAATCGAGCCGGGAAGGTCTGAAGCGATTTACGGAAATATACCTGTTTTTGGATTAGCTGCTGCAACTAAGCACGTCCCAGCTATGGGGCGGAGGAAAACAGCCCGTCGTCGCCTGGGAGGTGACAACGAGCCGGTTATGCCTTTACCAGTACTACAGCCTCCTAACTGATAACTGAGCATTGATGATCTCAATTATTTGAGTTGATGAGGCTAAGACAATGCTGCTGCGGGAGTTAAACCCAGTTTCGATAACAAGCGGTCAATGTCAAAATGCTCAGACATTAACTGGCGAACGCACTGAACCTTAATCGGCTCGTGGAGACGGACTTGCCCAAAAGTACGGTTAACAATTTCTACAGTGGTGAGAGTGTCTAAGTCAACAGATAAAATGGGAATTTCTAGTTCTTCAGCACGACTGAGAATGAATGGCGGCGGTGGTAGTTGCCCGGTGAGAATTAAACATTGGGTAGAAGTTTCCAAAGCGGCTTGCTGAATTTCTACGCGATCGCCTCCTGTCACCACTGCCATATTTCGGCGTTTACGGAAATACTTGACAGCAGAGTTGACATTCATTGCTCCAATTGCCAGACTTTCAACCAACAAATCCATGCGATCGTTGCGACAAAGAACATCAGCCTTTAACTGCTTCACGAGTTCGCCAACACTAATACTGCGGAGCAAATCGCTACTCGGCAGCATAGCTAACACGGGAATCCCTTGCTGTTCCAAAAACGGACGCAAGAGAGTGTTAACCGCTTCTAGTTGGGTGACAGGGATATCATTGATCACAACTCCAATCAAGCGATCGCCCACACGCCCTTTAGCAGCCAATAGCGCCTCAACCGAAAGCAACGATTTATAGCGGCTTACTAACAGCACGCCAGCATCCAATACTTCAGCCATTTGCAGCAAAGACAAGTCAAACAAATTGCCTTCGGAAAAATCACCAGGCCCCTCCAGTAATACCAAATCTCCTTGGGACATTTGTAAATATTGCTGTATTAGGGACTGCTGATAATCGGTTTTGTCTTCCCCCCGTAAGCGCTTTTGCACATTGAGTTCATCCAAAGCCAGCATTGTAGGTGCAACACGGTTTTCCGGCAAATTGAGGCTAAGAGCGATGAATTGGACATCTTCCTCAATTACGGTTCCACTAGACGAATTTAGACACGTACCAAGCGGTTTACCGTAGGTAATATCCAGTCCTTTTTGCTGTAGCTGATGAGACAAACCCAGAACAGTTGCAGATTTACCGCTGTAAGTCTCGGTTGATCCAATCAGCAAATATTTAGGGGATTTTGGCACACATGCACTCCTAATTTCAAAATTCAGAAGAACCCAGCTAGGTGTTTCCTAATTCTAGTTCCTTCTGGCAAAAGCCTTTCGCTCTCACAAATTAAGGTTTCCCATAATTATCTTCTAAATAAGCAGGGGTAAGCAGACTCGTTATCACTGGACTATGGGCTTTTTTGGTCAGAATCAATTCTGTCTGTTTATAGGATTTACGCAAAATTACACGCGCGGGAGGGCGATACCCTACGGTTACTCCGTTGGAGAACTTGTGGAGTATCTGCTTCTCTACGAGACGCTTTGCGAATGCGTCTACATGAATTGCCCTAAGAAAAAAATCTTTCTTTTTGGCTAAGGTTTTGCGTAAGTTCGATGATAAATATATTTTTTAATTACTTTTCTCAGGAAATACTTCTAAGTGTAGATGGCTAGATGATAGGGAAAGGGATAATGCTGAAAGAGTTGATTTTCTCTGACCAATTACTGACTAGGAGACTATTTGATGAAAACCAGAAAACTAGGGAAACTTGGGTTAGAAGTTTCAACTATCGGACTTGGTTGTATGGGAATGTCTGAGTTTTATAGTGGTCGTGATGAAAATGAGGCGATCGCTACAATTCATCGAGCATTGGAACTTGGAGTTAATTTTCTTGATACTGCCGATATGTATGGGCCTTTTACTAATGAGCAATTAGTAGGCAAAGCAATTAAAGATCGTCGAGATCGAGTAGTATTAGCAACCAAATTTGGTAATGTCCGCACTGAAGATGGTGGTTTTAAAGGAGTTAATGGCAAACCCGAATATGTCCATCAAGCTTGTGATGCCTCGCTCAAACGTCTAGGAGTGGAAGTGATTGACCTCTATTATCAACATCGGGTAGATTCAACCGTACCCATTGAGGATACTGTAGGAGCAATGGCAGAGTTAGTAAAGCAAGGAAAAGTGCGTTATTTAGGGCTTTCAGAGGCTGCTCCGGCGACGATTCGGCGGGCTGTGGCAGTTCACCCCATTGCGGCACTTCAAACAGAATACTCTCTTTGGAGTCGAGAGCCAGAGGATGAAATTTTACCTACCGTGCGGGAATTAGGAATTGGGTTTGTTGCCTATAGCCCATTAGGAAGAGGGTTTTTATCAGGTGCGATCGCTAAACTTGACGATCTAGCACCTGATGACTATCGCAGAAATGCGCCTCGTTTTCAAGGTGAGAATTTTGATAAGAACTTGAAATTAGTTGAGCAAGTGAAGGCAATTGCCACCGAAAAAGGAGTAACTGCTAGTCAGCTTGCACTAGCATGGCTATTGGCTCAAGGAGAAGATATTGTGCCAATTCCTGGTACAAAACGCCGTACCTACTTAGAGGAGAATGTTGCAGCTACCGAAATTACCCTGACTGAAGAAGAGTTGAATCGACTGGAAGCAGTGGCACCAAAAGGTATCGCAGCAGGTGAGCGCTACCCTGACATGAGTACTGTTAACCGTTGATCCATTAACGAAATGTAACCCGATTTGTGCCGATTGTTCCCAGTAGTGCGATGTCTACGACGGGCTACGCCTACGCAGGTAAAAAGCTAGGATTTAGGCACTACACAAAATAATTATGGTGTGAATCAAGGTAAGTATGTCATTTCAGGTTTTTATTAATCATTTTTGGATGGTAAATAGACCTGCGCTGTAGGGGCAATTTATGTAGATGCAAAGCGGCTTATC
Source organism: Nostoc sp. ATCC 53789 (assembly GCF_009873495.1). Classification (GTDB taxonomy): domain Bacteria; phylum Cyanobacteriota; class Cyanobacteriia; order Cyanobacteriales; family Nostocaceae; genus Nostoc; species Nostoc muscorum_A. The sequence goes on along the minus strand of NZ_CP046703.1, from coordinate 3,628,733 downwards.
GTTGGGTATTGCCCCTATGACATATATGGTTTTTCAGTATGGCAAAAGTTTTCGGAGAGTGACACAAGAGGATTATTTAGCAATTTGTTGCTTGCGTTTCATTTTCAATGCTAGTGCGATCGTTGCCAGCACACCAAGAACAGTATTAGGTTCTGGGACTGAAAGCTGATTATCCACAGTTCCTGTTTTGTCAATATCTATCAATATACTTCCAGTATTGTCACTATAAAAAACATCGTTCACAGCTAGGAACAAAAAAGTCGCTGTGGTGGGAATTGTAAGTGTTGTCTTACCGAAGATACCAAAAACACCATCAAATAATGTTTGTTGACCGCACATTCTGTTAGGGTCACTCAGGGTTGTATCACTGCACATATAAGCATTTTTGCCAGGGTCAAAGGTAGAGCCTGGGGAGGCGGTAGAATCAAATAAAGTCTTAGAAGTCCACGTGTTCTGAGTGTAGTCATATTGATTGGCATCTTGCTGATTGAGGGCTACAGCATCAACCACACGTTGTTTAGAAGATTTATCAAGGAGCTGATCTGAGGTACTGAATACCCCTATCATGTCGCTCCTTTGACCTGGACTCCAAACACTTGTGTTAAATTTACCAGAAATATTCAGGCTGATTGAGTCGCCACCTTTAAAACCCAAATCTGCTAGGGATATGGCTTTAGTGTTACCAGCAACAGTATTCACACCTTGGTAATAAGTTGTGTCAGCGTAGGTTCTCAAAAAGGTGTCTGTAGGATCGATTGTCAGGGATGCGGCTTGAGCTTTGTTAACGGCAGAGAATGCTCCTAGTCCTACTAGACTAGAAACCATTAAAACACCCAGAAATTTTTTCATATTCTTGCATTGATTGCGTGTAAATCTATGTTATGCAATAGCCGATAAAGCTTGTATAAGTTTACACAGATTAGTATTGAATATTAGATATATTTAACTGGAAAAAATTCGAATATTTACAGTATTTTTATTTATAATTGCTAAACTATTTTTTACCTTAAATTGCAGTATACTTAGCCAATATTTACACGTAAGGGCTATTACGTGTAGTCGGCAATTGAAAGTGCTTTTAACTCAGCCATAAGAGAGTGGCTGAGTTAGAAATTATATTGTTCGTGCCGCCCTTGTGTGTTTGAGCATCTATCAACGATTATTCATCTGAAAGAAGACTGTTTTCAAATCATCTATACTTGGTATTTCTTGTTAATACGTAAGCTTTAATATTATTGATAATTTTACTCAAAATCCTAACACCTGCCTTGATTTTTCAAGTACTTCTTTGGGTCGAAATGGTTTAGTTAGATATAAATCTGCACCAACCTCAATCCCTTTCTGTTTATCAAATTCCTGTCCTTTAGCTGTCAATATCACAATGTAGATGTCAGTCATTTCCAAGTCATGTTTAACAATGTGGCAGACTTGCAAACCGTTCATTTTAGGCATCATTACATCGAGAAAAACTAGATTTGGTTTTTCAGTTTTAATAGTTTCAAGAGCTTCTTCTCCATTTCTAGCAGTTAGAAGTTCTACGCCCTCGTCTTCTAATGCTTCTAAGGCTTGTTCCATCAAAATCAAGATATTGGGTTCATCGTCAACAATCAGAATTTTATGAGTCATAGTAATTAGGGATTGGGAATTGGGCATTGGGCACTGGGAATTGGGGGCATTGGGTACTGGTTATTCTCCTCATCTCCCATTCCCAATTCCCATTAGAAACGATTACTGCTCAGACAGCATAATAAAAAATACATTTTCTAACTCTTTCTCAAACCGTAGGGTTTTCACCAAATCACCTTCTTGAGAGAAGATAGAATCGATGATGATCATGTCAGGTTTGGCTGACAGAGCTTTATTTATGCATTCTTGCGGATTAGAGGCTTCAATCACGTTGTATCCCTGAGCTTGTAGTACATCGGATAAGGTTTTTAAAGCTGATGCATTTTTATCTACAACTAATACCTTTTTACTAGAAGTACCCTGGTAAAGCAGTGAGCCAATTTCGTTGAGGAGTTTCTCTGTATTAATGGGCTTGGTGAGATAGCGATCAATACCAATGTGGTAGCCCCGTTCTTTGTTTTCAATAATTGACAAAATAATGATCGGAATGTCTGCGGTCTGAGGATCATTCTTGAGAACAGCTGCCACATCAAAACCGTTGATTTGGGGCATCATCACGTCCAAGAGAATCAGATCGGGACGGGCTATTTTAATTTGATGAATTGCATCCACGCCGTCCTTTCCTTCCTGAACGTTGTAGCCTTCATTTTCTAGTTGTTGACGAAGCAGTTCCCGAATGTTAGCGTCATCATCCACAACTAAAATGGTTTTACGGTTTTTGTTCACCACTGGGTTTGTGGTAATGACGTGTTCTTTAAGTTGTTTGACTAGCGTATCCAGATTCAGATTAGTAGTGGTTTTTTGATCGCTGGTGTAGGTGGGAATGATGAATGAGAATATACTGCCATTCCCTGGTTCACTTTCAACCCAAATTCTACCGCCATGATGATCGATGATTTGTTTACAGATGGGTAGCCCTAACCCTGTGCCTTTGGGTTTGTCGGTGAGGGTGTCACCAACTTGGCGGAATTTCTCAAACACTTTTGGCTGATCTTCTGGTGCAATACCAATGCCTGTGTCGATGACGCTGATGCAAACACCGTCGTCTCCTTGTTTGACGCGGCAGGTAACACAACCAGATTCGGTAAATTTAACGGCATTAGAAATCAGATTAATTAAAACTTGCAGCAAACGGTTGCGATCGCCTACTATCTGAGGCAGTCCAGGTTCAATCTCGCTGACTAACTGCAAGCCATTGGTTTCAAACAACCCGGCGGTAGAATTGGTTGCCCAATCCAGTAATTCGCTGGGATCGAGCGGCTGCATCTGCCATTCCACCTTACCTGCTTCCATCTTGGCGATGTCTAAGACATCGTTAATCAAAGATGTGAGTCGTTCTGCTTCCGACACAATAATGTTGAGATTATCCGCCACCCGCTTAATGGTTTTTTGAAGCTTGCGGTCTTCAGTAGAAATTATTGGAAACACATCAGTTTCTAGCTTTTCTTTAATAATTGATGCAAAACCGAGAACAGAAGTTAGTGGTGTTCGCAGTTCGTGGGAAACCGTTGAGATAAAGTCGGTCTTCATCTTGTCAATCTCTTTTTCTGCTGTTATATCCCGAATCAGCAGCGCAGAACCGAAGCAGGTAGGGGGTTCTTGCTCCACCGTCTTTTTGAAAATAGCGGTCGCCACTGCCTGACCAATGCGTTCCTTCGTCAGTGCAACTTCAGCAGAAAATACCTCTCCGGGATGAGATTGAGTTCGGGCAACCAGTTCTGCTAAACCAGATATTGGCAGTTCTCGGTAGTGACCGTTGACAGAGGTATCTGTCAATTCATACATAGCTAAAAAGGCAGGATTGAAGTGGGTAATTTGTCCTACGGTGTCTGCCACTAATAAACCGTCTGCTAAGTTATCTAAAATGGCATTTAATCCGTGTGCTTCTGCTAAGGTATTTTGCAGGGCAGCTGTCCGCTCTGCAACTCTGGCTTCCAGTTCTTGATTCAGTTGCCGCAGAGCAATTTCTGCTTGTTTGCGGGCAGTGATATCGGTATTAATTTCTAGCACCGCGCAGGGCTGACCGTCGATGTCTCGTTGCAATGTCCATCGACTCTGGACGATAATCAATTTGCCAAAATGGGTGAGGTGTTGCACTTCTCCTTCCCAATTACCTTGCTCTAATAACTCTGCGATGATTTCTTCTTTTGGTTTTGGAAAGATTTTTTTGAGAAATGCTTGAATACATTGGCCTTTTACTTCTTCACGCGTCCAACCGTAGAGTCTCTCGGCACCCTGATTCCAGTGAGAGATTTTGTCGCTCATGTCACGAACGATGATGGCATCACTGGAATGATTTAACATATCCATCAAACGTTGATTTTCGGCTTCTGCTTGTTTGCGATCGTGAATATCGGTGCAAGTACCAATCCATTCTCGAACGCTGCCATCTTTTTCTAAGACGGGGGCACCACAGACAAAAAAGTGGCGATAGCTGCCGTCTTTGCCACGAAATCGGTATTCAGTTTGAAAGAGGCTCTTATTTGCCACAGCAGTACTCCAGGCTAAGGCTGTGCGGTTACGGTCATCGGGGTGAATCGGATCAAGCCAGCCCAAACCCTCAACTTCTTCTGCACTCTGACCTGTGTACGCTAACCAGGTAGGCATTTCATGGCTTACCGCCAGTCCTTCAGGCGTAGCCACCCAGACAATTTGTGAGCTAGCAGTCACCAGAGAGCGAAACCGTTGTTCGTTTTGTTGGAGAGTTTGTTCTCCTAGTTTGCGATCGTGAATATCGGTGCAGGTGCCAACCCACTCTCGAACGTCGCCGTCTGCTTCCAAGACTGGGGCACCACAGACAGAAAAGTGGCGATAGCTGCCGTCTTTGCCACGAATTCGGTATTCTGTTTCATAAATGCTGCACTTGGCCACAGCTGTATACCAGACTTGGGCTGTGCGATCGCGATCGTCAGGATGAACGGCATCAATCCAACCTCCATTTGCCGCTTCTGCTAGACTTTGACCTGTATATGCTATCCAGCTTGCTAGTTCAATGCAAATTCCTTCTGGTGTGCTTACCCAAACAATTTGTGTCGTAGCGGTTACTAGAGAGCGATATCGAGCTTCACTCTGTTTCAAGATTTGTTCAGTATGTTGGCGTTCCTGCTGGGCGAGTCGAAGATCGCTGATATCCTCCACACTAGACCAAATCATTCGTTCGCCATCTTTCTCAATTATCAGCCCGGAGATTCTGACCGGGACTAGATGCCCATCTTTGTGAATTAGCTCCTTCTCGTAAGGCCCATAGCGACCAGTTTGTTCTAGGTTTTCTAGGGTAGCTCGGTCAGAGGCAGCATAGCTTTCAGGAGTAATTTGCCAATAGCTGAGATTCAGGGTTTCTGGAACAGTGCGCCCCAAAATAGCAGCATAGGCAAGGTTAGTATTAATTAGCGTCCCATCTGTTCGGCACAATGCTAGGCCAACAGGACATTTTTCAAATAGCTGACTATTGTAATCATCAAGTTGCTTAAACATGGTTAAGGTTTCTCTAGTGGCGTATTTTAAGTAGGGTTAGAACAACAGAACCAAGACAACAAAGTGGCGTAAAGCTTTAATGAAATTGGGTGGCGTTGGAACATCTGGTAAATTTCATCGGGTGATGCAGTTTCCACACCTGGATTTTGCTGTGAAAGTCGCTGGATCAAGTGAGTATGGCGGGTCAGTAAATCCGTCGGTTTGAGCATTGGAATTGTTGATGGAATGAAGCCGTCGGCATCGGGTATATGGGGTAATATCGTTGTGACAGTTGGCGAGGCAGAGGTGTAATTCTCTTCTTCAGTAGGGGCAACCACTGCACAATTTAAGGGAATCTGAATCCAGAATTCTGTGCCTTCACCTGGTTGAGAACGACACTTGAGCATTCCTCCATGTTTGTCTACAACAATTTGATAGCTGATTGCCATACCTAACCCGGTTCCCTTACCAATATCTTTTGTGGTGAAAAAGGGATCGTAAATGCGGTGGATAACGTCCTCCTTCATGCCTGGGCCATTGTCGGCAATGCGAATCACAGCCCACTGGCGATCAAGAACTTTGGTACGAATAGTGATTTGGGGAGTGGGGAGTGGAGAGTGAGGAGATGGCGGGACAAGGAGATGAGGTGAATGAGAATTTTTCCATTCCCCATTACTCATTGTCTCCTCCAAAGCATCAATGGCATTTGCCAGGATGTTCATAAACACCTGATTCAACTGTCCGGGATAGCATTCAATGGGGGGAAGTTTTGCATAGTCTTTGATGATTTCAATTGCCGGACGGTGAATATCTGCTTTCAGGCGATGGTGAAGAATCATTAGCGTTCCGTCGATACCATCATGGATATTGACGGCTTTCATTTCGGATTCATCGTGGCGGGAGAAGTTTTTCAGGGATTGGACAATTTCTACGATGCGACCGGTGCCCAGTTTCATCGAATCTAGCAGTTTGGGGAGATCCTGCATGATAAATTCCAGGTCTATATTGTCTAACTCTGATTCCAACTCTGGAGGGACAACAGGTAGGAATTTCTGATAGTTTTCCAATAGGTGTAATAAGTTTTGGGCGTATTCGGCAACATACTTTAAATTGCCGCAAATAAAGTTAAGCGGGTTGTTGATTTCGTGGGCAACTCCGGCAATAAGTTGTCCGAGACTGGACATTTTTTCGCTTTGGATTAACTGAGTTTGGGCCAATTGCAGCTCATGAAGAGCTTGCTGAAGCTTTTTTGTCTGAGCTTGTGCCTGAACTGCTGCTTGAGTGCTTTGCTCGTAAAGCAGAGCTTTGTCAATGGCGATCGCTGTTTGAGAGGCAAAGATACTCACAAGTTTCAGGTGTTCGGCTTTGTATGATTCAGTTTTGGATGCCCCAATCGCGATCGCTCCCAGTACCCGCTCTTTGGCTCGTAACGGTACACAAATCATGGCGCTAACGTTTTTTTTCACCTCTAATCGAAGATCTGTTTGCACATCATTGATCAGTTCTGCCCGGTTGGATTGCACAATGTTGCCAATAATCCCCTTACCTGGTTCCGGGTGGCTATCGTCAAAAAAATCTCCAAATTCGGCAATGATTTCAAATGCAGTTGTATCTGGACTCAAAAGCAGAATCATCCCCGCAGACGATTCAATTAATCGACTTAATTCTTGAAGCACGAGTTGAGCAATCTGTCGCGTATCCAAACTTGTTGCGAGTTGAGTCGAGATATCGTCAAACAAATCAATTTCTTGGTATCGCTCTAGCAATTCTATGGCCAGTACTTTCTTCTCAGCTTCTTGCTTTGCCAACAATGAGAGCAAATTTGCAACTAGAGTTGCCTGTTCTCCTCCCACAACCCAACCGATGATTTCTCCTGACATCTCGATTGGATATCGGTTTTCGGTAGTTTGCTCCCCAATGCTAAGTAGTTTTGTGCCGTCTACGAGTTCAACATCAATCGCAATGTTGAGTTGGTAGACTAAATTATGAAGGAGAGATGGCAATTCTTTTTTGTTGAGAATCTTTCTGAGGCTAACTGGGGACATAAAACACCTCATAAGCAGCAAGTTGCAAATTAACCCCATTCAAGCAAATTGGGTGATTAATCTTATCAATGAAGACAGGAAATACAGGGCAAGAAGTGAGACAGGTCGGTCTTGGGGGTTTTCCCCATGAGCGACTGCGTTCGCGTAACGTCTCCGTTCGCAAAGCGTGCCCGAAGGGCTTAGGAGATACCCGAAGGGTAGAAGGAAAACAGCCCTCTCTAGAAAAGAGAGAAATTATCATAAAAATCTAGAGATATAATAATTTACTAATTAAGACTAGTTTTCCCAAAAATATTGGCGATATAACAGTGAAGTTGAACATTAGCAAATACCTTTATACTTCGTTACAAAGGTATACTTCTGTTTGTGTAACTCGCTTATTTTTAGGGCTTACACAAAGCCACATACAGTAGGGGCAATTCATGAATTGCCACTACCTGATAATATATTTTTCTGAAAAGATAAATAGCGTACCAAAAGAAGCTGCGATCACAACTTCTTTTGGTACGTTTAAAAAGTATTGAGATAAGTAGTAGCTTCAGTTAGATCCGCGAGTAGCGAAAGCGAAGTCTGAGTAACCGAAGCCAGCGTAACCACATTTGTGCAGGTTGTTCAAAGAATGTAAAAATATCACCGAAACCTAAATTAGTTTTGTGATGATGTAACCAGTGTCTCTCAGGAGTAGTAACAAATAAAATTTGGCATAAAATATTTATAGGCTTTGGAGTTTGCCAACCAAGTACACTTATGTGTCTCCACCATACATGAAACTGACCAAGCAGTAATCCCGAAATAACGCCAATGGGAGAGAAAGACCACAAGACTACTGCTATGAGTACATAAGGCAAAGCTCCTAAGATACCATCTAAAAGAACTTGAGGATTAAAAGTCAAAATAGCGTAGTGGCGGAAATCTTTTTTCCAGGAGTGGTGCGTTTTTAAATGAAGGCTACCAAAAACATGCTCGGGTACGTGGTAAATAAATGTAGATAGAAAATCACCAAAAAACAGTAATAACCAAGCAACAGCGATAGCCTCAAGCATTTGTACTCCTCAAGAATAGTTAAGAAAACTCCACAGAAAATATGCAAATGTCATGCTGTCGGCGTAGACACCTGGTTTCCTCCGTGCAAACAGCATTTGTGCTTATCATGGGTCTACGCTCCAGTGAATTTGGTTCAGAGTATATGTAATTGGATCAGTTGCAGTTTCATGAATCTCCAATCCTTAAATGCAGTAAACAGCAACTCCTAAGAACCTCCAGCTTGACTTCTAGCTCTGGGTTAATGGTAGCAATACATCTAAAACCCGATTGGAATACAGTATTTTACCAGAGTTACTACACAATCTTCTTACTAAGGCATACAGCGTAGGCAAAGATTGAGTTAAAGTTAGTACAAATTTAGGTTAAGGCTTTTTTCGAAATTGTTAATTCCAAATTGATTGCAATTAAGTCTCAATGATGAATTTAATCAGAACCACAGAAATAAGGATTATGCCAAAACAACTTGGGTCATCAAGGTGAGTAAAGCGAGTTTACAATTAAATTGAGATATGGCAAAATTTTGAGTATATAGAACTAACATGATTTTTCAGAGACAAGTGATGTAAAATCTACATTTAGACCCCTAAAATTCAATTCAAATTTTCCCATAAAAAGTAGATAAATGCCTTGGTTTGGCTACGAATAAGCTAAAATTAGTCCTGACATTATGATCCTATAATAGAAAAAATAACCCTGTTTTTTATAAGCGGGTTCGGGTGAGATTCTGAGGCGGAATATCACTATTCTAAGCATATTGCCATATATCCTAATTATTTTATAATCTAACAACAGAAAGAGTTTGATGAGTAATTTATCTATAAAAATTGCTGAAATGTCTAAAGATTTTCCTACAATTAAAGCAATTAGACAAGTAGTTTTTCAGGATGAACAAAATGTAGATCCTGCTTTAGAATTTGATGGCAAAGATGCAATATCTGAGCATTTGATTGCTTATTTAAATGAAAAAGCTGTTGGTACTGCCAGAATTAGATACTTGGAAGATAAAACTGCCAAGATAGAAAGGCTTGCAGTTTTATCTACAGCTAGAGGACAGGGTATTGGTACAAAAATTATGGAAAAGGCACTACAGATTATAGCTAACAAAAATATTACACAAGTTGTGATTCACGCTCAAGAATATGTGATAAATTTATACAAAAAACTGGATTTTATAGAAGAGGGAGAAATATTTGAAGAAGCAAGCATTCGCCATGTAACAATGAGAAAAAACATCTCATAGTCTAAATAATCTGCTTATTTTAATAACTGGTAATCACAGCAGTTGACAATGATTTTAAATACGAAATTTCCTAACCAATAAACAAGAAATTTCATAGTAAAATTAGCTCAAATATCGCATTAGTAATGACTCTAGCTGGACTGTGCGGATTGGCTTAACAAGATAGTCATTAGCACTACCTGGTAACTTATTAATTTCTTTTTCTATAGGTTCGCTCAAAGTCATTATTACAATCGGTGTATCTTTCCAAGAAGGCTTTTGTCTAAGAAGATTTAGCAAATTTAAGATCCTAGTTTTTCTAGTTAGCTGGAAATCAAAAAAAACTAAATCTGCTTGGAGGCTTTGCACCTGGTTCAAAAAATCGTTTTCATTATCTATCCACTTGACTTTATAGCCAATTGACTGAAGATAGTCTTGCAAAACTGTTGCAGTTTTTTCCTCTTCTTCTATAAGTAAAATAGTTTTATTTTTGGGGATGTCTGGGGAGTAGGATAAAGTAAATTCTTCTCCCTCATCTCCCTGATCTTCCTCATGCTTTTCATTCTCGACTGCTTTCGAAATTACTGGATTTGGTAAAAACAAAGTGAACTGACTGCCTTCTCCTAAAGTCGATGTAACAGTTAAATCTCCACCATGCAAACGCGCTAGTTTGCGTGTTAAAGCTAAACCTAAACCAGTGCCTTCATACTGCCGATTTAATTGGCTATCAAGCTGTTTAAATGGTTCAAATAGAAATTGAAACTGATTTGGGTCTATACCAATTCCAGTGTCTGAAACTGTAAAGGTTATTCCTTGAGGTGCTTTTTTCACTACCAGCGATACATCACCGGCTGGGGTAAATTTAATGGCATTGGTGAGCAAATTGAGTAGCATTTGCTTGATGCGCCGCTCATCAGCAATACAAATATCCTCTTGTAGGTCAATTTTGTAGGTGAGTTTTAACCCCTTTTCTGAGGCGCGATCACGCACTGTCCAGATGGCATAATTACATAAATCAGATACTGGTAAAGGTGACAGTAACAGTTCTTCTTTGCCTGCTTCTACCTTCGATAAATCAAGAATATCGTTAATCAGTGCCAACAAATGCTCACCACTACTATATATACAACTTACATATTCGTTCTGCTTTTCATTGAGAGAGCCAACTACTTCTTGTTGCAGCAACTGCGATAAGCCCATAATCGCATTAAGAGGTGTTCGCAACTCGTGGCTCATGGTTGCTAAAAATTCACTTTTTGCCCGACTAGCAGCTTCTGCTGCTTCTTGAGAGGCACGTAGTTTCAATTCTGTTTCCTTGCGTTCAGTAATATCCTCAATCATCGCTAGAAAAAACTCAGGTTCACCATTGCTGTCTGGTATAACAGAAACAGAGATATGAGTCCAAACTAGGCTACCATCTTTATGTAAGCAGCGTCTTTCCACCTCAATGCGATGTTTATCGACAGCCTGTTCCTCAAGTTCGGAGACTTGGAAGCCGAACCTTGAAGTTTTCCCTGAGTTTTTGCCAATTTCTGACACCAGTTGTTTGTAAAGTTTTAAATCCCCCTTTTGCGTGGAAATGTAATCTGTAAAGCGCTTACCGTATAGTTCTTCTTGGCTGTATCCTAAAATCTCGCACAGTACCGGATTAGTATCGACTATCTGCGCTTTCATATCTATAAGTCCAATACCAATAGAAGAACGTTCAAAAATTGCCCGAAATTTCGCCTCACTCTGTCGCAGTGCTTCCTGTACCATGTTTCGCTCGCTTGCTTCTATAGCCAAAGTCACGAAATCTGCAATCGAGCCAGCAAAAGTTTCTTCTTCTAAAGTCCATTGGCGAAGTTCACCTATATGTTCGTGGCATACTACGCCTACCAAACGACCCTCTAGCCAAATGGGTGCATCCAATAGGGATGTGATGCCTAAAATACAAAGATAAGGCTCGGATAATTCTTGGGTTCTTATATCATTTCTGGCATCATTTGCGGCAATGGTACGTTCTTCTTCTAATGCCTGGAAATAAGCTGGATAATTTTCTTGTGAAAGCGAGTTACCAAAGCTATGCTCCTTAGTCTTTACATCATATAAATCGATGCATTCAATTTTTGAGCGTTCTTCATTATATAACCACACCCCAACTCGCTTGACTAAGAGCGTCTGAGCAGCAGTTTCTGTGATCTCTCTCAATACTGCATTAAGATTGCCTTGTTGAAATGTCTTACTTCTTGCCAGTTGTACTAATGTCTGGCTTTGTTTTCGACGACTATTTTCTCTGATTTGTAAAGCCTCTTGGGACTGATTTTGCTCTGTAATATCTCTAGCTGACACCACCTGCATTACTTGACCTCAAGAAGAAATAATTTTGCTTTCCAGTTCTACGCAAAAAGTAGAACCGTCTTTGTATAACTACAATTACTTGGTATGCTTTTTCATAACCGGAAAGTATATTTTTTATAATCAAATTTTTCTGATTCTGGATAACGAGTTCCAAACTATATTTTGCTAATCACTTTTATTACTTCATGCCAGTAATTTTTGCCAGGGGATAATTAGCATTTACAGGAATTCTACTATCAAGTAATTTCACTCAAATATTAAGTAGTATAGTGTTTTGATTTGGGAAGTAGGAAGTGGTGTAGTTTAATTACTTGAAAAGGGCTGTAAGCCAATTTGTTGGTTAGTGTTAATGTTAATTCATTTTTTTGGAACTGTACAAAATCAAGCTTGCTGAGGCAATGGGCATAAGCCCTAAGTTCTGGAGCAACTTCACAGATAATCAATATGATTACCAAAACACAGTTGATTCCCCTAGAGAAAGATACTTAATGACTAAAATTTTGAGAATATTAAGGTAATGCGAGCTTTTATGGAGGTGGAGCGATGACGGTTAGTAATGTGAGAATTGTTTCCCTAATTCCCGGTGGAACAGAGATTTTAGCGGCACTAGGATTGGTTAATGCTATTGTGGGGCGATCGCACGAATGCGATTACCCTCCAGAAATCCTCGATCGCCCCGTTTGTACCCAAGCACGCTTAGACTCCAATGCCTCCAGCAGCCAAATTAACGATGAGGTGAACGATTTATTACAATCTGCTCTCAGTATTTATGAAATAAAAACTGATGTTTTAGAGCGGTTGCAGCCTACTCACATTCTCACTCAAGACCAGTGTGATGTTTGCGCTGTCAGCTTACACGAAGTTGAAAAGGCAGTTGCTACACTCATTGACAGTAAACCGCAGATTATTTCTTTACAACCCAATATTCTCCAAGATATTTGGGCTGATATTGAGCGAGTCGGTAACGCCTTCGAGGTAGATTCGGTAAAAGTCTTAGAAAATTTAGAAGCTCGCGTCAAAATTTGTCAGCAAAGAATCCAAGGACTTTCTTTAAATGAACAGCCTACTGTTGCATGTATTGAGTGGACTGATCCTTTAATGGTTGCCGCCAATTGGATTCCTGAATTAGTTAACTTGGCAGGAGGACAGTCTCTATTTTGTTATACAGGTCAGCCTTCTCCTATCTTGCCGTGGGAAACACTATTAACAACTAATCCAGATGTCATTGTTTTTATGCCTTGTGGCTTTGATTTAAATCGCACTCGCCAAGAAGCCAAATTGTTAACTAAACGTCCAGAGTGGGAAAAACTACACGCTACGCAAGCTGGTAGGGTTTACATCACTGATGGCAATTCTTACTTTAATCGTCCAGGGCCACGACTGGTAGATTCTCTCGAAATTTTGGCTGAAATTTTGCATCCCGAAATTTTCCAATACGGCTACAAAGGAACAGCTTGGGAACTTTTGTAAAGAAGAATTCAGAACTCAGGAGTCAGAATTCAGGAGTACGATGGTTACTGAGTTTGTCGTACCACTTGCCTACGGCACGCTCCGCGAACGTGCCGTAGGCAAGCTACGGTCAGCGTCTCCTAGAGAAGTACTGAGTGATATAGTTTAAAGCTTTGGCGGGTTCCAATAGCCCACAAAGAATAAATTCTGATTCCTGGATTCTGAATTCTGAATTCTTCTCTAAGGTGTTTCTTCAGAATCCGCCGATGGTTCGTTGTTAAATAACAGCAGGCGTGCAGCAAGGATGGCAAATCCGATCGCAGCGATCGCTTTTAACAAACGTGTAGGTAATAATTCGGCTACTGCTCCCCCTGCTAATGCTCCCAACAAGCTAGTCAACAGCAATGCGCCTGCTGCACCAAAAAATACCGCGCGTGGAGAGTTAGAACGCCCTGAAAGTGCGATCGCAGCTAGCTGACTTTTGTCACCCAATTCTGATAAAAAAACTGTAATAAAGCTCAGTCCTAAAAGATGCCAATCCATATTATTTAGGGGTAATGGGGAATGGGGAATGGGGAATGGGAGTTTCTCCAATGACAAATGACAAATGACAAATGACTAATGACTAATGACCAATAAATACATCCCAAAACAGCATTAGGGAAATTACCAACAACATCACACCTGCTGATTTTTCTACAGTTTTTGGGCTGAGTCGGTTAGCCATCCAACTACCTAAAAGTACACCTAATAAGCTCGTGGTTATCAGCGCCGCTGCCGATCCGAGAAATACCACCCAAGGCGAATGAGATTCTGCACTCATTAATAGGGTGGATAGCTGAGTCTTATCTCCAATTTCTGCTAGAAAAATGGTTACAAAAGTTGTGCCAAAAACTACTAACACTGATTGCTGCTTTGGAGGACTATCGGCAACTACAGGCTGAACTTGCTGGGCGATCGCAGGAGTTAAGTTAAAATCAGTGCTATCTTTCAGTTCTAGCTCGATTTCAGTCTGAGCTATGCCAGAAATCTCCAAAGGTGCAGAGTCAAGTTTCACAAGCAGTAGTTTTGGTTGCTAGATTATTTTCATATTTCTATCATATTCTCAGATTGTTGTAATAAATTGCAACTACATAAATGGAGACAAAAAAATTATGGGGTGTTTTTGTGTCCTAAGATCCTCCTTACACCCGGATTTCTCACGCATAGTGTAGGCAGAGAGGGAAGAAGAGTGTGGGGAGTGTGGGGAGTGTGGGGGGTAAAACTTCTTCCCCATCCTCCCACACCTCCCACACTCCTTGGATTTCTCACTTGTGAGAAATCCAGGTTACAGCCCAATAGCTTTATCGAAGCGTAGTATTTCTAAGCTGCGATCGCCATATACTCCTTCTATTTGCTGGCGACAGCAGTCTATAGCAAAATCGTTGACTTCTTCAGGTTCAACCCCATACATATCTTGAAAAACTTCTGATTCCACGCGGCAGAAACGAGGACGATCTGAGTAGATGCGACATTCGCGCGTGGTATGGTCGAAATTAACGCACCATCCGCCTTCGCCTACCATGCTGAGGTAGAGTTCTAGTTCTGGTGGAGAGAGATACTCATCCAAATCTGGACGATCTGCTGGATCAAGATTACAGCAGGCTCCACATTGTTTTACACATTGCCAAGTTGCCATTTTGAATTAGGGAGTGGGGAATGGGGAATGGGGAATAGGGAATAGGGAATAGGGAATAGGGAGAATAAACAATGCCCAATGCCCCTATTTTACGTTTTTATGTCTTTTCTTATAATTTTGTTAAGTAAATTAAATCCAATAGGCCATAGACAGATATGATCGATTGCGGGTTTTGTAATTAAGTTATTGAATTTTTTAAGACAATTGGGAGGAGAAAGGGAAAAATGTTTGACGCTGTATCTGACTTGTTTAACGCTTTTACCAGTATCAATTGGGAAGTTATTTTCCAATTGCTGTCCGTGGCGCTAATTGTGATTGCTGGCCCAGTAGTAATCTTTTTGTTGGCATTTCGCAACGGCAACCTATAAGATTTCTGAGTGCTGATTAAGAGTTAGGGGTGAGGAGTTAGGAGTGAGTAATTAAATTTTATTCTCAACTCATAACTCATAACTCATAAATCAGCACTCACAGTATCACACTCAGAAGCAATAAGTTAATAAAGAACTTCTAACTCTTAACTGACAACGCTTGAAGTGCAGCTTGAATAATACTGTCATACTGTGGCTGAGAAATATCAACTTCTTTAGCGTTTTGACGATTAGTACCAAGTAAACCGATTATATGTCCTGGCTGCATGGCTAAGACTTTGCCTTCAGAATTTTTAATTCTTAATTCTGCTTCAATACCGTTTTTATAAAAACCACAAGTATATTGTCGCTGGTTGTACTCAAAGGTGGTGCTTGACTGGATAGGTGAAGAAGCAAAAAATTGTTGAATCTGAATTGGCAGTCTAACACCGATTAACTCTAGCTCGATGGTGGTGTTGCCGTTAAAATAATTTTCTCGCAGTTTGTAAGCTACATCCACTCGCGGCGGTAAGCGGAAGTAGTCGCCCCAACGCCAAGCGATCGCTTTAATTCTGTACTCCTGATTATCAATAGTTTGGGCAATTGTCAGTTTGATGTGACCCTTACCAACGATTTTTTGCTCAACCACTTGAACATTAGCTGTCCAAAAAACTGGATCGGGGTTGTCCATACCGCAAGGATGTAGAGCATTAAGCTGTTGGTAAAGCTGCTGATTGATCTGATCGAGGTTGACTTCGGCATCAATTTTGAGCAGAGGCTTGAGATGCTGGGGTTCAAGACACTGGTTAGCAAACTCAATCAAACGCGATCGCACCATCTGTAAATTCTCTGCTGGTAGAGAGAATCCCCCGGCGGCTTTGTGTCCGCCATATTTCCCTAGTAAATCGTGGCAATATTCCAAAGCTTCAAACACATTAAACTCTGGAATTGAGCGTGCAGAACCGCGTATATGTTCCCCATCCTCATAAGTACCGATGAATACAGGAACACCGTAGCGTTCTACCAAGCGGGAGGCGACAATCCCAATAACGCCGTGATGCCAATTAGGTTGAACAACAATTAATACACGATCTTGTTGTAGAGATGTAACAAATTCTGCTTCTACATAAGCGATCGCTTCTTGTTCAATTTGCTGACACATTTCCTGGCGAGAAGCGTTGATTTGTTCGCACTGCATTGCTCTTTCCAGCGCCACCCCCATATCATCTGTAGTCAGCAATTCAATCACAGTCTGGGGATTACCAATCCGACCGATAGCATTAATTCGTGGCCCCAGGCGAAACCCGATATCTTCAGGCTTGAGCGATTTTGGATTTTGGACTTTGGATTTTGGACTTGTACTGAGCGAAGTCGAAGTATTGGCAATTTCCTCCCCTGCTCCCCTGCTCCCCTGCTCCCCTGCTCTCTCCTCTCCCCTCGCTTGCACACCGCCTACCTGAATTAACGCCTGTATCCCAGCTAAGTTGGATTTGGGTAAATGCTGTAAACCACGTTTCACCCAACGGCGATTTACGCCAGTTAAGGGAGCTAAATCTGCGATCGTTCCTAGTGTAAACAGTGCTAGCATCGGCTGGATTAATCCCTTCGTCTCGCCTAGCTGTTGTGCTAAAGACACTGCCAAAATATAGGCAACACCAACACCAGCAACACCCCTATAGGGTGACGATTCGGCTATTAGTTTAGGGTTGAGGATAGCATTAGCTGGCGGTAATTTTTGGGGGATATCGTGGTGATCGGTGATAATCACTGCAAGACCAAGTTCTCTAGCTCTAGCGACTGGTTCAAACGCAGAGATGCCATTATCTACAGTCAGAATTAATCCTACACCTTCACTGTGAAATTCTTCAACTATGCGTTTATTAATACCGTAGCCTTCGTGCATCCGGCTGGGAATAGCATAATCTACCTGTGCGCCTAAAGTGCGGAGACTACGCAAAAGTAGAGCCGTGCTGGTCATCCCATCAGCATCGTAGTCACCACAAATAGCAATTTTTGTTTGAGAAGCGATCGCATTTTGCAACAACTCCAAACTAATCGCCAAATCTGGGAAATCTTCTAACGGCGAAGGTAAGACTAAAGACTCTGGATTTAAAAATGCTTGTGCTTGTTCTGGCGTTTCCATACCCCGATTAATCAACAACTGGCTGATAATGGGTGAAACATTAATCAAAACCGCCAGTTTTTGGGCAAATTCTGGTTTTTGTGGATAAATTTGCCAGCGCTGATTAGGTAAGCGCCTGGTAGGTTTTGAGAATTCAGATACAGGTCGGTCTAGCACAATACAAGTTAGAATTTACTTAGTTATGAGTGTTGAATTGAAAGTTGTTTCTTAACTCATAACTAATAACATTAATTTGCTATCTAAAACACGTTTATTCTACCATCATCCATAATATACAAAGAGCGATCGCCTGGAGAGCGCCAAGTCGGACGGAGTTCCAGCCGCAATGTGCCAAAGTTAGGTTTCGAGACAATTGCTTGTAATGACAAACCTTTTTCGCTCCAAAATATCAGAGATGTATTTGGCTCCGTACCCTCTATTTGTTCTAAACTTAGTTTCTGCCCTGGACTCAAGGTAATTGCATCAGTCCCAGAGGGTTTTTGGATTTTGATGATGTTAGGCGTGCTATTTATTACTTCAACTCGGATGTGTTGCCCAGGTGTAAACTGAATTGGATGCGACCCACACTTAGAAGCACAAGTTTTAGCTAAGGTAGCACTGGGATTATTGATTGATGCTACTAAAACGGTAGCTGCAACTAAAGCAAATGACAGAGGCTTAAACATAATACACAGTATAACTACTAAACTGAAATATTACTTCAATCTAGTCCTGTCAAGCCTCAGTATATTTTGCAGAATTACTTTGCTAATTTCCAGTTATTAAATTAGTAATTACGAATTATTTATTATAAACATCTCCTCTTGCACCAATGGCGTAAATCTCGATGTCTTTGGAATCAATATCTACTGTAAAAATAATTCTGTTTTTACCTATACGTAGTCTGTAAAATCACTCCCAATCACCTTTCATTTTTTTGATATCTAGTTCTGTAAACGGGATAATGCCTTGGTTTTCGACAGCAATAAAAATTTGGTTTATTTGCTCCCGAATATTTTCGACATCTTCGGGATTTGCTTTTTCTAAAAATTTAATCGCTTTTTTGCGAAATTTTATTGCCATATCTTACCCAATCGGTCATATCAATTACTTCATCCTCAGTATCATCTGAAGGTACACCAAATTCGGCTTCAAGTTCGCGTTGCTCATTATCACTTATGTAAGGAATCAAAATTTGGCACAGGCGAAGTCTTTCTTCTTGCAGAACTTCACGCATAGTTTCTTTAATCAATGCTTTTAATTCTTGAATTTCCACTGTATGCCTTTTATTCATAGTTATATATGTATATATATTACCTAGTCTCGGCTTGTAGTGGAGCGGGAATTTGTACGAAAATAGCGACTACAAAAGTTGGGAGATTGTTTTACCGATATAAATTTCAGTAGACAGAAGGATTTTTTAACAGGGCGTTGAGCTGACTAGATTTAGATGAAAGGGAAAGGGTTAAAGAGTAAAGGAATTATAGTCTCTCACAACTGAACTTGGCTTTTGCCTTTCCCCTTGCGTTGTCATGTCTTTTTAACCGAAGCGTCCACTGATATAGTCTTCAGCTTCTTTAGTTTGAGGAGAACTGAACATCTGGGCTGTTGGATTAAACTCAACTAATTTTCCGCGACGTTTGCCATACTCGTCAATTTCTGTATTGAAGAAAGCTGTGAAATCTGCCACTCTGGAAGCTTGCTGCATATTGTGTGTCACCATGATGATGGTGTATTGCTGCTTCAGTTCTAAGCAGAGTTCTTCTACTTGGCGGCTAGAAATCGGGTCGAGAGCAGAACATGGTTCATCCATCAATAATACATCTGGCTTCATTGCGATCGCACGGGCTATGCAAAGTCGTTGCTGTTGTCCGCCAGATAATGCAGTACCTTTCTCTTTGAGTTTATCTTTGACTTCATCCCAGATAGCAGCGCGTCTGAGGGAATCTTCCACCAATTCATCAATGTTACCTTTGTAACCGTTAGAACGCGGCCCAAAAGAAATATTTTCGTATATTGACTTGGGGAAAGGATTCGGTCTTTGAAAAACCATTCCGACTTGGCGGCGTAATTTGACAGAATTTATCTTAGGATCGTAAATATTGCGATCGCGATAATTCAGTCTACCCTCAACCCTAGCTCCAGGGATTAAATCATTCATCCGGTTGAAGCAACGCAATAAGGTGCTTTTACCACATCCTGAAGGCCCAATAAAAGCAATAATTTGTTTTTCAGGAATCTTGAGATAGACATCTAAAAGTGCCAGAAATCCCCCATAAAAAACCTTCACACCTTCAACATTGAAGACGCTCTTTTCATAGTCAAGGGTGGCACTATCTGATTGACTTCTACTATTATTGCTATAAGTCATTTTTCGATTCTCCTAATATTCGTGAATGTATCCAATTAGATATTTAATTAGCTAACGTATTGAAAAGCGTTGTCTAATATAAATTGCCACACCATTTAAAACTAAAATCAAGAGTAACAACGCAATAATTGTTGCTGCTGCTGCATCAGCAAAACCCGGTTCAGGACGAGTGATGTAACTGTAAATTTGAATGGGTAATGCCATAAATCTCTGAAACAAACCGGGGTCAAAAGTGAGAAAACCCACAGCACCGACAACAATTAGAGAGGCTGCATCACCAATAGCACGGGATACAGAGATAATCACCCCTGTCAAAATACCGGGAATAGCATAAGGTAAAACATGACTGCTGATAGTGCGCCATTTTGTAACACCTAATCCATAAGAAGCATTTCTCAAGGAATCTGGGACAGCGCGAATTGCTTCTCTAGAGGTGACAATAATTACTGGTAAAGACAACAAAGATAAAGTCAATGCACCAGAAATCAAAGCGGGGCCAAACCCAAGCAAATAATTGAAAACTCCTAAACCCAGCAATCCATAGACAATAGAAGGTACACCCGCTAGATTACTGATATTAATCTCAATAATTGCTGTCCACCAAGCTTTGGGTGCATACTCTTCTAGATATAAAGCTGCTCCTACACCAATTGGTACAGTAACCAAAATTACAACAGTTCCTAAAAGAACACTGCTGATAATTGCAGGACGAATACCACCTTGGTCAGGAAAACGAGAAGGAGTTTCTGTGAGAAAACCGGGTGTTAAAAATCTGCCTAATCCGTCTTTAAAAATATCAAAAAGTAGCAATGCTAGGACAAATAAACCAATTAGCAATCCTAACAAAAAAAGTACTTCAAATACTTTACCTAATGTCTCCCTACTCTCAACATTATCGGTAAATTCTATCGTAGAATCTAGAGAATTATCTTTTTGGTAACTTGTAGCCATACTTAGTTAATCGTATTTTTCTTTAAAGCGATTTGCAACCCAGTAACTAACAATATTCAAAGCTAGGGTAATTATAAACAGAACAGCACCTACAGCATATAATGTCTTGAAATTGAGACTACCACGTGGGCTATCTCCACCAGAAATTTGTGCCATATAAGCTGTCATTGTTTCTATTGATTCCGCAAAATTAACAGTCAGCTTTGGCTGTAGTCCGGCAGCGATTAGGACAGTCATTGTTTCACCCACAGCGCGAGAAATACCCAATATAATTGAGGCGATGATTCCAGAAAGCGCGGCTGGTAGAACTACTTTAAAAATGGTTTCTAGTTTAGTGATACCTAAAGCATAAGATCCTTCTCGCAAAGAACGAGGAACTGCTTTAATAGCATCTAAGCTGATAGAACCAACAGTAGGGGTAATCATCACGCCCATCATTAACCCTGCACTCAAAGCATTGAATATTTCCAGAGGGATAATATTCCGCAACAATGGTGTGATAAACAACAGCGCAAAGTAACCATAGACTACTGTTGGTATTCCTGCTAAAAGTTCTACTGCTGGACGTAAAACTGCTGCTACTTTGGGTTGAGCATACTCACTTAAATAAATGGCCGAAGATAAACCTAAAGGAATAGCAACTGCCATCGCAATAGCTGTTGTTAAAAAAGTGCCATTAATCAAAGGCCAAACGCCAAAATGTCTATCGGCAAATAGAGGTGTCCATTTAGTATCAAGAAAGAACTCGGCAAAGGAAACTTCTTGGAAAAAACCAAATGTCTCTTGAAAGATAATTACGACAATACCAAAGGTAGTCAAAACAGAAACTAAAGCACAAGCAAATAAAATTACTGCAACAATCTTTTCAGAGATATCTTCAGATGGGTTTTTATCCAGTGACTGTCTAGATAGTAAATAAGGATCGTCTTGAGAATTGGTATTCTGCATAAACAGTTAATTTTTGACTACAATTAGACTACAATAAACAAGACTTTATTTAGATAAAGTTTGTGATTGGTTCACCTGGTTTTGCTTTTTTAAACTTTGTCCCAGTTTCACCCGTAGCAAATTTTTGTTTAACTTTGACATAAGCTTCATCAGGTAGTGCCACATAACCAACACTATCTACCCACTTCCAAGAATTTTCTAGATAAAAGTCTACAAATTCTTTGACTGCTGGCTTGGTATCTAAAGACTTTTTGCTGACATAGATAAACAGGGGACGAGATAAAGGTGTGTAGATATTTTTGATGACATTATCTACTGGCACTGGTTTTTCGCACTTTCCAGTAGGACTTTCTACAGCAACCAGATTGAGTTTTTCTTGGTTTTGAATGTAGTAAGATATCCCGACATAACCCAATGATGATACATCCCCAGATACTCCTTGTACTAGAAGGTTTTGATTGTGGCTGGGAGTGTAATCTGTACGGCCATTCTTGGCTTTGCCAGTAACAGCTTGAGTCATATAATCAAAGGTTCCAGTATCAGAAGCTGGAGCATACAGTTTCAGCTTTTGCTTAGGAAATTTGGGATTAACTTGATTCCAAGTTAAGATTTTACCGTCTGATTTAGCACCCCAAATTCTTCCCAATTCCTTAATTGTTAGACATTTGGCAAAGTTATTTTGCCGATTAGCAATCACAGCAATGCCATCTAAAGCTATAGGCAACTCGACGAAATCAATATTCTTACTTTTACATTTCTTGATTTCTTCATCTCGAATAGTACGAGAAGCGCCAGCAATATCAATATCACCATTACAAAATTTACTGAAACCACCACCAGTTCCACTTGAAGCAACGCTAACTTTCGCTTCCGGTTTAACTTTGCCGTATTCTTCTGCAACCGCTAAAGAAACAGGGAAACCTACAGCCGCACCGTCAATACTCACTTGACTTTTTAATTCCTGTCCGCTATTACAAGCAGTGACACTGCTGGTAATCAGCATTAAAAAGGTGAGTGAAAAGCCATCTTTCAATCGGCTATGAAAACTCATAAATTATCAATTGAGGTAAAGTAATTGAGAATTATTTATATTTGGCTAGCTGCTAGACAAATATAAGACTTATGCAAGAGTTACGGAATAACAAACCACAGAGGCGCAGAGGACACGGAGAAATAAGAGTTTGAGAGATATTTTGCGTAAGTCCTAAAATATAGATATTATGCTTTGCTGGCAGCTTGAACTTTGTCAAAAATTGCCCCATCGCCAAAAAACTTTTTCTGGATAATATCCCAACCGCCTAAATCTTGAGATGTAAATAAAGTTTCAATTGGCTGATATTGAGATGCTACTTCTTGGGTTACAGTGGGGTTAACAGGACGATATTGTAATTTAGCAAATTCTCGTTGAGCTTCTGTAGAGTAAAGAAAATCAACAAATGCTTGTGCAACTTCCCTTGTACCGTGTTTCTCAACGTTTTTATCAACTATGGCTACAGGATTATCAATGGAAATATTGACTTTGGGAACAATATAAGGCAACTTGTTTCCATTTTTACCTGCTAAAATTACCTCATTCTCGTAATTGATTAAGACATCACCCTGATTTTTTTGAAAAAATAAATCGCTAGCTTCACGGGCATCTTTCGTCAAAATGGGAGTATTTTTATAAACTTTAGTGACGTAATCTAATGCTGTGGCTTCGTCACCTCCGTTTAGAGTTACCGAACCCCAAAAAGCTAAGAATTCCCAGATAGCAATACCAGAAGTTTTTGGGTTTGCCGCAATCACTTTCACGCCATCTTTCGCTAAGTCTGCCCAAGTATTTATACCTTTGGGATTACCTTCACGGGTGACGATCGCAGCAACCGATCTACTCACAATACCACTTCTGGGAGCTTTGGTTTCCCAACCCGATTTTATCAAACCTGCTTGCTGAATTTTGCTGACATCCAAAGGAAGTGCTAAATGTACTATATCTGCTTCTTGGGAACCAGCAATCACAGCCGCCGCTTGAGCTACAGAACCACCATAACTTTGCTCAAATGTAACGCTTTGGTTATGTTCTTGCTTCCATTTTTCGACAAATTTGGGGATTATCTGGTCATGAGCCGCTTTGGTGACAGAGAAAGAAACGAGTTTCAATTTGACATCATTTTTGCTAGCTGAACTGCTTCCAGAGCAGGAGGCAACTGTTATACTCAAAAAAGCACCTACTAGAAACAGACTCACAAAGCTTTGCACGGTGTGTCTATTTAACCAATTTCTAATTGTGTCCTTATATGAGAGTTGTATGGTCTGTAATGCTTTCATGACATAAGACTGCATTCTCTCAGTTAGCAATTTACTGAAATGTGTCGTTTGTTGCGACTCGCTCATCAGAATTCACCCCTAAATCTACGGTATTTCTAAGCAGATACCGTATTAGAGATTATAGGGTATATAGAATAATATTTATCATCTGGCTTCAATTTTTTTTTACAAGTAGGAACACTAGGGTCTAAACTTTGCTTGCCAAACTTCAAAAAGCTGATTTGTTTACAGCATACACACATTATTTTTGTATAGAATTGCCACAATAATTTATTGTGAAGAATTGGGGGAAAGCTAAAAGCTTTAGATTTTCATTATGAATCATCTTTTAAAGATGAATTTAGGAATGGCTCATCATCGGTAATTTTATCTGGAACGTCGAGCCTTTACCCTCATTGCTCATCACATAAATATGACCACCGTGAGCCTGGATAATTTGTTGAGCGATCGCTAATCCCAATCCAAATCCGCCGCTTTCTCTGGCACGTTCTGTATCAACTCGGTAAAAGCGATCGAAAATGTAAGGTAAATCTGCCTCTGGAATTCCAATTCCAGTATCTATGACCTGAATTACTGCCCGATCTGGGTGAGGTTCTAAGCGTAACCAGACAGTTCCACCAGATGGAGTGTAATTACAGGCGTTGTTGAGCAAGTTTTCCACAGCTAACCGTAGCAAATCGGGGTCAGCCCACAACTCAATGGGTTGTTCTGGTAAATGGCTGATCAACTTGAGCGACGCTTTTGCAGCTTGAGTATTGTAATAAACAGCTAAATTCTCTAGCAAGCTATTAAGATTAACCTTTTTGAGAGATTCGGGAGTTAATTTTCCCTGATGCCGAGCTAACAGCAGTAGGTTATTGACCAAGGTACTCATCGACTTGGCACTATCGATAATGTTCTCCACTGTGGGATGGATTTGGGGATAGTCTGCTGCCATTAGTAACCCAACTTGGGCATTGGTCAAAATCGCAGAAAGGGGCGATCGCAACTCATGAGAAGCATCTGATGTGAAGCGTTGTAGTTGATTATAGGCTTGCTGAACGGGTTGCATCGCTATGCCGCCAAGTACCCAACCTGTAAGTCCAATTAACCCCAGTGCTACAGGTACAGCAAGGGTCAACATTAACTGAAATTCTCTGAGATCGTTTTGAGTTTCTGTCAGAGGGATAGCAACTTGCAGATAACCGATGACCGAATTTCCTCCTTGAACAGGTAGGGTGACTTGACGCAGCCAAAGCGTCTCACCTGTAAACTGGTCAACGGACTTAATCGTAAGAAACTCAGATGCTATTCCTAACTTTTTTGGAGGTGGAGTACCAAAAAACCGCTTGAGTTTGCCATACGGGTCATACCAGCGAACATAGACCAGTTCAATATCTGCGGGGTGAGAACCACTACCTAATAGCGGTATATTGCTCAGATCGACTTCTTTTTGTCCTTGAAACAGCCGATACTGCGAACTGGCTGCCATTAGCTCTGCTCTTTTATAAAGCAGTTGATCTAATGCTTTGAGCTTGTCTTTTACCTCAAGATTGTAAATGACTCCAGCAAAGAGAATCAGAATGCACCCCATTGAAAGGGTAAACCAACGAGCTAAGTTACGACGACTGCGGTTAAACACAAATAGAAGAAGAATTCAGAAGTCAGAATTCAGAAGTCAGAATTCAAGATGTAATTAAATCGGATTAGCATTCTACTTGATTGTAGACTCTGAAATTAAATCTCAAGATGGTTCTGGAGGGTTGAGGCGATAGCCCATACCGTAGACAGTTTCAATCCAATGGGCTGCTGCTAATGTTTGCAAACGTTGGCGAAGTTTACGAACTAGAACGGTGATTGAATTGCTTTCTGGTTCACTACCCCACTCCCATACAGCTTGCTCAATCTGGTTGCGAGTCAGGACTTGCTTAGGATGACGCATGAAGTACTCTAGCAACTGAAATTCTTGGCTGGAAAGGGATACGATCGCTCCTTGTCGCTCCAAAATTAGTCTATCTAGATGAAGTTCGAGGTCTGCCAAGCAGAGGGTGTCTCCTTGCCAGAGGGGCGATCGCCTCCTCAATGCCCGCACCCGTGCCATGAACTCCACGATATCAATCGGTTTTACCAGGTAATCATCAGCTCCGGCATCTAATCCTATGACTTTATCGGGTGTGGTATCTTTTGCCGTAATCATTAATACAGGAGATGTTTTTCCCGCCGCCCGATACTGTTGACACAAACTCACTCCACTAATTCGAGGTAACATCCAATCCAAAATCAGCAGGTCATATTCTTTTTCAGCCAAAAGCCATTGAGCGGTTTCACCATCCTTGACACCATCGACGCTGTGTCCCGCCTGAGAGAGAACTATTTGCAGCGGCATTAATTGCTTGGGATCATCCTCTACCAGTAAGATTTTCATCGCTTTTATACACTTGTGCTTGTTTAGAATAATCCATTGAAGCAATCTCAACGTCTTTCATCAGTAAGATTTCAGAGGATTGTGTACCCCATTAGGATATACATGAAGTGTTACCTAGCAAAATCAGAAGCAGGTGTAGTGTGTGGCGTATTAGTAAACGTTGGCTGCAAGGGCTGGGATTAGAGTTTTGGTTGCCTCTACCACTAGTAGCGATCGTGTTTTGGCTTGGCTGTAATTTCCTAGCTGCTCAAGAGTTAAAACGACCCTACTCCACCGAGAAAAAACTTCAGTCAGATACTCAACTTGAAGCACGGGTATCAGTCAATGTGTTGCTCATTAACGCCGCCGTCAACCGAACTAAAAGAATTACCCAAGTAGAAGTAGAAACAGCAGACCCCATCTTAAAGCGGTTGGAATTAGAACTTCCAACAATAGAATTCAGCCAAATAGAAGCGACAATTGCCCAAGAACTAGGTCTACCCCGTGAAGATGTTAGAAAGTTAGTGCGCTATGAGATTGTGGACTAATATTAAGAGTATTTCAGGCTAGGAAATAAAAAATTAACAAAGCCCAGTGTCAACAGCGATAAAACTCCTAACAAGCAGGCTTTCTGTAACTAATGCTGCTTCTAATTTTATTCTTGTAATTCTTCTGCATAAGATTTAACAATCTTTTCTATAATTAGAAATACTTCTTCAAAAGCCTCAAATTGAAAATCATCAAATTTTTCTTTTTTATTGAATATATTATCAGCAAAGTCGTTTTTACTTAGTGTTACTTTTTCATTGTTCCTATTAAATACGTCTTGATCTATAATTTTACCATCATATTTATATTTATTTCTATCTGTACAATTCAAATCATCTTTAAAATGTCTACCAGTTTCATCATGAAATTCATTACTTAGAAACAATCGTCGTCCATTAACATCTTGCCTCTGGATTTCATTATCTTTGTAGTAGTGTTCAATACAAATATCGTTTTGACCATGACGATGTTGAGGAATTGGTAATGCAAACGAAAACATCCCATTTTTCCAATTTTTAAATCCTAAACTATCATCATTTACCTGTTTAGTTATATTAGGTTCGTCTCTGTCAAAAATTGCAATCATAGGTTGCTGGTGTTTTGTCTTACATAATTGTTTACACATTTCCAGCAGTTGGCTGCTACCTTGTTTTTGGGGATCTAAATCATCTTTAAAATTAATTTCAAAATCAAATTTTCTACCTTGATCTTCTAACCATTTTAGAGCAGAATTGAGATGTTTTATATCAGTTTTACCTTCAGTCCATATACTAGCTTTGATAGAAGATTTATTTTGATTTTCCAGTAAATTATAAACATTCAGTTTTTCATTACTCACTAATTCAGGCGCAAGTCGTTTCAACCATCTTAAAAAATTTAAATATATTTGGTCGTCTTTACCTCTAACTGTGCCAACAAACTCAATTTTACTTTTAATAATATATTGAAATGATTTTTGTTTTTTTAGATAGGAAGATTTATTATCAAACTGATTGTAAAATTCAGCTTGAGCATTATCAAGTCCATACTTTTCCCAAGCATGAAGCATCGCACGAATTTGACGAATGTATTTCCGTTTTACATTAAGTTTTTTGTTAACTGTTATGCCAGTAACTTCTTGATGTCTATGTTTACTGTATAATCTCGATTTAGATTCATTAACAATAAAACCATTATCCTCAATTGTTTTTTTGAGGTCATCACTTATAATTAACTTTTCTGCTTCTTCTGAAAACCAAGCTAAATGTCCAGGGAATTTTGGTCTAGAAGTTGAAAATGTGATGTCATCAGCATACCTTGTATAAATACAGTGATACTTTTTTGCAAGACGTTGTAGCTGGGAATCCAACCTAGCTGAAATCATATTTGAGACAATTGGCGATGTCGGAGCACCCTGCGGTAGCTTATTTTCATGACAACATATTTGAGCTAATACTGTCGCAATTTCCTCTGTGCAATTATATGGAGATGCCATCAAAAGACCGCGAACTCTACCAAAATTGATTGAAGAGAAAAAATCTTTAATATCTATATTTAGAACATAACGCTGTCGAAGATGTTGTTTAGCATTTGTCACGATACTCTTACCAGTAACAAAACCCTGAGTTGAAGGTTTAGGTTGATATACACACTTAAAAACTTGATTTAGCTTTCGCTGAATAATTTTTAAGGATGTATGCGGAACAGAAATAGTTCTGTATTCCCCCGTTTTCTTCGGTATTTGAAATGTTGTGTACGCCTTGTCACGAGGATAAATGTATAAATGATATCTCAACTGATAATCACTAATTTCCAACAAACTAGCGATGTCTTTACGTGTTTTTAGTTGAGAAAAGCGTTCTTTTAATTCTTCTTCTGTTAGACTTAAATTAATAGTACCCATGCTCATCAAAATTACATAGGAAGGTTGGATAGTCGCAATATATTCCAACTTACTGCCCAAGCGCTAGGCTGGAAGCAACACAAAGAAGGTAATTCAAGGCACATACGTTGGCCTTTAAGAATATGCCGCCGCAGGATCAACAGCGGAAATCAATAGTTTTTGCGAATATCCAACCTTGTTAAATTTAGCACAAATACTAAAAATAACAATAAAATTACTTTGAAAATTGATTAGTCGTAGTTTGATTAATGCGTTCTGCCTTGGTTTTCAATGTTTGGTTCATGGCTTCAAACCCTTGGCGAACGTCGAGATTTAATCGACGAGCCAGCAGAGGTACTAGTAAGCCTTGGAAAGATTCTTGCTGAATGAAGCGAACGCTTAGGCGTAGCCCGTCGTAAACATCGCTTGCTAACGGTTCAATGATAAAGCTGTGTTCAACGTCAAATAACCCTGGTATCAAAAAGTGCCATAACCAGCGCAGTTTGCGATTAGGTTCTACCGTAATCACCGTAGGTCGAAAGGTCACAATATCCCTACCCGGAGGCTGAAAGTGAACGGTTAGCTGTTCCCCTTCACTCAGCAAACCACTAATTTGACGAATAAACAGATTCCAATGTGGAAAACTGGCAAAATCAGTGAGTAGGTTCCAGACTTGCTCATCGGATGCCTGAATTTCAATTTCAGTGTAGATTTTCATGGATATGAGTTGATAGAAAAACCACAATTAAAACTGTTATTCCTGCTAAAAATAACCCGATGTATTCTAGTCCTAGTAATCGACCAACCCAAAAATTACGGGTGAAAGTAGACATATAAAGCAGGGTGAGCATGGGGAGAAAAGAACTTGATTTTCCTACCATAAAATAAATTCCGCAAAGTTTCTTTGGTGGACTACAAGAAAACTAGATTATTTCTTGTAAAGCATAATTAATACTATTCATGAAAAACTCACGTTTTAACAGCAAAATTCTGGCGGTTGGTAGACAGTTGTGAAGAAACTACTGACCTTGAACAACCAGGATGGAACATGGAGCGTGATGAACGACGTGATTGCTCACACTTCCTGCTAACAATTCGGCAAATCCTTTAAGTCCTCTACGACCAAGCACAATCAAATCTGCTCCCCAACTCCGGGCTAAATCACAGATGTTAGTTCCAGGATCTCCTGTTTGATAACTGGATTCTGCCATAATGCCTTGTGTTTTCGCTTTCTGATAGTAGAACTGGAGTAAACTTTGTGCCTGTTGTGTTTCTATTTCCAGGTCTACTAAATTTACAGTGAGTTGACTAGAAGTTGCTAGCTCAATGCTGTGACAAATCATTAACTGAGCAGCATCTCTTTGGGCTAACTCTAGCGCTTTTGCAAACACTGTTGCAGTAGCAGGTGAATCATCGACTGCTACCAAAATCTTCTTAAAGCTCATCTCCAACTCCAATAATCAATTACTTCATTTACTTGTATTGTCTTTTAGAAGATGTCTGAGAAGTATCAAATATTTCTTGATCCCCCCTAACCCCCCTTAAAAAAGGGGGGAATAAGAGTCTTAAAGTCCCCCTTTTTAAGAGGGATTTAGGGGGATCTCCAAGGGTTAAATGTATACAAAAAAACTTTTCAGACATTCTCTTAGCTTAAGGGACAAATGTGATTTAAAAGTGAAATTAAGTAGGATAAACGATTTATTCACTTTTCGTTCACATTCATCAGCAATCCTGGGAAAGAAGCAGAGAAACGAAACTAACCTAACTGAGATTTAAAACGAATACCCGAACCAATACGGTTCATGCTCACACTATAAAACTATAGTTTTTTACTATTTGGAGATTAATAAAGCTTCGTTTTAAACTTATTGATTTTTCTAGGAGATGTTGTGATGAATTTCAGTCCAATAAAAAAAGCAATCGGTGTCATTTCTACCCGTCAGGCAGTAACACAGGTGCTTGATGAACTCAGAGCAATTGACTTTCCCATGCAGAAAATTTCTGTGTTCACTTTAGACTCTGAAGACGAAAAGTTGTACGAGGATACTAAAACGGATAAACATCTCATCACTCCTATCGAAGGTGCTAAAGCAGGTGCAATTACAGGAGGAACAACCGGAGGCTTACTGGCACTAACAGCCGGACTTGGCGTATTAATTATTCCCGGTTTTGGCCCGGCATTAGCGGTTGAATCTGTGGTGGGTACACTGCTGGCGGGTGGAGTGAGTGCGATTTTTGGCAGTGTTTATGGTGCATTTCAAGGTTGGTTTGCTCCCGAAAGGCAAGCTAGACTCTTTGAGCCAAGCACCTGTCAAGAAAAATTTTTGGTGAAGGTAGAGGGAACAACAGATGAAATCTGGCAAGCAGAATCGATTCTCCGTGACTGGGGTGTGCAGGAATGGCAGATTTATGAACTTAGCAAAAGATTCTCGTAATAACACCAATTTCAAAAAAGAAAGATACAAATTCAAACAGATAAATCTAGATTAAATCTGTTAATTACTAATTATTTTTTGGAGACGAAAATGACAGCAGATACAATTGCTACAAATACTTTTTCTGAGACAACAAAAGATTTACTCAACTATGAATGGCATACTTTGGGTGAACAAAAGGTTGTGCAAACGTTAGCCAGCCATCCAGAAGCAGGTTTGACCCATGAAGAAGCTACCAAACGACATCAGCAGATGGGTGCAAACCAACTCACTGGTAAAAGTGGAAAAAGTTCTTGGCTACGATTTTTAGAGCAATTTAATCAACCACTACTATATATTTTGCTGACGGCGGGAATGGTGACGCTGCTGCTCAAAGATTGGCTAGATGCGGGAGTAATTTTTGGTGTCACCCTGATTAACGTCATCATTGGCTACATTCAAGAATCGAAAGCAGAAGGTGCGATCGCTGCTTTATCCAAAGCTGTCACTACCGAAGCAACTATAATTCGCGATGGTCAAAAAACTCGTCTGGCTTCGACTGAACTTGTTCTGGGTGATTTGGTATTGCTGGCATCTGGGGATAAAGTACCCGCCGATCTGCGGTTATTAAGTGTGCGTGGGTTGCAAGTTGACGAGTCTGCCTTAACAGGCGAATCCGTTCCGGTTGAGAAAGCAACGGCATCGCTGGCTGTGGAAACACCGTTAGCCGAACGCAGCAATATGGTGTATGCCGGAAGTTTCGTTAGTTTTGGACAGGCAGAAGGAATTGTAGTAGCGATCGCAGATGCCACAGAAACCGGTCGCATCTCGCAGTTAATTGAAAGCAGCACAAATCTGAAAACACCGCTAACGCGAAATATTGACAAGTTTAGTAAAAGCTTGTTGTATGTCATTTTAGGTTTAGCTGCTTTGACATTTGCAATCGGATTAGGACAAGGTGAATCTTGGATTGATGTTTTCAAAGCGAGTGTAGCTCTAGTAGTCAGCGCGATTCCCGAAGGATTACCTGCAATTGTTACCGTCACTTTAGCGATCGGAGTTTCCCGGATGGCACGACGTAAGGCGATTATTCGCAAACTACCTGCTGTGGAAACCTTGGGAAGTACCACTGTTATCTGCTCTGATAAAACTGGAACGTTAACTGAAAATCAGATGACGGTTCAAAAGATTTATGCGGGTGGACAACATTACACTGTTAGCGGTATTGGTTATGCCCCAGATGGTGAAATCTTAATGGATCGACAGCCTGTTGATTTCAATGCAGATGGACATATTGCTCTTTGGGAATCCCTGGAAGCAGGATTGCTCTGCAATGATTCTCATATTGAATGGGGAGATGGACAGTGGGACTTAGTAGGAACCCCAACTGAGGGAGCATTGATTACGGCTGCCAATAAAGCGGGATTGACGCAAGAGAATCTAGAGCAATTACCTAGAATAGACACCATTCCCTTTGAGTCTGAATTCCAGTACATGGCGACTTTGCATGAATTGGATGCAAAGCGATCGCTGAATGTGATTTATCTCAAAGGTTCTGTAGAGGCAATTCTCCAACGATGCGATCGCCTGCTCGATGCTCAAGGACAACAGGTTGCGCTCAATCCTGCCGCAGTGGAACAAGAAGTTGCTGGCATGGCAAACCAAGGGTTACGAGTATTGGCGTTCGCCAGTAAAGAAGTTGCGACTAAGCGCTCTTTAAATCGCAATGATATCGATCGAGGACTGGTGTTTCTGGGACTTCAAGGCATAATCGATCCGCCGCGTGAGGAAGCGATCGCCGCAGTAAAAGCCTGTCAATCTGCTGGAATACAGGTAAAAATGATTACAGGCGACCATGCACTAACAGCAGCTGCGATCGCCCGTCAAATGGGAATTTGCTCCACTGAAGCACAAGTTTTCACCGGACGGCAATTAGCTCAGATGGATGAAAAAGAATTCGCCCAAGCAGCTGAACAAGGTATGGTATTTGCGCGAGTTGCACCAGAACAAAAATTGCATCTGGTGAAAGCGTTGCAGTCTCAGGGTGAAATTGTGGCCATGACTGGAGATGGTGTCAACGATGCTCCTGCTCTCAAGCAAGCAGATATTGGTGTAGCGATGGGGATAGCTGGGGCAGAGGTTGCCAAAGAATCGGCGGATATGCTGCTAACTGACGATAATTTTGCATCAATAGAAGCGGCTGTGGAGGAAGGACGTAGTGTTTACCGCAACTTACGAAAAGCGATCGCCTTCTTGCTGCCGATTAACGTTGGAGAATCCATGACGATTTTGATTGCCATTCTCCTGGCCACCGTGCTTCCCATCTTACCAATCCAAATTCTCTGGCTGAACATGGTCAGTTCAGTAGCGTTAATTGCTCCCCTCGCCTTTGAGCCAAAATCTGGACAGGTGATGCAACAACCACCGCGCAACCCCAGAGAAAGACTTTTATCGGGTGGGTTACTCCAGCGCATCATCGCGATTTCCGTCTTCAATTGGGTAGTAATTTTTGGGATGTTTCAATGGATACTGCAAACTACAGGCAATGAAGCCTTAGCTCGCACGATGGCAATTAATGGGTTGGTGGCGGCAGAAGTCTTTTACCTGTTAAGCATTAGCCAGTTTTTACCATCTCTAGTCGTGAGAATCCAAGGTAAACGCACACCCGTAGCCTATGCACCTGCGATCGGAATTGTAATTGTGGTGATTTTACAATGTCTGTTCAGTCAGTGGAGCATGATGAATCAAGTGTTTGACACCACACCTTTAACATTTATCCAAGCTCTCATTTGTATGGGTGTAGGTTTGCCAGTGGTGTTTATAGCTCTCATCTTGCAGCGTT
Organism: Nostoc sp. ATCC 53789; assembly: GCF_009873495.1. Lineage (GTDB taxonomy): Bacteria > Cyanobacteriota > Cyanobacteriia > Cyanobacteriales > Nostocaceae > Nostoc > Nostoc muscorum_A. The sequence continues at coordinate 3,594,781 of NZ_CP046703.1, read as the reverse complement.
TCGATCCGCTCAATTAAGGGTTGAGGCGACGGTATTCGGTCTTAGAGGTGCAGAAAACTTTCCAGAGTCTCAACTTGAGAAGACAGTGATACGAGAGAACTCAATTTGTTGCTCTATCTGCGTTCGTTTGCATCTTTAAAATCTTGACATCCTCCCCACCGTAAACGGTCGGGATTCCTAAGACTGCGTATCCGAGCCGCTAGGGGTGCTTCTTTTTCAGTAGGGATCTTAAACTAGAATGATTATCAAAATATATAGTTAACAATCACATTGCCTTTAAGCTAGGGAATGTTGAAATCCAAGAAAATTATTATATGAATGCTGAAGAATTCTTAAGCCAAGGATTGAACCACAGTTTGCAAGGCGATTATCAAGGATCGAACGCAGCTTACACCCAAGCAATCAAGCTCAACCCTAACTCTGCCGAAGCTTACCATAATCGAGGAATTATTCTCACTGGTCAACTCAAAGATTATCGTGGTGCGATCGCAGATTTTAATCGGGCTATAGAAATCAATCCCAATTTTGCTACAGCCTACTATCACCGGGGTAATGCACGTTACTCTTTAGGCGATTATCAAGAAGCGATCGCAGATTATAACCAAGCATTAGAAATTGATCCAAATCTCGCCCAATCCTACCACAGCCGGGGTAATGCCTACTTTGCCTTAGAAAAATACGACAAAGCGATCGCTGACTACATCCAAACAATAGAAACTAGCACCCAGTTAGCTGATAATATCAATATTGATATTGCTAATGCCTATCATAATCGGGGTGTAGTTTGTTTTGAACGGGGCGATCATCAGGGAGCAATCGCAGATTTTCAACAAGCTTTACAGTGGTATCCTAATTTTGCCGCAGCTTACAGCAATCGGGGTAATATTCACCATATCTTAGGAGATTTTCACGAAGCGATCGCCGATCATGACCGAGCATTACAATTAGATCCAAAGTTAGCGGAGGCTTATCATAATCGAGGTAATGCCCACTACTCTTTAGAAAATTATCAAAGTGCGATCGCAGATTACAACCGCGCTCTAGAAATCAATCCCAGGTTTGCTGGAGCATATTACAACCGGGGTTTGGTTCTAGCTCATCTCAAAGAATATCACCCAGCAATTGAGGATTTTAATCAAGCCCTAAAGTTCAATCCTGATGATGTGCAAGCTTATTGTGAACGGGGTCTTGTCCGTAGTACCCTTGGGGATTATGAGGGTGCGATCGCAGATTATGACCAAGCCTTACAAGAAAATCCGACTCTAGCTTTAGTCTATGGCTTTCGGGCGAATGCTCTCCGTCGACTGGGAGACTATCAAGGTGCAATTGAAGATAGCAATCGCTTATTACAACTTAATCCTAGTTTAGCTGAAGGATATTGCGATCGCGCGGCGGCTCGTCGTTCTTTAGGAGATCATAAAGGAGCAATTAAAGATTACGATCGGGCATTACAGATTAATGATAAATTAGCCGCAGCTTATTATGGTCGGGGGATTGCCCGTGAAGCTCTGCAAGATTTACAGGGAGCAATTGATGATAATACCCAAGCGATAGAGTTGGTTCCTGAATTTTCGCAAGCGTATTGTAATCGAGGAAATACTCGTCGTCTTTTGGGGGATGAACAAGGAGCGATCGCAGATTATAATCAAGCATTAAAAATTAATCCTGATTTAATTGAAGCATATTACAATCGCGGTTCGACGCATTACGCTTTAGAAGCTTATGAAAATGCGATCGCAGATTACACCCAAGCTTTACAAATAAATCCTCAATCTGCTGCATTTTACAGCGATCGCGCTAATGCCCGCTATGCTCTAGAAGATTATCAAGGAGCAATCGAAGATTACAGTCGGGCGATCGCGATCGACTCCAGCTTTGCTGAAGACTGGTACAATCGGGGTCGTAGCCGTTCTCTATTGGGAGATTTACAGGGAGCGCTCACAGACTTAAACCAAGCCTTACAGCTTCAGCCTCATTGGGCTTCAGCTTACATCCTGCGAGCAGATGTATACCAAAATCTGGGTGATTCTCAAGGAGCAATTGCGGATTTCCAGAAATCCGCAGATTTGTATTACCAAGAGGGAAATGTTCAGTATTATCAACAAATTATGGAGCTAATTGAACAGCTTCGATGAAGGGATTGGGAATTGGGAAGAGGACTTGGGGACAAGGAGAATTGGGGACAAGGGGAAAGACTTGTTTCAAGTTCTCATTTCTTGTCCCCTTGTCCCCTTGTCCCCCTGCCTCTTCCCCAGTCCCTATTCTCTTATTTCTTCAAAGTAAAAGCGTTCCATGAAACGGCGGTCAATACAATCTTTGTAATGCCACAAGAGTTTATGAGGTGGTAAAGTAAAGATGCCTTTAGTTGCGAGCGCTCTTCCATCTCCTGTACCAATTAGACTTAAATATTGTTTCTGCGGCTTATAGGGTTTGAGTGACTTACCTAATATAATTCGCTGCAAATTATTAAATAAAGGTTTACCTTGTCTAACAGCAAATACCCCAGCTTTTGGACGCGGATAATTTACCATTGTGGCGATGTCACCAGATGCAAATACCTGCGGGTGCGTTTGAGATTGTAACGTGTCTTCTACCAGAATAAAACCTTGCTCATCAGTTCCTAGTCCCGCAATTTTTAACCATTCGGGTGCTGAAGCTTGTGTCACCCAAAAAATTTTATTACACTCTACTCTCAAACCAGAGTCGCACTTAATCTCAAATATTTCTCTAGTTTCCTTGGAGTTTTTAGGTGCGATATTACACACATTTTCTCCAAGATGTAGCTTAATACCTCGCTCGGTGAGAATTTGCTGAAGTTGATGCCGTACTGATTGATGATAATTGGGCATCAGTTGTATGTTACGCTGAAATAAATGAATTTCCAGATTTTGAATTGGTTGTTGATTTTGATGGAAAATCTGATGTAAATGAGATTGCATCGCAAACGCCAATTCTACACCGCCAGCACCTCCACCTGCGATCGCAATACGAATTGGTTCTTGAGGATTTTTACCTACAGAGGCAATTAGTTCATACCAATGTTTCAATAGCTGAGATACTGGTTTAGCTGCGATCGTATATTCTGCTGCTCCTGATACAGACACTCTGGCCGGAGTGCTGCCAATATCAATAGACAGCACATCAAAATCTACCGCCAATCCGTTAGCACAGAGAACTTTGTTGTTTTCCAAGTCTAGGGCAACTACTCTGTCAATATACAAATTTGCTTGAGCAAAGTTAGCCAATGGTTTCAAATCAATATGACATTCATCATGGGTGTAAAATCCAGCAATGTGTCCTGGTAACATTCCAGAGTAGGCTGTCTTTTGATTTGCAGTAATCAACGTCAAATGCACTCCGGGTAACGGCTTTATTCCAAACATTTTCAGGGCAATTGCATGGCTGTGACCGCCACCAATTAGCACTAAGTTTTTAAGCATAGTATGTTGACAGTAATCATTAATTATTTTCACGCTGTAAAATATATTTCATCAATCAATAACAGTCAATTAGCAAAAATATATCTGGGGATACAGGTTTTCCAAGAAAAAATTAACCAAACTCAACATAAGTCCCCAAAAAAGCATTTAAGAATCGCAATTGAACAACTAGAAAATAACACAAGAGAAAACAGTTTAGCTGTAATTAATGATTTAGAGCAAATTGCCAAAAATCATCCACAGTACCACTGGATAATTATGAACATTCTTACTACTTTTATCCGAAAAAATACTCTTTATCTACCTCAAGAAGAAGTAACAATTAATCTGTTAGAAAAAATTCGTCTAGATATTCAAGCAGCCCTTACCGTTATCGCTAAAAGAGATATAAATAAAGACCCAGAAAATGAGCAGCTTGATTTGAGTTATATCGATATGAGAGGAGTAAACCTGAATAAGGCGAATCTACAAAAGACAAACCTTTATCAAGCTAATCTTGCTGGGGCAAACCTCACAGAGGCTAATCTTGCAGGAGCAATTCTCAGTGCGGCTAACCTCGAAGGTGCTAACTTATATTTAGCTAACTTAGAAGGGGCAATTCTTAGTGCAGCAAACCTAAAAGGAGCTAACTTAAAAGGGGCTAACCTGCATTGTGCAAGCTTATATCTAGCTGATTTACATGGAGCAATTCTCAATGATGCCATACTTGATGGGGCAAACCTTAGAGAAGCTAAATTTTCTGAGTAAAACACCAGTCCTGTAAGGCGAAAGTTAAAATTAAAAAGCTTATAGGGTAGGATTTTCACTAATTTTCAGTAATTGTTCTATTTTCACCCTAATCTACTAATATATTCGATATTATTACTTAGTTAAAGAGGTCTTCTGACACCTATTATAATTTTCTGCTAAATGCTATACTATTTTTTCCAAGCATCTAAGTAATAATTCTAGGTTGTAAGGAAAATCTTTACCATGTCTTCTAAAAAGACAGACACTCTGTTGAATTGGTTGATAACTATAACAGTTATATTTGGCTGCTCATTGATTGTAATTTTCTTTGCTTTGTCCAGTATTAAAGAATTGTCAATTCAGGAAAAAATTCAGTATAGAAACCAAGCTTTAACAACTACTGCAATAGTTTTTCTGGCATCGGCGGCAATGTTTAATACCTATTACGCAGCAAAGCGGGCCCAAGCGATGCAGAAAAATGCGATCGCAGCTGAGAAAAACCTAGAAATTGGCCTTCAAAATGCCAAACTCAATCAAGATAGATTGATTTCAGAACGCTTTATGGGGGCAATTGCCCAGCTTGGTCATGATAAAGTTGAAACCCGAACAGGTGCAATTTATGCCTTAGAAAGAGTTGCTCAGGATTTTCCTAAAGAACACTGGACAATCATGGAAATCCTCACTGCCTTTGTGCGAGAAAATGCACCTATTCAGCAGGTGAAGGTTGAGCAACAAAAGCCTGAATATGCACCAGATGCTTATTCAGGTAGGCGTAGAGGTGGGCCGCGTCCGACACAGCAGTTAGAGCAAAACCTCCATGAAGAATTTCCAACAATCCGCACTGATATTCAAGCAGCCCTAACTGTTATCGGCAGGCGTAATTCACTAGAAGACCCAAAAGATCAGAAACTTGATTTACGTCATATCGACATCAGACGAGCAGACTTGCTAGGAGTTAACCTACAACAAGCAGATTTACGTGGTTCTGACCTGAGTGGGTCTGACCTGCGTGGAGCAGACTTGAGTGAGGCTGACTTAAACGGCGCTAAACTCATTAGGTCTATTCTCTATGAAACCAAATTATTAAAAGCTAGCCTCTGTGGAGCTAACCTATGTTGGGCTAATCTTAATCGTGCTAATCTCTCAGGGGCTAACCTGCGTTCAGCCAACCTTTCTGGAGCAAGTCTGCGTGTAGCGAATCTCCAAGGAGCAAACCTCTATAAAGCCAACTTGCAACAAGCAACTTTGAAAGTCGCCAATTTATCTGGAGCAAAGCTGTTTTTAGCTAACTTGCAAGGTGCAAAACTAGGTAAAGCCAACCTAAATCTAACGGGTTTGATTGGTGCTAACCTTTCAGGGGCTAACCTGAATGGAGCTAATCTTTCAGGGGCTAACTTGAATGCAGCCAAACTCCACCAAACAGAAGTCTATTTTGCCAATCTCTCAGAAGCCAGTTTAACGGAAGCTGACCTGCATCAGGCAAACCTGATTGGAGCGAACCTGCATAGAGCAACCTTTTATCAAGCTAACCTGACTCAGGCAAACCTGATGGGAGCTAACTTTTTAGAAGCTGACCTCAGTGATGTGAAACTGGAAGGGACAATTTTAACAGGGGCTAAAAACTTAGAGTTGCATCAGATTAGAAAGGCACTTGGCGATCGCACCACTCGCCTACCTGATTATATAGAAGCACCGACAGATTGGCGGCAATCAGGTTGAGTTAACGCAGCATCAGTTAGTTATTTGGGCGCATTCTACCGTTTTCACTTCAGCTTACTTTTCCAGACTCCAACCCAGTGCTAAGGCTACTTCAGCAGCTAATTCTAGCGGATTGAATGGTTTAGCGATCGCACCAATCATTCCCATCTGATTATAACGACGGCGATCGGAAGCCTGGATTTTGGCAGTTAACAAAATTACGGGAATCTTTTTAGTTACCGGATTAGCTTGTAACTTTTCAAAAGTGGCAATCCCATCCATCTCTGGCATCATTACATCTAGTAAAATCGCATCTGGTTGGTAAGTCTCAGCTTTCATTATCCCCTCTTCACCTGAACTCGCTGTTTCAACTTTCCAGCCTGCAACCGTTTCCAAGCAAATCTTGGCAACTTCTTGAATATACTGCTCGTTATCAATCACTAGAATTTGCTTTTTTGTCATCATTGCTATCCTCTTGTTGCCCACCAAATTTTCAATTTGGTGAGGGTGCAAAAACGCCGATTATTCATCCGCCAGTCGTACAGAATTCATTCTGAATTCTGACTCCTGACTCTTGAATTCTGTTCGATAAATTACAGGGATATTGGAAGAGTTTTTTGACACTCCCCGCGATAAATCGACGGGGATTCTTGAATCTAAGACATAACTTGCTCTTGCAGGTTTTCACCAACAAGAGTAGAGGTTTCATCTCCGCAAGCGTTGCCTGCGTCTAGCGCAGAGGTTCCGATATGCCCTACCGTACCCAATCCTCGACTAAGGATATTTCTAGCTGCATTTTCATCACGATCCATCACACAACCACACCTACAAACGTGCGTTCTAGTAGATAGTGTTTTCTTGACAACTTCACCGCAGCTAGAGCATTCAAGGCTTGTATATTGCGGATTAACCGCAACCGTGACACGTTTAAATACCTTTCCAAAGTACTCAATCCAGACACGAAACTGATACCAAGATGCGTCATTAATAGACTTGGCTAAACAGTGATTTTTCACCATGTTTTTAATACTCAAATTTTCATAGGCTATCAAGTCGTTAGACTGAACTACGCACCGTGCTAACTTCACAGCATGGTCTTTACGTTGCCTACTTATTTTGAGGTGGCGTTTGCCTAAAATCTGTCTTGCCTTGCCTCTATTTTTTGAACCTTTTACTTTTCTGGAGACTCGACGTTGTGAACGCTTGAGAACTTTTTCACTCCTTAGCAGAAACTTTGGGTTTTCAACCATTGTTCCATCTGAATCGGTGTAGTATTCCTTAAGTCCAACGTCTAAACCAACTGTGTTACCAGTTGGTTCTATGTTTTCAGAACGTTCTACATCAATGCAAAATTGAGCATATACGCCATCTGCGCGTTTTACCAATCTCACCCGTTTAATCTGGTTAATTTGGTAGAAGTGCAAATCACGAGTACCTTTGAGTTTTAACTTTCCAATACCTTTTTTGTCAGTGAAAGTTATTGATTTACGATTATCTGCAAGCTTCCATCCTGATGATTTGTACTCAACAGAGCGACAATCTTTTTGGAACTGGGGATACCCCTTTAAACCTGGAATACCTTTCTTGCAGTTTTCATAAAACCGAGAGATAGAAGACCATGCCCTTTCAGCACTAGCCTGTCTAGCCATTGAATTAAGTTCATTAGCAAAGGGAAAATTAGCTGCAAGTACAGCACAATATTTTTGCAAGTCGTTTTTACCTGTGCCTTTAACGTCCATCCATAGCCGAATACAACTATTACGGATGAACTTTGCAGTCCGAATTGCATCATCTATTGCGACTAGTTGCGCTGACTTTCCATAAGCTTTGAACTCAAAAACTAGCATCTCTTTACCTCCTGTCTTATACTATCACGACTGGTATAAGATATTAGAGATGTTGAAAATCTTGTATCTTTTCTTGACGGCTGAATAAATTCAGCTATTCGCTTATATCCCCCGCATGAATGACGGGGGCTTTACGCTTCACGGGTCGTAAAGTCCCAAACAACGGCAGAGCTACGTAAAAAGTGCTACCTTCCCCCAATGTACTTTCAGCCCAGATGCGTCCGCCGTGCTGTTGCATAATGCTTTTACAAATTGCCAAACCTAAACCAGTACCATCATGGTTACGCGAATCTGAAGAGTCAACTTGTTGAAAGCGCTCAAATATACTCTCAAGTTTGTCAGTTGGGATGCCGCGTCCGGTGTCTTTGACTGTCAACAAAACTTCATCGCCTTCTTGTTGCACCCCCAACCAAACCGTAGATCCAGCAGATGAAAATTTAATGGCGTTACTCAGTAGGTTAGTTAAGGTTTGGACAATGCGATCGCAATCTGCCAATACTTGAGCGGATAGAGCAGAAATGGATAGTGTCACTCCGGCTTTGTCAGCCAAAGGCTGGATGACATTTACCGTTTGAGTAATCAAATCAACGATATTGCAGATTTCTGATTCCATTTTCGCCTTACCCGACTCAATCCGCTCAATGTCTAGGATGTCGTTGATTAAACGTACTAGGCGTTCGGTGCTATCAGCAGCAATTTGCAACAGACGTTTTCCCTGCTCTGAGTCTGTCGGCAGCAAACCACTGGCTAGCATTCCGAGAGAGCCGTAAATCGAAGTTAAAGGTGTGCGGAGTTCATGACTCACAACAGAGACAAACTCATCCTTCATCCGTTCGATTTGCTTGCGCTCTGTGACATCTCGTAAGATGACCGTATAAAATATTTCATTACCCATATCTATTTTAGAGATAGAAGCTTCTGCTGGAAACTCACTTCCATCCTTTCGGCGACCATAAATTTCACGCCGTTCTCCCATCCGCCGGGCAACATTGGGAGATTGCCCAAAGTCAGCTACGTGTTGACGATGTGCTTGGAAAAAGCGCTGCGGTAAGAGTAAATCAAGACCTTGGCCAATCACTTCCTGGGCAGAGTAGCCAAAAATCTTCTCTGCTCCTTGATTAAACAAGGTGATATTGTGAAACCCGTTGATAGAAATAATTGCATCATCAGCAATATCTAAAATTCGGGCAAATCGGGCTTGAGAAAACCGTAATTCTTCCTGCGTTCGCTGACGTTCATCAAGTTGTGACTGCAACTGCTGATTCACACTTATTAACTCGGCGGTTCGTTCTGCTACCCTCAACTCTAATTCATTGATAGCTTGGTGAGAGGAAGATGGCAAAGATGAGGATAAATTTACTCCCCCTGCTTCCCCTGCTCCCCCTGCCCCTCTGCTCCCCTGCTCCCCTGCCCCTCTGCTCCCCTGCCCCCCTGCCCCTCTACCCCCCTGCGTCACACGCTGCCGTAATTTCATTCGTTCTAAGCGATTGACGATCCGAGTTACAAGTTCTGGCCCGACAATGGGCTTGCTTACAAAGTCATCAGCACCAACGCTAAACACCTGATTTACCATCTCGGCATCGCTATGAACAGTGAGGAATAAGATGGGTAACTCACTCCAGTGTGAATCGTTGCGTACCAATCGACAAAGCTCTATCCCATTGATATAAGGCAATTCCACATCTAAAATCAGCATATCTGGGGCAACTACTTCTAAAGTTTCCCAAAACTGAAGCGGATTTTCAAGAGCGATCGCTCTGAGTCCCCAAGGGCTAAGTAAGGTTTGCAACAATGCCTGAATTTGCGGATCGTCGTCCACAACCAATATTTTAGTTTCTGCATCGGAATGATTTTGCAGTGGTTGCGTCACTGTTTCTAATTGCGGGATTGGTGATACAGATATTGCCCCTGCATCGTTTCCCTCTATTTCTCGACGCAATAAATTTACCCAACTTTGGAGGTTGCCAATCTCAGATTTACTCAAGGTTTGACCAGAACTCAGCAGCAGTTCGATATTGCGGGCCAATTTTGAGCCAAGAGGCAAGCCAAAAGTCCCTAAAGACCCTGCCAAGGTATGGGCTTCTTTGGTTGCAAGGGAGAGTAATTCGGGATTTAAACTATTATTTTGATTTAAAGTTGCGATCGCTTGCTCTAGCACCCTCACCTGCTGCTCCACCCGCCCTTGAAATCGTTGCCAAATTTCTGCAACTGCCATTAGCGCTTGCTGCTGTGATTTGAGATTGGGTACCGGCGATTTTACCCTATCTACTTCCCCTCTGCTCCCCTGCTCCTCTGCTCCCCTGCTCCCCTGCCCCTCTGCTCCCCTACTCCCCTGCCCCTCTGCCCCTGTATCCCCGTGCTTATCCTCTTCCAGTGGTTTCAGACGATAGCCAATACCATAAACTGTTTCAACCAAATCACCGGGCGCTCCTACAGCTTTAAGTTTGTGTCGTAACCCTTTGATATGAGTGCGAACAGCTTCTTCTTGGGGAGTATCTTCATAAGACCAAAGATGTTCTAAAATCATGCCACAGCTAAACACCCGACGACTATTTCGCAAGAATAGTTCTAACAGAGCAAACTCTTTTGGGGTAAGCGGGAGCAGATTTCCAGCATAAATCGCTTCACAGCTACTAGGGTCTAGCCGCAACTTTCCAGACACCAGAACAGGTTGCGAGGTTACGGCTGGGCGACGCAACAGCGCCCTCACACGAGCAACTAACTCTTCTATATCAAAAGGTTTAACTAAATAATCGTCTGCACCTGCATCTAAGCCGATCGCTTTCTCATGACTACTATCGCGCCCTGTCATCAACAATATCGGCATTTGCAGACCATTAGACCGAATTTTACGACAAAGACTAATGCCATCCAGCTTGGGCAAAACTACATCCAGGAGAATTAAATCATAATCGTAAGCTTGAATAAAATCCCAAGCGGCATCGCCATCAGTAGCAACTTCAACCGCATAGTTCTGGTTAGTTAAAAGGTTGGTCAGTGTATGTGCATTTAACTCATCATCTTCTACAACTAATATTTTCATGTTAAAAGCTTTCCAAGTTAAAATGGATACAACAAATAACAACTCATAAACTTAAATTGGGAAAAAATTATCGAAGAAGAATTCAGAATTCAGGAGCCAGAATCCATTCTGGATTCTGTACGACTGGATGGAGAATCGAGGTTTAAAACCCCCGATTTTAAGACGCTCGTTCGCGGAGCGTGCCGTAGGCAAGACTCGCTTTCCGCGTCGCTATCGTGGAGAAGAAAAAATTCTTTCCTTACTGAAACCCCTGACTTGACTGCTGGGATATTCTGAATTCTGAATTCTGTCTTCTGACTCCTTCTTATGGTGCTTTTTAAATAATTAAACCACATCATTCCCTACTACCTACATCGTCTAAATCTTTCGAGTCATAAAACTTCCAATACGCTACAACAGAAAAAACCCTCTGCTAAACCTGTGAAAAAACGAGTAACACTAACCTTCCCGAAACGCGCCGTGCAAATGCCAGTCACTTATGTACTGGCCAAAGAATTCAACGTCGCTGCTAATATTATCCGTGCCCAAGTTGCCCCAAATCAAATTGGCAAACTAGTAGTGGAACTAGCGGGGGATATCGATCAACTAGATGCTGCCATCGAGTGGATGCGATCGCGCCATGTTAACGTTTCTTATACTTTAGGCGAAATTGCGATCGATGAGGATGTCTGTGTCCATTGTGGCTTGTGTACCGGGGTTTGTCCTACCGAAGCCCTCACTCTCCACCCAGAGACATACAAACTGACATTCACGCGATCGCGTTGCATCGTCTGCGAACAATGTATCCCCACTTGTCCCGTACAAGCTATCTCCACTAACCTTTAACAATCTAAAAACCAAAATTCATCTTTATCGAACAGAATTCAGGAGTCATGAGTCAGAATGGGCTAAACCTTAGCTATCCGCTAACAGAATGAATTCTGTACGAAAAAGCGGATAGCGCAGCGTCTCGTAGAGAGGAACGAGCGTCTTGATTCTGACTCCTGAATTCTGACTTCTGACTTCATCTTTATTCCATCTTAAACACATCCGCTATTACACTACCATCACCCACCAGCCTACTTTTTGCTGGAGAGTCATAAACTACCAATAGCGAAGGTATACCAGCCACATCCTGAAACAGCGCCATTCCCTCAGCATGATCTTCCCGATTTCCATAAGGAATATCCTGGACAAAATCTGGATTGCTAAAGATATTTTCTCGCAGATTCACGCCATTAACCCAACGATAAATTTGCACAGGCCCATCTAAATCCATCGTTGGGCCAGCTAAAATCAACAAATCTTTGCCATCTACACACAAATCCCGAATTCCCAAACCATTCAACCAGACAAAATGCTTTTTATATAATTCTTTTGCTTCCCCAATTTGCCGCAGTTTTAGAATTCCAGCGCTAGAATCTTCTAACTCAATTTCTAGCACCATAGCCCAACCCCGCAATACAGGGCCACGCAAACCCAAAAAAATCCGGTTTTGATAAACGCCTATTCCTTCAATATCAAAGCCATTATCTTTTCCTGGAATTGATGCCTTGATAAACAAGCCTAAATGAGGGTCGTCTGCCAAAGCTGTCATCAGCAAATTACCCTGTTCCGTTACCTCTAGTTTAGCGGCATTCAACTGCATATCTGGATTTTGGGGATGCGGGTAAGATGAGAATAAGCTACCGTTTATTAGAGGAATCCGGCCTAATACGTAACGGTTAGGCTCTGATTCAATTTTTGCCAGCCGTTTCAAGTTTTGTGCATCAGTCTTATCAGGTTTCGGCTTTTTACGTTTGTAACTATGAGAACCAACAAACCATAGATAATCATCAGTGTAAGCAAGTCCCTCTATATCTATTTCTTCATTTTCTGGTGCAGGTAGATTGATAAATTCTGCTACCCGAAATTGTTGATGGTCTGTAAATTTATCAGTATCAACTAAAGACAGACGCTCAATAGTTGAAGTTTCATCTGACCCTAACCATAAATACTTCTGATGTGTTAGCAACAATGCTGATAAATCTTCTCTATGTTCTTTAAAATTATCTATAAAAGTCAAGATAACTTGATTCAGTAAATGTGAGTTTGACATTCTAAATCATCCTGATGATTGCAAAAAGGTTAATTATGCTATCATAATAAATTATTCATGTAAAAAAATATGATCAGCTATTGTACATATTAAATCGCAAAAGTGAATCGGCTTTTTAGACCTTTGGTAGATAGCGTATATTACTATTAATATTATGCAACTATCAATAGTAATAAAAAGCGTAACAACTTCATTGAATAAAAAATATATTAAAACTAGATATAAATTTTTAACTAATGTTATTATGCAATAACCTCATGAGGTAGTAATTAAGCTCAATTATGAAATTAGCCACACAAACCACGGTAAAAACTCTAGGGGACTACGCCTACCAAGCGATTCAAAAACACTTTAAGAAAACCTTGAAGTGGGAAAAATCAGTAAAGAAAGATGAAGATCCAGAAGCGCTTCATCAAATGCGAGTAGGAATGCGTCGTTTACGCACGGCTGTAACTAGGTTTGGACTAGCAATAGATGTACCAAAACCAATCAGCGATAAAAATATTGGTAAAATAGCCCGTCGTCTTGGTAATCTGCGAGATTTAGACGTACTTAAAGAAAGTTTAGAAACCAATTACAAACCAAACTTACCCCACAAAGAACAAGAATCTTTACAAACAGCTTTCAACGCTTTAGCTAAACAACGTGAAGATGTACTATCAAGTGTACAGAAAACGTTAAAAGATGAATCTTACAAGTCTTTAAAAGAGGCATTAGATAAGTGGTTAGATAAACCAAGTTATCAACCATTGGCATCTATTACTATCCAACAAGTACTACCAGATTTACTTCTACCAGAAGTGAGTAACTTTTTACTACATCCAGGTTGGCTAGTTGGTACTCAACTTGTGGAAGCAGAGGTAAAAATTCAGAAGAATTGGGAACCAGAAAAGATAGAAGAACAATTAACAACACAAGGCGAAATTCTGCATAGTTTGCGAAAAGAAGCTAAACGTATACGCTACCAGATGGAGCTATTTACAGACTTATATGGTGAGTCTTACGGAGCTTATATGACAGAAGTGAAAAATATCCAAGAAATTTTGGGTACGATGCAAGATAGTGCGGTCTTAACTGACTGGCTTGGCAAGGTATTTAAATCAGAAATTAAGACTGAGTTGCCTACTCTTGCTAGTTTGTTAACTGAAAATCGTTATCAGTCGTGGCAGCAGTGGCAACCCTTACAAGAACGGTATTTGAAAGTTGAAACTAGGCATAGTTTTCATTTAACAATATTACACCCACTTTCAGGGGTAATAAATTAAAAGTTGCTCTTTTCGGACTTACGCAAAACTACACGCGTTAGGGGCAATACCCTGCGGGTTCGCTGAAAGCATTCTCGTAAGAGTAGCCGCTTTGTGTCTACATGAATTGCCCCTACAGTACTGCTGTATTTCTCATCAAAGAATGATTTCTTCTGGTTCCTTCAACTGATTTCAGCTTTACTATGGAAGTTAATTTTCTTTAAGATTTGGTAATTTGGCTCACCGGAATTTCAATCCAAAATTCTGTACCTAACCCCGGCTGAGAATCACATTTCAACACACCACCGTGTTTATCCACGACAATTTGATAACTTATTGATAACCCCAAACCAGTGCCTTTTCCCACTGGTTTAGTAGTGAAAAATGGGTCACAGATTCTTGCTTTCAAAGCTTCGGGTATTCCTGAGCCATTATCTGCAATGCGAATTATTACGCTTTTGATATTGCCTTCAAGCTCTCCGATAGCAGTACGAATAGTAATTTGACCGCTATGAAGTTTTGATGGAGATTCCCTGTAATCTTCAAGAGCATCGATCGCATTGCTTAAAACATTCATAAATACTTGATTCAGTGGCCCGGCATAGCATTCTACTAAGGGAAGCTCACTGTATTCTTTGACTAATGTAATAGCCGGGCTTTCTGGTTTTGCTTTCAAACGATGTTGCAAAATTAGCAAAGTGCTATCAATGCCCTCGTGAATATCAACCGGTTTCATTTCTGCCTCATCAAGGCGAGAGAAATTCCGTAAACCCAAGACAATCTGACGGATGCGATCAACCCCAATTTTCATGGAAGATAGAGTTTTCGGCAAATCTTCGATGAGAAATTCTAAGTCTATCTCGAAGGTGCGATCGCGAATCTCAGGGCTGGGGTTCGGGGTATTTTGTAAATAGAGTTCTAGTATACTCAGCAAATCTTGGGCGTAATCGTTGACATGATTGATGTTGCCATAAATGAAGTTGACGGGGTTATTAATTTCGTGAGCAACACCAGCTACCAGTTGACCTAATGAGGACATTTTCTCAGTTTGGATCAGTTGGGTTTGAGTTTGCTTTAAATCATGCAGAGCTTGAGTCAGCTTTTCTGTCTGCTCTTTGGTTTGATTATGTAATTGGGCTTGTTGGAGTGCAACCCCAAGCTGATTGGCAATTTGAGCAATAAACTTAATTTCTGAGGCTTCCCAATGGCGGGGTGCAGAGTTTTGATAAGCCGCTAACAAGCCCCATAGTTGCTGACCAATAAATATAGGTGCGATCGCATAAGCCCTTGCTTGAATCTGCTCTAGAACTAAAATATGGCATTGAGAATGTCCAACTTGATAAATATCATCCACTGCAAAGGTTTCATTGTGACGATATCGGCCACCTTGGGTTTCCTGCAAATAGCTATCTTGCCAAACTGTCTTAGTATCATAACCTACTAGTTTTACCCAGCGATCGCTCACAAACTCGGCAATATATTCACCACTCCAATCAGCCTGAAATTGAAAGACTGCAACTCGATCCGCTTGTAGTGATTTACAGATTTCTTGGGTGGTTGTCTGAAAAATCGCATCTAGATCGAGAGATTCCCTAACTTTGGCGACAACTTCAAACAATACCCGTTGTTGTTCTGCTGCTTGTTGTAAATTTAACGTCTGTTGTCGTGTCTGAGTGAGTAATTCAGCTTGCTGGAGCGCTACACCCATTTGGGCCGCAATCTGACTGAGAAAGTTAACTTCAGAGGCTTTCCATTGTCGAGGGCCAGTATGTTGATAAGTTGCCAGCAAACCCCAAAGTTTTTGCCCAACAAAGATCGGAGCAAGCACAAAAGCGTGAATTTGAAACTGCTCTAGATTGTCGATATGGCACTTAGCGAATCCCATCTTGTAGATGTCATCAACTGCAAATGTTTCATTCTTGCGGTAGCGTCCTCCCTCTGTATCTTGTAAGTAGGTGTCATTCCATACTGTATTAATACCTATCTCTGACTCATTCGACCAATATGGACTAGCAGCCTCGAAATCCCCGACAAATTCACCACCCCAATTAGAATCGAAACGATAAACAGAAACGCGATCGGCTTTGATTAATTGACAAACCTCTTTAGTCGTGGTTTGAAAAATAGTATCTGTGTCTAGAGATTCTCGAATCTCGGCAATAACCTTAAACACAGCTTGTTCTTGTTCCGATGACCGTTTTAACTCAACTGTGCGTCTTTTAACTTGCTTTTCCAAATTTTCATTGAAGACTTGTACTTGTTGCTGTAATTCATATTGCTGAATTGCTGAAGCAAAGTGTTTACCTAGATTTCTAGCCAGTTCAATCTCTTCATTCGTCCATTTTTGAGCTTGCGCTTTTTTAGATTCGCGCCAAACCTCAAATGATCGCCGGGGGTACAGTTGTCTTTGATCGCTGTCATACTGTCCTGCCCATAAAGTCTCTGTATCTATTTCATTGCGGAAAATACTTAAGTAGCCCAGTAACTGCTGACGATACTGGAGTGGGATTGTTAATATGCCGCGAATTTTAGTTGGTTGAAAAGCAATTTGTAAACTTCGCAACTCAGGACTATTATATAAATCTGAAATTGCCCAAACATCATAGTTACCAGACTTATAGTGTTCTTGCCAGATACCATACTGCTCTATTAGTGGATATATAGTTTGTTCTGGCATCACAGGTTGCTGTCCACAGATAAAAAGCTTGATACAAGTGTTTCCTGGTATTAAGCATTCTGTTAAGCTGGCCATGTTGCCATTGTTGAAATCAAAAGCTTCATTTCTAATGCAAAGCCTGCCACCAACACCATTAAAGGCAGTAACAGCCGCTTCTAAAGCTGGTTGTAATACAATGGTCGGTAGTGAATGCAGCAGAGTAGCAATGCGGTTAATGATAGTTTCTTGTTCGGCTGTTTTGCGGACTTGAGTGAGCAGACTACTTTGAGCGATCGCTACAGAGAGTTGTTCTACCACCATCTGCACTGCTTCTAGTTCATATTCTGAAATCAAACGCGCTTCCGAATTATGAGAAACCAGTAGTCCCCAGAGTTGATCTTGATAGAGAATAGGCGCTACCACAGAGGATTTTACCCCCATTGCCGTCAAATATTCAATATGGCAGGAGTCTACAGAACGGTAACGGATCTGCTCTGAGACAGTTTCTCCATTATCCAAGTCACGTAAGTGAATTTGACCAATTTCTTGAGTATCAACATTCACAACAGAACGCACCCGTAATTTTATAAATAGCTCACGGGCACTGAGTGGAATATCGTCTGCTGGGAAATTCAGCCCTAGTAATGACGGTAAACGATTATTGTAAATTGACTCAGCAATGACCTGACCACTACCATCGGCATGAAATTTGTAAATCATCACTCGGTCAGTTTTTAATAGCGATCGCACCTCTGCCGTTGTCACTGTGATAATTTCTTCTAACTCCAAGCTTCGTCGGATACGGTTTGTAATCCGGCGTAGTAAACTTTCTTCCTGGCTATATAAAAAATTTTGTTCAGGATTGGAGGTCATTGCTTATAGAAAAATAAATTAGTAGTTTGCAAAATGAAATTAGTAATTCTAACAACATTGTGAAATTTATTTCATCAATTTGTCTTCAGTAAAACTACGGTCTAATTACTAGTGAAAATATTTTTATCTTATGTAAAAATTCATCAAAAAATTATAAAAAAAGACGCTAAAAAATTGCGTCTGTACTAGCTATTAAGATAGAGTTATTGCTTGTTAGTTCTAACTTTTTGTTGACAGATAAACATTCAACAAAATTAAACTCTGGTGTTGTCAGCAAAGCGGATTTTTAGATAGTCATCTTCCATCTTTGCCCCTCCTGGTTGTAGTGCTGCTAAGGCTTGTGGCAAAACTAAGTTACGACGATGGTTGCCAATAGTAATGTTTAATTCGTCTCCGGTTTTACTTAGTTGAACTTGGTCTTTAGGAATACCAGGTAGATAAATTTCTAAGCTGTATTGGTTTTCCTCTTGGACGACTCTAAGAGTAGTTTCTTTGTAATAAACCTGAGTCGGATCTTCATCTTTATAAAGAGTTTCCTTGAGGCGTTCCAATGCAGCTAATCCACACATTTCTTCAGAAAATAGGGGAACTTCTTTCACAGGTAGAGGGTGGAAATTATCATGAATTTCCTGGCGATATTGTTCCTGACTTTCCTTCCAACGTTGGAAAAAGGGATCTTGGACAACGCTTGGAATAATCCGATTAGCCACTACTAAATCTGTTGCAACATTATACAAACTCAGATAAGCATGGGCACGCAGAGACTCTTTAATCACCATCTTTTCAGGATTGGTGACTAGACGTACTGAGGTTTGGGTATTGTCTGTTAATACTTTTTCTAGAGCTTCAATTTGTTCATAAAACTCATAAGGTGCATCCATTACCTCTTTATCGGGTAGCGAAAAACCAGCAATTGGTCTGAAAAAAGGTTCAACCAGAGGGCGAAGTGCTACCGAGATGTTTTGAAATGGTTTGTAAAAACGGCGCATATACCAACCACCGACTTCAGGTAGACTCAGCAAGCGCAGTGCAGTACCAGTGGGGGCTGAGTCGATAATTAATACATCAAACTCACCTTCATCGTAATGGCGTTTCATCCTTACCAAACCAAAAATCTCATCCATGCCTGGCAAAATCGCCAATTCTTCCGCCTGCACGCCGTCTAAACCCCTCGCTTGTAAAACTTGGGTAATGTAGCGTTTTACAGCACCCCAGTTTCCCTCTAGTTCTTGCAGCGCATCTAGTTCTGCACCCCACAGATTTGGGCGAATTTTTTGGGGTGCGTGTCCTAGTTCTATGTCAAAACTATCAGCTAGGGAATGAGCCGGATCTGTACTTAAAACCAATGTCTGATAGCCTAGTTCTGCACAACGGAGTCCAGTTGCAGCAGCGACGGAAGTTTTGCCCACGCCGCCTTTACCAGTCATTAAAATTACACGCATAGATGCTTCTATCCTGCCTGAGAATTTTTTACATTTATTTACATTATCGACTGTTTAAGGAAAATAAATGTTGTCTCCAGGCATTAACAGCGTCTAAATCTAGGGCGCGATCGCGGCAAAAGCCTTGCGCCCCTAGCGTATGGTCTATTTACCTGAAAATCGCTGTAATTATCAGCCAGTTTCGTTTTTAGAACTGCGATCGCAAATATCCATATCCACTTGAGAGGATGTTTGAAAAGTCATCTTGTCGGTATCAAAAGTTTTAGATTCTCCTAAATCCCCCTTAAAAAAGTGGGTTAGGAGAGATATCAAAGTGCCTAAAGTCACGGCAAAACACTTTTCAAACAACCTCTTAGTCTCACCACAAAAGCTACTAGAGGCTTTGGAAGTTCTCCAAGAGCGATCGCTTGGTTTACTTTTTATTCCAGAGACTTAAAAATGCTTGAGAGATAGCTGGGGTAATCTGACTTTGTAAGTGATTTAGTGCATCACGATGGTTTTGATTGTTGTCGTCATAATAAGTGAACAAATTCGTCAGCTTGACAATCTCAGGATTTTGGTCATTTGTCCCTCTCCATTTGTTAGTAACTTTGTGTAAAACGTCCTTGGGTAGGTTTTGTTGTAAGTTATTTAACGCTGCAATGTAAGAAGGATTTTGAGGATTCTTTTTGAACTGGAAGCACAAATCTATCAGCTTGAGTTGTGATTGTGGCGGAGTTGGAGGCTTATCTGTTAAGTTAGGCTGCTGTAGAATTTGACGCTGTTCAAAAGTGGCAATACCATTTTCAGTTAAACCCTGAGATTTCTGAAATTTCTTGACTGCTGTATAAGTGGCTGGTCCATAAAAAGGCTTGTCTGGAGGAATTTCGGCAGGGGTTGCAAAACCGTGAAACTTCAATCTATTTTGAAGCCCTTTGACTGTCTCTTCCATTACAGTCCGAGTCTCAGCATCAGCGTTACCATTTACCACAAGTTTTTTTGAGTACTGCTTCTGAAACTTTTTAATCGCTTCTTCAGTAAGATCGTCTGTCAATGAATTGTTATTGCGCTTCCAGGGAGCAAATTTAGTGAGATCCGGCTTCGGATCAATCTCAGGAGCTAAATATCCCAACCCGATCAAAATGTGACGGATTACTTCAGGGCTACTAATGGCCATGCTCTTCGATTCCTTTGCTACTAAACTACCATTTAATGTATCTGGTTTTACAAAAATTAAGTAAGTAGAGATAAATAAATCTAACATATGTTATTTGCAAGGCGTTCCAAAAGTTAAGCGATGTGTCACACCAAGTTGCTTTTCTAGAAGAGGTTCGGCGTAAGTAACTAAACACCTGGAAAAAGAAAAGTGGTTTTAAGTCTTGGTGAGCGATCACTTATTCTCAACTATTGATGATGATACTACGTGGTAAGGGCGTACAGATATGCGCCCCTAAAAAACCTCAAACAGTGAAATGTGAAGCAAAAAATTGCTAAACACCTTTCCAGTATTGATCCTTTGAATTGGTAAGCTTTTTGCACTTAAAGTTGCATAGCCCAGAAGCGATCGCTAATTATTATTGCTGCTGTGTTAATGTCCATCAGTTCAATTGCCACCGTTACTATCCCATCATTACAACGCTAGCTTTTTGACTATGGCTGCGATCGCAACTCTTGCCTTAATTTTCTTCTGCTTTTCATGGGCGAAACTAAATCTACAGCCTATCCGGTAAGCTCTAAATCGGGGCTTGCTATGTTTAGGGAATGAGCAATGGTAGTTTTGCGATATCTTGTGATTCTTATCACCTACATCGGGCTAGGATTAGGATACTTGCCCGGACTGCGGATGAATCGGGCGACGATCGCCATTGTTGGTGCTGCCTTCTTAATGGCATTGGGAGTGCTAGATTTGCCTGCGGCGTGGGGTGCGATCGACTACAAAACACTAATTTTTCTATTTGGCATGATGATAATCAGCGCCAATCTCGCCGCCTCTGGTTTTTTTCAGCTTGCCCTTGATTATACAATCCGCCGCATCCACAGCCCATTTGGGTTACTGGTGGTGTTAACTTTTGGCAGTGGCATCCTCTCAGCACTTTTTCTCAATGATACGATTGCTCTAATTTTGACACCTTTAGTAGTTGGTATTACCCAATTGCTCAAGCTTAAACCTATTCCCTATTTGCTGGCGCTAGCAGGTGCAACTAATCTCGGTTCTGTTGCCACCTTGAGCGGTAATCCTCAAAATATCTTGATCGGTTCCTTTTCTGGCATTAGTTATCTAGACTTTGCGAAAGCCTTAACACCACTTGCGTTGATTTGTTTGACGATTCAGGTAGGTTTATTGTGGTGGTTATATCCAGAGGTGCGATCGCTTCGTCCTTACTTAAAAGTAAAACCTCCGCGTTATCACATCTTCAAGCCACTGTTAATTAAAAGTCTATTGATTACCACCGGATTACTAGTAGCATTTTTAATTGGAATTCCTACTGCCGAAGTTACCTTAATTGCTGCCGCACTATTACTGGTAACGCGCCGCCTCAAGCCTGAGCGAATTTTACAAAAGGTAGACTGGGATTTGCTATTAATGTTTTGTGGACTGTTCATCCTTACTGAGGGTGTGCAAAAACTTGGTTCTTTAGAATGGCTTTCTCGTTTTGTTGACAATCCCTTGAGCATTTTAGGGATAACAGCGTTGCTATCAAATTTAGTGTCGAATGTACCGGCTGTACTGCTACTACATCACCTAATTCCCCATCCCGACACCCGCACTTGGCTACTACTAGCGGCGGCTTCAACACTAGCAGGAAATCTCACCCTGCTGGGTTCAGTGGCAAACTTGATTGTGGCGGAGGCTGTTGCCAAACAGGGATATCGACTCACTTTTGGGGAACATTTGCGATTTGGGCTACCGCTAACTGCTATCACTTTGATGCTTACCTATTTTTGGCTTGCTTAAAATCATCAATGAAAATCGTGATGTAACATACAAATATATAAATGTAGTATAAATCTATCAATTACAAGCAAATGAGTGATTCTCGCCTCGTCAAAATCAGCAAATATCTCAGCAAATATCTGCGACACACACCGGATGCAATTGGAATTAAACTTGCTCCTGGTGGTTGGGTTGCTGTTGATGAATTAATTACCGCTTGTGCTAAAAATAAGTTTCCAATTACCCGTCAAGAATTAGAGGCAGTAGTAGAATCTAGCGAGAAACAACGTTTTTCTTTTGATTCGACAGGTACTCTGATTCGGGCTAACCAAGGACATAGTGTAGAAGTCGATTTACAATTAGAACCTGTTGTTCCCCCAGATGAGCTTTATCACGGCACGGGACACAAATCTGTAGATTCAATTATGGAAACAGGACTTTGCAAGATGTTACGGCATCACGTCCATTTATCCAAGGATATTGCAACAGCACAAACTGTTGGTGCAAGACATGGAAAACCAGTGGTTTTTGCTATATCTGCTGCCGCAATGCATCAGGCGGGTTACATCTTCTATTGTTCTGATAATGGTGTTTGGTTAGTGGAGCATGTACCACCTGAGTATCTCCAAAAAATTTGAATTTTTATCGGTTGTTAATAGTGATTTAGAAATAAACACTTGTAGAGACGGCGATTTATCGCGTCTCAAAACCCCAAAATTCTTGCCAGTAGCCCTTAAATGAACCGTATTGGGTTATAAAGATAGCAATCAATAGATACAAAAAAGTCCGCTTTCGCGGACTTAAATAAGGGCTTCTGTCACTTTTTCGGCTACAATCATGTATGAATCATGATGCTTTTATTGTTAATGATCGACCAAAAAAAATCAAGATATTTCAGCTAAAACAATGGACATATTTACTGGAATTATATCTTTTTACAAGTACTCAAGATAATTAAATATCTAATTGTATAAAATGAATTTTTTCTTATTTTGTTGTCCTAAAAAACAAATTTATAATAACACAAATTGACTTAATTGTAAAAGTATATTTGGACAAAATACAGATATATATGTCTTTTGAAAGTGAAATATTTACAAGGTTTTTAGATTAAAAAGGTAAAGGTGGTCAGGTATAACAGCCCCAGGAGTGAATTCCCAGTCCTGGGGTTTTATTATGCGATCGCACAAAAAAATGGATTTAACCCCAACAAAGGAGAAGTTTACCTTGTTTTTACGAGTCGTGAAGCGTAAAGCCCGCGTCATTCATGCGGGGGATATAAGCGAATAGCTGAATTTATTCAGCCGTCAAGATTGTATAAAGTTTTCAACCTTCCTAATATCTTATACCAAAAGTGGTAGTATAAGACAGGAGGTAGAAAGATGCTAGTTTTTGAATTCAAAGCTTATGGGAAGTCGGCGCAATTAGTCGCAATAGATGATGCAATTCGGACTGCCAAGTTCATTCGTAATAGCTGTATTCGTTTATGGATGGATGTTAAAAATACAGGTAAAAACGACTTGCAAAAATATTGTGCTGTACTTGCGACACAATTTCCATTTGCTAATGAACTTAATTCAATGGCTAGACAGGCTAGTGCTGAAAGGGCATGGTCTTCTATCTCTCGATTTTATGAAAACTGCAAGAAAGGTATTCCAGGTTTAAAGGGGTATCCCCAGTTCCAAAAAGATTGTCGCTCGGTTGAGTACAAAACGTCAGGCTGGAAGCTTGCAGATAATCGAAAATCAATAACTTTCACTGACAAGAAAGGTATTGGAAAGTTAAAACTTAAAGGCACTCGTGATTTGCACTTCTACCAAATTAACCAGATTAAACGGGTGAGATTGGTGAAACGTGCTACGTCGGTATATATTCAATTCTGTATTGATGTAGACCGTTCTGAAAACATAGAACCAACTGGTAACACAGTTGGTTTAGACGTTGGATT
This sequence comes from Nostoc sp. ATCC 53789, assembly GCF_009873495.1. Classification (GTDB taxonomy): domain Bacteria; phylum Cyanobacteriota; class Cyanobacteriia; order Cyanobacteriales; family Nostocaceae; genus Nostoc; species Nostoc muscorum_A. The sequence goes on along the minus strand of NZ_CP046703.1, from coordinate 3,570,870 downwards.
AAAAGAATACTACACCGATTCCAATGGCGTTATGATTGAGAATCCTAAGTTTCTTCGTGTCGGAGAAAAGGTTCTTAAACGTTCACAACGTCGTGTTTCTAGAAAGGTAAAAGGTTCAAAAAACAGAGGCAAGGCAAGACAGATTTTAGGTAAACGCCACCTCAAAATAAGTAGGCAACGTAAAGACCATGCAGTGAAGCTTGCACGGTGCGTAGTTCAGTCAAACGACTTGATAGCTTACGAAGATTTGAGGATTAAAAATATGGTGAAAAATCAAAGTTTCGCCAAGTCTATTAATGACGCATCTTGGTATCAGTTCCGTGTCTGGGTTGAATACTTTGGAAAAGTATTTAAACGTGTCACGGTTGCGGTTAATCCGCAATATACGAGTCAAGAATGCTCTAGCTGCGGTGAAGTTGTTAAGAAAACGCTATCGACTCGAACCCACGTTTGTAAGTGTGGTTGTGTGATGGATCGTGATGAAAATGCAGCTAGAAATATCCTTAGTCGAGGATTGGGTACTGTAGGGCATACAGGAACCTTTGCGCTAGACGCAAGCAACGCTTGGGGAGATGAAACCTCTACTCTTGTTGGTGAAAACCTGCATGAGCAAGTTATGTCTTAGATTCAAGAATCCCCGTTCAGCGCGGGGAGTGTCAAAGCGCTTATCATGCTTATTCTTCCGTATAGCGGCGCGGCGTATAAACCCAGAGATTACCATCGCTGCGTTTGATGGTTCGGGTTTTTGTGGAACCAACGAGAATAATTGTTCGCATATCAGCGCTTGCTGGTGTTAACTGGTCAAGTGCGATCGCTTTTACGGTCTGTCCGGGTCTGCCAAGATTCCGCGCCAACACTACTGGGGTATCCGGTGTTCTATGTCGCAGCAAAATATTTCTCGCTTCTGCTAGTTGCCAAGTACGCTCTTTGGAAACAGGATTGTAGAAAGCAATGACGAAATCAGCCTCGGCAGCAGCAGCAATTCGTTGTTCGATGGCAGACCAAGGCTTCAAGATATCAGAAAGGGAAATAGCACAGAAGTCATGTCCAAGGGGCGCACCAATGGCTGCTGCTGCTGCCTGCATCGCTGAAATACCTGGTGCTACATGAATGTCGATACTATCCCATTCGGGTTTAGCATAGCGATCGCACACTTCAAAAACTGCTGTTGCCATTGCATAGATACCAGGGTCGCCAGATGAAACGACAGCGACATATCGCCCAGATGCTGCCAAATCAAGGGCCATTTTTGCCCGTGCTTCTTCTTCGCGGTTATCAGACTCATGCCGTTGCTTGCCATCAGCCAGAGAACCGATTAAATCTAAATAAGTTTTATAACCCACTAGGTCAGTTGCCGACTTGAGTATCTCCTTGACTTCGGGAGACATCCATTGCGATCCACCAGGGCCCGTGCCAATAATCGCTAACCTTCCGCGTGGTTGACCGATAGTGTTGGGGTCAATTGGTTGGGGGGCAATAGCGATCGCTATATCAGGAGATGAGGAAGATAATGGAGATGTACCTGTGGCAGCGATCGCAACTGCTTGGGCGGGGCTATAACCTTCTGACAATAAGCTTTCTAGCTGATTTGGGGTAAAAAAGCGGGCAGGTACTCCCAAGGCGCTAGCTACAGCACGAATTGCGGGATCGGCTGCGGCAGCGATGGGTGCAAATATCCCGGCGACTGATGTTTTTTCTAGTTTGGTATCAACTAGTAGCTGCTCTACTAAAGCTACTGCATCACCAGTTATGTGACTAATTGCGATCGCGATCGTTGCTGGGTGATACACAAGACAGTTGGCTGTAGGAGTTACCAAACGTTCCGTAACTTGGATGGTCAAATCTCCATTGGGATTTATGGGTAATTTACTATCGCTTAACCAAGGCGCTATGCCTTCTAGTCTGACTTCTGCCCCAGCTAGCACATCTGAAATAAATTTCTTAGCATCGTCTGGGTTTGCTAAACAGTATCCGTAGGGAGGAGACAACAGCGTTGTACCCAAACGTAAATCACCTGTAGTTGTAATTGCAGGTTTAACATCAAGCGCTTCGGCAATGCAGCGGGCCAAATCGTTTACCCCACCAAGTCCGCCCAAGAGGGGGACAACAGCACTACCATCTTCAGCCACAGCTAACACAGGTGGTTCCTGTTGTTTATCCGAGAGTATGGGAGCTAGCGTCCTAATTAAAATGCCGGCGGCACAAATGCCAATTAGCGGCGTTCCCTGAGCAAATAACTCGCGTAACGTGTCGCCAAAATTAGTAAAGCTGACATCCACTCCCGATGTGCGACCCGCTAGACCGTATAGCGTCGCTCCTGGTAGAACGCTGATTATTTTGCGTGCTACTGTCACGCTATTTTGACCTAGTACTACAATGGCGGGTGCAACGTTCATGATCATAAGTAGATATCTTGCAACATTCGATATCCTTCAAATGAAACCACAGATTTAGTCATGAAAAAATGATAACTGTCGTTCAATACTTATCCTGACTTGATTAGAACGGGTTTCCTTTTTCCAATCTTTGCCGTTGCAATGCTTCTTCGTACCACTCTAATTCATCCAAAAATTGACCGACTCTCTTCGTCAAAGCGATCGCCTGTGAAACACCTGCTTCATCCAGAGATTCCCCAATTTTGGAAATAGCAAAAATACTTGAAATCGTAGGCATTCCCATCTCTGACAGAAAAGAACGTAACTGTATGGCTGCCCGCACTCCTCCAAAGCCACCAACTGAGTAAGAAACAATACCAGCCGGACGGAAAAAATATTCTTCTAAATAGTGATCCATCAGGTTGCTCAACCCTGGCTGAATGGAATGGTTATACTCTCCCGCAACAACTACAAAACCGTCTGCTGTTCGGATATGTTCTGCCAGTTCTTCCATCTTTGCAGGAGCATGACCTGTATCATACTCCTTATACATCCGGTCTAAAATGCCAAAGTCATACTCCTTTGCATCCACAAAAATCACCTCATGGTTTCTTTGCTTAAGCTGATTGATTATGAATCTGGCAGCTTTGATGCCCTGGCGATCGCTCCTGTAGGAACCATAGAAGACTACTGTTTTGAAGCTCATGATCAATGATTTTTAACAACGTCTAGCCACCAATTGAATTTACCATCTACTTACAGCGTCAGATTGCGACAAGCCGATGTGCGTTTAGACATTTGGGTAATTAGGGCTACGCTTACGCATTTCCTGAAATTAAAAAATGCGTAGGCGTAGCCCGTCGTAGACATCGCTTCTTATTTCAATTAGCTTTCCGTTCTTTGAGGACTTGATCTAGCAAATTTCTTGCAGGTTGGGCTTTAGCCAACGCTATTTGATGGTCATTATAAGCCCGCACAAGGCGAGAAAGACTGCTCACACCTGACTTGAGTTGCTCAAGTTCTTCACCAGCAACCAGTTCCCCATCAAGCATCCGCCCAATTAACGGTTTGATGTCGCCCACTTCCTGCCGGACTTTTTGGAGCTTTTCTAGGCTACTCAGCAAGGTTTTGAGTGAGTTCAAGATGTCGTCAATATCCTGCACATCCTCTACTTGTTCCGGCAAATCTTCAACTGTCACTGTATCTTCATCTGAGATTGTAGGCAATTCCTGTGCAGACATTTCAGTTTGAACCCCGTTTGACCGTGCCATTGACGCTTCCTCAAGGAATTTTCCTTAGTGTATCGCTGATTTAACCTATGTTAAGCAATTTCGCCATAGCTAACCGTTGCAGTTTCCCCGTAGCACCACGAGGTAGTTGTTCCAAAAAGTGAATTTGTTTCGGAACTTTGAAGTCTGCCAACATAGTTGAACAGTGAGCTAAAAGTTCTTTTTCGCCAACTTCTCCCTTAAGGACAACAGCAGCGTGGATATCTTCACCTAAAGATTTGTGGGGGACAGCAAAAGCTAAGGCTTCCGCAACGGCGGGGTGACGAAGCAAAACATCATCCACTTCTAAGGGAGAAATTTTTTCTCCACCTCGGTTAATCAATTCTTTAATGCGTCCAGTTAAGTGGAGATAGCCGTCTGCATCCACAGTCCCCTGATCTCCTGTACGGAACCAACCGTTGACAAAAGCTGTGGCGTTGGCTTCTGGGTTGTTTTCGTAGCCATCAATGACATTAGGTGCTTTTACCACCACTTCGCCCAAGCTTCCCTGAGATAATAGGTTGCCTTCAGAGTCCATAATGCCGACATCCACACCAAAGCCATAACCAACACTACCTGGCTTTCGCACTTTTGGCGGTAGGGGGTTGGTAGTCATTAAGTGGGATGCTTCAGTCATGCTGTAAGATTCCACCACAGGAGCATTAAGAGTTGCCTCCAACTTTTCAATGATAATTGGAGGTAAGGAAGCGCTACTAGAGCGAATGAAACGAAAGGGGTTAGCCTTGACAATTTCTGTGTTGCGGCTAGCGCGGGCCAAAATTGTCTGGTGCATGGTTGGTGCTGCGGAGTACCAGGTAGGTTTGTAGGTATCTACTAGTTTCCAAAACTCCAAGGCATTAAAACCATTGGGACAAATTAGTGTGCCGCCCGATGCTAGGGTTGACAGCAAACAACCCACCAATCCGTGAACGTGGAACAGGGGCATTAAGCAAAGTGTAGTATCAGCTGCTGTGAGTGAGTAAGCAGCAATGATGTTGTTGGCTGAGGCGATTAAGTTGCGATGACGAATCGGCACACGTTTCGGACGGCTGGTAGTGCCGCTAGTGTGGAGAATCATCGCCAGATCGTCGGCGTTGGGGGCTGCGGGATTCAATGATTCTCTTGGTTTTGAGCCTGTTTTGACTAATTCAAAGCTCAATGTGCCGTCAGTGTTTACCTTGGCATTAATCAGCATCATATTGGGTGTGACGGCGGCGATCGCTGCTTCTGGTTCATCAGACAAGGTAATCAGCGCATTTGCTTGAGTATCTTCGTAGTAAAAGGCAAATTCGTCTTGTTTGTATTTGGGATTTAGGGGTGCAGCAGTGCCACACAGGGCGGCAGCCAAAAAGGTAATAGCCATTGGTGAACCGTTAGTCATGGCAATGGCTATACGTTCTCCACGTGTCAATCCAAAGCTGTTGAGTTGGGATACTAAGCCAACAACATTCTCGCGCAATTGCTTATAAGTTAGCGATCGCCCCCCAGGTGTAACGAGGGCTGAATGATTATCTTCCCCTGCTAAAAGCTCAAATAAGTTCATTAAAAACCTCCAGATTAGTAAAATTGGGCATTGGACATTGGTTATTAATGCTTCTACCTCATTCCCTTATTTTTATTAAAAAGTATTGTGCTTTTGTATAATATCAACCATTATTTGATTTCTTTTGGTAGTAAGTTAACGGCAAAAAACAAGAGCTAAAATTAAGTCAAGAGTGTATCTGTCGTTACTAGTAATCAGAAAAATATTTTTCAGCAACTAAACCCCATCAATAAAATATGGATCGTCGGAATTTTCTAAAGTATGTCACTTTAGCAGGATCTAGTTTTGCTTTAACGAGTTGTGTTCAAGGCAAAAATTCCAAATTGCCGGGTGAGGTGTCTCCCTCAGCGTCGCCTGTGGCGGTAAATGAACCTCTCAAGGTGGGATTTGTTTATGTGGGGCCTGTGGGTAATTTTGGTTGGACTTATGCCCATGATTTAGGTCGCAGAGATATGGAAGCCAATCTTAACGATAAAGTAAAAACTACCTTTGTTGAAAATGTCAATGAAGGTGCTGACGCTGAAAGGATAATTCGCCAACTAGCATTAGATGGTAATAAGTTAATTTTTACCACTTCCTTTGGGTACATGAACCCAACAATTAAAGTCGCTAAAGAATTTGGTGATGTTATTTTTGAACACTGTGCAGGATACAAACGTGCTGCCAATGTCGGCACTTATCTAGGACGTTTTGAAGAACCGCGTTACTTAACCGGCATGATTGCTGGCAAAATGACAAAATCAAATGTAGTTGGTTTTATTGGCGCATACCCAATTCCAGAGGTAATTCGGGGAATTAGTGCGTTTACACAAGGAATGCGCTTAACAAATCCCCAAGCAAAAGTTAAGGTACTTTGGATACAAAGTTGGTACAATCCAGCTAAAGAAAGAGAAGCGGCTATTGCTTTGGTCAATTCCGGTGCAGATATATTGACGCAACATACCGACTCTGGCGCTGTTGTCCAATTAGCTGAGGAAAAAGGCATTTATGCTTTTGGCTACAACAGTGATATGAGCAAGTTTGCTCAAAAAGCCCACCTGACATCAATTATTAACAGATGGGGAAAATTCTATACAGATAAAGCCTTGGCTGTAATGAGTAATACTTGGAAATCTCAAAACGTTTGGGATGGCATTGGTGAAGGAATAGTGGATATTTCGCCGATGAATCAGGTGATTCCGGTAGAGGTACAACAACTAGTAAATGCGAAGCGCGATGAGTTTATTCAGGGTACTGCACATCCTTTTGATGGCCCGGTGAAAGACCAAAAAGGGATTGTACGAGTACCAAATGGTAAGGTGTTGGAAGATCGAGGACAATTGGCGATGGATTGGTATGTTGAGGGAGTTGAAGGCTCAATTCCCCAGAGGAAACTATAGTAAGCAATTTTACGGTTAGCGTTGACCTAGCGTCTTATAGAGAAACGGCAATCATAAGATAAGTTCAGATACTACCATACGAATTATCTATGATCAGTGCGATCGCAAACCGCCATAGAGAGTTAAGAGTAAAAAGTAAAGAGTTGGGAGTTATTCTTTTCATCTCATTCATTCCCCCACTCTGTCTACTATAGGAATTCAGTTTGATTTCTGAAAATATACGTAGGATGTGTTAGCGACAGCGTAACGCATCAAACCCATAATAATAGTGCGTTACGAACTCTGTTCTAACACACTCTACAATACCTAATTTCGTTCAAAAATCAAATAGGAATCCTATATTACAAGAGGTAAAGATTAAGTAGCAACTTTGGCAACTGCGAAGACAATGTAGAGTATCTTCTAGTAATTTAGCAAAGTTATAAGCATTGGAGTAAAGCAAATGAATGCTAAACTGATCGCTTTCTCTGGCTTTGTGACGGTATTTTTGGGCGCAGGAATTGGTTTTATTGCTGCTAATTTACTTCCTTGCCCCTATACAAGTCAAATGTATCAAGATATGGAGCAAAAATACGTCCTTGTAGGCGCAGTTGCTGGTTTACTAATTGGTTCTAGTCAGGAAATGATTAGAGAACTCAAGCAAGAGCGGGATGCGGAAGAAGACTTGCTCCAAGATTTGAATAAAGCTATTCACTCAAGTAAAAACCCAAAAAATTACTGAGATGTTAGTGGTTGTTTGAAAAGTGTTTTTCTGTGACTTTCGAATAAGCCAGAAAGCCCTCATGTAGAGACGCGATAAATCGCGTCTAAAAGACTGATACGTTAGAGAAATGCGATAAATTGCCGTCTCTACAGAGAATGTACTCGTCAATTATTCCTTATTTACATAAGACATCTCCGAAAAAGAATGTAGAGACGTAGCACTGCTATGTCTCTACAAGGGTTCTGGTTAACGCATATTTAATTTCTGGAGATGTCTATAGGGAGAATACCCTCTGGCTACTCCGTTGGAGAACTTGTAGAGTAGCCGCTTTGCGTCTAGATGAATTGCCCAATTGCCCCTACAATGGGATGTTTTTTTGTTGGAATGTCCCTAAATAAGAGTCTGAAACTCTCTAGAAGAGGCTGCGCGAACAGTTTTAAATTAGTTAAGTAAGTTGGTAGAAATAAACAAAATTATGTTATGAAACGTAAATAGTCTTAAAGTCCTTACTAATGACCAATGACAAAGGACAAATGACAGCCCTTGCTAGTTAGCTTTAGCGCCAACCTACTTAATAGTTTTATTAAATTAGCAGTAGCAGAGTTATGAATTAAAAGCTTTCTTCAAATTTTCTGGCTGCGTTACTGCCAAATATTGAGCCGACATTTCCGGTGTGAGTAGTTCTATCATGACTGTATTTTCCAACCAGAACTCAATAACATCAAAAAAAGAATCGCGGTTACAACGTAACACTCTCCAACCTTCACGTTTAGCAATCAACTCAATTTTTTCTTGACTAGAAGAAACTGAAATTGCTGCATGAGTAGCTGTGAACCCAGAAGAAGTAGGATTTTCTGCAAATGTACACTGGTTATCTCCTTCACCAGGCATTAGCTGAGTTTTTAACGGGTAAACTTCAATCCCTGTTCCATATTCGTCAAGTGGAAAAACCATATAGCTGCCTGGGTGAGGGAAAAAGGGAAAAGCTTGGCCATTCAAGACTTCAGCTAAAACCTCGGCAACGTGCTGGGGGTTTTTAACAGAAATAGATATGTGATGAATCATACTTAATTACCTCGTACCCCATAATCATAATGAGGCTTATAAATTTTTTGTTTTGTGGAGTGCTTATTTTCCGCGATCAGCTTAATTATCTTTCATCCCATTTTAATTAATTTATGCAGAGAATAAAACAAATTTCCTTTTGATTGAATTTGGAAAACCTCGCTTATATTCCTCTATCCTAGTAAGTGATAGCTTATACATGAGTCTTTTAGAGTTATCCCAGACGCTTTTATATCCTCCCAACTCACTCTACGTTGGCATCTATCACTATCATTTATGGCAATACTCGATCAAACTGCAAAAAAATCCTAACCTGGCAAAGATATACACGAAAGGTAGAGGCTATTCATGAATAGCCCCTACCTGGAAATCTTTCTTTTCGGCTATTGTTTACGTAAGCTCTGTATTTGATAATTACACTTCAATATGAGATATCAAGTAGGAGGTAGTCTCCGCAGTGACGATCCCACGTATGTTATCCGTGACGCAGACGAAAAACTTTATACTAGCCTGAAAGCTGGGGATTTTTGTTACGTTTTCAACTCTCGCCAGATGGGTAAGTCATCCTTACTACAGCGCACCAGTTATCGTCTTAGAGAAGAAGGCTATAGCTGTGTTTATTTGGATATGACCATCTTAGGTATTGAGGATACTACACCAGAACAATGGTACAAAGGCATCATTATCAGCTTGTTCTACAGCTTAAATTTAGCAGAACAGATCAACTTTAAAGGTTGGTGGGAGACGCAAAAAGGTATTTCCTCAGTACAAAAACTACACTCTTTTGTTGAAGAAGTTTTACTACCAAACGCCAAAGCCGAACGCATTTTCATCTTTATTGATGAGATTGATAGCCTACTTAGTTTAAGTTTCCCAATTAACGACTTTTTTGCTTGGATTCGTCAATGCTATAATCAGCGACCAGAGAATTCAAACTTTAATCGTTTGGGATTTGCACTATTTGGTGTAGCTAGTCCTTCCGACCTCATCGCTGATAAAGGCCGCACACCCTTTAACCTTGGTAAAGCAATTGAGTTACACGGCTTTCAACTCTATGAAGCTACTCCTCTGCTTCAAGGAGTAAAGGAAGTAGTCAGTCAACCACAAGCAATACTGCAAGAAATTATTCATTGGACAGAGGGACAACCGTTTCTCACACAAAAACTTTGTAACTTAGTTATTCAACTTGCTGCTGAAAATGCTACAGGAATGATTAGCCTCATTCCAGGTACAGAAGCATTTTGGATTGAGCAATTAGTGAAAACGCATATTATTCAAAATTGGCAATCACAAGACGAACCAGAACATCTACGTACTATAAGAGATCGCCTATTATTCAACGACCAACGAGCAGGGCGGTTATTAGGTATTTATCAGAAGGTGTTGCAAGCAGAGGAGCAGTCTAGTAGTGGAGGCTTCCTCCAGAAGGAAATGTCATCGAGTAGGGGAGAAGAGTTTTTCACTTTGCCTCATCTTCCTGTTCCGATTGATGATAGTCGAGAACAAACAGAGCTTTTGTTATCTGGTTTAGTAGAGAAACACAACGGCTATCTCAAAATTAAAAATCCCATCTATCGGAGTGTTTTCAATGCTGAATGGGTGTTAAAACAATTAGACAATCTCCGCCCTTATTCGCAGACATTTAATGCTTGGGTAGCATCAGGGTATAAAGATGAATCGCGTTTATTGCGAGGACAGGCTCTCAAAGATACTCAAAATTGGATACAGGGCAAAAGTCTAAGCAATTGGGATTATCAATTTTTAGCTGCAAGTCAAGAATGCGAACAGCGCGAAGTGCAAACAGTATTGGAGGCAGCACGGGCAAAAGAAGTAGAAGCACGACTAGCACAAGAGCAAAAAACTGCTAAATTTCAAAGGTTTTTGCTAGTTGCAGTGTGTATTGGTTTGCTCGTCTCTAGCATTTTGGGGGTGGGAAGTTTCATTATGTATCGTCAAACCAAAAAAAGCGAAAGTCAAGCTAAGAGCAGCGAAATTCGAGCGCTTGTATCTTCTTCTGTTGGACTGTTTGCCTCCCAACGGAGATTGGATGCGCTTGTAGAAGCAATCAAAGCCAAAGACAGACTGCATAAGCTAGGAACAACTAACTCAAATCTTGTACCTCAAGTTGAAAACGCACTCAGGCAAGCAGTTTATGGAGCAGATGAATACAATCGTTTTTCCGACCATACAGCAAGTGTTATGGCGGTAGATGTTAGTCTTGATAGTTCTTTAATTGCCTCAGCCAGTATAGACAATACAGTTAAGCTTTGGCGACGTGATGGTACGGAAGTTGCAACTCTCAAAGGTCACAAGGGAGCAGTTAGAGCAGTAGATTTTAGTTCTGACGGTCAAATACTGGCCTCGGTGGGTGAAGATGGCACTATTAAACTCTGGAAGCTAGATGGTACTCTGCTCAAAACTTTTAAAGGTCACACCGCTTCAGTCTGGGGAGTAGCATTTAGTCCTGATGGCCAGTTTCTCGCCTCTGCTAGTTGGGATGCAACAGTGAAACTCTGGAAGCGAGATGGTACTTTGCTCAAGACATTCCAAGGTTCTAAAGGTGCGTTTTGGGGAGTCGCTTTTAGTCCTGATGGCCAGACTATTGCTGCTGCCAGTCTAGACAGGACAGTAAAACTCTGGAAACGAGATGATTCAGGCTGGCAAAACGCCAAACCTGTACAAACTCTCCAAGGTCACACTGCTTGGGTTGTAGGAATAGCTTTCAGCCCTGACGGACAGACTATTGCTTCAGCGAGTGAAGACAGAACTGTGAAACTTTGGCGGCGAGACAGCATAAGTAAAAGCTACCGCCTTGATAAAACTCTGCAAGGGCACGATGCCGGAATTTCGGGAGTAGCATTTAGTCCCGATGGTCAGACTATTGCCAGTGCGAGTCTCGACAAAACGATTAAACTTTGGAATATTGATGGTACAGAACTGAGGACGCTTAGAGGGCACAGTGCATCAGTTTGGGGTGTAACTTTTAGTCCAGATGGTAGCTTTATTGCTTCAGCAGGTGCAGAAAACATGGTTAGGCTCTGGCAAAGTCAAAATCCATTTCAAAAGTCTATCATTGCTCATAAGGCGGGGATTTGGTCAATAGCGATCGCATCTGACAGTTCAACTATCGCTACAACCAGCCACGAAAATATGGTGAAATTTTGGAGTCGTCAAGGCAAATTGCTCAAAACTATCACTGAATCCAAGGGCGAAGTCTCCGAGGTTTCATTCAGTGGCGATGACAAGTTAATCGCGCTTTTCACTTCCGATGATTCGGTAAAAATCAAGAAGCGAGATGGCACTTTAATTGCTAGTTACAAAAATGTTCACAGCAAAGTGACATCAGGGGTGTTGAGTCCTGATGGGCAAACAATTGCAATGGCAGGTGTTGACAAAAATATTCAGATATCAAGACGCGATCGCCTCTGGCGGGGCGTAGCCCATCGCGCCGCGACTTTGCAGATCCTCAAAGGACATCAGGCGGAAGTTTGGCACGTCGTATTTAGTCCAGACAGTCGGCTCGTTGGTTCAGCTAGTGGTGACACTACTGCTAAGTTGTGGACGCTTGACGGCAATTTGTTTAGAACCCTTGTAGGACACTCGGCGGCTGTATGGAGAGTTGTTTTTAGCCAAGATAGTAAAATGCTAGCTACTGGAAGTGGCGACAACACCGTTAAGCTGTGGACGTTAGACGGCAAGTTATTGAATACACTCAAAGGTCATAAAGCTGGAATTTGGGGAATTGCCTTTACTCCTAATGGAAAAATTGTTGCTTCTGGCAGCGTTGATGCTAGCATCAAACTTTGGAAGCTAGATGGTAGGGAAGTAACAACCCTCACCGGACATACCGCAGCGATTAGGGTGGTTGCGATCAGCCCTGATGGAACTTTGCTTGTTTCAGGGGGTGATGACAACACACTCATTCTGTGGAATTTGCCGCGAATTCTTAATCTAGATGTACTGAATTATGGTTGCACTCTGGTGCAGGATTATTTGAAAACGAACACCGCAGTGGAAGAGGGCGATCGCTCCCTTTGTAATATGCCAAGGTTTAAATAATTTCTCTCCTTGGGGTGGGTTTTTATTGATGCGATCGCGTTTCTTCTACAAAATTCTTTTGTATTAGGGACTTCCAAGAAATAAATTACCCAAATAAACGAACCACAGAGGCACAGAGAACACAGAGGAATGAGGAGGAGAGAGTTTTTTCGCCAGTTTTTTATTTGGAAGTCCCTTATATAGAAAATTGGTATTGTTCACTAATCATGCAATTTGTCAAGTAGCCATGCCAAAGCACCTTCAACATCACTAACTTGCTCTCCTGGCGGTATGGCTGGACGATTTACAATCACTACTTTCACGCCCAGTTCTCGCGCTGCAATAATCTTGGGCTTTGTGGCATCGCCACCGCTATTTTTACTCACTATGGTATCAATCTTGTGATCAATCAGGATTTGCCTTTCATTATTGAGGTTAAAGGGCCCGCGATCGCACAATACCATCCCCGGTGGCACTAAGGCATCTTCAACAGGAGGGTCAATCATCCGCATCAAGAACCAAATTTCCTCTAGGTGAGCAAAGGCGGCGAGTTCTTGTCTGCCAACCGTCAAAAATACCCGATGTGCTTGGTTTGCTAGAGATGCGGCGGCGACTTCAACGCTATCAACTTCCATCCAGCGATCGCCACTTCCTTTTTCCCAAGGTGGGCGTATTAACATCAAACGGGGTACTCCGACTTCCTTTGCAGCATCTGCCGCATTAAAAGAAATTTGACTAGCAAAAGGATGGGTTGCATCAATTAATAAGTCGATTTGCATTGCTCGGAGATAGCTAGCCAATCCAGCCACACCACCAAAGCCTCCAACCCGTAAATCGCCTAACGGAACTGATGGTTCACGGGTACGACCGGCTAAAGACGTGATTGCATCTAGCCCTTGGATAGTCGCGACTCTAGCAGCTAGTTCTGCGGCATCTCCTGTACCACCAAGAATCAAAACGCGCATTAGTGAGATAAAGGTGGAATCTTTGCTAAAATGCCCTTCTTCAGGGCTTCTGGACGCTCTGACCAAGGCAGCAAACCATCTGCTTTGACATAATATTGACTAGCACATTCTAGTATCGCAGATGCACTATTATCAACGGCTAAATCACCAAACAAATATGTTAATTTACCTTTGGCAGCAAAGGCAACCACACAGGAACGATTACAAGCACTCATGCATTCAACTTCTTGAATTGGGAATTCATCTCGTAACTCCCAATCTTGTGCAAGTTGCTGAAGTTGGTGTAGAAGTTTTTCACCACCACTTTCACCTAAGCGTTTTCCCTGTTGCCAAACGCTAGCGCAAGTTTTGCAAACAAATAAAGTATGGTCAGCAACTCCCAAGGGATTCGCTGGGGAAATATTCACAGTAGTAGTCATCTGTACCTCGCAGATATGTGGAACTAGTAAATCTATTTCGGCGGGCATCCTGACTCACTCAATTTAAGATTTTAGATTACATCTAAAATTGGTTTACAGTTGCGGGACAGCGCCGGATTTGCACCGAACTTTCCCCGTTACCTCTGGTAGCTGCTCCCCACCAGAACCGAATAACCTTATCGATCATACACTAGGGTTATCTAAGAAAAGGATATAGGACTCATATTTGATTCTTGAAAAAATTCAGTATAGCTCAAAGACCCTTCTTTCCTATTGCCTCTTGCCTCTTGCCTTCCCAGGCAAGTAAGCCACGCTGCGCGAACAAAAATTAAATCGGATTGCTACATAACCTATGCAACAAAATTACAAAAATCAGCTTATAAATTTTTCAACCACTAAAAACTTTATCGAAACAGAATTCAGGAGTCAGAATACCCTTTCAGGGAAGCAAGCTACAGAATGAATTTTGTGCGACTGGTGGATAGCGCCGACGGCAAGCGAGTCATCAAGCGTCTTCATTCTGAATTCTGACTTCTGAATTCTTCAATTTATAGGTTTGTATCGCAATGGATTTTTTGACAATTCTAGGATTAGCGGCTGCCACAATAACCACAATTTCTTTTTTGCCACAGATGTTTAAAACATGGCAAACAAAATCAGCCAAAGATGTTTCTTTTTTAACGCTGATTACATTCATAACTGGTATTTTTTTGTGGTTAATTTATGGAATATATCTACAATCTTTACCAATTATTCTTGCTAATAGCGTGACATTGCTTTTTAACTTGATAATTCTATGGCTTAAAATTAAATATAGATAAAGAACCCCTAGCTAAGTAAGTTGGTAGAAATAAACCAAATTATGTTATGAAACGTAAATAGTCTTAAAGTCCTTACTAATGACCAATGACAAAGGACAAATGACAGCCCTTGCCAGTTAGCTTTAATTGCGCCAACCTACTTACACAAACTCTCGTCAGCCTGTGCGGACTCAAACGAAACCCATAAAGGTGAGTTTTGCTTCTGTAGGCGTGAATTCTATGAGACTGCATTATTCAAACCCCCTAAAAAACGCCTGTGACATCATCTGTATTTGACTCTGAACGCCTCCTTTTCACCCCCACTACCCCAGACACCAACGCTATCCCCATAATTTTCGCCTTTCCCAATGAATATAGCGTAGGTATCACTAGCCTTGGCTATCAGGTAGTTTGGGCAACCTTGGCAATGCGTGATGATGTGCAGGTGAGTCGCCTGTTTACAGATACTCACGAACAACTCCCCAGAACGCCAGAAATTGTGGGATTTTCGATTTCCTGGGAACTGGATTATGTGAATATTTTAAATTTGCTGGAATCTTTAGAAATTCCTATTCAAGCAACTTCTCGTGATGATTCTCATCCGATAATTTTTGGTGGTGGCCCTGTTCTCACAGCTAACCCAGAACCTTTTGCAGATTTTTTTGACGTAATTTTACTGGGTGATGGCGAAAATTTACTGGGAAATTTTATTGAGGCGTACAAAGAAGTAAGAAATGCTTCAAGACAAACTCAACTCAAAAGACTTGCACAAATCCCAGGAATTTATATTCCCAGTTTGTATGAAGTCGAATACCACACAAAAGATGGTGCAATAAAGTCAATTAAACCAATTTCTCCAGAAATTCCCGCAGTGGTGCAAAAGCAGACTTATCGAGGAAATACTCTATCGGCTTCGACTGTAGTCACCGAAAAAGCCGCATGGGAAAATATTTACATGGTGGAAGTGGTGAGAAGTTGTCCAGAAATGTGCCGCTTTTGTTTGGCGAGTTATCTCACACTGCCTTTTAGAACAGCCAGTCTGGAAGATTCCTTAATTCCTGCGATCGCAAAAGGCTTAGAAGTCACAAATCGGCTAGGATTATTGGGGGCTTCTGTAACTCAGCATCCAGAGTTTGAAGCTTTGCTAGATTATATAAGTCAGCCAAAGTACGATGATGTCCGTCTCAGTATTGCCTCAGTGCGAACTAATACTGTAACAGTCCAGTTAGCAGAAACATTAGCAAAACGAGACACGCGATCGCTTACCATTGCAGTAGAAAGTGGTTCTGAGAAAATTCGGCAAATCGTCAACAAAAAGCTGCATAACGACGAAATTATCCAAGCTGCGATAAATGCCAAAGCTGGCGGATTAAAAAGCTTGAAACTCTACGGAATGGCAGGAATTCCTGGTGAAGAAGCAGAGGATTTAGACCAAACAGTGACGATGATGCGTAATATCAAAAAAGCTGCACCAGGATTACGCCTAACATTTGGATGCAGCACCTTTGTACCCAAAGCGCACACGCCATTTCAATGGTTTGGGGTAAATCGTCAAGCAGAAAAGCGGTTGCAGTTTTTGCAAAAACAGCTAAAACCGCAGGGAATAGAGTTTCGCCCAGAAAGCTATAATTGGTCGATTATACAAGCTTTGTTATCAAGAGGCGATCGCAGACTATCCCAACTTCTTCAGCTGACTCGTGACTTTGGCGACTCCTTGGGTAGCTACAAACGTGCTTTCAAACAACTTAAAGGACAAATCCCTGACTTAGATTTCTACGTCCACGCTGATTGGTCTACAGAACAAGTATTACCTTGGAACCACTTGCAAGGGCCTCTGCCACAGTCTACACTACTAAAGCATTTGGCTGATGCTCAGAGTTATATCAACCCATCTCCAAAAGAACTACAGCCACTACTGGGGACTAGAGACTAGGAATTGGGGACTGAGGACTAGGAATGGAAATTTATTATCCAATTCCCAATGCCCAATGCCCAATTCCCAATTCCCAATCCTAAAAACTTCATGCAAAACACAGCTGAGTATTACTGCGCCTATTGCGGCGAACCGAACTTAACTTTTATTGATTTGAGTGCTGGAGGACAGCAATCTTATGTAGAAGATTGTCAAGTTTGCTGTAACCCAAATATTTTGTATGTCCGGGTTGACGAAGATACCCTAGATATCGAGATTGATACAGAATCAGAAAGTTGAATTTTAGGTTTTTCTTTCCATGCTGCACTTTAAACATTCCTCAGTCATTGATGCGCCACCAGAAGTAGTTTGGAAATTTCACGAAAGGCCAGATATTTTGCAAATGCTGAATCCACCTTGGCAGCCAGTCCAAGTGGTTCGTCGTGAAGGGGGACTGAACGTGGGCGCTATCACAGAATTTCGCCTGTTTCTCGGCCCATTACCATTAACTTGGCTAGCGCGTCATACTGAATGCGAAAAATATCGCCTGTTTACCGACGAACAGATATCTGGCCCCTTCGAGTCTTGGGTACATCGACATGAATTTGAACCGGAAGCTGGCAAAACTAGGCTGACTGATGCTATTTCCTTCTCCATGCCTGGTGGAGAAACAGTTGAATTTGTTAGTGGTTGGTTAGTGCAAGTGCAACTAGAAGCAATGTTTCGCTATCGCCATTATGTAACCAAACGAGAATGTGAGTCACGATAGCAAAATATTTTGTTTGGTAGCAAAAATTAATTATCTTGATTCTTCAACCCTTGCCGCGAAACCCACTTTATCAACCCAGGAAACAAGCGATACAAAGCTTGTGAGAAATTCGCCGAACCAACCATCACTTCTGACTTCTTATTCTTGACTGCATCCCAAATAGCATTTGCTACATCTTCAGGCTTCTCCACCACCGGATTTTTCAGCACATTCTCAAGCTGTCCACGACGAGTATGAGTATCTTGTTCATCCTTGCCTCGAAAAACTGCCCGTTCCATTAAAGTACTCTTAATTAAATTCGGATAAATCCCACAAACATGAATACCTTTTGGCTGTAATTCTATTTGTAACGATTCCGTCAACCCTGTCACACCAAACTTACTAGTACAATAGGGAACCAAGTAAGCACTTGGTACCTTACCACCAATGGAACTTAAATTAACTATAGTTCCACTTCGACGCTGAAGGAAATGAGGCAGAAGGGCATTAATAGTGTGGATATATCCCCATAAATTAGTGTCTATAATTTGATGCCAATCATCGAGAGAGAATTGTTCTACTGGCCCCGATGCAAAGATGCCCGCATTGTTTATCAGCACGTCGATATAGCCATAATTTTCTAATGCTTTTTGTACTAATGCGCTTACCTGAGATGAGTCAGTGACATCGCAAGTAACCGTTAATGGTGCTGGACGGCCAATGCTTTGCACCTCCTGCGCTAAGGCTTCCAAGCGCTCAGCATGACGAGCTGCAAGTACCAAATCATATCCTTGCCGCGCAAATAAAAGAGCCGTTGCTTTGCCAATGCCTTCAGAAGCACCTGTAATTAGTACCGTAGGAGCCATACTTTAAGTTTAAAAAACCTATTTACTATTTATTAGTCTGGATAATAACACTCCAGAAACCTTCTAACTTTCGTTGGATTTTTGATTGTATCCAAAATAGGTTTTTAGTGAGATTACAAGTTTTCAATAGCAGTTGTTTGGTAAAAATACCTCTGATCTATAGGCTAATAAAAGCTATTATTGCTCTTTTGTTAGATAAATATTTTCTCAACCTCCTTAAAATCTCATTCTTTAGAATTGCATTTACTTTGAAACTAGAGATAGATAGCGTTAAATGGGTAAGTTAAGTAATATGAAGAATGTAATTGGCTCCTTAAGGTAACTTAATAATTGCACTTTATCTTAGTGATAAAACTAAAACCTCATATCAATACCAAAAACCGCAATGCTGCTGAACTTGTGCTGACCCCTCACCCTGAAATTTGGAACGACCACCTAAGTATTATCCGTTTTCTAGCTTACCTACTTTGGCAACAGCTACAGCCGAGTGCAGTATGCATCGGTACTCATTTCCTCTACTCCCCATTAATCTGACTGTTTTTGTTACAGACTGATTGCAAAGGAGCAAAGAGAAGACCCTGGTTATTGCAGATACCAGGTTGAACACTGTCGTCGCTCATATCACTCAAGCTTTCAAGCGAAAACAGTTTTTAGAATAGCAGTTGCTTGTGTAATAATAGTTAAAGTATCTTAATGTTTGTACATATTATTAGACTATTCGCACTGTCCAATTCAAAACACTGACCACTAATAGAGTTTTCTTGATGGTAG
Organism: Nostoc sp. ATCC 53789; assembly: GCF_009873495.1. Lineage (GTDB taxonomy): Bacteria > Cyanobacteriota > Cyanobacteriia > Cyanobacteriales > Nostocaceae > Nostoc > Nostoc muscorum_A. The sequence continues at coordinate 3,552,018 of NZ_CP046703.1, read as the reverse complement.
TTAGTGCTTTTTATCGTGACTATATTTTAGGAATTTTCATCTGAATACTAGGCGGAGTAAAAGCGTGATTCAATTAGAGCAACCACCCAGTCATCAAACAAAATTGACCCCATTAGGGAAAAATAAATCTCAGTTCAAGGCAATTTTCATTGCTACGATCATTGTTGCTACATGGGTCATTAGCCTGAGTTTATTACTTTCCCTTGACATCTCCAAGTTAACATTTTGGATGCTATTGCCTAGTATACTTTGGCAAACATTCTTATATACAGGATTATTTATTACATCTCATGATGCTATGCATGGGGTAGTCTTTCCCCAGAACACCAAAATTAATCATTTCATTGGGACATTAACCTTATCTTTATATGGTCTTTTACCATATAAAAAATTATTAAAAAAACATTGGATACACCACCACCATCCAGCCAGCCAAATAGACCCAGATTTTCACAATGGTAAACACAAAAATTTCTTCGCGTGGTATTTTCATTTTATGAAGGGTTACTGGAGTTGGGGACAAATCATTGCCTTGACTATTATCTATCACTTTAATAATCACGTCCTCCATATACCTACTGCTAATTTAACTTACTTTTGGGTGATCCCTTCAGTTTTAAGTTCATTCCAATTATTTTATTTTGGTACTTTTCTACCCCATAGTGAACCCATAGGAGGTTATATTGAGCCTCATCATTCACAAACAATTAACCGTCCAATTTGGTGGTCATTTATCACGTGCTATCATTTCGGCTATCACGAAGAACATCATGAGTCTCCCCATGTTCCTTGGTGGCAGTTACCAGAAATTTATAAAACAAAATAGTTGTTGTTTATCTAAATATCTTGGCAACAAGAATAACACGGTAATCTCTAGCATTACCAAATTATTTTTTTAAATTTCTATTGATTCTTCTCTCTGTGTTCTCTGCGCCTCTGTGGTTCATTAAAAAAGTAATTCTCACAACTCAGATAGAATTGCTACACATAGCTTGAACAAGGCATTCTTTGAGATTATCCTAATTATGCCAATTAATAATTCTCGTCTTGTCACCTATAGCCCTGCTTATACAATCGTTCCGACTTACGAATGCTTTAATCGGTGTAGTTACTGCAACTTTCGTAGTGAACCTGGTAAAAGTCCCTGGATGAGTCTTTCAGATGCAGGAAGTATTTTAAAATCACTTCAAAGTGAAAAAGTCTGCGAAATCCTCATACTCAGTGGTGAAGTGCATCCTCATTCGTCAAGGCGTGAGGCGTGGTTCGAGCGAATTTATGATTTGTGCAAATTAGCATTTTCAATGGAGTTTTTACCACACACCAATGTCGGGCCATTGAGTTTTGAGGAAATGCAAAAACTCAAGCGTGTAAATGTTTCGATGGGGCTGATGTTGGAACAGTTAACGCCAACATTGTTAAATAATGTACATCGGCACGCACCGAGTAAATTGCCAGAAGTTCGTTTACAACAATTGCAATGGGCGGGAGAGTTGCAAATTCCCTTTACAACTGGCTTACTCTTAGGAATTGGAGAAACCTCTGATGATTGGTGGGAAACTTTAGAAGCTATATCTAACTTGCACCAAAGTTACCATCATATTCAAGAAGTTATCCTGCAACCTCATAGTCCAGGAAATCAGCAAACTTTTGATGCACCTCCTTTTAATCCTCATCAATTACCAGAAGTAATTGCTAAAGCACGTAAGATTTTATCGCCAGATATTACTATTCAAATTCCACCGAATTTAGTTAAGGATAACTCCTGGTTACTCGCTTGTATCGAAGCTGGTGCGCGAGATTTAGGCGGAATTGGGCCAAAAGATGAAGTGAATCCCGATTATCCCCATATTCAGGAAGAGGCTTTGAGAAATATTTTACAACCTGCTGGGTGGGAATTAGTGCCGCGATCGCCAGTTTATCCGCAATTTGATAGCTGGCTATCGGCAGAATTACAAACGGCAGTGAAGCGATCGCGGAGTGCTATGTTATTGGTTTAACATTGCTAGACCTATACCACCAAAATAGGTTCAAATCAAGACTATAGGCGACAAATTCCGAATGCGTCCCCCAGAAGATATAGATAACAGCCTAAACCCTGTTGTAAAATAGACATAAGAAGGATTTGGGGGGCCATTTACTGGTCATAAACGCCTATAGAAACTATCTACGGAAATCTCCAAGGTTTAAAGTCCAGCCAGCTGAAGCAACTACAGCGGCTGTATCACCAGCGTATACCAGGCGATCGCATCACCACGCCTGAGTTTTCCCAGCGTCTGGCAGCAATTAGCGCAGAAGTCAATCAGCCTGTGTGCGCCTACATCAACCGTCGCGGACAAGTGATTCGCGTCGGGGTAGGCACACCGCGTCAAACGCAAATACCACCGATGGAATTGCCCCGTTACGGTGCAGAACGACTCAGTGGTATTCGTTGTATTGCCACCCATCTGAAGCCAGAACCGCCAAATGAAGCGGCACTCACGGCTATGGCCCTGCAACGATTAGATGCCCTAGTTGTCCTAAACATTACCGGAACCGGATTTACACGGCGGGGAGGCGGTGCAACTGGGTATGTAAAAGAAGCTTATCTAGCTCATCTAATACCCCAAGAGTCTCGCACCCTGATTACTAGTCCTGCTGCTTTTAAAGTAGAGGATAACCAAATTCAAACCCCAAGTTGGAATATATCGCCACCTATGGGTTTGGATGATTTGGCAGACCAGGATTTAGTAGACTTGGTAGAAAATCTGGAAGCAGAATTCCAGCGAGAATTTATTGCCCAGGAAGTACATGCTGACCACGATCGCGTGCTAATTGTGGGGCTGATGACCAGTGAGACAACTCCCCTACAATTCCAAGATACTCTAGTAGAATTGGCGCGTTTAGTTGATACTGCTGGGGGAGATGTATTACAGACAATACAACAAAAGCGATCGCGCGTTCATCCCCAAACAGTAGTTGGCGAAGGTAAGGTGCAAGAAATTGCCCTAACAGCCCAAACACTAGGAGTTAATCTTGTCGTCTTTGACCGCGACCTCTCCCCCTCCCAAGTCCGCAACTTAGAATTGCAAATTGGTATCCGGGTAGTTGACCGCACCGAAGTAATTTTGGATATCTTTGCTCAACGCGCTCAGTCCCGTGCCGGTAAGTTGCAAGTAGAACTAGCACAGTTAGAATACATGCAACCGCGACTGGCTGGTAGAGGTCGCACCATGTCCAGATTGGGTGGTGGTATTGGGACTCGTGGCCCTGGTGAAACCAAACTGGAAACTGAACGCCGTGCCATTGGGCAGCGCATTTCCCGACTCCAAAAAGAAGTAACTCAGTTGCAAGCCCATCGTTCGCGGTTACGGCAACGAAGGCAGCATCGAGAAATTCCCTCAGTAGCTTTGGTTGGATATACTAACGCTGGTAAGTCTACACTGTTAAACGCTCTCACAAATGCAGAAGTTTATACAGCCGACCAACTATTTGCCACTCTCGATCCTACCACCCGCCGCCTGGTGATTCCTTATGGCGAAACCAATGAACATCAGGAAATTCTAATTACAGATACAGTAGGGTTCATACACGAACTGCCTGCATCATTAATGGATGCCTTCCGCGCCACCTTGGAGGAAGTCACAGAAGCTGATGCACTACTGCACTTGGTGGATTTGTCTCACCCAGCTTGGTTGCGTCATATTCGCTCAGTCAGAGAAATCTTAGCGCAAATGCCCATAACTCCTGGTCCGGCGCTAGTTATTTTTAACAAGATCGATCAAGCAAATAGTGAGACACTAGCTTTAGCTAGAGAAGAATTTCCCCTAGCGGTATTTATTTCAGCGAGTCAGCGCTTGGGATTAGAAACCCTACGTCACCGCCTTGCTCAACTAATTGAATATGCCGTTGACAGTAGGTAAATGTTGAGTAACTAATTCAGTGTTAGCACTTTATATTAGTGTCGTGAATATTTAACTTTGGGGAAGGCGATAAATTGCTTTCCCTTATTTATTGCATTTTGATAAGGAAGAGTAGAAAAGTTGAATTATGCTTTTAAACTTTAATTCTCTACATGTTTTTAAAGCATCATTTTAGCATTGCCACACCAGTACCAATACGGTTCAGTTAGCGCCAAAAAACTTAAACTGCGTAGGTTGGGTGGAGGAACGAAAACCAACATTTCCGGGCATTTGTTGGGTTGCTCTTTGCTTAACGCAAGCGTATTGACACCAGTACAATGGTCTTATGACTCCTGTCTGATTTTCGTTCGTGCAGCGTGGCGTAGCCATACTAACTTGCGTGGTGCGCTTAGCGCAAGCGAGCTAGGCAGGGAGTGAGGAGTAGCAAGTAGGGAAAAAGCCTTTTTGAGTTTTAGTGAGTTTTTTCAAAAATTAAATCTGATTTTGAACAATATTTTCAATAAAACCCTGATAAAGCTGGCTTTTCATCCTCAGTATGTTTTCAAGCATCAAATAGGAGTCCTAGATTTAATTTAGCTCATATACTTAGTGAAAGATTAAAACATCTACTTGTGTAGATTGGCGTGAGATACCTAGTGTAGGCTGGTTTTCTATAGGTCAACGCTGCGCTCTATCCAACATACAAATCTTCCTCATAGAATAATCAATATCTCCTGAAAATCTGTTGATTAAGTAATAACATCGAGAAACCAAATATTGATTATTCAGCGTGAATATAGAAAATTATAATTTAAAAAAATATATCAAGTGTAAATACTGAAAATCTCCATCAATTCATAAAAAATATATTGATAATTCCAAATTTAAATTTTTAGCTAACCTCGACAAATAACGTAGACAGTTGGTATTTGTTTGTGTAAATTTAGACTTTGGTAACTTCCATAAAAGAGTTATTTTGAGAGGTTTTAAATATCCTCAATAAAAAGAAAAGGAGTTTCAATCGAGTGTCTCAACCATATTCCAAGAAAATAGCGGGTTATGCAGTCTGTTGTATATCAGCATTAGCTGTGGTGACAGTGTCACAGATGTCCCAAGCAGATGCAGCCTCTATGACTTTCTCAGTCACAGGAACTAACTCAGCATCAAAGAATGCTCTGGCATCATCAGTTGTCTTTGATGACTTACTCAATCCAGGTAAGTTGACAGTGACTCTGACGAACATGAAAAATGTTTCAGTCCCTTCTGATGTTCTTACATCAGTCTTTTGGGACTATGCTGGATCTCCCTTAAACTTATCGTTAATTTCAGCAACAGCTGCAACGGTCACTCAAAACAACCCCTCTACCACTACAAATAATGTAAATCTTCTCAATACTCCTACTAATGGCAAAGAATGGGCATTTGCATCTACTACCAATTCCGCAGGACTTACTAATGGAGTAACCCAAGACTATGGTTTAGGTACTGCCGGCTTAGGTATTTTTCAAGGTCTTGGTGGACAGCAGCAATTTAATTACGGCATTATTGACGGCTACAATGCTAATGCAAATCCAGCAATCAAAGGGGGAAGTTTTGTTGACAATTCGGCCACGTTCGTTTTGTCAGGACTACCCACTAACTTTGATATAAGCAAAATTGGCAGTGTTCGCTTCCAATATGGCACCGCTTTAAGTGAGCCTAGCATTATAAAAGCACAAGGGAGTTATTATAGTCCTCCGCCTCCTCCACCTAAAAAAGTACCTGAACCTGGGACAACAGCCGCCCTTGGTTTGTTTGCAGTGGGTGCATTGAAAGTGGTGAGGAAAAAATCTTTAGTAGTAGCCTAAGTGACAGTTTTCTAGCTGTCAGCACCGAGAAACACCAGATACTTCCATAAAAGGAAATACTGTTTTTTTAGAAAATCAAGTGTGCATACCCTATATTCTGTAAAAATTGATTAAGTACAACATGGTGTAAATAGGCTAATAATGATAAATCGTTGCAAAGCTTACATTGTTTCTAGGCTTTTCAACGATTTTTCGTTTTGCATAGTTCTGCACAAAACGCTCACTAAATGTAGCAGATATCAAAGGAACTCAGCGAAACCAATAACTGAATTTAGTTAGACACTTCTGAAAGTAAAGTCAAAACGGCATAGAACACCTACAGCCAGTTGCAACGTTCTAAAATTAAAAAGTATTAAATCAAGTTGAGGACATTATGGCTGCAAAAGTAGAAATTTACACTTGGAGGACTTGCCCGTTTTGTATCCGTGCCAAAAGTTTGCTGAAGAGTAAGGGTGTTGAATTTACAGAATACAGCATTGACGGAGATGAGGCAGCCAGAAATAAAATGGCTCAAAGGGCAAATGGAAGGCGCTCTTTACCGCAAATTTTCATCAATGATGACCATATTGGTGGTTGTGATGACATCCACGCTTTAGACAGTCAAGGCAAGCTAGATGAGCTACTAACTTCCGTGTAAGTCTAGAAGATATTGCACTAGCGACAAGCCACTGCAAATTACACGGCAGTCACTACAACTCTGTTTACGAAATTTTTCTCGCAAAAGTATCTGTCCACAAGATTTTACCCTCCAGTTCCTACTCAGCAGTACAGATGTACATCAATTAGTAAGATCATCAAGAGATAATAATTGAACAACCATTTAATTTCTTGGTGATTGAGGTATAAAGGGTGAAACTGGCTTTTATCATTGATCCGATCCATCTGCTTGACCCGTGTCATGATACCAGCATTGCCCTGATCGAAGCAGCGCAAATCCTGGGACACGAAGTTTGGGTAACTCAAGCAAATCTGCTGAGTGTGGTGGAGGGCAAAGCTTGGGCTGTCCTACAGCGAGTTGAACTTGTACCAGTACAGTTGGTGGAGAGACGCTGGATAGCGGCGAATCCTTGGTATAAATTAAGTGATTCCTCCTTAACTTCTTTAGAGACAATGGATGCCGTATTTATGCGGACAGATCCACCTGTCAATGATTCTTACCTCTATGCCACGTACATTCTGGATTATGTTGACCAAAATAAAACTCTGCTGATTAACAGTCCTAGCGGCATTCGAGGGGCAAATGAAAAAATGTATGCCCTCCAGTTTACCAAAGCGATTCCAGAAACGATTGTCAGTGCTGATAAGCAGTTTATTCGGCAATTTGTTGAAGCAAAGGGGGCAACTGTTCTCAAACCACTAGGAAACAAAGCCGGGGAAGGAATTTTATTTTTGCAATCTAGCGATCGCAATTTTAACTCTATTGTCGAACTCAGTACCCTCCAAGGTCGAGTTCCAGTAATGGTACAAACCTATCTACCGGAGGCAAAAGAAGGAGATAAACGCATTATCCTGCTCAATGGCGAACCGATTGGTGCGCTCAATCGCCTCTCTAGCGGAAGTGACTTTCGCAATAATATGGCAACTGGTGGTACAGTCGCTCAAACTGAAATTACCCCAAGAGAACATGAAATTTGTACCCAAGTAGCCGAACGCTTACGCCAAGACGGTTTAATTTTTGTGGGTATAGATATTATTGGTGGCTACTTAACTGAAGTTAACGTCACCAGTCCTACGGGAATTCGTGAAATTGATCGTCTAGATGGTACTCACCTTGGTTATCAGGTTATTCAATGGATTGAACAGTCATTGAATTGAAGGAGGCAGGAAGAGTAAATCAGCAGGGGTCAAATCCCCTGCTGATTTGAAGCCACTGAACTAGAGTTAAGTCAAAGTCTTATCTACTACTAAAAAATAGAATTACTTCGGGTGCTTGCGTGGGCAACTCACCCACGCAGCTTTGTTTATACAGAATAGTAAGTTTAATAAATCACGGTGGTAGGTGTAGCAATGTCTACGCCTGGATTTCTCACAAGTGAGAAATCCAAGGGGTGTGGGAAGTGTGGGAGGATGGGGAAGAAGTCTTACCCCCCACACTCCCCACACTCCTCTTCTCCCTCTGCCTACACTATGCGTGAGAAATCCGGGTACGACGGGCTACATTTAAACATTTCTAGTTGGCCAGGTCTTCTGATTTATTGGTTCCAAAAGCAAAGCTAGACATGGGAGCCAGTAGAACCCTGCCCAAGTTAATCTTATTAAGTAGCTTTAACAAATTTCTTTACCAATTAGCAAAATTAGGGATGGCAACGGATTGCTTATCCCTGCTTTTGGTAAACCCTGAAACTAACAGATTTTATACAGCACTCAGCCTAACCTGAGACTGCTAATTTAATCTAAAATCTCAAATCCAAAATCTTTTAATTCCGTGGTCTTTGTCGGTTTCTCAAGAAGTCAGGTATATCCAATCCAGGTTTTTCTTTTGGTTCTGGAGTTGGAGTTGGAGTTGGAGTTGGAGTTGAACTTGGAGTTGAGGTTGGGGGATTAACTGCGGGTTGTTGTGTTGTTGGTCGCTTGGAGGTATTAGGTGCTACTCGAACGCTAGCTACGCTTTGTTGTACCGCAGCTTGCACTTCACCTGTAAACCCGGTGGCAATTACAGTAATTCTGACCTCACCTTGGAGTCTGTCATCAATTACAGCCCCAAAAATAATATTGGCGTTGGGATCAACTACTTCATAGATTGCTTCTGCGGCTGCATTCACTTCATGTAAAGTAAGATCAGTACCACCTGTAATATTAAAGACAACTCCTCTAGCACCTTCAATAGAACATTCTAGTAATGGTGAAGAAATAGCTGCGATCGCAGCTTCTCTGGCTCTAGATTTTCCAGAACTAACGCCAATACCCATCAATGCCGATCCCGCATCTGCCATCACAGCCCGGACATCAGCAAAGTCAACATTTACCAAACCGGGAATCGTTATGATATCAGAAATACCTTGTACCCCTTGACGCAACACATCATCTGCATAGCGAAAAGCTTCTTGCACAGGTGTTTGTTCGGGGATCACTTCCAGCAATTTGTTGTTGGGAATAATGATCAGTGTATCTACTCTACTTTTTAGTCCTTCAATCCCTTGTTCCGCTTGGCTGGTGCGGCGGCGACCCTCAAAAACGAATGGACGTGTGACTACACCAACAGTGAGAGCGCCCATTTCTTTGGCTACTTCTGCCACGATTGGGGCTGCACCTGTTCCAGTACCACCGCCCATACCAGCGGTGATAAATACTAGGTCTGCACCCTCTAAAGCTGTAGCAATTTCGTCTCGTGATTCCTCAGCTGCCTTTTGACCAATTGCAGGATTACCACCTGCTCCTAAGCCCCGCGTTAGCTTTTGTCCAATTTGCAATCTACTGGGAGCGCCTGCCAGAGTTAAAGCTTGGGCATCAGTATTGATTGACCAAAACTCTACACCAGAGACATCAGATTCGATCATGCGGTTAACGGCATTGCCACCGCCGCCACCGACACCAATCACTTTGATGTTGGCAACCCGACCAGGAACAATTTCCCCAATGCGGCTATTTTCCGTAAAAATTTTCTTATTATCGTGATTTTGTCCGAAGTTCATCCCAGAGTTATTAAAGGGATTGGTCGAGTTAACTGCCAGAGAAAACCCAGGCTGTCCCGGTGATTGGGAATTTTTATAGGTGAGTCCTTGGTTATTATCAAGTGTCATTGGATTTGTGAGAGGGTAGATAAACGACTTTTCCAGGTGCTATTCACTTAAGAGTCAACTATAGTTTGACACTGCCACAATACTATGGCACTGTTCTTTATTGTTTTCACTACTGCCAAGCCTAACAGAATTGGCGGTATGAAAATTTGCTATGAGATCAGCTTTTAATGCAGCCGATCGCACAGCCAATTCTAGAGAAGTATACCTATATTTATCCAAAAGTGACCTGTATAACTTCAACCAGACATTAATCTCTTCATTCTTCTCATCGGAGAACATAACTTCTAAAGACACACTACAGCGCATCTTATCTGCCTCAATAATATTGTTAATAGGTTTCACCATTGGGGATAATTGCAACTTTAGACACAAAATTTACCTGATACTTACTTATTCTTAAGGTTGAAGTAAGCAAGAATTTACTTGTCAGACTATACCTGATTAATTTGTTGTTTGGGGAGTCTTAATGGACACTTTGTTGGAGCAATAGTCTATCTTACGAGAACCCTCACTAGTGTGGTCAACAAATCAAGATTTCCCTGGAGGTTTCGTAACCCAATTAAGAAATATGGTACAGAATAGTCCAAACTGATTGCCCAAAAGTAGCCTTTACGCAACCTTTGGTAGTACTTTAAGTTACAGATGTAAACTTCAGTAAACTGTCTTTGGAAGTATCCTCAACAGACCAAAGTTATATTGTCAGACATCTTGCACCCTAATGTTAGGGTAACAATTTGAGAGTGTTTTACTCACAAGAGAGATTTCATGATTGATCTTCTCATTTTAATTAGAAGTTAATGCCGATTTTCGCGCAGTTGCTGGAAAACTGAAAATAATAAATATATTTATCAGCATAAAGCTTCTTAATTTACTAAGAGCTATCAATACATTAAACACGCTAGATATTTTTAGGGTTTTTGGGAGTTAATTTTTGGTCTTTTTGGTTCATTTGTACTAAGGGAAAATCGGGATTTTTCAGATCAATATACTCTATTTGACCAGAATCGAGTTTCGCTGATAAATGACGCATTTGGGCGAGTACCTTAATTTGTTCAGACAACAGAGTACCTGGAACGCCAAGATGCACATTTCCTAGTTCTGTTTTCAAAATTAAATTCGCTGGATTTTGGCAATCAATTTCCACTACTTTCACAGTACTTTGGCTGATAGCTTGATGAATTTGAGCCCAGTTGAGACAGTATTGTTTGGGCGATCCAATTACTCTGAGATTGGGTAATTTCCTAGTGGGATTCAGTGATGTGTATTTTTCTAAAGGTATCCAGGCACCACTTGCATCTAGTAAGCCGATTGTGACTTTTTTATTGCCAGTACCCTGATTTGCCCCACTTGCTGTTTGAGTCATTGCGACAGGGACTCGTTCTTGGATTTCGATGTTTAATCCGGGAGGAAACAGGCGACGTCTGACGATCGCTTGAGCAATAGTTGGTTGTTTTTTCAAAGAGTTTGCGATCGCTGCTGGTTCAATCCGCCACAAAGATTGGGGGTAAGATAGCACTAATAGGGATTGAGTTGTCTCATCTGACAGTAATTGATTGCCTGATTTCATCACTACTTGTTTGGGAGTTTTTAACACCCATACTGGTTGAACTGCTACCCACAGCAATCCACCCGCCAAACCGGTAATGGCAAAGGTTCGCCAAATAGCTTGAATAATTCTCATCTGCCGTCGCCGACGTAATTTTTTACGACGCTGGGCAAGATCCGTGCGGGAAACTGATATTATGCCAGCCATTCAAACCCCTTTCTGGTTACAATCCAAATTCCTTGACGCGCTTGTATCATTATTAATTTCAGTAAACACTGTCGGCATCTGTTAGCCGCTCTCCTCAAGACTTTTTTTATTTTTAGTAACACTTTACAGTAAGTACACAACGAACGTAGTCTCTAGTCATCTTTCCTATTAAAGTTTCCGGTGTCCATTCTTAACTCACTGTTGTCTTTTTGACAAGGGACATAAAACATTTTTTCTTTAAAGATTACAAAATCTTAATTTAAATATTTCTGATTTTGTTTTATTGACAAATAGAATGTGAAGTGATAAATAAGTCTTCCTTTGTCTCTGTATAGATTGCTATAATTCATACTAGTCATGTCTCATCAACTATACAAACAGGGAATAATATAATCGAGTAGCTTTTTTTACTGATTAACTCCGTCATCAAGGTTTGTGTCAGGTTAAAGAAAAGCTATGAGATTGTCAAAACCTCAATAGTAGGTGTAAAAAGGACAGATATGTTTAAGGTTATTAGGGTCAATTAAATCTCTATCATACTACTGACAGATACTGACAGTGATCCTGTAATAAGTGCTGTCTTTTGCAAGACACTACCAACTTGCGAATTAATTGTGTGCCTACATCAAAGTTAGAGATTGTTTGTATAAAAAATACGAGTTAACTGCATCTACACACGCGTCTACATACACCTATACATACATGAAAACGACATTCAATTTGTCACGTTTTTATAAAGCATGTAATCCAAGCTACACGCTTAATATAAGCAACGTGCTAGATCGCCAGTATTACATAGATTTTGCTGATGTCCGTGGTTGTAAGATTGTCGAAGAATTGCAACGGACTATAGTTCGGATTTCTCCTGATGAGCCAACCTGTCAGTTATTTACGGGTCACATTGGCTGCGGTAAATCAACGGAATTGCAGCGCCTCAAAACAGAACTAGAACTGGCAGGATTTCATGTGGTTTATTTTGAGTCCAGTCAAGACTTAGACATGGCGGATATTGATATCAGCGATATTTTGCTGAGTGTAGCCCGTCAAGTCAGTGCCAGTTTAGAAGGCATTAACATCAAACTCAAAGGTGGTTACTTTACCAATTTGTTTAAAGAAGTAGGCGATTTTCTACAAAGCCCCATAGAGCTTTCTGGACAAGCAGAATTATCCTTGGGTATTGCCAAAATTACCGCCAAAACCAAAGATAGCACTCAGATGCGGAATCAACTGAGGCAATATTTGGAACCACGTACCAATAGTATTTTGCAAGCGATTAACGAAGAAATTTTAGAAAGGGCTATTGAACAGTTAAAGCTGCGGGGTCAAAAAGGACTGGTAGTGATCGTAGATAATTTGGATCGAGTCGATATGCGTCCCTTAGCATCGGGGCGATCGCAACCAGAATATCTCTTTATCGACCGAGGCGAACAGCTACGCCGACTCAAATGCCATCTAGTTTACACAATTCCCCTAACACTAATTTTCTCCAATGAGTATGAAACACTAAAAAATCGCCTGGGGGGAGGTATTGCACCAAAAGTACTGCCGATGGTGTTAGTGCGGCAAAGAGATGGCAGTGATTACGAACCAGGAATGTCACTAGTACGCCAGTTAGTCTTAGCAAGAGCTTTTCCAGAAGTTTCTTTGAATGAAAGGCTTTTATTAATTACAGAATTATTCGATCATTCCCAAACCTTGGATCGGATATGTCGCGTTAGCGGTGGCCACATTCGTAACTTATTGGGTTTACTTTATAGCTGCCTGCAACGACAAGATCCACCTTTTTCTAGAGAATGCTTAGAAGCTGTGATTAAAGACTACCGAGACGATCTGCTATTAGCTATTGATGAATCCCAGTGGGAATTATTGTTTGAAGTAGTGCAACAACAGAGAGTTAAGGGTGAGTCTGACTATCAAAGCTTATTACGAAGTATGTATTTGTTCGAATATCGTGACCCTCTGGGGCGCTGGTTTGGCATCAGTCCAGCCCTAGCAGAAACAGAAAAAGTTTTAGCTTGGCAACAAAACAAGTAATAGTGCTGGGTCAGTTAATAGTCATTAGTCCTTTGTCCTTGGCCATTGGACTAATAACTAATGCCCAATGCCCAATGCCCAATGCCCAATGCCCAATGCCCAATGCCCAATAACAAATGACTACTGACAAGCAGCTACACGTCTCCACAAAAGAAAATCAGCATACATTGCAAAGACTGATTAGAGCGATCGCACTTTCTGAAGGTCAATTTGCCCTAATTTTAGTTCGGTGTAACTATGGGCAATTACGTGAGCAAATGTTAGAAAATATTCGCTCCATCACCAAAGATACTTATATCAGAGAAATCGTCCTCAATTTGTCAACAACTTCCTTACACAACACAATAGTCACAGAGCTATCCTTAGATAATCCTGCTGTCCTCACAGACTCTTTGCCAGCTGCTGTTATGGTTTTTGGTATTGAGTCAGCAATCGACCTAGAAAACTTACTTACAGGCATTAACCAAGCGCGAGATATATATGCCGCAACTTTTCCGTTTCCAGTAGTGTTGTGGCTACAAGATGAAGTTGCATCATTGTTGTCCAGATTAGCACCTGATTTTAAAAGTTGGGCTGCAACTACGATTAAATTTGAAATGGCAAAAGCAGATTTAATTGCTTTGATTCATCAAGAAGCAGAATCTCTATTTGCCAAAGTTTTAGAAGCAGGTGCTGAAACATTTTTATCTAATGCCTCCCTAGATTTAGATCCTAAGTCTCAACACCGCCACGAAATAGAATCAGCCCGTAATGATTTGCTGCGTCTATATGGTGTTCAATTAACACCAGGATTAGAAGCTAGTTTAGAATTTGTGTTAGGACGAGATAAATATGCCAACGATCAAATTAATGGTGCTTTAGGCAATTATCAAAGAAGTCTAGCATTATGGCAGCAGGAAACGAAGAGAGTAGCTGAGTTGGAGAGTAATTCTTCTTTACCTCTCTCATGTCCTCACCCTACTCCTTCGTCTTTACTCAAGCAAGCAATAGTACTATTCCACTTAGGGCTGTGTTATCACCGCATGGCAGACCTACACAATAATAGTAATAGTAGGTATTGTGAACATGCTCTCTTGTGGTTTAAACAATGCCTGGACGTATTGGAGGAGGTACAAAGAGAAGACTTAGTTGCTAAATTTATTTTGCCTGCTTGTGAAATGCTGCAACGTTTACAAGCTTGGGACGACTTAAAAAAATTAGCTCAAAAGTCATTACTTCTAAATAAAACCTATGGAACTCCTGCACAAATTGCTCAAAATTATGGTTTTTTGGCAAATGTAGCAATTTCAGAGTCGAATTGGGTACTAGCTCATGAATTTGCGAATGCAGCACTTTCTATTTCCGAAGAAGCAACAGAAGTTTCTCTGCGAGATGCTTTGCGAACACGACGACAAGAAAGTTGGTATCTTCTGTTGCTTGCACGTACACAGCGACATCTAGGTGAATCAGAAGAAGCGATAAATAACCTGGAATGGGCGAGGGTAGTTTGTGAGCTACAACATCAGCCATCACTATATTTAGAGATTTTAGAGGAACTGCGATCGCTTTACTTTTTTGAGCGTCATAACTATACAGAAGCCTTTAAACTCAAGCAAGAAAAAATTCAGATAGAACATCAGTATGGGTTTCGCGCCTTCATTGGCGCAAGTCAGTTACAGCCGCAACGATCTAGAATTAACCCAGCATTGGAACCTCAAAAAATACCGTTTATTCCTGAAGGAGTTGCCCAAGAAATATCAGCTTCAGGACGACAGCAAGATGTCAATCGTTTGATTGAAAGAATTAGTCGTGCTGACTATAAACTTACAGTAATTTATGGGCCATCAGGCGTAGGTAAAAGTTCAATTCTTAAAGCTGGTTTAGTCCCAGCTCTGACAGGAAAAGTTATCGGAGAGCGCATTCCTATACCTATTGTTTTGTCTGTTTATACTGATTGGCTCACAGTCTTAATAAGCAGTCTCAACCAAGCACTGGCATACACAGGAATATCAGTTAATCCTAACTCTACATTCAATATACTGTTAGAAAAAATTCGTTTAGCAACCGAGCGCAACTATACAATAATTATCATATTAGACCAGTTTGAAGAATTGTTTTTTATTAGTAATCCTCCTACGCAAAGAATAGAATTTTATCAATTCTTTAGCGAGTGTTTAAATATTTCATTTGTAAAAATTATTCTTTCGTTAAGAGAAGATTACTTGCATCATTTATTAGAATTTGAACGCTTGAGCCAAAAAAATAGTATTGGACTATATGATTTAGGTGTAATTAATAAAAATATTCTTGATAAGGACATTCGCTACTATCTAGGAAAATTCTCTAGTCAGGATGCTAACGCTATAATTCACAGTCTGACTCAACGTTCTCATTATGAACTGAGTGATGAATTAATTAACCGATTAGTTCAGGATTTGACAGGAGAACTAGATGAAGTACATCCAATTGAATTACAAATAGTTGGCGCTCAACTACAAATAGAAAATATTACTACCCTTGGACAATACAAGCTTTGCGGCGGCTCGGCAAAATTGGTTGAACGCTGGCTAGGGGAAGTGATCAAAGACTGCGGCCCAGAGAATGAAGAGTTAAGTTGGAAATTATTATTCGAGTTTACTGATGAAAAAGGGACGCGACCTTTAAAAACTAAAGCTGATTTAGCGGCTGCATTAATTAATAACCATGATATAGAAACAATATCAAGCTTTAACACAATTGGGGAACTGATTTTAGAAATATTGGTGGGTTCAGGTTTGGTGTTGCGAGTCAGAGAAGAATTAGGCGATCGCTACCAGCTAGTTCATGATTATTTAGTTGAACCAATTCGCCAAAAAAACAACTATGGTATGCTCGCCGAGTTTGAAAAAATCAAACTCGAAAAAATTAGAGCAGAAGTAGCCCAACAACTGAGTCAAAAGCAACTCAATTTGGTGTTGCAACAGCGACTGCGAGAAGCACGGTTTGTAGGTGTAGTGCTGGCAATCATGGGGGGAACAATAGCAACATTATGGTGGCAAGCCAACTTGCAAAAAACAGCAGCAATTCACCAGACTCTACGAGCTGAACGCAGTGAAACCAACTTGAGGATTAGTGGAATCACAGCTGCTAGCGAAGCTCTATTTGCGTCTAATAAAGAGTTTGATGCTTTATTAGAAAGTTTGCGGGCTTGGAGAGAACTGAAACAGGCAGATGGAGTGCAACCAGATACCCGAATGCGGGTGGTAACAGCCCTGCAACAGGCGGTTTATGGGGTGACAGAAGTCAACCGCTTAGAAGGGCACACTGATATTGTCTGGGGAGTAACTTTCAGCCCAGATGGTCAAACTTTAGCATCAGGTAGCCGAGATCAGACTGTGAAAATTTGGCATCCTGATGGTAGTTTACTCCAAACCCTCAAAGGTCACACTGATGCTGTTACCTGTGTAAGCTTCAGCCCAGATGGTCAAACTCTAGCGTCCGCCAGCCTCGACAAAACAGTACAAATCTGGAGTAAAAACCCGGTTACAGGTGAATTTGATCCCAAGCCATATAAAACCCTGAAAGGACATAAAGATTGGGTTTATAGCGTTAATTTCAGTCCTGATGGCGAGTTGTTAGCTACTGCCAGTAAGGATACAACCATAAAACTCTGGCGCAAAGACGGTACATTAGTAAAAACCCTGAGAGGACATCGAGGGTGGGTTAACTGGGTAAACTTTAGTCCCGATGGTCAATTAATCGCTTCGTCCAGCGATGACAAGACAGTGAAAATCTGGCGACGGGATGGTAGCCTGGTTACAACTTTGCAGGGACATCAGCAGGGTGTGACTGTAGCTGTTTTCAGCCCCGACGGTAAATTTTTAGCTTCAGCAGGTCGAGACAAGACAGTAAAACTTTGGCGGCGCGAAAATAACGACACTAAAAACAGTTTTGACTTTCGTCTTTACAAAAATTTACGGCAGCATAGCAGTACAGTATGGAGTTTGAGCTTTAGTTCCGATAGTAAAAAGTTAGCTTCCGCAGGTGAAGACAATACCATAAACCTCTGGAGTATAACTGGTACTTTACTCAAAACCTTCAAAGGACACAGTGATGCTGTTGTTACTATCGCTTTCAGTCCGAATAACAAATTGCTGGCTTCAGGAAGTTTCGACAAAAGCGTGAAACTATGGAGTTTAAATGCCCCAACACCGTCTACTCTTCAAGGGCATCAAGATCGAGTTTTGAGCGTTACTTGGAGTCCCAACGGTCAGATGCTGGCTTCTGGTAGCAGCGATCGCACTGTAAAACTCTGGAAGAAATACACTAGTAATGGCGAGTTCAAAACTCGACTTTACAAAACTTTAATGGGGCACACAAGTAAAGTTCCTAGTGTCAGTTTTGACCCCAAGGGTAAAATGCTGGCTTCAGGAAGTTATGACAAAACCGTAAAACTTTGGCGGCTTGACGGTACTTTAATCATGACTCTTCACGGACATAGCGATAGTGTGATGAGCGTGAATTTCAGCCCCGATGGTCAGTTTTTGGCATCAGCTAGCAAAGATAAAACCGTGAAGCTTTGGAACCGTCAAGGTAAGTTACTCAAAACCTTAATGGGGCATCAGGGTTGGGTAAATAGCGTAAATTTCAGCCCTGATAGTCAGATTTTAGCCTCTGCCAGTGATGACCAAACTGTAAAACTGTGGAACCGTGAAGGCAAATTGCTCAAAACTTTTTCGCCCCATGACAGTTGGGTGTTAGGTGTCAGCTTTAGTCCCACTGATGAGTTGCTGGCTTCTGCCAGTTGGGATAACACAGTAAAACTTTGGCGACGGGATGGTACGTTGTTAAAAACCTTATTAAAGGGGTATAGCGATAGCGTCAACGCTGTAACTTTCAGTCCCAATGGTGAATTGCTTGCCGCCGCCAGTTGGGATAGTACAGTAAAACTTTGGAGTCATGAAGGCAAATTAATTAAAAGTTTGAATGGGCATCGTGCCCCAGTGTTAAGTGTCAGTTTTAGCCCAGATGGTCAAACACTAGCATCAGCTAGTGATGACAACACGATAATTCTGTGGAATTTAAACCTCGACGATCTGCTTGTTCGTGGTTGCGACTGGGTGGGTGATTACCTCAAGCACAACCGTAATCTTGAGGAGCGCGATCGCTTTCTTTGTAATGGCATACCCACTAAAAACTCTTTTTAATTATGAATTAAGTTGAAGCCTCAATGAGCAACCGCTCTTGGTTTAGCGGTTGATGAGGCGATCGGGGTTGTTAATTCAGACGTAGAAAATAATTTTCGAGTTAATCAGCAAAGGAGCGATCGCTCTCTAAAACTTCACGACTATTTTCTGGGGAAGCCTCTTGTGGCAAATTCGCTAGAAAAGCTTGTAGTCTCATGCGCTCGATATAAGGCCAGCCTCCCTCAGACTCAATATCTTTCAGGAGTGAGTAAAGTTGCCGACGGTTAACAGGCAAACTCTCTTGAAAAACCCCATCTCGGATCTCTCTGTGTAACTGTTCCAATTGCCTAAGCAAAGCCAAAAGAGCTACAGTCTCACCTTCACAACCCTGCACGGCATCATACACCACAGTTGCGATCGCTTGCAGTTTACAGGATAACTCCCCTGATTCCAGATTTTTGTTATGGTTCATGCCAACTTTTCCGTATAAATGAGGCCAACTCAAATTTACCGGAGATTTTTAATTTTCCCTAGTTTGCCAGTAGTTACTCTAGAGATTGAGCCCAGAAAATAAAGCTACTGTAGGCTTTTAGATGGTTTTTTGCTAGACTCACCGCCTTTGCTCTTCCCTGCACTTACCTAAGTAAGAGTTGAATATAACTAGATTTGTATCTTTATTAAAAGCAATTGCGATCGCTCCTAAAAGAGCGTAGTAACCTTTAGCATAGCCTCCACATCAGCTAGATGCGATCGGAACGAGACTTTGTTAATTAAGAGTACTTTGATTTTGAGTTAAAAAAAATCGTATGATCTGGCTAATTTACCCATCAAACAATGGGCTGTATGTAGTAGCGTCACATACATGATACAAAAAGACTTGGGCGACGCTGCTTTTGCAATTGGCAAAAGCAAAGTGCAAAGCAGACAACTCTCTTCGCACTCTTTGAGGCAAGCACTTATGCTGCTCTGTGTAGCGCTTACTCATCCCCCCGCCCAACTCTAACAAATGCCACCAACAGTAAAACTGCTGGTTTTTTGCCCCCTAGTTACACACATCCAAATAAGGATACAGTGTGCTACTTATTCTGGGGTTTACTCCCCAAGCTCAAGAGAACGACACGTTTAACTACGTTTAGCAGAGAAAAGTTTGACTGGCGACTTCCAGCCTATACGCCCTGACATTTGTTTCAATTCTGGTAATCAGAGCAACCCAGTGTCAGTTCGAAGATGGCTTTTCGTCAGAAATCAAAGCTTCGATGCAGTTTTACAACTTAGATATTAATTTTTGAGATTGAGGTTGACCATGAGGTATCGCGCTTTAATTGTTGCATTTTTGGCTTTGTGCCTGGGACTAATAACTGCTTGTAGTGATGCTCCTGCTACTAGTAGTAGAGATGTACTTACTTACGACCAAATTCGTGGCACTGGCTTGGCGAACAAATGCCCCCAACTAGCAGAAACAAGCCGTGGCTCCATTCCCATTGATTCTAGCCAGTCTTATGCCATCAAAGAACTTTGCTTAGAACCAACTAGCTTTTTCATCAAAGAAGAACCTGCTAATAAACGCCAAGAAGCAGAATTTGTTGCTGGCAAATTGTTGACTAGATACACTTCCACTATTGACCAGGTGCAAGGCAACCTAAAAATCAACTCAGATAATAGCTTGACCTTTGAGGAAACTGATGGTCTTGACTTCCAAGCCATCACCGTACAACTTCCTGGCGGTGAGCGAGTACCTTTCCTCTTCACCATCAAAAACTTGGTTGCTCAAACCCAACCCAGTTTGAGCAGTATTAACACCTCTACGGACTTTGAAGGCACTTTCAAAGTTCCTTCCTATCGTGGTGCTGCCTTCCTAGATCCCAAAGGTCGTGGTGTCGTCAGTGGCTACGATAATGCCGTAGCTCTCCCCGCTCAAGCGGATGATGAAGAACTTACCCGCACTAACGTCAAGCGTGCTGAAAATCTTAACGGAAAGATTTCTCTGCAAATCGCTAAAGTTGATAGTTCTAGTGGTGAAATTGCTGGTACTTTCGAGAGCGAACAGCCATCTGATACAGACTTAGGTGCTGGCGAACCGAAAGAAGTCAAGATTCGCGGTCTATTTTTTGCACGGGTTGAATCGACTCGTAGCTAAATTCTCTAGAGTTTAGATAACTGACCTGGCATTCAGAACTACAATTCTGTAAACATCAGGTTTGATCGCAAAAGTTAACTTCTTTGCCCACATTTTCAGGGCTGTTTCATTCCTATAAAAGCCTTACAGAGACTAAAAGAGACAAGAGAAGAATTTCTCCTTCCCTTGTCCCCAGTTTTTCAAGAGGCTTTGAAAGAATGAAACAGCCCTGCCTTTTTTGAGGGTGGTACATAGATTTCTGACAAAGAGGGAGAAAGCTGAAAGCCTAATATGCTTGGGTTAGTGATATTTTGCCGCGCAATATCTTCCCAGTACAAAAAAGATCAATCTCGCATTTTGTTGTATTTGCTTGCGTAAATATACATACTATTTTTCAAATATTATTAGTTATTTTTAATTGTTAGCTGAATTTCGGTTGAATGGACAGGTAATTTTACTGTAAATCAAACTTTTACTATCTAATAAAATTTTGACTATTGTTGTTTTGTTTTTGGAAATTAGCTTCACCATTAATTAATTAAAGTTACGTACAATCTCGGTTTGAGATTTAGTGATTAATTTTATATTTTATTTCTATGTAGTTCTAAAAATAGCTACAAATTATCCCAAAGATAAATAACAAACTAAATATCAACTTCACCCATTTAAATTTTGCGCGGTTGTCAAGTAATTCTATTGGGATTTTGCCTAAAAAAAGTTGTTAATCCCATAGTAATTGCTATTACATATAGCGCGATATTCTGTTTAATATCGCACAATCGCAACTGAATTTAAAAGTGAGTAATTGATTGTTAATTTACTCAATAAGCACGGTGCTATGCCTACCACAGTCACCAATGAACTAAAACATGAAATTTGGCAGTTGTTGCGAGAATATCAGCAATCTCGGTCAGAAAATGTTCGCAATCAACTGGTAAAACTCAATTTTGGACTTGTGAGAAAAGAAGCTCACTACTGGACGAATCAATGTCATGAAACCTACGATGATTTGCTCCAGGTTGGATGTTTGGGTTTAATCAGAGCGATTGAAAAATTTGAACTTTCCAAGGGACATGCCTTTAGTTCCTATGCTCTTCCTTATATTCGAGGTGAAATTCAACACTATCTCCGAGATAAAGGTGTCACCGTGCGAATTCCTCGGAAGTGGTTAGCACTCCAACAGCAAGCAATAGGAGTGTCACGTTCTTGGCGTGAAAAGCATAATCGCCAACCAACAGATACCGAATTAGCAACAGCGCTAGAAATTTCTCCAAACGAATGGCAAGAAATTAAGTTAGCGTGGATAAATCGCGCTCCCTTGAGTCTTGATGTGCCAATCCAAGATGGAGAAGAAGGTTCTACTTGTTTGGGAGAATTGGTTCCTGATCCTCACTATCGCAGCTTTCAATTGGCACAAGAAGACCAACTTCGTTTGCAACAAGCATTGGTTCAACTCGAACAACGCACCCGTGATGTCTTGGAATGCGTATTTTTACAAGATTTGACACAAAAACAAGTTGCAGAACATCTCGGGATAAGTGTCGTGACAGTTTCCCGTAGAGTCAAGAAAGGTCTGGATTTGATGAAACAGCTGATGGGTGTAGCAGACGATTAACTGCAAATAAACTAAATCCGCAGTTATGCTGGGCTGTTAGTGTTAAAAATAACCCTTGAAATGTAAAAAATTAGGTTATAAAGGTAACATACTTTGCCTTTGATACAAATTTTAGGCATGTATATTTCCATTTTTCAATTTTCCAATGGCTTTTGAGAACAGCTCATGGGCAGAAATTCAAAAATTACAATTGCAGCTATTTTAATCTTAGCGATCGCTGGATGTGCTTCTGAAGATACACAACAAGCTGTCAATCCTGCGCCGATTCCTAAAATAGTAGCAAAGTCCCCACCAACGGCTCAATCCTTTAAGAATCCAGTGATACCTGCCAAACAGGTTTCACAAGTTACTCCTGCATCTGTTAACTTGATTCAATCCACTAATCCTACAGAGCGGGCACCGTTAATTCTAGTATCAAAAGATCGGACTGACCCGTTTGCCCAAATTTTTGGACAGACGGTTTCGGGAATACCTAAAACATCTGGGACTGGAAAACCTGTTCCTATCTTGCCTAAGCTACCGACTGCATCGCTAGCAGGACGAAAACTTTCAACACCTCGCATAGCTTTAAATCAGAAGAAAAATATTGCTTCTGTACCAAAAAAAGTTAATTCTACTTTGACTTCAGTCTTACCTAAGGTTTTGCCTCAAGTTGTCCCCAACCCGACTTTAGTATCTGTATTGCCACCAGCAGCACAACCTGAGTTAGCAAGGGCAGTTATTGTGACTGGTGTAGTTCTAATTAGTAAGGAACCGCAGGCAATTATCAAAGTACCAGATGAGCCGACGAGTCGCTATGTGCAAGCGGGACAGCGATTAGCAAATGGCGTACTGATTAAACGGATTGAAATGAATGGAGGCTCTAACCCGATTGTAATTCTCGAACAATTTGGTATCGAAGTTGCCAAAATGGTAGGAGAAGGGCCTGTTAACTCAACACCATCAGCTACATCTGCTAGTGGCAATCCTATTTCAGTGGCAACGCCCTCCTCAAATCCTCTTAATGTTGGAGCTTCATAGAGATGGAGACTAAGGAAAAAATTGAATTCGCTGGTTGTCCTTTAGCTGTCTATAGAGAGATAGCAGCTCATTTACGTCAAGTTGAAGGGGTAGAAGTGGATTTAATTCCCCAATCATCCCAACAGTTTGATTACAATCAAAGTCAAATTGGTGGTTTGTCCATTTCGTGGACAGCAAATTCTACTTCAGAAAGTCGGCAACAATTTAAGCAAATTTTGGCTTACTATCAAAATCGCTATATAAATCCTATTTGATTTGTGAAAATTCAAGCCTCAGATTCCCGATTTCTTAGAGAAGTCGGGAATTTTGTTGTTCATAAATCAATACGGTTCAAAGCGCTACTTGTACAAAATAGTGGGTTTTTGAGATGCGATAAATCGCCGTCTCTACAAGTGTTTTGGTCTTATCTGAACTGTATTAGTTCATAAATGACCGAGTAGGACTATGGTGTATGACGACTTAATACCAATTATTTATTAAACTGCACAAAACCAAGCTTGGTGAAAATTGGGAATTTTGCCCCTTGTTTGGGAGCAACCTCAGAGAAAATCTGTATTAGTACTGAGGTAATGGCTGAAGGATGTTGAGCTAGCAGAAAAATGTAATGATTTGGTAAAAATCCTGTCTGGGGGTATGAAACGACAGTTGCAGATTGCGAGAGCCTTATTGCATCAACCGCAAATTCTGTTTTTGGATGAACCAACGATAGAACTAGACCCCCAAACCAGGCGAAGTCTCTAGGAAATTATTCGGTATTTAAATAAACAAGGAGACGATGCTACTGACGACCCGTTGTATGGATGAGGTTGAATTTTTGTGCGATGCTTTTTGCTTTACCAAGCCAGGACGCATCGGTATTATGGATGGCGATAGGCTGATTTGTTTGGAAACTTTACAACAGCTCTGTTCTGTTAACGGAAAAGGTTTGTGATGAAGCAATTGGGTGTGTCTGAAGTGGAAAATGATAGCGTCCGTAGTTGAGAATATTTGTTTTTCCCATCTTTGAAAGCAGTAAATGTCTACTTAAACGAATAGCCCGATAAAATCGGAATGGTGGTGCGTCCCTCTAATCTGGAAGATATTTTTGTGGAATTAACGGGACGCTAGTTAGATTAACCTCATCCTCCTAACTGCCGCAGCATAGCTTCTACTCTGTCCACTCCTTGCAAGTCATTGCGTCGCTTGTACAAGTCGCGGGCTTTTTGAAGCAAGCTGTTGGCTTGTTTGGTTTGTCGTCGCTGTTTATACATCGAACCCATCAACTCATAAGTCTGGGCGTTGTTTTTATCCAAATCTATTGCTTGTTGATATGCCCAAGTAGCAGCATTATAGTCTCCCATACGAGATTGGGTCACAGCTAATCCTAAATAGGCGTTAACGTTATTACGGTTTAGCTGTATGGCCCGACGGTAGCCTTCTTTTGCCCCAGCGGTGTCTCCCAAATTGGCTTTGATGTAACCCACAGCGTAATAAAAATCACTGTTGTTAGGGTTGATGGCGATCGCACGACGATAAGAAGTTAGTGCTGCCTGGTAATTTCCCTGTTGAGCGTATAGGTAGCCAATACCTGAATGGATTTTAGCATTTTTGGGATCTAGACTAGCTGCTTGCTGATAAACTGCGATCGCACCACCATAATCGCCACTATCTACTAACCTCCGTCCTTCTTCTAGTAGTTGCTTTAATTGTGGATTTTTGGCTTGCGCCACTAATACCTGAGCTTGAGCTACTGAAGGTATGGTGAAGGCAAAACATCCTAGTAACACCACACTAAACACGAATGATGTTGGCTTGTACACAGTAAATTTCCTGAAATTTTAGAGGACTTTTTTCTTGTACATTAAAACAAAAATATGGATTTTTGAAAACTGTATTTATTCGTATGAATTTAGATGTTAATAGTTCATTCACTGTTCCTTTACATTCAGCACTCCATAAGAGAGTTTTGGCTGAAGGATGAGTATAAGCTATCAAGGATCAAATAAAGTTATCCTATATAAAACAGTACAACAGCAAAACGACACCTTTTTTATTCGGTATTTATACGCATTTACTAAAAAATATCAATAGGCATTTAACTTAATCCTATATCTTGATAGGTCAAGCTTACAGGGTTTGGTATTCATTGATGTTTATTATTTAATTTAATAATTTGCTGACTATATATATAATTTTTAGTCTTTTATACTACCTTTTTAGAAGTCATCATCCCGGCATTAACATCCTTTTATGGTCATTACACGGTAAGATAAATTTAATCAGTCAAATGTTCCTTTAAGTCCTAGTTTTTGGTGAGGACAATACTAAAGCTGAAAGCACAATCTCAAGTTGTGCGAGAGGATGTTTATTCAATCTATATTTTGTAATCAAAGTTACAATTTTCACGCATTTGAATAATCAATATGTATATTATTTAGGAGGTTAATTTATGATTATAACTACTACTGATGTAATTCAAGGAGCCGTAATTGAGTCATATTTAGGCATTGTGACAGCCGAAGTAGTCTACGGCAGCAATTTCTTACGGGATTTTTTGGCTGGTATTCGCGATATTATAGGTGGACGTACTGCTAGCTATGAGCGTCTATTTGAGCAGGGTCAACGCAAGGCATTAGAAGAATTAGAACAACGGGCACAACGTTTAGGAGCAAATGCTGTAATCGGGATTGAAATTGATACTGGCACAATCAATCTTGACCAATCAGGAGTTCTTTTGCTGATTACTGCCACAGGCACTGCTGTAAGAATGCGTTAGTTTTTATTGGCTATCTAAATTATTTTGTTAGAAATTTAATAAGTAGTACAAGCTTTTTTACTAAGTTAAAGCTCCAGTCAGATAGATTGTTTTATTATGTCAGAAAATAAGTGTATTTTAATTTAAGTATTTTCCTGAAACATATCTAGAAAATTATTAAAAAATAAATACTTAATTATTGGATTAAATATTGTTAAATAAATTGGAATTTTCTTACTAAAGATAGATTAAATAACTATTTCTATTGATAGATATAAAATTATATGATTTAGCTATTTAATTTTAAGTATAAAGATGAATATACCTCAGATAAAGTTTGCGGAAACAGTACTGGAGAACATAAGCTATGTCATACGTAAATCGGACAGGTAATGAAGTTATTTCTACTGACCCTGTGGTAGCAGGGCGAGTAGCTGAGTATCACGACCTTGTTCGCTGGGGACCGATTATTTCGGGTTTACTTGTATCTTTAGCTACTCAACTAATTTTAAGCGCTATAATTGGTGCGGTTGCAGCAGGCACAGTTGAAGGTTCAGGTGCGCCCAGATCGATTGCTCCTAACGCTGCGGGTAATGCGGGACTTTGGTCAACTATCGCTTTGCTAATATCCTTATTTACTGGTGGTTGGGTTACAGCCCGTGCTTGTGGACCAATGAACCGTAATACCGCTCTTCTTAATGGTGCAATTCTTTGGGCAACGACTTTGGCAGTTAGCTCATGGTTGCTAGCAAGTGGAGTATCTGGGGCTTTTGGTGTTGCTGCTTCTAACGCTGGGGAAGTTATAAACCAGGTACAACAGCAAGGTGGTGTTAATGTACCACGAGCAAATATAAGTGCCCAACAAGCTCGTGATGCGGCTGCTAATTTGCGTTCGGGACTATGGTGGTTTGTGTTTGGTTCTTTGTTGGGTTTAATAGCCTCAATGATTGGAGCCGTAACTGGAGCTCGTAGTCCTAGGGCTAACAGTTACAATCCTTAAATAGTTGTTCGATAAACAAAATGTTATCAACTTTAAAAGCACTTTTTTAAGGTGCTTTTTGTTTATTATTTAAGACTGCCATTTGTAGCATTCAATTGATTCTGTTTTAAGCAGATGTTTTTTCTCAAAAAGGAATTCATTATTTCACTATTTTTTACATACTAACTTTATAAGTAAATAGCAACTTTAGTTGTATATCCGAAGTTGAATACCAGTATAGGATGTTTCTTACTAAAGGAGCATGAATCTATAATATTTGAGTAGCTAAATTAAAAAAGTCAATGTATTAATACAAAACCTATATAGGGTTTTGAATTGCTAAAAAAGCAAGATTTTTAGTTAATTACAAGGAGTAATATCATGGCAGACACAAGCAAACGTGGTTTTGCTTCAATGGATGATGACAAGCAACGGGAAATAGCAAGTAAGGGCGGACAAGCTGCCCATGAGAAGGGTACTGCCCATGAGTTTACATCTGAAGAAGCTCGTGAGGCTGGGCACAAAGGTGGTGAAGCTGTGAGTCAGGATAGAGAACACATGGCTGAAATCGGTCGTGAGGGTGGCAAGAAATCTCACAGTGGCAGTCGTAATCAAGATAGTGATGATGCTGATAGTGAAGAAAAAGGTACTCAAGGAGGCACACCAGAACAACATGCTGAGGCTGGGCGGCAAAGTCACAAAAATAAATAGACTCATCGCCTAGCATTTAAAAGATTCTCACTTTAGTATTGGGGTTTAGGACAATTTCCAACATATCCTATCTGTTAATATCCCGCTTCTAAGCAACAATAATGTTTTTTAGAAACGGGATATTTTTTTTCAAAGCCAATGAAATGCAAATACGACTACAGATCACCATTTAAGATATGAACTTTCAATGCCCTCTTCACGGCGGATTTTACCATCTTTTTCAAACCAGGCTATTATTTGCTGTGCTGTCAAATCTTCAATAACAACACCATATTCTTGGGCGATATGTTTCAACAGCTTAAGTGATGAAATTGTCAATCTTGTTAAAAACTTTTCTGGAGAAGATAACAACGCTGCGTCTACTTTGGCTGACTCTTCCAGAGTTAAAAATTGTGCTGATGGTTGCTGTGGTGGTACATCCATAAATGAAATGCTATCTCAAAGTTAGTTAGGTATTGGGCATAGGGCATTAGTTATTAAAAAAGGACAAATGACAAATAACTAATGATTAATGACGAACTTGTACTAAATAGCCACAACGATGTTCGCCATCAATAATCCAGTGGGTGCGCTCTACGGTACAATCTGGCAATACGGCTGCAAACATTTCTAGTTCGTGACCACAGATACTCGGAAAAGATTCGGCAACGTTAGAAATTGCACAGTTATGCTCCATTAAGATAAAGCGATCGCACTCAAAGGAGTCATTTACATCAACAGCGTGATACTCAGCCATGAAGCCTTCCGCTTTTCTCAACTCTACTAAGTTGGCTACACGTTCTCGCAGTGAACCGCTACCGACGCGATCGCGGTATTCTTTAGCTTTACGCTGCCACTGTTTCTCTAAAATCGATTTAAATTGGTCGTGTCCTACCGTTTCGGCTAAGGTGTCTAGCAACGAAACCGCAAAATTTCCGCTTGCATCACCAAAGCGATCGCTCATTGTTCGATGCAAGCGATCGCGTCCTTGACGACTCAATTCATAAAGATGCTGCGGTCGCCCCATCCCCGCCGCCTGCACTGATGTCGAATACAAAACTAGCTCCTCCGTCTCCAAATCTTTGAGATGGCGACGAATCGCTTGAGGGGTAACGTCTAAAACTTCAGCTAGCTCCAAAGCCGTTGCTTTTTCGTGTTTGTGCAGATACTCAAGGATATCTTGCTTGGTTGAGGACTGGTGGGTAGTCGCCATCTTCATGTGGTGCGAGACATTCAGCGAACGTCCCAAAAAATTTTTTGAAAATTTGACTTTGACAACATTGTTGTTGTTAATTTAGCGTAAAATGAAGATACATTAAACAACAAAGCTGTTGTTTTACTCTCCACCACTATTCTAGCAGCCGTGTAACCATTCCGTAACGGGAGATGGGAATCGGTTAGCCGCAATCCGTCTCCCATCCTAAAAGAGTTCCGAACACGAGAGATTATTACTGATGAGTGCCACTGTCAAAACCTTAGTCAACCAACCCTACAAGTACGGCTTTGTTACAGATATTGAAGCCGACACTATTCCGCGTGGACTAGACGAGGACGTTATCCGCTTGATCTCCTCTAAGAAGAACGAGCCGCAGTTCATGCTGGACTTTCGCCTCAGAGCTTATCGCCAGTGGCAAAAAATGACGGAACCAACTTGGCCCAATGTCAAGTATCCGCCAATAAATTATCAGGATATCATTTACTATTCAGCGCCAAAACAGAAGAAAAAAAAGCTGAACAGCTTGGACGAAGTTGATCCAACCCTTTTAGAAACCTTTGAGAAATTAGGCATTTCCCTATCTGAACAGAAGCGACTGGCAAACGTTGCTGTCGATGCGATTTTCGATAGCGTCTCTGTCGCTACTACATTTAAAGAAAAGCTAGCGGAAGATGGTGTTATTTTCTGCTCGTTTTCGGAAGCGTTGCAAGAACACCCAGAACTGATAAAAAAATATCTGGGTAGTGTTGTTCCTATAGCTGACAATTATTTTGCCGCCTTGAATGCCGCCGTATTTAGCGATGGTTCTTTTGTATACATTCCTAAAGGCGTGAAATGCCCAATGGAACTGTCTACCTACTTCCGCATCAACTCTGGTGATACGGGACAATTTGAGCGGACTTTGATTGTCGCCGAAGAAGGTAGTTATGTTTCTTACCTCGAAGGTTGCACCGCACCGATGTATGATAGCAACCAATTGCACGCCGCCGTTGTGGAACTTGTCGCCCTCGACAATGCGGAAATTAAATACTCCACCGTGCAAAATTGGTACGCTGGCGATGCCAACGGTAAAGGCGGTATTTACAACTTTGTCACCAAGCGCGGTTTGTGTCAGGGCGTAAATTCCAAGATTTCCTGGACTCAAGTAGAAACAGGTTCAGCAATTACTTGGAAATATCCTAGCTGTGTATTAGTGGGTGATAACTCTGTGGGTGAGTTTTACTCGGTGGCGCTGACAAATCATCAGCAGCAAGCCGATACCGGCAGTAAGATGGTTCACGTTGGTAAGAATACCCGCAGTACAATTATTTCTAAAGGAATCTCCGCAGGTAATTCTAGTAATAGTTACCGGGGTTTGGTGAAAGTTAACCCGACGGCTAAAGGGGCGAGAAATTATTCTCAGTGCGACTCAATGCTGATTGGGGATAATGCCCATGCCAACACTTTCCCTTATATTCAGGTGCAAAATAACGGTGCGAAGGTGGAGCATGAAGCTTCTACTTCTAAGATTGGGGAAGATCAGTTATTTTACTTTGCTCAACGAGGTATTTCTTCGGAAGATGCTATTTCGATGATGATTAGCGGCTTCTGTAAGGATGTTTTTAATCAGCTACCGATGGAGTTTGCTGTGGAAGCTGATAAGTTGTTGAGTTTGAAGTTGGAAGGCAGTGTTGGATAAATGGAAACAAGGATAAACACAGGGACATCGGTGTTCTGTGTTTATCTTTTGGAAGAGTAACGAACCGCAGAGGCGCAGAGAGCGCAGAGAAGGGAGAGAAGATGATTATTGAAAATAGTGAAGTTGTGCTGTCGGTACGGAATCTGACGGCTAATGTTGATGGGACACCGATTTTGAAAGGTGTGAATCTGGAGGTGCGATCGGGTGAAATTCATGCGATCATGGGGCCGAATGGTTCTGGTAAGAGTACTTTTTCTAAGGTGTTGGCTGGACATCCGGCGTATGAGGTGACTGGTGGTGAGGTGATTTTTCAGGGGCAAAATCTGCTGGAATTGGAACCGGAGGAACGAGCCAGAAGTGGTGTATTTTTGGCGTTTCAGTATCCGTTAGAAATTCCGGGTGTGAGCAATTTGGATTTCTTGCGGGTGGCGTATAATTCTCGCCGTAAGGCGCAAGGTTTAGAAGAAATAGACGCTTTTGATTTTGACGATTTGATTGAGGAAAAGCTGGATGTGGTGAAGATGAATCCCAGTTTTCTCAGTCGGAGTTTGAATGAAGGGTTTTCTGGTGGCGAGAAGAAGCGGAATGAAATTCTGCAAATGGCGCTGCTAGAACCAAAGTTAGGAATTTTGGATGAGACAGATTCAGGTTTGGATATTGACGCACTGAGAATTGTAGCCAATGGCGTAAATCAACTGGCAAGTCCAGAAAATTCTACAATTTTGATTACCCACTACCAACGGTTACTCGATTATATTGTGCCTGATTTTGTGCATGTGATGGCACAGGGGCGAATTATTACTAGTGGCGGTAAGGAACTGGCACTAGAATTAGAGTCTCGCGGTTATGACTGGGTGCTAGAAGAATTTGCAGCTGCTGAGGTGGGTGTGTAATGAGTATTCAAATATCTCCTAGTCCAATACCTAATTCAAATGCAGTTAGTTTGACATCGACTTTGTTAGATAGAGATGATTATCTAACTGGGTTGTTAAATCAATTAACAGCAACTAAAACAGAGGGGTGGTTACAGGAATTACGCCAAAGCGCTGCTAATTGGGTACGTCACTCGACTATTCCCACCACCCGCGAGGAAGAATGGCGATTTACTGATTTGTCGTCTCTACGAAAGGTGCAATTTAATATAGAGACGGTAAATTATGCGTCTCTAGAATTTGATATTTTGCCAGAGGCGGCTAATAGTCGTTTGGTATTTGTTAATGGCGTTTATGCGCCGGAGTTATCCGCAGTTTCAGATTTACCATCTGGAATTGTAGTGAGTAATTTGGCTGGTTTGTCTGCTGTTGAGCAGGAGGATGTACAGCAGTATTTAGCTCAAGCTGAGGGAGCGCAAGAGGTTTTTACCGCTCTCAATACGGCTGGGATAACTGATGCAGCTGTGGTGTGGGTGAAGAAGAATGTGGTAGTTGAAACGCCAATTCATCTTGTGTTTATTTCGGTTGTGGGTGAGACGGCGATGATTTCGCAGCCGCGTTGTTTGGTGGTGGCGGAAAGTGGTTCGCAGGTGACGTTGGTTGAGGAGTATACGAACCGCAGAGGCGCAGAGAGCGCGGAGAACGGAGTTTATTTAACTAATGCGGTTACGGAAATTTGGGTGGGTGACAATGCTGAGGTGAGTCACACTAGGGTTGAGTGGGAAGGTGCAGAGGCTTTTCATATTGGGAAAACTGCGATCGCACAAGCTCGTGATAGTCGATATACTTGTCATGCCATAACTTTAGGGGCGAAGTTGTCACGGCACAATTTGGAGATTTTGCAAACTGGTGAGCAGACACAGACTACTCTCAATGGTTTGACGATAATTTCTGGTAAGCAGTTGTCTGATACTCACAGTGCGATCGCACTCAACTATCCCCACGGTACAAGTGACCAATTGCATAAATGTATTGTAGGCGATCGCGCTCATGCGGTGTTCAATGGTAAAGTTTTTGTACCCAAACTAGCGCAGTTAACAAATGCATCCCAGTTGAATCGCAATTTGCTGCTATCGTCTAAAGCCAGAGTTGATACCAAACCCCAATTGGAAATTACGGCGGATAACGTAAAATGCGCTCATGGTGCTACTGTTAGCCAATTAGAAGATGACGAAATATTCTATCTGCAAAGTCGGGGAATTGATGAAAACGATGCTCGGAAGTTGTTAATTAACGCCTTCGCTGCTGAAGTTATCAACAAAATATCAGTTCCTTCTCTGCGAGAAATCCTTTTAAACACAGTGAATAATCTCAAGTCCCTGACTAATGAGTAATAACTAATCTACCAATGACTTTCACCTCTACCAAAACCCTTGCTGATAAAGTTCGCGCTGACTTCCCGATATTGCATCAGGAAGTCAACGGGAAACCCTTGGTTTATCTCGATAATGCGGCGACATCGCAAAAGCCTTTATTCGTATTAAATACCTTGCGGGATTATTACGAACACTATAATGCTAACGTGCATCGAGGTGCCCATTCCCTGAGTGCTAAAGCTACTGATGCTTATGAAGGTGCTAGAGATAAAATTGCCAAATTCATCAATGCCGCATCACGTCAGGAAATCGTTTACACCCGCAACGCAAGTGAGGCGATTAACCTAGTAGCTTACAGTTGGGGAATGAATAATTTGCAGCCTGGGGATGAAATTATTCTGTCGGTGATGGAACACCACAGTAATATTGTACCTTGGCAATTGGTAGCACAAAAAACGGGTGCAGTACTGAAATTCGTGGAACTGACACCTGAAGAGACTTTTGATTTGTCACAGTATAAAAAGCTGATTTCCGACAAAACAAAGTTGGTGTCAGTGGTACATATTTCTAATACTTTGGGTTGCATTAATCCAGTGGAAGAAATTGGTGCGATCGCTCACAAATATGGTGCTAAATTCTTAGTTGATGCTTGCCAAAGTGTTCCTCACTACCCTGTGGATGTGCAACAGATAGATTGTGATTGGTTGGTAGCTTCCGGTCATAAAATGTGTGCGCCAACTGGGATAGGGTTTCTGTATGGCAAGTTGGCATTGTTAGAATCAATGCCACCATTTTTTGGTGGTGGTGAGATGATTGCAGAGGTGTATTTAGACCATTCTACTTATGCAGAATTACCGCATAAATTTGAAGCTGGTACTCCTGCAATTGGAGAAGCGATCGCACTTGGTGCTGCGATAGATTATCTTAGCAGTATCGGTATGGATAAAATCCACGCCTACGAAGCAGAATTAACAGCTTATTTGTTCCAACAATTAGAGCAAATTCCCCAAATTAGAATTTACGGCCCCAAACCAAATGCTAAAGGGGAAGGGAGAGCAGCTCTTGCGTCGTTTACAGCCGGAGAAGTTCACGCTAACGATTTATCTACATTATTAGATCAAGAAGGCGTTGCCATCCGTTCTGGACACCACTGCACTCAACCATTACACCGTTACTTAGGTCTTGCTGCAACCGCACGAGCAAGTCTATCTTTCTACAACACCCGCGAGGAAATTGATATTTTCATCAAATCACTGAAAGAAACTCTCGACTTTTTTGCAGGTTTCCTTGCTTAAAGTACAAAATATTCAGATACTAATTGTGCCAAATATCAGCAACATATCTTGCTAATAGTTGGCACAATTTAATTATCTGGATTATTTATAGAATAAACTAAAGTTTTTGAAACTTCTTTTCTTGGTCAAATGGTTGAAATTGACTTGAGCGAATATTATATTAATGACACAGGTAAAATTATCGGGATTTTATCTAACATCCTGACAGAAAAAGTATTCTAATATGCTTGTCAAGTCAACACCTGCTGAACAAAGAACAGTGCTACAGAACATTAGCTGGGAAACCTTTGAAGCCTTGTTGAGAGATACAGGTGAGGACAGAGGCTCAAGATTTGCTTATGACTGTGGTGTTTTAGAAATCATGACTCCACTTTTTGAACACGAAAATCCTAAAATTCAGTTTGACCGATTGATATTCGCTTTAGCAGTGGAATTAAAAAATAAAATTAGAAGTGCTGGTTCTACAACATTAAAACGTAAAACAATAACAAAGGGAATAGAACCCGATACTTGCTATTATATTCAAAATGAGCCAGGAATTAGAGGTAAGCAAGAATTAGATTTAAAAACAGACCCAGCACCGGATTTAGCAGTTGAAATTGATATTACTAGCAGCTATGTTAATAAGCTTAATATTTATGCGGCTTTAGAGGATGTTTGAAAAGTCCTCTTGTCGGTATCAAATAGTTTTAGATCCCCCTAAATCCCCCTTAAAAAGGGGGACTTTGATTCCGATTCCCCCCTTTTTAAGGGGGGTTAGGGGGGATCAAAAGTGCCTAAAGTCACAGCGAAACACTTTTCAAACAACCTCTTAGGTGTAGCAGAATTATGGAGATATGATGGTGAAGTTTTAAAATTTTATCAACTAATAGAAAGCGAATATATTGAGATTAAGTTGAGCATAGCTTTTCCTTTAATTTCTGTTAGTGATATGAATAAATTTATCCAGCAAAGTAAAACTATGGATGAAATTGATCTGGTGCAATCCTTCAGTGCTTGGGTACAGGGAAAGATAGGGTAAAGTGTCCCTTATTGATAAATATAATTACTGGCTTACTTTTTATGTATACTTGTCAAGCCAACGGTTGGTGAACAAAGAACTCTGGTACGTGTACTAAAAATTAGGTTTTGTGGTGGTTTTATCAGAAAAACTCAATTTTTCGTCCATAAACTTGGGTTATCAAGCTTTATTGGGAATTGTGACAGATATCCCATTGATGAATTTCTATTTGAATATAATATATAGATTTCATGAAAATGACTTTTATCAATTGAGAAATTTATTACACAATTTGAATATATACATTTGAATAATCAAACCCAAAAAACGATTGTCACTTTTTCGCAGATATTAATTTTTTAATAGTATTAGTCATGGAAAATAATAAAATAGTATAAATAATAGCATGGAAAAAAGTGTTATTAATGCCAGCCTTTCTACTCAGAACCTAACTTTTCGTCCAGGTGATACTCCTGTATCATTTGAGGTAACTGTCAATAATGACAGCGATCGCTTTGTCAATTTTCAGGTAGAAATTACCGCCGCCGGAGAAACCCGGAACACTGGATACCGATGGTATCGACTCGAACCAGAGGTGGCAGCAGCTAAACCACCAGGAAGCAGTACCATATTTCAAGTCTTCATATTCAATACACCCATTCCAGGATTTGTCGGTACTGTCAACCTGATGGTTAATATTTTTTCGCCGCAATTAGCACAACAGTGCAGACTTGTGCTGCGTCTGAAAATCGAACGAGATAACAGACCAACACACTTAAGTGTCGAATTGCCTGTGCGAGAGTTTCAAGTTTATCCCCGCAATTCAGTAGATATACCAGTGCGGGTGCGGAACTTGGGGCAACAACCAACTGATGTGGGGCTACGTTTTACAGGCGTTGATCCATCTTGGCTAGCAGGTAGTGCAGAACGCCGATTATCTCTAGATCCAGGTGGATTAGCAGAAGCCACATTTCAATGTCAACCTCCTTCTGTAGTGCAAGCGCCTAGTCAAAATTACCCTTTTACCATTGAAGCTGTTAGCAATAATGGTTATCCAACCAGTGCTGAAGGCAACATTGAAGTCTTACCAGTCGGTTTTATAGACTTTACCACCACTCAAAAACACCTCAAAATTCCTAGTAAATTGGCATGGTTGCCTGACTGGAAATCTGATACAGCTTCCTTTGAATTACTATTTAAAAACGCTAGCAACCTCAACCAGCAAATTAATGTCCAGGTCCAGGGTAGAGACTGGCGAAAATGTACTTTCAAAAAGCTTCCTGAAAATGCCAATCTCCATTTAGGAGAGACAAGTAAGGTCATCCTTGATGTTAAAACAAAACGCCCTTGGGTAGGAATCGGTAAAACTCTTTTATTAGAGGCTAAATCTGAATTATCCGACCAACGTTTAGGGAGTACAGACCCCGCCACGCAGACATTAGAAGTGGAGGCTTTGCCAATTATACCTCTATGGCTACAGCTAGCTGCGATCGCACTCTTAGCTGCACTCCTAGCATTAATACTGCAACCAAGAGATATAATGCATACACGTTCTGTAAATTCAATACGCTTTAGTGGTATTGGTTTGTCTGTGGTCAGTGGCTCAGATGATTGCACATTAAGACTTTGGAGAATTGCTGCCGATAGTTTGGGCCCCGATGACACAGTAACATACGCTGGGCAACCCGTAGCTTGCGACCAACGGCAACAGCCCAAAGGTTTAATGGCGATTACCGATGATGCTGTAGAAGTCTTACGCTTCATGCCATTACAAAATGATCGTGTTGCCGTTGGTCTCGATAATGGTGTAATTGAACTTAGAGATGTACCATCAGGTCTAAAGATTAGCGAACTTCAAGACCTTAAAGATCCTAAAGCAAAAGGCGATCGCGTCTTTGATTTAGCTTTCACTTCAAATTCACTTAACTTATTCAGTGGCTATGGCAGTGGTAAAGTTAGATTATGGTCAAGATCAGCGCCTAACAGCGATTTTCTGCCAGAACCGCAAGTTATCGACGTACAAAGTACATTGAAACTATCAGGTTTCCAAGTCCGGGCATTAAATCTCAGCCCAGATGCAAAAACTCTAGTAATTGCCGGAAACTTTAAGCGTTTCATCTTGTGGCAGTGGAACCCAACTCAATCTGATAAAAAATTCCCAGGTTTATCAGTGCAAAATCTAGAAAAACTAGACCCATTAGTTGGGCGTGAAGACTATATTTGGGGATTGGCTTTTGTTCCTAACTCGACAGAAAAAATCCTAGCAACCTCCGATTCAGCAGGATTCATTACGATTTGGAATTTGAATCAGTGCCAACCTCTCAAAAATCCCAATCCGCAGGAAAAAGTTAATGAACTCAATTGTTCGCCAATAGATCGCTGGCCAGCATCAAAAACATCTGTGCGTAGTCTGGCATTTAGTGATGATGGTAGTTTGCTAGTAAGTGGTGGCGATGATGGACGAGTGGTGCTTTGGTACTTAACTCCCGAACATAAGCTTGACAAAATAAAGGCAGCAGAAGGTAAAACAATTTACCAAAGCTCTAAAAAAATCAATAGTATCGACTTGAAAACTAATCAAGGAACCATGATTGTTAGTGGTGGTGAAGATTTTCAAGTCAAACTACACCGCATCAAATAAGAGAGTCAATGATATGCAAGCTAAATTCAATCCACTGCAAGTTATTATCAACCCACCTGGAATTCAATTTGGAATGCCAGGAGATACTATTGAACTCTATGTTGTTGTAATCAATCAAGGAGACCAAGATGCGGTTATTGACTTACATTTTGTTTTTGACGAAGTATTTCAAAATTTAACCGGTTGGTCTAGTTCTCCTAGAGAAAGTTTAGCATTAGCTTCCCAACAGAATAGCGATGAAGTAAGATTTGAGTTTCAAATTGCTGCAAATACTCTTCCTGGAACCTATGACTATACATTAGTCGTAGATTCACCTCTACATTATCCTCAAGATACACCCATAACCTTCCCAAACCAAATTAAGGTTCTGCTACAAGAACAGACTGCAATTCGGGTGAATGACCCGACATTTTCCATTAGACCTAACACCAACCCCAACAAGCCGCTAATTTTCAATCCTAGTGAGCCTCTGCAAGTAGAAGTTATAGTTGATAATCGCTCTTATCTCGTCGATAGGTTCCGCTTGAGTTGTCCAGATTTAGACGAAGACTGGTTCACAATTAATTACCCTGCAAGCGGATATGAGGGTTCTGGATTAGTATCGGAAGCTACTGCGCTAGAACTGAACCCTGGTACTAAAGGTCAAATATTGTTGAAATTTCACCCACCTGGGGATACACTCGCAGGAAGCTATTCTCCTACAATCCGCTTGTATTCGGAGAACTCTCCCGACTTAGTACTGCTAGACTTGGTGTACATTCAAATTCCGACAAATTATCGCTTAGATATAGAACTTCATACGATTTTGGGACAAGTTAGCCGTAGTCTGGGCAAGTATGAATTAGCACTAGCGAACCAGGGTAATATTGTCCGGGAACTGATATTAAGCTTAAAAAGTCGAGACGAAGAAGAACTATATACTTACAAATTTGATCCGACTGAAATAAGATTACTACCAAATAGAAGTGCTGTGGCCAACTTGACAGTCAAACCCAGACCTTGGTGGCGAAAACCGTGGTTTGGCGCAGGGTTAGTGGTTAACTTTCAACTCGACATCAAAGACCAAAAAAATTTACCCCTACCTAACACATTGCCTCAAGGGAGCTTGGTATGGAAACCCCGTCCTTTGTGGCAATTTATTCTGTTAATTTTGGCAATTTTGGGATTATTGGGAGGGATAGGATTTATCATTTGGCGAATTTTAAATCCCGATCCTTTGAAATTAGAAAATTTTAGTGCAAAAGACTCTCAAATTACTGAAGGTGATGAGGTTGCTTTGAACTGGGAAATTCACCACTATAAACAGTTGCAAAAATTGGTTCTGACCGCTAAAGGTTCCCAACCTATTGAGCCTATTATTTATGACTTTAGCAATGGCATTCCTGAAGCATTGGGTAAAGGAAGTACACCTCTTTGTCAGATACAAGAAAAACAAGACCTTATTTGTAGTAACGTGAAAACTGGAGTGAAAACAAAAGGAAATTACACTTTTCAGCTACAAGCTTCTTATCAAAATGGTATACAGTTATTTTCTCGAACTAATCAAATAGCAACCCAAACAACCCAAGTAGAAATAGCTGAGAAACCAATTGCTGAAGTTGTTAATTTTCAAGCCGATAAACCACAGTATATAAAAGGTCAAAATATTCTTTTAAGTTGGACTATTGCGCGTCCATTACTGCTGCAACAAATTCAAATTGGTGGCAGTGCAGATGATGAGACATCCTACGGCGAACCAATTGTTTATAAAATTAACCAAGGTAATCTTGCAGACCCTAAGCTCAAAAAGCTATGTACACAACAAAATCAAGAGCTACGATGTACAAATATCCCTATACCTGCATATAAAGCAGGAAAATTTGCCTTTCAAATCAAAGCTTTTTCTAATGGAAGTCAAAAAAATAGTTTTAAAAAGACTGAATCTAAAATAGAAATTTTACCAAAACCATTTAGGATTGTTTCTTTCACAATCAACGGTAGCGATCAACCAAATCTGGTTCTCAACGAAGGAACAACTGCTACCCTGAGTTGGAGAGTAGAAGGGGAAAAAGAAAATATTCAAGTTAAACTTTTGCCATACGGCGATGAAGTTGCATTAAGTGACTCAAAGCAGTTTCCAGTTAATCTAGCCTTTCCACCTCAAATCACGCTGCAAGTTAATGATATATCTAATAAGCAACCACCCCAGCAAAAAGGATTTGTAATCACAGTCCTCAAAAAAGTAGTACCTACTCCTATACCTAGCATTAACCCAATTCCACCGAACCCATTTCAAAGCCCCTTACCTCAGAGGTAAGTTTTATCAGGCTCTTAGGCACATTCTCGATAGGCTGTGAAAGGTTGCTTGCCCTATTTCCAACTAACTCAATTCTTATTTTTTTGGAAACCTCGATGTCTTCGCCCATTTTGAAACAGGGGTTTTCGTAACTGTACTACCTCAGCTTCATTACTCTCGCGTGCTACCCGAATCAGCAACCCAGCAGCTATTAAGCTAGCAATCATAGAATTACCACCATAACTAAACATGGGTAAAGGTAAGCCTGTAGTTGGTAGAGAACCTGTAGCTACACCAATATGGAGCAGTGATTGTCCTATCATCAAAATCATCACACCGATCGCTACCAATCGATGCACTATATTTTTAGCCTTCAGTGCCACAATTAATCCGAGGGTGGCGAATGTAGCTAAAAGTGCCAACAACACCATACTGCCAACAAAGCCAAACTCCTCAGCGAACACGGCAAAAATAAAATCGGTATCCTGAATCGGTAAATAAAACAGTTTTTGTTGAGAAAGCCCAAACCCGGCTCCCCAAGTCCTACCAGAACCCACAGCTAGTAGACTTTGCACCAACTGGTAGCCATCTCCTGTAGCATCCGCCCAAGGATTGAGGAATGACATCACCCGCTTACGCTGATACTCTTTTATGCTAATACTGAGTATCGCCAACATTACTCCGCCAATTGCTGTTCCTCCCAGGTACTTGTAAGGTAGGCCAGCCGCGAGAGCAATTAGCCAAATAGTCATACCGCAAAGTGCTGTTGTACTTAAGTTGGGCTGGGCAAGAATTCCTAAAAGTACCAAACCGAAAATACCCAACCAAGCAAAGCGAACCCGCCAACTAATACGTTCCCACTGACCAAAAAGCCGCGCACTTTGCAGCACCAAAAAGGGTTTAATTAATTCTGAAGGTTGAATAGGAATTGGTCCGATCGCAATCCAACGGGCTGCGTCAAAAGCCTTTTTTCCCAATCCTGGGATTAGTGTGACGAAAATTAATGCCAAAAACAGCAACAAAAACCAATGGGATACTCTCAAAATTTTCTGTAACGGCAAATTAACAATAATATTAAACCCGATTAAAGAAACTAAGACCCAAAGTAGTTGACGCTTAAAGTAGTACAGTCCATCACTCTGACGTGCGTCAGCGACGGGATAGGATGCTGAAAATAGCATTATCAAGCCGACAAACAGCCAAATCAAAGTTAACCAGCGCAACAAACGCGCTTCTAGTGCCCAGTTGGAGACTGAACTATCAAAAATTGGAATCAGGCGGCGTAGATTCACGAGCAGTACAGGTAAAAAGTTAGGAATTAGGAGTTAGAAATAAAACTCATAAATCATAACTTATAACTCATAAGTAAGCTTTGCAACCATAAATCTTAGAGTTGTTAACTTCAATACACCCTTAGTTAAATATTTTTGACAAATTTGATTGGCTAGGAATGCCATACCCTTAGACGAAACAAGCTATGATTACCATCCCCTAGAGATGGCATCACTACACGTAAACTGAGAAATTATTTTATACATTAAATACAGCAGTTTTAAAAATAATTGAGAATTCAGAGAGTTAAAAAATAAATGCTTAGTGCTTCTCTCCCACTACAAGCATTTCTTAATTCTCATAATTCATAAAACATAACTCAACGATTTGACGCAATCAACTGCTTGTGTGTCCATAGAGAGGGGAATTTCAATCCAGAACTCAGTACCCTGTCCGGGTTCTGATAAACATTTCAGTGTTCCCCTATGTTTTTCAACTACAATTTGATAGCTAATTGACAAACCTAATCCTGTACCCTTACCCACAGGCTTAGTTGTGAAAAATGGATCAAACAGTCGTTCCTTAACTGCTTCTGTCATTCCTGAACCATTATCAGCAATTCGAATAACACAGTTTGTTTCAATAATTTCTGTAGTAATTGTAATTTTATTCGGACTAGCATGAATTTCTGCGATCGCGCGTTTATCATTATGGGTTTCGAGTGCATCGATGGCATTACTGATAATATTCATGAACACTTGATTGAGTTGGCCGGCGTAGCAATCTACCAGAGGCAAGTTTCCATAGTTTTTAACTACTTTGATCCCAGGATGATCTACGCTATTCTTAAACCGATTCTGTAAAATCAGCAAGGTACTATCTAGTCCGTGGTGAATATCAACCTTTTTCATTCCTGCTTCATCAAGACGAGAGAAGTTCCGCAGAGACAAGACAATTTCAGAGATCCTTTCGGCTCCTACTTGCATCGAATCTAGAATTTTGGGCAAATCATCTAGTAAAAAATCTAATTCGATTTCATTAATGCATTCTTTAATTTCTGGCACAGGATTGGCATAAAATTGCTGGTAAAGAAGCACAAGCTTTAGCAAACACTGTGTATAATCTTTTGTATATTTTAAATTTCCGTAAATAAAGTTAACGGGGTTGTTAATTTCGTGAGCAACTCCTGCAACTAACTGCCCCAGGCTGGACATTTTCTCAGCCTGAACCAATTGGGCTTGAGTTTGCTGTAGCTCCCGGAGGGATTTTTCCAATCTTTTAGCCTGAGCCTCAGCAATTTCCGCTAAGTTCTCCTTAATTTGCAGCGCACTTCGCAGTTGTGCCCTTTGTTGTTTCAGTTCGCTTGTTAACTTTTTGGCATCACCCAAAGCGGTGTTTTGAGATTGTAGTAGAAACAGAAAATCAACAATTGGGTCGTGAATCGCAAAGTCTTTGAGTTTGATACCCAAAGGAGCCAAGCTAGTTGTATCTGTAATCCAGGGAGAACCTAAAAAAAATATTACCTCCTCCTCTGGTTGATACATCATCTGACCCTTGAGCTGCATTCCATTGTGGAGAAACTCTAAAATAAATAGGGCACGAGGCTGTTTACTAATAGCATCAAAATCAATCAGAATCTTTGGACGATTAATCTGGAAATGCTGCTCAATCAATTTACCAACTAATGGCTCAGGACTAATACGCCCCAAGACCTCACCAGTTTGTACAATTTCACGATTACGGCTAAATGCAAAGTGGAAGGGAAAAGCTTTCGCCAGTAACTCTGGTGAAAGCGTAAGGTGAGGAGGAGCCATGCTGCTACACTCAATTTGGTTTATAAATCACTAAAAATTCATCATGTTCAGCACCTTCATCCCGATTCTGGGTTTGGGTAATATGAACTTCTGTATCAAACCTTGTTCCCAATCCTTTGATTAGACCAATAACCATTGGAGTTAGCCCTTCTCGATCAGAACGATAGTGTAAACTTAGAGAATTTTCCTCCATATCAGTACACTCAAATGATGGGGGCTGGAGTTTAGGAAAGCTAACTCCTACACGAGCATGAAGATTGTCGAGGTTTTCTAAAAACTCAGGCAGTGTATCTCCACTCATGTCCAGCATTTCACCATAGCCTTCTTGGGCTGTGTACTGAACCCAAAATTCCCCAAAGGCTTGCATAATCTGTTTGGGAGATAAACTTAGAATGACACTAGCAGCTTTTACCAACTTGTGGGTGATGTCATCGGGATAGCCTTCCATACTGAGGAAAACATCTACGTCCACCTCTGCTTTGTGCTTAATTTGTTTCCAAGTCTCTTCGCCAAAACGACTGCATACCATGTCTTGAATCGCCTTGTTCACTAAACCGTACATGGAAGCCTCCTGATGACTGCACCTAATTTTGCTTTGTGAATTTACCCAAGACTCGACAACTAATTTCTTAAAAAGGTTATTTAAATGACAAAATTTTCTGTAGTTATACTTTGAAAATGTTTTATTACAGATTTAAAATCCCAAAAAAACAAGTAAAACTGTTTGTATTCTAATGCTACAAATCCTCATTGTTACAACCGTATTTTTACTTATTGCTTTGCCCAGCTAGTTTTGAGGATTTGTAGTAAGCACTAAAGTCCTTACTACAAACTTATTTACCCATCAATTTAAACTTGACACAATACTACAGCAATGCATCAAAATGCACCCATGAATCAGGATACAAGCTGTATTTAGAGATTTGACGCTGAATTCCATTAAAAAATTGGACACGCGCATCCATAGCTTCAACAATAGCCAGTTTTACCTTGATATCCTCTTCATTCATGGTAATTTGAGGTTCAATCACTGCTGCTAGCTTTGCTGCATGACTATCATCTACATCAATATGGACTTCAAAAAAGATCAGAGCTTCTTTGGGTAAGGGAGCAGCACCAATAATTCCTTTATATAGTTGCGTGTAGAGTGAGCTAACAATCCCTTCGGAAGCATAACAGACAGCACCTAGTGCAGCTAAGTAGCCATATTTATGTGGCATCTGCAAGTAAGTTTCAATCAGGGCACGAGTTTCAGGTACAGTGGGTAGTGCTGCCAAAGTTTCGTCGTCGATACCAAGGGCGCGGGTAAATTGACGAAACAACTCTGGGTGGGACTGAGTTCTATCTCCCTGTCCCATTTCGTCAAATAGGTTTTCTAAGATGACTAACTGACTACTTTCATCTTCGCAACAAGATAAGATACTGGCCAAGATCCGATTAAATTGTTTGGAGAATTTGTACATCTGAACAGCTAGTATCTGTACGTCTGGTAAAAATAAATTTCCAGCCCGACAACGGATTAGGAACTCATGGTTCCATAAAGGATGATTAACTGTTATTTCACGGAAAGAATTTCTCGCTAAAGAAGATATCTGTGTCATCGTGATATTTGTAGGGCTAGATGGAGTGGTTGGTCAAGTAAGGGACTAAAAAATGATTGGTCTACTGCAATATGTTCTGGAGTTACACGCAATTCCTGTAAAATTGGCATAGTATTAAAGCCAGCAATTCTAAGGGCATTAAAGTAATCTTCAAGAGTTTTGTGAATCAATTGGACAT
Organism: Nostoc sp. ATCC 53789; assembly: GCF_009873495.1. Taxonomy (GTDB): domain Bacteria; phylum Cyanobacteriota; class Cyanobacteriia; order Cyanobacteriales; family Nostocaceae; genus Nostoc; species Nostoc muscorum_A. The sequence goes on along the minus strand of NZ_CP046703.1, from coordinate 3,507,250 downwards.
TTAACCAGGAGCCATCTCGTTTCCAAATACGACCAGGAAACTGCTGATCTCGCTTACTGAAGTAGCCTGCACCTTCAACTTGAAAATAAAACGGATATGCTGCCTCCCGCATATATGGAAAAGATGGATGGGGAACGCTAAATACAAATCGACCGCCGGGACGAAGAATGCGTGCAACTTCTGCCATACATTCTTGGGTTTGAGAAATTGTCAAATAGTTAAATAGAAATACTGCAACAACTAAGTCAATTTCGCCATCATCAAACTGCTTGAGATTGGTAGCACATCCTACTTCGTAGCTAATACTTAAAGGATGTTCTACTTCTTGCAACTTTGCGGCTTCAATCATGCCTTGGGAGAGGTCTATTCCATATACTTGTGCAGCACCACGCCTATGTAATTCTCGACTGCAATAACCTTCTCCACAACCTATATCAACTACTCGCAGTCCACTAACAGGCTCACAAAGCTCTAGTACAGAAGGGCGTGCTGTAAAGTCTGAGAGAGAACTAGGTTCTCCTCTAATCCAGTCTGATGCTGTGCAATTGTATAAGTTTATAGTTGAGTCTTTGTGATTATTTGACATTTTTAACTATCTATTTATATTAGAGTTATGTTGGTTTTAATCAATCGGGGTTTATAAGAATTTAATACTATATACGTTGTAACATTTACCTAATTTAATGCTAATGTTGATTTTACTGATTTTTACTTTATGGTTAATTTTGCGTAAAAAATGATAGGTTTCAAGATAAAACCTAACTGAAATATTCTTAACTTCTTAATTTCTTTAAATATAAAAATATTAATATAATCAGACTTCATAAAGTTTTCAAAATACTTAGTTAATGGCTACTTTACATATAAATATGTTGAGGCTTAAGCTTTAACTTTACATATACTTTACTAATCTGGTTAAAGTTAACTCTTTAAATCAAGATAAATAATAGAAAGTAAACAGTATATTTTACGAAGTATAAGGAGAATAATCTTGTTAAGTTGTAATAGTCAGATCGTTTTTAAAATGAAATGGCTTGGGATGTATGAGTGATTTAAATAATTTAGAATAACGTTGGAAGAGATCATGTTAGAAGAACTGTTAGCCAAGTCAGTAGTGGGCGATCGCGTAGAATATGACCATGCGATCACATTCTCTCAACTTGGCGATCGACTCTTTGATGAGCTTGCTGATAAAATTGCTACAAGGCGACAGTATCGATTACTGTTTGAACACACATTAAAGCCTGAGTTGTTCCAGCAGATCCGCATTGCTGCTGCGGGTTATATTTCAGCGTGTCTGAATAGTCACATAATTCTTTCAGAAGCTGAAATGCTTGAACGACTATTGGAAGCAAGAAATACATTACCGAACTACACTGGTACTGGTCTTTTGATGCCCAAGCGAGAACATACTCTAGCATTTAACCTCTTTCAAACAAGCGTAGCTGAGGCTTTCTACCAATTAGGAGCAAATGAACTGATTGATGCAGTAGATTTACCAGTCAATCTCCGCATAGTTTATGGTAAGACTGATGCAAAAAAATTGAGTTTGCCCTTCGCTAGCTCAAAATGCCATAGCGATGTCTGGGCAGGTGTTGCTGCTGATGCGACTGTAGTGGTTATGCCACTATTTGGCGATATCGATAATATAACCATTGAAGCAGGTGAGATGCCCCGCGAAATGGAACTACAGGCGATGCGGGTAATGTCAGACTTTGCTGAAGGCCAGGATGTTCCAATGGTTGTCTCCTATACAGAAGCACAACTACAACACGGCACAATGTACTTTAATGATGCCCGTGGATTGCACCAAACGGTAAGAAGGAAAACTGAAGGTCTAAGAATTTCTGTAGATTTCCGGTTCCGCAGAAAATTCAATGAAGCTTATCGGGCAATGGTAGTACCTAGTATTGGTGGTGTTGAAGAAGATATGAGCGTGCCTTATGAAGACTGGCTGAAAGTTGGTAAGGAAACGCTAATTGTATTTGATGAAAGTTGTGAACAAGCCAGGAAAAAAGAGAATTCTGGCGCTCCAGTTCCGCTATATACTCGTGGTTATCGCCTTGTAGAAATGTTCAACTCTTAACTTTCAGAAATATAAGTAACAAAAAAAGAGGTCTGGTATTAGACCTCTTTATCAATTTTTATCAACCCATATACCTAGATTCATAAATTTTCCGAAATAGAAAACAGATTTTTTGTAATATTAATTCTCAACAAAAAAGAGGTCTTTTTCAACCTCTTACCAATTCCCTAAAATAATATTCTATTTACAAAATTACGACAAGCCAGTATTAGCGCCTTGCTTACCAGTTGCCAGTTCTACTTTGATAATTTTGCCGCCTGCTTTTTGAATACGTTGTTGTTCACGGAACCAGTTTTCATAGGGAACTAGCTTAGTGAAGTAGGTATTTTGCAGTTCGCGTTGGGTACGAATTCGGGTTTGGCTGGGAACTAGAGCAGTAATTTTAAACAAACGGGACATATTTTGAAAATCTCCTGTAAACTTTGTGAAAACTTTTTTTATCTCAAAATCTTGAGTGCAAATCTTTTAATCATTCCAAGGCTGGAAATCAAACATCAATACTAGACCACCAACACTCATCACTGATAATTTACCAAGATAAGCAATATAACGTTCTAGCACTCACGGTTGATTTCCAGACCTTAATAAAGCCGCACCTAAATTCTTAAGCGCAAACTAGCTCTTAGCTTAAGCCAGAAGAGATATAGTCTAAGTAAACGCCCATTTCCTTACCAGCGTCAGAACCAACCAAGCTAGCGGTTACTTCCTTGATTGCTTGGATAGCTTGCACGGTAGCACCAACGGGAACTCCTAAAGAGTTGTAGGTTTCTTTCAAGCCATTTAATACACGCTCATCCAAAATGGAAGGATCGCCAGCTAACATAGCGTAGGTGGCATAGCGGAGGTAGTAGTCCAAATCACGGATACAAGCAGCATAGCGGCGGGTGGTGTACATGTTGCCGCCGGGACGGGTGATGTCAGAGTATAGCAAAGATTTTGCTACAGCTTCTTTGACGATCGCAGCAGCGTTAGCGCTGATGGTGCTAGCAGCACGTACCCGCAGTTCGCCAGTAGCGAAATAGCCTTTTAGTTTTTCTAAAGCAGAGTTGTCTAAGTATTTACCTTGAACGTCTGCGGAGTTAATGACAGCGGTAATTGCGTCTTGAGCCATGTTGTTAATTCCTTATTTCCAACCGTATTGCAATACTTCTGTTTCGGCAGGGAAACAGCATCACCCTATAGCAGGGCACCAACTAGGTAATCGAAGTAGGTACCAGCTTCAGAAGCATCATCACCAGACAGCAATGTAGTAGCTACATTCTTCAGCCCACGGATACCTTCAGCAACACCATCAATAGGGGTTCCCAAGGACTTGTACAGTTCACGGGCACCGATAACACCAATTTCTTCAATCGGTGTAACATCACCAGCAACGATACCGTAGGTAACGAGGCGGAGGTAGTAATCTAGGTCACGCAGGCAAGTAGCAGTCAATTCTTGACCGTAAGCGTTACCACCAGGAGACACAACATCAGGACGCTTTTGGAACAATTGATCGCCAGCTTGCTTAACCAGCCGCTCACGATTTTCTGTCAAAATTTGAGCAATCCGCACGCGGCGTTCACCACTGGCAACAAAGGATTTGATCCGATCCAATTCACCAGGGCTGAGGTAGCGAGCTTCTGCATCAGCATTCACGATAGCTTTCGTGACGATACTCATTAATGGATTCCTCCAATACAAATGAAACCAGGATTTGATTAAACTGGTGAGACTCTAAAATTTGGTTTACTGAGTTTGTTCTCTCGTTCTTTTAGACACAACAGTTTTATAACTGCTACGGCTAATTAATTACGAGTTTTCTTGAGTCAACACAAGTACACAAGCTTTTAAACTCAGTTACCTTCCGCAAAACATTTTCCGGCATTCTGTTGAGCATTTATGACTGCTCTTAACACTTTGTAATATTACCTTTCAGAATTCCCTGTTTTAGCTGTAATCTGAGAGCAATATTACGAAAGGTTACGAAGGGGGAAGGTCACAGGGTACAGGAAATAATCTGTACCCTATTACCTATTACCTATTCCCTATTGAGAAGCGGTTGTAAGGCACAACATCTTCACCGAAGTAGCGGCTATATTCTGGGCTTTCGACTATTGCTTTTACAGCAGCCGATAAACCACTATCAGTTAGCAGCTGGTTGCACTGGCGAATTTCTTCCTGATCTGCGGGTGTACGCCCCAACAGGTGACGGAAGAGGAACTCAATGACCTTGGCATGAGGATAAGGTGACAAGAAGCGCTGACGATAGATTTCGGAACTAGCTAGTTCACACACAAACTCACGCACGGAAATTTCACCATTCTGGAGTTTGCTGTCTAGGTCAGTACGGCGGAAATTATCAGGCACTTCACCACTAAATACATCCAATACTTGGCAGTAAATGGCGTTGATTGCCTGCTGTGTTTCGGCTTGGTTAGCGCTTTCTGTTAGACGGTAAATGCGTGCATGTTTACGCACACCTAGTTCTACGGGTTGTCCGCTACCATCGTTGTAGGAACGACCCAGCTCAGCAAAAGCGGGCTTGCTCTTGTTGATACCGTTTATTTGGGCTGCTATATCTGCGATCGCCTGCGTCAAAAGTGGTGTATCGTTACTAACTCCTACACGTGCTTGCACGGGCTTAAAGCTAGGCACAACTACATCATCGTTTTGCTTGGTCAGCTGGTTGTACAGCTTCTCGGTATTCGGGAAGTTTGCCGCAGGTAGGGTTGGGAAGCGACGGTAAGGAACCGTATCTTCACCAAATACCTGGTTATATTCCACACTATCTACCAAAGCACCAATAAAGGCACGAATCCCTTGAGTAGCCAAAATTTGGTTATATTTGCGGATTTCTGCCTGGTCTAATGGCGCACGTCCCAAGAAGTGTTTGGTTCCCAACTCAATCACTTTGGTGTTGGGGTAGGGTGTGTAGAATTCTTTCAGGTAGAGGTTCGAGTAACCCAAACCTTGAATAAATTCCTTCACACTGATTTCGCCGTTCCCCAACTTGCTTTCCCACGCCGTAAATTCATTTTTAGCGATGTAGGGTGCAATATCGCGCTCAAAAATCTGACGATAGGCAGCGCTAATCAAGGTTTTTACTGCAACTTTATCGCTGGTATTGGAAACCAGTTTGAAGATTTTGGTTTGTTCGCGTTGCTTGCTAACACCTTGGTTAATACGGAACTGAATATCTGGTTCTGACCGTTTTTCTGTGACTGTACCCAATGTCACAAAGCTTGGCGTTACTTCCTTCTGAACTTTGGCTGCAACATCTTCACGAATGCTACCAACGCGCAATTGCCGCCCAGATACACCACCGGGAGTCAGATACCGTTCGTAAGGAATTGTATCTTCACCAAATGCCTCGCTGTATTCTACGCTGTTAATGATCGCATCAACTACTGCGTAAAAGCCTTGTTTGGAAGCAATGTCAAAGTACTTGTTGATTTCTTGACGGCCATAAGTCGGACGACCCAACAAGCGGCGGTGAATATACTCGATCGCTTTACAAACATAGAGCGATGACCAGTACAGATTGCGGAATACATCCGACTTAGCCAAAGCACGGATAAACTCCCGTACAGAGATGTCACCGTTTTCCAGCTTGATTTCTAATACCTTCGGGCGCTGACCTTCGTAAAGATCGCGACCGAAAACTTGCAGGTAAGCAGCTTTAATCAATGCTTGCGTGGAGCTTTCGGAGAATCTGACGCTAGAATTTTTGGCAGCTTTTTTACCTCTAGTACCAGGCAGCTGGTCTAATTTGAACACCTTGGGCCCAAGAGTACCAGGAGCTTCACCCCGCGCTTTGGGGTTACTATTTTGGTTATTAATCCCTGCCCCTTGGTGAATCAGGATGCGTTTGGTATCCTTGCCAAAAGGAGCCGGACGGGTGCTGGGGTTGCGAGTTTCTTTCGGGAAAATCGCGCCAAACTGAATTTCCAGGGGGTCATTACCAGAACCGTAAGGATGTTGGTCTGGTAGTGGCTGTTCGTAAGCCGCAAATGTGGTAATGAACTGAGGTATCTTGCGGAAAGGCGCACTGTAGTTAAACAGGTCTTGCTGCGGCCCCCAGTTGCGACATTCTTGTGCTTCTTGGCCCAGACCCCGGAGGTAAGGTACTGTTTCTTCACCAAAATAGTCGCCGTATTCAGCAGAATCTACTAAGGCATCTACCAGGGCTGGCAGACCACCATTAGAAATAATGGAGAAGTATTTTTGCACTTCTTCCCGGCTACTTGGGCCCCGTCCTAAAATGTGGCGGAAAGCAAGTTCGACGACTCGGCTGTTAATAAAAGGCTGGTAAAACTGTTTTTGGTAAAGAGGAGATTTAGCTAGACGACGAACAAACTCCTTCATGGAGATGTCGCCATTTTTCACCTTGGATTCTAAGTCAGATATGGACAAGCTATAAGCACGGGTAATGTCGCGCTCAAAAATTTGCCGATATGCCGCTTTGATTACCTCATTTTTTTCGCTAGCTGACAACCCAGTTTTCATCACAAACTTGGGACGACGTTCTGCTGCATTAAAGTAAATTTGCGGCAGTTGCAACCCTTGTTGGTCGCTAGAGGGACGTTGACGGACTTTATTTGAAGGTGTGGCTGCTTTGAATTCTGTTAACAAAACATCCATGTACTGAGACACAATTTCTGTAGCCTCAGCATCTTTGCGGAAAAAGGAAAGCGATCCGGCTTTGATTTCTTGCAAAGCTACCAGCGTTGCTTCACCAGAGCAGGCATTTTCAATTATTTCCCGCAAACCCCGTGTGTTCACCGCTATGATGTTGGGGTCGCCAGCAACGATCGCATAAGTAGCGTAGCGCAAGAACCAAGATAAATCCCGTAAGCTCTTGGCCATGTTGCTCGGGCCATAACGAGCAATGTTAATTGGTCTGAAACCTGCGGGTACTGGGCCGCTGGGGGATGAGTTAAATATTGATCGTAAATTTTCTAGGAACCCGCCACGACTTTCAACATAGGTTACAGTTCCTAGTTGCATCCCTTGCTGAACATTAGCACCACCACCACCAGCAGTTACTAGTTCTGCTTCTCTGGGCTTTTCTAAAAAAGCCATTGGCGAACCACCGACAAAAATCCGGTTGGCAGCGCGAGACACAATAATCTCGGCATTATCTGTAAGCGTCTGGGAAATCTCTAAACGCTTTGCACCAGATGCAAAATAGCTTGCCAGTTCATCTAGTTCACCACTTCCCAAAAAGCGGTCTTGCTGCTCGGCTTGGGTAATTGTCGCTACAGCTAGGGTTTGATATAGTTGCGGACGCGCAACTGAGCTTCCACCACTCGCCTTAACACTCATCGGCTTTGTAAAACTCCCATCATAATCGTTATATATGTTAAATCTGGGTCGCTTTGAGGCTTGACACATCGGTGTCTCTATGCTTTATGAACTTGAGAGTATTGCCTGCAAAACTGCCAGTAAATTAACCCAGTTAGCTTTTAGATTAGAACGTTTTGCGTTCTCAAGGCTGGTTTATTAAGAAGTGTGTAGAACCTGTAGCTTAGATACATCCAGTCTCAAGAGTACATACTCTTGTTTGGCTGAGATCAAATCTAAGTTTTGTAACTCAGAAATAGGCTAGGCATGGTCTACTGATGCTGAAAACCTCTATTTTGATGTTTGTGGCAGTATCCATTCTACGATTATTGCAAATGTTACAAAATCTTAGTTGAAACTAAATTTCCTTCAGCAATGATCGGTGGACAGTAGTCATTAGTCGATGTTAAGTTGTTTTTGCTACTGATGACTGAATATTACGAAATAACGCCGCCCTGGAAATAATTCTCAAATTGCGGTGTTTTTTAGCTTTAGCTATCAGTATTCTTTAACGGGAAAATACTATGCACAAAAGTTCTAAATTTAACTATTTATTCAATGTTGCTCTGTCTGCAATCTCAGTTATTTTAGCTATCACTCCTGCAAATGCGCTTCCAGAGCAAAACATCAACACCGTTGTTAAGTGGGCAAAAACGCGATCGCAATTACCAACTTTGAGATACAACAGCGAAGCCCACGGCTACGAGGGTACAAAGGGAAATTTATACTTTTATGCTGATGTCACTTCTCAAAATGGGAAAGTGACTAAAGAAGGTATAACCGTTAGTGGTGACTCAAGCATCAAATTCACCACAAAAAATGCCAAAGCGGTGAAACTGTTACAAAATATTTATAATTCTAATATTGCTAATGACTTTCAGAAGTCTCGGTATGTCACCAAGGTTGGACGTGACCAGTATTATCGCGGACAAAAGTTTGCTTACATCACTGCTGAGGTGCAAGGTGGGTCATCATTGCAGATAATTCCCTTGAATAAGTTGCAAGAGTTTATAGATAATGCCAAATATTGCCAAACCAATCAGTGCGACCTTTAATTAGGGATTTCTAAGAAATAAACTAACCACAGAGACGCAGAGAACACAGAGAGAGGATTTTTGTGTCAGTTTTGGGATATTTTTTATTTGGAAGTCTCTTAAGCCTGTAGCCTGGAATCTACATAAGCATTATTAGTAAATAAAGGCACGCAATCACTTACGTTATGGGCGGCGGACAGTTCAACATCTGACTCAAAACCTTTTTCAATCAACTCTTTACCCGAACTGCATTTTTTCAAGTATCCCAGTAAATCCTGCTGGAAAGCCTGAAATGTTGTTACAGCAACTTCGGCTTCTGGTGATAGACTGCCATCTAAATAACTGAGAATTGCCCCAGCACCAATTAAATCTTCAAATGCAGGACGTAGGCTACCATCTTCTTGCCACCTTTCACCGGCAGGAATCACAGCGATTTTATCGCCATACTTTTGAGCAAACTGCGCTACAGCTTGGCAATTTCGCAAGCAACCAGCCAAAGTTGGTGTATCCCCTGTAAGTAAAGTCAGAAAAGAACCATTAGGTGAAGGTAAAACTAGTCTAGTTCCAGCAGGAATCTGAGTGACCGATTTTGGCGAAAGAGAATATCCAATTGTTGTCGAACGTTGTCTATGACTTGCTAACTCTGCTTGCACTGATTTGGCATAATCTATGGCTGATTCATCTTTATATGCGTAGGGAAAAATTATCGCGCCGTGATTTGTGGCAATTTCCACGCAGGTAGAAAAAGAGAGAATGTCAACTATCACAATTACATCACTTATGGGAGCGAGTTCAGCAACTCCTTGTGCCCCCCATTCACAGCGTAAATCAAACTCTGATTGGTTGTAAATCATTGGAGCGATCGCAAAAGAAAATATTATAAAAATCAAACCATAGGTAAGTAAGGCAGTGTAAATTCTTAAAGGTTTGTAGTCATCTACGAAACGCTATGCTAACACGTACAAACTAAAGGTTAGCAGTAAGTAGGTCGGCAGTTATAATCAATATAAAACTTTCAGGTTGGAAATATTATGAATTTAACTGTAAAAACTTATCCTAACAATACTGTACCCAAGTTAAATTATGATGTGCTGATTGAAAATCAAGCAGATGGTGGGGTTATTGCGACAGTATTAGGCTTGCCAGATTTTAAAGGCTCTGGTGTAACCAAAGAAGAAGCACTAGAAAAACTAATTCAAATTTTACAAGAGCGAAAACCAGAAATAGTAACTTTGGAAATTGAACCTCCCCAAACCGAACATCCTTGGATGAAATTTGCGGGTATGTTCAAGGATGATCCGCAATTTGACGAGATGCTAGCATATATAAAAGCTGATCGCCGTGAACTTGACGCACAAATGGAGGAATATTATCGGCAACTTGATGCGGAGGATGAAACTAAGTGACTTTATGGATACTTGATACGGATCACGTCTCACTTTTTCAACAGATGCATCCAGTTGTGACACGGCGTATTAATGCAGTCAATTCTGAAGACATTGCCATAACGATAATTACAGTTGAAGAACAACTGCGTGGGAGGTTTAATGTAATCAGAAAGGCTTCCTTATCTGATGCATTGGTATTAGCTTACGCAAAGCTAGAGGCTACTTTAGAGTTTTTCAAAAATGTGCGATCGCTAGGATTTGATGAGTATGCTATTAATTGTTACGAAGACTTGATTCGTCAAAGAATCCGCATTGGTACACAAGATTTGCGAATTGCGGCAATACAGAATTACAGGGCAACGATTTTCTGGATTTTCAACGAATTCCGGCATTCCTACAGCCATTTAATGCTCCTAGCTAAGTAAATTTTTATACAAAATTATAATTAAATTTTATTAGCGAAGAGATACTTGAACAATAGCGTTATTAATAAAACAACTTATATACTTAAAATATATGGGCTGATGACGATCGCAATTATTTGTCTACCTGAAGTGTCCAGCATTCGCTAAACTCAGAAATGCTGCGTTATTCCTCATCATGTCCGATTCCCAAACTGTTAGTGCTGCTGTTGCCAAACTCTACAATACCTATCCCTTTCCGCCAGAAGCTTTGTTGGATGAACCACCACCAGGCTATAACTGGCGCTGGAACTGGCTAGCTGCTCATAATTTTTGCATAGGTCAAAAACCCCAAAGGCAAGATATTCGGATTTTAGATGCAGGTTGCGGTACAGGGGTAAGTACAGAGTACCTGGTTCATCTCAATCCCCAGGCTTCTGTTGTGGGGATTGATCTCAGTATTGGGGCTTTGGATGTAGCAAAAGAACGTTGTCAGCGTTCTGGTGCTAACCGTGTTGAGTTTCATCACCTCAGCTTGTTTGATGTGGAACAGTTACCAGGTGAGTTTGATTTAATTAACTGTGTTGGCGTTTTGCACCATACCTCCGATCCAATTCGCGGTATTCAAGCTTTGGCGCAGAAGTTAGCCCCAGGCGGCTTAATGCACATTTTTGTGTACGGAGAGTTGGGACGCTGGGAAATTCAACTCATGCAAAAAGCGATCGCACTTCTGCAAGGTGACAAAAAAGGCGACTACCGCGATGGTGTCCAAGTCGGACGGCAAATATTTGCTTCTTTACCAGAAAATAACCGAATTGTCAAATACGAAAAGCAGCGTTGGTCATTAGAAAACCACAAGGATGAACACTTTGCCGATATGTACGTTCATCCCCAAGAAATTGACTACAACATTGAGACGCTGTTTGAATTAATTGATGCTTCGGGATTAGAGTTTATTGGTTTCTCGAATCCGAGTTTCTGGGATTTGGAGAGACTTTTGAGCAAAGCACCAGAGTTAGTAGAACGGGCAAAAGAATTGAGCGATCGCCAGCTTTATCGCCTGATAGAATTACTAGACCCAGAAGTAACTCATTACGAGTTTTTCCTTGGCCGTCCTCCCTTAGTAAAAACTGACTGGTCAGACGACAAAGCTTTATTAGCGGCGATTCCCGAACTTAATCCTTGTATTGAAGGATTTCCCAGTCAATGCTTCTTTAATTACAATTACCAAATTGTTAATTTATCTGAACCAGAGTTTGAATTTATGCAAAAGTGTGATGCTAATTCTACAGTTGCAGATATTTTGACAGATGGGCAACTGGGATTAGATGAAGTAAGAAAACTTCTTCAGCAGCAACTGATATTATTAGCACCTGCTTAATCAGCCTCCAATTCAACACTGGCTTAATAAAAGCAATTTATACTTATGGTGATGAGCGATCGCCCATCACCACTTTTGGTAAATTAATGTAGATTAGGAAAGTGCCCAACAAACGGGTATTCTAAATCCCAAAAGTTGGAGTTTTTTGAAATTCAGCAGTGGTGCGCTGCTTAATGACAAGCCGCTACTCTCCGATTTCTGATTTGCGGTATGCCTATACACTCCTCAAGCACCAGTTGATTTTATTGACACCCAATTACTTCAAACACCAAGATGCTATGTAACGACTTTGGAGGACAATAATCTAGTCAAAAAAGCTGGAATTGGAAGAAATTTTGAATTTTTAGGCAACGATAATTTGATTATTCACCCACACAGTCTTTTACATCATCAGCCGCTCTCTCGCTTCTGGGAGCGCGATTTTACTGACTGTGTAACGTTGCCAAGAAGTTAATTGTTTTTTCCTAAAGTATTGTTACCGGATCGTGATATGATTCAGCTGACTGAATGTGCAGTCATCATAATTTAACTGTACTGGTTTCAAGTCTCGTGAGCTTGTCAGACGAATCAATTGCGCCCACTCCGACAACGCAACAAGATGCTAAAACTGATTCTGGAGACACAGAATCAGGTAACTCTATGCGAGAGTTTTATCAACTCTTCCAGCGATTGTTGGTAATCACGCTTGTCTTGACGGGGGTTATTTTTATCTCTGTGTGGATTTTTTATTCCTTAAACATTGCCCTAAATTATTTAATTGGGGCGTGTACAGGTGTGGTTTACTTAAAAATGTTGGCTAGAGACGTTGAGCAACTTGGTAGTGAAAAAACCAGTTTGAGCAAAACTCGTTTTGCTCTATTTATGGGAGTCATGATCGTGGCAACTCAATGGCGTGAGCTACAGATTTTGCCCATATTTTTGGGATTTCTAACTTACAAAGCCACGCTCCTCGTCTATATGGTGCAAATTGCGTTCATTCCTGATTCTTAAAAAGTCAGGCTCACAAAGATAGTAATCCCATCCTCGATCGTTGGGGAAAATGCTTGAAGAATGCAAATGCTTAGTGTCTTAAACGCCTTTAATTCTTTTCCCCTCGCCGAATTAGAAGTAGGTCATCATTTCTACTGGCAGTTGGGCAATCTTAAAATTCATGGGCAAGTTTTTCTCACCTCATGGTTTGTGATTAGCATTTTAGTAGTGGCTTCAATAGCTGCTACTCGCAACGCACAAAGAATTCCCAAGGGCATCCAGAATTTGATGGAATACGCCCTAGAATTTATTCGTGATTTGGCCAAAAACCAACTTGGTGAGAAAGAGTACCGCCCTTGGGTGCCATTTATTGGCACATTGTTCTTGTTTATTTTCGTATCGAACTGGTCAGGTGCGTTAATTCCCTGGAAGCTCATCAAGCTACCTTCGGGCGAATTGGCAGCTCCCACCAATGACATCAATACGACTGTTGCATTGGCATTGCTGACTTCCTTAGCGTACTTTTATGCGGGTTTTAGCAAGCGGGGTTTAGGCTACTTTAAGAAATATATAGAGCCAACACCCGTTTTGTTGCCGATCGCAATTCTCGAAGATTTCACCAAGCCCCTCTCCCTAAGCTTCCGGCTATTTGGTAATATTTTGGCGGATGAATTGGTAGTCGCGGTATTGGTGCTGCTAGTTCCTCTATTTGTACCTCTGCCTGTAATGGCCTTGGGTTTATTTACCAGTGCCATTCAAGCCCTGGTTTTCGCCACCCTAGCCGGAGCATACATTCATGAGGCAATGGAGGGACATGGTGGAGAAGAACATGAGGAGCATTAAACTTCTCAGTTGATAGCACAGTTCCAAGAGCATTTTGCTCAAAACATCGCAAAGCGCGATCAAAGAACTCATGTGCAGCGTGAAAACCACGTTTCTAGTCGTTAACGTACTTTTGTTAGTTTTGTAATCAAAGCAAGGAAAATCAACATGGATCCATTAGTTCAGGCTGCTTCAGTTCTCGCTGCTGCTTTAGCGATTGGTTTAGCTGCAATTGGCCCTGGTATTGGTCAAGGTAACGCTGCTGGACAAGCAGTAGAAGGTATTGCTCGTCAACCTGAAGCAGAAGGAAAAATTCGCGGTACTCTGCTATTAACCTTGGCATTCATGGAATCCTTGACTATCTATGGTCTGGTAATTGCCCTGGTATTGCTGTTCGCTAACCCCTTCGGTTAATACCTGAAAATTTTTGCGAGTGTGGAGACGTGAATCATCACGCCTCTACAATCAAAACGTTTTGGGTATCTCAATAGTTATAATGTTCAGTTGACCCTTGTTGGCTATGGGTCTCTAAAATATGAAAGGTTGGATGACGTTGCTAGCCATGAAAACTGCTACTCCAGCCAAAGAGGAGACAAATGTTTGATTTCGATGCTACCTTGCCCTTCATGGCATTGCAATTCCTGCTATTAGCAGCTGTGTTGAATGCAATTTTCTATAAGCCACTGACCAAGGTACTAGACGATCGCGATAGTTACATCCGAACGAATACCCTTGAGGCGAAAGAAAGCTTGGCTAAAGCCGAACGCTTGGCTACCGAATATGAGCAGCAACTCGCAGACGCTCGCAGACAATCGCAAGCTACTGTAGAAGCCGCTCAACTTGAAGCTAAGAAAATTACTGCCGAAAAAATTGCTGAAGCCCAAAAGGAAGCCCAGTCTCAACGAGAACAAGCTTCTGTTGAAATAGAGCAACAAAAACAAGAAGCTTTTCGTACCTTAGAGCAACAAGTTGATGCTCTAAGTAGGCAGATTCTAGAAAAACTATTGGGGCCAACTCCAGTTAGATAAGCTAACGAGATTGGTTCTGTGTAAAGCATACGCGCAACTGGCCCCTAGTCCAGAGCGCAAAATTTAAGTGTCAAAAAAAGGCACTTTTTCCCTTCTTGGGAAAGATACTTAATTTCCTGACAGGGAAAAGATACTTAAATTTCCTTCCCTAGGGGAAAATACAACGTACTAGCAAGCGAGCAGCGCACTTGTAAATGGGTATCATGGGGACATTCTTATTACTTGCCGCAGAAGCGAACGCTGTTCACTCTGAATTGGCAGAAGGCGCAGCAGAAGGTGGTTTCGGTCTAAACCTAGACATTTTTGAAACCAATCTGATCAATCTAGCGATTCTGGTTGGCATACTATTCTACTTCGGACGTAAAGTTTTAAGCAATATCCTGAACGAGCGACAATCCAATATTGCCACCGCAATTCAGGAAGCAGAAGGGCGCTTAAAAGAGGCAAAGACTGCCCTTTCCCAAGCGCAAGAGCAGTTGAAGCAATCTCAAGCAGAAGCAGAACGTATCCGCCAATCGTCCGTAGAAAATGCTCAAAAAGCGAAAGAAGCCTTGTTAGCGAAAGCAGCGCAAGACGTAGAACGCTTGAAACAAACAGCAGCAGCAGATTTAAACAGCGAAACCGAGCGAGCGATCGCTCAACTACGGCAACGAGTTGCTACACTAGCATTGCAAAAAGTCGAATCGCAACTCAAAGGCGGGATTGCCGACGATGCTCAACAAAGTTTAATTGATCGTAGCATCGCACAACTGGGAGGCAATGTATGACAAGTCAGGTAGCGGCAGCCGAAGTAGCCCAACCTTACGCACAGGCACTTTTGTCAATAGCGCAATCGAAAAATTTGACAGAAGAGTTCGGGGAAGATGCGCGGACTTTCCTGGGACTGCTCAGAGCAGACAAACAGCTACACAACTTCTTCAGCAACCCGTTTATTCAGGCTGAGAACAAAAAAGCTCTCATCAAAAAAATACTCGGTGAAGGCTCTAACCCCTACTTACGCAACTTTTTGTTGATATTAGTAGACAAACGCCGCATTGCATTCTTGGAATCGATTTTTCAACAATATCTGGCGCTGTTGCGGCAGCTGAATCAAACCGTATTAGCGGAAGTAATTTCAGCCGTTCCCCTCACAGAAGCTCAACAGCAGGCAATTATCCAAAAGGTCATTGCCATCAGTAATGCTCGCCAGGTAGAACTAGAAACCAAGGTAGACAGTGAGTTAATTGGTGGTGTGATTATTAAAGTAGGTTCGCAGGTAATTGATGCCAGTATCCGGGGTCAACTGCGCCGCCTTTCATTGCGCTTAACTAATAGCTAGAAGGTTAGGATTAGAAGTTGGGAGTTAGGAGTTAGGAGTTAGGAGTTGGGAGTTAAGTAAACAGTAATTTATTTTGACTTTTAACTTTTAACTTTTGCTTTTTTAACTCATCACTACTCACTCTTAACTCAGCACTCTTAACTCAGCACTCAGCACTGAATTCCGTCTCGAAAGCAAACAAGATAGACACATGAGCATATCAATTAGACCTGACGAAATTAGCAGCATTATCCAACAACAAATCGAGCAATACGATCAAGAGGTCAAAGTTGCTAACGTTGGTACCGTCCTACAAGTAGGTGACGGTATTGCCCGGATCTATGGTCTGGAAAAGGCTATGGCTGGGGAACTCTTAGAATTTGAAGATGGCACAATTGGCATCGCCCAAAACTTAGAAGAAGACAACGTGGGCGCGGTGTTGATGGGTGAAGGGCTAGAAATTCAAGAAGGTAGTTCTGTAACCGCTACTGGTAGAATTGCTCAAATTCCAGTCGGGGAAGCCTTAATTGGAAGAGTTGTAGACGCTTTGGGTCGCCCCATCGATGGTAAGGGAGACATCAAATCCTCAGAAAGCCGTTTGATTGAATCTCCAGCGCCTGGTATTATTGCTCGTCGATCTGTACACGAACCCATGCAAACGGGGATTACAGCTATTGACTCAATGATTCCCATCGGTCGCGGTCAACGGGAATTGATTATTGGCGATCGCCAAACCGGTAAAACTGCGATCGCGATCGACACCATCATCAACCAAAAAGAAGAAGATGTAGTTTGTGTCTACGTTGCGATCGGTCAAAAAGCTTCCACCGTAGCTAACGTGGTGCAGACATTGCAAGAAAAAGGCGCGATGGATTACACCATCGTCGTCGCCGCTAGTGCCAGTGAACCAGCAACACTACAATACCTAGCTCCTTACACAGGCGCAACTATTGCCGAGTACTTTATGTACAAAGGCAAAGCTACCCTAGTAATTTACGACGATCTTTCCAAACAAGCCCAAGCTTATCGCCAAATGTCCCTGCTGCTACGTCGCCCACCCGGACGCGAAGCTTACCCCGGAGATGTATTCTACATTCACTCTCGCTTATTAGAAAGAGCCGCCAAGCTGAGTGATGAATTAGGTAAAGGCAGCATGACCGCCCTACCAATCATCGAAACCCAAGCTGGTGACGTTTCGGCATACATCCCCACAAACGTAATTTCCATTACCGATGGTCAGATATTCCTATCTTCTGACTTGTTCAACGCTGGTATCCGTCCAGCTGTGAACCCAGGTATTTCAGTATCCCGCGTGGGTTCTGCGGCTCAAACCAAGGCAATGAAAAAAGTTGCTGGTAAGATTAAATTGGAACTAGCCCAATTTGACGACCTGCAAGCCTTCGCACAATTTGCTTCTGACTTAGATAAAGCCACTCAAGACCAGTTGGCACGTGGTCAACGGTTACGCGAACTTCTTAAGCAGCCACAAAATTCGCCACTCTCAGTATACGAGCAAGTAGCAATTCTTTACGCTGGTATCAATGGATACTTGGATGATGTGCCTGTAGATAAAGTTACCACCTTTACCCAAGGTCTGCGGGAGTACTTAAAGACTGGTAAAACCCAGTATGCCGAAGGAGTAAGAGCCTCCAAAGCACTAGGTGATGCAGAAGAAGCTGCCTTGAAAGAAGCACTTACCGAATACAAGAAGACTTTCAAAGCAGCAGCGTAATTACAGTGCTGAGTGCTGAGTGCCGAGTGCTGAGTAGCTATAAGTGTTGAGTTGAAGAAAGTTTTTCATTCAAAACTCAAAATTTCAAACTCAGAACTCAGGACTCAGAACTCAGAACTCAGAACTCAGGACTCAGAACTTAAAGTTATGGCCAATCTAAAAGCAATACGCGATCGCATTCAGTCGGTCAAAAACACCAAAAAAATCACAGAAGCCATGCGTCTCGTAGCTGCGGCTAGAGTGCGTCGGGCGCAAGAACAAGTACTAGCGACTCGCCCCTTTGCCGATCGCTTGGCACAAGTATTATATGGTTTGCAAAGCCGTTTGCGCTTTGAAGAAGCAAACCTGCCACTACTGAAAAAAAGAGAAGTTAAGTCAGTCGGGCTATTGGTAATTTCAGGCGATCGCGGTTTATGCGGCGGCTACAATAATAACGTTATCCGTCGTGCAGAGAATCGTGCCAAGGAAATCAAGGCAGAAGGTTTAAACTATCAATTTGTGATCGTCGGGCGCAAAGCTACACAGTACTTTCAACGCCGCGATCAGCCCATTGATGCCACTTACAGCGGCTTAGAGCAAATTCCCACCGCAGCCGAAGCCAATCAGATTGCCGATCAACTACTTTCCTTATTCCTTTCGGAAGAAGTTGACCGCATCGAATTAATCTATACCAGATTTCTTTCCTTGGTTAGCTCCCGTCCTGTAATCCAAACCTTACTGCCCCTCGATCCACAAGGACTAGAAGCGGGTGATGACGAAATCTTCCGCTTGACAACCCGTGGTGGTAAATTTGAAGTCGAACGGGAGAAAGTGGCTAGCCAAGTTCGCGCGTTGGCTCCTGACATGATTTTCGAGCAAGATCCAGTACAGATCCTCGATTCTTTGTTGCCCCTGTATCTGAGTAACCAGCTATTGCGGGCGCTGCAAGAATCTGCGGCTAGTGAACTAGCAGCGCGGATGACAGCTATGAGTAATGCTAGTGAAAATGCGGGTGAATTGATTAATACCCTCACACTGTCTTACAACAAAGCTCGACAAGCTGCCATTACCCAAGAACTCCTAGAGGTTGTAGGTGGTGCTGAAGCACTAACTTAGGAAAATATTTGTTGTGGATTATGGCAAATAGCCAATTGCTAATGGTTTTAAAATTAGCGATTGGCTATTTTGACTAAGTGGAGCCATATATTCTGACTTTGATAATTACGAATTACGAATTACGAATTACAAATTCAAGAATCGCGTATTATAATCGAAGTATGAAGTGCATGGGTCCGTCACGGTTTCGACAGGTTGGCGAACGCTGCTCTGTGATTCAGGTCGAGAGTGAGTCTCCTCTCGGAAATCAAAGGCTCAAACAAAAAGTAAATGCGAATAACATCGTTAACTTTGCTCGTAAGGATGCTCTAGTAGCTGCCTAAACACCTCTTATAGGTTCGAGCGTCTTCGGTTTGACTCCGTTAAGGACTGAAGACCAAACCCCAACGGATGCTCTAGTAAGCGTTCTCTGGTTGGCTTGCTAGCTAAGATTAAATCAGAGAATCCTACGTTCGGGATAATGAACGATTCCCGCCTTGAGGGTCAGAAAGGCTAAACCTGTGAATGAGCGGGGGGTCAATACCCAATTTGGACAGCAGTTCGACTCTGCTCGGATCCACTAAGAATAAATAACAAGTCCACCTGATAATTTTATATCAAGGTGGATTTTGTTTTGTGCTGTCTGAATATATTAAATCAGTAGACCGAATTGAGCCAAGAAAGGAATCAATTCAAAATCCAAATCTAAAATTAGTGGACTTTCAGCATTTCCTGATGAAAGGATGTTTATTTTGCCCTACTTTAATTATTTAGCACTTCGGTATACCTGAGCTACATCACAATCAATGTGCTAATTTTTACCAGAGTTTATTCAGGCTGTTAAAATCTTCTTGGTCTGCATAATTAAGGTTGAAAGCAACGGTTCAATATCCTTGCTTTCCTAATTGCTGCAAAACCTTGACCGGTGATTTAATCCGTAACAGACCCCCAGCAGCCTTTGACTTTGGGAGAAACGCCAAAGCGATCGCCTCTTCAGTTTTACTATTACTATCGTTGTAGCAAAGATATGCGATCGCTTACCAATCCTGGCCCAACTTTTGCATTGACGAAATTACTACGAGTGACGAGAGGCTTTAATGATTCTGTTCCTGGGGTTGTTTGCGTGCGGTTCCAAACCTTCTTCCTCTTTGTTTAAGTACCCGTCGTAACCGATCTGCACTCAAGCTTACCTGGCGTTCAGATGCCAGTTTTTTTGCTAATTGTTTAGAGTTATAAGTCTGTGATTCTTGAGCTAAACAATTTTCTAGATAAACCAAATCTGATTCTGAATATCGAGGTTTTCCACCTCGTCCAGAAGCATCCCACAGACCTGCTAAACCCATCTTTTCCCAGCGATGAAGGGTTTGACGTACTGTTGAAATTGCCCAGTTCAAACCCTTAGCAATTTGCTCGTTTTTTAAGCCACGATTATTTAACAGTAAGACTTGAGCCCGATCCTTGGTGCGTTGAGGAACATGTTTAGCTTTTCTTAACTCTTCTAAAGTCAGCTTTTCTTGCTCAGTTAGAAAGACTTTTAATCTGCATCCCATAATTAATAACCTTTTACACAGTTAATTGTTGGAATCTTTTCTTAAGAACTTGTTAGCGTCGTTCTAATTAATGTCTAAAGTCGATAATAAAGGACTGTATCATTAAAATTCTTCAATTATTCTTATGAATACGGTGATTTATCGAAACTTTAAAAATAATTTTTACGCTATTTTCCATTGGAATGAGCAGAAAAACATATACATAGAAGCCTTCTTCCTTTTTATTCAACTCCTCTCTAGAAATTTTTCTTAACTATCTCCAACAAATATCTATTTTCTCGACTTCACATAAATTTCATATTTAACATAACAGTATTATTGCTTGAAACAAAAATAAATTCAATACCTATTGGAGATAGAAAGATTTGTGTTACTTTTCCTATTTTTACCACTTTTCCTACTTTTCCTACTTTTCCTACTTTTCCTACTTTTTTGTAAAATAGCGTCTTAAAAAACTAACTTTTAATCTATCCTCTTAAGACAATTATTCTACGCCATAACTACAGAGTTTGTTTGTAAAACCTAGTATATTTTTATCATTTATACATCACTCTCAAAAGAATTAACTTTTATTTGTCAACTTCCTTATGCAGCCATTTAAGAGGCAAAAACAATTAAAGAGTATGCTTTTGAGTTGTACTGAGTTTTATATAATAGTCCTAGATGTATGATATTAGTTTTGATGTTTTCAGTTTTTATTGTCAAATAATATAAAGAAAATGATATTTTTAAATTAGAATAAAATTAGATAAATAGCAAAATAAAATACTAAGTAGATTTTCCTGAATAAATTAATATTTAGTAGATTTTTTGAGTCATATTTCTTGCTAGAAAACAGCAACAATTGATACAAGTTAAATTATTCAAAAACTGATATTCATTACAACTTAAACAAAAAATAATAGAGAGAATGGGGGCAGAAGAAAAACCTGACAATTTGCGCTCGGAGACGAATAATGGTAGCGATGTCTACGACCGGCAAGGCCAACGCAGAGAACGCTCAACATCGGCTAACTATACAAACTGTAGAAATTGCCCCTAACACAACGGCGATTCGCTCTCTTGACTGGGATCGTGATCGCTTCGATATCGAATTTGGACTACAAAACGGTACAACCTACAATTCATATCTAATTAGGGGCGAACAAACAGTTTTGATTGATACTTCTCACCAGAAGTTTCGCGATCTGTATTTAGAGACTTTAAAAGGTCTTGTTAACCCCAAGACAATTGATTACATAATTGTCAGCCACACAGAGCCAGACCATAGCGGTTTAGTAGAAGATGTCCTGCAATTAGCTCCTAGAGCTACCGTCTTAGCCTCAAAAGTTGCGCTTCAGTTTTTGGAAGGCTTAGTCCACGATCCATTTTCTAAGCGGGTTGTCAAAACCGGCGATCGCATCGATATAGGCAAAGGACACGAAATGGAATTCGTGAGTGCGCCTAATCTGCACTGGCCGGATACAATCTTTAGCTTTGACCGCAAAACCCAAATTCTCTACACCTGTGATGCTTTTGGGATGCACTTTTGTGACGATCGCACCTTTGACGAAGATTTAGAAGCTATCGAAGCTGACTTTAGATTTTACTACGACTGCTTGATGGGTCCTAACGCTCGTTCGCTACTGAATGCGATGAAGCGGATGGGCGATCTAGGAAAGATTAATATTATCGCAAATGGTCACGGCCCCTTATTATACCACCATTTAGATGTTCTGACCGGGTGTTACGAAAATTGGAGCCAAAAACAAGCTAAAGCAGAAACAACAGTAGGCTTGTTTTTTGTCTCAGATTACGGTTATGGCGAGCGCCTTGGTCACGCAATTGCCGAAGGTATTTTGAAAACTGGGGTTGGAGTAGAAGTACTAGATTTAAGTACTGCTGAGAGCCAAGAAATTCAAGAATTAGCTGGAAGAGCCGCTGGCATCATTATTGGTATGCCCCCAAGTACCGCCGCCGCCGCCCAAGCTAGTATCAGTTCAGTGCTAGCTGTCGCCAAGAATAAGCAATTTCTTGGGCTGTTTGAATGTTACGGTGGGGATGATGAACCCATTGATACACTCCGCAGACAATTTCTTGACTCTGGCATCAAAGAAGCTTTCCCACCCATTCGGATTAAAGAGACTCCCAGTGCATCAACATTCCAGTTGTGTGAAGAAGCTGGTAAAGACATCGGACAATTGCTAGTGCGCGATCGCAACATCAAGCAAATCAAGTCTCTTGATGTCAACATGGAAAAGGCGTTGGGTCGCATTAGTAGTGGACTATATATAGTCACGACTAAAAAAGATAATGTCTCAAGCGCAATGCTGGCATCTTGGGTAACGCAAGCGAGTTTGCAACCATTAGGATTAACAATTGCCGTTGCGAAAGACCGCGCCATTGATTCCTTAATGCAAGTAGGCGATCGCTTCGTCCTCAACGTTTTGGAAGAAGGCAATTATCAAGAATTGAAAAAGCACTTTCTCAAGCGCTTACATCCCGGTGCTGACCGCTTTGCAGGAGTGAAAACTCAAACCGCGAAAAACGGTTCTCCCATTCTAACTGATGCTCTGGCATACATCGAATGTGAAATACAGAGCAGCATGGAATGCAGCGACCACTGGATTTTATACTGCACAGTCCAAGAAGGTCGTGTCTCTAAAAACGATGGACTCACAGCCGTTCGCCATCGCAAAGTAGGTAATTACTACTAAGAAATAGGGAAGAGGTAACAGGTGACAGGTGACAGGGGACAGGGGACAGAAAAGAAAACTATCCCCTGTTTCCTATGATCCATACTCTATAACCTATTCCCTGTTCCCTATCCCCTATTCCCTATCCCCTATTCCCTGTTCCCCATAACCTATTTCCAATTCCCCAACTTTAAATAGCTATGACCAATTCCAAGCCACGCGACGTACAAGTTCTACCAATTGCTACAAATACTAAGGCGATCAAAGCACGTAGTTGGTCACGTCTGCGGTTTGAAATTGAATACGCACTTGAAAGAGGTACTACCTCCAATTGCTATTTAATTGAAGCTGATAAAACCGCACTTATCGATCCACCGCCAGAAAGCTTTACCGAAATTTATTTAGAGGCATTGCGGCAGACTTTAGATTTACAAAGTTTGGATTATATAATCCTGGGTCATTTTAGTCCCAATCGAGTTGCAACCCTCAAAGCAATTTTAGAACTGGCACCACAGGTAACTTTTGTCTGTTCTCTTCCCGGTGCGAACAATTTGCGTGCTGCTTTCCTAGAGCAAGATTTGAAAGTCTTGGTGATGCGCGGGAAAGAAACTCTGGATTTAGGCAAAGGTCATGTTTTGAAATTCTTGCCCACTCCTAGCCCACGTTGGCCGGAAGGACTTTGTACCTACGATCAGCAAACTCAAATTCTCTACACAGATAAGTTATTTGCAACTCATCTCTGTGGTGATGAAGTGTTTGATGATAACTGGGAAGCGCTCAAAGAAGACCAGCGTTACTACTTTAACTGCCTGATGGCTCCCCAAACTCCTCATGTGCAAGCAGCTTTGGAGAAAATATCAGATTTGCAGGTGAGAATGTATGCTGTGGGTCACGGGCCTTTGGTACGCAGCAGCTTAATCGAACTCACCAAAGCTTATGGAGAGTGGAGCCGTTCTCATAATGATCGCGAGATTTCCGTTGCCCTACTTTACGCTTCAGCTTACGGTAATACGGCGACTTTAGCACAAGCGATCGCTCTGGGATTAACTAAAGGTGGAGTTGCAGTCAAATCGATTAACTGCGAATTTGCCACCCCTGATGAAATTCGCATCAACCTCGCACAGTCAGAAGGTTTTATCATCGGTTCTCCTACTATCGGTGGTCATGCGCCAACTCCTATTCATACTGCTTTAGGGATTGTGATCTCAAGCGGTGACAACAGTAAACTCGCTGGAGTCTTTGGTTCTTACGGCTGGAGTGGCGAAGCCTTTGACTTAATAGAAGGTAAACTCCGGGATTCTGGATACCGTTTTGGCTTTGACACATTGAAGGTCAAGTTTAAACCTGATGATGTCACTCTCAAGTTCTGTGAAGAACTAGGTACAGACTTTGCCCAAACACTGAAAAAGGCTAAAAAAGTACGTGTACCACAACAAGCCGCTACCCCAGTGGAACAAGCTGTAGGTCGCATTGTTGGTTCCGTATGCGTGATCACAGCTAAACTTGGAGAAGTGTCTACCGCAATGTTAGGCGCTTGGGTTTCTCAAGCCACCTTCAACCCACCTGGAATAAGTGTTGCGATCGCCAAAGACCGAGCGATCGAATCTTTGATGTATCCAGGTGGTAAGTTTGCCTTAAATATTTTACCTGAAGGCAATCATCAAGACTACATGAAGCATTTCCGTAAATCTTTCGCGCCTGGAGAAGATCGGTTTGCTAACTTTAGTACAGCAGTTGCAGATAACGGTTGTACTGTCCTCACCGACGCTTTAGCATATTTGGAATGCTCAGTCAATCAACGTCTGGAATGTGGCGATCACTGGGTTGTATATGCAACTGTGGACGAGGGTAAATTACTCAAACCTGATGCTGTTACTGCCATCAACCATCGCAAAACTGGCACTCATTACTAATTATAGGTAATCTCCTAAGTTGAAGATTACCCTGCAATGCAACTCTAGCAGGATTTTTGCTACTTACTCTGTCTGCTACGGATACAATCAACCGCGCTAGATGTCTGCACATCTGAATAAATCCACCTACACATGAGAGTGATAGGTGGATTTATTTTTTTGCTTGGAACAATGCGTTTAGAAATAACAGCAACGGCAGAACTCAATACTTGTCGGTTAAGGGGAAAAGGGGAAGGTGGGGCCCCCTCTGGGGATAAGGAGCGGGGGAAAGGGAAAAGAAAAAACCTTTAACCTTTACCCTTTACCCTTTAACCTTTTCCCCAAACCCAATTCCGAGTTAAAAATGCAAAACCCGAGCAGTATTGCGGCAGAACTGACGTATCTACATAATAAATTCATCTTTTCTTTAGCATAAATTTACACTTGTATAGTCAATAATTTAGCCTATGCAAAATCTGATTAAGTAAAGGTTATGAAACTCTTAAAATCTGATATTATCTGGTAATTGTAATGTTTCATGACTAAAAGCCTAAAAATTTATTACATTCAGGCAGCAAAAAGAAGGAGATCCTAATTGATTAGGAAAATAGACACACAAGGTTTTCAGCTTAAGCCGCTTGGGACGTATTTAGTTGAAGCTGAACTAATTAATCCAGATGAATTAGACATAGCACTCAAGACACAAGAGTTGAGTGGTGAGCAGTTGGGAAAAATTCTGGCAATGCATGGTTTTGTTAAGCAGCAAACCATTGAGTACTTCATGTCAAAAGTTGTATTGCCAGAGCGACGCAAGATCCTCAAAAACCAGTCTTATTCAGACAATGCTAAGAGTGACAGGATATCTGTAGTTGAGCCAAGAAGTTCTATAAAACCAGAAGATGCGATCGCAGCGTTGCAATCACCGCAGAAATTGAAGGTATATCTTTCTGCCAACAAAACACTCAAATTCCTGCTAGGCGTAGTATTGTGCTTGGCTCTTGTCAGTCTTTTGGCTAATTACAATGTCTACTATCTACCTGACTTTCCTGGGAGAGATATCTTTAGCATTCTATTCGATCTCAACAGCGAGGATAATATTCCTGCAATTTACTCTGGAGGAGCTTTACTATTTTGTTCTATTCTGCTGGAGATCATCTTCCAAGCTCAGAGGTTAGCTAAGAATAAAGATGTCTGGGCATGGAGAGGATTGTCAATAGTTTTTGCTGGTTTATTCTTAGATGAATTGATCGGTCTTCATGAAAGACTAACTGCACCACTGCGAGATACATTTAATACTAGTGGTTTTCTTTACTACGCTTGGGTGATTGCGGGTGCTATCTTCGTACTTCTCTTTTTGCTAGTATTTGGGCGATTTATCGCTACTCTTCCTGGCAAGACACGACGCTTATTTTTCATTGCTGGAACAATCTACGTAGCAGGTGCAATTGTGAGTGAATTGGTAGGTGGATACTATGAATATTACTACACCCCCCATAACATGATTTATGTCTTCATAACAACTATAGAAGAAGTGCTAGAGATGCTGGGCATAGTTATCTTTATTTATGCGCTGTTTTCGTACATAAGTTGCAATATTAAAGGTATAGATATAGGAATCCACATTATTGATTCTAGAAAGCAAGACGAGCTGACTTAGAGTTGTTTGAAAAGTATGATTGCTAACATCTAAGCTTCGGAAACTTAAGCCCCTAGTCCTATTACCTACAAGGAAATGGGGGTTTTAAAACCTCTTTAACTTTTGAGGATAAGTTTGGACGCGGAATTTATAGTATATTTTGTAACTTTTAAAATATCCTCTAACTGCTCGAAATCTACTACTCTCTCAGAATAGTAACAATCTGGAAATCACTTTTGAAGGGATGGCTGATGAAAAAGTTATCCTGCAAAACTTTGCTATAGAAAAACTAGATAACCTATCAGCAGTGGGTAATATCCTGTTTAATAAGACAACTACAATTAGTGACAGCTTTGATATCCTCAAGGCCAACTCCACCCAAAGCAACATCTTCAACAAAAACACAGTCACCTTTCTGAATGACCTGAAAAATAATAGACTTGTCGGGTAATAACAAAAAAATGGCTGTAAAGATTACCAGGTGAAGGTTACAGCTATTCCTGTACGAAATACTATAAACGCTTACTATATAAGGCTTTCAGAAATTTATCGTCCTAATTTCCCGACAACTCTAATATCAATGGTTTTGACAACTCAACTGATGTCATCAATGGTCAGGGGTGAGTGCAATTTCAGTATTAAAGCGGAAATAATATAAATTCACTTGCTGAAATTCCGCAATTGCCACCAAGACAATTGCAAAAACGCAGTGTAGCCTTTAACTAGAAAAACACTATCAGGCAATTGCTAGACAAAATGCCGACTATGGTCGCTAAACTTTTATAATATTTGTTGTTCTTATGACTCCAAAACACACCAAAATTCAATTTCCCCTTTGGCAGTATCTGAACCAGCCTTTATTTAGTCACGATACTAAATTAGTATTGAATCCCCAACGCTTTGCATTGATCTGGCGGCTTCGACTTCTAGAACGCTGTTGGGCTAAAGAATGTGATGCCAAAGGACCCCAACAGCATTAGCTACCTGAAAAGCTTCAAACTAAGCCTCGTCTACAGAACGAGGCTTTTTGCCGTCAAGTAAAGCACTCACAGTCATATCTCCCATAACATTAATCGCGGTGCGGCAGCGATCTAAAAACCAGTCGATGGTAACTAGCAAAGCAATGTACTGGGTAGGTAAGCCTACAGAAGTGAACACTAGTGTCATCGTTACCAGTCCAGCATTGGGAATATTCGCCGCACCTACAGATGCAAAAATCGAGGTCAGAATGACAATTAACTGCTGTCCTAAAGTCAGATGTTGCCCAATTAGTTGGGAAATATACAACGCAGACATTGCTTCATAAAGGGCAGTGCCATCATTATTGAAATTTGCCCCTACTAATGCCCCCAAAGCAGCAGAAGATTCTCTTAAACCAACTTTTGTTTGCAAAACCTCAAAAGTTACGGGCATTGCCGCCGCAGAGGAGGAAGTTGAAAAAGCTGTTAAAAAGGCATCAGAACCGCCAGCTAGGAATTTTAGCGGGGGTACCCAAGAACCAAATTTTACTCTAGTGAGGTAATAGCACGCCTGCAATGCCAGCGCTAACAGCACCGCCAGAATAAATGCACCCAAAGATTTAAACGGTGTAAATCCTTGCATAGCAACTGTTTTAGCAACAATCCCAAAGACGGCGAAAGGCACTAAGGCAATTACCCAGTTGAGGACACCGACTACCGCCTCAAACAAAATCCCGATGACATCCTCTATCGGCTGGTATCCTTTTTTCCCTTGGGCAATTTGTTCAGATTTTAAGCCCCGCAGGACGATGCCAAAACTTAAGGCAATAACAATTAGTTGAATGACATTATTATCAACTAATGGCTTCAGGACAGCTTCGGGTACAGCATCTTTGAGTATTCCCCAAGGATCGAGACTCTGAGTAGGTATTTCTGTAGTTGTTGAGGTAGCTACATTGCCCCAAGTCCCCGGACGCAGCACATTCGCTACCAAAAGTCCCACTAAAATAGCTACGGTAGTGTTAGTCAAAAGTAGCACTGCCAGCCGCCGTCCGGCTGTACCGGGGATATCGGTAGTCATTAAGGTATGCAGCACCGCTACCAGAATCAGGGGCGTAGCTAGAGCGCGGAGAGCCTTTAGCACCAACTCAGCCGGAATTGCTAAATTGTTAATTAAAGTGGCATTGCTGGGATTGGGATTCCCCGCACCAAGTGCAATTCCAACGCTGACTGCGGCTACTAGGGCGATGAGAATTTGCAATGTGAGAGGGATACGCTGCCACCAAGGGCTAGCTTTGGTTTCAGGCGAAGTAGTACTCTCTGTTTCACTCATTAGTTAGATGCTGATGAACTGCTGTAACTATTAAGACAACACTGATGATAGTGACAATTTCGGAAAAAGAACAGCTTTAATTTTAGGTAAAAACTGCTAATGTAATATTCCGTTGCTTTGCAAAATCCGGCTTGAAAGGGTATACCACAAGGTAGACCCCTAAAGATATCTTGGCTTGTGGTTGGAGATGCTTATGTCCTTTGTGCCTTTACATATTCACAGTGACTACAGTCTACTAGATGGGGCAAGTCAGCTACCAGAGTTGGTGGATCAAGCGATCGCACTGGGGATGAAAGCGATCGCTCTTACCGATCATGGTGTCATGTATGGAGCCGTTGAACTGATCAAAATCTGCCGTAGTCAAAATATTAAGCCGATTATCGGCAATGAAATGTATGTAATTAATGGCGATATCGAAAAACAAGAACGTCGCCCAAAATATCATCAAGTCGTTTTAGCTAAAAATACCAAAGGTTACAAAAATTTAGTCAAATTAACCACAATTTCGCATCTTCAAGGTGTTCAAGGCAAAGGGATTTTTTCACGTCCTTGTATTAATAAAGATTTACTAAAACAATACCATGAGGGCTTGATTGTCACCAGTGCTTGCTTAGGTGGAGAAGTTCCCCAAGCGATTCTCAGTAATCGACCAGATGCAGCCCGGAAAGTTGCTCAGTGGTATAAAGATGTATTTGGCGATGATTATTATCTAGAAATTCAAGACCACGGCTCCCAAGAAGACCGAATTGTGAATGTAGAAATAGTGAAAATTGCTAGAGAACTAGGCATTAAAATTATTGCTACTAATGATTCACATTTTATTTCTTGTTTCGACGTTGAAGCCCACGATGCTTTGCTATGTATTCAAACTGGCAAGCTAATTATTGAAGATAAGCGGATGCGTTATAGCGGCACAGAGTATCTCAAATCTGGTGAGGAGATGCGGCAGCTATTTCGTGACCATTTAACGGATGATGTGATTGCAGAAGCTGTAGCTACTACTGAAGAAGTCGCTGATAAAGTCGAGCCTTACCATATTATGGGTGAGCCTCAGATTCCTACACCCCCCATTCCCTCCGGTCATACTGCTGACACTTACGCCGAAGATGTTGCATGGAATGGACTTTTAGAACGATTAAATCGCAAATCTCGCCAGGAAGTCGATTCCGTCTATAAAGAAAGATTGGAATACGAACTGAAAATGATTCAGCAGATGGGTTTTTCCAAATACTTTTTAGTTGTATGGGACTATATTAAATTTGCTAGAGATAATAACATTCCTGTCGGGCCTGGTCGGGGTTCTGCGGCTGGTTCATTAGTTGCTTATGCAATGCGAATTACTAATATTGACCCTGTGCATCATGGGCTACTATTTGAGCGTTTTTTGAACCCCGAACGGAAATCCATGCCTGATATTGATACGGATTTCTGTATTGAACAACGGGATAAAGTTATTGAATATGTCACTGAAAAATACGGTGCAGATAGAGTTGCTCAAATCATTACTTTTAACCGTCTAACCTCTAAAGCAGTTTTGAAAGATGTCGCCAGAGTATTGAATATTCCCTACGGGGAAGCTGACAAAATGGCGAAATTAATTCCTGTAGTGCGAGGGAAACCAACAAAACTCAAGGTGATGGTTTCCGATAAAACTCCAGAACCAGAGTTTAAAGAAAGATATGATAAAGAACCCCATGTTCGCCATTGGCTTGATATGGCGATGCGAATTGAAGGAACTAACAAAACTTTTGGTGTTCATGCAGCCGGGGTGGTAATTTCAGACGAACCACTTGATGAAATTGTCCCGCTACAGAAGAATAATGATGGTTCCGTGATTACCCAGTATTTCATGGAAGACCTGGAATCAATGGGTTTGTTGAAAATGGATTTCCTGGGTTTACGGAACCTGACCCTGATTCAAAAGACCGTTGATTTGATTCAAGAAACGAGAGGATATCGGGTCGATCCTGATGAAATTCCTCGCCAGGAAAGAAAAGCCCAGAAGATATTAGCTAAAGGTGAACATAGCAGCTTACCTAAAGATGTACAAAAAACTTATGAATTATTAGAAGCAGGTGAGTTAGAAGGGATATTTCAATTAGAATCTTCTGGGATGCGTCAGATAGTGCGAGATTTGAAGCCTTCTAATATAGAAGATATTTCTTCGATTTTGGCACTTTATCGACCGGGACCATTAGATGCGGGGCTGATTCCTAAGTTTATTAATCGCAAACATGGTCGAGAAAATATTGATTATCAACACACTGTTTTAGAACCAATATTAGACGAAACTTATGGAATTATGGTCTATCAAGAGCAAATCATGAAAATTGCTCAGGATATGGCTGGATATTCTTTAGGACAAGCTGACTTGCTGCGTCGGGCGATGGGTAAAAAGAAAGTTTCTGAGATGCAAAAGCAGCGAGAAAAATTCGTAGATGGCGCAGCAAAAAATGGTGTTCCGAAAAAAGTTGCGGATGAATTATTTGAGCAAATGTTGAAGTTTGCTGAATATTGTTTAAGCTATGAAACGGAAATATTGACAGTAGAATATGGATTGTTGCCGATTGGGAAAATTGTAGAAAAACGTATTGAATGTACTGTGTATAGCGTTGATAATAATGGGAATATTTACACGCAACCTGTAGCACAGTGGCACGATCGCGGACAACAAGAGGTGTTTGAGTATTGTTTGGAAGATGGTTCATTGATTCGGGCAACAAAAGACCATAAATTTATGACTGTTGATGGTCAAATGTTGCCAATTGATGAAATATTTGAGCGGGAATTGAATTTGATGCGGGTAGATAGTTTGCCGAATTAAGAAAAGATGCAGTCAGAGTTCAGCATTCTCCGCTTGCTATCCGAATGAGAGCTAGAGGACTTTTATAAGTTGATAGTGAGGTTAAATCGCCATGTATAGACCAACCGCTTTTCAAGAAGATAATGTTGATAAATTGATCGCCTTTATGAGAGCCAATAGTTTCGCTACGTTGGTATCGATTATAGACGGTGTACCTTATGCTTCACACGTTCCTCTCGTCATTTCAATGCAAGGGGATACTGTTAAATTAATCGGTCATCTGGCAAAGCAAAATCCTCAATCGCAAGCCCCTGGTACTGAGTTACTTGCTATCTTCACCGGAGCGCACGCTTACATTTCTCCTACCTTATATGAAAAGCATGAGAGCGTACCGACGTGGAACTATATTGCGGTTCACGCGTATGGTATTCCCAAAGTCATTATGCTCAATGACTCCCCAGAATCAATGAACCAAATGATAAACGAGATGATAGACACCTACGAAGCTGACTACAAATCCCATTGGCACGGTTTATCTGACGGATTTCGTGAAGGTCTGATGAATGGCATTGTAGGTTTTGAAATAACTGTTACACGCTTAGAAGGTAAGTATAAACTTAGTCAAAACCGAAGCCAAGTTGAGCAGCACAATGTGTCAAGTACACTGCTACAAAGTTCAGATACGGCTGCTCGTGCCGTCGGTGCCGAGATGAAACAAAATCTTGAATCCAATGAGTATTAGACATCTCCAAAGAAGCAAACGTTAAAAGGGACAACTGGCTGTGTTGTCTCGGTGCATCAATATCTGAAGGTAAAAATATTGAGTGGCATTCTTAAGTACTGGAGTTTGGACTAAAAAGCTAGAGAAAAGCAGTCAGCAGTAACACTGACTGCCGTAAAGTCAATGAAAGTAATCGATAAATCATTGACGTGATGATCCTGACACAACTAGAAAAATTCCGCCAAGGTATCTACGATTGTTTGGGAAAGGCCAAAGATGCAGTATTTGAATTGATGGATGCAGTATTAACAAGTCCGAGTATCCCATCGTTTGTAAGCTTGTCACAAAGCCCAGTATTTCGACGGCAATGGTCGAGCATTTATGCAGCACTACATGATAGTCGTCCACCAAAA
The DNA here is from genome assembly GCF_009873495.1 of Nostoc sp. ATCC 53789. Taxonomy (GTDB): domain Bacteria; phylum Cyanobacteriota; class Cyanobacteriia; order Cyanobacteriales; family Nostocaceae; genus Nostoc; species Nostoc muscorum_A. Next base: position 3,474,731 of record NZ_CP046703.1, on the reverse strand, counting down.
AGAAAACTGATGAAGCTACTGGTACAGGAGGTAGTGACGGATGAACAGCCATTTCTAGCAGGAGATCATAGCTTTTGGGCAAGACCAGAAGCGAAGACACTAAAAGAAAGAACTTTTCATGGGGACTCCAGGGGAAGCATAGGCATCGGACAAAGTTACAGTACGTTAGCGTGGATACCAGAAGCGGATGGGAGTTGGGCATTGCCGTTAAAGCACGAACGGATCACCAGCTTTGAAACGCCAACAAGTAAAGCCGCATTCCAACTTAAACAAATAACCCGTGAGTTAGGCAAAAGACCGCTTGCTGCTTATGACCGAGGCTACGGCAACGCCAAATTTGTCCAAGCCACGGAGAAGATTGACGCAGACCTGTTGCTGCGTTTAGCTTCTAACCGATGCGTATGGGGTACACCCGGTACTTACAAAGGACGAGGCGCACCGTGTAAACATGGTCATAAGTTTAAGTTCAATGACTCGGAAACTTGGGCAGAGGTAACTGAAACTCTAGAAGTTGAAGACCCGCAAGTTGGTCGAGTAAAAGTCATGCGCTGGAGTGGGTTTCATTTTCTTCAATCTCCAAACCGGGCAATGGAAATCATTCGCGTCGAGGTGATCCAACCAGTTGGACGCAATCGTAAGTTCCAACCCTTATGGCTAGCTTGGTTGGGTCAGACAATGCCTCCATTAGAGGATCTCTGGCAAAAATACCTCCGCCGCTTTGCTCTAGAACATTGGTATCGATTTGCCAAGCAGAGGTTATATTGGACACAGCCTCAGCTTGGCTCTACTCAGGCAGCAGAGCGATGGAGTGACCTGATGCCATTGTTAACTTGGCAATTATGGCTAGCTAGACTTGCCTGTATTGATTCCCCCTTGCCTTGGCAATCGACTCAGGATAAACTGTCTCCAGGACGCGTAGCACAAGCCTTTCCTCTAATTTTAGCCACTATTGGCACTCCTGCTCAACCCCCGAAAACTCGCGGTAAATCACCTGGGCGTGCCCAAGGGCATCAGCCACCTTCGCGTAAGCGTTATCCCACTGTCAAAAAACACGCATCTAAAAAACCTAAAACCGAAGAATCACTTAAGAACGCTGATCTAACTGCTGCTTAGTTTCTGCTTCTTTTTCAACGATTCAACTTAACTCAGCCTCTAAAAGAAGTTGGGTAACTTTTTCTTGCTTTCTATTCATTGCTGCTAAATGCCAATTAGTCCAAACTCAAGTAAGTAAGCGCAAGTTACACCGGAAGAGTTCATAGAAAATCTGTGAGCGATCGCTTTGAAAAATAATTCAACAAAATTTTAGCGCTGGAAACACACCTTTGCTGCATATTATGACTATAGGCTAGAAACATTAGGCTACACTTGGTGACATGATCAAAGGAGGTCATGTTTTTATGTTGTCCTATGAAGATATTGGTGCTGAATGCCGGATCGAGTACCCAAAAGAGTTGTCTGTATGAGATTGCAGATGAGGCTTTCTCCACCGAAGCATCTCAACCCCTTTGGGAAGGGAAAATCAACTGGACTCAAGATCGCGGTGTAGCAGAAATTGAAGTGAAAACTGCTACAGGTGCAACACTGCAAGAATCAATTTCTGATGATTCCCCACAGGCACACCTCACCTATATGCTTCATACACTTACTGATGGTGCTACCAAAGTAATAGATCGGTTGTCAGAAATCGATGTGGTGGGGCATCGGATAGTACATGGTGGACAGGATTATCGAGATAGTGTAGTAATTACTGAGGATGTCAAAAAGGCGATCGCTAGCTTATCTAACCTCGCTCCAGCACATAATCCAGTAGCTTTGGAAGGTATAGAAGCAATTGAAGAAATCTTAAAAGATGTCACCCAAGTAGCAGTCTTTGATACTGGATTTCATGCCACTCTCCCCGATGCAGCCGCAATCTATCCCGGCCCTTATGAGTGGGTAGAGCAAGGAATCCGTCGCTATGGGTTTCATGGTATCAGTCACCAATACTGTTCTCAACGTGCTGCCCAAATTCTCGGTCGAGATGTTCCACCTGAGCGGTTAATTACCTGTCATCTGGGCAATGGTTGCTCTTTAGCAGCAATTAAAAACGGCCGCAGTATTGATACCACAATGGGATTCACGCCCTTAGAAGGATTGATGATGGGTAGTCGTTCTGGTTCAGTTGATCCGGGAATTCTGATTTATCTGTTGCGGTATTGCGATTATTCCGTCGAAAAGTTGGATGAGATATTAAATAAAGCTTCTGGATTAAAGGGAATTTCGGGTGTATCTAGCGATATGCGCGAAGTGAGAGAAGCGATGTCTACGACGGGCTACGCCAACGCTCAAGGTAATTCCCGCGCTCAATTGGCGTGGGATATCTACGTGCATCGTCTACGTTCTGCGATCGGTGCAATGCTTACCAGTTTGGGTGGATTAGATGCTTTGGTGTTTACAGCAGGTGTAGGTGAACACTCTGCGGAAATTCGCCAAGCCGCCTGTGAAGCTTTTGGTTTTTTGGGATTGAAACTTGATCTTCAGAAAAATCAACAGCAGCCTGTGGATGAAGATATTGCTACAACTGACTCAGCAGTACGGGTATTAGTTATTCATACTCAAGAAGATTGGGCGATCGCCGGGCAATGTTGGCAACTTTTGCAAAAATAAAAATAGGATTTACCTAAAAAATTTATAAATACGAGTAACGACAGAAACTAATGTGAAAATAATTTTCCAAACTAGTGGTCTAATAAAATTTAAAATGTACTCTGCAATTTTTGGGGCAATAAATGACAAAAATGGCAAGAATAAAGACTTAATATCACTCAAACTACTAATAGCACCAACAATGATAGGGATGAGACAAATCAGCATCCATACAAACCAATTTATTAAATTAGAGTTGATGGAAGTACGTCTTTGCAGTTGATTGACAAGTATGTAGCGAGTAGTAGCAAATACTATAGTGAAGCCTATCAAAGCAAATATTGATAGTATCCCATTTACTGGATGTAAATTGTAGACTACAAAACTAGCAGGAAACAGGGAAGCTATTTCCCAAACTAGTAGATTTAGTTTAGTCCGAAAGCAACTTAGTATTTGTTCTGTTAGCCAATAATGAGCAGAAATAATTGTGGAACAGTTGGAATTTTGCATAAAATCCAACTTGATTTTGTGGAATATATCACCATTAAGAAGGACAGTGCTTTGCAAAATGATATCTTTCTCTTTATAAGCATCTGAAACTGATTCATGCTGCTCATAGTAAGAATTAAAGGTGAGTCCAGACTGTAAACTTACTTTCCCCCGTGCGGTTTTACTCAGAAAAGATTTTATAATATTGACTATAACAGTAACGTAAAAAAAATTACTAACTTCTTTTTCAGTAACTTCTTTTTTATTTCCAAACACAACATTATTTCCGAAACAGGCGTAATACCAAAGAGGAATTATCAGTTTGGGCGGAATGTATAGAGAAACACCAGTTTTTTGTGCTTGCTGAATCTGTTCTACAACTGTCTCATTTAGGTAAAAACTACACTGCGATCGCTCAACCTTAAGTTCAAAGCGATCGCCTTGAGGAACTTGTAGAAATAGAGAGAGTACAACATCAGCTTGGTTGTCTGTTTTTGTTATGTTGGCGTTCATTATCGAGATAAATTTGCGATGCCCTGTACCAAACTAATCAAAAAACTAAATGTTCCACGCCACTGCTTTTCTCCAGAAATAACTCCTTGATTATGTGTATTAATGATGAGATTTTTAGCGTCTTCAGATAGAGTAAACAGTTCTTTATGGTAACGAGTAATAATATCTCCATCTAACTGCATGACAGTTTGAGCAAAAATAATATCAGTTTTAGTACTTTTCACATTACCACCATCAAGTGCAGCTTTAAGTTCATACATTTTACGTAAGGTACGAACAAATTTATCATTATTTAAAAGTCTTTGAATCTCTTTAAAAGTTTCAATCCAATCTTCTTGATTGTTTCCATCTTTGTCATCAAGAACGGGAGTTGGAGCAGGTAGTATTGGTTGAGCTAGCTTCACATTTTCCTGATCGGCTTCGACTAGGTTTGGTTGATGCTTCTTCGCATATTCAAGCCTCTGGCGATATCGTTTTACCCGCTCATCCTGTGGATTATAAAAATCTGAACCTTCTTCAAGAAGAAGGTAAAAATATTCTCTTTCAATTTGGTTAAATAGACTTCTATAACGCTTATGTAGCTCTTGAGCTTGAGAACCTTCTTCTGGAATACCTTTTGCCTCAAAGTAGTCTGGATCGTGTATAGAATAAATTTCTTGATATGCCTCCCAAGCATTAAACTTTGAAGCATTAATTCTATCTACAACCATCGTATTTACTTCTAAGGCTGTGATGTCAGAAACTAATGTCTGTACAGAAGATACTAAATTGTTTAACAAGACCCTAGCTTGGTTTTGGATATCTTGAGGTTGAGCAACATTTCGGTCTTTAGTTTGAATATGATTAGACATAGTTTCACTCTCTCACAGTTCTGGGTGTAGCATTTTATTAATAGCTAGATACAAGTAAATAAACCTAACGATTTGGCTAGGTTTCGGTAGCTATTTTAGCTTAAATGGGTAATTAACAAAGAATACTTAAAGTTCTGATTTTTTATGATTTTTCACGATTTCCATAAAAAATCCATACAATTTTTCGACACTTTCTATATTCTTGTGAATGATCTCCCGACCATCTCTAATTTGAGTCAAATGAAATTCGCGAATTTCTTTATAGGGCCCACTATCAGTAAATTGACTACCAATCTCATTTTGGATATCACCACTAACAAGATTAATTCGGGTATATATTCGATTACCTGGTTTGGCTACTTCTGTGTCATTTTGTTGCTGATCGGATGACTCTGCTACCCAAGTAGTAATTTTTAAATCAATAGCTTCAACTATTACTGTTTTGATGGCATCAATAATTTCATCAACATCCAGTCCTTTTTTATCGGCATTAAGATTCGTAACTATTGTTTTAAAATCACTATTTTTTGCCTGAATGGATAGACTATTATTTTCCAAGTTGTTCGTAACTACAGTATCTAGCATAAGATTAAGGACACAACAGGTCTAATTGCGAACAAAATTTTATTCTAAATGATGTTCTAAATCTAACTACTGTTACTTAACAAAACTCAGTAATACCAAAGGAACTTAATAATTTAAGAATTTCTCGCTTAAGAGAAGTAAAGCTAGAATTTTTAGCAGCTAATTTCATCTCACAAAAGAAAATAATTTATTCAGATTTTGCAAATAAGAAAGCATAAATCATGCCCTACATACCTTTGCTTCATGTATAATATAATACTTTGAGTTTGGCTTGCGGTTCTACCTGTTTTCACTATCTCTTGAGGTAAAGATAGACTGTGATAGTAGCTGCTTAATGGATACTCTTGTGTGACTATATAGCTGAGTAATTTTATAAGAAGTATATTATATATAATGAGTTGCTTCTGCCTTATAAGACAAGAAAAATATGTTGTTGCAGCGTAAAGCCATAGCTACACCTTTTATAATTTGTGTGTCTATTTTAGGAATTGGCTTGATTCAATTCCCTCAATTGCAAACACTTATAGATAGTAAACAATCTGCCTCTTTAGAAACTCTGGAAAAAGAAATAAAATCAGAACATCTCCGTTTGAATTTTCTCACAAAAATGCCTACTTTTAGTTATGACAATTTAATTGCAGATTTGGTATATCTCAATTTCTTACAGTACTTCGGAGATGATGAAGTTCGGGATAAAACAGGTTACAGTTTAAGTCCAGAATATTTTGAAGTAATTTTAGAACGTGACCCACGATTTTTAGCAGCATATCGGAGTCTTTCTATTAGTACTTCATTGTATGCTGCTATGCCAGAACGCACGATCGCACTATCAGAGAAAGGCTTAAAATCACTATCCCCCTTTGTTCCCGAAAAGTCTTATTACGTATGGCGTTATAAAGGAGTTGATGAATTATTATTTTTAGGCAACGCTAAAGCAGCCGAACAGTCTTTTGCAACGGCGGCAAACTGGGCTAGTAACTTTTCAGATCCAGAAAGTCAGATGATTGCTCATACTTCTCAAAAAACTGCTGAATTTCTGAATCGAAACCCTAACAGCAAATATGCTCAAATTGCTACCTGGGCAATAGTTTTAAATAATCAAGTTGATGAGAGAACTCAAAAACGCGCAATTAGAGAGATTGAAGCTTTGGGAGGAAAGGTAATTACAACTCCTGAAGGTACTAAAAAAATTATGTTTCCCCCCAAAGATTAAGCAAATTGGGCATTGGGCATTGAGCATTGAATAAATGACAAATAATATTTTTTGGTATGACGGTAAATTAATTCACTCTCAAACCCTAGAACTAAACATTAACGATCCGGGTTTACTTTATGGAGCAACTATTTTTACCACATTGCGGGTTTATGAGAACTCCCTAGATAGTAATTTAACTAATTGGCAAGCACACTGCGATCGCTTACTTTTCTCAATCCAAACTTTTGGTTGGCAACAACCCGATTGGAACCGTCTGCGTCAAGGCGCTCAAATTCTCCTTGCACACTTCCCCGTTCTCAGAATTACCCTTTTTCCAGATGGACGGGAATGGATAACTGGTAGATTATTACCACAAAATTTGACAGAAAAACAAAAAAATGGTATTTCGTGTGCAGTTGCGAGTCCTGAATTTTCTCGCTCTCTCCCTTCTCATAAAACTGGAAATTATTTGAGTGCTTGGTTGGCAAAAACTAGCTCAGATGCTCAAGAAGCAATATTAGTCGATGTTCAAGGAAATTGGCTAGAAACTAGTACAGGCAACCTTTGGGGATGGTGCGATCGCACTTGGTACACGCCACCAATAAAAGCCGGAATTTTGCCGGGAATTGGGCGATCGCAACTTGTAAACTGGTTGCAAAAGCACCAACAGCCAGTGCGAGAAGAAACTTGGAGTGCCGAGTTAGTCCAGAGATTTGAAGCGATCGCTTACACTAATAGTGTGGTAGAGATTATTCCCATTCATACCGTTAATCAGCCTTCAGGGTCGCTACAATGTAATCCCCACCATCATAGTTTTCAGCTAATAAGGGAGCTTTTTTTAGCATGACAACCACGCCAAATTTGTTATATCTTAAGATAAGTTAACATAATTCTTAATAATCACCTTTCCGAGCAGAGAAGCTAGGCGATTGCGCGAAAAATACCGGAGGATAGACCTTAGTGAATAAAAGATGGAGAAATGCAGGGCTGTACGCGCTGCTGTTTATTGTCGTAATTGCGCTGGGAACAGCATTTTTTGACAAACAACCCCAAAGCAGAGAGACATGGCGATATAGTCGCTTTATTCAAGAAGTTCAGCAAGGCAGAGTAGAAAAAGTCAGTTTGAGTGCAGATCGCTCCACAGCACTGGTTACACCCAAATATGACCCAGCTAAACGGATTGTTACTTTAGTCAACGATCCAGACTTGATCAATACTTTGACTTCTAAAGGCGTTGATATTTCTGTTTTGCCCCAAACCGACGAAGGATTTTGGTTTAAGGCACTGAGCAGCTTATTTTTCCCTGTATTGCTTTTGGTTGGCTTATTCTTCTTACTACGTCGCGCTCAAAGTGGCCCAGGCAGCCAAGCTATGAACTTTGGTAAATCCAAAGCCAGAGTGCAAATGGAACCACAAACTCAGGTGACATTTGGCGATGTAGCTGGTATTGACCAAGCCAAGCTGGAATTAAACGAAGTTGTAGACTTTCTGAAAAACGCCGATCGCTTTACCGCCGTTGGTGCAAAAATCCCTAAAGGTGTACTTTTAGTTGGCCCTCCTGGTACAGGTAAAACCCTCCTCGCGCGTGCCGTAGCTGGTGAAGCTGGTGTACCCTTCTTCTCAATCTCCGGTTCAGAATTTGTGGAAATGTTCGTCGGTGTGGGTGCATCCCGCGTCCGCGATTTGTTTGAACAAGCTAAGACCAACGCTCCTTGTATCGTCTTCATCGATGAAATTGACGCAGTAGGTCGTCAACGGGGTGCTGGCTTAGGTGGTGGTAACGATGAGCGGGAACAAACCCTCAACCAGTTGCTCACCGAAATGGATGGCTTTGAAGGTAATACTGGCATCATCATCATTGCCGCTACCAACCGTCCTGATGTTCTAGATGCAGCCCTGTTGCGTCCTGGTCGCTTTGACCGTCAAGTTGTGGTAGACCGTCCCGACTACGCCGGACGCAGCGAAATCCTCAAGGTACATGCCCGTGGCAAAACCTTGGCGAAAGATGTGGATTTGGATAAAATCGCCCGTCGTACCCCTGGATTTACTGGTGCAGATTTATCAAACCTGTTGAATGAAGCCGCAATTTTGGCAGCCCGCCGGAATTTGACTGAGATTTCGATGGATGAAATCAACGATGCTATTGACCGCGTATTAGCTGGGCCAGAGAAGAAAGACCGAGTAATGAGCGAAAAGCGCAAAACCTTGGTTGCTTATCACGAAGCTGGTCACGCCTTAGTTGGTGCTTTGATGCCAGACTATGATCCAGTACAGAAAATTAGCATCATCCCTCGCGGTCGCGCAGGTGGTTTAACTTGGTTTACCCCCAGCGAAGACCGGATGGACACAGGTTTATACAGCCGCGCTTATCTAGAAAATCAGATGGCTGTAGCTTTGGGTGGTCGAATTGCTGAAGAATTAATCTTTGGTGAAGAAGAAGTTACCACCGGTGCTTCTAATGACTTGCAACAAGTAGCACGGGTTGCGCGTCAGATGATTACCCGATTTGGTATGAGCGATCGCTTAGGCCCAGTCGCCCTTGGTCGTCAGCAAGGTAACATGTTCCTAGGACGGGATATCATGTCAGAGCGCGATTTCTCTGAAGAAACTGCCGCCGCAATTGATGAAGAAGTCCGTAAACTTGTGGATGTAGCCTATACACGCGCTAAAGAAGTGTTAGTAGGCAACCGCCACATTTTAGATCAAATCGCCCAAATGTTGGTTGAGAAAGAAACGGTAGATGCTGAAGAGTTGCAAGAAATTCTATCGAATAACGATGTGACAACTGCTGCTTTTGCCTAATTTAATTAGTAGTTAGGAGTTAAGAACAATTCCTAACTCCTAAGTATTAATAAAAGCCCGGTCTTCATGACCGGGCTTTTATTATGGGGTTATATACCCCGAAGGTTTCGTTATAGAGTTTCAGTATAAATCGCTTGTCTGATAGAGACTACCACCTGAGCATAATCAATTCCGGAAAATTAGAAAATTTTTTTAGATACACCCAAATCAAAAAAGCTATAACTCTTACCTCAAAAGGAAAAAGATCCAATCTAGCAACAATTTGAGAAGTCTGGATGGTGAAAAATTCCCGAACCCATCATAAGTACAATCCACGAGTTTGCTTGCCCAACTCTGACGATACCCTAACTTTCCGAATCTTGACAGTGCTAGCGCAACCAGCCGCCGATCTTAAACTCTGGATGCCGGTTTCAAAAATAGCCACGCCACAAAGAATGTAGCCGCAGTGAATAGTTGCGTCAAGTCTAAAGCTGATAGATAGCCATCTGCAAATGAAGCAATACTGCGATCGGTAATGCCAAATACCCAGGATGACAGTCCAAACAGCCAAATCCCGTTCTTGAGATTTCCGACGAATTGCTTAGAGTCTGATGGTTTCTGATCTTTCATGAGCTTCTATCCCGTTGTTGAGAAATTTGATGATTAATGCGAAATATCTGCCACTAAGAATTTTTTCTGACTCCTGCCGTTGAATTTACACTGCCTATTTATAATATTAATAAATATTTCACCTACTTGACTTCAATACCCAAAGGTACATCATCTAATGATGACATTCCTCCTTTGGTTCTGCTACCTCTGATAGACGGCTATGAATTGAGTAAGGGCGCACAGCTTGCTGTGCGCCCCTACAAATGGACAAATAATTTTGGATAATTTATTTTTTGGAAGCCCCTAAACTAAATTTCCGGGTCAACCAAGCGGGTAGTGGGACGACTCTGATACAAATCTTGAACGACTTGGACAGCAGAAACTACAGCTACAAGGGCAATGACTGCAACAGGTAACAAACCTTTGCCAAAGATAGCGATCGCTATCAGCACAACTGCACCCCCAAGTCGGTACTGGGAACGAATTTTGCAATAACGGATCACTCCAAATCGGTGAAGAATACTCACAGCTAGAGAGCATAATGCTACTGAACCACAGATGAGCCATCGCTGGGAATCGGGTAGCGCTAAAGTTGCCTTACTCAACAAAATTTGTTCTACACCAACACCAGCAGCAGTAATCCCAATTACTAGCGGTAAATGGGTGTATAACCAGAGATTGACAACACTTACCTTTCCTTCTGTCCGCGCCGTCTCAATAGGTTTACCACCCAAATTATCAAAATAAACCCACCACCAGCTAAAGGCGATAATCAGACCAAACACGCTAGAAATCACAGTTAAAATATCCCATTTCTGCTCAGAAACACCATTGACCACTGCAATGATTGCTTCACCCAAGACAATAATGGTAAATAGCCCGAAACGTTCTGGTAAGTGGGAGGCGTGGGGAAGTAACCCCATTTGAAACTTGTATCCTGTTAAAGGTGTAGCAAAGTCAATAATGATTCCTAACGCCCAAAATCCGAACCGCCAAGGAATGGGTACAAATGCTGATATCAACCAAAGCAAGGCTGCGATCGCAAAACCAATAGCGTAGCGAGTAGTCAAAGGACGTGCGGAGGGAATATGTCTTCCAGCACGGACATACTCTATTACAAGCACAGCCCGGCCGAGAGCATAAGAAATGGCAAAACCAGGGGAACTCTCACCCAAACCGTGGTGGATATTAATAGCCATTGCTGCTGCTGTGAGCATTTGTATACCAATCAGCAGTCGATGTCCTACATCATCGCTATCAAAACGGTTGGCGTAGAATGTGGTACCAATCCATGACCACCAAACCGGTATAAATAGAACTACAAACCCAAATAATCCTGATAGAGAAACATCCTCGTTGAGATTGTGGGCGAGTTGAGAAACTGCAACTACAAAAACCAAATCATAAAAAAGTTCTAGCCAAGTGGCGCGTCGTTCTTCTTCAGTGTCTTCACCAATGCGTAATCTTGGCGGTTGGAGAAAATTTGCCATAGTGCTAATTGCTAATCGCTAATTGTTTTTTACCATTAGCCGTCATCTATTAGCGAGCGTCTAGACGCTTTTGCTCCCTGCATCTGACACAAACTCAAAAGCGACTATACCAACAGAAACAATCATATTGGTAGCTTAGATTTTAAATTTTAAAGCGGGCGATGGGACTCGAACCCACGACGTTCACCATGGGAAGATGACATTCTACCACTGAATTACGCCCGCGAATTGCTGCCATGAACTTAAAGCTAAGGTAAATTATACCACTATTTACAGATGTTTTCTAATTAGCTAAAACATCTACTGTTTTCGCAACTGCTGATGTATAAGTCCTGTGGCTGTTTAGATTAAAAATCTTTTTAGCTTCTTTAGCTAAAGAACAATATCCTCACCTCGCTCAGTGAAGCGAACCTTTTTAATATTCCATTGGCTATTACTCATTAAGGTTTTGCGGAGACTGCCAAATAGAGCAAACTGTTCACAACTAGAAAGAGAAGCTATTTGCCGCTTTGACTCAGGAGATATTCGCAGATCAACTGTAGCAACGCCATTTTTGATGTTGACACGATATCCAGACAAGCTAAAGTCGCTTGTATCTCGTTTTTCTAATATCTTACTTACTACATTTGCAACTGGTTCTTCGGCTGGTACTGAAACCTTTTCAGAAATGAAATCTTGACACTGGCTATCACTTGTGTATAGCGTGACGTTAGTAGTTTTGCTAGTGACAGCTTTAGGAGTTGATGAGGAAGGCGTATTTTCTTTAGGAGATTCTTGATTAGGAGATTTTTCTCTCAACTGAGCTACGCTAGGAATTTGGCTAGAAGTCTGAGAAGATGCGCTATTGGTTGGTGTTGTTATAGGGTCTGGCTTTGGGCTGTCAATATTACGAGCGGTGGGGTTAGAACTACAACTGCTGAGGCTGACAACCATTGTCACAAAAATCAGGGGTAAAAAATATCTTTTAGTTGTGTTCATAATTTTGCTCATAAGTGATGTTGTTGCTATCAATTTCAGTGTTGCTGGTATTAATTCCGTATAAATTTATGAATTTTCAGCCAGTCTATAAAGTGTCAACCCCAAATCTGTTAAAGTCGAGGGTTACACTATACACCAAAATTACAACATCTGCTTTTCAATGACCGATGTTTGACGACAAGCTCTTTTGCGTCTACACCAATCAAAAAAAGCTTGATTAGAAAAGCAAGAATGCGGCAAAGAAAGATATATAGAATTTGGTCTATTTATCTGAAAATAGCTGTAGGTTTGAGCAGATTACGCACACTCTGTTGTATATCTTCTTGTTTAACTAGAGATTCGCCAAGTATAACGGCATGTGTACCAGCTTCAGCTACAAGGGATAAATCAGCCGATGTATACAAGCCAGACTCACTGACAACGATAATACCCAAGCTTTGTAGTTGCGATCGCCTAGCTACCAATAGTTGCTCAGTTGTGTCAATATTGACGCTAAAATCTTCTAGACTTTGGTTGTTAATTCCTATTAGGCGTACATCATCAAGCTTTAGCACCCGATCTAGTTCTGCTAAAGTATGGACTTCTATCAAAGCATTCATTCCCAAATAGTGAATCACTCGCAAAAAGTTTTGAAGTTCTTTATCTGAGAGAATTGCCGCAATCAATAGCACCGCATCAGCGCCTGCTGCCCGTGCTAAATAAATTTGGCAGGGATCTAAAATGAATTCCTTGCACAGTAGAGGCAATTTTACCCGGTAGCGGATGGTGCGTAAATTTTCAAAGCTGCCATAAAAGAACTTCTGATCGGTGAAGACAGAGATACAAGTTGCGCCACCACGTTCATAAGCTTTAGCGATCGCTACTGAGTCCAAATCTGCTTTAATAATTCCATGAATTAGGGATGCTTTTTTCACCTCTGCAATGATAGAAGGTCGGTAATGACTCTGTTGCAAAGCAGAGATAAAATCTCGCACAGTCGGCGCAGCAGCTAACTGGCGTTGCAAAGAAGCCAAAGACATCTCTTGCTGGATTTGTGCAACTTCATGCTTTTTCTGCCATATAATCTCTTTCAGAGTAGGTTGCAAATAATTATTAGGGGTAGTAACTGGGTAAGTCATAATTGCTAAGGATGGCGTGACCAAAAAAGTATGAATTATAAAATTTCAGGCTATCTAACAGATATTCTTCTTAATTGGCCTTTGTGGAAATGCCTTTAACAAATAGATATCTGTAAATAACCGGACATTTAAAGTTTTCAGTCTTCATCCTTGCCTCGTGGAACTTTGTGGTCAATTTCCTTGAAATAGCCTCAATTTCTGACATTCATTTATAGTAATCGTACTATCTTGATTATTTTCATTTTCAAAGATGAAGCCAGGTCGATTTTAGGCTTAACGCTTCTACAGCCTTATTATCAGTTGTATTTTGTTTTGAACTTTCAACTAAGCAGTTATTTTTGAGCAGTCGAATGTAGGTGCGGTAAGGTATATAGTCTATGGGATTGTAGCCAGCAAACCGCAGAATTAAAACACATGCCCAGGAATATTTCCCAGCAATAATCGCTTTGAGAATTTGCTCAATTTGTTCATTGTTGATTTTTTTAACCGTTTCTGTTTGATAATCAGTGAGATTTTGAGTCATAAAATACGCTCGTGTATATAAATAAAAACTGTTTTGTATTTGGCAACATTTATCTTCTTTTTCCTTTCTCCAATCCAGCAAATCATCTAGCTTTGATGCCTGCACATCTATTACAATAAATACCAGCCGGACTTATTCTAAAAATGATTAACTATTATAAATGTTTAATATTTGACTCCACGAATCACATTATTTGCTGCAATTTCTTCAAGAGCATTTTCCATATTTGAAATAACAAGATTACAAAATAATGCTTAAGTTAACTTAAATAAAGTTAATAACTATTACAACTTTATATTGAAAGTAGGGGCGGGATTAACTAGAATCATAAAATATCTTGTTAAACCCGCTCTTACAGATAAACCGTATTGCAGAAGCTGCTTCTTCGTTAAGCTTACTCAATCTTTAGCAAAGGAGTATATGAACGATTTTTTGATAGATATGTCTATTTTTTCGCTTTTGAAATCTTATTTATTTTTATTAGCGTCAAACCAACTTAGACTTTGGAAAGGGGATATAGAATTTATTAAGTTTTATATATGTAGTAAAGAGATGTGATTTTATTGAACTTCTCTTGCAATGTCCTCTAATTAGACCTTTCAGAAGATATAAGTACCAAAGAAAATCATAAATTGTATTTATCAATACATCCTTGCTTAATATTTCCTATTTCTTTTGGAATATTTGTAAGCTATAAGTGCATGAGCGATAAAAATAATTTACTCCTTGTGACAGATGACAAGCTGTCCAATCATGTTATTAGATACCTAAGTGAGCAAATTTAGGGTCAGTTAAATTAATGAGCAATAATTTACTTATTAAAACTATAAATCTTAGAACAAATATATCTAAATTAGAATTGACAAAATTATTTTATTATGCGCTAAAGTTTTTGACTCATGGTTCTTATCTTGATTGCATAACAGTTATAAATGATTAGCTAAAATCAAAATTAGCATAGAGTTTTGCAGCATATTATTTATCGCATTTTTGGATATAACTTTGAAAGAGATGATCAAAATCTTTCTCAGAGATAAATTGCTGAAGATGGCTAAAAACTGCATTATTGTTATATCTAATGGGTAGAAGTCAGTTATGTATATCTATGTGAATTAGGTTAAAGCATAAACATCAGATATTGGCCTTAATTTTATTAATATAGTCAAAAGGATAAAAAAGGTAGTTTTTTGATATTGTAATTTTGACTATATCAAGTCTTATATATCTGGTTTTAATTTATAAAAAATAATTATCGGTCAGTAAGAATAAACACTATTTTACTCTTCTAATATTGAATGAATACTAAGATAGTGCTTACTTATGTATCTAGCAATAATATCTTTATATTACCAATATAAAAATCTCTCTTTTTATTGTTAAAATTATCTTTAAAAGCACTAAATAACTTCTGATTCTTTTGAATTCCATTTATTTATAAATAGCCAATAGCACCATGATGATTTTAGAAATTTATGATTAGCAACTCATCAATGGCTATAGCACTGACTTATTTAACCGAGTGACTAGGGATATTGATTCTGGCCTTTATTACGTTAGTTTAATCTAACTCTTCATTGGTGCTACAGCCAGAATTAGAGATTTGCTGGTTTCCTAATGGTAGTGTTCTGAGTTGTTAATTAATAATATTTTCAACTCAACACACATAACTTTTTTGACAAATGACTCGGCATAGAATTTGGTCATCATTCCCTGCCACAAAAATCCTAGTGATGGAAAAATGAGATACGAATCGTCGAAAAAAATTCTTGTAATTGAAGATGATGCTGTTACTCGCAATCTCTTCTTAGAAGTTCTTGAGGCTCAAGGTTTTGACACCATAGGTGCTGAAGATGGAGTAGCTGGTATCCAGAAAGCACAACAGCATTTACCCGACTTAGTGATTTGCGATATTCAAATGCCAGATATGGATGGCTACACCGTTTTGGCTAGGTTGCGCCAAGATCCTCACACAGCAATTATTCCTTTCATTTTTTTGACTGGGAGTAATACTCAAACAGATGTTCGCAAAGGTATGGAGTTGGGAGCGGATGATTATCTGACTAAACCCTCTAGTATAGAAGATTTGCTCAGAGCGATCGCTGTCCGATTAGAAAAGCAAGCTTTTTTGAGGTATTGGTACGCTACTAACTCTCATCAAGCCGCTCAATCACCACCTTCATCGTTCAACTCTGAGTCCATTTTTCCATCTGTTCCCCAACTGAAAGCGGTTTTCGACTTTATTGAAGCTAATTATCGCCAAGGAATTACTTTGTCTGATGTGGCTCTTGCGGTTGGTTATTCGCCTGCTTACTTGACTAACCGAGTAGCCAAACAAACAGGAGAAACTGTAAACGCTTGGATTGTTAAGCGTCGAATGGCAGCAGCACGTCCTTTACTTAGAGATACTAATCAGACAATCGACCAGATTGCTATTGCACTGGGCTATCAAAATACATGTCATTTCTCTCGTCAGTTTCGTCAACACCACGGGCTTTCTCCCAAAACTTGGAGAAAACAGCAACAACTTTTTCAGTCTTCTAAAAACGCGAAGCTACAATTGATCAAAAATCATGGTGCATTAGAAAAACTTGTACCTTTAGGTTGCTGATTAAAAGCAAATTACTAGTTTTCACTACTTTTTTGCTTGCTCAACTGCTGCATTAATAATTGCACTCCCAAAGCCAACAAACCAATTGCTACTATACCAAATATTCCGCTTCCTAAAGCAACTACACCAACAACCAGAGTCCGAACAGCAGAGGAAATTTTAATTACTAATGGATTAATTGAATGGAGGGGTTTAGCAGCAAAATTTGTAGCGATCGCAATCATCAGCGAATACATTGCATATCCCATTCCCCCAGAAATTACTGCCCCAGTTAAACAGCGTAACGGACTTGCTGCTGCCGACATTTTAGTATCAGTTGGTGGCGTTAAATTTTGGTCACTCATAGGATTTTGGATTTCAGATTTTTAGTTGGGACATTATCCTTAATTAAGGAAAAAGAATTATTTAAACAGATGATGTCACTTTAATACCATGCGTAATTGTCCGAGTTACAAACAATTCTAAGTCCTCATCAATAATTGCTTCCCTTACTTGCTGCAAAACTAGTTCTGCCTGCTGTTGAGACTCAAAAAGAGCAAATACTGTTGGGCCAGAACCAGACATCATTGTTCCTAACACGCCTTCCTGATTTGCAAACACTTCTCGCAACTGCAAAACTTGAGGATAGGCTGGCAATACCACATGCTCTAAATCATTGTGCAATTTTTGGGCAATTTCCCTCGTATCTTTATGCAAGATAGCTTTTACTATTGCTCCTGAATGAACTGCACTAGCACGTGCTACCAAATTATCGGTATCTCTAATATAAGAATTACCAAACTGCTGTCGATAGGTTTTGTATGCCCAAGGTGTGGAAACTTCCAGACTGCGGTATTTCCCCAATACTATATATATGTTATCTAAACTCGGCAGGAGAGAAAGTTGCTCACCCCTACCTGTTGCGATCGCAGTTCCACCCGCTACACAAAATGGGACATCAGAACCGAGTGTACCTCCTAACTCTTCTAATTCAGACTGAGTTAATCCCAACTTCCACAGTAAATCTATACCCACTAACACAGCTGCTGCATTCGTCGAACCCCCAGCCAACCCAGCCGCTACAGGAATCTGCTTATTGACGGTAATCTCCACACCGCCATATTTAGCAAAGGCTTCGGGAAATTGCCTGACCATTAATTCTGCTGCCCGGTATGCCAGATTAGTTTTATCTGTCGGTACTTGTGGGTGGTTGCAGTGAACACGAATGCTGTCAGTGCTGATGGAACGCACATCAATTTGATCTGAAAGTCCGATACTTTGAAGTATCATGGCTAACTCATGATAACCATCGGGGCGATCGCCAATGATTTCCAGATACAAGTTGATTTTAGCAGGCGCAATTAAGCTGTAGGAACGCATTTTATAAGAATGGGGAATGGGAAATGGGCAATGCGGAATTGGGGAATGGGAAAAAATCCATTTTATCTTGTCATCTATTTCCTACTCCCTGCTCCCCACTCTCTACTGCCAGTTCATTTGCTAGGATTACCCATTGCTGAACGCTGATATCTTCGGCTCTGGCTTGGGGATTTATTTTTAATTGTTCCAGTAAGTGGCTCAGGCGATCGCGTTCTATAACAGATTGCAAATTATTTCGTAACATTTTGCGCTTGGCACCAAACCCCAACTTCAAGAAAGTCTCTAACTGTCGGGGATTAAGCGCTGGTATTTCTATTTTTCGGGGACGTAATCTTACCACTGCTGAATCAACTTTTGGCGCTGGATGGAATGCAGAGGCTGGGACTGTGCAGATTAACTCACACTCAGCCAAATACTGTACCCGCACGGTCAACGCCCCAAAGGTTTTTGATCCTGGTTTAGCATACAACCTTTCTGCCACCTCTTTTTGTACCAGCAATACTATAGAGTCAAATGGTTCGGGGTTGGGATTTGCGATCGTACCCAGTAGTTTCTCAATGATTGGCCCTGTAATGTTGTAGGGAATATTGGCTACTACTTTGTTTGGCTTTTGGAAATTGGGAAAGGCTACCAAATAAGATGGTAAATCCAGGGTGAGAAAATCGCCTTGCAGCAATAAGAAATTTTCAGTCTTACCCAGTTGCTTTGACAACAGATGGCATAAGTCGCGGTCTATCTCTACTGCAATCAGAGATTGCACTAAGGGTAATAAACGACGAGTTAGAATACCAGTTCCAGGCCCAATTTCCAGGATGCGATCGCCTTTGACGGAGCGATCGCTTTCTGTACACTCCGCTGCTTTTATAATTGCGTCGAGCGCCTTTTCACTTTTGAGCCAATGTTGAGCAAAGACCTTACGCGGTCGGATCATCTGTATTTATTGCCTAGTCTAGTTTTTAGCTTTTTCTCAAAAACTTATTATAAATTGTGAAATCCGTCTACAGCGCTAGACTCACTGTAACGAATCTTGTGGGGTAGGCATCTAGTCATAAGATGGGAGCCTTTAACCGGAGGCTCTGGAACAACTATGCTTTTATATTCTTATATATAGTTAGTTCAGGCATTTGGATTTAGGATAAATCCCTCCAGCAAGACTGCCTCCTATCTTTTTCGATAATGATTACTATAATCCTTAGCTTGCATCAGAGCCAATTTAGAAAAACTAACTAGCTATATAAAGTTCAGCTACTGCGTCTATGCCTTGCCTATATTGCTTAAGTCATTCACTTGAAAGTAATGCCAGCCAAGAGATTTGCCCTTTTATAAAAAAAAATAAATTTACCCCTTGACAAACCAGGGGATGACTAGTTACTCTAGTTAAGTGGAAAGGCGAGAGAAGCCAACCACCACTGAACCTGAAAAACATAATACTTTGAAAGCTTAAAGAAAAACCAATCCTCGTCAAAGGATTTTAATTTTTGGAAACCCCAAAAAGATAATAACCAAAATTAGTAACTAGGATTCCGAAAAATATTTTTTTCGGATACACAAACTCGAAACACAACAAAACGGAGAGTTTGATCCTGGCTCAGGATGAACGCTGGCGGTATGCTTAACACATGCAAGTCGAACGGTGTCTTCGGACACAGTGGCGGACGGGTGAGTAACGCGTGAGAATCTGGCTCTAGGTCTGGGACAACCACTGGAAACGGTGGCTAATACCGGATGTGCCGAGAGGTGAAAGGTTAACTGCCTAGAGATGAGCTCGCGTCTGATTAGCTAGTTGGAAGTGTAATGGACTCCCAAGGCGACGATCAGTAGCTGGTCTGAGAGGACGATCAGCCACACTGGGACTGAGACACGGCCCAGACTCCTACGGGAGGCAGCAGTGGGGAATTTTCCGCAATGGGCGAAAGCCTGACGGAGCAATACCGCGTGAGGGAGGAAGGCTCTTGGGTCGTAAACCTCTTTTCTCAGGGAAGAACACAATGACGGTACCTGAGGAATAAGCATCGGCTAACTCCGTGCCAGCAGCCGCGGTAATACGGAGGATGCAAGCGTTATCCGGAATGATTGGGCGTAAAGCGTCCGCAGGTGGCAATGTAAGTCTGCTGTTAAAGAGTCTAGCTCAACTAGATAAAAGCAGTGGAAACTACATAGCTAGAGTACGTTCGGGGCAGAGGGAATTCCTGGTGTAGCGGTGAAATGCGTAGAGATCAGGAAGAACACTTAGGTGGCGAAGGCGCTCTGCTAGGCGTAACTGACACTGAGGGACGAAAGCTAGGGGAGCGAATGGGATTAGATACCCCAGTAGTCCTAGCCGTAAACGATGGATACTAGGCGTGGCTTGTATCGACCCGAGCCGTGCCGTAGCTAACGCGTTAAGTATCCCGCCTGGGGAGTACGCTTAAGCAACGGTGAAACTCAAAGGAATTGACGGGGGGGCCCGCACAAGCGGTGGAGTATGTGGTTTAATTCGATGCAACGCGAAGAACCTTACCAAGGCTTGACATGTCGCGAATCTTCTTGAAAGGGAAGAGTGCCTTCGGGAGCGCGAACACAGGTGGTGCATGGCTGTCGTCAGCTCGTGTCGTGAGATGTTGGGTTAAGTCCCGCAACGAGCGCAACCCTCGTTTTTAGTTGCCAGCATTAAGTTGGGCACTCTAGAGAGACTGCCGGTGACAAACCGGAGGAAGGTGGGGATGACGTCAAGTCAGCATGCCCCTTACGCCTTGGGCTACACACGTACTACAATGCTCCGGACAGAGGGCAGCAAGCATGCGAATGCAAGCAAATCCCGTAAACCGGAGCTCAGTTCAGATCGCAGGCTGCAACTCGCCTGCGTGAAGGAGGAATCGCTAGTAATTGCAGGTCAGCATACTGCAGTGAATTCGTTCCCGGGCCTTGTACACACCGCCCGTCACACCATGGAAGCTGGTAGTGCCCGAAGTCATTACTCCAACCATTCGTGGAGGAGGATGCCTAAGGCAGGACTGGTGACTGGGGTGAAGTCGTAACAAGGTAGCCGTACCGGAAGGTGTGGCTGGATCACCTCCTTTTTAGGGAGACCTACACCCCTTACATATCGAAAAACACACAGTTAAATAGATAGTAAGTTGGTCTAACCTAGGTCGGTCGAGAATTGGTATAAAGCTTTCAAAGTATTAATGGTTCAGAATATAAACAAAAAAAGAGTGAGAGTTCAGCAACATGACACTCGTGTCAGACTGCTGAGTTGTATCTCAGCCAGAACCTTGAAAACTGCATAGAAACGCGAAAATAGCAGGCAGACACAGACATTCTTAGTGCTGAGTGCTGAGTTGTGAGTGCTGAGTAAAATCAGTGCGAAGTGACGAGGTAAGCAGAACTAACTATTTGTTTTTGTGAATGCAAATTGTGAAACACCAAATGAATTGAGTGGTCAAGCTAATAAGGGCTAACGGTGGATACCTAGGCACACAGAGGCGATGAAGGACGTGGTTACCGACGATATGCTCCGGGGAGTTGGAAGCAAACATTGAGCCGGAGATTTCCGAATGGGGCAACCCTATATACTACCTGCTGAATATATAGGCAGGAGAGAGCCAACCCAGCGAATTGAAACATCTTAGTAGCTGGAGGAAGAGAAATCAAAACAGAGATTCCCTAAGTAGTGGTGAGCGAAAGGGGAAGAGCCTAAACCAATTGGTTTACCGATTGGGGTAGTGGGACAGCAATATCGAATCTAGCGGTTAAACGAAGCAGCTAAATACTGCACCAAAGAAGGTGAAAGTCCTGTAGTTGAAAACTCAAGGATAGTAGCTGAATCCCGAGTAGCATGGGGCACGAGGAATCCCATGTGAATCAGCGAGGACCACCTCGTAAGGCTAAATACTACTGTGTGACCGATAGTGAACCAGTACCGCGAGGGAAAGGTGAAAAGAACCCCGGAAGGGGAGTGAAATAGAACATGAAACCGTTAGCTTACAAGCAGTGGGAGGACTATTTAAAAGTCTGACCGCGTGCCTGTTGAAGAATGAGCCGGCGACTTATAGGCACTGGTAGGTTAAAGCGAGAATGCTGGAGCCAAAGGGAAACCGAGTCTGAAAAGGGCGATAATCAGTGTTTATAGACCCGAACCCTGGTGATCTAACCATGGCCAGGATGAAGCTTGGGTAACACCAAGTGGAGGTCCGCACCGACTGATGTTGAAAAATCAGCGGATGAGTTGTGGTTAGGGGTGAAATGCCAATCGAACCAGGAGCTAGCTGGTTCTCCCCGAAATGTGTTTAGGCGCAGCGGTAATGATTATATCTGGGGGGTAAAGCACTGTTTCGGTGCGGGCTGGGAGACCGGTACCAAATCGAGACAAACTCTGAATACCCAGAGCACACATTGCCAGTGAGACAGTGGGGGATAAGCTTCATTGTCAAGAGGGAAACAGCCCAGACCACCAGCTAAGGTCCCCAAATCATCGCTAAGTGATAAAGGAGGTGAGAGTGCACAGACAACTAGGAGGTTTGCC